>NZ_JACVOY010000009.1 GCF_018882185.1 Polynucleobacter sp. AP-Latsch-80-C2 | reverse complement strand
GCTATTACGCCTGGCTTAAAGAGCCACTCTCGTCTCGAGCGTGTGAGAACCAAATGATTGTGACCCAGATTAAGCAAGCGTGGCTGGCAAGCGGCACCATCTATGGTTATCGCAAGATCCATGATGACCTGCAAGATCTGGGGATTGCTTGTGGAGAGCAACGGGTGTATCGATTGATGAAGGCACAGGGCCTGCGTTCCCAAACAGGCTACAAGCGTAAACCACGGCACCATACTGGTAAGCCTCATGTGGCAGCCCCCAATCACTTGGGTCAGCAGTTTGATGTTTTAGAACCTAATGAGACCTGGGTAACGGACATTACTTATATCCGCACGCATGAGGGTTGGCTGTACTTGGCGGTGGTCTTGGATTTATTCTCCCGCCAGATTGTAGGCTGGTCGATGCAAGGTCAAATGGATAAGGAGTTGGTGGTCAGCGCCTTGCTGATGGCTTTATGGAAACGAAAACCCAAGCAGACAGTGATGATCCACTCGGATCAAGGCAGTCAATTTTCTAGTTACGAGTGGCAAGCGTTCTTAAAAGAACATAACCTCAAACAAAGCATGAGTCGGCGCGGAAACTGCTATGACAATGCCGTAGTGGAGAGCTTTTTCCAACTACTCAAGCGGGAGCGGATTAAACGTAAAACCTATGCCAGCAGAGCAAAAGCAAGAGAAGATATTTTTGATTACATCGAAATGTTTTACAACCCGGTTAGACGCCATAGTTACAACAATGGACTTTCTCCGGTAAGATTTGAAGAGCAGTACCAAGCGAGGTTGGGAAGTGTCTAAGATATTGGTAGCGATTCACTGTTGCTTTCGTAGCTTGGTTGCTAGAGGAGTAGATCCAAAAAGATGTTGCTTTGAGTTCAGTTGCAGATCTCAAAGAGATAGTCACTAAGTCGTGTTGCTAGTCAGAGCTACTCATTTGCCACTCGAGTAACTAGTAACTCACTACCAGTAACTTCTTTATCTATTTGCGACCGCACTTTGAAACACAGCAACTCGCAAAAGTATTTAGCTCTTGTTAAGAAAACCCATTAATTTCTGGCTCAAAATTAGCCAAAATAAAAAAGAGGTTGTCCAATTCCTTATTCCGAAAATAAATTGAAATGGCTCTTTCATTTATAGGAGGGAATATGAGCGCATTGACCGCATTAAAACTAGTGGCTCTCAAGAAGCCGGTTCATCAACCAGCGATTGTGATTCGAAGGAATAAACTTTCAAGTCGATTATGGGAGCAGATCCAGTTGGCTAAAGGGCAGATGTCGGGAACCCCTTTTGTACTAATGAAGTACAAGACCGTTAAAGATCGTGAAACAGGACTTCGTAAGCAAGTAGAGATGCCAAAGCGCATTAAGCCGTGGTGGTTTCAAACAGAGGAGGGCAAAGTCTGCGTTTCCATTAGATATGGAGCTTGCACAATTGAATTGGCCAAAGGCAAGCCCAGTATTCAAGTTGATAGTGCCGAGGACTTAATTAAGGCACTAGAAACAGTTAAGGTTGCTGTGGAAGCAGGGGATTTAGATCCCCAGATTGAGTTAGCGAGCTCTAGTCTTGGCAGTGGCTTTAAGAGGCAGCTATAAGGGGTCTTTAGAGCAATAGCAGTATTGCTCTAAAGAAAAGATGCTAATTTTTGGTCTAGCAGTATAAAATCTACCCATGCTTTAACAAGCCAAATTATGATGCGAAAGGAGATTCAAATGGCTAATTTAATCACTGTTGATCCGGTTATTTGCCATGGCAAGCCCTGTATTCGCGGCTTGCGTTACCCCGTAGAAAATGTTTTAGAGTGGCTGGCTAGCGGCATGAGTACCGAAGAGATTTTGGCTGACTATCCAGACCTTAACAAAGAAGATATTTTGGCGTCTCTTGCCTATGCTGCAAGATTAAGTCATGTTAAACGATTTGAGCGTTTGGTGGCATGAAGTTTTTAGTAGACGCCCAACTGCCAAAGCGATTTGTTGGTTGGTTGGAGGCTCAAGGACATGATGCTATTCATACCTCTGATCTACCTCTCAAAAATGCAACTCCAGATAAAGATGTCATTGCTTGCGCTATTAAAGAAGCTCGAGTTGTAGTCACCAAAGACGATGACTTTGTACAGGCTTTTTTGTTAAACGGCGAACCTGCTTTACTGTTAATTTCTACTGGCAATATATCCAATCGCAATTTAGAGAATCTGTTGCAAGCGAACTTATCTGCTGTTGCGAAAGCATTTGAGGACCATCGTTTTATAGAGATTACTAGTGATGGTTTGATTACGCATGAGTAGCTCAATTACTGATACCCATTTCACTCTAAAGGCGCATTAGGCGCCTTTAGTTTTAGTCAGTCAAAATAAGACTGGCTAAATACTTGCATGAACAAATATCAAGCTTATCTAAGGATCAAGGGTCAGCTAGTAAATACGGCTGTTTTTGCCACAAATCCAATTCACGCTAGATTAATCTTGCAATATCAATTTGGGATGGATAGTCTAGCTAGCACCCCATCCATTGTTACCCGTGAAAGCAGGGGGTATCAAATGATTGATGAGGTTATTTCTTCAATTAAAGCTAAGCCGCCGCAAACACCCGAGCAGGCTAGGGTGGCTAGCTTACAAAATCAGAAAGACGCTGCTAGTAAGGCATTAAAGGCAGAGCGTAATCGACAAAAGATTAAACGAGCCCAACAGCAGATTTCAGCTGCTCGTGCAAATATCTAGCCGCGTAGTTTTTTGCGCCGCTCGAAATTTCATCCCCTGCCTGATTTACGCTAAGCCCCATCAAAATAGCTAATGTGCAAAATCACACCAAAATGCGGTGGTTTTGCCAATCTTTGTGCTTTATAAGTTTCCTTGTTCGTGGGGACGAGAGGCATAGTAAAAATGGTTTGCCAAGGCTTGCTGTGGGGTCGCCCGATTTAGTGTCGGTTTAACCGACCCTCAGCCTGCAGATGCCACACACCACATAGTCAGTTCCACCTAAATCCGCAGATCTCGGTGTGTATCGAATACCTGATCTAGCTGGGCTTATGCCATTGTCTAAGCTATTGATTTAGCTCATTTTTAAAGCTTCTAAGGCGTAGGTCGCACGTTCGAATCGTGCTGGGCAGGCCAATACTCTCTTATGAGCACCAAACTTAAGTCCTGCATTCAACATCCTGACATCTGATTCCCATAGAATAGTTGGATGAAATTCTTCGCCTATTCCCCTTATTTAGCCTTAGCGATCTGCCTAGTGATTTCTGCGTGTTCTGTAGCAAAGCTAGAGGCGCGCCTAGAAGCGGACCCCCAATGCAAACCTATTATTAATCCGAAGACCGGGGCGCTATTGCCTTGCCCGGGATCTGATAAGGCCTTCTATGTGGCCGCAGGGTTGACCCCTGCAAAAGTAGAGGCTCCTAAAAATATTGATCCCAGGGAATTAACCTCAACTACAGCAACAATTAGTCCTGCTACTTACCAAAATGCAGGATCTTCATCCTCCGCAGAGTGTAAGACCAAAATTCATCAAAAGACAGGTGGAATATTGCCTTGTCCCTCTGACTAATATAAAAGACAGCGACGCTTGTATCCCCTTAGTAGAAATAGCCTTATAATGTTCTCTAACCATTTACCCCACAGCTAATTGAACATTTCATTAAACGGAATTTAATATGAAAAAAATCGGTCTTTATGCAGCAATTATTTCTTTTGCTGCCATCCTTGCTGCTTGTAGCAATACCCCAAAACTGGCATCGGAGCCAATGCCAAGATCTGGCTTCCTGCCAAACTATTCTCTCTTAGTTCCTACCTATACCATTGAAGCAGATACCCGTGTATGGCGCTATCGTAGAGAGGGTGTTAGTCCGGGTACTTATAACGCTGTTATTTTGGATCCAATTTATTTAAATCAGAATGCCACCACTCAGGTGAGCCCTGAATCCATTGCTAAAGCAAAAGCAGCTTTACAGGCATCTATGGTTGAGGCCGTTAATGCACGAGGCAATATTAAAATTGTTTCACAACCTGGTCCTGGTGTAGTGCGCGTTTCTGTAGGTATTACTGGTGCTGAAAGTTCTACAGATAGCTTGCAGCCTTGGAACTTCACACCGATTGGGCTTGCATTAAATGCTGCTGCCTTTGCGGGTGGTGTTAACTCAAAGACGCCTGCTTTAGTTGTAGAAAATAAGATTACAGATAGTAGAACTAATGAGATTCTTGGAGAAGGTTTGATTACCGTACAAGGGGAATCTTTTAGAACTGCCTCTGGCTCAGTAGATGCATTTGTAGCCATGGCTCAAAAAGCAGTGCGTGTAGCCTTAGAAGTTTCTGCTAATCCAACCCCAACTTCAGCTAAATAGTAGCTATGATCTCATTAGCGAAGAGCCTTTTTTATATAGTGATTGGATTATTTTTATGTGCATCAGCTCAAGCAGATAATTCAGCACGCAATAAAGAAATTGCTGACCGTTTTGCAATTTGTGACAAAAATCATGATGGCAGGCTCACTAAGGAAGAGGCTAAAGGATGCATGCCGCGTATTTATGAGCACTTTAGCTATCTCGATTCGGATGGCAAAGGTTATGTCACTATTCCCCAAATCCAGGCCGCAGCTGCAAGATAATTATCTTCGAGGTCCCATTAATGGCTGTGAATTTCCCTGGTTTTGAGCAAAAGAAAATAAGCATCCCATCAAATGATGGTGTCATTGAGATTGCTTACCAAATTGGTGGATCAGGTCCCGCCTTGTTATTGCTTCACGGTTTTCCCCAAACTAAAGCAATTTGGCATCAGGTTGCACCTGGCTTAGCGCAAGATTTCACGGTAGTTGCCGCTGATCTTCGTGGATATGGACAATCATCTAAACCACATGGCAAGGCAGATCATTCGACCTATTCCAAAAGATCTATGGCTGCTGATCAACATGCATTAATGAAGTCTCTAGGCTTTAATCAATTTTTCTTACTAGGCCATGATCGTGGCGGTAGAGTTTCACACCGCTTAGCAGCCGATTTTCCGGAAAGTGTTTTACGTTTGATGGTTCTTGATATATCTCCAACGCTGACGATGTATGAGAACACCACAATGCAATTTGCCAAAGGATACTGGCATTGGTTCTTTTTAATTCAACCTGAACCTGTGCCAGAAACCATGATTGGTGCAAATCCTGAGTATTGGCTAAAGAACCATATGGGTCGTCATGCAGGCACTGGAATATTTACCCTTGATAGATGGTCAGAATATCTTGCGGGAGCAAGTAATCCTCAGGGCATGCACGCTATGTGCGAAGACTATCGCGCTGCCGCTACTATCGACTTAGAACATGATCGATTCGACAGGGATTTAGGTAAGAAACTTGAGATGCCAGTTCGAGTGCTCTGGGGTGAGCATGGACTAGTCAATAAATGCTTTGATCCTATAAATGACTGGAAGAGGGTAGCTAATCAGGTCTCAGGTAAGACCTTGCCATGCGGCCACTATATTCCTGAAGAATTGCCCGGTGAGCTTATTGAAGACGCAAGAACATTTTTTAGTTAAAAATTTAAGGTGCTAGCTTTGGTAATTTTTTTCCCAGTGGCGGACAAGGCATCACCACATTTGAATCGATAGTTAATAAATTTGTATCGCGACCGGGGTATTTAATCCTTGATAGAAGGTCTCGGATCAAGTTTAAGTGCGTTGATTTTTTATCGTTAGCATCGATGACTGTCCAAGGTGCTGCTTTCGAACTAGTCTTTTTAAGCATTACATCTCGAGCCTGACTATAGTCATTCCATTTCTTTTGAGCTTGCTCATCAATTGGGCTAATTTTCCATTGCTTGAGAGGATCTGTTTCGCGAGATTTTAGGCGAGCCGCTTGTTCAGCTTTATTAATGTCTAAATAGTATTTAAATAATTGAATTCCAGAACCAATGATTAAGCTTTCGAATTCATTTACCGTATCAATAAATTGCTTGTATTGGGTATCGGTACAAAAGCCCATGACCTTTTCAACTCCAGCCCGGTTGTACCAGCTGCGGTTAAATATAACGATTTCTCCAGATGATGGTAGCTCCGCTATATAGCGCTGAAAATACCATTCGCCTTCCTCGCGTTCAGTTGGCTTACTCAGCGCAACAACATGGCTCTCTCGGGGACTTAAGTGCGCGACGATGCTTTTAATCGTCCCATCCTTGCCGGCAGTATCGCGACCCTCAAGGATAATTAAGAGTCGAGATCCGCTTGAAATGATTTGGCGCTGAAGTTTTACAAGTTCAATTTGTAGAAGTCGTAGCTTTGCATCATAGTCATTATCATGATTGCTTGGCTGTGATTTTTTACCCATGGGTAATTAGCTACCAGTTACTGGAGTTTGAGTGGGTGCTGAGGGTACTTGCTTAGTCGCAACTTTCTTGGAGGCAGTCTTCTTGCGCGCAACTTTTTTAGCGGGAGCTTTCTTTGCCGTTGCTTTTTTGGCCGGGGTTTTTGTGGCAGTCTTTTGGGCCACTTTCTTCTCTAACTTATCCAGAGCCTTAGCAAGTTTATCAATCAGTTTTTCTCTATCTGACTCAAGCTTATCTAGCTTCTTCATTAACTCTTTAACCAATTTCTTTTGACTCATTCTTCTCTCCGATGGTAAGTTGTAGGATTTTGACTCCAACTCTTTGATCCTACGAGTTCTTTTCAACTGGATCAAGTGATTGTGACAGTTTGGATAACTTATTTATGTCCAAAGAACGGTGCCAGATTGATTGGGAATGTTTGATACTCTTTTCTCACTAGGCTCGGACTGTTTGGCTGAACGGCCTTATTGGCCCAGTCAATAATTTTGCTATTGAGATGCTAAATCCCTGAATGCCATGCTATTGGCAATGAACCTAAAAGAGTTGCCTAGTGAGCTTGGGGGATTATTCAGTTGTGGAGCCTACGCCTGCTGGGAAGCAGAGTGCTACGTATGACTGGTTCAAGCTAGTCTCAGGAATGCTGCTCTTGCCTGTTTCAGCAATTTTTAGCTATTTCTACACATCAGAAAAGTCAACGATGGCTTTTTGTTCATCGATATCGGTTGAGCTCTGACTGCAATTCTCTTGGCAACCTAGGTTTTTAGAGTAAAGAAGCAAAAAACCCTAAATAAATCAATTATTTAGGGTTTTTCAAGCATTATTCTGGGTGGAAATTGTTGCTAGCCATGAAGCTGATGGTTCGTTCAAAGCCTAGGATTCGAATATATCTCCAAGCAATATCGCGGTACTTGCTATCCAAATAGCCAATGGCTACCTCAGGATCAGCGCGCTTTGAAAGGTCGATTTGTTGAATTGCACGGGCCCAACGTTTGAGTCTTGTAGACATATATGTCACCTCCATGTCCATACAACGCAATTCAATTGGCTTGAGATGACAGGAAATACAAAATATTTAACAAAAATTCTTAAATTGAGACCACTTTATGGGGGTTCAGGATATTTTGCGGGTCTAGAGCCTTTTTAATGGCCTTCATGAGGTCGTGAGCTACTTCTCCCTTATGAGCCCTTAAGCCATCTAATTTGAGCTGCCCAACCCCATGTTCTGCTGAAATAGAGCCCTTACAGCGCTCAACTTGGGCATAGACCAGCTCATGAACCGGCTTTTCATTGGCCAAATTAAAGGCCTTAAAGTCAATTCCTGGAGGGGGCGCAATGTTGTAGTGAAGGTTGCCATCGCCCAAATGCCCAAAATTGATTATTCGAACTCCGGGGTAGCGTGCCCTGAGGAGAGCATCGGTTTGGCTAATAAAGTCATCCAAAGCTGAAAGGGGGATAGTAATATCGTGTTTTAAATTAGCACCTTCCTCCGCTTGCGCCAGAGTAATGTGTTCACGCATTTGCCAAAAGCTATTAGCCTGACTCAGATTGGTAGCGATGACGGCATCGGATATTAATCCCGATTCAAACGCCTCTTCAAGAATCGTTTCAAGCAACTGCTTTACATGCTCTTCACTCTCGTGATCGGAGAGCTCAATCAAAATTGTGTTGGGGGGATTTCCCTGTAATGGGTTTGCCATGTGGGGGAAATGTTTTTGGTTCAGCGCCAATGATTCCGAAGTCATCATTTCAAAACCGGTGAGTAGGGAGGTAGCGCGTTTCTGAAATAAATTTAGGAGGGCAATGGTGGAGGCAATATCTTGAGTGGCAACCAGTGTGGTCCATTGTGAAATCGGCAATGGATATAACTTCATGACTGCAGCAGTAATAATTCCAAGAGTACCTTCTGAGCCTACAAATAAATCGCGCAAGTCATAACCGGTATTGTCTTTGCGTAAACCCTTCATGCCATTCCATATCTCGCCTTGGGCCGTGACTACTTCCAAGCCAAGACATAAATCTCGGGTATTGCCATAACGCAGGACATTGGTACCGCCTGCATTTGTTGCTAAGTTACCGCCAATCATGCAGCTACCCTCAGCACCTAGACTCAGTGGAAATAAAAAACCTTGCTCAGCAGCTTTTTCTTGCACTACTTGCAAGATACAGCCTGCCTCAAGACTGATGGTTTGATTGGCAATATCAATCTCACGGACTTGATTCATACGTTTGAGATTGATAATGATTTGATTGCCACTAGAGTCTGGAGTAGCTCCTCCACAAAAGCCGGTGTGGCCTCCCTGCGGAATAACGGCAGTACTTGTAGCTGCACAGATCTTCATAATTTGCGCTACCTCATTTGCATTAGCAGGTAGAACAACTGCAAGAGCTTTACCGGTATAACGCTTACGCCAATCTGTAAGGTAGGGAGCTTTAGATTCATCATCAGACAGAATGTATTTTTTATTCAATACAGACTCTAGTTGCGAAAGGAGACCTGATTTCATTCCACCACCTGCATTTTCTTTTTGACTTTCGCTTCTTTTTTTATGGGCTTGAGATACATCAGCAAGCAAACGAATCCAATAGTTGCCAGAATTGTTTCAATTAATGCGAGCCAAAAATTTGCCCCAGGCTCTAAGATGCGCACTAATCCCTCAGTTACATACAAGAGAATCATCATAGAGGCCCACTGCATGGTGTAAACCCTTCCTTTCCAGATGCCGGGGATAGCAAATAGTAGGGGTATACCTTTCAAAATGAGCCATGATCCATCTGGGCGTAAGGGCGAGATAAACCACTCCCAGCAAACGCAAAGAATGAACAGGTCAATAAAAGCAGCTGTGGCTAATAATTGAGAGGGATTTTTTTGAAGCCACTTTTTGTACATATCCGTATAGGCTGCTCTTAAGATTGATTGAGAAGTAATGCAGTTTGAGCCAAACGCTTACCCTGAGCTTTCGCTAAACGCTGCTCTTCAGGGCTAATCGCCTCATTACCATGGGAATGAGCATGGTGACTAACACCATAAGGACTCCCGCCTGTCTTTGTAGTCATCAGGTCAGCCTCACTATAGGGGAGGCCGAGTATCAGCATTCCATGGTGCAGTAATGGAATCATCATCGTGAGAAGGGTGCTTTCTTGACCGCCATGCATACTGCCAGCGCTTGTAAAAACGCAAGCAGGCTTTCCAATCAGCGCACCAGCCAACCACTCCGAGGAACTACAGTCCCAAAAGTATTTCATTGGGGCAGCCATATTTCCAAAGCGCGTTGGCGAACCCAGGGCTAGGCCAATGCAATCCTGAAGGTCTCTTAATTCAGCATAAGGGGGCCCTTCGGCAGGAACAGGAGCTTCTGTTGCTTCGCTGACGGCAGAAATGGGGGGAACTGTTCTAAGGCGGGCATTTATGCCGGGTACGGATTCTATGCCTTCGGCAATGCAGCGCGCTAAGTCCCTGGTTGCACCAGAGCGGGAGTAGTACAAAACTAAAATATCGTGTTGGCTCATATGATCTCTTATGATACGGCGATGCGCCTTATTCGTAACCCCCAATTATGGCTCTCTCTTGGTAAAGAGATCTGGGACCGCAACCGTGGCCAAAACCTAAAGCAAATTGCCGCTAGTTTGGCCTTTACAACCACTTTGTCTTTGGTGCCCATGGTTACGCTAGCCACAATCTTAATTGGCTATTTGCCTAGCGTCATTCAAATTAAGAACGCCTTTCGCTATTGGTTACTGGATACCTATATGCCCGGCGGCATTAATCAACAGGTATTTGTTTACTTAGATCAGTTTTCATCAAAGGCTAGGGGGTTAACCTTTATTGGCTTAGCGAGTTTGGTAGTCACCACCATCATGACCCTCGCCGTTATTGAGGGGGCTTTCAACCAAATATTCAAAATCAAAGAAAAACGCCCATTGCAGAAAAAATTCTTGATTTATGGCGCAGCAACTATTTTGGGACCCATCTTGCTTGGCTTAGGCATCTATCTCAGTGGAGTCCTATTTAGCGCTTCAGAAGGCTGGATTAAAGCTGTCTCTCTGGGGTTTAAATTGGTTGCCACCATTGCTCCAATATTTTTGACTATAGCCGTATATGCAGTGGTTTATAAAATTCTCCCGTACACCAAAATTCTTTGGTCAGATGCCTTTGCGGGTGGGTTTTTTGCTGCATTGACATTTGAAATGATGAAATTTGGATTCGCTCTTTTTCTGACGCATACAGCGTTCTATAAAACGGTGTACGGAGCCTTTGCCATTTTTCCATTGGCTCTTATTTGGATTTACCTCACATGGTGGATTACTCTTGCTGGGGCTGTCCTAGTATCTAATCTGCCAGGGATTCGGTCTGGAGTTATTAGGGTTATTCGTTACTAAATGGGGTCCGTTAACCCTTGATTCAAAGAAGTCTTAGGGATATATTGAAGTCATAGAAGGATTAATTACGGAGACCAAATGAAAGTTCGTGACATTTTGCGCGTTAAAGGCAGCACATTATTTACTGTTGCTCCTGAGACAGCATTGCAAACTGCCGTTCTGGTCATGAGTGAGCATGACATTGGCTCCTTGGTAGTAATGGAGTATGACAAGTTAGTTGGGATTTTGACTTTCCGTGAGGTCATTTCAGCCTTAGCCAAACATCATGGAAAATTGGATGGTTTGCAGGTGCAGTCTGTCATGAATCTAAGACCCCTGACATGCAATATGGAAACTGAAATTGATGAAGTTCGTCGGATGATGCTCGTTGATCATGCTCGATACCTTCCTGTGGTTGACCAAAAAATGCTGATGGGTGTGATCTCTTTTTATGACGTTGCTAAATCCGTCGTGGAAGCCCAAGATTTCGAAAATACCATGCTAAAGGCCTATATTCGTGATTGGCCAGAAGATACTGAAAAAGCCCCCAGTTAAGCAGCTCTAGCCTGAAATTCGCGACAAATGACATAATGACGACATGTCAGGAAATACTTTAGGCCTCCTTTTTACCGTCACCACCTTTGGTGAGTCCCATGGTCCAGCAATTGGTGCCGTGGTTGATGGCTGCCCACCGGGCATGCAACTTTCAGAGGCCGATCTTCAGATTGATCTAGATCGCCGTAAGCCAGGAACCTCTCGACACGTCACTCAACGCAAAGAAGAGGACAAGGTTGAGATCTTGTCTGGAATCTTTGAGGGTAAAACCACCGGCGCGCCAATTAGTCTTCTTATTCGCAATACGGATCATCGCAGCCAAGACTACGGCGATATTCTGCAAACTTTCAGGCCTGGTCATGCTGACTATGCCTATCATCATAAGTATGGGCTCCGTGATCCACGTGGTGGTGGCCGCTCATCCGCTCGTCTCACGGCTCCAGTCGTAGCTGCAGCCGCCATTGCAAAAAAATGGCTCCATGAAAAGTATGGCACAGAGTTTTATGGCTACATGAGTCAACTTGGCGAAATCGAGATCCCATTTCAAGATCTTGCTCAAATTGAACAAAATCCTTTTTTTGCTGCTAACGCAGAAATCATCCCCCAGCTTGAGTCCTATATGGATGAATTGCGAAAAGCAGGGGACTCCTGTGGAGCGCGAATTGAAGTGCGCGCTCGTAATGTCCCAATTGGCTTAGGTGAGCCGCTTTTTGATAAATTAGATGCGGATATCGCTCATGCCATGATGGGCATTAATGCCGTTAAGGGCATTGAGATCGGCGCTGGATTTAAATCCGTTGCTCAACGCGGTAGCGAACATGGCGATGAACTTTTCCCGAATGGCTTTGCAAGCAATAATGCTGGCGGAACTTTAGGGGGCATCAGTACAGGGCAGGATATCCTCGTCTCAATAGCGATCAAACCTACTTCTAGTATTCATACTGCTAAGCAATCGATTGACTTAGATGGCAAGCCAATTAGTGTGCAGACAAAAGGGCGACATGATCCTTGTGTCGGTATTCGCGCAACCCCCATTGCCGAAGCAATGCTTGCTCTAGTGCTCATGGATCATGCATTACGCCATCGCGCTCAATGCGGTGATGTTTCTTTATCAGTAGCGCCAATTCCTGCCGCAAGACCTGGCAACAAAACTGACTAACGATTTCAACTGAAATGACGACAATGGTTCGCTGGGCCTTCGGGTCCTTTTTCTTTTTGTACTTTGCTTATGTGGGGCTCGTTTCGCCGTATGCCAGTCTATTTTTTTTAGACCGAGGTTTTTCAGTTATTGAGATTGCTGTACTAATGTCAATGCTACAAATCACCCGAATTATTGGCCCTTTTTCCTGGGGGTGGCTTTCTGACTATTTATCTAATCGCATCGGAATTATTCGATTCTGTGCATGCCTTGCGGCCCTAGTATTTACAACGATCTATTTTTTGTACAGTTATATCGGATTCTTTATTTGGATGTTTGTGCTTCACACCATCTTAAGCAGCCTGATGCCACTGGGTGAGTCCGCCACCGTTCATGCGCTCTTTAAAGACAATTCCTTTGATAAGCGCTATGGTCGTTTGAGACTCTGGGGCTCCATTGGATTTATTGCCATGGTGCTCTGTGCTGGCGAACTATTTCAGCGCAAAGGCATCGAACTCTATCCACTAGTAGGAACAGTCGTATTAATTACTTTGGCGTTAGTTACTTTTTTATTGCATGAGCCAAAGATGGAGCGCCGTAAGATGGTCAAGGGCGAGCTTCTTGTGGTTTTGTTTAATCCTGATGTACGGTGGTTTTTACTATCCGGGTTCTTTATGCAATTTGCACATGCTGCTCTCTATGTTTTCTATTCACTTTATTTAGCCAATCTTGGATACGATAAATTGCAAATCGGCCTTTTTTGGGCTCTTGGTGTTTCTGCTGAAGTCCTATTTTTCTACTTCCAAAGCAAAGTATTAAGCAGGGTAGATCCTGAAGTAGTGCTCCAAGCATCATTTGGCATTGGCGTTATTCGATTTGCGTTGATGGCGTTTTTGCCATTTACAGCAATATTGATTATTGCTCAGCTTTTACATGCAGGAACCTTTGCAGCCCATCATAGTGCCGCTACTAAATTATTGCAGCGTTGGTTTACAGGCCCATTGCAGGCAAGGGGGCAGGCACTCATGGCAACCGTCTCATATGGATTTGGTGGAACTTTAGGCGGGCTTTTTGCGGGCTGGATTTGGGAAGCCTCGCAACCTAGAGACGTCTTTGTTGTCTCGGCATTTGCCTGTGGACTAGCGGGAATGGCGATTCAGAAATTACGTCCTCGCCGTTATCCCGCTAGATAAATCTATGAAAACTTACTGGATCTTCGCCTTTGTGCGAAGCTTTTGCATCATTTCAGAGAATTTTGCTTTTTGCCAGTTTTGATCTGACATGATCATTTGCTTTAACTGATCTTTGATTTCATCCATGCTCGGCGCTTTGACATCGCGTACGTCGACCATCTTAATGACGTGCCAGCCAAATTGTGACTTCACAGGCTTATCGGTTACCTGACCATTCTTTAGCTGAACCATGGCTTTAGAAAATTCTGGGACTAAAGCTTTATCGGTAACCCATCCTAAATCGCCACCATTAGGAGCGGAGCCAGGATCCTTAGATTTCGCTTTTGCAATTTCTTCGAAGTTTCCACCGGCTTTTAATTGTGCTGTAATGGCTTTGGCATCAGATTCTTTTTCTACCAATATATGTTCAACGTGATATTCCTTGCCGGTGTATTGAGTCTTTACGGACTCGTAAGCAGCTTTGAGATCAGACTCTGCAACGCCTTCTTTGTCGACATAATCCTCAAAAACTGCAGCGATCAATACACCCATGCGAGATTGCTCCAACTGATCTCTAACGGATTCTTTTTGAATGACTCCACGCTTATCCGCTTCTTGCAAGATGAGTTCACGTGTCACAAGCATCTCGCGCGCTTGCTCTCGAACCTGGGGGCTATCTGGCTGCTTTGATTTTTGCACTAACTTGTCTAGCTGGGCCTTAGGAATGGGTTTGCCATTAACGATTGCCGCATTTTGCGCAAAAGCATTGCAAGAAAGGAGATAGGCACTAAAAATACTGAGGGGAATAATGTGGCTAGTCTTGAGCATAATTTGGATTTTGATAAAGATAAAAATGTGGATTTATAGCTATATTAAAACACTATCAGGCCCAATACTCTTCAGGAGTAAGGGCAGATATTGTTAGGGCGTGAATTTCCGTGGGGATATGTTGATTTAAGGCGGCATAAATAGCCCGATGCCGTGCCACCAAGTTTAAGCCAGCAAATTCTGGGGCAACTAGGATCACTTTAAAATGGCCGCCTCCGGTGGCTGCGCCAGCATGTCCTGCATGCAGGTAACTTTCATCATCAATGTGAAGATGCTTAACAGTAAATGCCTTAAGTAGATCCTCTTCAAATAAGGCAATTCTTTTTTGATTAATGCTCACTCGGCTGGTTGCTCCATATGACGGCTTAACCAAATGCCCTGAATGATGACAAAGATAACTAACAGGCCCGTACTTCCAAAGAGCTTAAAGTTGACCCATGTTTCTTCTGAATATTCAAAAGCGATATAAAGATTGAGTCCACCCATGATGAAGAAGAATGCTGCCCAAGCCCTATTTAAATGACGCCATACGGTATGAGAATTTTTCTCTTTTAGGGTTACTTGCTTGCCCATAAAAACTTGAATCCAATTTTTTTGAAAAAATTCAGAGCTGATGAATAAGACAGAGGAAAAAAGCCAATATAAGGCAGTGGGTTTGAGTTGGATGAATGTTTTGTCATGAAGGAAAATAGTCAGGCTACCAAAGACAAGGATCATGACTAAGCTAACCCATTGCATGGCATCTATTTTTCGATGGCGATAATAAACCCAGAGAATTTGACCAATGGTTGCGACCATGGCAACAATAGTGGCGGTATAAATATCGCCAAATTTAAAGGCGATAAAGAACAGAATAATTGGGAATAGATCAAATAAAAATTTCATAGGGGGATTATCCTGCTATTTCAAATTAAGCTTTGAGATTCGGAGCGGCATTCTCACTAGGCTCAAAACTCAAGGAGGCTGAGTTGATGCAATATCTTAAGCCCGTAGGAGCGGGGCCATCATCAAATACATGCCCGAGATGAGCATCACAATTGGAGCAGCGAACTTCAGTACGAAGCATCCCATGACTAGTATCTCGAATCTCCTTGATTGCGGATTCTTCCTCTGGCGCGCTATAGCTAGGCCAACCACAACCTGCATCAAACTTGGTCTGTGATTGAAAGAGGGGGGTATTACAGCAAATACATTTGTACTTACCTTGATCCCAATGATCCCAATACTTTCCAGAAAATGGTCGCTCAGTGGCAGCCTCACGAGTAACACTGTATTCAACATCACTCAGCATCTCTTTATATTCTTGATCTGTTTTTTTCATATTTATCCTTTAGGGTCTTCTTAAGCTGAAAAATTATGAGGAGCAACTTACCTCAATTGCTCGTAAATCAGGGGTCGGAGGGTCTGCATATTCGGCATACTCCAACTGCTCGTCAAAAGGCTTACTCAAGATTGCATTTAATTTCTGTACTTCTGAAAAATCTTTGCGCTGTGCAAGCTCGATAGCTCTTTGGGCCAAATGATTGCGCAGTATGAATTTAGGATTAACCTTATTGATGAACAGTTTTCGCTCTTCATCAATACTATTTTCTGACTTCAGGCGTAAAACATAATCAGTAAACCATTTATCTATTAGTTCACGATTCACAAAGTGATTTCGCAATAAAATCTTCTCTACAGACTCATGGGTGAGGATATTTCCCAGACCCCTAAAAAACGATGTGAAGTCAACTCGCGAGTCATGCAATAACTGCAACAAGCGCTCGAGCAATTTCATATCGTCCTCTTGGGTAGTTTTAAACCCCAACTTTTGCCTAAACAGTGCCTGCCATTGTTGGGTATATACATCTGAAAACTCATCTAAAGCCGAACGAAGTAAATTCATCGCTGTTTCAGATTCTTCTTGAAGCTCCAGCAGTGGCAGCATGGCGCTAGCGAGGCAAGCTATATTCCAATGCATAATTTGGGGTTGCCGATGATAGGAATACCTACCAGCTTGGTCGCTATGGTTGCAGATATGATCAATTTGAAAGTAATCCATAAAGCCAAATGGACCATAGTCCATGGTCAAGCCTAAGGCACTAATATTGTCGCTATTGAGAACGCCATGGCAAAAACCTACTGCTTGCCACTGGGCTACCAAGCTGGCATTGCGTGCGGAGATTTTCTTAACTAAATCTAAATAGGGTGATTCGGCATTCATGCACTCGGGGTAGTGATTTTTCATCACCAAATCAGCAAGCTCTTTTAGGCGAGCAATATTTTGTTGTGTGCTGAAATGCTCGAAATGACCGATACGAATAAAACTGGGGGCAAGACGAGCGCAGACAGCTGCCGTTTCTGATGTTTCTCGACGTATAGGTAGGTCAGAGCCAACCACCGATAAGGCTCGCGTAGTTGGAATTCCAAGCGAGTGCATTGCTTCGCTACATAAATACTCTCGAATAGACGATCTAAGCACTGCTCTGCCATCACCCATGCGAGAATAATGCGTCTTTCCTGCACCCTTTAGCTGCAATTCCTGCCCAGCAATATCCCCCAGAAGTATTGCCCTGCCATCACCGAGTTGGCCAGCCCAGACACCAAATTGATGCCCGCTATAGGCTGTTGCAATAGGATTTAAAAAATGCTGATTATTTGCGACCAGTTGGTTGCCCGCCAATAACCCCAACCATGTTGGATCCTGAGGTAAACCACTATCGTCTACCTCTAAGCCAATGAGCTTTGCTGCAGAGGATGAAAAAGCAACCCAATACGGATCAGGAATAGGGGTTGGAAGAGTGGGCTGGCATACATCTGCGCCAGATAAGGTAAAGGCCATAGTGGACTATTCTAGGTTGATTTCACAATCTCTGTATAAGCCTCTAAAATTAACCCATGAATAAACAAGTGCAAATAAATCCCCAAACTCAACTGGCTAATTTAGGTAAGGAATTAAACGTCCCCTTTCTAAAGCTTTTGGGCGTACGTTGCTTAAGTGCCGAGCTTGGTAAAGGGGAGATCCTGCTGGCACTGAAACCCGAGCACACTAATACCTGGGAAGTTGCGCATGGCGGCGTTTTATTGACATTGATGGATGTTGCAATGGCAGTTGCTGCCAGATCAGGTGACCCGAGCGATCGCAGTGTTGTCACCATTGAATTAAAAAATAATTTCATGCAAGCTGCAAATGGGGTGCTTCGCGTAAAAGCGGATACAGTCCGACGTACAGCAACCATGGCTTTTTGTGAGGCAAAACTTTACAACGACCAGGGTGAAGTCTGCTGCATGGCAACGGGCACATTTAAATACATAAAAAGATTAGCCACCCGTTCTGCAGATGGATCAAGAGTCGTGAACGACGACCATCGTTCCGAGTAAATTTAGACTGATAGGTTAGAGCCAGGCGCAGCGCTCAATGCGCCTGTTACAACATCATGTCCGACTGTTCCAGTAGCATCAAAGCGGCGCTCTACCATTTCAAATTGACCGTCTTTGCGAATGCGCAATATGGTGCTTGAGCGAGTGCCATACGAAGGGGTTTTAATAAAGGCAGGGGAGAGGGCTTTTTCCCAATCGCGATTGACACCAGTGTTTGGTAGCTCATGGTCGCTAGCTACATGGGTATCCGCTAGAAGCTTCAAATATTGATCGGCATTTTTAAGTTGCCCTTGATCCATGGCTAATGCCTGAGCAAAGGCCGCGACACGATGATTTACCTTAGGCCAGGGCGTATCCAACATCGCATTAGAGAGTCCGTATACGCCCGGGGTTAGCGCTTGTTCAGGAAAGACTTTTCGTGGACGAATACTCTGACCCATCATCATTCGATTACTAACCCAGTGCATTTCTGCATTACTTGGGTCGCTTAAATCCGCCATCAAAAGATTAAAACCGTTGTATTGAGAAAAACGTTTTGAATGACTCTGTATAAAGTCATTAGGACGGTCTTTATTAGTGAGATACATCAATGAGAGTTCGCCACGGGTTCTGGCATCTGGGTTTTTTTCGCTTGGCGCTCTCACATTAGTAAGCGCTGCAAAGCGACCGGTCTTTGTAAACCCAAGCCATGTCCCTGGACTTCCCAATACATCAGCACGGTCACGACCCGCCAAGACATGGGGGTGTTCCGGCCACCAGCCCAAACCTTCTGTATCACGCTCATAAAACTCATCGCGATTCGCAGCCACTACCAGAGGGTAGTCGGGATGTGATTTCCAGGCAAATAGAATGAGGCACATAGTTAGCTAGATTTCTATCAATAGATAGGGTAATGAATCTATTTTTAACACAGGTCCTTCATGAGTTCCAAGGCGAATTTCACCGCGCTCAAGAGCCTCTAATTTGCATTCAACCTGAAACTCGACTCTATTAACTATGGCAGGGTTGAGGGAAGATAAAACTACCATGCCTGCCGGTTGCGTTGGATCATCATGAAAAAAGAGCTCAGTACCTGGCGAGATGCTTTGTCCAGATGGGCTGGCTACCAGGTGGGCTAACTGCAATCTGCGCTTAATTGAGCCGCGGTACTGGCTTCTAGCAACGATTTCCTGACCAGGATAGCAACCTTTTTTAAAATCAACGCCCGCTACAGATTCAAAATTAATCATCTGGGGAACAAACTGCTCCTGGGTTGCCTGAACAATTCTGGGTATTGCGCTAAGCACCTCTAGAGCGTCCCATTGAGATAATGCTCTTTCCGATACTTGATCAACATCTTCAGAGATTGGACGAGCTATTAATGTCCTCGTATAAGAATGATTGTTTGCCAAAACCTCTGGCAGCGTGATTGCCACATTATCGGGAGCAATCTCTAGACTCGCAGCTTGCTGCGCATTTCCATAAAATCCCAAAATATTCCATTGGTCTGAGACATCCTTTACTATTACCTTAGACCTCAAGACAAACATGGAAAGGCGCTTAGCAAAGCTGGCTGCAATATCCTTGCTAATAAAAAGCGCATATCGATTCACGGCTCCAGCCGAGCCAGGGCGCAAGGTTAACCAGGCACTGGCCATCAATCTTCCTTTGGGGTTGCAGTAGCCCACCAAACGAACAAAGTCATTTGATGCGGCAATCTGACCTGGCAGGGCGGCCTTCATGCCTAAAACTGAATTGGTTAGCTGGTTCTGAAGAAAGTTAGCAGCGTCCTCGCCCTCAACAAATATTAGGCCCCACTGGGGTAGGAGACTTATTCCAGACTGGTCAAAACCATTGGAAGTAGGGGTATTTTGGAGGAGGATTGTCATGACCCTTTTATCATAGCCTGATGAGCAAAAAAATTCAGAGCAGAAACCTATTCGTTCGCAAAAAATCAAAATCCCCAAGAATGAAGAGCTATCTCTTATGGCTTATAGCCATTTTGAGCCTTACTTATGGATTGATATTTTTATTGCCGGTAGTGCCACGAGAGCCCAATATTACTGAGGCTCCTGCCTATAAGGTCAAAATTAAACCGCAATCTAGCCTAGCTAGTGTTGCCTCACAGTTACAAGAGCAGGGAATAGGCTCGTTTTCCTTGTTTACCCAAATAAGTGCAAGAGCTCTTTTTTTGGGCTCAAAATTGAAACCAGGCACTTATTTACTTCCAACAGGAGCTAGCGCGGGAAAGATGCTTTTACAAATAGCCCGTGGTGATAGGGTTAGGGAAAGCATTGCCATCATTCCAGGCATGACGATTTGGCAATTGCGCGACGCCATTGATAAGCATCCAGCACTAATTCATCAAACCAAAGGACTTGGGTCTAAAGAATTATTGCAAAGCTTGAACCTAAATTACCCAGGTCTTGAAGGTATTTTTCTACCAGATACCTATATTTTTGATCCTGAGGAACCAGATATCAATATCTACAGAAGAGCATCCCAGGCAATGCAAAAGCAGCTCTCTCAAGTATGGGATCAACGGGAAGCAAAATCACCCCTCAAATCTCCCTATGAAATGCTGATTCTGTCTTCAATCATAGAAAAAGAAACGGGGAGGGCCAGCGACCGTGGGCAGGTCTCTGCCGTATTTTTAAACCGGCTGAGTAAAGGCATGCCATTGCAAACTGACCCAACCATAATCTATGGAATTGGCCCACATTTTGATGGTAATTTGCGCAAAGCAGATCTTCGCCGAGACAGTCCTTACAATACCTATATGCATAAAGGATTGCCCCCAACCCCGATAGCCATGCCAAGCCAAGAATCAATTTTGGCGGCCATCAAACCTGCTCAAAGTGAGGCACTGTTTTTTGTGGCTCGGGGTGATGGTTCAAGCCATTTCTCTAGCAACCTCAGCGATCATGAACATGCTGTGAATCGATTTCAACGCAAGGTCAGCCCTAAAACTGATCTGAATAAATAAAGTATTCATATGAGCTCAATGCATCCAGGATATTTTGTCAGCTTCGAAGGTATTGACGGTGCTGGCAAAAGTACGCACATCGAAGCATTTTCCAAGTTATTAGAAGACTCTTACCCCGATCGCAAAGTAGTCGTCACACGCGAGCCAGGCGGCACGACACTTGGAGAGCAGTTGCGAAATTTATTACTCGATGCCCCAATGGACATTGAAACTGAAGCTCTATTAATGTTCGCTGCACGGCGCGAACATCTTGCTCAAGTGATTTCTCCAGCTCTTCAAGCTGGGAACATTGTTGTTTCAGATAGATTTACCGATGCCAGCTTTGCTTATCAAGGTGGCGGTAGGGGGTTGAGCTTAGATAAATTAAATACTCTAGAGCGCTGGGTTCAGGGCCAACCTAATGGTGAAATTCTTCAACCTGACCTGACTATTTTATTTGACTTGCCGGGCTCCGTAGCTGAGTCCAGGAGATCAAAAGTGCGTGCACCAGATAAATTTGAAAAGATGGATCTCAATTTTTTTGAAAAGGTTCGTCAAGAGTATTTACGCAGAGCGAAGGAAGATTCTGTACGCTTTCACATAGTTGACGCCACAGAGTCTCAAGAAGCGATCTGGAATGACCTTAAAGAGCTCAAGATAAATCTGTAATGCTAGAAACATCTAAATCTGGCGATCAGCAAAGTCAAATTGCACCCTGGCTTCAGCCCATGTGGGATGGGTTTGATCTTCTGAATTTTCCTAATGCTGTTTTAATCCATGGACAACCTGGGATAGGTAAATTTGAATTTAGCGTTCAGTTAGCAAAAGCACTTTTATGCGAGGGTTCTGATTCCATTGCCAGCAAACCATGCAACCATTGCGAAGCATGTCATTGGTTTGATACAGCCAATCACCCAGATTTCATTGCTCTTGTACCCGAAACACATCGCAAGTTATTGCCTCACGCCGATTACGAGAGTGATGAAGCACCTAAAAAGGGAAAGACAGCTCGCGATGACTCCGATGGAGAGGCTCAGGAAAAAAAAGAAAAGAAAAATATTTCTATTGAGGAGACTCGACAAGCAATTGAAAGCCTTTCAATTGGATCACACCGCGGCGGCAATCGAGTCATTTTGATATATCCATTGGAAATGTTGCGCTCTGATTCTGCCAACACTCTTTTGAAGTCCTTGGAAGAGCCGCCAGCCAATACCATCTTTATATTGTTGTCAGACCGACTAGATCGGGTGTTACCAACCATTCGCTCACGCTGTCGCCTCATAAGTGCGCCCAGGCCAGATAGAGCCATTGGTTTATCGTGGCTACACTCCACAATTGCAGCGCTACCGAAGATGGAATTTAATTCAGGGGATATTGAAACCATTTTCGACGAACAGGGCGGCGCACCATATTCAGTTTTAAATTCTTTATTAGCGCGACATAATAAAGACGAAAAAGACGAGCTGACGATCGCCCTTCAGGCCTCTCGCATTCTTCTTCAATCCATGTCTCAGGGAGCTCTTATTAATTGGCTTGAGACTGCTGAGAAAACGCATAAAGCACAATTTGGGATTTTGCTCGCCACAATGCAACGATGGGTGTCCGATCTTCAAAGTGTGGCCCAAGGGGGGGCGCCAAGATATTATCCAAAACACCAAACTACCATCTTGTCGCTTGCACAAAAGGCGAATATCGGTAAGTTATTGCAATTCTGGCGCTCCGTTACTCAATCTCGTCGCCATGAGAATCATCCGTTAGCAACCAGGATTCAGCTTGAAGCGCTCTTATCTCAATACCAACAAGTTTTTGAGGGTTAAGGCAGATTAAAATCGAGTCATGTTCATAGACTCACATTGCCATCTCGATTTCCCTGAATTTCAAACTCGCCTACCGGAAGTCTTGGCGAACATGAAAACCGCAAAGGTGGAGCACGCTTTATGTGTTTCGGTTGATCTGCCTGATTTCCCCAATGTCCTGAAGCTCGCTCAAGAACACCCTCATTTATACGCATCCGTTGGTGTTCACCCAGATTATGAGGACACCCCCGAACCCAGCCTTGAGTTTTTGGTAGAAACGGCCTTAAAGCACCCCAAAATCATTGCTATCGGGGAAACGGGGCTTGACTATTACCGAATGGGAGATCGAAGCTACGAGTCCCTAGATTGGCAAAGAAATCGATTCAGGACTCATATTCGGGCGGCAGTGTCTACCCGAAAACCCCTCATTATTCATACCCGATCTGCTTCTGCAGACACCATCAAAATACTCAAGGAAGAGGGTGCCGATCAGATTGGCGGCGTAATGCATTGTTTTACTGAAAGCTATGAGGTTGCCAAGGCAGCCATGGATATGGGCTTTTTCATATCCTTCTCTGGAATAGTGACCTTTAAGAGCGCCAAAGACCTTCAAGAGACCTGTAAACAGGTGCCATTAGACAGAATGCTCATAGAGACCGATTCTCCATATTTGGCGCCTATTCCTTATCGCGGCAAGATTAATGAACCTGCCTGGGTAGCCAAAGTGGGGGAATTTATAGCCCAGCTTAAGGGTGTCCCAATTGAAGAACTTGCAAGCTCTACTTCTAATAATTTTTTTAAGTGTTTTCAAATAGATAGAGCTATTTCTTCATGAGAAATATCATAATTTTCTCAATAATCCTGTTATCTGGACTGCTTAGCTCTAAAGTTGCGCTTTCGCAAACTGAAACACAACGAAATGACTTTGTTAAAGCCGCGAAATTTGATGATGTAAGTACAGTTAAAGCACTGATTAAACAGGGAATTTCTCCGAATATCGTAGATGAAAATGGCAATCCAATGCTTGTTTTGGCGATTAAAGACCATTCTTACCAAGTAATTGAACTACTTTTGTCCAGCAAGGGAATGGATGTTGATCTGTCTAATAAGCAGGGAGAAACACCTTTAATGATGGCCTCTATTAATGGTGAAATGCCGATAGTTAAAGCGTTAATAGTGAAGAATAAGGCTCAAATTGATCACATAGGCTGGACACCTTTACATTACGCCTCTGCAAAAGGGCACTTAGATATAGCCAGCTTCCTGATTCTCAACGGCGCCAATGTTAATTCACTTAGCTTAGGTGGAACAACGCCATTGATGATGGCTGTTCAATCTGGAAATGAATTACTAGTCAAACTCCTTTTGGATAAAGGTGCTGATTTAAAACTGCTTAATGCTGAAGGTATTTCAGCCATTGATATTGCCGATATTTATAACAAGCCGGCCATAAGCGATGGTTTGCGTTCACGCTGGCAAAAGCTTTATAAGCAGGACTATACAAGCGCTCTTAAGCCTGTTCCTAACTAATTACCATAAACACTAATTGCGCATAATCATTATTATGTCAAATAAGAAATATGGCTTAACTTCTACACATAAATCCTAGACACCTTATGTTCGAATACATCAATTCCCTGCCTAATGTGATGTACATCCTTCATGAAATTATGGGCGATTTAACCGGCACCGCAATTAGGCTAATGAGTTTTATTGCCGTATTGGTTGTGTTGAACCATGGGATATTGATATTGCTCATCATGGGGTGTTTTCATGCATTTGACAGCAGGTATGGAAATCTTCGTTACAAACAAGTCGACATACTGGTTTATTTCACCGTCGTATTACTGATCCTGCTGAGTCATTTAATAGATATTTTTATTTGGACTTACGCCATGGTTAGCGTGAATGTATTTCCAAGTGTTGTGAAAACCTTTTGTTTTGCTGGGGAAATGTATACAAACCTAGACCATAACGACCCAGCATATAAGCTTGGCCCACAGTGGAATATGTTGCCAATACTGATCTCTTTTTCAGGCTTATTTGCAGTGGCAATATCGGGGTCCGCTTTATATGGATTGTTAGTTTCAACATTCGCTCCGCCTCAAAGAAAATAATATGGAAATCTTCACTTATCTGCCTTCCTTAGGCCAACTTATCAATCAGGTAAGCAATGATGTTGGGCATGCTCAACTCTATTGGATCATTGCATTTGCGAGTGCTATGTTGGCCTTGCATGGTTTGTATATCATGCTCGTGGTTATCTGTTTTCATAGACTGGTTAACTGGCTCAGTAGCAAGCGACACATGAAAATGAATTTTTTTCATGTATTTCGACTTGCAGCAGTCATCGCCTATTTTTTGGCTATCATGCTGGTCATTCTTGGGCACTTCAGTGACATTATTATGTGGACATACGCCCTCATCCCTTTAAAGATTTTTGTCAGCAATCCAGATGCACTTTACTTTGCAGGTGAAATGTACGTCACTGTTGGCTTTGGCTCATTCCAGCTAGAAAAAAATTGGCGAATCCTTCCAATCATTATTGCCTTTACAGGAATCTTTGCTGCATCCATGTCTGCAGCCGCTCTTTTTAATATGCTCGGCTCATTAATTGATAAGAGTCGCTTGAGCGCTACTAGCCAATCAAAAGTTAGTTGATGGAGTTTTTCTGCTTAAAAACTAACTCAAGCACCCTTCCATTGGATTCCTGAGATCTAATTCGCCCTGGCAACCATTCAAGATCCTTTGCCAACCAGATATCAACCTGTCGTTTATAGGGATCACTTTCTCGTTGGATAAGTGCATAGTGTCTAATAGCCGTCATTCCTAGGCTGGGCACGTCCTCAGTCACTGCCTCACCATAGCTCTTGAATTGCCACATCTCTAACGTGTTGTAATCCACTACAGGAATAGACCTTATGCTTCCTGCTTCGTCGATCTTGCCATCTCCGTTTAAGAGCGATGCGATTTGGAACATAAGGCTGAATCGATCTTGAGTTCCAGGCATAATGGCTGGAGTAAATTCAGGCTTCTCAGAAAAGTACATCTGCCCTCCTCCCTTTTCATCTCGGTCAAAACGTGAGTAACGCGGCGCTCTAGACCCGCGTTGTGACCAATAGATTGATGGCGCGATTCCGTAAGCATCTATGGTGCCTCGAGACTCAAAAACAAAAGGGCCAACAAATGCGTATGGTATGTTGATATATAAGCGATAGTTATTGCCTTCTACAATCCAGTCGATTTCACCAGTTTGATATTTCTGACCATCAACATAGGAGTCGTAATAAATAATACCCGATTGGGGCAGTCTAAAAGCGGCCCCCTTTTCATTACTAGCACCGCCCTGCTCCCCTGCGGAGTTTGAAGAATTAGGATCTTCAATTGATGCGCGGTTTTCGGTCGATAGGGGCGGCTTCTTTTTGGGTGCTCTAGCCGTTTGTATTTTCTTGGGCGACTCAACTTTTAATTCTGTCTTAATAATAAGATCTTCAGGAATTTCAGGTGCAGAGGAAAATGATAGGAACGGTATTCCAACAAATAATATTAAGTGACCTAAGATGGACAGGATCAGAGCCGCAATAATGATTTGCAAGGATTTCATAGGGTAATGCAAATGCCCAACTGAGCGCTTAATCGCAGAGGGAGACCTCAAGTAATCGGCTATTTTTGGGCAAGTTTGCAGCTAAAAAATCCATTTGATCAGCCAAAATATTTCTACCTTTGAGAATCATGTCCTCATATAGGCTGGGTTGATATGGGGCATAAAGCAAACCCATTCCGGCCATTTCAGGAGTGCGATTGCCTTTTCGCTGATTGCAGGATCTACAGGAGATGACTAAGTTCATCCACGAATATTTTCCGCCACGACTGCTCGGGATAATATGCTCAGCCTCAGCATTGCTCTCGTGAATAGAGTCACCACAGTAAGCACAAAGCCCACGATCGCGTTTAAAAAGCTTATGTTTTGTAATCGCCGGCACAACATCAAAAAGGTTAATCTTTGATGCTCCTTTAATAGCAATGATGGAATGTAGATCAATAACGGACTGCAGCCCGCTTAATCTAGAGATGCCCCCACGCATCTTAAAGATGGGCTCACCAAGTGTCCAAAGTACGCTACTGTCCGCATAATGTTTAGTAGCCTCTTCTGCATTGACCCAGCCCTGAGGAATCCCACCAGCGTCTAATCTTAAGATACTCAGCACAAGCACTCCTTTCTCAATCTGCCTTATAAGGCGCCGACTGTTTAGATCATCTTACAGAAGATGCCCCATGTAATCAATCGGCTATCCCAATATAAATTTGAGAACGATTGGTAGATGTTCGGAATAATCAGCAATTCCATGGTCGCTCCCTTCCAAGATTAGCTGCTGAGCACCTGCATAAAAGGTTGCCATCTCCTTCCAATCAAGCAATTCATCCCCTTTTGCAGCAAGCAAAAAATACCTTTCGGGCTTTGAAATATTTTCAATTTGTAGAGCCTTTAGCTCATCAATATATTCAGGTCGAAAATCAAAAGGCTCATCACTATCATACGCACTGAGCATGCCTACATGCGGTGCCAGTTCGCGGGCGGCACGGACGGCCGGATTAAGAACAACAGCCTTGCATGCATATTGCTCCGCCAAATAGTTGGCATAAAAACCTCCTAGCGAAGAACCAATGACAATGATTTGATCTGCTCGAGAATGCTTTATATGACGGGTAACTAAATCCATGCTTTCTTTAGGCGATGCTAACAATTGAGGGCAATACCATTCCATAGGATTGTTTTGGCTTGAAAGGCCCCTAATGGCGTTGCCGGTCATTACCGCCTTACTCGATCTTGGAGAGGATCTAAATCCATGTAGATATACAACCAGGGATGATGCCATAACTATTCTGACCTTAATATTCAAACTATTCTATTGATATGTAGATATCCAGTTCAAGCCATTCTGAGTATTAGTTAGTGGTTTATATTCACAACCAATCCAACCCATGTATCCAAGGCGATCTAGCAACTTAAAAAGATAGTCATAGTTTATTTCGCCCGTACCAGGCTCGTTTCTTCCAGGATTGTCGGCTATCTGAAAATGAGCAATCTTAGCTAAGTTATTTTCGATTGTTTTGGAAAGCTCACCCTCCATCCGCTGCGCGTGATAGATGTCATATTGAATAAACAGGTTATCTGCACCTACCTCTTGCAGAATCTCAATGGTTTGTTGGGTTTTGGATAAAAAGAAATCTGGAATATCAAAAGTATTAATGGGCTCGATTAAAAGCCTTAAGCCGACCTTATGAAATTCAGACGTTGCGTACTTAAGGTTAGATATCAAGGCATTGTGTAGCACTTTAGGATCTATATCAGCTGCCGCCTTGCCAGCCAAACAGTTCAACTGAGGAACTTCCAGTGCTATTGCGTAATCAATGGCTTTTTGCACGCCGGAACGGAATTCATCTACCCTATCCGGCAAGCAGGCAATCCCTCGCTCACCAGCATCCCAATCTCCCGGCGGCAAGTTATGCAACACCAAATTGAGATCATTGCGCTTCAATTCATACTTAATATCCGCAGCAGAATAAGCGTAAGGGAAAAGAAACTCTACACCTTTAAAGCCAGACATGGCGGCTTGCCCAAATCGCTCCATAAACGGAACTTCGTTAAAAAGCATGGTTAGGTTGGCTGCAAACCGTGGCATTTCATTCCTTTTTGAATCCAGCATTTATTCATTCAATCTTAACAAAAATAGCGATTCATGAACTATCGGCAGATAAATACCAATTAAATCTTGATACAAATGAAAGTAAGCTAATA
The DNA here is from genome assembly GCF_018882185.1 of Polynucleobacter sp. AP-Latsch-80-C2. Lineage (GTDB taxonomy): Bacteria > Pseudomonadota > Gammaproteobacteria > Burkholderiales > Burkholderiaceae > Polynucleobacter. The sequence goes on along the minus strand of NZ_JACVOY010000009.1, from coordinate 91,999 downwards.
TTTAGCATATGAGCTTTTAATTACAAGGAAAATAATAAACATGAAACTTACCCCTATCGCCATTATTCTTGCGGCCACACTTGCTTCCCCATCACTCATGGCGCAAACAAAGCCTACTGACACTACTACCGCTAAACCCGTTGTAATCGATGCTGCTGTTACTGATAACCGCTACCAGCTATATGAGGGTGAAGTCCTCAAGGTTGATGCTAAAACACGCACTATTACATTCAAGAATAAAGAAGGTGAATCAAAGTTTGTTGCTGGCCCTGAAATTACTTACTTTGCTCAAATCAAAAAAGGCGATCGAGTCAATGTCAGCTATGAAACGGCTGTGGCTATTGAGTTAATTAAAACTAAGAGCACCGGCATTCGCAGCAAGGTTGAAACCAATGCCGTCACCAACTCCAAGGCCAATGAAAAGCCTTCAGAAGTGATTGCAAATACAACTACGATTATTGCTGATATCGTTGGCGTTGACCGTGATAAGAAATTGGTTTCTGTAAAAGGTCCTAGTGGCAACATCACTACAGTAACAGTTAAAAACCCAGCCTTATTAGCTGATGTAAATATTGGAGAGCAGGTAAAAGTAGTTTACTTTGATGCGATGGCTGCATCCATAACTACTCCCAAGAAGAAGTAATCCTCAATTACATGATTTTTGTATTCAATAGAGCTCATAAATATGGGCTTTTTTTTGGCTCAATCTATTCAAGATAAGTATCGAATCAGATTTATTTAGATCCTTTGTCTCCATTCCTTAATCATCCTAGTGGTTGCTTCATGATGGAACGCCATAAGGTGCTCCTGAATTAATGTGGGGCGTCTTGTTAAAGAGTCTATATGCTTACCGATAGGAAAATTGATCTCCAAATATCCTTTGTTACTGTAGTTTGAGTATACCGACTGATTTGCTTTCTTACCTGACGATATTAGACCTCGACACCTTGTACATTGAATAGTTGGAGGAAAGAATCTACACTTACTGATAGTTTTAAAATTAGCACTTACCAAAACCCTGAGTTACAACTCAAATTAAAATCGACTAATCCAGTGACAAAATATTTACTTATATTGCAGATTTGTATTTCAGCTCTTTACTACATCTCTGCGCCCTTCTCATTAACCTTTTTCATCTATTTTTTTTGGGGTCTCAACTTTGTTTCTGCATTCTATCTATTAATCAATTCTAATAAACTAGCCATCCCTTTAATTAATCCTCTAAAAAATGTGAGATTAATTTTTACGGCTACTCTTATCCTACTGGAAATAGTGATAAATTTAAATTCAAATTCCTATGCGGCGGATAATTTTCACGGTTTAGTGAGTGATTCGGAGGTATTGGTTACAGGCATTACTTTGGGCGTTCTTTGGTTTCATAGCATTACAGCGCCGCTGACAAAGAAAGTTAAGAGTTAACTCACATCCCTGGCCAATATCAAGGAAACATTCGATCCGCCAAAGGCAAATGAATTACTCATTGCATAAGGAATGGACAATTCAATTGAACGTAATGGCAAATAATTTAAATCGCATTGAGGATCATTAAATTCTAAAAATGCTGTGCCGGGTGCAATGTTATTTTGCATTGCCTGCACGGTAATTAACAACTCTAATGCTCCAGCAGCACCAAGAGTATGCCCATGGATTGCCTTAGTTGAGCTTATGGCTAGTTTTTTTGCCGCATCTAGCCCAAAGGTGTTCTTAATAGAAATGGTTTCAGCAATATCCCCAACTTGAGTGGCAGTTCCATGGGCATTGATATAAACAACCTGGTCGGCATTTAAGCCTGCATCATTTATGGCTAATTGCATTGCTTTCGATTGCCCCAAGGGATCAGGTTTTGTGATGTGCAAGGAATCAGACGTGGCCCCATATCCAATAATTTCAGCGAGAATGATTGCGCCTCGCTTTTTTGCGCTAGATAGAGACTCAAGAACAATTGCTGCAGCGCCTTCGCCCAAAACAAAACCAGTGCGATTTTTTGAAAATGGCTTACATGATTTAGCAATATTTTCAGGGTCTGGCATAGCAAGCGTTTTTAAAGCCTCCCAAGCTTTAATAGAAGCGGCGGTTAAGAGACTCTCTGCTCCGCCTGCAATTGCGCGATCACAATACCCATGCTTAATACTTCTATATGCCTCTCCAATTGCATGAGCAGAAGAGGCGCAAGCAGTAGAATAAGTAATTGAGGGGCCCTTAAAAGCGGTATTTAAAGAAATGAGTGCTGCGGCACCATTTGACATTACGCCAATCACTGTAAATGGCCGAACTCGATCCTCGCCATTGATATAAATATTATCGTAAGCATTTTCAACGGTATTGGCCCCACCAAAACCCGTTCCCCAGAATACCGCACTACGTTCTAGCTCTTCTGATCGTAAATCCTTTAAGCCCGAGTGTTCAAGAGCCTCTTTTGAGGCTACCCAAGATAAATGGGCTACTCGATCGTACATGCCAAGCGTAGAGGAATCGAAATGATCTACTATATTAGATGGAACTAGCCCCGCACAGCTTAGATCGACTTGAATGGATAAAGAATTAGAAAACCCAGTAATTCCAGAATTGCAAAGAGAGGCATTTTGGAATTGGATATGAGAGCCTATTCCAAGACAAGATGCTGCGCCCAATCCAGTAATAACTACCCTACCTGAATCTGAGTCTCGACTCATTTTACTTTACTGAATCGATCAAATTAGCCACATCTTGTATTGTGGTGACTTTGAAATCTTCATTTGGAAGCCGAACTTCAAAATAATCTTCCAAGTCAAATAATAATTCGATTTTTCCAAGAGAATCAACCCCTAGAGATTCTAGAGTTGTTTCAGGTCCGATTTCATTGATATTTCTATCGAATCGCTCAGCCACTTGATGAAGAAGGGCATTAATAGTGTCTGACATTATTTATCTTTTTTTAAGGCATTCATGAGGTCATTATCGCGGTGCAATAAAATTAAATAACGCGATTCCGCAACCAATAAAAGCAACTTTGTTTTATATCGCTCACGCTGCAAATATTCGATTAAACCGATGCAAGCAATACCTAGTAAAAAATTTAATATCCATACTTGAAGGTCATGATAATTAAAGATAAATTCACCAAAGGGAGGGACAAACCAATAATTAGCGTATCCAGTACCCAAAATAATAAACACTAGAGCTGGCCAAAAACCAAAGAAATACGCCGCAAATATGCCCGCCAAATAGTAAAATTTATACGGATTTTCAGAATAAAAATTCATGCCAGTCAAATGCAGTAAGACTGTTAGAAATATAAACTCAAGGGCTAGGCATATGGAAATAACCCAGATGGGGAATTGGCACCATTTTTTTGCGTTATTTATGATCATTTTGATTTTACCTTCATAAGGCCTAAAATGCCTACATGAATAGTCCCCAACCTTGCTCACCCATTATTGTACTATTTCATGGGCTTTCCTCCTCCCCAATCGAGTTGAACTATTTGGGGGACATTTTGCGAAAGAATGGATTTCGAGTCGAAACACCCGCCTTGAAGGGTTATGGTTTTGGTGATCAAGCTGGCAATTGGAAAGAGTGGCTTTCTGAGGCCTGCGCTTTTGTCCATCAATTACAAAATACAGAGTCTGCCCCAATATCCGTAGGTGGCATCTCACTTGGTGCAACTTTAGCGCTAGGCGTTGCATCAACGCTTGATGGTATTAATGCAATCGTATGTCTTTCCACTACATTAAATTACAACGGCTGGGCTAGCCCGTGGTATCGCATATTTACCAGGCTTGGCATTTGGCTCGGCTTAGGTGAGCGTTTTAAATATAAAGAACGTGACCCATTTGGAATCAAAAATATCCAAATTCGAGCACATATAAAGAAGGCTATGTTGAACTTCGATATTTCTGAAGTAGGCGGTTCATATATGACGCTAAATCACATCTTTCAAGCGGATAAATTATGCTTTTACGTTAAAAAGAACCTGTCTAATGTAAATGCCCCCTTGCTAGCAATTCACGCAATAGATGATGAAATTGCTCACCCGAATAATGTTGAGCTTCTAACAAATTCAGTAAGTTCGGAAATAAAAAGAACAATTTATCTTGGTAATAGCTATCACATGATCACGGTTGATAATGAACGTGAAACGGTTGCTTATGAGACAGCTGATTTTTTTAAAGAAATGCATGACAACTTAGCCGTTATAAAAATTAAAAATAAAATCATTTCTCCTGAATTGCAGCGCTTTCTAAGATTAGAAAAGACGCAACGCGATCTCAATACTTAATTAAGGAAATTAGCTGGTGTTAATTTCTGAGATTTCTATTTTTATCAGCATTGCTGTGGTGGGTATTTTTATTGGGATAGAAAAAATTCGGCCTTTGCATCCATATGGCTCAGACAAATCATGGCTTCTTAGACTTTTTATCTTTGGCGGCCTTGGTGTATTCCTAACAACAGTAATTGGTATTTATTTGGTTCCGCATTTAGGGCGCATCGCCCTTTTCCCCAGTTTATCTCGCTTTTTTCTCAATACTCCTGATTGGCTGAACGGCCTGATTGCTTATGTTTGCATCAGCTTTTTTGTTTATTGGTGGCACCGTTTACGTCATCATAATAATCTCATGTGGAGAATTTTTCATCAGATACACCATAGTACGCATCGCATAGAAGCCTTAACAGCAATATACGCGCACCCAAGTGATTTTTTGGCAAATGCCTTCATTATTAACATTGTTTCTTATTCCCTCTTAGGCTTGAATATAGAATCCTCAGCTTGGGCATCTCTTTGGGTTGGCATCTTTGAATTTTGGGAGCATACCAATACACCAACACCCCGTTGGCTAGGCTATATTATTGTGAGACCCGAAATGCATCGCATCCATCATGAGCATAATCGCCACACTAATAATTACGGTATTCCGATATGGGATATTCTTTTTGGGACTTATGAGAACTCATCACGTAAAGTAGAGTGTGGGTTTGATCTTGATTCAGAGCGCAAAGTAAAACAGATGTTATCTGGTCGCGATATTAATTGAGATAAACCTCATTAACCAATGCGTAGCTCCCTTTTTCTTCTTCTTTTCTTGTATTCCTTGCGCTGCTTAGCGCAAGATCAAACTATCGACGACGATTTACCCGATCATATAGTTGGTGATATTGGCTTGGCAACCTATACCTCTAATTTGCATCTAGGCACTTACGGTACGCAAACATTTGTTGCGCCTTATGCCTTTGCAAATTATGAACGTGCTTTTGTGCGTATTGATATGTTTGGCATCAAGACGGCCAAAATTGGTTATGGCTATCTTGAGATTACTGGAAAGGCAATTCTTGATAATTATGTTGTGAAGTCATCCTATACAACAAATACTATTGTGAAGCGCTATCCACTTCCCATTGGCATTGGCACTTTTCAGGAAACCCCAATTGGTGCATTTCTTATCAATGCCTATCATGACTTTAGTCAATCTAAGGGCGCATTGTATGAATTTTCCTATTTTGGAAAAATTGAAACAATCAAAAATATTACCCTTTATCCGCAGTTTGGTATTGAAAAACAATCAAGTCAATACGCAAACTATTACTATGGCGTAACAGGCCAACAAGCCAATACTATCGGCTATCAAAGTTACACGGCCCCTGCTACAACCAATTTAATGGCAGGCTTCTTATTAGAAATTCCGATTATTGATAGCTGGTATATCAATGTTTATGGAAAGCGCAAGTGGATGGGAAGTGGGATTAGTAATAGTCCCGTGATGAGCCGATCCTTCCAAGATAATCTTTTTATGGCCCTGGCTTATAGATTTGAATAAAAATGCTTTTGAATGGGTAGCATAAGCTATTCACTTTTTTGATTCCATAAAATATCCAACGTAATATAAGCCAATACAAATAATTGTTACGTCTAAAATTTTCTCAGGATAATTAAACCGATTCCCATCAATATAAAAATTGATAGAAAACATCACGGTTAAAGAAAAAATGCCTAGTGCGGCATATTTTTGATATCCGCTTAAAGGAGGGTTATAGACTTCATGAGACGGTTTAATGTTTGGCAAATGCACCTCTTTTTTTGCCTCTGGATCCCAAGCAGGACTCTTCAAAAGGATCGAGAATATATTAACTGGTCCAGAGGATTTGCATATCTTGGTGTATAAACCAGCAAATATAGAGCTAAGGGCCCAGATTGGATTCCATGAATTTAATGGGGTTTGAGTGCCGTAAATACACTTACCCTCCTCTTTCTGATAAGTTCCAAAAATACGGTCCCAAATAATTAAAACGGCACCAAAATTCTTATCTATGTATTCATGATTAATGGAGTGATGAACGCGATGATTGGATGGGGTTGAAAAAAAACTATCAATCCATCCCAATTTACCGATATGTTCGGTGTGAATCCAGAATTGATAGATTAATACAATGAAGCCAACTAGTACAAATTCATATGGCGGTATTCCGACAAGCGCCATTACTGCGAAAAATATGCAGGCAATGATGGGAAAAAAACTCTCTTGTCTTAATGCCGTAGAAAAATTAAATAATTGACTTTGATGATGAATAACATGGGAGCCCCAAAGTAAAGCTGATTGATGACTTAGTCTATGCAGCCAATAGTCTAAAAAATCATAAACTAAAAATGCACAAATCCAACCATACCAAGCTTCCCAAAATAGACCAAAAGATGTAAACCCGATATATTGATATACCAATTCATAGGCCCCGATTTGAAAAAAAATAAGGCACATCAAAATAGCTTGACTCAGAAGACCTTGACTAAGACTGCTGATGGTGTCGTTTAGGCGATATGTATTTTTTTTAATCAAAAGTCCATAAATAAATTCACCTAACATCAAAATAAGGAAAATTGGGATGGCTAAAAGGACGACCTGATTAAGCAGCTGAATGTTCATACTCCTATTTTAGCGGGGGCTCAACAGTTCGTCACAGAGCCTACCTTCTATAAATTTTGAATAGAAGGCATTCGAGCAACCTAATAATATGTATCTACCTAATTCTAAAAAAGCTTGTTAAGAGTAAGGCCTATTGTCTGAACCATTGCAGTGCCAGTGGAGCTGCCAATCAAAAAACCAGTGGTGGGAGGATTGGAAAATGGAGAGACACGATTAGAAGTCTTATTCTGAGTCATTGCATAGGTATAGTTTAGATCCAAGAACCAGTTTTTATCTATGAAATATGAGCCGCCAATCATTGCGGCACCTCCGTAAACCCATTGCGAAGAAATAAAAGATTGTGGCGCACCACTGACATCTACAGTGCGACCATCAATCTGTGCATATCCAACCAATCCATTAGTGGTTGACCTTACTTGGGAATATGTCGGTCCTACACCAAAATAAATCATCCCCTTTTCTAGAGCCTTACCAAAGTATGGAATGAATGATATTTGATTGGTAATGGATTTTTGATATGAACTTGTCACCGCATTGCCACCAGTCAACGGCTTGCCATTGGGAAAAGTTCCGTATTGAGGTAGCTGAACATTGTACGTAGTCGCCGGGGAGCCGCCAATATAGCTGTATGATAATTTTGTACCCCACAAATAATTTGAGTCCTCAAATTTTTTAAAATATCCTATCTGCACAGATGGTGAGATTGACTTTGTGGGACCAAAAACGACCCCAGTCTCACCGCTGCCAATTCCACTTGCTGATCTGCCGGCAACAGTATCTGTGGTGAGCCCTGTACCTGAGAGTGTTTGACCGTTGAATTGTGTTGAGTTAGTTCCGACACCAATGCCAACATAAGTACCCGAATTAGGCACATCTGAGTCAGAAGATTGCTGCGCATAGGATAAGGGCATGTAAGCAGTCATTGAAATAGCAACTGGGGCAAGCGTGGCAAGTTTGAATTTAAAAGACATATTGAATTTCCTGACAAATGAATGGGTCGAGTATAGAGAGAAAAACCTTACCCAAGATTTTCTAAATCTTTTGTAAGAATTCTTCTGATCACCCTAATGGTGACTTCTGGATGCAACATTGCCAATCGCTCCTGAATAAGAGTTGATCTTCTTGTTAAAGAATCGATATGTTCACCAACATTTCGATTAGCCTCAAGCACATCTTCTATTAAAGTAGTTTCAGCATAGCTAGGTCTTTGACCAGCAGGAGTATTTTTCTTATTTGAAGGCATAAAGTTTGAGCTATTAAATACACCACATAAGACAAATAAATAAAAAAGCCCGATTTCTCGGGCTTTTCGTCACTTATTCTGGCGGAGCGGACGGGACTCGAACCCGCGACCCTCGGCGTGACAGGCCGATATTCTAACCAACTGAACTACCGCTCCAAATTACAACGAGCACTACATTTAAAACTAACCAAAAAAAACTGGCGTCCCCAGGGGGATTCGAACCCCCGTACTCACCGTGAAAGGGTGATGTCCTAGGCCTCTAGACGATGGGGACCTGGACTACTACAAATACGTCTCTATTTTAAATGCTTGGTGGAGATAAGCGGGATCGAACCGCTGACCTCTTGCATGCCATGCAAGCGCTCTCCCAGCTGAGCTATACCCCCGAAATCTCGCAATAAAACTACAAGACACTCAAAACAATCCAAGATTTTAGCCTATTTTTGTGCGAGTGCGCAAATTGACTACTAGACCACCTTGGAGAGCCTTTTAATTGCTTCATCCTTGCCCAAAACCACCAATACAGAATCGATCGCTGGAGTCTGGGTTGTAGCAAATAAGGCGTATCGAACGGGCATCGCCAAGGCTGGCATTTTAATTTGGTGCTGAGCCAAAATCTGCTTAAATGCAGCACCGTATGCTTCTTTACTTTGCTCCGAGGAGTCAAGGACACGAATAAAATCCTTGAGGACTGGAATAATCGCCTGAGGAATATTTTCAGCCAACTGTTCTGCGCTTGGGTTAGGCGGCGGCAAATAAAATAATTTAGCCCCCTCTGCTATTTCAATCAAAGTATTCGCACGATCCTTCAGCAACCCAACTACCTGCACAAAATGAGGTCCACTTTCTGTGTCAATTCCTAATGCATGTGCAAAGGGCTTAACTGCAAGCGCTAATTTCTCTGGATCTGCTTGTTGAATGTATTGGTGATTTAACCAGAGCAATTTTTCTGGATTATGTTGAGCGGGAGAGCGACCTAAACTTTCCAGATCAAACCAATCAACAAACTGCTCTTTAGTAAATACCTCCGCATCACCATGAGACCAACCAAGACGCGCAAGGTAATTCAGAATAGCCTCAGGCAAGTATCCTGCTTTCTGATAATCGCGCACGCTCATAGCGCCATTGCGCTTACTCATTTTTTCACCACTATCATTTAAGACTGTTGGTAAATGTGCATAGACAGGAGGTGCCCCGCCCAAAGCCTTCATAATATTGATCTGCCTAGGGGTGTTGTTGACATGATCATCTCCACGTATTACATGGGTAATATTCATATCCAAGTCATCAACGACAACGCAGAAGTTATAGGTTGGCGTGCCATCAGGACGAGCGATCACCAAATCATCCAACTCATCATTGCTGATTTCAATCGTCCCTTTAACAGCATCATTCCAAATAACACTGCCTCCAATGGGATTCTTAAAGCGGATTACCGGAAGAATGCCCTCGGGAATGGGTGGAAGCGCCTTACCAGGTTCAGGCCTCCATAGACCGTTATAGCGCGGCTTCTCTTTATTGGTCATTTGTTCGTCGCGAAGCTTATTCAATTCCTCTTCACTCATGTAACAAGGGTATGCAAGTCCAGCATCTAGCATGTGCTTAACAACTTCGCGATATCGATCAATACGTTGCATTTGGTAAATTGGACCCTCATCCAAATCCAGGCCTAACCAAGACATTCCCTCAATAATGACGTCCACAGCCTCCTGAGTAGAACGCTCAAGATCAGTATCTTCAATCCTCAAAATAAAGTCGCCTTTATTGTGGCGAGCAAATGCCCAGGGATAGAGAGCGCTGCGAAGGTTGCCCAGATGAATAAAGCCCGTGGGACTAGGGGCGAAACGTGTACGAATATGCATAAATTACATTATCTCAGGTCAGACTTATTGACGGCAAAATTAAAAAACATGGATACTTTGCCTTATGAATGAATTGTTAGTGTTTATGTGTGATGGGGCCCCTGTTCGCGGGGAAATTGTATCCATTGGGACTGCCTGGCAGGCAGTGTTAGAGCGTCGTAATGACCCTCCAGCCATACGCAAAATCTTGGGGGATTTTGTGGGTGCTGCAACCCTCCTGACGGCAAGCCTGAAATTTAATGGGACTCTCATTATTCAAGCTCAAAGTAAGGGTCCAATTCAGCTACTAGTTGTGGAATGCAAGTCCGACTTATCGATGCGTGCCACAGTAAAGCTATCCGTAGACCCCTCTAAAATCTCTCCAGATGCTAGCTTAGGTGAGCTGTTGGATGCCAATAACACTGGAAGACTAGTGATCACCTTAGACCCCGCTGATCGCGAACCAGGTCAACCGCCCTACCAGGGTATCGTTGCCCTACAAGATCATCAAGGCACGGTGATTAAGCCCGTTACAAGCGCAGCTGAAGCCATTGCCCTCTATATGCAGAACTCTGAACAGCTGGAAACGCGCATTTGGCTAAGTTCGAATGAAACTCATGTGGGTGGCTTGCTATTACAGCGACTTCCAGACTCGGGTGGCCATGCTCACTTAGATCCACAGGTGGCAGCCGAGGGATGGTCTCGCATTCAAACCTTAGGTGAAACTATTACCAGCGAAGAATTACTTACCCTGCCACCCGCAACAATATTACGTCGCTTATTTCTGGAGGAGTCTGTGGAAAACGGGGTACGAAGCTTTCCACCCCGTCCAATCAGTTTCGCCTGCCGTTGCTCACGCGCTAAGGTTGCCGATGTTCTCAGAATGCTTGGTCAGGATGAAGTGCAGAGCATTATTGACGAACAGGGCATTGTGGAGACTTTCTGCGATTTTTGCGCAAAGCCCTATCGCTTTGATGCCGTGGATTGTGAGCAGGTATTTAAAACAGATTTACTCAGTGATGCAACACGACCCCCGTCGGGCGGCCATTAAACACCAGAATAATTTATTTAGCACCTTCTTCTTTGGTGCTGGCAGAGGATTTATCAGCTGGGAGGATTTGAACAAAGAACTCACCTTCTTTTATGAGACCATGCTCAACACGAGCGCGCTCTTCAATGGCTCGCGTGCCATCCTTCAAATCTTTTACGTCACCTGATAATTTTGCATTGCGTAGAGCCAAGAGACTATTTTTTGCCTCTTGTAGCTCTACCTGTTTTTCCATTTCATAAACTTTAATCCATCCACCCTTCCCCAGCCAAAGCGGGTACTGGATTGCAATGAGCAATACCAGCATAGAGTAAATGACTATCCGCATTATCTAAAGGAAATAATCTTAACGATGCAGATTATAAAAAACAGATTTGCCAGGATAAGTGGCTACATCGCCTAAATCTTCTTCGATTCTCAATAACTGATTGTATTTAGCAATACGATCTGAGCGAGATAAGGAACCCGTTTTGATTTGACCAGCATTAGTGCCAACAGCAATATCAGCAATAGTACTGTCCTCAGTTTCACCAGAGCGATGTGAAATGACAGCCGTGTAATTAGCACGCTTAGCCATTTCAATTGCGGCGAAAGTTTCTGTCAGGGTTCCAATCTGATTAATCTTAATCAAGATCGAGTTTGCAATCCCCTTATCAATACCTTCTTTAAGAATGCGAGTATTGGTAACAAAAAGATCATCGCCTACTAGTTGAATTTTTTTACCTAATTTTCTCGTGATATCGGCCCAGCCATCCCAATCGCTTTCATGCATGCCATCTTCGATTGACACAATTGGAAATTGATCAGCCAATTGACCCAAATAATCTGCGAATTCACCAGAGCTGAGTTGCAGACCCTCTCCAGATAAATGGTATTTACCATCTTTATAAAACTCACTAGCAGCGCAGTCTAAAGCCAATAAGACATCCTCACCAGCTTGATATCCAGCACCTTCAATGGCCTTCATAATCGTTTGCAAACACTCTTGATTGCTCTTGAAGTTAGGAGCAAAACCACCCTCATCACCAACGGTAGTTGGCATACCTTGAGAGCCAATGATCTTTTTGAGTTCATGAAAAATCTCTGCGCCACAACGCAAGGCTTCCCGGAAACTTTGCGCACCAACTGGCATCACCATAAATTCTTGAATATCTAGGCTGTTATTGGCATGTGCACCACCATTTACGATGTTCATCATAGGAACGGGTAACTGCATGCCACCTGAGCCGCCAAAATAACGATAAAGAGGTAATCCAGCTTCCTCAGCAGCCGCTCTAGCGACAGCCATTGACACTGCTAATGTAGCGTTAGCACCAAGACGAGCCTTGTTATGAGTACCATCTAACTCAATCAAGGTATGGTCCAAGAAGGCCTGCTCACTCGCATCTAAGCCTAGGATGGATTCAGCAATTTCAATATTGATATTTTGAACTGCCTTGAGAACACCCTTACCCAGATATCGAGCCTTATCACCATCTCGCAATTCGATCGCCTCACGAGAGCCTGTAGAGGCACCTGATGGAACTGCAGCGCGACCCATTACGCCCGATTCAAGCAATACGTCGCACTCTACAGTTGGGTTGCCGCGTGAATCTAAAACTTCTCTACCGATGATGTCAACAATGGCGCTCATGCACCTTCTCCTTAAAACAATTTGAAATTGGGTTAATTAAACCTACTCTATTTAATAAATTACTTAAAACTATCTTCTAGAAATGAACCACTTTTCTTAACAACCGAATCGATCGCAACAAGTGACTCAAGCAATTCTTTCATTCGGTTTAACGGCACCGCATTGGGACCATCGGAGAGTGCCTTTGCAGGATCTGGGTGAGTTTCCATAAACAAGCCACTCACACCAACAGCTACTGCAGCTCTAGCCAACACAGGGACAAACTCGCGCTGACCACCACTTGAATTGCCTTGACCACCTGGCAACTGGACTGAATGAGTAGCATCAAATACCACAGGTGCTTGAGATTCCCGCAAAATGGCTAGACTTCTCATATCCGATACGAGATTGTTATAACCAAATGAGGCGCCGCGCTCGCAGACCATAAACTGGTCCGGCAGATTTTTCTCAGCTGCAGCAACCCGTGCCTTTTCAATAACATTAAGCATTTCTTGTGGGGAAAGAAATTGCCCTTTTTTGAAGTTCACTGGTTTTCCGCTTTGCGCACAAGCACGAATAAAGTCTGTTTGGCGACAAAGAAAAGCCGGAGTTTGCATCACGTCAACCACCTCAGAGACAGACTTAATCTCGCTAATATCATGCACGTCCGTCAAAATAGGAACGCCTATTTGCTTTTTGACTTTAGCCAAGATTTCAAGCCCCCTATCCATTCCAAGACCTCTAAAAGAAGTGCCCGAAGAGCGGTTGGCTTTGTCAAAAGAGGATTTGTAGATAAACGGAATGTTTAGTGAGGAAGTAACTTCCTTTAATTGGCCAGCAACATCAATAGCCGACTGCTCAGACTCAATGACACAGGTACCAGCAATGAGAAAGAAGCGATGATGCAAACCAACATCAAACCCACAGAGCTTAAATGTACTCATATATTCTCTTTACGCAACTTGCTTTAATGCAAGAGTTTGATGCTCAAGGGCCGCACTGATGAAGGCGGAGAATAAGGGGTGACCATCGCGTGGCGTAGAGGTAAATTCAGGGTGGAACTGCACCCCAAAGAACCAAGGATGCATGGAGTCAGGCAACTCCATCATTTCAGGCAATGACTCATTCGGCGTTCTAGCAGAAATAATTAATCCCGATTGCTCTAGCCTGGGAACGTATGTATTGTTTACTTCGTAACGATGGCGATGACGCTCGTTCACTTCATCGCCATAAATTCGATGTGCCAATGTTCCCTGTTTCACAGGACAACGTTGCGATCCTAGGCGCATAGTGCCCCCGAGATCAGAATCATTAGTTCGCTTCTCAACACGCCCTTCTCTATCAAGCCACTCTGTAATGAGCGCGACCACTGGATTGTTGGTTTCAGGATCAAACTCGGTACTATTTGCTTGCGCAATGTTGGCAACGTGCCTTGCAAACTCAATAATTGCCAGTTGCATTCCAAGACAAATGCCAAGGTATGGGACGTTATTTTCGCGAGCATAGCGGATAGCAGAAATTTTCCCTTCTGTTCCCCGTTTCCCGAAGCCGCCAGGCACAAGAATTGCATCAAGATTTGTTAGGCAATCTACACCGTCTTTTTCAATCACTTCTGAGTCAATGTAGTTGATATTGACTTTAGTGCGAGTATGTATTCCAGCATGGCGCAATGCTTCAATCAGAGACTTGTAGGATTCAGTAAGCTCAACATACTTACCCACCATCCCGATAGTAACTTCATGCTGAGGATTGGCCATTTCGTAAACCAGGTTTGCCCATACAGACAAATCTGCAGGCTCAGCATTTATTTGCAGCTCACGACAAATCAGGTCGTCCATGCCTTGTGCATGAAGCATTTCTGGAATTTTGTAAATCGTATCCACATCCCAAACTGAAATAACAGCTTCTTCCCTGACATTAGAAAAGAGCGAAATTTTTGCGCGCTCATCTTCTGGAATGGGACGATCTGCTCTGCATAACAAAACAGTCGGCATGATGCCGATCTCACGCAATTTCTGAACTGAATGCTGAGTTGGCTTAGTTTTAAGCTCACCTGCGCTACTAATAAAAGGGACGAGAGTCAGATGGACAAAGGCGCAGCTATGAGGGGGAAGACGTAGACTCATTTGTCTAGCTGCCTCTAAAAATGGTAGCGACTCGATGTCACCAACGGTTCCACCAATTTCGCAAATGGCGACATCGGCCTGACCGTCATGACTGGCCTTAGCGCCTCGCTCAACAAAAGCTTGAATTTCATTTGTAATATGTGGAATAACTTGAACAGTCTTTCCAAGATACTCTCCGCGACGTTCCTTACTGATAACAGATTCATAAATCTGTCCAGTAGTGAAGTTATTACTCTTACGCATTTTCGCGGAAACAAAGCGCTCATAGTGACCTAAATCTAAGTCAGTTTCAGCGCCATCTTCAGTAACAAAAACTTCCCCATGCTGAAGCGGGCTCATAGTGCCCGGATCGACGTTGATATAGGGGTCTAATTTTAGGAGGGTGACTTTCAGGCCGCGGGATTCGAGAATCGCGGCAAGCGAGGCAGCTGCGATTCCTTTCCCTAAAGAAGAAACCACACCACCAGTGACAAAAACGTATTTGGTCATCGCTTAAGCTCTGTTGGAAAAAGTAATTATAACGACACGAATAACTCTGGCGGGAAATTGAAAATCGTTAATATGAGAACTCCAGCTATCTAATCTGCCCTTTTAGACCCAAATGCGCCTTTTATTCACCATCCTCATCACCGTTCTCTCCCTCTTTTATTTCCTTCCTTTTGCCATTGCTTTCAACAGAAAAAGGGCTAATACGGGGGCAATATTTGCCTTAAACCTATTCCTTGGCTGGTCTCTCATTGGCTGGGTAATCGCTCTGGTTTGGGCATTAAAGGATGAGCAAGTCGTTTAAGGGCTCTTTAGTTAGATTAAGTCCATAAAAACTGGAAAAATCTCGGTTTTCTCAATATCCTAAGGGACTAATAAATGCTTAGGGTTTAAACTCTTATATAAGACTTAATTTAGTAACTATAATTAAGGAAATTGGGTGAAAACACCCTTTTGGCCTTTCTATTGATCACTTTTACCTCATAGGAAACACCATGTTAGAAGCCTATAACGCCCAAGTCGCCGAACGTGCAGCCCTTGGAATTCCTGCCCTTCCTTTAACCAAGGATCAGACTGCTGAATTAGTAAAGTTATTAAAAAGCCCGCCAGCTGGAAAAGAAGCTGAGCTAGTAGAACTCATTACGAACCGTGTCCCTGCCGGTGTAGATGATGCAGCTAAGGTAAAAGCAGAATTTTTAGACGCCATTGCAAAAGGCACTGAGAAATCCCCTTTAATTTCCCGCATTAAAGCAACTGAATTGCTTGGCACCATGCTCGGTGGTTACAACATCAAGCCCTTAGTTGAGCTATTAACGGATGCTGAATGTGGTCCTGTTGCTGCTGAGGCCCTCAAGAAAACGCTTTTGATGTTTGATTACTTCAATGACGTTCAGGAGCTTGCTGAAAAAGGGAACGCTAACGCCAAGACTGTAATGCAGAGCTGGGCTAATGCTGAGTGGTTTACTAGCCGCCCTGCTGTTCCAGAAAGCATGAAGCTCACGGCCTTTAAGGTTACTGGCGAGACCAATACAGATGACCTTTCACCTGCACCAGATGCATGGAGCCGTCCGGACATTCCTTTGCATGCCACCATCATGCTCAAGAATCCACGTCCCGGCATCGAACCAGATGAGTCTGGTGTACGTGGCCCAATGAAGCAAATTGCTGCTCTCCAGAAAAAAGGCAATCAGATTGCTTATGTAGGAGACGTTGTTGGTACTGGATCCTCCCGTAAATCTGCCACCAACTCTGTTCTCTGGTGGACAGGACAAGATATTCCATTTGTACCAAATAAGCGTTTTGGCGGGGTCTGTCTGGGTACGAACATTGCTCCAATCTTCTTCAATACCATGGAAGACTCTGGAGCATTGCCAATCGAATTGGATGTATCCCAAATGAATATGGGCGATGAAATTGAATTACGCCCATACGAAGGAAAAGTATTTAAAAACGGTAGCGAAATCACCAGCTTTACCCTGAAATCACCTGTGATCTTGGATGAAGTTCGTGCTGGCGGCCGTATTCCATTGATCGTTGGACGTGGCCTAACAGCAAAAGCACGTGCAGCCCTTGGCCTGCCCGCTTCCACTGAGTTCCGCCTCCCAGTAAGCCCGCCTGATAACAAAAAAGGTTTCAGTTTGGCGCAGAAGATGGTTGGTCGCGCATGCGGCTTGCCAGAAGGTCAAGGCGTGCGCCCTGGAACCTACTGTGAACCACACATGACTACAGTAGGCTCACAAGATACTACTGGCCCAATGACCCGTGATGAATTAAAGGACTTGGCTTGCTTAGGCTTCTCTTCTGATTTGGTCATGCAGTCTTTCTGCCATACCTCTGCTTATCCAAAGCCAGTAGACATTCGCACTCAACACGAATTGCCGCCATTCATGACCAATCGTGGTGGCGTGGCATTGCGTCCAGGTGATGGCGTAATTCATAGCTGGTTGAACCGTTTACTTCTGCCGGATACCTGCGGTACAGGTGGCGATAGCCATACTCGCTTCCCTATTGGAATCTCCTTCCCTGCTGGCTCAGGCTTGGTTGCCTTTGCGGCGGCTACCGGCGTAATGCCTTTAGATATGCCTGAGTCTGTACTGGTTCGCTTTAAAGGCAAGATGCAGCCTGGCATTACATTGCGTGACTTAGTAAATGCAATCCCTTTATACGCAATCAAGAAAGGTTTGCTTACTGTTGAGAAACAGGGCAAGAAGAATATTTTCTCTGGCCGCATCCTAGAAATCGAAGGCTTACCTGATCTGAAGGTTGAACAGGCATTTGAGTTGTCTGATGCTTCTGCTGAGCGTTCAGCAGGTGGTTGTACTGTTCATCTGAACAAAGAGCCGATTATTGAGTACATGCAATCCAATATCACCCTCATGAAGTGGATGATTGCAAATGGTTACGAAGATAAGCGCACTCTAGGCCGTCGCATCAAAGCCATGGAAGCTTGGATTGCAAACCCACAACTTCTCAAAGCAGATGCGAACGCTGACTATGCTGAGATCATTGAAATCAACATTGATGAGATTAAAGAACCAATTCTTGCATGTCCTAATGACCCAGATGATGTAAAAGTATTATCTGAAGTCGCGGGCGATAAGATTGATGAAGTCTTTATTGGCTCATGCATGACCAACATTGGTCATTTCCGTGCAGCTGGGCAAGTATTGCAAGGTAAGAAAGATATGCCTACCCGTTTATGGGTTGCTCCCCCAACCAAGATGGATGCAATGGTTCTCATGGAAGAAGGTTATTACGGTATGTTAGGTGCCGCAGGTGCTCGTATGGAAAGCCCTGGCTGCTCTCTCTGCATGGGTAATCAAGCGCAGATTCGTAAGGGCTCTACGGCAGTATCAACTTCTACACGAAACTTCCCCAACCGCTTAGGTATCGATACGCGTGTTTATTTGGCATCCGCTGAGTTGGCCTCTGTTGCCGCACTCCTGGGTCGCTTACCAACTCCGAGCGAGTACTTAGAACAAGTAAAAGCACTCGACGCTAAGGCTGGCGATGTTTATAAATACATGAGCTTTGATAAGATCAAATCATTTAGCGATGTAGCAGATACGGTAACTGTGTAATTGCAACAAAACCTAGCTCATCCAGCTGGGATTAAAAAAGGCGATCGGATGATCGCCTTTTTTATTGTTATCAGACACTTTTAAATTGAAAGCTTATTTTCCTGCCGAGCATTTTCACGACTAATGCCCGAAACCCACTTGTTGGTAGGTAGACCGGTCTTTTCTAAAATGAGTTTGGCGCGTTTAGAAACATCCTTCCATTCAGCCTCTAATTTCGGGCCCTTGAAAGCAATTGCCACAATATTGCAGTCATGAGACTCTGGAAACAATAAAACGCGGTTACCAAAAGCTTCGCAAATATTCTGGAGATTAATATCAAGGCTTTTATGACGTGAAAACAAGTTCACTGTCATCACGCCAGGCTCCTTGAGAATGTCATAACAACCTTTATAAAAATCTAAGGAGCTTGCTGCAGGGCCATCACAAATTGCATCGTATAAATCAACCTGAACTGCATCAAACTGCTTCTTATTTTTGCTTGCATTAACAAATGTTTTAGCATCTATTTGCAGGGTCTCAAGCCTACGATCATCATTAGGAGTAAAGAACATAGATCTAGCAGCAACAATCACTGCAGGATTTAGTTCAATAACCGTTGTTTTGACTGCCGGGCAATAACGATGCTGGAACTTCGTCAATGCTCCGGTTCCTAAACCCAATTGCGCAATCTTCATGCCAGGCTTGGTTTCTAAAAACAAAAGCCAAGCCATCATTTGTTGGTTGTATTCAAGATATATTTCATCAGGGTCGCGAATACGCATCGCCCCCTGTATCAACTCAGATCCAAAGTGGAGGTAACGGACACCGCCACTTTCTGAAAAGGTTACTGGCTCCATCAACATCATCAATGAGGAATCATTTTGCCCAACGATGTGCATTACGGAATAAACGTAACCAGGGGCTAGCACCATCTGGAATTTCTAGCCACTCAGGAGGACACCAACTCATCTGAGCAGATCTAAATACGCGCTCGGGATGGGGCATCATCACGGTAAAACGTCCATCAGGAGTTGTCACTCCGGTTAAACCACCTGGAGATCCATTTGGATTCATCGGATAGGTTTCGGTCGGATTGCCCTGGTGATCAACGAAGCGTACTGCAGCCAATCCCTGCTTAGTAATTTGATCAAGGTTGCCCTGTTGGCTGAAATTAGCAAAACCCTCTCCATGTGCAATTGCGATCGGCAGTTGACTACCTTCCATGCCTTCAGTAAAGATAGAGGGTGAATGCAATACCTCTGCCATCACTAAGCGGGCTTCGTATTGCTCAGATTGATTGCGTGTAAATTTAGGCCAAGCCTCTGCGCCCGGAATAATGCCTGCAAGATTGCTCATCATCTGACAGCCATTGCATACGCCTAGAGCAAAACTATCTTGGCGAGTAAAGAATGATGAGAATTGATCACGTAACTGTTGATTAAAGAGAATGGTTTTAGCCCAACCCTCGCCTGCGCCAAGGACGTCCCCATAACTAAATCCGCCGCAAGCAATGAGTCCGCGGAAATCATTTAACTTTGCTTTACCGCTCAGTAGGTCTGACATATGAACGTCAAAACTATCAAAGCCAGCCCAATTTACGGCGTAGGCCATTTCAACGTGGGAATTAACACCCTGCTCACGCAAAATAGCTACTTTTGGCCTAGAAGACTTTGCAATAAACGGTGCTGCCACATCGTCCGCAGGATCAAATGTCAACTGTGGGGACATTCCAGGATCGGATAAGTTATCCAGCAAACCGAATTCAGAGTCAGCACATGCTGGGTTATCACGCAAACGCGCTATTTGATAGCTGGTATTGGTCCACATTTTCTGCAAGATTTCGCGTGGTTCTGCAAAGATATTTTTAGCATCACGCCAGATCTCAATGCGACCATTGGAGTTTGGTTTTCCAATGACATGACTATGGGCGCTTAGATTCAATTTACGCAAAATTGCGAAAACAGCATCACGATCTTCTCTACGAACTTGAATAACTGCTCCAAGCTCTTCATTAAATAAAGCGCGCATAGTTTGCTCATGGCGTAGGCCAGATACTTGTTGCGCCCAGTTCTTAGCATCGCCATGGTCTGGCTCATGACCAGCATAGACTGCAATCATGTCGACATTAATAGAAATACCTGTATGAGATGCGAAGGCCATTTCTGCAACACAAGCTAACAAGCCACCATCAGAACGATCATGGTAGGCGAGTAATTTATTTTCTTGGCGAAGCTCAATAATGGCGGCAGCTAGGGACTTAAGATCCTCTGGGTGATCCAAGTCAGGAGAAACTTTGCCTGATTGACCGAGAACCTGAGCCAAAATACTTCCAGCCATACGATTCTTGCCGCGACCCAAGTCAATCAAAATTAACTCTGTTTCTAATGCAGATCCATCTTGATTTTTGAGTTTCAGTAATGGGGTCGCCGTCTTGCGTACATCTTGTACAGAAGAAAATGCAGATATGATGAGTGAAACAGGTGAAACCACCTTTTTAGCATCCCCTTCATCGCGCCATTCAGTCGCCATAGACAACGAATCTTTACCCACTGGAATTGAAATCCCTAAAGCGGGACACAATTCCATTCCAACCGCCTTAACTGAGTCATACAACTTTGCATCTTCGCCGGGCGCTCCACAAGCCGCCATCCAGTTTGCAGATAACTTCACGCCCTCAAGCCGGCGAATATCTGCCGCCAATAAATTTGTAAGCGCCTCACCAACAGCCATGCGGGCCGCAGCTGGAGCATCAATTACAGCCAATGGAGTTCTTTCGCCCATGGACATTGCTTCACCACGGTAACCTTTGTAATCCATTAAGGTGACAGCACAGTCTGCAACTGGTACTTGCCATGGTCCGACAAATTGATCGCGAGCATTAAGACCACCAACCGTTCTATCGCCGATAGTGATTAAGAATGATTTGCTAGCAACAGTAGGTTGTTGTAGAACCCAAGCAATCGATTGAGCAAGATCGGCATCCGTCACATCAAGCTCTACAAATTTCTGGGGAACGCGCTGAACATCGCGATGCATACGCGGAGGCTTACCAAGCAATACTTCCATCGGCATGTCGATAGGTAATGCTTCATCTACACCCTCGGCTTGCTTAGAATCAACTAACTGTAATTGACGTTCACTGCTTGCCTCACCTACTACTGCAAATGGACAGCGCTCTCGCTCACAAAAAGATTTGAATAAATTTAGATCTTTGGCTTCGATTGCCAATACATAGCGCTCTTGAGATTCGTTGCACCAGATCTCGGCAGGGCTCATGCCGCTCTCTTCAAGGGGAATACTACGCAGCTTAAATTTAGCCCCTAGACCCGCTCCATCAGCGAGCTCAGGGAAAGCATTAGAAAGTCCGCCAGCTCCAACATCATGGATCGACACAATCGGATTTTTCTCACCGAGTGCGCGACAGGCATTGATCACTTCCTGTGCACGTCGCTCCATTTCTGGATTACCGCGTTGGACCGAATCGAAATCTAAGTCCGCTGTATTAGTACCGGTGGCAACAGAACTGCCCGTTGCACCCCCCATACCAATACGCATACCAGGTCCACCCAGTTGAATTAAAAGGTGTCCAGATTGAATTGCTTTTTTCTCGGTATGAATGGCGTCGATGCTACCGATACCGCCGGCAATCATGATGGGCTTATGGTATCCACGACGGGTGCCGTCTAGGGTTTGCTCAAAGACCCGGAAATATCCACCTAAGATCGGCCTACCAAATTCATTATTAAAAGCAGCTCCGCCTAGCGGCCCATCAATCATGATTTGTAGCGGTGTAGCAATCCGTTCGGGCTTGCCATATTTCTCAGACTCCCATGGAAAGTCAGTTCCAGGGATGTTGAGATTGGATACAGAAAAGCCTGTTAAGCCCGCTTTAGGACGCCCACCAATACCAGTGGCACCCTCATCACGAATTTCTCCGCCAGCACCGGTAGAGGCACCAGGAAATGGAGCGATTGCTGTTGGATGATTGTGTGTCTCGACCTTCATTAAGGTATGGACTAAACGCGTATCTTTCGCGTATTGTTGATGCGGACCCTGAGGTGCCCAGGTTTCTGATTCACAACCCACCATCACGGCAGAGTTGTCGGAGTAGGCAACGATCGTACCCTCTGGCTGCAACTGATGGGTATTGCGAATCATGGCAAATAAGGAACGTTCTTGATCATCACCATCAATTGTCCAGCTGGAGTTGAAAATCTTATGACGACAATGTTCACTGTTGGCTTGCGCAAACATGATGAGTTCTACATCGCTAGGATTGCGCCTAAGGCGGATAAAATTTTCTGCCAGATAAGTGACCTCATCATCAGATAGGGCTAAGCCTAATTCTTGATTGGCTTTTTCTAAAGCACTACGCCCCTCAGAAAGAACCGGAATACGGCTTAAGGGACGATCCTCCAAAGTTTGGTAGAGAGCATTAGCAGATTCAATAGAATCAATCACTACTTCAGTCATGCGATCATGAACTGCAGCCAAAACTAATTGCAACTGCTGGGGACTCAAAGCTTTTTTACTCTTCCAGGCAAACTGAATGCCACGTTCAATTCGCAGAATATCCAATCCACATTGCTGAGCGATATCCGTAGCCTTACTTGCCCATGGGGAAACGGTCCCGAGGCGAGGGATCACAATAGCGCCCTGCATATCACCTGACCCAAGGCCAAACCATGATTTACCTTGATGCAATTTTGAAATAAAGAGCTGACCGTACGTCAACAAGTTTGCAAGAACTTCTTGATTCTGAGGGCTTAGCTGCGCATCAGACCAGATGAAGTGGATGTACTGAGCCTCAATAGAGTCAAGCTCAATACCTTGTGCCACTAATAAGGCCAAAAGTCTTTGTTGGCGGAATGGGGAAAGCGCGTCAGCGCCGGGCAAAAAGTGGAAAAATGACATCCCTAGATTATAAGGTTTTGCCTATAACAATCGGCCGCCCTGAAGGTGAAGCTGCCGCTGACACCGACTGGCTAGGGCTGGATCGTGGGTGACTAAAATTAAGGTTGAATGATTGGCCCTATTTAGGTCAAAAAGCAGGTCAATCACCCTATTCCCGCTGGCTTCATCAAGGCTACCAGTCGGCTCATCAGCAAATAAGACGGCAGGCTGATTAATAAATGCGCGCGCCAATGCAACCCGTTGCTGCTCACCTCCTGAAAGTGTTCTAGGAAAGTGCTTTAAACGGTCTGATAGCCCTACTTTTTCAAGCCAATATCTAGCATCTTCATTAGCGCTCGTTGATCCCTTAAGCTCAGCTGGAAGCATCACATTTTCAAGGGCAGTAAGGTGCGGCAGGAGCTGAAACGATTGAAATACAAAACCCACATGCAACGATCTTAATGCGGCTCTACCATCCTCATCCATAAGACTGAGTTCATGATCCATTAACTGAACATTTCCACTCGTTGGGGTATCCAACCCCGCCAACAGGCTTAATAATGTACTCTTACCCGAACCAGATGAACCGGTAATGGCAACACTCTCACCCTGGAGCAGCTCAAAACAAATGTCGTGCAAAATAGTTAATACACCATCACTGGTGGTGACGGTTTTACCAAGGTGATTTGCACTAAGAACTTTTACTAAGTGGCTCATATGGATGGATGCAGGCATTCTAAAAAGATGATGAAAAACTATTGGCAAGGCTTCTTATACAGAAAATCAGTTACCGCAGGTCTATTTTGCCTGTTATTCAGCATTGTCACATCAGTCCATGCTAGTACAACTATCTTGGTAATGGGTGACAGCCTATCAGCGGAATATGGCCTGACTCGTGGCTCTGGCTGGGTAAGACTTCTGGAGGAGCAGCTTCAAAAACAAGGGAGCTCCTGGTCTGTATTTAACGCCAGCATTAGCGGTGAGACGACCTCAGGCGGGCTAACAAGATTACCTTCACTGCTACAACAAAAAAAGCCCGCACTAGTATTGTTAGAGCTTGGAGCAAACGATGCATTACGGGGACTTTCGATTGATGAAACCGAAAAGAATCTGCGCAAAATGATTCAATTGAGCAAACAATCTGGAGCGAAGGTTTTACTTTTTGGGATTCAAATTCCTCCAAACTATGGACAGGAATATACAAAAAGATTTAAAGAGATATTTCCAAAGTTAGCAAAGCAGGAAAATATAGAGCTGCTACCATTTTTTATGCAAGGACTTGCCGCTCAAAGAGACTTATTCCAGGCCGACAATATTCACCCGAATGAGAAGGCGCAAGCCCTACTATTTAATAATGTCCGGGGCGCCATGAGGCCCTACCAATATTTGTTAAAAACTAATCCCAGCAAGTAAAGAGATTTAACTACCAGTACCGGATGGTGCTGGTTTTAAAGGATTGATTGTCTTGACACTAGCTGCATCTCGCCAGAAAGACATAAAGCCGGCAAACTCAGATTGGGCAGCTAAAGCCTGTATTTGTGCTGCTTGCGCCTTATGGATCTTAGTATCACTACCAGCGGGCTGGCGGACTTGATCAACACGGTATAAGGTGGCTCCAACTCCGGGAATTGCAACCGAAACAACAGCAGGTAATTTATCAGGATTTGTTGACATCACATCATCGAGGGCTGAGCCTATTAAATTGGCTGGCTTATTACGAGAGATCCACACTGGGCTAGCGAACCCAACGGTACTCTTAGGATCCTTCTGCAAGGCGGTGTATCGATCGGATGCAGCAGCAAGCGCTAATTTTTCTGCTAAACGCTGGCTAACTTGACGCTTTACTTCAGAGGCAACCTCCTTGTAAGGCAGGGTTTGCGCTGGATGGAAGATCACCACGCGAGCGGATACAAAAACACCAGGCGAGGTTTGTACAGCTTCAATATTACGTTTATTTTTTACTGCCTCATCACCAAATAGAGACTGCAATACTTTTGGATTTTCGAGTGGGTGATCTTTAGAGGAATTCGTACCCGCTCTTGTAAGTCCTTTTTGCGTTTGAATAGTCAACTTCAACTTATCAGCAGCTGGCTTCAGGCTATCGGACTGGTCATAAGTAAGATTGGCAAATTGATCTGCCTTTTCACTAAAAACCTTAGCATCCTCTTTGGGATCTGCCTTCAGAACAAGGTATTCGACATCAATGAATTCTGGACTAACAAATAGTTTTGAATTTGCTTCATAAAATGCCTGAAGTACTTCCTGGGTAGGATTTACTTTTGAGAGGTAATCTTTGGCATCAAATTGCAAAGCCTGAATCTGTCGCTCAGTCTCATAAAGCGTAGAAACAATTTCTGAAATTTTAGGGCTGGCTAACTCAGTTCTAGCAACAGAATTCAGAAGTTGGCTAATTTTTAAATCAAATGCTTGGCTTGCATAAAACTGCTCTTCGTTCAAACCATTGTTTGAGAGAAGTTGCTTGAATCGGGCGTCATCAAAACCACCATCAGGCCTATAGAGCGCTCTGATTTGTGGGATATTTTGCAAACTCTGAATCAAAGCCTCTTTACCAACCTGAAGACGCAAGTTTGTTACTGCAAATCCCAGAATACGTTGTTGTAAGAGTTCATTTAATACGGCCTGACGAAATTGTAGGCTTTGAGCAATTTGAATATTTCCACCGGCACGCTCTGCCTGACGCTTAGCAGCTGCTTCTACCTCTTGAGCTGTAATTGGTTTCCCATTGACCTTCACTAAGTCGGTTTCTTTATCCAAAAAACCGGAATAGCTGGATATACCAAAAAATGCGAAAGAAGGAACAATAACCAACATTAATGCGAATTGCATCAACTTCTGGTGCTTACGGATGGTGTCAAACATGAATGGATTCGCTAGTATTAAATATGAATCCCGCTAGTTTACTAGGACGCTGGAAAGTAACTAGGGATTGCCAGGAAACAGGCGTAAGAGATGTGAATATTTGGTGGGCGCTGAGAGGCTCGAACTCCCGACATTCTGCGTGTAAGGCAGACGCTCTACCAGCTGAGCTAAGCGCCCCAAAATATTACAGATGAGATTGTAACCTAATAGCAAAAAGAGAGGTGGGATTCCGTCAGTTTTGATCAATGAGCGCATCAAAAAAGACGGTAAACCCCACAATTGTTAATGCTTTAGCACCTCGCTCGAGGAAACCTTTTCATTGGCTTTGCTGGCTTCAGCAGCCTTCTTAGCCAATTCTTCTGGAGTGGGATCCGGTAAAGCTTCGGGCATACGCTCTAACGCTAGTTCCAACACCTTATCGATCCAGCGTACCGGAACAATCTCAATGGCATTTTTTACATTGTCAGGAATATCGATCAAATCCTTGGCATTCTCCTCTGGAATTAAAGCAAGCTTAATTCCACCGCGATGGGCTGCTAAAAGTTTCTCCTTGAGACCACCGATAGGCAATACCTCACCACGCAAAGTAATTTCACCTGTCATTGCAACGTCTGAACGAATCGGAATGCCAGTCAAAACAGAAACCAAAGCCGTTGTGATGGCAATGCCTGCTGAAGGACCATCTTTGGGTGTAGCTCCATCCGGGAAGTGAATATGAATGTCCTTCTTTTCAAAAGATTCGTCAGCAATTCCAAGACGTCGAGATCTAGATCTGACAACAGTGCGAGCTGCTTCAACGGACTCTTTCATGACATCACCAATAGAACCGGTGCGTGTGATGACGCCCTTACCCGGCATCACTGCTGCCTCAATCGTTAGCAGATCTCCGCCAACTTCGGTCCAAGCTAAGCCGGTGACTTGACCAACTTGATTCTCTTTACCGGCCAAACCAAAGTCATACATACGAACTGAGAGGAATTTCTCAAGATTATCTGCATTGACAACAATGGGAGCAGCTTCTTTTTTGAGAAGCAATAACTTAACTACCTTACGACAAATCTTGCTAATTTCACGCTCAAGGGATCGGACACCAGCCTCACGAGTGTAATAACGGATCATGCTACGAACTGCACTGTCCTCAATTTTTAATTCATCCTTTTTTAAACCATTATTTTTGATTTGCTTTGGAATCAGATAGTTAATAGCGATACTGGTTTTTTCATCCTCGGTATAGCCTGCCAAACGAATAATCTCTAAGCGGTCAAGTAATGGTCCAGGAATATTTAAAGAGTTTGATGTTGCAACAAACATTACATCAGACAAATCAAAATCAACCTCTACATAATGATCCTGAAAAGTATGGTTTTGCTCTGGATCCAAAACCTCCAATAGAGCGCTAGCAGGATCCCCACGGAAATCCATACCCATTTTGTCAACCTCATCAAGCAGGAATAAAGGATTGCGTACACCTACCTTAGTGAGGCTCGTTAAGATCTTGCCCGGCATAGATCCAATGTAAGTGCGGCGATGGCCACGGATCTCAGATTCGTCGCGTACACCACCTAAGGCCATGCGTACAAATTTGCGATTGGTTGCCCTAGCAATAGATTGACCCAAAGAAGTCTTACCAACACCAGGAGGCCCCACCAAGCAAAGAATAGGCGCCTTGACGCGATCTACGCGCTGCTGAACAGCAAGATATTCCAGAATACGTTCTTTAACCTTATCCAAGCCGTAATGATCTTCATCCAACACTTTTTCTGCATTGGTTAAGTCGTTATTGATCTTTGTTTTTTTCTTCCATGGAAGATTTACTAAGGTATCAATAAAGTTCCTAATGACAGTGGCTTCAGCCGACATCGGTGACATGAGTTTGAGTTTTTTAAGTTCAGACTCTGCTTTTTTCAATGCCTCCTTGGGCATGCGCGCTGCTTTAATGCGCTTCTCAAGTTCCTCTAAATCAGCACCCTCTTCACCTTCCCCGAGCTCTTTCTGAATTGCCTTCACTTGTTCATTCAGGTAATATTCA
Organism: Polynucleobacter sp. AP-Latsch-80-C2; assembly: GCF_018882185.1. Lineage (GTDB taxonomy): Bacteria > Pseudomonadota > Gammaproteobacteria > Burkholderiales > Burkholderiaceae > Polynucleobacter. The sequence goes on along the minus strand of NZ_JACVOY010000009.1, from coordinate 63,889 downwards.
CGTTGGCTCTTTTCCATCTGGCGTTTAACGCGACCACGAATACGCTTCTCAACCTGCAAGATATCAATCTCACTTTCGAGATCTGCCAACAGGCTTTCCAAGCGCTGAACAACATCAGTCATCTCTAACAAGCGCTGCTTTTGCTCGAGCTTTACTGGTAAATGTGCGCAGATGGTATCTGCCAAACGACTTGGGTCATCAATTCCGCCAAGAGAAGACAAAATTTCTTGAGGGACTTTCTTGTTCAGCTTTACGTATTGATCAAACTGAGCCATGATCGCGCGACGTAATGCTTCGGTTTCGTGAGCATCCAGCGCATTCATCGCTGTTGGCGTCGCCTCGCAATTAAAGTACCCCATGCTGTCTTCAATCTGACTAACTTCAGCACGCTGCACACCCTCAACCAATACTTTGACAGTGCCATCTGGCAACTTGAGCATCTGAAGAATGTTAGCAATACAACCAACTTCATAGAGATCCTCAATAGCAGGCTCATCCTTGGCGGCTGCTTTTTGAGCCACTAAAAGGACATTTTTGCCCGTTTCCATGGCTGCCTCTAGAGCTTTAATAGATTTAGGGCGCCCCACAAATAAGGGAATCACCATATGGGGGAAGACAACTACGTCCCGTAGCGGGAGTAAAGGTAGTTGAATGGGTTCAGAGGGTAGTAATAAGTGGCCAGGCATAAGGCAAATCCTCCAAAGTAATCAATCCTCATCAGTCTTCAAAAGTGACATAGCCACTATATAGAGACATTATTTATGAGTAGCATACTACCTATATGGGTGGCGCTTTTGAAAAAACAAGGGGGAAAAGTACAAAAAATGGACATTTATGCCCAAAAAAGAGAGAAAACCCTTAGAAATTAGGCTTTTTTAGGTAAATCCGACTCTTCACCCTGCTTATAGACCAGCAAAGGCTTACCTCCCTCCGCAATACTGCTTTCGTCTATTACGACCTTTTGCACATTTTTTAATGATGGCAGGTCATACATGACGTCTGTGAGTGAGCCTTCAAGAATAGACCTCAATCCGCGCGCTCCAGTTTTACGTGCAATGGCCTTCTTGGCAATGGCAGATAAAGCAGCTTCACGAACCTCTAGTTCAGCGCCTTCCATGGTCAGCAATGCTTGATATTGCTTTACCAGGGCATTTTTAGGCTCGGTCAGAATTTGAATCAATGCCGTCTCATCCAATTGCGCAAGTGTTGCCACAACCGGTAAACGACCAATCAGCTCTGGGATTAATCCAAACTTAATCAGATCCTCTGGCTCAACCTCGATCAGAAGATCGCTTACACCCCTATCGTCTTTACCGGGTACAGAGGCATTAAAGCCAATACCGGTTTTTGCCGTACGTTGCTGAATGACCTTTTCCAAGCCATCAAAAGCGCCACCACAAATGAATAGGATATTGGTTGTATCAACCTGTAAAAAATCTTGATTAGGATGCTTGCGCCCACCTTGTGGAGGTACAGAAGCCATCGTTCCCTCAACCAACTTCAACAGAGCCTGCTGGACACCTTCGCCAGATACGTCGCGGGTAATTGAGGGATTATCAGATTTTCTGGAAATCTTATCAATCTCATCGATATACACGATGCCACGCTGTGCTTTTTCAACGTTGTAATCGCAGGCCTGCAAAAGCTTTTGAATGATGTTCTCTACGTCCTCGCCAACATAACCAGCCTCTGTCAAGGTTGTGGCATCCGCCATGACAAATGGCACATCGAGCATACGAGCTAAGGTTTGCGCTAACAACGTTTTACCGGAACCAGTTGGCCCAATCAGCAATATATTGCTCTTAGCCAACTCAACGCCATCAACCATTGCTTTAGCGGGTAACTTTGATTCTTTCTTGTCGCTCGTCTCAACCGGTTTGCCATCCTTGTCTAACTTTTGCTTCTTCGGTTTTGGCAAATATTGCAAACGCTTGTAATGGTTGTAGACCGCTACGGCAAGAGTCTTCTTGGCATGATCTTGACCAATCACATATTGATCTAAATTTTCTCTAATCTGATGAGGCGTCGGTAGTGCATCATCACCCTCTTCTTTTGGCAGTTTAGCAATCTCTTCTTGAATAATGTCGGTGCAAAGATCAATACACTCATCACAAATAAACACAGACGGACCAGCAATCAGTTTTTTAACTTCATGCTGGCTCTTGCCACAAAACGAGCAATATAAAACCTTGTCTGCAGAATTAGTTGTGCTGGAATCGCTCAAGTTGATTGCCTATAGTTCTTTTGAATAAATTAAGGACGCTTATCAATCACTTTATCAATCAAGCCATATTCACGCGCTTGATCAGCAGACATAAAGTTGTCGCGATCCGTATCTTTTGCAATAGTTTCAATAGATTGACCAGTGCGATCAGCCAAGATCTTATTGAGGCGCTCGCGCAAATACAAAATTTCACGGGCTTGAATTTCAATATCTGAGGCCTGACCACGGGCTCCACCTAACGGCTGATGAATCATGACGCGAGAATTTGGCAATGCATAACGCTTGCCCTTTTCGCCTGCGCACAATAAGAATGCACCCATGCTGGCAGCCATACCCATACACAAAGTACTAACATGTGGCTTAATAAATTGCATAGTGTCATAAATCGCCAAGCCCGCCGATACAGAGCCACCAGGAGAATTGATATAAAGAGAAATTTCTTTATCTGGATTTTCGCTTTCCAAAAAGAGGAGCTGTGCAATTACCAAATTGGCAGTCTGATCGTTGACTTCACCAACCAAGAAAACAACGCGCTCCCTTAAGAGGCGCGAGTAAATGTCGTAAGCACGCTCACCTCGTCCAGAGGTTTCAATCACCATTGGAACCAAACCCAGTCCCTTGGGTTCTAAATTTTCAGATTGAAAATGATTCATGATGAAAGCCTTTATAAAGTAATGGTTGGCAACAATACGGATTAATTCAGCTTGCTTAATTCTTCAAAGCTTATCGGCTTATCGCTGACCTTGGCAAGTGAAGTGAAGTACTTAATAACATTGTCTTCAAGCACCAAGTTCTCAATATCTTTTAAGCGACTTGGATTGCTATAGAACCAGCGTACAACTTCTTTAGGATCTTCGTAGGTAGCAGCCTGCTCATCAATCTCAGCCTTGATTTGGTCAGCAGTAGCAGCCAAATTATTCTTTTTAACCAGCTCACTCAGGATTAAACCCAAACGAACACGCTTGAGCGCTTGCTCAGCGAAAATTTCCGGAGGAATAGGAGCATCCTTAGCATTTGGAACGCCACGCTGCATCAAGTCTTGACGGGCACCTTCAACCAAACGTTCTTGCTCAGAAGCTACAAGAGACTTAGGAGCATCAAACTCACATAATGAATTGAGCTTCTCCATGACTTCGTTTTTGAGCAATGAAGAAATACGACGTTTTACTTCGCGATCTAGATTTTCTTTTACTTCTTCACGCATTTTTGCAACGCCGCCTTCAGTGACACCCAAGGACAATGCAAAAGCATCATCAACAGCAGGCATATGCGGCCAATTAACTGATTTCACAGTAATCGTAAATTCTGCAGTTTTACCGGCAACATCTTTACCATGGTAGTCAGCAGGAAAGCTTAACGGGAAAGATTTGCTCTCGCCAGCCTTTAAACCCAAGGTAGCAGCTTCGAACTCAGGAAGCATGCGGCCTTCGCCTAAAACATATTCAAAGTTTTCTGCTTTACCACCAGCAAATTCAACGCCGTCAATCTTGCCAACGAAATCGATTACTGCCTGGTCGCCATTTTGGGCAGCAATATTTGCACCGCCATCACCATGAGCGCCAGCTTGGCCACGAGGATGATAGTGAACCTGTTGCTTACGCAAAACGTCTAACGCGCGATCAATTTCTGCATCACCAATATCCGTTGTATATCGAGTCACTTCAGCGCCACTAAGATCGCCAATCTTGACTTCTGGCAGAACTTCAAAGAACGCATCGAAAACAACTTTATCTGCATTTAATTCACTCTTAGGCTCGAGACGTGGTTGACCTGCTAATGCAAGTCCTTCTTTTTGACTTTGCTCATAAAAGAGTTCAGCAGCTTTATCGAACTGTAGTTCGAAATCCACTTGCATGCCGTGCTGCTTTTCTACTAAATTCTTTGGCACCTTACCTGGACGAAATCCAGCCATTTTCATCGTCTTGCCAACTTTTGCTAAGCGAGCTTCACGTGCTTTAGCCAAATCAGCGCGAGCGAATTCCAAAGTCATTCTGCGGTCCAAAGAACCTAAATTTTCTATTTGCACAGCCATTCTCGTCTCTTAATTGAAGATCAGGATATGTGAAGTCCAAGCCAAGTAGTAATCTTGTGGTGCGAGGAGGGGGACTCGAACCCCCACACCATTTCTGGCGTCAGGACCTAAACCTGGTGCGTCTACCAATTTCGCCATCCTCGCGATATCCGCAAACACTGCCAAGCTTAAACTTCACTCTAAAGACCGTAATTCTACAATGCTTAGGGCTTTAGAGGATCTTGCAGGCCTCATCAAAGGATGGACGGGGGTGACGTGGCATCAGGCTAGCGCTATCGCCATAGCCAATATTGAGTAAAAAGTTCACTTTTACTCTGCCATTTGGGAAAAACTCAGCATTCACCTTATCCGCATCAAAGCCGCTCATGGCTCCACAATCTAAGCCAAGCGCCCTCACCGCCATAATTAAATAAGCCCCCTGCAAGCTAGAGTTGCGAAAAGCCGTTGATTCGATAAATCCTTCTTTGCCCACAAACCAGCTTTTGGCATCCACATGGGGAAATAGGCTTGGCAAATTTTCATAAAAGTCTAAATCCATGCCAATAATGGCAGTGACAGGAGCATTACGCGTTTTATCCACATTTCCAGGATTGACGCAATCTACCAAACGCGCTTTTTCGACTGGGCTCTTCACAAAGAGAATTTTTACTGGATTGCAATTGACTGAAGTTGGTGCAAATTTAAAAACCTCATAAATTTGCTTTAATTGCTCATCACTAACGGGCTTTGATTGCCAGGAATTATGTGATCTCGCCTCGGTAAATAATTGCGCTAATGCGCCCTGCTCAATTGGCTGTGCCATCAATTGCTCCACTCTTCTCTAGAAATAATTATCAAATCTTGCTTAAGCTTTATATAGCAAGGCTACTGCATGAACCGCAACACCCTCTCCCCGACCTAAATGCCCCAGAGATTCGTTTGTCTTTGCTTTTAAGTTCACATGACTAGCGGTGACGGATAGATCTGCAGCAATGTTTTTAACCATCTCTGGCAAGTACTCTGCCAATTTTGGCTTCTGGCAAATAATGGTTGCATCCACGTTTCCAATCTGGAAACCAGCAGCCTGTACTTTTTGCAGAGCTGCTCGTAGCAAGATTCGACTATCCATATCTTTAAATTGGGGATCTGTATCTGGAAATAGCTGACCGATGTCATTTAATCCAGCGGCACCCAATAACGCATCGGTTAAGGCATGAAGCAACGCATCTGCATCAGAATGCCCTAGAAGTCCCTTTTCATAAGGGACATGTACGCCACCCAATATCAGCTTACGCTCATGGACAAGTGCGTGCACGTCATAGCCCTGTCCAATGCGAAATTGAGGAATGTGATTTGTTATTTGAGTCATGGATGATCTTTATTTACCTGCTGTCTGAAGCAATATTTGCATTAAATCCCAATCAGCTGGGTGAGTAACCTTGAGATTCCGAGTTGCACCTTCAATGAGGAGTGGCTTATATCCGACTAACTCCATGGCACTTGCTTCGTCTGTGACATCCGCCTCCAATCGAATAGCATCGACTAATGCGTCATGCAAGGTTTTCAAAGGAAACATTTGTGGCGTTTGGGCTTGCCATAAGTGTTCACGAGGAATTGTTTTTTCCGCATGTGGCAAATTGCCGGCGATTGTTGAATCTAAATCTGCCTGTTTTAAGGTGTCTGCTAACGGCATGGCCAAGAGACCGCCAACATGAGATTTTTTTACTGCGTGAATTAATTTTTCAATCAATTCAGAAGTAATACCTGGCCGGGCAGCATCATGAACTAACACCCAGTCATTTTCAGAAACTCCAGACTCCAGTATTTTTGCCAAGGTATTACGAACGGTTTCTTGCCGAGTAGGCCCGCCAGAAGGCAAAAAATGAATTGGCTTATTGCCTTGTTCAAGCTTTTTTAAGATCGGGTTATTAATAAAACCAGGGCTAACACCGACCCAAATAGATTCAACATTAACGCTCTGAAGAAATGCCTCAATTGCGTAAGCCAGCATAGGCCTGCCAGCCAATTGCTGAAACTGCTTAGGTAGATCACCCCCAAGACGCGACCCACTCCCTGCCGTGGGCAAGAGCGCATGGCACTTTGTAATTAAGTGGTTTCCTGAGTCCATACCTGATTCTATAATGAGCACAGATGTCTGATGCATTAAATCCAGTACCCCCCATACCCGCTCCGCGGGCTGGGCAGCGCTTTACCTACTCGGGACTGATTGGTTCAGCGGATGCGGCGCTAATAGCTCAGTCGGCATTACGTTACCGTAACGATTTCTCAGTCATGGTGGTGTTTTGTGCCCAGGCTCAAGAAGCACAACGTTTACTAGAAGAAATACCCGCTTTTGCGCCACAGCTAAAAACCCGCCTTTTGCCAGACTGGGAAATCCTTCCCTACGATCACTTTTCGCCCCATCAAGATTTAGTTTCAGAACGTTTAGCTACCTTGTATGAGCTTCTCAACGGCAGTTGCGACATCGTTTTAGTACCTATTACGACCGCATTGCAAAGATTGGGGCCACCGAACTTTCTTTCAGGGCACACCTTTTTCTTTCGACAGGGTGACAAACTCAATGAGGCTGCTTTAAGACTCCAGTTACAGCAGGCTGGTTATGACCCAGTAAGCGCAGTAATGCGTCCTGGCGAGTACAGCATCCGCGGCGGCCTGATTGATCTGTTTCCAATGGGCTCAAATCTACCCTACCGCCTAGATCTCTTTGGTGATGAAATTGAACAAATTCGTGCATTTGACCCAGATACGCAGCGCAGCCTTTATCCCGTTAAAGAGGTGCGACTATTACCTGGTCATGAATTTCCATTTGATGACGGCTCAAGGACAACTTTTCGTGGTCGCTGGAGAGAGGTTTTCGAGGGAGACCCTTCTCGTTGCTCCATCTATAAAGATGCGAACTTAGGAATACCAAGCGCAGGAATTGAATCCTATCTGCCTTTGTTTTTTGATGAGTGCTCCAATGTATTCGATTACTTTCCGCGCTCCGGAGATCCGGTATGGATTCTCAGTATTGGCGATACCGAGGAAACGATTCGGAGCTTTTGGAAAGATACCCAATCACGCTATGAGTTCTTAAAGCATGACCTTGATCGACCCATACTGCCACCTAAAGAATTATTCCTAGATGTAGATGAATTCTTTTCTACTGCCAAGCCCTATGCACGTTTAGTGTTAGAAAAGGAAACTGGGGCGACTTCACAGTTTCTGCCTGTGCCCGATCTTGCCGTTCACCGCAGGGATAGTGATCCTGTTGCGAGTTTGCGCAAATTGGTTTCAAAGGAAGGCACACGCATTCTGATCTGTGCCGATAGTGCGGGGCGTAAGGAATCGATTCGTCAGCTTTTTGAGGAAAGTAATGCTCCAGCAGGACAGGATGGAAAACCACTCTATCCATTAAAGCCCGAAGGGTTTGATGGCATCGCTGACTTCGTCAAGAGTGAGTCGCTGTTCGGCCTTGTCACCGCCCCACTGTTTAATGGATTTTCCTGGCCATCTGAAAATTTAATTGTTCTGACTGAAGTGGAATTATTTACTTCCACAGCAAGACAAAGACGTAAGGGCAAAGCATCGGAAAATGCGGATCCAGACATGCTCTTCAAAGACTTATCTGAGCTGAAGATTGGCGATCCTGTAGTTCACGCAGAACATGGCATTGGACGTTATCAAGGTTTAGTTTTACTAAACCTATCAACCGAAAAAGATGCACCGGTTTTTGAAGAATTTTTGCATTTGCAATACGCAAGCCAGGCCACTCTCTATGTGCCAGTCCAGCAATTACAAATGGTCACCCGTTATGCTGGCTCCGATCCGGACTCTGCTCCATTGCATCAACTAGGCTCCGGACAATGGGATAAGGCTAAACGTAAAGCAGCACAACAAATACGTGACACTGCTGCAGAATTATTAGGCCTTTACGCTGCAAGAGCGATTCGCAAAGGTCATGCGTTTGAATTTTCTGCGCATGATTACGCTGCATTCTCCGAAAGCTTTGGCTTTGAAGAAACGCCTGACCAAGCCAATGCCATTGCAGCCGTCATTGGTGATATGACTAGCGGCAGCCCAATGGATCGCTTGGTATGTGGTGACGTTGGTTTTGGTAAGACGGAGGTTGCCTTAAGGGCTAGCTTTGTCGCCGTCATGGGCGGCAAGCAAGTGGCCATTCTCGCGCCAACCACCCTATTGGCAGAACAGCATGTTGCCACCTGGAAAGATCGATTTGCTGATTGGCCGGTACGCATTGTTGAGCTATCGCGCTTTAAGACAACAAAGGAAATTAATGCTGCCTTAGAAGCCATAGCCAAAGGTGATGCTGACATCATCATAGGTACACATAAATTACTTTCCAAAGAAACCAAGTTTGCTAACTTAGGACTTGTTATCGTCGATGAAGAACATCGCTTTGGTGTGCGTCAAAAAGATGCCTTAAAGGCCTTGCGAGCTGAAGTCGATATATTGACGCTTACAGCAACCCCCATACCAAGAACATTGGGTATGGCAATGGAAGGACTCCGTGAGTTTTCTATTATTGCTACAGCACCACAAAAGCGTCTGGCAATTAAAACCTTTGTGCGCAGAGAAGGAGATGGTGTTATCAGAGAAGCCGTTCTCCGCGAGATTAAGCGTGGTGGTCAGGTATATTTTCTTCACAACGAAGTTGAGACGATTGAAAATCGAAAACATGCTTTACAGGAGCTAATACCTGAAGCGCGAATTAGCGTAGCGCATGGTCAAATGCATGAGCGTGAATTAGAGTCAGTAATGCGGGAGTTTGTGACTCAACGAACCAATATCTTGCTATGCACCACCATTATTGAAACGGGGATTGATGTTCCTACCGCCAATACCATCATCATGCATCGTGCAGATAAATTTGGGTTGGCTCAACTGCATCAGCTTCGCGGTCGTGTTGGTCGATCTCATCACCAGGCCTACGCGTATTTACTCGTTCCTGATCCTGAGGCCTTAAGTAAGCAAGCGCAATTGCGTCTAAATGCGATTCAGGCAATGGAGGAGTTGGGCTCAGGCTTTTATTTGGCTATGCATGATTTGGAAATACGTGGTGCTGGCGAGGTTTTGGGGGATAAACAATCTGGTGAGATTCATGAGATTGGCTTTCAGCTCTATACAGAAATGCTCAATCGAGCAGTAAAGTCACTTCGTAGCGGCAAAGAGCCAGACCTACTTTCTCCCCTTCAAGCGACTACCGATGTGAATTTAGGCGTACCGGCACTGCTTCCAAATGACTATTGCCCTGACGTGCATGAGCGTCTATCTTTATATAAGCGCTTTGCCGGAACTAATGATTTCTCTGAGTTAATGGGTTTGCGTGAGGAACTGGTAGATCGTTTTGGTGATTTGCCAGATCAAGCTAAATCCTTTTATGAAACGCATCGCTTGCGTTTAGAAATGACGGGTTTTGGGATTAAAAAGATTGATGCCACACCCACATCAATACAAATTCAATTTATTCCCAACCCCCCCATTGACCCCATGAAGATTATTCAGTTAATCCAGAGTTCAAAATATATCCAACTCAATGGTCAGGATAAGCTAAAGGTTCTCCCTCAGAAAGATCGGGAGTTTGAAAAACTGGAGCAACGCTTAGATGCCATTAGACAAATATTGCGGAGACTGAATGAATCTGCCATGCTGAACACTGCACAAGCAAATTAATACCCATTATTATGAAGTCTATGAGCCATCAAATCCTTGTTGCCATCTCACACTCGCCTATATCTGAAAAACTGGTTTTTGAGCTTAAGGACAATGCATCTAGATTCGCGAGGACCTTACACACCAACGAACTGCAAACAGAACATCATCAATATCACACAGCACGTTGGGATATTCATCAAGCGCTTGATGTACCGCAAAGAGAGTTATTACGGTCGATAGCCAGTACGTATAAAACTGACTTATGCTTTTTAAGGCCTGGATTTGAACCTGGATCTATAAAAGTTTTGGCAATGGATATGGATTCCACACTCATCAATATCGAATGCATTGATGAGATTGCAGATTTCACCGGTAAGAAATCGGCCGTAGCCCAAATCACTGAAGCCACAATGCGCGGTGAGATTAAAGATTTTAAAGAAAGCTTACGTCGTCGAGTAGCTTTATTGGAAGGCGTTTCTGCAGGCTCCTTGGAGTCAGTTTTTAGAGAAAGATTGCGTCCCAATCCAGGGGCTGCCGAGCTGTTGGCCGGAGCTCATGAGCGGGGAATCTATACGCTTCTGGTATCTGGTGGCTTTACTTTTTTTACTGAAAAACTTCGCCAACAATTTGGTCTGAAACAAACACAGGCCAATACACTTGAAATCATTAACGGGAAGCTAACTGGTCAAGTTTTGGGTGACATTGTGGATGGCATAGCGAAGGCTACTTATCTTGATAGCGCCTGCCAAAATCTGGGATGCACCCGTCAAAATGCCGTAACCATGGGTGATGGAGCCAATGACCTCATCATGATGAATAACTCGGGCATCAGCGTTGCCTATAGAGCAAAACCTGTAGTCAAAGAAAAAGCCGACGCGGCTTTTGACCATGTCGGCTTGGATGCTGCTTTACTGCTAATCTCTTAAGTACTTAACTCAAGAGATCATTCGTAAATCCTGAGTGTTTTTTATAGGCGCTCGAAAATAGTAGCAATGCCCTGACCACCACCGATACACATAGTTACCAAAGCATACTTACCTTGAACACGATGTAATTCGTGAATCGCTTTAGTGGCAATAGCTGCACCAGAACAACCAATTGGGTGGCCCAAAGCAATTGCACCGCCATTGACGTTGGTCTTTGCTGGATCAAGCCCTAAACCTTTGGTAACAGCTAGCGCCTGCGCTGCAAAGGCTTCGTTGGACTCAATCACATCGATTTGATCCAATTTAAGGCCGGCACGCTCAAGAGCAATTTTGGTTGCTGGAATTGGGCCTTCACCCATGATGTGGTTTGGAACACCCGCAACAGCATAAGAAACTAAACGCGCGATAGGCTTATGGCCAGCTTTCTTTGCAGTTTCAGCATCAGCTAATACAAAGAATGCAGCGCCATCGTTAATGCCTGAAGCATTACCAGCAGTAACTGAGCCGCCTTCTTTTTTGAACACGGCCTTCATCTTGCCAAGAGTTTCCATTGTCGTATCTGGCTTGCAATGCTCATCCGTATCAAAGACGATATCGCCTTTGCGAGTTTTAATAGTGATTGGAACGATTTGAGATTTGAAGCGCCCTTCTTTAATCGCATGTGCCGCACGGCGATGTGACTCCACCGCCAAGGCATCTTGCTCTTCACGAGTGAGCTTCCATTTTTCAACGAGGTTCTCTGCAGTAACACCCATATGACCAACACCAAATGGATCTGTCAAGACAGCTACCATTAGGTCGAGCATCTTAGTGTCGCCCATGCGCGCACCACTGCGCATTGCTGGTGAACCATACATACCGCGTGACATTACCTCTACACCACCGCCAACACCATAGTCGCAATCGCCCAACATAATTTGCTGTGCAGTAGTCACAATCGCTTGCAAGCCAGAGCTGCATAAACGATTCAATGCCATTGCTACTGACTCCATAGGCAAGCCAGCCTGAATTGAAGCAACGCGTGCAACATAGGCATAACGGCTATCTGTAGGAATGGTATTTCCAACAGTAACGTAGTTAATCAACGCCGGATCAACGCCGGAGCGAGCTACCGCTTCTTTCATCACAATGCCGCCGAGCTCGGAAGGCTCAAAGCTGCTGAGGGAACCATTGAAGGTACCAATTGCGGAACGAACTGCACTTAAGACTACGACATCACGACTCATATCAATCCCCTTTGCTAAGCCCAATGATTGGGCTGACTTTGTACTAAATTAGTAATACAGCTATCAGTTTTATTGCATTAGTCAAGTTTCGGCTATTAGGTCATGCCCTTGGGAGCTAATGACCATCGCACGTATGATTTCACCCGTCCGGTAGCGTTTAGAGGGCTTATTTGCAGGCAAGACACGGACTAAACCATCAATTTCAGGGGCATCCCCTATGGTTCTGCCAATTCCGCCAGACTCATCTACCCGATCAATCAGAACTTGAACACGTTTGCCTATTTTTTTAGCAAGTCGTTTAATGGAAATATCCTCTGCTTTTGCCATGAAACGAGCTCGACGCTCTTCTCTGATCTCATCGGGCACTGGATTATCTAGTTGGTTTGCAAGCGCTCCATCTACGGGCGAATAGGCAAAGCAACCAGCCCGATCTATTTGCGCTTCTTCCAAGAAATTGAGAAGGTATTCAAACTCCTCCTCGGTCTCTCCTGGGAAACCAGCAATAAAGGTACTGCGAATGACGAGTTCTGGACAAGCTTTGTGCCATGCCAAGATGCGTTCTAAATTCTTTTCTCCACTAGCGGGCCGCTTCATTCTCCTAAGAACATCAGGATGCGCATGTTGCAATGGAATATCCAAATAAGGCAAGACGCCATACCCATGCTCTGAGAATTCTGCCATCAAGGGCAGAACATCATCTACATGTGGATAAGGATAAACATAATGCAGTCGCACCCAGGCTTGATGCTCACGCGCTATTTGATTGAGTGCGTTGACCAAATCAAACATTCGCGTTTTAACTGGCTTGCCATCCCAGAAGCCTGTGCGATATTGAATATCAACACCATAAGCACTCGTATCCTGAGATACCACCAACAACTCTTTAACTCCAGATTCGAATAAACGTTTGGCCTCGAGTAAAACTTCACCAATTGGCCTAGATACCAAATCACCACGAAGACTTGGAATAATGCAAAAGGTGCACCGATGATTACAGCCTTCAGAAATTTTGAGGTAAGCGTAGTGCTTAGGCGTTAGCTTAACGCCGGCCGGCGGGACTAAATCTGTAAATGGATCATGAGGCTTAGGTAAATGCAAATGAATTGCCTGCATTACCTCATTAGTGGCATGGGGCCCAGTAACGGCAAGGACTTTGGGGTGAATGCTTTGGATTAAATCGCTCCCATCGGCATTCTTTCTTGCGCCCAAACAGCCGGTAACAATTACCTTGCCATTTTCTGCGAGCGCTTCTCCAATTGCAGAAAGACTTTCTTCTACAGCAGAATCAATGAAGCCACAGGTATTTACAACCACCAAATCTGCGCCGGAATAATCCTTCGCAGTTTCATACCCTTCAGCACTGAGTTGAGTCAAGATCAACTCAGAATCGACTAAAGCCTTAGGGCATCCTAAGGATACAAAACCAATTTTTCCCGCCACAACTATTCTTTTTCTGTTTTGGTGGACTGTGGTGTAAATGGAAAGCCGCCAAAGATATTTTGCGATCCTTGCATTTGTTCTTGCATCTTGATAAACAAATCTTTGCTTTGATCCATATAGCTACCCATCAAATTCTGCATGAGAGGGTTTTGTAAATGGAGCATTTGCGACCATGCCTCAGGAGTGCTTCCCGCACCTAGGCCTTTGGTTTGATCGCCAAGCTTGTTGTGAATATCAACAAAAGATTGCATGGTCTTTTCAAGATAGTTACCCATCAGACCTTGCATTGAATTTCCGTAGAAACGGATGATCTGCGAGAGCATTTGTGATGAAAATACTGGCGCTCCACCAGCCTCTTCTTCAAGAATAATTTGCAAGAGGATATTGCGAGTCAAGTCTTCATCGGATTTAGCGTCAATTACCTTAAATACTTCGTTGGCCATAACCAAACCTTTAATGTCAGCCAAGGTAACATAAGTGCTGGTTTGGGTGTCATACAACCGACGATTCGGGTATTTCTTAATGAGTCGTTCTTCGCCAACTCGCTTTGCTCGGGTAACCATAATTTTCCTTACTGAGTACTGCAACGCAACATCGGCATAGTTTATCCCTAGTTTGACCAAAAGGTAAATTAGCCGTGTTGCATCCCTACAAAGCCTATTTCTAGGTCATCAACCGGTATGAATACCGCCATTAAGTGAGAAATCAGCGCCAGTTGCGTAACCGCCATCATCGGAGGCAATCCAGCAGCAAATAGAGGCAATTTCCTCTGGAGTGCCCAAACGCTTGACCGGAATACCAGAAACGATCTTTTCCAGAACGTCCTCACGGATAGCCTTCACCATATCGGTCCCGATATAACCCGGAGATACCGTGTTCACGGTCACGCCCTTCGTAGCAACTTCCTGAGCTAAGGCCATAGTGAAGCCATGGAGGCCCGCTTTAGCCGTAGAGTAGTTGGCTTGTCCAAACTGCCCTTTTTGACCATTTACTGAGGAAATATTAATAATTCGACCCCAGTTATTTTCCACCATGCCATCGATGACTTGTTTTGTAACGTTAAACAAGGAGTTAAGGTTGGTATCAATAACGGCTTTCCAGGCATCTGGAGTCATTTTGCGGAAGACGCTATCGCGCGTAATACCCGCATTGTTCACGAGCACGTCAACATGACCCACCTCTGCCTTAACCTTCTCAAAGGCTGCCACAGTGCTATCCCAGTCAGAAACGTTGCCCTCGGATGCGATGAAGTCATAGCCCAAAACTTTTTGCTCTGCAATCCAACGGTCCTTACGCGGAGAATTTGGACCGCAACCAGCGATTACCTTAAATCCATCTTTTGCTAAGCGTTGGCAAATAGCGGTACCGATACCACCCATGCCACCAGTTACATATGCGACTTTTTGAGACATTACTTTCCCCTTGTAAAAAACACTCGTTAATTAGTTAACTGCTGGCGCTGCTTTTTCTTTTACATACACTCCAGGCGCTGGTTCCATCTTTTGATACTTTGCATTGCCAAAGATCTTGCTGGCAGGTTTTTGCTCTCCAGCAAATTGCTCAAGCCATTTAGTGTAGTTAGGCCACCAACTTCCCGTTATTTGTTTCGCACCTTCTAACCACTCTTGGGCGGTTGGAGTAATCTTGTTGTTTTCAAAGTAGTAGCGTTTATTTTTAGCGGGAGGATTAATGACGCCCGCAATATGTCCAGATGCACCTAAGACAAAACGATTCTTACCCTTGAGAATGTGGGTTGATTCATAAGCAGATTGCCAGGGAACAATATGATCTTCCTGCGACGCATATAAATAAGCAGGGCATTTAATCTTGCCCAAATCTATTTTTTCGCCACAGATCGTTACCTTTCCAGGTTTGATTAAATCATTCTGCAAATAAGTGTGACGCAGGTACCAGCAGTACATTGCACCCGGTAGGTTGGTGGAATCGCCGTTCCAATACAGCAAATCAAACGGTGGCGGTGAATTACCTTTGAGGTAGTTCTCAACAACATAGTTCCAAACTAAATCATTGGGGCGAAGAAATGAAAAGGTGTTACCTAAATCCAGGCCAGACATCATGCCGAACTTCCCGCCCTTACCGCCGATGGTGTTCTCACGTAACTCGACCATGCCTTCATCAATAAAGACATCCAGAATTCCGGTATTGGTGAAATCCAATAAGGTAGTGAATAGCGTTAAGCTGGCTGCAGGATGCTCGTTACGCGCAGCCAATACAGCGAGCGCTGAGGTCGTCAAAGTGCCACCAACACAAAAGCCTAATATATTGATTTGCTTGCTGTTGCCAATGTCTTGGACAACTTCAATCGCCTTGATGACACCATTGCCTACGTAGTCATCCCAGGAAACTTTGGCCATTGACGCATCCGGATTTTTCCAGGAAACCAAAAATACCGTGTGGCCCTGAGAAACCATGTGGCGCACAACAGAGTTATCTGGCTGCAAATCCAAGATGTAATATTTGTTGATGCAAGGAGGCACCATTAAATAGGGGCGCTCAAATACTGTTTCCGTAAGTGGTGTGTATTGAATTAATTCAAATAATTCGTTACGAAAAACAACATGCCCTTCTGTGGTTGCAATATTCTTCCCAACTTCAAAAGCGCTTTCATCCGTTATAGAAACTTTGCCCTTCTTCATATCACCAAGAAGGTTCACGATTCCTTTTTGAATCGATTGGCCCTGGGTGCTAATAATGTTTTCTAGAACCTCGGGATTGGTCGCAATAAAATTCGATGGAGAAAGTGCATCAATCATTTGCTCGGTTGTGAACAAGATTTTCTGCTTAGATTTCTCATCCGTTTCGACCGCATTCGCTAAGGCCATCAAATGCTTAGAATTTAAAAGATAGGTTGCTGCGATCACCTTGCTCCAAGATGAGTGCCAAGCTTTTCCAGCAAAACGCCGATCCTTCACTTCAATTGCTTCGGGATTCGTGGCAATGTGAGCCAACTCTGTGAAATATTCTTTTTGAATTTCCGTCAGACGTTCTGGCGGAATTAGCGCCATATGATGCGGCGCCAAAGATGGCGTTGCACCTGTATTCATTCCTGCAAACATAGTAGTCTCTTCATTTAATAAGAGACATTCTCCATCCATAAGGGATATAGGGTTATACGCAATAACCCTAGCCCTAGGGCAAAGCTAGTGAATACCCGCACTAAAGATCCAAACTTGATTTATTCCGAGATCCAAATCAAGGATGCTGAACGCCCTGTCACCCTATCTCGTCGATAGGAAAAAAATTGCTGATTGTCATGAAAGGTACACATCTGTCCGCCAGCAATCCGCATGAGTCCAACGGCCCGTAAACGAGCAGCAGCTAAAGCGTATAGATTGGCCAGATATTTTCCTGGCTTACCAGCAATCGGGACAAAATCGGACGATTCGACTTGGATGCCAGAATTTGTAAAAGCTTGATAGACATCGTCACCCACCTCAAATGCATTAGGCCCGATTGCAGGACCAAACCAAGCGTACACATCGCTAGCCACTAGATGCTTTTCAAGCAAGAGCATTTCTTTGACGGTATTTTCCAATACGCCGTTGCAAAGACCCCTCCAGCCTGCATGTGCTGCCCCTACGACAGAACCATCCTTAGTGGCAAATAAAACAGGCAAGCAATCTGCAGTCAAAATGGCTAAAACTTCATTAGGAGTCTTAGTAACAATCGCATCAGCTTCAATAGGACTACTTAAGCCTACAGAACGACTCTTGGGATTGCTCACAGTGACGCCATGGATTTGTTTGAGCCAAATGGGCTCTGATGGCAGTTGCGTTCTCAGCAATTCCCGATTCTTCAAAACTTGAATATGCTCATCACCAACGTGATCACCTAAATTAAGGGATCCATAAGGAGTTTGACTAAAGCCACCTATACGAGTGGTTGACAGGGCATGAACCGAACTCGGAACTTGCCATTGTGGTCTGATGAATTCCATTACGCTCGATCGTTTTTGATGGAGGCTAAGAGTGCTTCCTCTTTTGGTAAATCGTCAGTCGTCATCCCTAATTGAGGAATCATTTGAATTAGATCTTCTGGAGGCAATTTAAACCAAGTCATCACTTCATGTGTCACGGGGTGCTCAAGACTCAAGGCGTAAGCATGCAGAGCCTGCCGCCCTAGGGTAAGCGACTTAGCGGCACCAGGTGTTTTTTTTCTGTAGACGGGATCACCCAGCAAAGGGAAGCCCAGTGATTCCAAGTGAACTCGAATTTGATGTGTGCGCCCCGTCTCTAATCGACATTCCAATAAAGCCAATGTGGATTCATTAAAGGATCCTTTAGCAAGACGTCTAAATAGTGTTGCTGCGGGTTTGCCTTGCGGACTACCAGCAGCCATTTTTAATCGATCACGTTGATCACGACCAACCGTTGCCAATACCTTGCCTTGACTTGGCGCGTCGCCCCATACCCAAGCCAAATATCTGCGACCGACGGTTCGCTCTTGGAGTTGTTTAACCAAAGATGTTTGAGCTTGTGATGTTCTTGCCACCACCATTAACCCAGAAGTATCTTTATCTAATCGGTGCACGATGCCGGCGCGTGGCAAAGTCTTTAACTCCGGAAAACGAAATAGCAGGCCATTCAATAAGGTACCAGTCCAATTGCCGGCAGCGGGGTGCACTACTAAGCCCGGAGGCTTATTAATCACAATTAAGGAGGAGTCCTCATAAACCACATCCAAAGGAATGTCTTCTGGAGCAAAGGCATACTGTTCAGGCATTTCTTGCGGAAATACCTTAACGCTCTCGCCTCCATGAAGCAAATATCGGGCTTTTGTCACCCTACCATCGACCGTAACGGCTCCAGCCTCGACCCAAGCCTTTAAGCGATTACGGGAATAATCAGGCAAATAAGTCGCCAAAGCCTTATCCAGGCGTTCTCCCGCCATATCTTGAGAAATCTCTAATGAGATGAAATCTTCTTCATCGATATAATCAATGGGATTCGAATCAGGAGTTTGCGGCAATGCCACGCTTAAAAGGCCTTTCAGTTATGTCCGATGCAGTTTCAGACGCCAGTTTAAGGCTTGCTGTGGATTCTGCTCCATCTAAATTTAGAACGCCCTCAATATTCAAGAGTGTAGGTCTCTTTATAGTCGGCTTCTCCATTTTGGTGGCTCTTGCTGGATGCGCTGGTAGCGATGGACAAAAAGACGATACCGATATCTGGTCGGAATCCAAACTCTACTCAGAAGCTACTGATAAATTAAATAGCGCTGATTTTGCGAAGTGCGGAAAGTATTTTGAGAAGTTAGAGGCTCGCTTTCCTTTTGGTCCTTACTCTCAACAAGCGCAGATTAACGCAGCTTACTGTTATTGGAAAGCTCAAGATACTCCACAAGCTTTGGTGGCGATAGATCGATTTATCAAACTCCACCAAGGTAGCGATAACTTAGACTACGCCTACTATTTAAAAGGACTTATTACTTTTAATGACGATCTAGGATGGCTTGGTAGATTCACGGGACAAGATCTTAGTGAGCGTGACCCTAAGGCTGCCAAAGATGCCTTTGAGTCATTTAAGATTGTTGCAGAGCGATTCCCAAATAGTAAATATGCTCCAGACTCATTGGATCGCATGCGCTACATCGTAAACTCCTTAGCTGAGGCCGATGTTATTGTTGCGCGCTTCTATTATCAGCGCGGCGCCTATCTTGCCGCCGCCAACCGCGCTCAATTGGTTATTCGTGATTATGATCGTGCTCCAGCAGTTGAAGAGGCCCTTTATTTATTGTTCAAGTCCTATGAAAAATTGGGCATGGTTGAACTCAGTAGCGATACTGCTCGAGTGTTTGCACTCAACTTTCCGGATAGCCCAATGCTGCAGACTGGACAGCGGGCCAAGAAAGAGCGTGAGTGGTGGCAAATCTGGAACAAGTAATTATTTAATTTTTACTGGGACACGCGGAGCAAGCGCGCAGAGCAGCTCATAACCAATCGTTCCACTCATTTGCGCCACGGTATCTACCGGGACCTGATCACCCCATAACTCGACAACGCTTCCTATTTTTGCATTGGGAGCATTGCGAAGATCGATTGAAAGCATGTCCATTGAGACGTTTCCAACGATTGGACAAATCAGACCCGAACCATTTGCATCACCATCGGCTAACCAAACTGGTGTGCCGTCTTGAGCTTGTCGTGGATAGCCATCTGCATATCCACATGCCACTATGCCTACCCGCATAGTCTCTGGCGCTTCAAAGCGTCCGCCATAGCCGATGCGGTCACCCTTTTGCAGTTCTTGAATATCAATAATTTCGCTGTGAAGTTGCATTGCTGCTTTTAGATGTGCATGCGCTATGTCTTCCTGAGAGCCAGTTGGCGAAGCTCCGTAAAGCATGATCCCGGGACGAACCCAATCTCCGAGAGCATTGCGGTGCCAGAGAATGGTTGCTGAATTAGCAAGCGATGTAGGGGCTTCAAGACCTTCAATAGTTTCGCTAAATACTTCCATCTGGCTGCCAACCGTAGGTTGTTGATCTGCTTGGTCAGCATTTGCAAAGTGAGTCATGTGATGCAGGTGATAACCAGCTGAATGAAGGCGATGAAATGCTGTTCGATAGGCCTTAGGCTTAAAACCTAAACGATTCATGCCTGAATTCATTTTCAGAAAGACATTAAAGGGCTTATGGGCTTTTCCTTCAAATCCTTCTAGCCATTGAAGCTGGGTTTCGCAATGCACGACCAGATCACAATTTAGTTCCTGAGCTAATAGCAGCTCATTCTCATGAAATAGGCCCTCTAGAAGCAAGATACGACCTCTCCACCCCTGCTGCCTTAGCCAGCGTGCATCCTCTATATCCAGAAGTGCAAAACCGTCAGCGGACGATAAGCCCTTAAAGGCGGATTCAAAGGAATGTCCATAGGCCCTAGCCTTAATAACAGCCCAGATTTTCGATTCTGGAGCTAATTCTCGAACTCTGTTTAAATTATGTTGGAAGGCCTCAGTGTGTATAGATGCCAAAATTGGTCTATTTATCATGCTGTTAGCTTGACTACCCATATTCACCCCTCCTTTCATGCTTTAATTGCAGTAATGACTAGATTGTACGAATGAACCGTAGTTTTTACATCATTATGGCGGCGCAATTTTTTTCGTCGCTTGCTGATAACGCCCTCCTGATTGCGGCTATAGCCCTTTTGGTCCAGCTTAATGCTCCGGCCTGGATGACGCCGCTACTCAAATTGTTCTTCGTATTATCTTATGTGCTGCTGGCAGCCTTTGTTGGCGCCTTTGCGGATTCCCGCCCTAAAGGGAATGTCATGTTTATTACCAACACCATTAAGTTTATTGGGTGTGTTGCCATGCTCTTTAGCGTTCACCCCTTGATGTCCTATGCCATCGTCGGCTTGGGTGCAGCAGCTTATTCACCAGCCAAGTATGGCATCTTGACCGAACTACTACCTCCAGAGAAATTAGTTGCTGCCAATGGCTGGATTGAAGGTCTTACTGTGAGCTCTATTATTTTAGGAACGGTGCTGGGTGGAGTCTTGATCAGCAGCACCGTTTCTAAAAGCTTATTGGCTTGGGACATGCCAACCCTAGACACAGGCATTGATACACCGGCTGAGTCGGCCATCCTCATCATCATGATGATTTATGTTGTTGCGGCGCTGATTAACTTAAAGATTCCAGACACCGGGGCGCGTTACGTATCTCAAAAAACCAACCCGATTGAGCTCATTAAGGACTTCTCCGTCTGCTTCAAAACACTTTGGAATGATCGCCTTGGACAAATCTCGCTAGCTGTAACCACCTTATTTTGGGGCGCAGGTGCAACCTTGCAATTTATCGTCATTAAGTGGGCACAAGTAGCCCTGCATATGAATCTTTCGCAAGGCGCCATATTGCAAGCGATTTCTGCGGTTGGCGTTGCTGGCGGCGCAATGTGGGCAGCCTGGCGCATACCTTTAAGACATTCACTAAGAGTGTTGCCTTACGGCGTTGCCATGGGTTTTGTAGTTTGCATCTTAGCAATCTACAACTCTGACATGCTGCCAAACACCACACTGATGACCATTGGCAAATTAGAAGTGTCCTTAAATTTACTGCCTGCCTATTTCTTGTTAATCCTCGTAGGATGGTTAGCTGGATATTTCGTCGTTCCGATGAATGCGCTCTTACAACATCGAGGACACGTCCTCATGTCAGCAGGTCATTCGATTGCTGTCCAGAACTTTAATGAAAACATTTCTGTACTCACAATGCTGTTGGTATATTCGCTACTCATTTGGCTCGATGCCCCAATTCAATTTGTGATCATTGGATTTGGTCTAGCAGTCAGTGCGATTATGTGGCTAGTAATTAAGCGTCACGCCCGGAACCAAGCGGAATATGACTCTATGCACCTCATCGGTGAACATAAGCATTAACTTCAAAAGCTTTTAAATATTAAGCAGTACCGATTTGGCTAGCAATAGATCCTGCCAAAGAAGCGCTTTGTCTTTAGGTTTTGATAAAAAATGGGTCAATTCGAATGAGGCTAACACAGGAATTTCTTCGTTGCCATCACCACTCATTGCTAAAACAGTTTCGCGTAATTGCGGCACTGAATCACGTTCACCTGTAATTTTTTGAACTGCCGCCGATCCAAAAGCCATAGCAACTACAGGAATGTTTGCATCGGATGCTTGAAGGACCTTAGCTAGATCCGTAGGTTTTAACCAAGTCCATTCGGATGCGGTTAAACCTAAGAGACGAATTATGTTCTGAAACAAGATCTGAGCATCGCCTTGAGGTTGATCACCAAAAAACCACCAATGAAATCTTTGAGGAGTGGTTGCATCGCCTAAGGACTCGGAGCCCTCTGGGATAGCTGCATTAACAGATAATTCGCTAGGGGCTTGCGCGCTCGCACCCGCATGATCGCGAGAGGTCCATTCCGTGATACCCATTTCTTTTAGGAAGCTTGAATGCATATTGCTCATTATCCTAGCTTAATCGATTTAGCCATTACCAGCGCATCTTCTCGGGCGCCTGTCTGCTCGTTAGCTGGATAGTAGTTTTTGCGTATTCCAATTTGTTCGTAACCCAGCTTTTGATACAAATTGAGTGCGCCTGTATTTGTTGGGCGTACCTCCAACAATATTCTGGGTATATTTTGTTGGGCTGCAACACCCTCAATTGCCGCCATCATCCTGGCTCCAAGCCCCAATTTTCGCAATTTTGGCGACACCGTAATATTAAGTAAATGCAACTCATCTACAGCCGGAAAGAGAATGCAATATGCCCAGAGGACATCTGGATCTAGGAATGACCCCTTGATAGCCTGATCTACCTGCGGGCGGATGCAGTAGGCCCAATGTCCAGCAGCCAGAGAATCAGCAAAGTTACCTCTGGTCCACGGATGAAGATGTGAAACAGCCTCAATAGCCAAAACAGCCTCTAAGTCTACTGCCTGCATCGGCAAAAAAGAGAGCTCCGATACACCTTCCGTTGGGACATCCTCATGCTCAGACATTGGGGGAACCAGATTCTAGATTTTCAAGGCGCTCGAGTGTCGTCAATGCTACTTTATTGCGGATATACAGAGGCTCAAGAAGATGCACATCAATCTGACGACCACTGATCCATTGGAACTTAGCGAACTCTAATATCCCCAAGGCACTGATACTAATATCTGGCTCTAGATGAGATTTAGGAATCATGGATTTGATCCTTGAGAATAAACGGTCGCCAAATTCTTTTAACGCACTCCCAGCAACATACTCCACTCCATCTAGTTCAATGGCCTCTGGTTTTGATAAACGGATTTCACCAAGACGGTTTGGAATCGCACCATCACAGACTTGATAGCGAGCCCAATAAGTTTCATCCATGCGGGCATCTATTGCTACGATGAAATTTTTTGGGCTAGCAGATATAAATTGATCGGTGTGAACTAGTTGAAAAGCTATCGCATCAAGAGAGGCAACAGGTATCACTGGTATTTGCGTAGCAATC
Source organism: Polynucleobacter sp. AP-Latsch-80-C2 (assembly GCF_018882185.1). Lineage (GTDB taxonomy): Bacteria > Pseudomonadota > Gammaproteobacteria > Burkholderiales > Burkholderiaceae > Polynucleobacter. Next base: position 40,418 of record NZ_JACVOY010000009.1, on the reverse strand, counting down.
GCAAGACCTTGAACAGCAGCTACGCCCAAACGAACGCCAGTGAATGCGCCAGGACCGACGCCGATAGCAATCGCATCTAAGTCTTGAAGGGATATCTTGGCTTGAGTGAATAATTCGTTAACCCAAGGAAGCAGGAGTTGACTAGCCCCAGCCGATACCGGCTCATGCTTTATGAATGGTGGCTCATCACCTAAAGATAAAGCCACCGAACACCACGCTGAGGAGGTATCGATGGCTAATATACGGGTCAATGGAAACTCTTTTAGATTAAATACAAGACCTCATTATGAACTTAATCCTGCAATCACTTCAGGAGGTGCCTGCACCAACTCAATTAATACACCCTCACCGCTAAATGGAAACTCCTCATTACCCTTTGGGTGGACAAAGGTGATGTCAAAACCGCCTGCGCCGGCACGAATACCGCCAGGAGCAAATCGCAGACCATTGGCGGAGAGCCACTCTACTGCTTTGGGCAAATCATCAACCCAGAGGCCAATATGATTTAAAGGAGTCTGATGAACTGCGGGCTTCCTCTCCATATCCAGTGGTTGCATGAGATCCACCTCAATCTCATGAGCGCCCGATCCAATGGCGCAGATATCTTCATCCACGTTTTCACGTTCAGAAACAAAAGTACTCTTGTACTGGAAGCCCAGCAAATCAACCCAAAGTTTCTTGAGTCGATTTTTATCCTGGCCACCAATCGCGATTTGCTGAATTCCGAGAATTTTGAATGGTTTTTTAGTTGCCGTCATCACTCCCCCTTATTCAAAACGAATAATCAATTGATCTACTGCCAAGCTATCACCCTCTTTGGCGCAAATTTCCGCAACGATACCGTCTTGCATAGCCGATAAGGTGTTCTCCATCTTCATGGCCTCAATCGATGCCAGCTTCTGACCAGCAGTGACTGCCTCGCCAACGTTGACAGCAACCTTAGTCAACAGTCCTGGCATAGGAGACATGACTAATTTAGAAGTATCTGGCGGCAACTTGACTGGCATGCGACGCTGGAGCTCTGCACCCAAGGGACTCAGCACCATACACTCAAAATGCGCTCCATCAAGCACTAAAACAAACCTCACACCACGACGTTCAACTTGGGCGGTAATTTTATGGGTACCGTTGATGGTGGCTTTCAAGCAAATTTGACCTGGACGCCAATCACTCACAATGTCATATCGGCTAACGCCGTCGGCCTCATCGATGTATACGGAATAGATCCCATCTTTGAGTTCTACGCGAATAGGTACTTCAAGTGGATCTTTCATGGATCCGGTTTTTTTGCCGGTCACCACCACAAACTTCTTCGCGATGATCATTTCATGGCCGGCTAATTGGCCATCAATCATTTTGATGTGCTCAAGATAACGGTAGCGCATGAATGCAGCCAATGCTGCCAAACGCTTGGGATCTGCAGGTTGCACTGAATCTTTTTTGAATCCATCTGGATACTCTTCAGCAATAAATCCTGTCGTGAAGTCTCCATTCACAAAACGGGGATGCTGCAATAAGGCTGCCTGGAAAGGAATGTTTGAATGGATGCCACGAATGACGAAATCATTCAATGCTGAACGCATTTTCTCAATCGCCTCAGTACGATCCTTGCCATGCACGATGAGTTTTGCAATCATAGAGTCGTAGTACATCGGGATCTCACCACCCTCATATACACCGGTATCTACACGCACCCCATTAATGGATTCTGGCGGACGATATTTGACCAAGCGACCAGTCGAGGGCAAAAAGTTACGAAACGGATCATCTGCATTGATACGACACTCCATCGACCAACCGTCTAACTTGACATCCTCTTGCTTAAAGGCCAGCTTCTCGCCGGCTGCAACCCGAATCATTTGTTCTACAAGATCAAGCCCAGTAATACTTTCAGTCACTGGATGTTCAACTTGCAAACGAGTGTTCATCTCGAGGAAGTAGAAAGACTTATCCTTGCCAACCACAAACTCCACCGTACCGGCTGATTGATAATCCACTGCTTTCGCAAGAGCAACTGCCTGTTCCCCCATAGCCTTACGAGTATCAGGATCAATAAAAGGCGATGGCGCCTCTTCGATTACTTTTTGGTGACGCCGTTGTATAGAGCAATCACGCTCATTAAGGTAGACCACATTGCCATGAGAATCACCCAACACCTGAATCTCAATATGGCGTGGCCCTTCTACAAACTTCTCAATAAAAATGCGGTCATCACCAAAGCTATTCATTGCTTCGGTTTTGCAGGCCACAAATCCTTCGGCAGCCTCCTTATCATTAAACGCTACTCGCAAGCCTTTGCCGCCACCACCGGCCGAAGCCTTAATCATGACGGGATAGCCAATACCTTGAGCAATCTTGACCGCTTCTTCCGTTGTCGCAATGGCTTCATTGTGACCAGGAATCGTATTTACCTTAGCTTCTAAAGCTAATTTCTTAGAAGCAATCTTATCGCCCATTGCAGCAATGGATTGGTGTTTTGGGCCAATAAAGACAATGCCTTCTTCTTCGCAACGTTTAGCAAATTGCTCATTTTCAGATAAAAAGCCATATCCAGGATGCACAGCTTCAGCACCAGTGTCTTTACAGGCCTGAATAATGCGCTCCATGAGCAAATACGATTCGCGCGATGGTGCAGGCCCAATACAAACTGCCTCATCAGCAATTTGAACGTGACGCGCTTCCTTATCAGCCTCTGAATAGACGGCAACAGTTTTAATGCCCATCTTCTTGGCAGTTTTCATGACACGGCAAGCAATCTCACCGCGGTTAGCAATCAAAATTTTCTTAAACATTTTCGTAGTCATAATTTATCAGCGCCTTTACAGAGGAATATTGCCGTGTTTACGCGCAGGATTCTTCAAATCTTTGTCTTTCAACATCGCTAAAGAGCGAGCAATACGTTTACGAGTTTCATGAGGGAGAATCACGTCATCAATATAGCCACGACGTCCAGCCACAAAGGGGTTCGCAAACTTAGCCTTGTATTCAGCTTCGCGGGCGTAGATTTTTTCTGGATCTGATTTTTCTTCTCGAAAGATAATTTCGACGGCACCCTTTGGCCCCATTACAGCAATCTCTGCTGATGGCCAAGCAAAATTAACATCGCCACGTAAATGCTTGGAGGCCATCACGTCATACGCGCCTCCATAAGCTTTACGGGTAATCAAGGTTACCTTGGGCACAGTGCAATCTGCATAGGCATAAAGCAATTTCGCACCATGCTTAATGATGCCGCCATACTCCTGCGCGGTGCCCGGCATAAACCCAGGAACATCCACTAGCGTCACCACTGGTATATTAAAAGCATCACAAAAGCGCACAAAACGTGCCGCTTTAATTGAAGCCTTTATGTCTAAGCAACCAGCCAAAATTAATGGTTGGTTAGCGACGATACCAATGGACCGTCCTTCAATACGAGCAAATCCAATAACGATGTTTTTAGCGTAATCCGGTTGCAACTCAAAAAATTCACCGTCATCAACAATCTTTTCAATCAACTCTTTCATGTCATACGGCTGATTAGGATTAGATGGGACTAAGGTATCTAAAGAAAAATCCGGCTCCTCAGTGCGATTTGCACCCTTAATGAGTGGTGGTTTTTCACGATTCGAAAGGGGTAAGTAATTGAAGAAGCGACGCAACATCATGATTGCGTCCACATCATTATCAAACGCCAGGTCGCATACGCCAGAGACTGTTGAGTGGGTTACTGCACCGCCCAACTCTTCTGCAGTGACATCCTCATGGGTTACTGTCTTGACGACTTCCGGACCAGTCACGAACATATAAGAGCTGTCCTTCACCATAAAGATGAAGTCGGTCAATGCTGGTGAATACACAGCACCACCGGCTGATGGACCCATAATGAGTGAAATTTGGGGGATCACGCCAGAGGCTGTGACATTGCGTTGGAAAATTTCTGCATAGCCACCTAAAGAAGCTACGCCTTCTTGAATGCGCGCACCACCGGAGTCATTTAATCCAATTACTGGAGCGCCAACCTTGAGTGCTTGATCCATGATCTTGCAAATCTTTTCGGCATGTGCCTCAGATAAGGAGCCGCCTAGCACGGTAAAGTCTTGTGAAAATACAAACACTAAACGACCATTAATCATTCCATAACCAGTCACGACACCATCGCCAGGAACAGTTTGGTCACCCATGCCAAAGTCGTGACAACGGTGCTCAACAAACATATCCCATTCTTCAAAGGTACCAGCATCGAGCAGGAGCTCAATTCGCTCACGCGCAGTTAGCTTGCCTTTAGCGTGCTGTGCTTGTATCCGTTTCTGTCCGCCACCCAATCGGGCAAGCTCACGCTTGGCTTCCAGTTGTTGAATGATTTCCTTCATTTCCGCTCCTTAGAAAAATTCATGCCCCATGGACTCCAATAACCGTCTTGCGGCTACTGAAGCTGCCATAGTTCCTTGATTCACTTGGGCACTCAAACTCGGCAAGAGCTCTTGTACCGCCGTATTGCTACGAAATGCATTTTTTAAACCAGCATCGATACGATCCCACATCCATGCACCAGCCTGCTGTTTACGCCGTGCATCAAATTTGCTATTGGCTTTTTGTAGTTTTTGAAAATGCATCACCTTGTCCCAAAGCTCAGGAACGCCTTTGCCTTCAAGGGCACTTAAGGTCATTACTGTTGGATGCCAAAATTCTTGATCATGAGACGCATGATCTGGGTTACCTTGAAAACCCAACAGTCGTAATGAGCTGGTTATAAATAGTTGTGCACGCATGGCAGCATCAGGATCAATATCAACCTTATTAATCACAATTAAATCTGCAATCTCCATCACACCCTTTTTGATTGCCTGCAAATCATCGCCAGCATTTGGCAATTGAAGCAATACAAACATATCCGTCATTCCCGAGACTGCAATCTCACTTTGACCAACACCTACTGTTTCAACAATTACCACATCAAAGCCTGCAGCTTCTGCCACTAACATGGCTTCGCGAGTCTTTTCCGCTACGCCACCTAAGGTGAGTGATGAAGGGCTTGGGCGAATAAAGGCATTCTCTAAGACTGATAAGCGCTCCATACGAGTCTTGTCACCCAAGATAGAGCCGCCAGACAAACTAGAGGAAGGATCAATCGCCAATACGGCAACACGGTGTCCTTTATCTATTAGATAGAGCCCTAAGGTTTCAATTAGGGTAGATTTACCAACACCGGGTACACCCGAAATTCCAATTCGAAAAGATTTGCCTGTTTTCGGAAGTAAAGTATTGAGCACATCATCTGCACGCTGACGATGGTCCATGCGCGTTGACTCAAGCAAGGTAATAATCTTCGCGAGCGCACGACGCTGCAAGAGCGACGGTGGACCCACAAGATCATTGATCAAAGCCTGGTCGGCAGCAGTAAGCATGCTTCTGGTTCCGGCTTAGTTAGGCTTTGCAGACTTGCGAATTTGCTCCAGGACATCCTTTGCTGAAGCAGGTATAGGGGTTCCTGGACCATAAATTCCCTTGACCCCTGCTTCGTATAGGAATTCATAATCTTGTCTTGGTATCACTCCACCCACGAAAACAATGATGTCATCTGAACCCTGTTTTTTCAATTCAGCAATGATTGCTGGCACTAATGTTTTATGACCCGCTGCTAGTGTTGAGATTCCCAAGGCATGTACATCATTTTCAATCGCTTGTCGCGCACACTCCTCAGGGGTTTGGAATAAGGGTCCAATATCAACGTCAAAACCTAAGTCAGCAAATGCTGTAGCAACCACCTTTGCTCCGCGATCATGACCGTCCTGACCTAATTTTGCAATCATCACACGAGGACGGCGACCAAAGTCTTTTGCAAAATCTGCAATTTCAACCTTGAGTTTTTCCCAACCTTCAGCAGAATCATAAGCGGCAGCGTACACACCAGTCACCTTTTGAGTATCGGCGCGATGGCGCCCGTAAACCTTCTCTAATGCATCAGATACCTCACCCACGGTAGCGCGTAAACGAATCGCATTCACAGCCAATTCCAGTAAATTACCTGTATTGTCTGCCGCAGCCTTAGTTAACGCCTCTAATGCAGCCTCTACTTTTTTACTATCGCGCTTCGCTTTTATTTCTTTAAGACGCGCAACCTGACTTTCACGAACTTTGTCGTTATCAATCATCAATACATCGACCAGATCTTCTTTTGCTAACTTATATTTGTTAACACCCACAATCACATCAGAGCCAGAATCAATCTTGGCTTGCTTTTCAGCCGCTGCCGCTTCGATCCTCAACTTAGCCCACCCACTCTCAACGGCTTTCGTCATTCCACCCATGGCATCTACTTCTTGAATAATTTCCCAGGCTTTATCGGCCATTTCTTGCGTCAGGTTTTCCATCATGTAAGAACCAGCCCAAGGGTCAATTACGCTAGTAATATGCGTTTCTTCTTGTAATATCAATTGCGTGTTTCGAGCAATCCGACTTGAGAATTCAGAGGGCAAAGCAATTGCCTCATCAAAAGAATTGGTATGCAAGGATTGTGTACCACCAAACACGGCAGCCATCGCCTCGACAGTAGTTCTGACAACATTGTTATAGGGGTCTTGCTCCGTAAGCGACCAGCCAGAAGTTTGGCAATGGGTGCGCAACATCAAGGATTTTGGATTCTTAGGCTCGAAGGATTTCATAATGCGCCACCACAAGAGGCGGGCAGCACGCAACTTGGCAACTTCAAGATAGAAATTCATACCAATTGCAAAGAAGAATGACAGTCGACCAGCAAAACCATCGACATCCAGGCCTTTTGCTAAAGCGGTTTTGACGTACTCTTTGCCGTCGGCCAGAGTAAATGCAAGCTCTAATACTTGATTGGCGCCAGCTTCTTGAATGTGATAACCAGAAATTGAAATCGAGTTAAATTTTGGCATGTACTTAGCGGTGTACTCAATGATGTCACCAATAATCCGCATCGAGGGCTCTGGTGGATAGATATACGTATTACGCACCATGAACTCTTTCAGAATATCGTTCTGAATAGTTCCTGACAGCAGCTCTTGCTTAACGCCTTGCTCTTCAGCAGCCACAATGTAACCAGCCAATACCGGAAGGACGGCGCCATTCATCGTCATCGATACCGATACTTTATCCAATGGAATGCCATCGAACAAAATTTTCACATCTTCAATAGAGTCGATAGCAACGCCAGCTTTACCAACATCTCCAGTAACCCTAGGATGGTCAGAGTCATAGCCGCGATGCGTGGCTAAGTCAAATGCAACAGAGACGCCTTGACCGCCTGCATCTAAAGCTTTTCGATAGAAGGCATTAGATTCTTCTGCAGTTGAAAATCCAGCGTATTGACGAATAGTCCAAGGGCGTACTGAATACATCGTTGCCTGTGGGCCGCGCACAAATGGCTCAAAACCTGGCAAAGAATTGGTGTATTGCAAGCCTTCAGTATCTTCCGATGTGTATAAAGCCTTTAGGTGAATTCCGTCAGGGGTGTTCCAGCCGAGCTTGTCGACATCTCCGTTGGGCGCAGATTTTTGCGCAGACTTTTTCCAACCCTCCAGATTGCTATCTGGAACTGATGGCCATGATTGATTAGCTGAACTTTTCTTTTCTGAACTCACAAAGCACTCCCATTTGGTTTTGCTGCATTGCATCGAAACTTGTACTTATTCTCCTTGACAATTTAGTATTTGTCCAGTTAATGTATTCATAATTATGAATACAAAACTGAATAATAGACCGCTTTATGAGGACGTAGCAGACCGACTACGTGAGAAAATTTTCAACAAACAACTTCCATCCGGAAGCTGGTTGGACGAGCAAAGCCTTGCAGACCAATTTGGAATTAGTCGCACCCCGATGCGAGAAGCCATTAAGGTGTTAGCGTCAGAAGGCTTGGTGACGATCAAAATGCGGCGAGGCGCCTACGTAACAGAAGTAGATAGACGCGATTTGGAGCAAATTTTTACGATTCTATCCCTACTAGAGGGTCAAGCCGCCAAAGAAACATCCACCAAAGCTACTGAAGCTCAATTAAATCTCTTGGATCACCTTCACCATCGCCTGGAAAAGGCTGCTGCAGATCGAGATTTAGAGCAATTCTTTGAAATTAATGGCAAATTTCACGATTTAATACAGGAAATTGCCGGAAATCGCTGGATGAATGGCGTGATTGCTGATCTGAGAAAGGTTTTGAAATTACATCGCCGAGACTCATTAACCAGTACAGGACGACTGCAAAACTCCTTAGTTGAGCACCGTGAAATCCTCCGAGCTATACTGAAACGAGATGAACTTGCTGCAGAAACTGCTATGCGAAAACACCTCGCTCGAGGACTTGAAGCAGTAAAGTAAACCCCATAAAAAACAAAGGCTTAGAGTGTTAGTCTAAGCCTGTTTACGAAGATAGCCAGCTTACTTTTTAATGACGAAGTTTCCTGGCAACGTAGCTACATATGCAGCAATATCGCGCAGATCTGCTTCAGAAAATGCCTGAACTTGGGATGACATTACGGCGTTATTGCGTCCATATTGAGCGTTACTATTGCCTACTTGATAGGCCTTCAGGGCATAGTACAAATAGTCAGGGTACTGTCCAGCCAACTTTGGGTATGAAGGCAGAATAGGTGCATTTAAGCCTGCACCATGACAAGAGGCACAGTTGGCCTTTTCAACTATGGCTTGGCCTTTATCTGCGCTAGCAGCATTGACTAGGTTTACTGAGCCAACAGTGGCTAACAAAAGTGCGGAAACAAGTGCAAATTTCATAAACGTACCTCTATCACTTCAATGGGTTGTTAGGTGAGCTGGCTGTTTGCGCAGCATAGTATTCGCCTAGATCAGCCATATCCTGGTCAGATAGGCTGGCGGCAATTGAACGCATTGTTGGATGCTTTCTTTCGCCCTTCTTATATGCGGCTAATGCGCTAGCGATATAGGCGGCATTTTGCCCACCTAACATAGGCACTCTATAAACCAGTGGATAGTCAGCACGGTAATCAGGGATGGAATGGCAGCCGGTACAAAGCCAAACTTTGGCATTACCAGCCTGAGCTGAGCCCTTGACATCTTCAGCTTGGGCTGAAAAACCAGCAAAAGCTAAGCCAACACATAGGGTTAACTGAATAAGAATAGTGATTTTTTTCATAGCAATCATTTATAAATGAGTTTGATTTAGATCAATTTGGGAAGAGTATAGCGGACAGACGCCCTCTTAACCATTGTTTGGGCATTTCAATCCCCAAAATCAGTGAAAACACTGAAAAAATAACGTCCTTTACCTATACTGGAGCGCTTAATGAACGACTTATTGAACGCCTTTTTATGACACAAAAAAAACCATCCCAGCTAGACAATTCCCAAAGTCGCTTTGACGGTAGCCAAAGCTACGTGGCTACTGAAGATCTGAAATTAGCAGTCAATGCCGCCATTGCATTGCAACGCCCCCTTCTAATCAAGGGTGAACCTGGTACTGGAAAAACGATGTTGGCAGAGGAAGTTGCTAGCGCACTAAACATGCCCCTGTTGCAATGGCACATCAAGTCCACAACCAAAGCACAACAAGGTTTATACGAATATGACGCTGTTAGCCGCTTACGTGACTCACAGTTGGGTGACGAAAAAGTCAAAGATATTCGCAACTACATTGTTAAGGGCGTCTTATGGCAAGCCTTTGAAGCTGATGAACCCACCGTATTGCTCATTGATGAAATCGATAAAGCAGACATTGAATTTCCGAATGACTTGCTGCGTGAAATTGATCGGATGGAATTTTATGTTTATGAAACCAGAGAACTAATTAAAGCAAAGCATCGTCCTCTTGTCATCATTACATCCAATAATGAAAAAGAACTACCAGATGCATTTTTGCGCCGCTGCTTCTTTCATTACATCTCCTTTCCAGATGCGCAAACGATGCAAAGCATTGTGGATGTTCATCACCCTCACATCAAGGAGGATCTGCTAGATGCTGCGCTCAAGTCTTTCTATCAAATTCGCTCGCTCCCTGGTTTAAAAAAGAAACCTTCAACCTCAGAGTTGATTGATTGGTTAAAGCTATTGCTCGCAGAAGACATTCCTGCTAACGCCCTGTTTAGCACAGATGAAAAAATTGTGATTCCACCGCTACATGGCGCTTTGCTAAAAAATGAACAAGACATTCAATTATTTGAACGCTTGGTCATGATGAATCGTAACCATCGATAAATAATCACGCTGCGCCCTAGTCGATGTTGATTCAATTCTTTCTTAAGCTCAAAGAGGCAAAAATTCCCGTTTCTGTCAGGGAGTATTTAACGCTTTTGGAAGCTCTTAAGAAAGGCGTCATTCAACCTTCGATTGATGAGTTTTACCAATTAGCCAGAATGACTTTGGTAAAAGATGAGCAATACTTCGATCGATTCGATCAAGTATTTGGAAGTTACTTTCAGGGGGTTGAACAGATCATCGCCCTTTCTCCAGACATTCCACTAGATTGGCTCGAGAAGAAATTACAACGGGTTCTGACTGAAGAGGAAAAAGCTGCTTTGCAGAAATTAGGCGGTCCAGATGCTTTAAAAAAACGCCTTGAAGAACTTCTCAAGGAGCAAAAGGAATGGCATGGGGGTGGCAATAAATGGATCGGCGCAGGTGGTTCCTCCCCATTTGGTCATAGCGGATACCATCCAGAAGGCATTCGCATAGGTGGTGAAAGTGCAGGCAATCGAACAGCCATCAAAGTGTGGGAAGCTAGAGAATTTAAAGATTACGACGGCAATTTAGCTTTAGGAACCCGTAATATTAAAGTTGCCCTGCGACGCTTGCGTCGTTTTGCTCGCGAAGGTTCTACCTTAGAACTTGATCTTGATAAGACCATTCACTTTACGGCAGCAAACGCTGGGATGCTCGACATTCAGATGCGACCTGAGCGACACAATCAAGTGAAAGTATTGCTACTGATGGACGTTGGTGGCTCTATGGATGATCATATTGCTCGAATCGCTGAACTATTCTCTGCCGCAAAAGCCGAGTTCAAGCACCTAGAGCATTACTACTTTCATAATTGCGTCTATGAAAACTTATGGCAAAGCAATCGCAGACGCAGAGACCAAGTCACCGCCACGCAGGAGATCATTCATAAATATGGTCCTGATTACAAACTAATTTTTGTTGGGGATGCCACGATGTCCCCGTACGAAATTCTAAGTCCCAATGGCTCTGTGGAATATAACAATAAAGAAGCGGGTGCCGTATGGCTCAATCGATTGCTGGAACACTTCCCACACTTTGCCTGGTTAAACCCGGAGCCAGAGTCTATTTGGCAGTATCGTCAGTCGATCGACATTATGCGCAACCTCATGAAAGATCGGATGTACCCGGTAACATTAAATGGTCTAGAAAGTGCCATGCGCCAACTTTCCAAGTAAGATATTTTTATTCAATCTTTTTCAATTTCACTTTTTGAAAGCCTCCATGAGCACAATTCTTGAACGCCTTAAAACCCTCGGCATTGATTTACCTCCACCCGGTCCCCCGGCAGCAGCTTATATGATGGCAGCCACTTTGGGTAACACTGTTTTTTTATCCGGCCACATTGCAAAACAGGATGGCAAACCATGGGTAGGTAAACTTGGCAAGGATATGGAGACGGAAGTTGGTAAAGCTGCCGCGCGATCGATTGCCATAGACCTCATCGCTACCCTGCAAAATCATCTGGGCTCTTTAGACAAGGTAAAGCGCATTGTTAAGGTCATGGGCTTAGTGAATTCAACGGCCGAATATACCGAGCAACACTTGGTTATTAATGGCTGCTCTGAATTGCTCTTTGAAGTTTTTGGAGAATCAGGTAAACATGCGCGTAGTGCATTTGGCGTAGCCCAAATACCATTAGGTGCTTGCGTTGAAATTGAATTAATTGCGGAAATTTAAACCCAAACTTCGAGCCAATGACTACTTTGCTAATGCCTGTCTTTGGATGTCTTCCTCTGTATCGACATCCACAAGATAGGCCCTGTTCTTCGTAATAAATTGCTTTACCTTTTCTGTGTGGGTATCCATATAGGGTCTGCACACCATGCCTGGAATTTCTAGCATAGCCTCAATAGACTTTTTGGAAAACAGCACTGGATTGCCACGCTGACCATCCACCATAGGCAAAATCATTTCTTGATCTGGGTCTTTATTTTGGTACTCCTCAAGCAATGCTTGTATCTCTGCGCTGCCAATCTCCGGTTGGTCTGATAGGGCGACTAAGAGCACGTCATAATTTTTGGTGGTAGATTCCAATCCCAAGCGAATCGATGAGCCTTGACCTTTATCTGGCTGGGAATTGTGCAAAACCTTTACTGGGTAGTTCAATTCGTTGATGAAGCTTTGTAGATGCCCCTCAATTGCTGGCGCATGAAAGCCGGTTACTAGTAGCAACTGGACAGGATTTAACGTTTGGGCAGCTAGGCAAAAACGTTTAAGTAAGCTCTGACCTGATTTCTTTATTAAAGCCTTTGGAAATGTACCCATGCGGCTCCCCTGGCCTGCAGCTAACAGCAATATAGCTAAACGCAGATTGGGGGACTCAGAAGTCAGACGGGACGTGCTCATTAGAGTGATAATAAATAGGAATTGTGAATTAAGTAGCTAGCAATCATAAAAATAAGATAGAGAAATTAGAGATAGCATGAACAGCACCGATTTAAGCGTCCTTAAAACTGCGGTATCTTGGCTCAAAGAAGGTCACCCCGTTGCAATTGCTACGGTTGTCCAAACCTGGGGCTCAGCGCCCCGCCCTCTTGGATCATGGCTAGCCATCCGTCAGGATGGACAGGTAGCAGGATCGGTATCCGGCGGATGCGTAGAAGATGACCTAATACGACGAGTTCAATCAGAAATCTTAACCCGCAATACACCTGAAATGGTTGTTTATGGCGTGAGCCAGCAAGAAGCTGCTCGCTTTGGATTGCCTTGCGGAGGTACGCTTCGACTGCTGGTTGAACCTAAACCTGAGCTGGCAGTTTTAGGGCAGCTGTTAGATAAAATCTCATCCCATCAAATTGTCCGACGTACTGTTGATCTGCAATCAGGCAAATCAAACTTATCAATTGGCACACGTCAGGATGCATTTAGCTGCACTGAAGAAGTAATGTGCACAACCTATGGTCCACGTTGGCGGATGGTCATCATTGGTGCAGGACAGCTCTCTCTGTACACCGCAGACTTTGCCTTAGCCTCTGACTTTGAAGTGATCGTCATTGATCCACGGGAAGAATATGCCGAAGGCATTCATCGTGAGGACGTCAGCTTCTTTAAAGGCATGCCTGACGATGTCTTGCTAGAAATTGGAGTTGACCCACACACTGCTGTAGTTGCACTGACTCACGATCCAAAGTTGGATGACATGGCTTTAATGGAAGCACTCAAATCACCAGCATTTTATGTAGGGGCTTTAGGCAGTCGTAAAAACACCCAAAAGCGCAAAGAGCGTCTTTTAGAGTTCGATCTCAATCAAGAACAAGTTGATCGACTCCATGGTCCAGTGGGGCTTTATATTGGCGCTCTCACGCCACCAGAAATTGCGGTCTCAATTTTGGCCGAAGTCATTGCCGTCAAATACGGCATTAGCATCCCTAAAAAGGAATAAGCAAGTCTCAGCAAACCAAGTAAAAACTTAGTTTGCCTTGAGCTTGCCATCCTTGAGTCTTGGCTCAACGAAATGTCCTTTGCGTGCGCGATTACCTGCAAATGATTTCAGCGTCTTCGCATCTAGACTCAGCTCAGTCGGCTTACCTGCACGACCAGCACCAGAATATGTTGCACCGCTTGGACCAACAGCAATCGCAGAAGCAAGAGCTTCCTTATCATCCAAGCCCATGAGAATCACACCCTTACCACCGGTCGGAAGACGCTTTAACTCGTCTAATGGGAATACCAATAATTTAGAAGCTTCAGACAAACAGGCTACCTGCTTCATGCCTACTTGGACTTTAGCTGCCCCCAAGGGAGCATCACCCGGAACTTTGAGATCAACACTGATGAATGACTTACCGGCCTTATTGCGGGTACTCATATCAGAGACATTTGCCAGGAAGCCATAGCCCGCCTTAGTGGAAAGCAACACTAAGTCATCGGGCTGACCAGCGTAATAAGCCACCATTTGCGATCCTGCTGCCAAGTTCACAAAACTGGTTAATGGAGAGCCATCTCCACGTGCACCCGGTAGCTCGCTAACTGGGACTGTATAAACCCGCCCATCACTACCAAATCCTTGGATGACATCTACCGTTCTCACTTCAAAGGTTGCATAGAGCGCATCACCTGCCTTAAAGGCAAATTGGGTTGCATCATGCTCATGACCTTGACGTACACGGACCCAACCTTTTTGAGAAACAATGACGGTTACTGGCTCATCAATGACTTTAGTTTCGGCTACAGCACGCTTATCTTCTTGAATCAGAGTGCGGCGATCATCCCCAAAATCTTTCATATCCGCTTCAATTTCTTTAATGATGCGTTTACGTAAGATCGAATCGTTTTGTAGCAAACCCTCTAAATCGTCGCGTTCTGACTTGAGCTCTTTGAGCTCTTGCTCAATTTTGATACCTTCAAGACGAGCTAATTGACGCAAACGAATATCCAAAATATCTTCAGCTTGACGATCTGTGAGCTTGAATTCTTTAATCAAATCTTGCTTAGGCTCATCGCTATTGCGAATGATCTTAATCACCTTGTCGATATTCAGAAGAACGGTTAGACGCCCTTCCAAGATATGCATGCGGTCTTTTACTTTGCCCAAACGATGTTGCGTACGACGGGTAACAGTACCCACTCTGAATGCAATCCACTCCGAGAGAATATCTTTCAGATTCTTTTGACGAGGACGGCCATCATTACCAATCATCACCAAATTCATTGGGGCATTGGACTCTAACGAGGTATGCGCTAGCAATAGGTTGACGAATTCATTAACGTCAATATTTTTACTCTTAGGTTCAAATACCAAACGCACTGCAGCATCTTTGCTCGATTCATCACGCACACAATCGAGCACATTTAAGATAGTGGACTTGAGATTATTCTGTTCAGGGGTTAAGGTTTTCTTACCAACCCGTACCCTTGGATTGGTGATCTCCTCTATCTCCTGTAATACGCGCTGGGATGAAGTCGCTGGAGGTAATTCATTCACGATAATTTGCCATTGACCGCGAGCCAGCTCCTCTACAGACCAACGTGCACGTACCTTGACACTGCCGCGCCCTGTTTCGTATATCTGCGCGAGTTCTGCAGTTGATGAAATAATTTGTGCGCCCCCTGGATAATCAGGTCCAGGCATGATTTCAAGCAGCTCTGCTGTAGACAGCTTAGGTGATTTCATTAAGGCAATTGCCGCAGCAGCAACTTCACGTAAGTTATGCGATGGAATCTCTGTTGCCATACCCACGGCAATGCCGGAAGCGCCGTTGAGCAGAACAAACGGCAAACGTGCCGGCAAAAGCTTTGGCTCTTGAAAAGAACCGTCATAGTTTGGTGCGAAATCAACTGTACCTTCATCAATTTCACTAAGCAATAAGCCGGCAATCTTGGTTAAACGGGCTTCGGTATAACGCATTGCCGCAGCGCCATCGCCATCCCGTGAACCGAAATTTCCCTGTCCATCAATGAGGGGGTAACGCAACGAAAAGCTTTGTGCAAGACGAACTAAGGCGTCGTAAGCGGATTGATCACCATGTGGGTGAAACTTGCCTAATACATCACCCACTACGCGCGCACTCTTGACTGGTTTTGCATCTGCGCGCAATCCCATTTCACTCATCGAGAACAAAATACGACGTTGCACTGGCTTTTGACCATCTGCCACATCTGGCAGTGCACGCCCTTTGACAACACTAATGGCGTAATCAAGATAGGCGCGCTCAGCATAAACAGCCAGCGTCAAACTGTCTTTACCATCCTCATTTAGATCAACCGTATTGGGATCGTGTGGATCCTTGGGGCCATTACCAGATGGGTTAGGTGTAACCGGGGCTTGATCAACCTCGACGATATCCATCTCTACAGGATTAGCAAATAAATCTGCCTGCTCATTCACGTCGTTCTTGGTTGGAGTCTTTTTGATTGCCATTAGATATCTGCCTCAACTTCGTTACCGCGCTCTTCTAGCCAATCTCGGCGAGCACCTGACTCTGATTTACCCATCAGCATATCCATTGTTTTAAAGGTTTCATCCTCTGTCCATGCACCCAAAGTAACCGGCAGCAATCGACGAGTATCTGGATTTAAGGTGGTATCCCATAACTGTTCTGCGCTCATTTCACCCAGACCTTTAAAACGAGAAATTTGCCAAGCTGACTCTTTCACACCATCTTTACGCAATTTATCTTCGATGGCTTGTAGTTCATTCGCATCTAAGGCATAGATCTTTTGTGCCGGTTTCTTGCCACGCGCAGGAGCATCAACCCTAAAGAGCGGAGGTCGTGAAATATGAATATGACCCAACTCGATTAATTTCGGGAAGTGTTTGTAAAAGAGCGTTAAGAGCAGAACCTGAATATGCGAACCATCGACGTCCGCATCCGACAAAATGCAGACTTTTCCGTAGCGTAAATTCGATAAATCCGGAGTGTCATTCATACCATGGGGATCAACTCCTATGGCAACGGCAATATCGTGCACTTCATTGTTGGCAAATAGGCGATCGCGCTCAGCCTCCCAGGTATTTAATACCTTGCCCCGTAATGGCAGAATCGCTTGATATTCCTTGTTACGACCCATCTTCGCAGAACCGCCGGCTGAATCACCCTCCACCAAGAAAATCTCATTGAGTGAAGTGTCCTGGCTTTCGCAATCAGTTAACTTACCGGGAAGAACTGCAACTCCAGAAGATTTTTTCTTTTCAACTTTTTGACCTGCTCGAGTACGCGCTTGAGCTTGCTTGATCACCAAATCCGCGAGTTTGCGGCCGTAATCTACGTGTTGATTTAACCAAAGCTCAAGGGCAGATTTAACGTAGCCTGAAACTAGGCGCACGGCATCACGTGAATTTAAGCGCTCCTTAATCTGACCTTGGAACTGCGGGTCAAGAACTTTTGCTGACAAGATAAAAGAGGCGCGCGCGAATACGTCTTCTGGCATTAACTTCACACCCTTAGGCTGTAAGGCATGCATCTCAACGAAACCTTTAACGGCGTTAAATAATCCCTCACGCAAACCACTCTCATGCGTGCCCCCTGCTGGTGTTGGAATTAAATTGACATAACTCTCACGTACTGGAGCACCATCTTCGGTCCAAGAAACAACCCAAGCAGCGCCCTCGCCTTCAGCAAACGAATCTTCTTCACCAGTTCCAGTTGCATATTGCTCGCCCTCAAAGGGTGGAATGACTTCGGGGCCATGTCCTGCATGAGCAATCGCTTCATTCAAATAGCCCCGCAGACCTTGAGCGTATTGCCAGGTTTGGGTATCACCTGATTTTTCTTGAATGAGTGTAACTTTGACGCCTGGCAATAAAACTGCTTTAGAGCGAAGCAAACGAATGAGCTCTGGCATTGGGATAGCAGAGCTATCAAAGTACTTTCCATCTGGCCAAGCTCTAACGCGCGTGCCATGGGACTTATCTTCTTTTGAAGATGGTTTCGTTTTGAGTTTCTCGATCACCTTGCCATCAGCAAAGGTCAAGGTAGAAATTTGCCCATCGCGCCAAACAGTGACTTCTAAGCGCTTGGATAAAGCATTCGTAACTGAAACTCCCACGCCATGCAAGCCGCCTGAAAAAGCATAAGCACCACCGGTGCCTTTTTCAAACTTACCGCCAGCATGAAGCTGGGTGAACACAATTTCTACTACTGGAAGTTTTTCTGTGGGATGCATTCCAACTGGAATACCTCGACCATCATCCTCTATGCTGACGCTGCCATCGGTGTGTAAGGTCACAATAATTTGCTTACCAAACCCACCCAAAGCCTCATCAGATGCGTTATCCAACACCTCTTGAATGATATGCAACGGATTATCGGTACGGGTATACATACCAGGCCGTTGACGGACTGGTTCTAGTCCCTTGAGGACCTGAATCGACGATTCACTATATTCGGAAGTTTTACGGGTAGCCATGCGCGCAAATTGTAGTCATGTCTGAAGCTTAACCCGAACTTTTCGGCAAAGCCCCCATCATCCATGCCAAAATTGGGGCATGGGAGCCTTAAGTCATATACGCGTTCTAGATCTTAGCCGGGTGCTAGCCGGCCCTTGGTGTACTCAAAACCTTGCTGACCTAGGTGCAGACGTCATCAAAGTGGAAAGACCGGTCGTTGGAGACGATACTCGCCACTGGGGACCCCCTTTTGCTAAAGATGCCCAGGGGAATGAAACAGCTGAATCTGCCTATTTTATTTGCATCAATCGCAATAAACGCTCCATTACAGTCGATATCTCCAAGCCAGAGGGTCAAGAAATCATTCGTGAACTCGCCAAAGAGTCCGATATCGTCATTGAAAACTACAAAGTCAATGACTTATTGAAATACGGACTGGATTACGAGAGTCTCAAATCAATCAAGCCAGACCTCATTTATTGCTCGATTACAGGTTTTGGACAAACCGGTCCTTACGCACATCGGCCTGGCTATGATTTCATTATTCAAGGCATGGGTGGGTTTATGAGCGTCACCGGTGAAGCGGATGAATTTGAAGGGGCTAGCCCACAAAAATCAGGGGTGGCTATAGCCGATATTTTTACCGGTATGTACGCAACCACTGCAATTTTGGCAGCAGTCGTCCATCGAGATAAAACAGGTGAAGGCCAATACATTGACATGTCATTACTCGATACACAAATCGCGGTGATGGCTAATGTCTCGAGCGCCTACCTCACCTCAGGAACTGTTCCTGCTCGCTGGGGCAATGCCTCACCCATCATCGTTCCCTATCAAACCTTCCCCACTTCCGATGGCTGGATGATTGTGGCAGCTGGTAATGACAGTCAATATCGACATTTTGTCAGTGCTGGTGGCGAAGAACATTTAGCGGATAACCCACTATTTAAAACCAATCCACTGCGTGTCGAACACCGAAAAAAGCTCATCCCCCTTCTTGAGGTAATGACTCGCAAGAAATCCAAGACGGAATGGATCGCCTTGCTAGAGAAAGCAAATGTTCCCTGTGGACCAATCAATAATTTCAAAGAAGTTTTTGAAAATGAACAAGTGATTGCACGGAAAGTACAAATCAATGTGCCTCATCCCACTGTTGGCAATATGAAATTAGTCGCAAGCCCAATGAAGTTATCCAAAACGCCAACGGAGGTTCGGATGGCGCCCCCAACACTAGGACAACACACAGATGAGATCTTGCATGAGCGCTTGAAGCTCAATGATGAGTCCATTGCATCTCTACGAGATAAAGGAATCATCTAAGTCATGAGCAACGCTACCCCCAAACCAGGGCTCTCGATGAAGCAGGTCCTCATCTTTGGAGGCCTCATGGTGACACTCTCCATGGGGATCCGCCATGGATTTGGTTTGTTTAATCTGCCAATTACCTTGGCCAATGGCTGGGGACGAGAAACCTTTGCCTTGACTATTGCGCTGCAAAATCTGATTTGGGGCGCAGTGCAGCCAGTAACTGGCGCCCTGGCCGATCGCTATGGTGCATTCAAAATCATGATTGCTGGTGGCATTCTTTATGCCCTTGGATTAGCTGGCATGGCGATTTCAAACGATGTGATGAATTTCACCCTCGCCGGTGGCTTACTGATTGGGCTTGCACAAACCGCTACAACCTACAGCATGGTTTACGGAATTCTGGGGCGCAACGTCCCGGCAGATAAACGCGTCTGGGCGATGGGCATTGCCGCCGCCGCAGGTTCATTTGGTCAATTCTTAATGATCCCAGTTGAACAAGGATTATTAAGCGCCTTTGGTGCACAAGACGCACTACTGCTACTTGGTCTGATGGCCAGCCTGATGATCCCGACGGCTTTTATGTTGCGTGAAAAGAATTTTGCATATCAACATCAGCTTGGCGATCAAACGATTAAAGAAGCTCTGAAAGAGGCAATTCGCAATCCTAGTTTTCGCTTGCTTACCTTGGGATACTTTGTCTGCGGCTTTCAAGTTGTTTTTATAGCAGTGCACTTGGCGCCATATCTCAAAGATTTATCTAGCGTATTTCCAGCAGTCGGCGCACCTGCAGTAGCAACGACAGCTTTGGCATTGATTGGGCTCTTTAATATTTTTGGGACTTATTGCGCCGGCATCTATGGTCAACGCTTTCCAAAGCGTTATTTATTGTCTGGCATATATTTGGGTCGCTCTATTGCCATCACTGGATTTTTGTTAATCCCACTCTCACCATGGAGCACTTATATCTTTGCTTCGATTATGGGATTTTTATGGTTATCTACAATCCCACTGACCAACGGCATCGTCGCTCAGATATTTGGCGTCAAATACCTAACAATGCTCTCAGGGCTCGTATTCTTCTCCCATCAGCTCGGCAGTTTCTGTGGTGCGTTTTTTGGAGGCTATTTATTTGATCGCACCGGCTCTTATCTCATTGTTTGGGAAATTGCTATTGCTTTGGGAGTTTTCGCTTTCTTGGTCAATTTACCCGTAAAAGAACGCGCTCTGGTTCGAACGATCCATGCCTAAGTACAATCAGATGCTGATAAGGAAGCGCTGTGTCTTGCGCTGGTCTTTGTACCTCTTCGCTGGCTTTGTCTTGGCTTTGGTCTTTTCCAGCTACTTTGCGCCCGAGGTAATGATTGCCATTACTAATCAAGTTTGGGCTTTTTGTGGGTGGTAGGCTGCAAGCGCTTTCATTAACATACTTTTAATTATTTGGAGCATTCTCGCCGTAGCACAATGGATAGTGCACATGCCTCCTAAGCGTGGGATACAGGTTCGATTCCTGTCGGCGGGACCAAGAAATGCAAAACTTATCCACAGCCCTTGTGGATAAATCGCCAAAAGTTTTCGTAAGTCGTGGATTTATATAGAGCAAGCTAGCGTGCTCAATTGTTAAGCATTAATGACAAACCGCTAGGAAATGGTTTACATTGTCGATAGGCAAAATAAATATAAATAACATCACATGAAAATGTGATAAGACCTTAAAAATGGAGATGGTAATAATGGCAATTCACTCAAAATTGATTGTGCGACTCAGCGCCGCTCTAACGTGCACGTCGGCTTTACTCGCGTTCTCATTTCCCGCTTATGCACAAAGCACCTATCCCAATAAGCCGATTCGTTTTGTTGTGCCATTTCCAGCAGGCGGCGCAACAGACAACGTAGCTAGACCACTTCAGAATGAACTGCTTACAACTAATAAGTGGAATGTCATCATTGATAACAAACCAGGTGCCGGTGGCAATATCGGTGGTGAAATTGTTGCTAAGTCAGCGCCTGATGGTTACACCTGGTTAATGGCCTCTGTTGGAACTCATGGCATTAATCAACCGCTCTACACCCAAGGTGGCGGCAAGATGCCGTTTGATCCCATCAAAGACTTCACGCCGATTACTCTGGTTGCTGAATTGCCAAACGTATTGGTTTTAAATCCAGAGTTTGCTGCTAAGAACAACATTAATAGCGTGAATGACCTTATTGCCTATGCCAAAAAGCATCCAGGCAAAGTCAATATGGCTTCTAGCGGCAACGGCACCTCGATCCATATGGCTGGTGAGCTCTTTAAATCAATGACCAAAACCTATATGGTGCACTTGCCGTATAAAGGCAGCCCACCTGCCGTTACCGACTTAATGGCTGGCAACGTGGACATCATGTTTGATAACCTACCTTCATCCATCAATTACATTCGTGCTGGACGTTTAAAAGCCCTTGCAGTCACGAGCGCAAAACGCTCACCTGCTTTTCCGGATCTACCAACGATTGCTGAGGCAGCAAATTTACCGGGGTACGAAGCAACTTCTTGGTTTGGCATTGTGGGCCCAGCTAATATGCCGGCTGATATTTTGAATAAGGACAGCACAGAATTAATGGCTGCCATCAACAGCCCCTCTGTAAGAGAAAAATATCTCGCTATGGGAGCGCAACCTGTCGGCAATACGCCTGCACAATTTGCAAATTTCATCAAAGGCGAAATTGCTAAATGGACTAGGGTAGTAAAAGACTCTGGCGCAAAGGTGGACTAGTAGACAAGGTTTACCCAATGCCAAAAGCAAAAAGAGGAGCATCGCTCCTCTTTTTTATTGTTGAATTATCAGTGAGAAATCAGCTTACTTGGCTAACTTTGATAATAGCTTTGTAGGCGTAATGACTTCCGGATCTAGCACCAGCTCAATGAGAGCACCCTTATTGCTCGCTAAGGCCTTTTCAAAGGTCGCTGCAAACTCTTCCGTTTTGCTAACGCGATAACCTGGGATTCCAAAGCTTTCGGCAAACTTTACAAAATCCGGATTGGTTAATCCGGTTCCCATCACACGCTTGGTAAATTCACGCTCTTGATGCATACGAATTGTGCCGAGCATGCCGTTATTCACCACCAAGACAATGGGATAGGCTTCATATCTAGCTGCTGTTGCTAACTCTTGGCAGTTCATCATGAAATCACCATCGCCACAGACGGCAATGACTACTCTATTGGGTTCAGCGATCTTGGCGGCAATCGCTGCTGGCAAGCCATAACCCATGGATCCATTGGTGGGCGCGAGTTGACTCTTAAATCCACCGTAGGGATAAAAACGGTGAACCCAGGTAGCAAAATTTCCCGCTCCATTCGTGATGATGGCATTACGCGGGATGGCATTTGGCAAAGAAGCCATGATTTGCGCGAGTTGTAGGTCACCCGGAACATTCACTGGCTTAGACCAGACAAGGTATTCATCATGGGCAGTTTGCATCTGCTGTTGATCGTAAGCAGGTCCCATTTTGATTTCTGTCAGAGCTGCACAGAAATTCTCAGGGCTACAGTTAATTGCAAATTCCGGGCGATATACCCGACCTAATTCATCGGGGCTTGATAAAACATGAATAAGCTTGTTCTTGGCTTGTGGTGGTGTCAAGATGCTGTAACCCGCCGTGGTCATCTCGCCTAGACGCTCTCCAATTACCAATAAGACATCTGCCTCTTGAATGCGCTTTACCAAAGCTGGATTAGCAGCGATTCCTAAATCTCCTGCATAGCAAGGATCTTGGTTATCAATCAGATCTTGCCAACGAAAGCTCGTTGCTACCGGGACATTCTCGCGCTTAGCCCATGCCTTCAGACTATCGCAAGCCGCAGCATTCCAATTGCCACCGCCGGCCAAGACCATCGGATTTTTTGCATTAGCAAATGCTTTCATGGCATCTGCAAAGATCTGACGATCTAATCCTGGTTGAACAATATGTGCAGCTCCAGTGGGTTTTTCCTCATCCTCTAGATACAGTACATCTTCTGGCAAAGCCAGTACTACTGGCCCTTGGCGACCTGACTGAGCGATATGAAATGCATGAGATACAAATTCATCGATCCGATCTACTCGATCAATGCTTCCTACCCACTTGGCGCATTCAGAGTACATACGGCGGTAATCCACCTCCTGAAAAGCTTCACGCTCCACCATATCGGTACCCACTTGGCCAATTAATAAAACCATTGGTGTGGAGTCTTGATAGGCAGTATGAATGCCTACCATGGCATTGGAGGCGCCGGGGCCACGAGTCACCATCACCACGCCTGGCTTACCGGTTAACTTGGCATAGGCTTCTGCCATATATGCAGCGCCACCTTCTTGCCGACAGGTAATAAATTGAAAATTGCCTTGATCAACTAAGCCATCCAGTAGCGGTAAAAAACTCTCACCTGGGACGCCAAAGGCAATATCTACCCCCTGACGAACAAGTGCGTTTGCCAGTATTTGGCCGCCATGCATGATTTTTTTGGATGTCCCCATTGTTTTCTCTTACACTTTCCTTATGAATACGCTCTCTACCAGCACCTTAGCTGCACTAGAGGAGATGTTGCAGAACACTGCGCGCTCCGCTCCCCCAGATTTTTTACCAATACAACTCATCGGCAGCAATGGTGTCAGTCAAACTATTGGACATCTTAATCCCGAATTTATTTCTTATCTCCAAGAATCCTTAGGGAAAGATCCAATCCGATTCATTTCCACTAGTCCGGATCAGATCCAAGTTACTCTTGGCAAACCGCGAGAATTATCAGAAAGCCTGTATCAATTGGCTCAAAGAATGCGCCTTGGGGGATTTATCCCTGGGTGGCGCAATGAAGACTTTGCTTGGCTCGATCAAAACGGTCACAAATACTTTCGCTTGGAGCGTGCGGCTTTTCGGACTTTTGGCTTTCGGAGTATGGCCACCCACATCAACGGCTTTACTAAAGCCAATACGCTCTGGCTTGGTAGACGCAGTGAAACTAAATCCACTGATCCTGGCAGACTCGACAACATTGCCGCCGGAGGCATTACCGCAGATGAAACCCCCTGGGTTAGCGCTCGACGTGAACTCTGGGAGGAGGCTGGAGTTCCGCCACAGATTGCAGATGAGATTGAACCTGTTGGCAGAATTCATATGCGCCGTACTATACCAGGCCGGGGTTTTCATGATGAATTGCTCTTTGTCTATGATTTAGAGTTGCCAGACCAATTTGTTCCTACCAATCATGATGGGGAAGTCAGCGGTTTTATCGAAATTTCTTTGGCAGAGGCTGCTGCCCGAATTTTGGCCGACGAATTTACGAGTGATGCCGCTTTTGTTACTGCTGACTTTATATTGCGACGCACCAAATAAGTCTGTTTATTGGCACGTGATCTAGCAATTCATGGTTAAATACTCTTAAGGATGAAACAGGGGTGCCCTCCTAGCAGATTGAGCTAAGAGGCGCTGAGAAAGACCCTAAAACCCGATCCAGGTAATGCTGGCGTGGGGAGTTACATCAGACCGACACACCCGGTTTCGTCCATCTAAAACAGTCAGGAGATGGACATGAGTAACAAGCAAAACGCCAAACATGAAATTCCAAGCATCAAAAGCTTAGAACGCGACTTCGGTCAAAAATTTGCCTATCCGGCATCAACAAAAACCTATCTCGAAGGTTCACGTCCAGATATCAAAGCTCCTATTCGCATGATTGAGCAATTACCTACGCGTGTTGGTGAAGAGCTAATTGCCAATCCTCCAGTACCTGTCTATGACACTTCAGGCCCTTACAGCGACCCCGATATCCTCATCAATCTTGAAAAAGGTTTACCAAGATTACGTGAAGCATGGATCTCTGAACGCAATGACACAGAACAACTAGCAGGCCCCAGCTCTGAATATGGTGTTGCGAGATCACAGGATGAGGCAACACAAAGCCTTCGCTTTGCACACATTAGCCCTCCCCGTGTTGCCCAGGCCGGCAAGAATGTCAGTCAAATGTATTACGCACGTCAAGGCATCATCACTCCAGAAATGGAATACGTTGCTCTGCGCGAATCCATGGGTCTTGAGCAGCTACGTAAGAATCCTGAATACAAGCAACTACTCAAGCAACATCCCGGCAAGAGTTATGGTGCCAATCTGCCCGATATTGTGACTGGTGAGTTTGTCCGCTCTGAAATTGCTGCTGGCCGTGCAATTATTCCAGCCAATATTAATCATCCAGAGCTTGAACCAATGATTATTGGCCGCAATTTCCGTGTAAAGATTAATGGCAACTTAGGTAATTCTGCGGTGACCTCCTCGATTAATGAGGAAGTAGAAAAAATGGTTTGGTCCATTCGTTGGGGTGCTGACACCATCATGGATTTATCTACTGGTAAACACATTCATGAAACCCGTGAGTGGATTATTCGCAACTCACCGGTGCCAATTGGTACCGTTCCAATTTATCAAGCATTAGACAAGACTGGCGGTATTGCAGAAGACCTCACCTGGGAAATGTTCCGTGACACTCTGGTAGAACAAGCCGAGCAAGGCGTTGACTACTTCACCATTCACGCGGGTGTATTGCTACGCTATGTTCCGTTAACAGCGGATCGTATTACCGGAATTGTCTCGCGTGGAGGATCGATTATGGCCAAGTGGTGTTTAGCGCATCACAAAGAAAACTTCTTGTACACGAAGTTTGATGAAATCTGCGAAATCATGAAAGCGTATGACGTCTCCTTTAGCTTAGGTGATGGCTTGCGTCCAGGCTGTATTGCTGACTCCAATGATGCAGCGCAGTTTGGCGAACTTCATACCTTAGGTGAGCTCACAGCGAAAGCTTGGAAGTATGATGTTCAAGTGATGATTGAAGGTCCTGGTCACGTACCAATGCAGCGCATTGAAGAAAATATGACTGAAGAACTCAAACATTGTCTTGAAGCACCCTTCTACACACTCGGACCATTGATTACGGATATTGCTCCTGGATATGACCACATTACCAGCGGCATTGGTGCAGCCCAAATTGGTTGGTACGGTACCGCCATGCTTTGCTATGTCACACCTAAAGAGCATCTGGGCTTGCCTGACAAAGAAGATGTCCGCGAAGGAATCATTACTTACAAGATTGCTGCCCATGGCGCAGACTTAGCAAAAGGTTTACCAGGCGCTCAAGTACGTGACAACGCATTATCAAAAGCCCGCTTTGAGTTCCGCTGGGAAGATCAATTTAATCTTGGCTTAGATCCTGAGCGTGCTCGTGAATACCATGATGCAACTTTACCAGCTGAAGGCGCGAAGATCGCTCACTTTTGTTCCATGTGCGGTCCTAAGTTCTGCTCTATGAAAATCACACAAGAAGTACGTGACTATGCAGCGACTCTGGATGCTGATGGCAATCCAAAAGTTCCAGGGAAAGTGATTCCAATTGCCGAGGTGACGCAAGATGCCGATAAAGGTATGGAGGAAATGTCTGCAGAGTTCCGTAAGCGCGGTTCTGAAATTTATCAATAAGCATGACTAAAAACGCATTCTCGCAAGGGAAGTTTGCCATTGTTGGTGCCGGCCTGATGGGTCGGCTGCTAGCGATCGCACTTGCCAGGCGAGGTGCCCAGGTAGATCTATTTGATAAAGGTGGCCCTGATGCTCAGCATGCCGCCGCCAGAATTGCCGCTGCAATGCTGGCCCCTTTGGCGGAATCTGCTATTACCGAAGATGCCGTAGTGAGGATGGGCATTTATAGTTTGCCGCGCTGGAAATCGCTTATTGAAGAGCTCAGCAGTCCCGTTTATTTTCAGCAAGATGGCACATTGATTTTGTGGCATCGGCAAGATTCCAGTGATGCAGAACGCTTTGCCGCTCATTTAGAGAAAAACTGCTTAAACAATCCCGCTCTGCATGCACCACAGTCTCTAGACAATCAAGCGCTCCGCAATCTTGAACCAGGAGTAGCCGATCGATTTACTCAAGGCCTTTATTTACCCAATGAAGGTCAGCTCGATAATCGTCAACTACTTGATGCGCTAGCTATTGAGCTGGCCAAGGGATCCGTTCACTGCCATTGGAATATAGAAACGGATCCTGAGCAATTACGAGGTTTAGGAAGCTACGATCAAGTGGTTGACTGCCGAGGCGTTGGTGCTCAATCGACCTGGAATAAATCTCATACTGCTCTACGCGGGGTTCGTGGTGAAGTCATTCGCCTTTATGCGCCTGAAGTAAAACTGCGTAGGCCAACCCGTTTAATTCATCCACGTTATCCAATTTATATTGCACCAAAAGAAAACGATATCTATGTTGTGGGCGCCACTGAAATTGAGTCAGATGACTTATCTGAAATGAGTGTTCGATCCGCAATGGAATTACTCAGTGCCGTCTATACAGTTCATAGCGGTTTTGCTGAAGCGCGCATCCTGGAAATGGCAACCCAATGTCGACCTACCTTACAAGATAATTTACCAGCCATTCGCATCCAAAAAGATAAAGGTCTGTCCGACTTGATCATGATCAATGGTTTATATCGTCATGGTTTTATGATTGCGCCAGCAGTCTTAGATTGTGCATTAGAGATCATCGAGCATGGTAATAGTAGAACGGCACTCGATTTAGGTCTTAGCGTCGCTAAAGAAAAAATGGCAGCAGGAGCAGAAGCATGCGTGTGATCGTGAACCAGCTGGAGTATGAGTTACCTGTGCAAAGCGTCGTTACTGATGCACTTGCGCTGATTAACGCTAAACCACCTTATGCTGTGGCAGTAAATCTGCAGTTTGTTCCAAAACATCAGCATTCGGCATTCTCATTAAATGAAAACGATCAAATTGAAGTAATTGCACCTGTCACTGGCGGGTGATGAAGCATATGACAGCCCCCATTCCCCAATCCCTCCACAGCGCAGATCCATTAGTACTCTATGGCGAGCGTTTTGCAAGTCGTCTCTTATTAGGCACTTCTCGCTACCCCTCACCTCAGGTTTTAGAAAACGCTGTCACTGTTGCTAAGCCAGCAATGATTACGGTTAGCCTGCGACGTCAAGGAAGCTCAACCACAGAAGCACATAGTGGATTCTGGGATTTGCTAAAGAAAATGTCTGTCCCAGTATTGCCGAACACGGCTGGTTGTCACAGCCCCAAAGAGGCGATTACTACAGCGCAAATGGCCCGCGAGGTATTTGAGACTGACTGGATTAAGCTAGAACTCATTGGTGATGACTACACCTTGCAACCCGATACATTGCGCTTAGTGGATGCTGCGCAAACCTTAATTAAAGATGGTTTCAAAGTACTTCCCTATTGCACTGAAGATTTAATTTTGTGTCAGCGCTTAGTCGACGTTGGTTGCCAAGCAGTGATGCCTTGGGCAGCACCCATTGGCACTGGTCAGGGTCCGCTAAATCCTTATGCTATGAAACTCTTACGTGACCGTCTCAAAGTACCGCTATTAGTGGATGCTGGCCTAGGTCTACCATCCCATGCTTGTAGCGTCATGGAATGGGGCTTTGATGGCGTGCTTCTCAATACTGCTGTTGCGCTTGCGGATGATCCAATAGCCATGGCCAAAGCATTTGCAATGGCAGTTGATGCAGGCCGCTTTGCATACTTATCTGGCGCAATGAAACCCCAAGCCTCTGCCCAAGCTAGTACCCCGTTGGTTGGCACCCCCTTTTGGCATCAAAGTTAATTAGAAAATTCTATGAGCCTTGTTCGCGACCTTGCCGATCAAATTGTTGCCGCACATCGCGCTGAGGATCTATGCCTACCGATTCCGCAATATAGTCTGAGCTCACCACCACCAAAAATTGATAATGAAGCAGCCTCTGATCATTACGAATTAGCTGGTGCTTTAGCTGCTATCGAGATGGGCTTTATTGAAAAAGATGCCAAAATTTTAGGTAAGGCTTGGTCGCGCATGGCGATTCAAGATGGCGGGTTTAATCCCTTTAAATGGCCAAGTCGTCCTGAGCACTTTGATCTTCTGCCATGGACGCGCAATATGAATCCCAAGGCATTTGCAGAGTGTCCAAAACGCTTGGGGCTGTATGGCGTCATGCCTGATGCTGATTGGGTAAAACGCATGGTTGAAGCTGAGGTTCCAACAGTGCAACTACGCTTTAAATCCGATGACAAAAACAAAATTAAGAAACAAATTCGAGAATCCGTAAAAGCTGCTCAAGATAGTAAAACCTTATTGTTCATTAATGACTACTGGCAAGAGGCCATTGAGGCTGAAGCGTATGGCGTGCATCTTGGACAAGAAGATTTAGAAACGGCTAACCTAGACGCTATCAGAGACGCAGGTTTACGCTTGGGATTGAGTACGCATGGCTATGCTGAGATGGCCTATGCCGACCGATACTGCCCAAGCTATATTGCAATGGGTGCAGTCTTCGCAACTAACCTCAAAAAGATGGCTACAGCCCCCCAAGGCCTCGGCAGGCTTTACAAATACGCCAAGTTATTGAGTCACTATCCTCTGGTGGCTATTGGCGGAATTGATCAAGATAGCATTCATGCGGTTGCCAAAAGTGGCGTGGGTTCAGTAGCAGTCGTGAGAGCAATCACTCAAGCAAAAGAACCCAAAGTAGCCGTCAAGCAATTGCAAGACTTGATGCGCGCTTAAGCGGTCATTCAATACTTATCTTTTTCTTCAAGCAAGGCGGTAGGATAAAAGTCATGCATATGCCACAGCGGTCCTGGACCTTCGCCGATGCTTAAAAAACGCCCCGCTTCTAAACCTGCCTCAACATAAGCAATCGCCTTTGCAACAGCATGAGTCAAATCATGGCCATCAGCCAAATAAGTAGCAATGGCCGAAGCCAGCGTACATCCTGTGCCATGCGTATTGGCGGTATTGACGCGATAGTGCTTGAATGTTTTTGATTGAACTACCTCAAGACCATCTTCCAGAGAGCGCCACATTAAGAAGTCTGTTATTTGAGTATGAGTCGCATCTAAGTGACCCCCTTTAATCAACACGGCTTGTGGACCCAAATCGAGCAATTCTTGCGCGGCCAATTTAAAGTCATCCGGCCCCTTGAGTTCACGACCTAAAAGCAAGGCTGCCTCATCAAGATTAGGCGTCACTAAAGAAGCGATTGGAAACAACTCGGTAAGGATGGCTTGGGCAGTGTCATCACCCCCTAAGCTTGCGCCCGAAGTTGCCCGTAACACAGGGTCAAGAACAATGCGCTTGATGCCATGACGCCGCAAAGCTTTTGCCACCACTGCCACTATTTCAGGGCTTGCTAACATCCCAATTTTGACAATATCAGCGCCAATATCAAGCAAGACTGCATCAATTTGCGCCTCAATCACATCGAGATCAATGTCTTGGATCCGCGTGACTCCCAAGGTATTTTGGGCGGTAATGGCAGTAATGACCGACATACCGTAGCCCCCTAAGGCGGCTATTGTCTTGAGATCGGCCTGAATCCCAGCACCACCACCGCTGTCCGACCCAGCAATCGTCAGTACTTTGGGGATCTGCACAGAAGTAGGGAGAGATGATTTCATCTTGCTATAATATCGGCTTATTCCTCGATAGCTCAGTTGGTAGAGCGCCGGACTGTTAATCCGTAGGTCCCTGGTTCGAGCCCAGGTCGAGGAGCCAAATCTGAAAAGGTCGCTATTTAAGCGGCCTTTTTCTTTTGGAATTCAAGCACATACAATATCGATATGAATACCCCATCCACGAGCCCATCCACGAGCCCTTCCGCTCACCAAGTCATAAAAAAGAAAATAGAGGATGAGGCTAAAAAGGCCTTCGCTTTATCAATTTACTTTGGCTCTTGGTTCTGCGCACTCAGTTTTCTAGCGGCAACTATTTTGGATGAGCGCCCTATCCCGCTATCCATCTTTGGCTTTGCCATAGTTAAAGGGGCGCTATCTGCAAAGTTCTTGCTGATTAGCGAGGCTGTTTTTCCAATGAAGGTAAGCAAATCTAAAGGTTTAATTAGATCGCTCTTATTGCAATCCTTCATTTATGTTGGCATTGTGCTTTGTCTAAACTATGTTGAGGCTGGTGTTGATGGTTTGATCCATGGAAAAAGCTTTTGGGACTCACTCATGGGATTCGGTCAGGCAAACCCATTGCGTGTCATTGCAATGTGTATTGTGTATTGGCTAATTGTTTGGCCTTATTTAGTATTGATTGGTCTCAGAATTTCTTTAGGGAGTACGGCAACGATTGCTATTCTCTTTGGTGATAGAGCGAAGTCTAATGAGCCTGCTACTAAAACATAAAAAAATACGTTTCTACGTACAGCGTTTTTTTCTATGCGCTTTACTTCTGGCTGGATTTAATACTCAAGCTCAAGAAATTGAAGCGCGCGCCTATTCCAATGCACCTATTGGTATTAACTTTGCTAGTGCAGGTATAGCCCAAGCTAAGAGCGGTTCCTATACCCTCACTACCGAGGCGGCGAGTCTAACGCGGATCGTTGATGCCTGGGGCCAGTCTGGAAAAATTACCCTGCTTTTGCCATATGCAGAATTAAGTGGCACGGGCAAACAAGGTGGTCAAACCGTCAATGCATCTGCTGAGGGTTTATCGGATCCCCTGATTAAAGCCTCTATAAATTTGTATGGTGCACCTGCACTTACCTTGGATCAATTTAAAAACTATCAGCAAGATCTTATTATTGGCGCAAGCTTAGCAGCCTCTATTCCCTGGGGAAACTATAACAATCAACAACTTATTAATGTAGGAGCCAATCGCTGGTTTGTGCAACCTGCCATTGGAGCATCCAAAGCGATAGGTCCTTGGCGCTTAGAACTGGCTGGCGCTGCCACCATCTACACTAGTAATACAAGTTTTCAGGGAAGCAATACGCTGTCACAAAATCCCATCTATTCATCTGAATCCCATGTCATTTATTACTTCCCATCAACCGCCTATATCTCAGCCGATGTGACTTACTTCTTTGGCGGACAAACCTATGTAAATGGTAATCCTGTAAGCGGTACACAAGAAAATTGGCGCTTTGGAAGCACCTTTTCCTATCCAGTTGATACACACAATTCAATTCGCCTCACTGGCAGTGCCGGAGTCTATTCACGCTCCAGTACTAGCTATCAAGCCCTGGGCGTCTCATGGCAATACCGCTGGGGCGGCGGATTGTAAGCATTTTAGATTTTGAATAGCTACAATCTCCATAAAGACCAATAACTATCGATAAGTTATTGAACATAAATACAGTAGAGACAAAAAGACAATCATGAGCACGAAGCCTAAAAATCCATCTGATCAAAAACCTGATAGCGGTTTGCGCAAAGGTCTCACCAGTTATGGCGATAAGGGCTTCTCCTTATTTCTGCGCAAAGCCTTTATCAAAGGGGCTGGATATACCAATAGCGCACTCGATCGCCCAGTCATTGGCATTATTAATACTGGTAGCGCATTTAACCCTTGTCATGGCAATATGCCACAACTCATAGAGGCTGTAAAACGTGGCGTCATGCTTGCTGGTGGACTTCCAATGGAATTTCCTACCATCTCCATTCATGAAAGTTTTGCAGCACCTACTAGCATGTATCTTCGCAATCTCATGTCGATGGATACAGAAGAAATGCTGCGCGCTCAACCAATGGATGCAGTAGTGATGATTGGTGGATGCGATAAAACAGTTCCCGCACAGATGATGGGCGCCGCCTCTGCAGGTCTTCCAGCCATTCAGCTAATCACTGGCTCCATGTTGACAGGGTCACATCGTAGTGAACGAGTGGGTGCTTGTACTGACTGTCGTCGCTACTGGGGAAAATTCCGTGCTGGTGAAATTGATGAAGTTGAAAAGGATGAGGTTAATGATCAGTTGGTTGCTAGCGTAGGTACCTGTTCTGTAATGGGAACGGCTAGTACGATGGCCTGCATCTCCGAAGCGCTAGGCATGACGGTACCTGGTGGTGCCACACCCCCAGCTGTCACGGCTGACCGCATCCGTATTGCAGAGGAAACGGGTACATGCGCTGTGCAAATGGCTAAAGATGGTTTGACCATAGATAAAGTGCTGACTGCTGATGCATTTGAAAATGCCATGCGTGTTTTATTGGCGATTGGTGGCTCAACCAACGGCATTGTTCATCTTGCAGCCATTGCCGGGCGCATGGGTCTTGAGATCGATTTAGATGCGCTCGATAGAATGGGAAACGAAACCCCTGTTCTCGTTGATCTAAAGCCCTCTGGTGATCACTACATGGAAAACTTTCATGATGCTGGAGGCATGACTACCCTGCTTCGTGAATTAAAGCCACTCATGAAATTAAATACCATGACCGTAACTGGTAAAACCTTGGGCGAAGAAATTGACGCTGCACCCCCTAGCTTTAAACAAGAGGTAGTCCGTAAATTTGACAACCCAATTTATCCCCGCGGCAGCATTGCAGTACTGTATGGCAATCTGGCTCCTGGTGGCGCCATCATCAAACAATCGGCTGCCAACGAACAATTGATGGAGCACACTGGACGTGCCGTCGTTTTTGAAAATGCAGAAGATCTGGTTACGCGAATCGATAGCCCGGATTTAGATGTCACAGCCGATGATATTTTGGTGCTCAAAAATATTGGGCCCAAAGGAGCTCCAGGCATGCCTGAGGCCGGCTACATCCCAATCCCGATGAAGCTTGCTCGTGCCGGCGTAAAAGATATTGTGCGCATCTCTGATGGGCGAATGAGCGGAACCGCATTTGGAACGATTGTGTTGCACGTCACCCCAGAATCAGCCATTGGCGGACCCTTAGCGCATGTGCGTAGCGGCGACCAAATTCGTCTGAGTGTTCAAAATCGTGAAATTAGTCTTCTCATATCCGATGAAGAATTGGCTAAACGCGCTCAAGAAAATCCCATTACCTCTCCTACTGCTGAACGTGGCTATCAAAAGCTATTTTTAGATACCGTAATGCAGGCTGATAAAGGAGTGGACTTTGATTTCTTGAGAGCGGCCAAAATGGTTGGCAAAACCCCAAAGAATTAATAGAAAACTAGTATGCGGCTGGATCGATGCGATGCATTTCGCCTTCGATCCATGCCTCTACTTCTATTTGAATTTTTTCTTCAGTCTTATCTTTAACTGAGATAGCCGGGCCAATCGTTACCGTGATTAGTCCCGGATACTTTCTAAAGCTATTGCGCGGCCAAACATTTCCAGCGTTTTGCGCTACGGGAATAATGTCGGTATTAGTCGCAATGGCTAAACGAAACCCACCCTTGCGATAGGGTCGATAAGAGCCTACTGGCGTTCTCGTTCCCTCTGGAAAAATAGCGATCCACTGGCCTTGAGTCAAGCGCTCTCTTCCTTGCACTGCGACAGCTGCACGGGCCGCTTCCCGATCTCCTCGATTGATGGTGATCATTTTTAATGAGGCTAAAGCCCACCCAAAAAATGGTAGCCATAGTAGCTCTCGCTTTGAAACAAAGCATAGAGTCTTGGGAAATAGATAGGGGTAAACAATCGTTTCCCAGGCTGATTGATGCTTACTCAGCAAAATCATAGGCTTAGAACCGCACGCGTGAATATGCTCCATTCCTAAAACGTGACACTGAATGTTGCATATCTTATCTAGCATCCATAAGTTCAGACCACTCCAATAGCGAACGAGCGCATAGCGTTGCTGGACACTAGTGACTGGCGTGATAATGACACACAGAACTGCTGCAATGATCGTTATTGAGATTAAGTAAAGATAAAACAAGAAGGAACGAATCAGCACTGACATTAATCTCTTAACTCGCGGCGCAGGATTTTTCCAACATTGGTCTTTGGTAGTTCGGTACGAAAAATAATTTTCTTTGGACGCTTATAGTTTGTCATCTGCTGCTTGCAATAAGCCAGTACCTGCTCTTCAGTTAAGTGCTCATGCTCTTTAACAATGAAAGCTTTGACTGCTTCTCCAGTGTCGTCGTCTGGAGTGCCGATAACAGCGCATTCTAAGATTCCTGGCATCAAAGATAAAACTTCCTCGACCTCATTTGGAAAAACTTTAAAGCCAGACACAATGATCATATCCTTCTTGCGATCAATAATCTTGACATAACCGTCGACATCCATCGTGCCAATGTCTCCCGAACGAAAGTAACCATCAGCAGTAAAGACATTGCGTGTTTCATCTGGCATGTTCCAGTATCGGGTCATCACTTGAGGTCCCCGAATACAAATTTCACCAGCCTGCCCTAAAGGCACTTCAGTATCGTTTTCACCCAAAATTACAACTTCAGTGCCTGGCACTGGCAAGCCGACATGGCCAGTAAAACTATCAATCAGTGGCGTATTGACGCAAGCTACAGGGGAAGTCTCAGAAAGACCATAACCTTCAGCGATAGGAATACCGGTAAGTTTTTGCCATTCATCTGCAACGACTTTTTGCATCGCCATACCACCACCAATGGTGACTAACAAATTAGGGAGTTTTATTTTGGAGAATTCTGGGCGATGTATCAGTGCATTGAATAGCGTATTTACACCAGGGAAAATATGAATATTAGGATGTGATTTGAGAAGCTTAATAAAGCCTGGAATATCGCGTGGATTAGGAACCATGATTAACATACCACCCTTGCGAGCACCAAAAACTGCACAGGCCGTCAGTGCAAAGATGTGATACAGCGGCAAGGCACATAAAAAAATGAGTTGCTCAATATGCTTACCCTTCAAACCAGGCTCAAGCCACACCTCGATTTGCTTTGCATTGGCTAAGATATTTCGATGCAATAAAACCGCACCTTTAGAAATACCGGTAGTGCCACCGGTGTACTGCAAAAAGGCAGGGTCATCCGCGCAAATCGTGGGCTTCTGAAAAGTATTCTTAGCCCCTAGTTGAATGGCATCTTTGAATTGAATGCTCTGAGGAAGACTCCACTGAGGTACGGCTTTCTTGATATGCCGAACTACAAAGTCAACTATTGCACCTTTAGCTCCAATAAATTCCCCAAGACTAGTAACAATGGTTTTGTGCATAGGCGCTTGCTTACTAATATTTTGGTAAACGTGGGCAAAGTTTTCCAAAATAATTAGTACAGAAGCGCCACTATCCTTGAGCTGATACTCCAATTCTCTCGCAGTGTATAGCGGGTTGACATTCACCACCACAAAACCTGCACGCAAGACCCCCATCATTGCTATCTGAAATTGAATGACATTAGGCAGCATGATGGCAACACGCGAACCACGCTCAAGGCCTAAGGACTGCAGATATGATGCAAAATTTTTGGACTGATCATCTAGGTCACGGTAAGTCATAAACTTTCCGAGATATTCACAAGCCTTGCGATTTGGAAAGCTTGCAAATGACTCTTCAAACATCTCCACTAAGGAGGTGTTTGAAGATTCCTCAACAGTGTGAGGAACGCCCTCTGGATAGCTTTTTAGCCATGGCTTACTAGGATTAGTCATTGTCCAAGTCTTGTCTCATGTATTTTTTATATTACCGCCAAGTATAGAGCTGGCCAGTTCCATGTTAAATACAGATAAAAATGAAAAAGCCCTCAATTTGAGGGCTTTTTGTAATCCTAACGCAGCATTAGAAGCGATAACCGATGCCGACCAAAAGATCCATTCCAGTCCCTTTAATAGAATTACTAACAGAAGTACCTTTAGTTGTCGTCGCAGAAGCAGTTTGGCTTCCATAAGACGCATAATTTGCCTCACCAAAAGCGTACCACTGGGCATTGATCATCTGTTTGTAGCCTAGACCCAGATTAATGCCTGATAAATTAGTGGTGTTGTAAGTCAAAATTGGTGAAGATAAACCAATTGTAGAGCCGGTATAGCCAATCTTCAAATAGGCTAAGCGATCTTTATCAATCACATAACCTGGGCTCAAGAAAATATTGTAGAGGTTCTTGATGTTATAAGTTGCATTGGTACTACCAACAACGTTGCCGTTATACAAAGTATTCAAAGTCCCGGTTGCTGAAGAGCTGGCGCCAGGATAGTAAGTAGCACCAATGCCCAAAACATAATTTTCATTGATACCAAAGTTGTATCCAGCAGCAATAGTAACTAAACCAGTATTAATGTTATTAACGTTAGTAGCCGATGTTGTCCCCGATATTGTTGCCGGATAAGGGGCTGATCTACCAGTTGGAATTGTGGCTGTGCCATTACTAATAGAGGGTGCAAAGTTTCCATAACCAACGCCTACTTGTCCGTATGCGCCTTCCCAAGCATTCGCTTTTGACTGGGCAAGCGCACCTGTCGCAGCAAAACCAGTAATCGTGGTTACCAGTAAGCTAATCTTGATTTTTTTCATGTCTCTTCCGTTTTTATTAGATATTTATTAATACAACAAGCTAAATCCTAATGAATTTTTGGGACTTTTTGAGCTCGGGTTTTCCCCAAAAGATGAATTAGCCCAATAGCTAATTCGGCATTACTTGTCCATATAGCTTGGTTAAAATTGCTCCAAGACCTTATTGAGCATGGCCAAATAGAGCTCTTGGCCGTGGTTTACTTTGCCCTGCCAATCAGACCCAGAGTTTTCGTTGGCATCATCGGTGATGTATTTAAACGACTTCCATGGAATGCCATGGTGATGTGCCACTGCAGCAATAGCAAATAGCTCCATATCAACAAGATCCACTTTTTGTTGATGAAGCCATTCATCATGCGAATTAACAAAGCTATCGCCCGTTCCGCAGATATAGAACCCGCTACTGGAGTGATATTTCGTTGGTGTATGACTAAAGGGAGTCTTGCCACGCGGAGCCAAAGGTTCGGCATTCATATCCCTTTGTATCACTGCGCCAATTTCTAGTAAGCCCTGAATTTGGGGATTAATTTTTCCAGCCGTACCAAAATTAATAATATGCTTTGGCTTTAATCGATGAATGGCCTGATAGCTTGCAATTGAGGCATTGATCTTCCCAACCCCTGTATAGACTATCTCGACACCCGCAGGCAAAACATCACGATTGAGCTCAGCCTCTAAGGCGGTGATAATCAGAAGATCGTTTTTCATAATAGAGATTAAAACAGCAAAATGAATTTATTAGATTATCTCCCTGGAGTTCCCGACTTTCCTAAACCCGGAATCCTGTTTCGAGATATATCGCCATTGCTTGTGAATCCCCAAGCATTTAAGGAGGCTATCAATCAACTCAATCTATTGGCCCAAGAGTTTGATTACACCCATATTCTGGGTATTGAGTCCCGAGGCTTTATCTTTGGGTCTGCATTAGCCCACCATGCTCATAAAGGCCTTGCGTTAGCCCGTAAACCCAATAAACTCCCCTTAGCCACACATCGTGAATCTTATGGGCTCGAATATGGTGCGGATTCTTTAGAAATCCAACAATCCACTTTACCTGCAGGAGCCAAGGTT
Organism: Polynucleobacter sp. AP-Latsch-80-C2; assembly: GCF_018882185.1. GTDB lineage: Bacteria > Pseudomonadota > Gammaproteobacteria > Burkholderiales > Burkholderiaceae > Polynucleobacter. Next base: position 1,805 of record NZ_JACVOY010000009.1, on the reverse strand, counting down.
CTTTTGCTAGACGATGTTCTTGCTACGGGTGGGACATTAATAGCGGCTGACAAGTTAATTCGCAGCGCAGGCTTTGAAGTCGCCGGGGCGCTCACTCTATTGGAGATTGAGCTGCTCAATGGCAGTAAGCTCCTGAATCAACATCACATCATCAATAAATCTGTTCTGAAAAGTTAGATGAGATGCCTTGCGCTTTTGACTAACTTCATAGCGCCCATTCCGAAAGCCAGCACCCTACTTGCTAGCTTTGGTTTGTAATGAGCGAGTCCAGCAAAAGCTCCCGTCAGAAGAACGGGATTACTTTTGAAGAAATTAAAAATATCGACGCCTTTATCAGCCCAAGATAGAGACTTTTCCAAGGGTTCAAAGTGCAAGGAAAATTCTTTACGCTCTCGATTAGCCTGAGTTTGCAAATCATGACGACGCTGTTCTAATTGAGCTAAGTTTTGCATCAGCGAGACAGCTCCTCGCGATCCTTTGCGAACTCTGCAATGGATGCTTCAAAAAGCTTAGGCATCGTAATGAGCGATTGCCTCACAAGCAATACCAGTATGAGTCCTATCGTCAAATAGCTGGCGGTCAAAAGACTGAGCGCCAACATCCTATTGGAGTCCCAGTAGTAAATCACAATGAGTAGAGACAGCATCACTAATCCAACGAATAAAAAGAAAAGTGCACACACAATCATTACCATTAGTCGGATAGATTTAGCACGAGCAATTTGCACATCGACCGAAAGCAGCTCTATGCGTGTTTGCGCAATCGATGCTCCTGTTGCAGCAAGATTCTTAATGGATGAGAGTAAATTTTCTTGTGACATGGGATGCTCAGTGACGACGCATTAATAGACCAATCAGCAATCCCAATCCAGCGGCAACTCCAACTGCCTCCCACGGATTGCGATGAACAAAGTCATCCGCACCTTCAGCCACCACCTTTGCCTTATCAGCTAGAGTGCCTTCTAAATTTGAGAGATTCTCTTTGGCATTACTGAGGGTATCTATCGCCTTAGAGCGAATGGATGCAATTGCCCCATCCTCATGACTCGCTGTGGCTTTAATGAGTGCCTCAGCATCCGCCATAAGCGCCTTGAAGTCTCCGAGCAGTTGCTCTGGATTAATTTCTTCTGAATTTGTGGGACTGGATTTATTAGTCATATTCTGCCTTTTCAAGGATATACGTCCATTCTAAGCACTTCTGGCATATGCACCTAATAATAGGATGCTTATTCCTGGATTACCTATTTTGAACTGTTGAAGATGGGCTTTTAAACCGGGTCGTCGCTTAATTAATGATTGATAGGCTGCACTTCCAGCGGGAACTTGTTCACCAAAATAATATTCATCAACGCGGTCTGAGAAACGATTGCTTTCGAGGGCTTGATGCACAGCCCTCTTGATCTGTCCGCCCTCACCACCTGATCCATATCCATGAATAAGAACAATGGCTTTGATTCCTAAATCCATAGAGCGGCGTAGGTGCTCGGTAAGATTATCTAAAGCCTCCTCCACCAGAGGCTGACCATGCTTAAGATTAATCTCAATCGTGTCCACCGATAATGTAGGCGAATCAGTAGATCCACAATGTGGGCACTCATCAAAAACTGGACGTACGTTACCGCACTCAGGACATTGAGCTATCTCAGCCATCAGGACATTAGCGGAAAGTTATTTTTAATCCTCAAGAACAATACTTCCCCTCTAGACTTCTCACATCACTGATTCTGTCATCCACCATCTGATTGAGAGTCTTATTCGCTAAGTCTCGGTTTTCAGAGGTTTTAAGGCTTTGGTTAATCAGGCTAG
>NZ_JACVOY010000008.1 GCF_018882185.1 Polynucleobacter sp. AP-Latsch-80-C2 | reverse complement strand
AAGGAGCTTAGAATGATCCAAGACCGTTTAAACAACCGACCTAGAAAACGATTAGGATTTAAAACCCCCAATGAAGTATTTATGCAGTCCTTAAACCGTGTTGCACTTCGTGTTTGAATCTACGTTTAAAGAGAAAGAAAAATGGAACAAAAACTGCCGCTACCTCCCTTCACTAGAGAAACCGCAATTCAAAAAATTCGAATGGCTGAAGATGCCTGGAATACACGCGACCCTGAAAAAGTGTCTTTGGTATATACCGAAGACACTATCTGGCGTAATCGCTCTGAATTTCCTAGGGGGCGAGAACAGGTTAAAGAGTTTTTACGTCGAAAATGGGATAAAGAATTAGATTACAGACTCATTAAAGAGCTTTGGGCATATACAGATAACCGTATAGCTGTTCGATTTGCTTACGAGTGTCATGATGATTCTGGTAACTGGAGTCGTAGTTTCGGCAATGAGAATTGGGAATTTAACGAAAATGGCTTCATGATGAGGCGCTTTGCCAGCATTAATGATTTACCCATCAAAGAAGCAGATCGAAAATTCTTCTGGCCTCTAGGTAGAAGGCCAGATGATTATCCTGGATTAAGTGATTTTGGATTCTAAGGACGCTGATTCAATAGGTGGTCTTGCTAGCGCACTCATTCATAGCCGCCAGCACGTATCCCCAAAGAGACTAATATCGCCAGGGCCTAATTCTTCGCAAAAATTAGAGATCCTGAATGCTGCAGGTGCTGCGCCAGATCACGGAAAGATAACGCCCTGGCACTTTTATGAGCTCACACCTGAAGGGCGCAAGCTCTTAGGTCAATTATTTGCGGATGACCTCATGGATCGAGATCCAGGTGCCTCATCCATTCAAATTGATGAGGCAAAGCAAAAAGCGTTTCGCGGTCCACTTCTATTGCTAGCCACCGCTAAATTAAACAACAATTTAGATAATATTCCCTCACAAGAAAAGCTCATTTCCGCTGGATGCGCTATTCAGAATGTATTACTCATGGCAAATGCATTGGGATTTGGGTCAGGACTATCAAGCGGTAAGGCCCTTTATAGCAAAAAGATGCGAGAACTCTTTTCCCTGAAGGATCAAGAAGAACCCCTGTGTTTCATTACTATTGGCACTATAGCTACCCATAAGCCTAATAAGCAAAGACCTGAAGCTAGTGATTATTGCTCTAGCCTTTGATGTATTGCTAGACCTCATCTTCTTCGATCACCGCCCAAGTGCTATCACCTAACTTTTTGACAGCCATCAAATAATTCCAGCCATCGGGAATTCCGCAACTCCAACCCTGGGGGCCATTTTGAATCAAGACATTGATCTGATTGCGCTCATCGTAATAGAGGTGATAGATCTTTCCATGGATAGGATTAAAGCCAAACTTAGCGCAATGGACCATTTCAGTAGCGTCTAGCCTTGCTTGCAAAGCTCTTGCTTGCTTCATCAATACTTCGGCTTGCTCCATGATGCGATCGTATTCAAGCTTCGCATTTTGTCTGGCGACATTGACGGCCTTGTCTTTTTCCTCAACCACTTTAATTGGCGCAAAAACGGGGGCACCAACCTCCATTGGGTACTCAATGCCAGCATGTCTTGCTGGATCTTTGTCTTCTATTCTCACCTTAACTCCTAATTCTTGAATGCGCTATTGATTCGTTTTTAATCTTGTGGATTTGACTAACCAAAGCGCTCCTGGTCCTAGTAACCCAGAAATTGCATGTCTGTTCTTGGCAAAAAATCGATATCCTATTTGCAGCATTGGCTGCAAAGATTTTCTTGAAAAGACCCAAGCCAGTTTTGGCAAGTTAGCTCTTTGATAAGCTGCTGGAAAAACAGCAACCCCATTAATCAGCGTGCCATCGGCATATTGGCCATACATGGCCGCCAACGCCTCTTCACATGAAACTCCCACCTTCAAAGGATCATATTTTGCAGAATTGATATCAATAAATTCTAGCAACTGATTCTGGTTACGCCCAGACAAAAATAGAATCTCTGCCTGACATAATGGACAGGCACCGTCGTAAAAGAGGCTTAGTTTTTGCAATTGTTGGCTCACCAGGTAAGTTTAAGACTTATTCAATAAACTAGCTGAAGACACCTACTTTACTAAAAGAGCTTATGGCACTGTTATCCCAACCCTTTAACGCCCTCATCATTGGCTCTTCTGGCACCATCGGATCAGCCTTTATGGCGCTTTTACAAAGCAATCCTGGCTGCACGAGCGTCATTGGCTTACACCGACACTCTGAGATTCCGATCGATTACCAGCAGCCTGAGTCTATTGAAGCAGCTGCTACAGCACTTACCTCGCAGGGTCCTTTTCAGCTCATTATTAATACGATTGGGGTATTACATACTGCTGACTGGATGCCCGAAAAAAGATTAGAAGACATCAACTCAGATCAACTCATGGATCTCATGAAGATCAATGCGATTGGCCCCGTCTTAACTATTAAGCACTTTTCCAAGTTGCTGGATCCACAAAATAGCATTATGGCTAGCCTCTCGGCTAAAGTTGGCAGCATTGAAGACAATCGCCTTGGGGGTTGGTATAGCTACCGCGCTTCTAAAGCAGCGCTCAACATGTTAATTAAAACAGCAGCAATTGAATTTGCCAGAACAAAACCCAATACCGCGCTTGTTGCTATACATCCCGGCACAGTAAATTCAAGACTATCTCAACCTTTTCGGGGAGAGCAGATTGGCAGGCCACCTCTTGATGCTGCAAGCGATATGCTTCGCGTGATTGAAAGTCTTAACAAAGAAGATTCAGGGACTTTCATCGCTTACTCGGGTGAGCGATTACCTTGGTAACCTAAGCTCCCTTTTATAAAGTCGTCTTAGGAGCTTTTTTCCTGCAGGCGTCTGAGCAGTACTTTACCGACTCCCAATTTTTTTCCCAAGATTTTCTCCAGGTCATCTCTTTGTTACAGACAACGCAGGGTTTACTTGGTAAAAAGCTTTTGTTGCCTTTAAAGGTAGATGATTTTTCTTTCACCTACAGAGCATCCAAGTTGTTTAGGATGGTTTGTGCATGCGCTTGTATGGCCAACTGATCAGAATCACTAATTCTCTTTAAATTCGCTGTCATTAATCTCGTGCGTGGACTAGATTCAAACTGGGTGCGATGCTTGATTAAGAAATTCCAATACAAAGTGGTCACTGGACAAGCAGATTCACCGAAGCGGATATCAGGCTTGTATTTACACGTGCCGCAATAATTACTCATACGCTTGATATAGGCACCACTAGCGATGTAGGGCTTACTGGTAAAGCGTCCGCCATTTGCAAACAAAGCCATTCCAGCGGTATTAGGTAACTCTACCCACTCAATCGCATCCACATAAACAGCCAGGTACCAATCACATACCTGGCTAGGTAATATTTCTGCTAAGAGTGCGAAGTTGCCTGTCACCATTAAGCGCTGAATATGGTGTGCATAGCCATACTTTAAGGTTTGACCAACGGCGTCTTGCATACAGGCCATCTGGGTTTGGCCAGTCCAATACCATTTTGGAAGGGCGCGTTGATGCTCATAGAAATTATCTAGTGCCATCTGAGGCATATCGAGGTAATACATCCCCCTAACAAACTCTCTCCAGCCCAATATTTGCCGAATAAATCCCTCAATACTGGAAAGCTCAAGAGAAGCGTCTTTTTTCCAAGCAAGTAATACTGCTGAAATCACTTCCCGGGGATTTAAGAGCTTCAAATTAAGCGCGCTGGAGATGATGGAGTGCCAGCCGAAGGGTGTATCAATCCACATAGCATCTTGATACATTCCAAAGTTTCGGAGGCGATATTCAACAAAGTATTGCAATGCTTCCAAGGCCTGCTCTCTGGTTACCGCCCAGTTGAAGCTTTCTAATGAGCCGGGATGGTTTTTGTAAGTCTTCTCAACAAATCCCAATACTGCTTGTGTAATCTCGTCGGGCTCAAAACGCTTCGGCGCATCAATGAGTCCAGGACCCTTTTTGGGATAAGGCTTTCGATTGTCTTGATCGAAGTTCCATTGCCCACCCTCAGGGTTACCATCTTTGTCCATCAAGATATTGTGAGTCTTGCGCATGAGGCGGTAAAAATACTCCAACCTGATTTCTTTTTTATCGGCCACCCATTTTTTAAACTCTTGAGGGCTGCAGTAAAAATGCTCATCCTCCAGAATTTCGAGCTTTATCTTTAGCTCTGTAGCCAGGTCCTCGATTGATTGCTTGAGACGCCACTCGCCCGGTTCGATACACACTAAATGACTTATTTTCTTTTGAAGAATCTGCTCTCTTAACACCTCAATGATGGATAAAGAAGACTCCTGGATATAGGTCAGCGGGTATTTCTGATCTTTAAGGCTCTTGTCAAAGTGCCGCATAGCCGACAAAAATAAAGCGATCTTTGCTTTATGGGACCATACATATTGAGCCTCGTTAGCCGACTCGATCATGATGATCTCATCAGTCTCACGTCTAAAGCCCTTTAAGGCGGCGCTCTGGAGATCTAATTGATCCCCAAGAATCAATATTAGCCTAGTCACTGCCTTCATTTACTTTTGTATTGTGTTGGGCAATAGGCTCGTTGAACCTCTTTACTGCGTAAGGCACTATGTTTGGTCGCCCTTCCCGTGACTCTTTTTCTCCAGAGTTCAAACGAGGAACGTTTTAACTGACTGCGCATTAATTCAATGACTTGAGATTCAGATAAGCCAAACGATTTTTCAATGGCATCAAATGGGGTACGATCCTCCCAAGCCATTTCTATTAGGCGCGATACCTCTGAATCTAGAAGGGATTTAGCAAGGGATTTTGGCACCCAGCAAGTTTAAGGCTTATTTACTAAACTAGCAGAACCCCATGCCACCTCATTTTGTGGTCAGTATTGATGTATAGATAAAACAGATGCTTGGCAAAATACGGCAAAAACAGATTGCTCTAGAAGCACCAATGGCGAAAAAAGAGCTTGCGCTCATTTGCCCTATCTGTGATCGCGCAATTCCGGACTCCCAAAAGGATGCGCATCATCTCATCCCAAAATCCAAGGGTGGTAGAGCTACTGAATACCTACATCGCATCTGCCATAAGCAAATTCATGCCTTATTCACCGAAACAGAATTGGCTACCAAACTAAATCATGCGGCCATTCTGAGGGAGCATCCTGAGATGAAAAAATTTACTCAATGGGTTAAAACGAAACCCAATAGCTTCTATGAAAGAGTGAGGAAAAGTACTCGCTTACGAAGCAATTAAGAAAAATTATTTCCTATCGTAGTCCTGGCTTTGTAAGAAATGATACTTTTGCAGCTTTCTTGCCTCATCCATCCGCATTCCTTCGCGAATACTTTTTCTCACTTGGTTTTCTCTGCCAACGATCTCTTCTGCATAGGTCAATACTTGTTCTTGCATCTGACTAGGAACTACCACTACGCCATCAGGATCGCCACACACTAAGTCGCCTGGATTTACTGAAACTCCGCCAATTTTTACAGGCACCTGCAAGCCGACCAACTGAATTCTGCCCTTGCCAGTTCTCATCCAATAGCCGCTGCTATAGATAGGGTAATTTAATTCTCGGCATAAAGAGACATCCCGATTGATGCCGTCAATAACGGTACCCGCTACCTTTCTTTGATGGGCCATCTCCGTCAAGATATTGCCCCAGGTAGTCATGTCATCGCGCCCCTGATTGTCAATCACAATCACATTACCAGGAGGAACATCATCGATGTATTCGCCTACATTACCTTCTTCATCAGGATTGGCAAGGCGATATAAAACAGTATAGGCATGGCCCACCATCCTAAATTTAGGGTCACAAGCGGCAATCTTGTAACACTGCCCTGCTATTCCTGAACGATCGAGCGCATCACTAATCGCTGCGCAATCGAGTTTTTTGGCTCGTTCTATAAATTGATTTGATTTACTTGTATCAGTCATTTTTTATTCTTTAAATTCTTCTTCAATTTAATCTACAGTGATGTTGGCAGTCTTAATCACCTTGGACCAGTATTGAATGTCCTTGCGAATCGTGGCATCAAACTGCGTAGGATTCATATAACGCAATTCCACCCCAGACTTTTCAAGAGCCTGTTTAACTTGGGGATTATTCAGCGTAGTTCTAGCGGCATCATTGAGCGTCGCAACAATTGCAGGTGGAGTTCCAGCCGGGGCCAGAATACCAATCCAAGCTTCTAACTCAAAACCAGGAAAACCTGCTTCGGCAGAAGTCGGAACATCTGGCATTTGCGGAATACGTTTCTTTGCGGCTACTGCTAGCGCCTTCATTTTCCCTTGCTGTACAAACTGCATTAAAGAAGGCGGTGTCGCTACCGTCATCTGCACATTCCCGGCAATCACATCTAACATCGCTGGACCAGCTCCACGATAAGGGACGTGGGTAATATTTAATTGGTTTTGCTGTTTAAAAAGCTCAACACCAATATGGGGTACAGATCCATTACCTGAAGTAGCGTAATTTAATTTACCCGGATTGGCTTTTGCATAATTCACCAACTCCTGCAGAGTATTGGCAGGCACAGAAGGATTCACAGCAAGCACGTGAGGCGATACAACTAGCATACTGACTGGCGCAAAGTCTCGAATAGGATCCCAAGCTAAGTTGGCATACATTGATGGATTAGCAACATGGAACATGGAATAACCCAATAGCAAGGTATATCCATCGGGAGCAGATTTAGCAACAGCGGTAGCAGCGATATTTCCGCCGGCACCTGTTTTATTCTCAATCACAATCGGCTGACCTAAAATTTTGGTCATCTCCGGTGCAATCATCCGCGCCACTGCATCCAGAATTCCACCCGGGGGAACAGGCACTACCAGGGTGATTGGTTTATCAGGATACGCAGCGAAAGCATTGATCGCAACGCTACTCAGTACGGCCAAAATAAGCTGATGGATTTTCATTACAGTCTCTTTTTTCTATTTCTATGTATTTCTAATCCACACTCACATCTGCAGACTTCACCAACTTCACCCAGAACTTTTCATCCTCTGTGAGAAATTTTCCAAACTGGGCTGGAGAGCTCGAGAGTGAAACATCAGTACCCTCACGCGCTAAGGATGCTTTGACATTGGGTTGTTTTAAAGCAGCTTGTGTGGCTTCGAATAATTTTTGAACGATTGCGGGCGGCGTTCCAGCAGGGACAAATAGACCATACCAAAACTCAATAGCGTAATCAGGCAGGCCCGCCTCTTTCATGCCCGGAATGTTTGGTGCCAAAGGGGAATGATCCTTCGCTGAAATAGCTAAACCTTTCAAACGCCCAGCCTGAATCATCGGCAATACAGATGGCGGAGTACCAAAGGTCAGTTGCGTATCTCCAGCAATTACCGATTGAATAGCCAGTGATCCACCCCGAAAAGGAATGTGGGTCATTTTGACATCAGCCACCTGCCCAAACAAAGCAGCTGCCAAGTGTGGAGCAGAACCATTGCCCGAGGTTGCATAATTTAATGATCCTGGATCTTGCTTGGCTTTTGCAATCAATTCTTTAATAGAGTTGATACCAGCGCCTGGATAAACAGCAATCACCACAGGAGAACTCGTGAGTTTACTGATTGGTTGAAAATCGCTCGGCTTATATCCCAGCTTAGGACTTAAAGCAGGATTTACAGAAATGCTACTAGGACTAGCAATCAGGATCGTGTAACCATCGGGCGCCGATTTAGCAACCTGCTCTGCCGCAATACTAGAGCCAGCACCAGGCTTGTTTTCAATCACAATCGGCTGACCTAAGGCTTGGCCTAAAGGAACACTAATATTTCGAGCTACATAGTCAGCAGCGCCACCAGGCGCAAAGCCCACAATGAGTTTAATCGGCTTATTAGGGTAGTTCTGTGCCTGAATGTTTGAGGCAAGTAAACCAAACAGAACTAGCGGCAGAAATTTCAAGTGACGCATTAGGATTCCTCCGACGTTCCTGCTAAGACAATCTTGCCGAGGTGCTGATTGGTATCCATGATGGCTTTTGCTTCCAGCAACTTCTCAAAAGGAAGTGTTTTATAAACCATGGGCACAATCTTTCCTGTTTCTATGAGCGGCAGAATTAACTTTTTAAAATCTGGCATAGCAGCTGAGCGCTGTGCTGCGGTTCGCAACTTATTTGATACGCCAAAGAGGGTCAGGCGCTTTGCATGCAAAGCTTCAATATCCATTTCTGCTTTAAGGACGCCATCCACGTAACCAACGGTAGCCAAACGACCCTGAAAAGCCATCGAACGAATACATTCAGCAAACACGGATCCGCCAACGGTGTTCACTACTAAATCGACACCTTTGCCATCAGTTGCCTTCATCAAAGCATCATAGAAATTGGGCTCGCGAGTACAAATACCCAAATCTAAGCCCAAGGCCTTTAAGTGATCAAGTTTTTCTTGAGAACCAGAGGTGCCAATGACCTTTGCACCTAGCGCTTTTGCCATAGTGAGAGCAGATACGCCAACGCCTGAAGTAACTCCAGTAACAAATACCCATTCACCAGGTTTTAAGTGACCCTGCACTACTAACATATCAAACACCACCAATGAAGTGAGCGGGAGCGCTGCTGCCTGATTCCAATCTAAAGAACTGGGCATCAACATCGTTTCAGACTCAGACATCAAGGCATATTCTGCAAAGGCACCAGGGCAACGGCCCATCACGCGATCGCCGACCTTAAAGCCTGTGACCCCGTCTCCGCAAGCCACTATCTCGCCAGCTGCCTCCATACCAATTTGCTTTGCAGTGCCTGCCTTATGTAGACCATGTCCGAGAATAAATTCTCCGCGATTTAAACCTGCTGCCTTGACGCGTATCAACATTTGACCAGGGCCAGGCACTGGTCGATCTACCTCACGCAATGCGATATCTGCATTAACGCCATCACTTTGCATCCAATATGACTTCATGATTTACTTTCTTTTATCTTTTTATTTACCGCGGAAGACGGGTTTACGTTTTTCCATAAAGGCACGTCTACCTTCAGCGTAATCCTCACTATCAAAGCAATCTTTAATCAATTGACGACATTTGTCGTAATCAATCTCAGGAGAAGCTTTCAGAATCTCTGCAATGATGGCCTTACCTGCTCCAACGGTAATTGGAGCATTGGCAGCCAAGGCTTGCTTGTACTCCACTTGTAATGCTGCTAAGTCACCAGGCTCACATACCCGTGTAATGAGGCCAATATCGCGTGCCTCTTTGGCATCAATACGTCTAGCCGTGAAAAATAAATCCTTTGCCATTGCTGGACCAACCAAATCAACCAAGTTCTTTAAGGCTGAATAGCGATAGCCTAATCCTAAGCGAGCAGCTGGAATGGAAAATACTGAATCAGTACTAGCGATACGAATGTCGCAGCTCATTGCCACATTAACTCCGCCACCAATACAGTAGCCCTTAATGCAAGCGAGTGTCGGTTTGCTGAAGTTATATATACCCATCAGAGCTTGTTCAGCCATCTGCTCATAACGAGATACCGCCTCCTGAGCAGCACGCATATCCTCAAACTGCGTAATATCCGCACCCGAAACAAATGCTTTTTCACCTGCGCCAGTAAAAACTACCAAGCGAATCCGGTCATCTCCCTCTGCAGTATTTAATAAGGGGGCTACCGCTTCCCACATATCGACTGAAAGTGCATTGTGACGATCGGGATTATTAAATTGAATTTGTAAGGTGCTGCCATCCTCATCTAACCAAACTTTGACACGCTCAGTGATGGACTTATATTCAACGGCACTCATTAATACACTCCTTTAGATTTGAGGCTAGAGAGTTCGGCGGCTTCTAAGCCGAGCTCTTTTAAGATTTCTTCACTATGCTCACCACGCTTAGGTGCTGAGCGTACGATTGTGCTGGGGGTACGGCCAAGCTGCATTGGCTGACCAACCATTTTTTGTGGGCCATGGTGAATAGACACTACATCTTTAACGATCCCTAGATGTTGGACTTGAGGCTCCTCAAATACACCTTTAACATCGTTAATCAGACCGCAGGCAACACCACCAGCATTAAAGCGCTCAACCCAATAAGCGCGATCTTGCGCAGCTAAGCGACGGTTAATCTCAGCATTGATGGAATCGCGATTAATGGATCTACCCTGCTTGTCTTTATAGCGCTCATCGGTAACCCACTCAGGCGCACCAACGATGTCGCAAAAGCGCTCCCAGATCTTGGATCCAAAAACAGCGATATTCATATAGCCATCTTTTGCCTTATAGACTCCAGTGGGGATACTGGTTGGATGGTAGTTACCTGCTTGGGTTGGCACGTCGCCATCAATTAACCAGCGGGAATTCTGAAAATCCATCATATAAATCATGGATTCCAATAAGGAGGTATGGATCCACTGCCCCTTGCCAGAAGCATCACGCTCTAACAAAGCAACCAAGATGCCTTGGGCAGCAAATATGCCAGCGCAAAGATCTGCAATGGGAATGCCAACACGCATTGGGCCATCACCTGATTTACCAGTCACCGACATCAAGCCACTCATGCCTTGCGCAATCTGATCAAATCCGGGGCGCTGGGCTAATGGTCCCGTTTGTCCAAACCCAGAAATACTGGCATAGACCAAACCTGGATGATCTTTACTTAAAGTTTCGTAATCAATGCCAAGACGAAATTTCACATCAGGACGGAAGTTCTCCACAACCACGTCAGCACTGGCAATTAGTCGCTTCAAAATCGCAATGCCCTCAGGCTCCTTGAGGTTGAGGGTAATAGATCGCTTATTACGGTGTGTGTACTGGTAGTCAGATCCATCTTGACCACCTAAAGTATCATCGCCGCGCATGTGATCAGGCATCTGCACCTGAATCACATCAGCGCCCCAATCGGCAAGCTGACGGCAAGCAGTAGGACCCGCACGAACTTGGGTTAAGTCAATGACACGAAAACGCGCTAAGGCGGCTGAAGCAGGCATATGAGGCATAAGAGTTACTCGATTAGTAAACGAATTAAAAAAGGGGTTGGTTAACTTGCAATTTGATTTTTTAATACTTGCCCTTGAGCAAATAGGTGAAGATTTTTAACAAATAATTCCAGCACTCTTTGTTCATTGCCGGCAGAGTGACCAGCAGAGTGAGGTGTCGCAATTACATTCTCCATATCCCAAAGTGGAGAAGCAGGATCCAAAGGTTCTGACGCAAACACATCCAAATAAGCGCCGCCTAATTTTTTACTTTGCAATGCTGCAATTAAATCGGGCTCGTTAATAATTTCGCCACGCGCAATATTGATGATGTGAGCACCCTTCGGAAGGAGATTGAATGCAGTGCGATCAATAACACCACGAGTGTCATCACTTAATGGGCAGGCTAGCACCAGCCATTGGGCCTGAGGCAGAACTTGATGTAACTGAGAGATATGAATCACCCCGTCTTTTGGCGGCTGATTTTCTTTGAGGGCTGTATTAAATCCAACCGAGATTTTTTTAACGCCAAACACATGCAACGTCTTTGTGATCGCATCGCCAATGGGGCCTCTTCCCACAATCACAGCCGTTTGCCCGCTCAAATCTTCAGGCAATGGGTAGTTAATCAAGGAGTCCCAACGATGTTCTGTTTGCGCTTTGAGCATTTGTGGAAATTTCCGTGCCAGCATCAGAATTCCAGCAATGGCGTTTTGCATCACAACAGGCGCATTCACTCCGGAAGATCCGGAAATAGTAACGCCCTGCTTCATCAGATCTAAATAAATTTGACGATCCGCACCAGCAGAATGAATTTGCACCCACTTTAAGTCTGGCGAGCTCAATAGCAGATCATAAAAAGTCTGGGTAGAAGGAATAATTTTTTGCTTAGTTGATGTGGCTGTAACATCTCTTGAAATTAAAGCAGCATCAAACTGGACGCCAGGCTTCTGCTCTGCACTATTAAGCAACCGAACAGATAGACTTGCCTCCTTACTCAGAAGTGCTTCTAAGTCAGGCAAGGCTTTAGGGCTGACCAAAATTCGTAAGGACATATTAAGCTTTAGGGAAGTCGTAAAGACGCGCAGGATTAGAGACCAACACCCGCTCTAAGTCTGCAGGCTTATCAATCCAGCGTGACAATAAATTGAGCAATACGCCATCATCAGGAACTGAGGCAGTATCAAAGTAATTGATATGAGGCCAATCAGTACCCCAAACCACATTATCAGGATTAGCTGCTAGCAAGGCTTTCGCAAAAGGATCGACATCTGCATACTCTTTGCTCAGATCGCCGATACGATCAGCCCCCGAAATCTTGACCCAGCCCTTTCCTTCCGTAAGCATTCGACACAGAAACTGAAAGCCAGGATTATTCAGGCCATGACTGGTATTCATTCGCCCCATATGATCGATTACCAACGGCAAACCCAAGGGCAGTAGTTTTGGTGCCAGCTCCGGAAGATCCGGAGCATGAGCCCAAATCTGCGCATGCCATCCTCGCTCCGCAAACTTCGGCGCTAACTTTTGCAATACCTCAAGACCCACTCCATTGCGATACATGGGCTTGCCATCAATTTGCAATAAATTAAAACGGGCAGCACGAACGCCTAAGTCATGCCAACGATCTAATTCTTTATCGGTCACATTAATATCGGGCACCACTACACCTCTGAACCGATCTGGATACTTCTCAAGCCCCTCTAATAAAGAACCATTATTGGTGCCACAGACACTAGCAGTAACCAATACACCCCGAGCAAAACCAATGCGATCGAGGTGCGCTGCAAACTGGGCTGGTGAAAATTCTTGTGGGGTGTAGCTACGGTCATCTGCCAATGGGTACTTGGAAAAAGGTCCAAAGATATGAACGTGGCTATCGCATGCCCCCGCAGGAACTGAAAAATTAATTGGGGTATATTCCGATTTTGGAGGTAAACAAGCGCGAGTCATTTAATTTATTCAGCCTTTATTTTTCCAGATTGCAATAAAGCCTGGGAGTTAATTGATTCTTGATTTAACATCGCTGCCCACTCTTGAGTAGTAGATGAACGTGCAGTGCTACCTAATACTCTTAAGCGTCCGCGTACACCACTATCATCAATTGCTTTTCTCAGGGATGCATTCAGAGACTTCACTACATTAGGCGAAGTGCCCAAGGGGGCCAAAATGCCCGCAGTAGTACTGGCATCTAAATCTAATCCCATTGCTTCACGCAAGGTTGGAGAATCCGGCAAACCAGGATCGCGATCCTTAGAGATCACCGCCAAAATTCTTAAGCTTCCAGAATCAACAAAAGGCTTTGAGCTGGTAATTTGATCAACCACGAAATCGATCTGTCCTCCCATGAGGTCTGTTAAGGCAGGGGCCGAACCTTTATAAGGGATGATATTAAAACTAGCCTTAGTAGCGTCTTCCATACGCAAAATTGCAATGTGATTAGAAGTGCCCTGTCCAGCGTGCCCAACAGAGACTGAACCAGGTGCATTTTTTGCAGCCTGAAGCACTGCTTTCGCATTCGGAAAGCGCTTGTCATCTTTGCGCACTACTAATACCAGTGGAGAAACTGCAGCAAGTCCTACTGGCTCAAAACTATCTGGCTTATAAGGAGGTGTCTTGAGCATGTAAGGTAAGACTGAAATCGTGTTGGTGGTTGCAACCAATAAAGTATGGCCATCAGCCTCAGCTCGAGCAACATAAGCAGATCCAATCGCGCCACCAGCTCCCGCCTTATTTTCAACAACGACCGACTGACCAGTAACCTTGGCAAGAGATGGTGCAATGGATCTAGCAATCACATCAACATTGCCGCCAGGAGCAAAAGGCACTACTAAAGTAATCGTCTTGCTAGGATAAGTTTGTGCTGCCACCCAAAAGGAACAGCAAAGCATCAAGATGCCAAAGGCCCCTCTTTGGAAAAAAATTTGCCACATGTTTGTCTCCAGCGTTTTTCGCTTTTGTGTTTTTTATTTTGTACTACTGATTTACTACTGGTCCGTTGAAGGGAGATAGCCCTCCCCCCAACAGCCCATGCTACCTTAAAACCACTCTTTCTGAGTTAATCCTTAAAGCTGGGATCCATACGATCCACAAACCTCAATAAGCCTGGCCATTCCATCAAACCATAAGGCCTACGTGTTTGTGGCTGATAGTTCATATAGGTCTCCTCTAAGACTGCTGGTGGCACCTCCTGAAACGCAGTATTGCAAGCCATAGCCGCCAATTGAGCACGGCATGAGGTCTCTAGTCGATGCATCCAGTTAAAGGCTTCGCCAACTGATCTACCCACAGTTAATAAGCCGTGATTACGCAAAATCATTGCCTCCGCGTTTCCAAGATCCCGTACCAATACTTCTTGTTCCGCCATATCGAGCACGACGCCCATATAGTCGTGATAACCAATCTTGAGAAAGCGCATTGCAGTTTGATTAATTGGCAATAAACCACATTTGAGAGAGGAAATTGCCATGCCTGCTGGTGTGTGCGTATGAATTACACAATCGACTTCAGGTCGTGCCTTATGTACTGCACTGTGCAAAATATATCCTGGCTTATTAAAACCGTAATTCAATTCACCAAAGTCAGGCTTGAATAAGACTTCGCCTTCATGATTAATCTTCAGAAAGCAGGAAGCAGTCATCTCTTCATACATCATTCCATAGGGATTGGTTAGAAAAGCTCCTTCCTCTCCTGGAACGCGGATGGTAATGTGATTGGCCATCATGTCAGACATTCCATAGTGCGCAATCAAGCGATAGCAAGCAGCGAGATCTACACGTGCCTTCCATTCCTCTGGGGAAACTTTATCTTTGAGAGAGGGTAATTCCAAGCGTCCTACTGTCATGATTTTCACCTAATGATTTACTACTGATATTTTAAGTAATTCGGTGATCAATAGCTCATTTTTGACCATAATTTAGCTAAATCCCTGACAGATAAAGACTTACCCCCTAGTACTTCCCCTGAGATTGTCTGAGCCAGTTGCATACCAATCCGAGGCTCTGCAAGTTCAAGAAATTTATCCGTCAATTCTTGATCCGTGAGCGGCTCATCAGGATCGCCATGTCGTGTGTGTTGATGGTGGGTATAAATCGAGCCATCATTCAATTCGATTTCGACCTTCGCTGAACGATGCAGAGGAAATTTAGCAGCACATTCTGGATCTACTGATAACTCAATCTTATCTTCCATTGCATAAATCTGAGGATTTTTTAATGCAGCCTCTAAAAATGCTCTCTCACGCACGCGACCTAAAATAATTCTGGCAGAAACGGTATAGGTCAAGCTGAACTTTGCTTCAAATGGCGTTGTTGGATGTATGTAGCGACAAACTTCGTTGGTTGCCTTGTAAGCCCCTACCCGAATTTTCTGAATTTGCTCGGCCTCAATCGCATGCGCATTGAGTAAATGCGATACCGCATCAATCGCTGGAAAGTTGTGTCCACAGCAGCCATGATTCTTAAAGGTCATATGTTCAATATTCCAACCGGACCCCAATCCCTCAAAGAGTTCGTTCCAACGTGGATTCTCACACAGCGCCGCACCAAATCCCGCCTCCCCCTCCAGTAAATCTGGGGTGCCGGTCATTCCAGCCTGCGCAGTCAATGCAGCATTAAGACCAACCTCTGCGGCATGACCTGGATGCATAGGCTTAGTCATGGAGTCAGAGCGAAATGCCTGCTGTAATCCACTGGCGAAGGTGCCTGCAGTCGCCAATGCATCACAAGCCTGAGATGCATTGAGCTTTAGTAAATAAGCGCATGCTGCTGCAGAACCAAATACTCCCGCAGTACCAGTGGTATGAAAGTATTGGTAATGACTTGGTTGAATGACCTTACTGATTCGGGTTGAAACTTCGTATCCAACAATGATGGCCGCCAATAAATTTTCAATCGACTCATTGCGAGACTCTGCCAATGCAAATGCTGCTGAAATCGTAGGGCATGCTGGATGGTAAGCCCCATCTCTAAAAATATCGTCAAACTCAGCGATATGGGAGATAGTGCCATTTACGAAAGCTGCTGCTCTTGAGAATGCCTTCTGGTGGCTTCCTGCGATGGAGCATTGCCCAACTCCAAGCTCTTCTAGATAAGCCTCTCTTAACTTAGAGGCAGCATCTGTATCAGCTCCAGCAATCAATGCCCCATGCCAATCCAAAAGTACACGGCGTGCGCTATGGATGGTTGATGGGGCGAAGCTAGTTTGATAGCTAGCTTCAATGAACTTCCCAAATTCTTGTAACAAGGTCATGATTTATTCGGGCTTAGCGCCAGATGCTTTAACGATTGGCGCCCACAAGGCGAAATCTCCCCGAACAAACTTAGTGAATTCTTGAACGTTCATGAGAACAGGATCAGCACCCAGACCAAGCAATTTCTGACGAATGACAGGTTCTTCCAAAATGCTCACGACCGTTTCATTCAATTTTTTTACAATCGCTGGATTGGTTCCTGCTGGTGCAAATAGGCCAAACCAAGCACCAGTCGCAATCTCCACACCAAGCTCATTGAGTGTTGGCAAATCTGGCATTGCACTAATTCGCTTCTTGGATGAAACCGCTATGGCATTTAACTGACCAGCTTTAATTAGCGGAATCACTGAAGGCGCTGTAGCAAACATAAATTGCAAACGTCCCGCAACTAAGTCTCGGGTTGCTTCAGCCCCTTTATATGGAATATGAGTAGCATTAATTCCGGTCTTTTGTGAAAACAAGAAACTAATTAAGTGTGCTGTAGTGCCAATACCTGTAGAGCCGTAATTGAGATTGCTAGCATTTGCTTTGGCATAAGCTTGAAACTCTTTCCAAGTCTTCACACCAGAACTTGCTGGAACTACCAAGATATTCGGCACATCGCCCAATAGAGCTACAGGCTGCAATGCTTTTTGTGGGTTTACTGCCAAATTGCCGAACAGTGTTGGGTTAATGGAAATTGGCCCAATCGAATTGGCCAGCAATAAATAGCCATCCGGTGGCGCTCTACCTACTACCTCGGTACCTAAATTCCCGGCAGCCCCTGGCTTATTCTCAACAATGACTGGCACCTTCCAGCGAATACTCATCTGGTTGGCAACTTCACGAGCCAAAATATCTGTCGTACCACCAGCGGTAAACGAAACAATAATTTTAATAGGCTTATCTGGGTAATTTCCTGCGCCTTGCGAGAAGGCATTGGATACCAACATCAATGCGCAAGCTAACAGCAGTGCTAACTGTTTCAAGGATTTCATTTTTTGTCTCTCTACTTTTTTAATAGTGAATAATTTATGAATGAATACTATGCTCTTTGATTAAAACGACGGTCAAATACCTCTTCCGCAATTCTATTCTTCAAAATCTCGATAGAACCACCTGCAATCATCCAGCCGCGCGTACGTCGCACACAATACTCAACCAAAGTCTCTTGGCTGTAACCAGTCGCACCCATGATTTGTAGCGCCTCATTAGCCACCTCAAATCCAGTGTTGTTACAAATTAACTTTGCAGCAGTAGTTTCATAAGCAGAAGGCAATCCCTCTTGGGCATTGACTGCAGCACGATATAGCATTAATTGTGCAGCATCCAATTTGACAGCCATCTCTGCAAACTTCCACTGAATTCCTTGAAATTCGCAAATTTGCTTCCCAAATTGCTCGCGTACAGAGGCGTATTCCTTTGCCTTGTTAAACGCATAACGTCCGAGCGCCAAAGCACGTGAAGAGTTACCAATACGCTCTACGTTAAATCCACTGATTTGCTTTTTAAATCCGCCCGGCCCCAATAGAAGTCCATCATCAGAAATGAAGCAATCTTCAAAGTAAAGCTGCGACCACTCTTCGCCACTCATGAAGCTATTTGGCTGACCAACTGTGAGTCCTGGCGCATCTCGCTCAACCAATACAGAACCAATACCGTCTAATCCTGGACCAAAACGGACATACACCAGAAAGAGACCTGCCTCAGGGCTATGCGTTGAAAACACCTTAGAACCATTGATTAAATAACCACCATCTACTTTTTTGGCAGAAGTTGCCAACTCTGTCACCGCAGAGCCTGCTCCCGGCTCACTCATACCCAAACCAAGAATTTTCTTTCCGGCCAACAAGTCAGGTAAATATTTTTCCTTTTGTGCGTCACTAGCATATTCAACAAATGTTCTAATCGCACCAAAGTTTCCTGCCTGCACCACATCGGCTGATTTAGGGCAATGCATTGCCACCTCTTGAATGGCAATCACGGCATCCATTAATGTCCCGCCCATGCCGCCATCTTTTTCTGGAAAAGCTATACCTAAAAGGCCTTGCTCGCTGATTTTTTGCGCAATCACCCATGGATATTCAGGGCTGTGTGCACGCTCTAAGGCGCCTGGTGCCAATTCTTTTTCGGCAAATTTACCGACTGCATCTGCAAAAGCTCTTTGTTCGCTATTTAAATGAAAATCCATGATTCACTTTCTTTGCTATATGTTTTGTTTCGTGTTTTATTTTGTTAGTTCACACAGTTTTGTGGTGAGCCCGCCAAATAAGCGTTGATGTTGTCAAAAGCAATACCAAAATAGGCTTCGTAGTTATCTCTCTCTACAAAACCAATATGTGGGGTGCATAAACAGTTAGGTAAATGCAGTAATGGATGATTAGCCCCTAAGATTGGCTCTGATTCATAGGTATCTATAGCGGCATATGCAGGGCGTCCTTGCTTTAGCCCTGCTTCTAGAGCGCCTGGCTCAATCAATTCAGCACGACTAGCATTTACTAATAATGAAGTTGGCTTCATCATGGCTAAATCTTGAGTGCGCACGATATTACGCGTCTCATCGTTAAGTCTGAGTTGCAAGCACACGATATCGCTAGTACGGAAGAAATCCTCTTTCGAGGAGGCCACGGCAAATCCTTCTTCAGCAGCTTTTTGAAGACTGCTTTGGCGACCCCAAACCAATGGTTTAGCACCAAATGCTTTTCCCAAATGACAGACCTGTTTACCAATCCGTCCAAATCCATAGACACCCAGGACTTTGCCTGCTAACTGGTCGCCGAGATAGCCTTGCCACTGACCATTCTTTAATCTAGCAACCTCTTCAACTAGCTTTCTCAAGGATGCCAAGATAAGCAACATATTTAACTCTGCTGTGGCAGCCCCAGAACCCCTGCCGTCCATCACCACAATGCCTTTTTCTTTACAGGCCTGCAGGTCCACATGGGATGCCATTTTTCCGGTTTGAGAAATCACCTTTAATTTGGGGAGGCGATCTAGCAACTCTCTCGTAATGACTGTTCTTTCACGAATCAACACAATTGCGTCGGCATTTTTATAACGCTCTGCAAGAGCATCGGTACCGCTCACGCTATTGTTAAAAATCTCTACGGTATGGCCTTGTAATTTCTCAAAACAGGAAAGATGCCGAATGCAGTCTTGGTGGTCGTCAGATATCACAATATGCATAGCGAGCTTTCTTTATTCGAATAAGCCATCAAGATTGGCTTTCATAAATCCAGGCCCACTGATTTTTGCTAAGTTAGCAATTTCAGACTCAAGCTTGTCCTTGCCCATTTCACGGGCAATAAATACAGGACCTCCGCACCAACGAGGGAAGCCATACCCATTAACCAGTGCGACGTCACAATCAGTGACATCACCCACCACCTTCTCAGATGCTAAATGGGCGATTTCATTCATCATGGCAAGCAATACGCGATTCACAATTTCTGTATTGGTAAATTCACGGCGAGTAATACCTTTTGCATCACTTGCCTCAACAATTATCTTTTTAACAAAAGAATCGACTGCATTCGATTTTTTGCCATCAAGGTATTGGTAAAACCCTGATCCCGTTTTGCGTCCAAACCTACCCGCTAAGCAAAGTTGATCTGCAATATTGACATAGCGATGCTCAGGGTTTCTTGTTGCAGCCTGACTCTTGCGCATGGCCCAAGCAATATCTAATCCTGACATATCCGACACGGCAAATGGACCCATAGCAAATCCATATTCTTCTAAGGCTTTATCAATCTGTTCGGGGTAAGCCCCCTCTTCCAACATAAATTCACATTGACGACGGTAGGCCGCATAAATACGGTTGCCAATAAATCCAAAAGCATTAGCGCTAATCACGGGTGTTTTACCTAAACGCTTTGCAAATTGCAGAGCAGTTGTAATAACACTTGGCTCGGTCTGCTTACAACGCACAATTTCAATCAACTTCATCACTTGTGCAGGGCTAAAGAAATGCAAACCAAATACACGAGATGGGTTTTTGGTTTTAATGGCAATAGCATCAATATCTAAATAGGATGTATTGGAGGCGAGTAATGCATTAGGACTAGCATTTTCTTCAATCTTCTGGAAGACCACATGCTTTACTTCCATCTCTTCAAATACCGCTTCGATGATTAAGTCTGCTGACGCGATATCAGCCCATTGTGTAGAGTGAGTAAAGCCCTTCAGAATTGCACTCGCTTTATCTTCTGCTATCTTGCCGCTTTTAACGCGAGATTCATAAAAATCTACTACCTTTTTAGCGCCATTTGCTAAGGCCACTTCATTTTGATCCAGTATCAGGACTTTATATCCAGCAGATAGGCAAGCCATTGCGATTCCAGAACCCATCGTTCCAGAGCCAATGACTGCAACTTGCTCAATCGTCTTTAGATTTTGTTCATCACTACCCAATGCTTTAAATAACTTACGTTCAGCAAAGAATTGGTGGCGTAATGCCTTAGCCTCAGTGGCAATCCGTAGCTCCTGAAATACCTCGCGCTCAATTGCCAATCCTTGATCAATGGGCAAAGTCAGCGCATTGCTAATCATCTCAATCGCTTTATTTACGTTTGGACGATTCTTGCCCGCCTTCAATGCCTTTTGGGTAGCAGCTAACACACTAGACGCTTCAGCTTTTGGCGTAGCAATGTCGCGGATACGATTTTTTTGACCAATCAGGGATCTTGCAAACTGAATGGCGTTCCCCAAAAGATCCTCTTTAACCAGTTTGTTAATAATGCCCAGTTTGAGAGCTTCATCGGCCTTGATGCGTGTGCCAGCACAAATAAATTCAATCGACTTTTCAACACCAATGAGTCTTGGTAAACGTTGAGTGCCTCCGGCGCCAGGAATAATGCCTAAGGTCACCTCTGGCAAACCGACCAATGCACCTTCCAGTGCAATACGTGCATCACACCCCAAAGCCAACTCAAACCCACCTCCTAGAGCGGCACCATGTAAAGCACAGACCACTGGTTTAGGGCAATTCTCAATAGCGCTAATCACATTCGGCAAGTGAGGCTCAGCCAAGGGCTGAGAAAACTCTTTGATATCCGATCCTGCAATAAAGGTACTCCCTCCACCAATGATGACAGCCGCAGAGGATTTTGGATCGCCCTGAAATAGTTCGATAGCCTCCAGGAGTCCCTTACGAACCTCTGTAGATCCCGCATTAATTGGCGGATTGTTCACGGTAATAACCATGACATCTGCTTCGTGGTGAATATTAATTTTGCTTGTCATATTTTTTATGCTGACTCAAACCATTGAATCAAGCTAGCGTTAATTTGATCAGGTTTTTCATACTGAACCCAATGACCAGCATCAATTACGAGCTCTTTTGCCCGATTACTGCGTCCGCTCACCAATTTTTCAATGAGATATTCAGGGTCGCAAGTAATGTCATGCTCACCCCATATTAATAGTGCAGGTCCAGAGTATTGCTCAAGCTGCTCTGCCAGGCCGCCCGGCCTGGCAATCGGCTTACTCTTGAAGCGAGTGGCTATACAGGCATCTCGATGAATACGAATCGCCTCTGCATCGACCCGCTCATAGGTACTGATCATTTGCTGATACAGATTCTCACGCATGACTTCATTCAATTTCTGGATATCGCCACTGGACTCTATTTCCTTCCAAGCAAGCAACTCACCCCTTGGTCGACGTGGACCACCATGGCCTGCGCTACCCAAAAGCACTAATTTGGCAATATGTTTTCGCTGATTCGCTAAATGGGCTGCCACAAATCCACCAAATGAAAAGCCTGCAATATTGACTAATTTATTCTCGCCAAATAGGGCATTCATGGTGGCAATCATCGGCTCCATCATTCCAGACTGGAATTGACCATCAAAGAAAGTAGATTGACCAAAACCAGGCATATCTGGCACAAATATATGAAAGTGCCCTGCCAAGCCATCGAGGTTGCGCGCCCAATGCTCCCAACTTCCATGCCCACCATGCAACAGAATTAATGGCAATTGATTGGGTACAGGGCTACCGAATTCATGCCAAGCCACAAACCCATCCCGATAAGGGATGAGTTGGGTTTTATGAGCTAGGGCCTGAGTCATCTTAATGAATTTTTATTTAATTCAAAACGGCAATACCGTCTGCAGCCTTTACGCCTTGTCCTTGAGCAAAAACAAAGATCGGGTTAATTTCACACTCAATCAGACGCTCACCTAGAGCAGCAACCATTTCTGAAAATTGCACAATTGCTTTGACGAGGGCATCGACATCACACTGGGGTCGGCCACGATATCCATTTAATAACGGCCAGGTTTTAAGCTCCTGCAACATTTCCAATACCTCTTGCTTACTCAATGCTTTGCCTGGAGAAATCAAGCGCATGCTGGTGTCCTTAAAGAGCTCTGCCGTCACTCCGCCCATACCAACCAAAATAGCCGTACCCAAAGGATCTTGGTGCACACCCACCATGAACTCCATTCCACCAGAGGCCATTTCTTGGACGAGGAACTCTTGAATAATCGAGCCAGATTTTTGTTTGACTTCTGCAGCCATCGCAATGAGCTTACTTGGAATATCCGCAATCGCTACATTAAGAGCAACTCCCCCGACTTCAGTCTTATGAGTAATCTCATTAGACAAAATCTTGAGAACACACTTGTCGCCAAGCGCTTTCAAGGCATCTAAATTTGGATTGGTAGCCTCCACTACTGCCTCGCGCACCCCTGGAATACCAAAAGCGGAGAAGAGATTCTTGGCTTGAAACTCATTTAAAGAGCCATGTAATGAAGCAAGATCAAGTCCAGCTGGAATAGTTGCTACAGAGCCTGTCTCAGTAATGCCGCCACGTAAACCATTAGCATGCAACATGCTGGATAAAGCCACGCTGCAACTTTCAGGTTGTGAGAAAGCAGGCACTCCAAGCTTCGTCATTAAGGCGCCTGCAATCGGTGCATGAGGACTGACATATGCAATGACTGGCTTATCACTTGTCTGCATACAATCTCGAACAGCGCCAGCCATTAAGTCAGGCATCGACAGACTGGATGATCCTAGGATCAAAATTAATGCGTCGTAGCTCGGACTATCCAACAATGCACTAATCGCCCCGCGTAATAAATCAGGCTGCAATCCTGCCAAGGTGACATCAATTGGATTGCGATCTAAAACCGCTTGGTCTCCAGGCTGGAGTGCGCGTAGTCGCTCAGCCGTTTTATCATCTGGGACAGGCGTTTCAAATCCCCACTCGCCCAAACTATCCGCCACTAAGGTTCCAGCGCCGCCTGTTGAAGTCAAAATAGCTACGCGCTTGCCCTTTAAAACCCTGCCAGATGACAGTGCCGCAGGAATATCTAAAAAGTCTGAGAACTTATTTGCGCGAATAATGCCAGTTTGTTTAAATAAGGCGTCATACATTTTGTCGCTACCAGCCAAAGCGCCGGTATGAGAAACAGCAGCCTTAATACCTGCCTCTGATTTTCCTACCTTGTAAACCACAATTGGCTTGCCCGCTTGCTTTGCTCTTAATGCCGCTGCGCGAAATTTTTCAGGATGACGAATACTCTCCAGATACAGAACGATCACTTTAGTACTGGGATCATCTGTTAAATAATTCACAAAATCAGCCATTCCCAAATCCGCTTCATTACTGGTGGAGACTAATTTAGACAAGCCCAACCCAGATGCTGCTGCACGAGAGAGTAATGATCCTAGTATGCCGCCGCTTTGAGACACTACGCTGACACCACCCTTTGGAAACTCATCCATTTCCAAGGCGCTACTGGGTGATAAAGGAATATCGTCAGTAACATTCACCATACCAATGGTGTTAGGACCCAAAATACGCATTGCGCCCGCAGCTACAATTAACTCTTCTTGCTTTCTTAATCCCTCAGGACCATGCTCTGCAAAGCCGCTAGTCAAGACGATGGCTGCTGGCGTACCCATGCGAGACAGCTCTTGAACTGCGCTCAGTGCCTTATCAGTTCCCACCATAATGATGGCAACGTCTGGAGTCTCGGGCAGCGATTCAATATCGGGGTAGCACTTTATACCGGCAATCTCTTCTACCCGTGGGTTGACGGGATAAATTTTTCCCTTGAAATGATGTTTTTGTAAGTAGGCGATCGGTCTACCGGCTGTTTTTTTAGGATCTGTCGAGGCACCAATCACAGCAATACTGCGCGGCTCCATTAATTTTAAAATTGCATTACTCATCTTTAGGTCTTATTTATTTTTTGCTGCAGCAGCTTTTTCCAGAAAGGCCATAACCGATTCGCGATGCTCGGTGCTGGTATAGCAAATGCCTTGTGCTTGACTACCCTGCGCAAATATCTGAGCTGCGGTTGTTTCAAAAGTCTGATTCAAAATGGTTTTACCTAATGCCAGCGCAGTAGCAGAGCCTTTACTCATTTCTTTAGCCCAAGCTTGCGCATCCGACACCAATGAATCTGCCTTACTAACCCGATCGACAATACCAATCTGAGTGGCCTCCTCTAAATCTACTTTTCTACCACTGAAGATCAGCTCTTTTGCCTTGACCAAACCAACGCGTCTTGGCAAGAAATACATACCGCCACCATCTGGAATGATGCCGCGATTGATATATGACCAAGTAAAGTTTGCGCCCTCAGAAGCCATAATGAAATCACAAGCCAAAGCAGTATCCGCACCCAATCCGGATGCAGGTCCATTGACTGCAGCAATCGTAGGCTTAGGCATGGTGTGCAATAGCGCTACAGCATGATGTACGCGTTGCTGACGATGCCAGCCATTAAAAGCTACCTCGCCCGCCGGTGCTTTCATACGCTTTTCCATGCCAGTGATGTCGCCACCAGCACAAAAACCCTTACCGTTACCTGTTAACACCAATGCACGAATGGCTTTATCGGCAGCAACCATCTCTAGCGCTTCGATAAATTCAGAGCGCATTGCATCGCTCATGGCATTTCTTTTTTCTGGACGATTTAAACGTAGGGTTGCAATTTCATTTTCTACGCTGAGTTCTATTAATTGAAAAGTCATCTTATTTCCTTGCTAAATATTTTTTAATCTGGGCTGATATTGGCATCTTTAATGACGGTTCGCCAACGCAGCTCTTCTGCTTTTACAAACTTGGCAAACTCTTCTGGTGAGCCCGCTTTAATGATGAGACCTTCACTCTCAACGCGCGCCTTAAATGCCGAAGTTTGGGTTCCCTTCTTGATAGATGCATTCAGCCTATTAATCACGGCCGGCGGAGTACCAGCAGGTGCAAAGTATCCATACCAGCTGCCTGCTGAATAACCTGGGACGCCGCTTTCCGCAACGGTTGGCAGCTTAGCTAACAAGGGCGTTGTAGAACGAGTGGGCGTCGTTACAGCCAACGCACGCAATTTACCGGACTCCACCAAACTACCAACTGCAGAAGCCGTAGCAAACATCACATCTACCTGACCACCAATCACATCCGTTAACGCAGGGCCTGCACCTTTGTATGGAACATGCGTCAGTTTTGTACCTGCGATGGAGTTAAATAATTCACCGGCGAGATGGGCAGAAGTTCCACCACCTTGTGAAGCAAATGACAGTTTTCCAGGATTCGCTTTTGCGGCAGTAAGAAATTCTGAAAATGTTTTGTATGGGCTATCGGCCGAGACCACCACCACATTTGGAGAAATGCCTACCAATATCACCGGAGCAAAATCTTTATCTTGGGAGTACGGTAATTTCGCTTTCAAACTGGGATTAACAGCGTGGGCTAATGTAGCCACTACCAAGGTATAGCCATCCGCAGGACTTTTGGCTAATGCATCAGTACCAATAATGGTGCTTCCGCCTGGCTTGTTATCAATCACAATCGATTGCTTTAAGTCCTCAGACATGGGGACGCTTAATGTTCTTGCGACCAAATCAGTACCGCCTCCAGGCGCAAACGGGACGATCACTTTGATCGGACGATCGGGATATGCTGCAAGCGCAAAAGTAGAGCCCGCAAAGGAAACAGCCAGAGCAAAGACTCGAAGTAAAACGCCTAAAGAACTCAATCCCATCTCCTGCTTATCTATTTTTTATGTGGTGCCAGGAAGTATGAAGCAAGTAGGCGTAAAAATTATGGTCTAATTCCACCAGATGGAATTAGAAAAGTCCGGCTCCAAAACCAATCGCTCCCTCATCCGGGGGATCGAGATCCTGCGTTGCTTTAAGCCGGGCATGGGGCTACTGGGAAACAGTGAGATAGCGGAGCGGACCGGTTTACCCCCCTCCACCATTAGTCGCCTTACCCAGACACTAGTACTTTCTGGGTTCTTACAGCACGACGCCGGACGCCAAGCTTATCGATTAGCCCCTACCGTCCTTTGCCTCGGACACGCTTTCAAAACGGGCTCTGCTGAGATCAAACTTGCCGAGCCTTTAATGCGCAAAGCATCGGAGAAACTCAAACTCAACGTTGGACTTGCGGTAGCAGATCGCCTGGAGATGGTCTACCTTGAATCCATCCGCTATACGAAGAATATCGCCCTAAGAACAGTTGCTGCCGGACAACGAGTGCCACTTGAGCGGACATCTTTGGGTAGGGCCTGGATTGCCAAACTGGATCCTGATAGTAGAACGCAGCTTCTTCTAGAATTAAAAAAACAAAAAATCAAAAATTGGGCTCAAATAGAGAAAGAGATCCATGAAGCAATAGAATCAATGTCAGAAAAGGGATATTGTGTTGCTAACTGGTTACCTGAAATTTCAGCGATCTCTACTTCTGTTCAATTACTGAATGGTAGTTATGCATCACTCAACTTAAGTACGCCAGCAGAGAGTAAATTAAATGCGGTTTTGGAAAACTACACGCCTGCGCTTTTTGAATTAAAAGATCAGATTGAATTTGAACTCAACAAAATTAAATTAAGTTAAATACTATGAATCCTATATATATCTGCGATGCTATTAGAACTCCTATTGGCCGTTACGGCGGATCATTGTCTAGCGTGCGCGCCGATGATTTAGGCGCAGTCCCAATCAAAGCATTGATGCAAAGAAATCCTCAGGTGAAATGGGATGAAGTAGATGAAGTGATCTATGGCTGCGCCAATCAAGCTGGGGAAGATAATCGCAACGTCGCTCGCATGAGCGCACTGTTAGCAGGCATTTCTCCGAGCGTGCCTGGAGCTACGATTAATCGTTTATGTGGTTCCGGTATGGATGCTATCGGCACTGCTGCCCGAGCAATTGCTGCCGGTGAAATTGACTTGGCCATTGCTGGCGGTGTTGAAAGCATGAGTCGCGCACCCTATGTCATGGGCAAAGCGGATTCAGCATTTTCCAGAAGCCACTCTATGCAGGACACCACTATTGGTTGGCGTTTTATCAACCCCCTCATGAAGAGTGCCCATGGCGTTGATTCCATGCCTGAAACTGCTGAGAACGTTGCTGACGATTACAAAATTAATCGAGCCGATCAAGATCAAATGGCTTTAAGAAGTCAAAATAAAGCTGCTGCTGCACAAGCAAATGGCCGCCTCGCAAAAGAAATTACGCCAGTCATCATTCCTCAGAAAAAGGGTGAGCCAATTGTGGTTTCCCAAGATGAACATCCGCGTGCAACAACGATTGATGTGCTGAGTAAGTTAAAGCCGATTGTTCGCCCTGATGGCACAGTGACTGCAGGCAATGCATCCGGCGTTAACGATGGCGCATGCGCTCTATTACTTGCGAGCGAAGAGGCTGTTAAAAAGCATGGACTTAAACCAAGAGCCAAAATTATTGGGATGGCAACCGCTGGCGTGCCACCACGCATTATGGGTATTGGCCCTGCACCTGCCTCCCAAAAATTACTCAAGCGCTTGGGAATGAGTGTTGATCAAATTGATGTGATTGAACTCAATGAGGCTTTCGCAGCCCAAGGTCTAGCAACTCTACGCGAATTGGGTGTAGCCGATGACGATGCTCGCGTCAATCCTAACGGTGGCGCGATTGCCCTAGGACACCCCCTAGGCATGAGTGGTGCACGTCTGATTACGACCGCATTAGTCGAGTTAGAAGAAAAACAAAAGCGTTTCGCCCTTTGTACTATGTGCATTGGTGTAGGCCAAGGAATTGCAATGGTGATTGAGCGTGTTTAAGTAGAGTTCATCATGAAGCCATTGCCAGCTCAAGCCCTGATATCCGAGGGATGGCTCGCGCCCTTAAGGCATACCGTTTTTCGTTCTCTTTGGTCAGTTTGGTTGACAGCCAATATTTGCTTGTGGATGAATGATGTCGCTGCAGCATGGACCATGACCTCACTCACCACTTCGGCAACCTTAATTGCCTTAGTGCAAACCGCATCAAGCTTGCCCGTATTGTTACTTGGCGTTCCCAGTGGCGCTCTAGCTGACATCATCAATCGCAAACATTACTTTGTATTTGCGCAAATTTGGCTAGCTACCAATGCAACAGCACTGATGCTGTCTTTAGTATTTGGAGTATTAAGCCCGTACCTATTGCTCTTTCTGACCTTCACCAATGGCATTGGTTTAGCAATGCGTTGGCCGATCTTTGCAGCAATCGTTCCTGAGATTGTTCCACGAGAGTCACTCTCCTCTGCGCTTGCACTCAATGCCATTGCTATGAATACCTCTCGCATTGTCGGACCTTTAACTGCTGGAGCAATCATTGCTGCAGCAGGCAGTACCTATGTATTTGCATTGAATATGGTTTTATCACTAATCACCACGGTGATTGTGATGCGCTGGAAATACCAAAGCTATGTCAGCACATTACCTGGTGAGCGCTTTGTAGGGGCTATGCGAGTCGGCATGCAGTACGCGTGGCAATCTAATCGGATGCGTACGATTATTGGCCGTGCATTTTTATTTTTCTTTCAGTCGACTGGCCTGATTGCCCTATTGCCAGTAATTGCCAAAACACACTTTCAAGGGGATGCTCACATCTTCACCCTTTTGCTTGCCTGTCTTGGTTTTGGTGCGATTCTTGCTGGCTCGCAATTATCCCGGCTACGCAAATACCTCAAACCGAGCGATCTTATTACCTACGGCTTAATCGCTCTATCGCTGGCCTCTACCGGAGTAGTGTTAGCTCCAGACTTATGGCTTGCCTCCTTATTAATGATGGTGTGCGGTGCCGCCTGGATTAGCGTCGCTAACTCCCTCACAACCTCGGCACAACTGACGCTCCCGGGCTGGGTAAGAGCTAGAGGTATGTCTATTTATCAAATGGGCCTCATGGGGGGAAGCGCATTAGGCGCAGCCGTTTGGGGAAAGCTGGCCGATGAATATGGCGTCGTCACCAGCATTGTGATCAGCTCTATTTTTGGCCTTGTAGTGCTATTTCTGATTCGCAAGCATCGTATTGACAATCACCCGCTTGAGGATTTCACGCCGGTTTGTCCTATTGAGCGCCCCCATCCCGCAGCCGATATTGATTTGCATGCAGGCCCCGTGATGATCTCCATTGCATATCAAATCCTCCCTGAGAAGGCTGAGGAATTTAAAAAACTGATGGCGAAAGCTAGAAAATCTCGCTTAAGACAAGGCGCGCTTTCATGGAGTCTATTTGAGGATACTGAACAGCCTGGAAAGTTTGTAGAAGACTTTGTATTTGAAACCTGGGCTGACTACCTAAGAAGGTTTGACCGCTTTACGGCTGAAGATTTGAAGATGCAAGAAGAGCGACACCAGTACCATATTGATGCACACCCACCAAAAATTACGAGACGTGTTGCATCTGCAATCAAAGATTAAAAAAGACTAAATTAAATATAGTTTGATAAAAAAGGAGACCTATGAAATACCTAAAATATTGCCTTCTACTAGCTTGCGCTCAATTTTCGTTGAATGCCATTGCCTTTGATGAGCTGGTTAAGAAGCAAACTTATGAATTACCTTCATTAAAAACCAGTAGCGGAGCAACCATTAAAAACGTCAAGATTGGCTATGAAACCTATGGCCAGTTAAATGAAAAAGGTGACAACGCCATTCTGATTTGCCATTTCTTTTCTGGCACATCACATGCAGCCGGAAAATATAACGCCACTGATGCTGCCCCTGGTTATTGGGACAGCATTATCGGCCCTGGAAAGCCCTTAGATACCAATAAATACTTTATTGTCAGCTCCGATAGTCTGGTTAATCTGAATGTTAAAGATCCAAACGTGATTACTACAGGACCAGCATCCATTGATCCCGATACCGGCAAGCCTTATGGAATGACATTTCCGATTCTGGATACTCAAGATTTAGTAAGAGCACAAAAGTCTTTGTCTACATCTCTTGGTATTAAGAAATTTCAAGCAGTGGCTGGTTTATCGATGGGCTCATACCAAGCCTTAGACTGGGCGGCAACTTATCCTGAGATGGTCGAAAGAGTCATCGCCGTCATTCCAGGCGGTCTTGAATCCAATGCATTTACGATTGAGATTGCCCAAACTTGGGCTAATCCAATTTTATTGGATGCTAACTGGAATAAAGGCGACTACTACGGCTCTAGTAATAATCCTATTAAAGGTTTAGAGCAAGCATTACAGCTCACCACCATTAACTCCCGCAATCCAGCTTGGGCCGAAAGACTATTTGGAAGAAAGCTGACTGTGGCCGATAAAGAGCCTGCTCAAAGCTGGGATAACACTTATGCGGTGCAAGATGCGATTAGTAAAGCTGGTGCTGGTAGAGCAAAAATTTCGGATGCGAATCACTTCTTGTATCTCACCAAAATCATTCAGCTGTATCGCATTGGGAATGCCAAGACGGTAGATGAAGGCATTAAGCCAATCAAAGCAAAAATCATGTTTGTTCCAGCAGCCAGTGATATCCTTTTCTTCCCCTCATATGCCAAAAATGCTTCTGAAACTCTGAAGAAAAACGGCATTAAATCAGAAGTAGTTGAAATTCCTGGCGATGGTGGTCACATTGATGGAATTACTGATATTGCAAAAGTTGGTGAGCCACTACGTAGCTTTTTGGGACGATAGAACTTACTTCATCTCTAGGGTTAAAAATACCGACCATAAGGTCGGTATTTTTTTTATCCTTTAATCTAATTTAATCCCAGCCGCCTTTACTGCAGCATCCCACTCTCGCTGCTCAGCACGTATATATTTCAGCACTGTCGCTGGATCGCCATACATCGGTGAACTCGCCTCATCTTGAAGCTTCGTAATGAGTGCTGGATTTTTCAGTGATTTTTGTACGGCTTCGTTCATTTTCTTAATGACATCATTTGGAGTGCCTGCTGGAGCTACTACGATCTTCCAATCGGTCGCCTCAAATCCTTTGTAGCCCTCTTCACTTACAGTGGGTACTTTTGACAGGATTGCGATTCGATTGGCGGATGTCACAGCTAAGGCGCGTAACTTCCCTCCAGCAATCATGCCTAATACTGATTGAGGAGTAGCGAACATAAAATCCGTTTGGCCACCAATCAGATCTGTAATCGCAGGAGACGCGCCCTTATACGGAATGTAGGACACGGCATAGCCTGCTTTACTGGCCAGCATCTCACCGCCAATATGTCCCACTGTGCCTGCACCTGCAGTAGCTTGCTTATAAAAATCTGGTTTTGCTTTTGCTGCCTTGATTAAATCTCCCAAATTTTTCCATGGCGAGCTTGCAGTGACCACAAGCACCATAGGTACCTCGGCAACAAATGCTACGGGGATAAGATCATTGACTGCATCAAATGGCATCTTAGACATTAATGCCGGATTAATTGCTAGATTGGAGGTCTGACCCATACCCAGCGTATAGCCATCAGGCTTAGCCTTTGCTACCAAGTCCATACCGATATTGCCCCCAGCACCCGGCTTGTTATCTACCAAGATCGTCCACTTTAAATCTGTAGCAATTTTCTCTGCAAGCATACGCCCTACCGTGTCTGTGCCTCCGCCAGGCGTATACGGAATAATTAACTTAATTGGCCTATCAGGATAGTTCTGCGCAAAACAGGAGGCTGCTAACGCGCTCAATAAACACGCAACTAAATGAGCGCATTTATTTTTCATGCAATTGCTCCATTAGAGGAGAGCTTTGCGATGTCCTCATTGCTATAACCAAGCTCTTGCAGAATTTCTTGGGTCTGCTCACCAGATTTGGGTGGGTTGAGGCGCACACCCAATCTTTTACCGTTCATCATGAGCGGCATTAAAGGTGTAGAAGTTTGCGAACCTGCCTTAGGGCCATCAGTTAAGGTAATGGGAGCCAATCCACCCGTTGCAATAAGGTGAGGATCTTCAAATAATTGCTCTGGTCTGGTGATTGGCGCGAATGGCAAGCCATTCTCTTCAAAAATTGCGGTGATTTCTTTTGCAGTAAATTGCGCTAGACGTTGTTTAATGTCCGGAATCAAAGTTGGTCTTGCTTGAACGCGCTGGTTGTTTAGCTTCAAAGCAGGATCACCATACAAATCTGCAAATCCAAATACTTCGCAGAAAATTTTCCATTGCGTATCCGTTACTACCGCCAAAAAGATCTTTTCTCCATTGGCAACCTCAAAGACATCATAAATCGCCCATGCAGAAATACGACTGGGCATCGGTTTTGCGGCATTACCTGTAACGGCATACTGCATCATGTGCTGCCCAACTAAAAAGACATTGTTCTCAAATAAAGAGCTCTGAATTTCTTGACCCTCTCCAGTCAAGTCTCGCTGACGTATTGCAGCCATCACCCCAATTGCTCCAAACACGCCACCCATAATGTCATTCACTGAGGAGCCAGCGCGTAGCGGTCGATCTTCAGGTCCTGTCATATAGGCAAGGCCTCCCATCATTTGCACCACCTCATCCAAGGCAGTACGGTGATCGTACGGCCCAGGCAAGAATCCTTTATGTGACACATAGATTAACTTGGGATTGGTCTTCTTGAGAGTCTCATAATCCAAACCTAACTTAGCCATCGTGCCAGGCTTAAAGTTTTCACTCAGTACGTCGGCAGTCGCGACTAATTTCCTTACCAACTCCATACCTTCGGGAGTCTTCATATCTACCGCAATACTTTTTTTATTACGATTAAACATGGGAAAGAATCCCGCACCCGATCCTAGCAAGTTTCGGGTTTTATCGCCATCAATAGGCTCCACCTTAATCACTTCAGCGCCTAGGTCAGCCAATATCATTCCGCAGGTAGGACCCATCACCATATGGGTAAATTCCACCACCCGAATGCCTTCATAAGGGAGCGCCGTCATTATGCTCATAGGTAGGCCCCTTGGCTTGCTGGAACAAATCCTTTGGGCGTACCTGCCTCGGGCACCATGCCATAGATAGCTTCATTTGGAACGCCCGCCTGCAAAGGTTGGCGCGCTTCAAACAACAAGTCTAAATTGACGCCTGTCTTAATACCCATTGCCTCAAACATAAATACCAAATCTTCAGTTACAACATTGCCGGAAGCTCCTGGTGCATAAGGGCAACCACCAAGACCACCCATAGAGGAGTCAAAGGAAGTAACGCCCTCTTCATATGCAGCTAAACAATTGGCCAAACCAAGCCCGCGTGTATTGTGAAGATGCGCAGCACCCGCCTTACTACCAATCGCCGCCTTTAAGCGCTTAAATAATCTTTTGATTTGTGCAGGATTTGCGTAGCCGGTCGTATCCGAAAGACCGGATTCATCCGCACCTGCTGCAATGACTTGCTCGGCTAACCAG
The DNA here is from genome assembly GCF_018882185.1 of Polynucleobacter sp. AP-Latsch-80-C2. Lineage (GTDB taxonomy): Bacteria > Pseudomonadota > Gammaproteobacteria > Burkholderiales > Burkholderiaceae > Polynucleobacter. Next base: position 92,461 of record NZ_JACVOY010000008.1, on the reverse strand, counting down.
ATCACATCATCTTCAGAGACCAAACCTTGCAAGGTGCATCCAAATGCGGTTGCAATGCCAGCTTCTAATTTAACGTGAGGCGCATGTTCATTTCGGTATGCTGCAATTTTTTGAACCTCTTCAATCATCTCTTCGCGGGTTTTACGAACATTGGCAAGAGAGTGAGCGGCACTAGCAGAAACAGGCAACGTGATCTTATGAACGCCTGCTGCAATTGCAGCCTGAGCGCCCTTGAGATTAGGCACCAATGCCATCACCGTCAAACCTGGGAGGGTCTTGGCATGCTCCACCACTTGAGCAGCATCTGCCATCTGAGGCAATAGTTTGGCAGGAACAAATGATGCGACTTCAATTTCTCGAATACCTGCTCTATATAGAGCGTCTATCCAGGCATTTTTTTGTGCCGTTGGCATGATGGACTTAATGGATTGCAAGCCATCCCTAGGCCCTACCTCACTGATCAAAACATCGGTTGACGCGGAATTCATTTAGTTCTATCCTATGGAATATCGTTCTATTATTAAAGCATAATTGCCAAAGACTGTCGATGCCAAAAAAATCTAGTAAGCAAAGCGAAGAAAAAATTGCCTTAGCCGACTCTGGAGTGGCTGCTGTAGATAAAGCACTCACCATCTTGCGCCTTTTTTCCTCTAACAATATGGCGCTTTCCTTAAATGACATCTCAGAATCTACCGGCTTATATAAAAGTACTATTTTGAGAATGCTGGCTTCCCTTAGCAATGCCATGCTGGTGTTAAAAAGGGTTGATGGCATGTATGTACTGGGACCCACCATTGCTTCACTCAATGCAGCCTACCAAAATGAACAGTCGCTAGAAACTGTGGTTACTCCGATTTTGGAATCCCTCATGAAATCCACCCATGAGAGTGCAGCATTTCATGTACGTCAAGGGGATAAGCGACTGTGTCTATTTCGCGTAGACTCTAAGCAAGCCCTACGGGATCACATCAAGGTAGGCGATCTTTTACCAATTGATAAAGGCGCTGGAGGTAAAGTGCTTAGAGCTTTTGAGGGTGCGCCTGGCAAAGCATTTACTCAAATACGGGAAGATATGGTGCTTGCTGTCTCCGGTGATAGAGTCAAAGAAATCTCCGGGATCTCTGCTCCGGTATTTAATGCCGAAGGATTGATTGGCGTCATCACCCTCACCATGCCAACCTATCGCTTTGATCCAAAACAAACTGCCATAGTTAAGGCGAGTGCTAAAAAATTATCTGAACTCCTCGGCGGCAGCTTCCAATAAACACCTTTTACGATCTTTTATTTCACCCACACTCAACCTCCATGATGAATACCAATCGACCTAGACGTTCCGTGCTGTATATGCCTGGAGCCAATACCAGAGCACTTGAAAAAGCCAAATCTCTTGCGGCAGATTCACTGATTTTGGATCTAGAAGATGCTGTTGCACCAGATGCAAAAGCGGCAGCACGTGACAATATTCATGCAGCACTCGAGTCAGGATTTGGACATCGCGAAGCGGTTGTCAGAATCAATGGACTCAATACCCAATGGGGTATCGATGACTTAAAATTTTTTGCAAAGAGCAAAGCGGATGCTATTTTGCTACCAAAGGTGGAATCTGCTGCGCAAATTCAAGAAGCCGTACAACTACTAGAGCAAATGAATCCAGCTCATAAACTCACGATCTGGGCAATGATTGAAACTCCAATGGCAATCTTTAAGCTCCCAGAAATTTGCAGCTCACATCCCCTACTAGAAACTTTAGTTCTGGGAACTTCTGATCTTGTGAAGGATTTACATGCCCGGCATACACCAAGCAGAATTGAGTCTTTAACAGCTTTATCACTTTCTGTTTTAGCTGCGAGAGCACACCAGCTTTGCGTTCTTGATGGTGTTCACCTCTCTTTAGATGATGAGGAAGGTCTCATTACGTCTTGTACTCAAGGGCGCGATATGGGCTTTGATGGCAAGACCCTGATTCACCCGAATCAAATTTCGGCAGCCAACGAAATATTTGGCCCCTCCGTAGCCGATATAGATGAGGCTAAGCAAAGAATTGCCGCTTATGAAGCTGCCATCAGCTCAGGGGCAGGTATAGCGGTATTGAACGGAAAATTGATTGAAGAGCTGCATATACAGGATGCCAAGCGGATTCTAGCCCTAGCCGAGGCGATCAATTCATTTAATCGCTAAAACTCATAAAATAGACGGATGATGAAAATACCAGAACTTCTAGCTCCTGCCGGCAGCCTCAATATGCTCCAGACCGCCTTTCATTTCGGCGCTGATGCGATCTATGCAGGGCAACCCCGTTATTCCCTACGCGTTCGTAACAACGATTTTGGCAAGATGGAAGTTCTCAAAGAGGGTATTGATACTGCGCATGCGCTTGGTAAAAAGTTTTACCTCGTTTCTAACGTGCTCCCTCACGGCGGCAAGACGCGCACCTACATTAGAGATATGTCATCAGTAGTCGATTTAAAGCCAGATGCTTTAATCATGTCAGATCCTGGCCTCATCATGATGGCAAGAGAAGCCTGGCCAGATATGCCGATTCATTTATCCGTTCAAGCCAATACTGTGAATGGTGCTGCTGCTAAGTTTTGGAGATCTGTTGGTATTTCTAGAGTAATTCTGTCTCGCGAACTTTCATTTGATGAGATCGAGGAAGTAAGACAAGATTGTCCAGAGATGGAATTAGAGGTCTTTGTTCACGGCGCTTTATGTATGGCCTACTCTGGACGCTGTCTTCTTTCCGGCTACATGTCGCATCGCGATCCTAATCAAGGTGCTTGCACCAATGCCTGCCGCTGGGACTACAAGGTACTCCCAGCAGAAGAAGCTGCAAGCGGAGATGTCTTCCTACTAGAAGAAAGTGGTAAACCTGGTGAACTCATGCCCATCGAAGAAGATGAGCATGGCACCTACATCATGAACTCCAAAGATTTACGCGCCATTGAGCATATCGAGCGACTGACCAAGATGGGTGTAGATTCTTTCAAGATTGAAGGTCGTACCAAGTCTCCTTACTATGTTGCCCGCACAAGTCAAGCATACCGCACTGCAATTGATGATGCTGTAGCAGGTCGTCCATTGAACCCAGCTCTCCTCGGAAACCTGGAGGGCCTTGCTAATCGCGGCTATACCGATGGCTTCTATGAGCGCCATCACGATAAAGAGTACCAACTGTATATGAGAGGTCACTCTTTGTCTGGTCGTAGCATGTACGTAGGCGAAGTAATCGAAGTCGATCGTGCTTTGGGGCGGGTAAAAATTGATGTTAAGAATCGTTTTGCTGTTGGTGACAAATTAGAAATTCTGGAACCCACTGGCAATCAGGACATGACGCTTGAAGCAATGTGGAATACCAAAGGCGAACCCATTGAGGTTGCCCCAGGGTCAGGACATTTTGTTTGGATTGAGCTCAAACCTGAAGGCGACAAAGTATTTATCGCGCGTTATATCTAAGCTTGATTGCGGCGCACTAGCGCTTGGTTTTGATTGACGAATATTCCGGAATCAATTCGCGCTAGCTTGGCCGTACTTAACTGGTAGAGGTAAATCCAGGCCATCTTCATTTCGCCATTGATCTCGATGGGTTCAATTGAGCGTTCATATTCATGGGGCAGCGGGCTGTTGTCGGCGCATTCCTCATATATATCTAATAAGCCCAAAGTCTTCTGAGGATCATTTAGCTGCCATAACTCTCCAGCAACCCATTGCTGAATATCTCCACTTACTACAGCGGCGGGATAATGACTGACTAAATATAAAGAGCCTTGCCATCTTGCTTTACCCAGCAGTTTTGCCTGGGAATGAAGTAATTTTGCGTTTTCATTAATGGCATCCGATTGAAGCGTGCCATACACAAATAGATATTGCGAGTTCATCGTAAAAACTTAAAGTGCAAGTTGGCCACTCTCACCAGTACGAATACGCACAGCATCATTCAGACTTGTCACAAATATTTTTCCGTCGCCAATCTTGCCAGTAAATGCAGACTTCGAAATTGCGTGTACGGCATCATCAAGCCTGTCATCATCTACTGCCACTTGAATTTTGATCTTCAAAAGAAAATCAATCACGTACTCTGCACCACGATACAACTCTGTATGTCCCTTTTGTCTACCAAACCCTCGAACATCATAAGCAGTCATGCTATTGATGCCAATGTGCGCCAAAGCCTCGTGAACTTCATCGAGCTTAAAGGGCTTAATAATGGCAGTAATGAGTTTCATATTCGTTGATCACATTCAATGTTGCATCGCACAATATTTCCATTGGTTTGATTAAACGATAAATTGCCAAGCCTCCCAAAGAGAATTGCACTAATAAAGTGCCAAAAGACGGCCTTCAAATGAATATCCCAGGGCAAAGCCTTTAGATAAAAGGCTGAGCGTCAATTAAAGGCAAGCACCCAGGATGGTGCGCGCCATTTCCGAATTGTGCAATTCGGAAAGTCATATCAATTTTTAGAACTTAAGATGTGCCATGCGCATCAAAATTACTAAAGGGCAAGTGCTCGACGCTCAAGAGAACGACTCACAAGAGAGTCCGGCAACGCTTTTTCCAGCGGGCGAGTATCTAGCCAACCTCACTCCAGAAGGAAAAATCGAGGTCTTGGTCACAAGGCAGATTAAAGCTTTATTTTCTTTCTCTCAGTTTAGGGAAAAAGTTTCTCAGGGAGACTTCGTCGTTCTTGAGAATTAAACCACTTCAGAGAGAGATCTATACCTAATACAATGATCATTCCATATTCATTAGCGGATGATCACCAACATGCTGCCTTGCATTGAACTTGAAACTGCACCAAACCCAACTTGCTCAGTCATTTGGCTGCATGGCCTAGGGGCCGATGGTAACGATTTCGTACCCATCATTCCCGAGCTTCATCTTGCCAATAATCCAGCCATTCGCTTTATTTTTCCTAGCGCACCCAGCATGCCGGTTACCGTCAATGGCGGCTACGTCATGCCTGCTTGGTATGACATCGTTGGCAGAGATCTGATGGACCAAGAAGATGCCGAAGGTATTAAACACTCAGCAGCATCGATCGTAGAACTAATCGAGAGAGAAGTGCAGCGCGGTATTGCATACAAAAATATCGTCCTTGCTGGATTCTCTCAAGGTTGTGCAATGGCTCTTTATGTTGGCCTACGTTTACCCCATCAACTTGCAGGCATTCTTGCTCTCTCGGGTTATTTACCTCTTGCAATGACCCTCAATCTTGAAAAGCATTCAGCCAATCAAGTAACCCCTGTTTTCATGGCACATGGTGCTTACGACCCAGTAGTAGTTTTAGATCGGGCCCAAGCCTCTCATGCCCTTTTGGAGACCTTGGGTTACCAGGTGGATTGGAATGAATATCCTATGGAGCATTCAGTCAATCCCGAAGAGCTCCAAGATATCTCACGCTTCTTACAAACCGTTTTACCTAAAGCGTAATTTATTCGACCCTTTATCTCCGGCGATGTGCGTTCAATACCTCACTACGGTTAATGGCGAATGGGTTAAGACTCACTTTGATCTAGAACTGCCTGCTACGCAAGCGCGTGATATTTTTCCGACCTATCCCGGCCCCATTACTCTAAAGAGTCACAATACGCAGCGCACTGCGATTGGTCTTGCACGTTTTGGCTTAATCCCATCCTGGGCAAAAGAGGATGATTTTGGCAGAAAGACCTATAACGCTAGAGCGGAAACTGTTTCAGAGAAACCCTCTTATAAAGCTGCTTGGGGGAAACGGCATTACGCATTAGTCTTAGCAGATGCATTTTATGAACCCAATTATGAAACGGGCAAGGCAATACGTACCAGTATTAGACAGGCAAATACTGAGCCAATGGCTATTGCTTCGATCTGGGATACCTGGACTGAACCGGATACAGGAGAATTAATAGTCTCGTTCTCAATGCTGACTATTAATGCAGATGAGCATCCTGTGATGAAGCGTTTTCATAAGCCGGAAGATGAAAAGCGCACTGTAGTCCCATTGAAGCCGGAGCTATTTAAAGACTGGCTAAACGCTACACCTGAAACTGCACAAGAATTATTGAACCTGAACTCCATTCCAGAGCTCACGATCGACGCATAAAAGCCATTACATTCTTACGCCATATCTCTTTCAAGCTATTTTTTTAAGATATCGCTTGATCGCGGGTAAGCGGAAAGTGAGCAGCAACAAAAGGGTGAGGCCATAAATTGCCACGGTTCCGACATCATTCTTTCCGGCCTTGTGCCACCAATAGTGAGCAATGACAGTACAAGCAATAACATAAACTAATTTATGCAATATGCTCCAATATTTACCGAGACTACGAACAGCCCAGTGGTTAGAAGTGATTGCCAAAGGAATTAGCAAAACAAAGCTTATAAACCCCATAGTAATAAATGGTCTATCCATGATATCTTTGATCATTGCCTGTATATCAAAGTCCTGATCAAGCCAGAGCCAGATTAAAAAATGGATCGTGGCATAGAAAAAGCAAAATAAGCCAAACATTCGCCGCTGCTTGATCCATATTGTCCAATTCGTGAGAAGTCGTAATGGGGTCATGGCCAGCGTAATACATAAAAATACCAAAGCCCAGGTTCCTGTCGAGCGTGTAATCCACTCTACGGGATTTGCACCCAAGCCATCATGCATTCCCAAGCAAACCAGTCGAAGGAATGGCAATAAAGAGAGGATGAAAAAAATAGGCTTTAAGTAAGGCATAAGACATATTAGACGACTTCGTTTTGAGAATTGTCTGAATAAGAAAAAACCACCTGAAGGTGGCTTTTTCTGAAGTCAATCTACGATTAAGCCAAGCTTAAACCTTCTTTATACAGCGGGAAGTTTCTGACTGGTCTGCCAATGGCTGCAGAAATAGCGTTTGCTACTGCTGGACCCACCACACAAATCGTAGGCTCCCCTACTCCTCCCCAGAAATCATAAGTCGGCACGAGTACAGTTTCAATCCGAGGCGTAGAAGCCAACTTGAGCAAGGGATAAGAATCCAGGTTTTGCTCCTTGATACGGCCATTTTCAACCAAGATTTCCGGATTAAAGATCGCTCCAAGCGCCATTGCAACTGAACCCTCAATTTGCTCACGAGTGAGATACGGATTCACTACGTGACCAGAATTTAAAGCAAATACCAATCGATTAATCTTGACGATATTATTTTGTACCGACACCTCAGCAACACAAGCAGAATAACTTGCGTAACCCATAAATTGCGCTACACCCCTAAAGTTACCAGGAGGCAATGGCTTATCCCAGTTTGCTTTTTTAGCTGCCGCATTTAAAACACCTAAATGCTTTGGATGACTTTGCATTAAGGCCTGTCTAAATTGTACCGGATCTTTGCCCGCCGCCTTTGCACACTCATCCATAAAGCATTCCATAAAGATGCCGTTTTGGTTAGTGTTTACGCCACGCCATGGCCCAACTGGGACAAGGGTATTCTTCATGACATATTCAGTTAACAAAGCAGGGAAGGTATATCCCAACTGAGCATCTGGACCCTTTTCATAAAAGCCCTGAAGTTGACGCTCGTCTTTGCCATCTTTAATAGATTGAGGTGATGCCAGCGCATTAATTGACTGACCCGCTACCTTGATATGCATACCGGTCACATTGCCCGATCCATCAATACCAGCAGTCATTTTTGCCATCGCAATCGGATGATAGAAATCGTGCGTCATATCTTCTTCACGACTCCAAATCACCTTCACCGGCACCCCTGGATATTTCTGCGCTACCTTGGCGGCGTAAGTAACAAAGTCCTGAGTAGATCCACGGCGGCCTAAGCCACAACCTGAATCTAATTTATAGACCTCACAATTTGCAAGCGGCAATCCAGTTGCCTCAGACAAGGCTGCTAGAGATCCTTCGCCATTTTGAGTTGGAACCCAGGCTTCTGCACGATCACCCACAATCTTTACAGTGGCATTCATTGGCTCCATCGTCACGTGTGCGCGGAATGGTGTGAAATAGATAGCCTCCACCTTTTTTGCCGAACCAGAAATCACAGCGGGTGCATCACCTACTTTACGTTGCCAGAAATCACCCTGCTCATCCAAGCCATCGCGCAACATTTTATTAATGTCGGTTTGAGAAACATTTGCACCTTTGCCTTCATCCCAGACGATGGGCAAAACATCTAAAGCTGTTTTGGCACGCCACCAAGTATCAGCAACCAAGGCAACAGTATTGTCATTAACTCTAACAACTCCTTTGACGCCACGAAGATTCTTGACTTTAGCCTCGTCATAACTCACTAGCTTGCCACCAAACACAGGGCAAGATTTCACGGCAGCGCAAAGCATGCCAGGCAACTGCAAATCTAGGCCATATACTTTTGTGCCATTGACTTTATTGGCTGTATCGATACGTGCATATGGCTGTCCAGCCACCTTCCAATCTCTAGGATCTTTTAAGGTGATGGACTTTGGATCAGGCGGAGTCAACGTAGAAGCAAGCTCAGCCACTTTTCCATAAGTCGTTTTACGTCCTGTTGGCACATGAGTAATAACACCCTTATCCACTTTTAATTCTGTTACAGGAACATTCCATTGGTTCGCTGCAGCTTGAACCAGCATGATGCGAGCAGCAGCAGCGCCACGACGGACGTAATCTTCAGAAATACGGATGCCACGGCTACCACCGGTGCCATGCTCACCCCAAACACGCTTACGTATTAAGCTTTGACCAGGAGTGGCGGATTGTGTTTTGACTTTTTTCCAGTTGCACTCTAACTCTTCGGTCACCAACTGCGCCAAACCAGTGCGGGTTCCTTGACCCATTTCAGAACGTGCGATTCTGATATATACCGTGTCGTCAGGTTTGATGCTGACCCAAGCATTGACCTCTGCATCACCAAGCTGTGTTGGGGTATTTGGATCATATTTAGCATCCGCCTGCGCAAATGCAAATTCAGGTAAGGCCCCGATTCCCAGCATCAAGCCGCCACCAACTACCGTACCCTTGATAATGAAATCGCGACGAGAGCTATTTTCTAAAGTCTGATTGTGTTTGCTCATCATCTTCTCCTTAACCACGTGTCGCTAGAGAAGCGTCGTATTGAGCCAAAACATCAGCTAATTTTTTCTGTCCGGATGCCACATGAATACCATCCCGAATTTTTTGATAGGTACCGCATCGACAAATGTTGGACATTGCATTATCAATATCGGCATCTGTTGGTTTTGGATTTCTCTTGAGTAAAGCAGCCGCAGCCATCACTTGACCCGACTGACAATAACCACACTGCGGAACATCCAAAGCAATCCAGGCTTTTTGCACTGGATGCGTATTGTCTTTAGATAAGGCTTCTATCGTGGTAATTTTGGCTCCGCCAACAGCGGATACCGGAATCGAACAGGAGCGTACCGGCTCACCATTCATATAGACCGTACAAGCGCCGCACTGAGCGACGCCGCAACCATACTTTGTTCCCGTTAAGCCAACCATCTCGCGAATTGCCCAAAGCAAGGGCATATTTGGCTCAACATTGATATCGTACATTTGCCCATTAACGCTTAACTGCATGCTGCCTCCGATTGTGGTTTTATTTTTAGATGACTATAAATCAATCTGGATATTTTGCAGTGCATATAAACCCGATATCCGGACAGGTCCGCACTTTGGCAATACTCCGGCCGTCAAAACTACCTGGAATAGAAATATCGAGGTTCTGCTATGGAAATTCACGGTAATTTGCTATCCTCAAGGCTCAACTAAGGATAAATATGACAAACGAAGATCAAACCCAAAACGACGAAGATTTTGACTATGGGTGTGAGTGCGCCATGACCTTACTGAACGAGCCTACTGAGGATTGCCTAAATGACCTCATTGATGAGTTAGATGAGGATGGCATGATTTCCACAGAGGTAGTTTATGGCTTGCTGGCCACTATCCTTATGAGCATCAACGAAGAGGACGGCGAAGAGGAAGCGCATTAATCCTCTGGGCCAAGATGTCCATTTCCTGTGCAAGCTCAATATCCAAGCCAGTCAACCCTTTGGCGGAATGTGTCGTTAGGTGCACTAGAACCTTATTCCAGGAATTTGACCAATCTGGATGATGGTCTAGCTCCTCTGCATATTGAGCAGATTGCTTCATAAATTCAAATGCCAAACTGAAGTCGGCAAAAATAAATTCCCTTGAAATCTTTTGATTCTGCAAATCCACTTTCCAAAGTGGGATGGCTACCTGGAAATCAAAGTCTTGAGGTAATAGTAAAGAGTTCATCTAGGCTTCCATACTCTGGGAGAGCAATTTGAGATCGCTGGGATAAAGCCAACGCCACTCACCGGGCGCTAAATCTTTTGGCATCACATACGCACCAATCTGAGAACGATGCAACTGCTCAACATGATTACCCACCGCAGCCATCATTCTTTTTACCTGGTGATAACGCCCTTCTACGATCGTCATTGCTAAGGTTTTTTCGGAGAGCAATTCGCAGGCTTGAGCAAAGCAAGGCTTGGGATCATCATCCAACACAACCCCCTTGAGCAAATGATCCATTTGCTTCTCAGTCACAGGATCAGACGTAGTAATTTCATAGACCTTGCCAATATTTTTCTTAGGCGTAGTCATCTTGTGGATGAATTGACCATCGTCTGAAATCAATAGCAAGCCGGTAGTGTCATAGTCCAAGCGCCCCACACATTGCAAGCCCCGCTCGACAAAGGGGCTCGGCAATAAACTGTAGATACTGGGGTGATGGGTAGTCTTATGAGAGCACTCATAATTTGGTGGCTTATGAAAGGCAATGTAAGCCTTCTCGTGATACTCCCAATCCTGACCCTCAACATTTAGCAATAAGCCTTCAGGTGAGATACGCTCATCAGGGTCTTCTGCCAAGACACCATTCACTTTCACCAAATCAGCGTATACGAGATCTGCGCAATACCGACGCGTACCAAAGCCTTGGCTAAAGAGAATTTTTTCGAGAGAAATAGGTTTTGCCATATATGCCGTAAAGGATACTATAGAGCGCCCTCAAAATAGCATTCTGCTCTGCGCTGTGACAAGCAATTCATTATCATTAAAGGCATTGCTTCCAACCTATACCTCCGCTCATGCTCTCATCACCTAAGCCACGTTCACCACTACACACTCGAGAAATCAGTTTTGATGGATTTGCCCGAGAAGATGGTCTCTGGGATATCGAAGCGCATCTAAAAGATACCAAATCACACTCCTTTACCACTGGCGCCAAAACCTGGGTTCCTGGTGACCCTATTCATGATATGTGGATACGAGTTACGGTAGATAAAGAGTTGGTAATACGCGATATTGAAGTAGCGATGGATGCTCACCCACACGCAGAATGTCCTGAAGTCATTCCCCCAATGGATGCTCTCATTGGGGCACGTATGGGTAAGGGCTGGCGCAAAACGATTGAAACCCATTTGGGTGGCATTAAAGGATGCACGCACTTACGCGAGCTTCTCAATAACGTGGCGACCGCAGCGTATCAATCGATTCCAGGCGCTCTATTTGACACGGATGAGAATAAACCGCCGCTCTATCTCGGTAAATGTAAATCTTGGGATTTTGATGGACCGGTTGTCATGCGTATCTATCCCAAGTTTTATCAGTGGAAGAATGAAGAAGCCAAGCCTTAAAGTTCGCCGCGGTGAACGTTAAATGGATTAAAAGATTGCTGGACAGGCATTACTTCTAAAACATTGATATTCATATGCGCCGGTAATGTAGCCGACCAATACACCGTCTCAGCAATATCATCCGCACTGAGAAATTGCACACCGCTATAGACCTGCTGAACTTTCTCCTCATCGCCTTTAAAGCGCACGTTTGAGAATTCCGTTCCACCACACATTCCAGGCTCAATACAACTCACGCGCACTGGGGTACCAATGAGATCAGCGCGCATATTTAAACTAAATTGCTTAACAAATGCCTTGGTACCGCCGTAGACATTGCCACCGGGATAGGGGTAGTTGGCGGCTACCGATCCAATATTAATAATATGGCCCCGCTTACGCTCAACCATTCCCGGTAAAAATGCTCGACTCATATGAACCAAGCCTTTGATATTGGTATCTATCATTCGATCCCAATCATCTGTAAATGCTTTGTGCGCAGGCTCCAGCCCTAGGGCTAGTCCTGCGTTGTTCACCAAGAGGGTGACATTAGCAAAATCAGTAGGTAATGCTTCTGGTAAAGAGTCGACCTTCGCACTATCGCAAACATCGAGCGCAATTGTTAATAGTTTTTTCTGCTGCTCAATAGGCAGTGATGCCTTTAAAGCATCCAGGCGCTCCACTCTTCTGCCCGCTGCGATTACCTTATGACCATTCGCCAAAAATCGACGCGCAATAGCTTCGCCAAATCCAGAAGTTGCACCAGTCACTAAAACAGTCTGTTCCATAGGATGAATTCCCTTTTAAAAATTTTATCCGTAATCTACTAAATATGCGCCGTCTATTTTGGCCGCACCCGATTTAACTAATGCCTGAGCTAGCCATTGAGAAAATTCAGGTATCTCCATATGCAGCTGCTTTGCAGCAGCTCGAAGAGCTGGCGTATTGCCTATCCACTCATTTACTAAGTTGATTTCTTTATTCTGCCACTCCAGTAGTTTGTATTTCAAAAGCACTTTAGCACCATGCCGTGCATTGCGATCAGGACTAGAGGCTAAATAATCTAAACGGGATCGTGCTGTCTCAATCGATTTCGCAAGGTCAGTGAAGGGCTTACCATGCCCTGGAATAACCAGGGCTACAGAGAGTGATTCAATCAGGTCCAAGGTCTGCGCCACCTCTTCAAATCCAGATTCACCCCAGAGCTCAGGAAAAATAACGCCAAAACCTTCTTCCCACAAAGCATCAGCAGAAATCAAAATACGATGCTCTGCTTGATAGAGCATTACTGAATGAGGATCATGTCCTGGTGCAGCCAAGATTTGCCAAAGATAGCGCCCTAGCAATATCTCTTGACCTGGCACCAATACCCCATGATGCGAGAATTCTGGGCACTCTTGCCCCAAGTTCTCATAACTCAATAGATTGACATTCCAGTCTTTGACAGCAAGCGCTTCAGCAACAGGAATATAGATCTCACAAGCAAATTGTTTCTGTAAGGCCGCATTTCCGCCGCAGTGATCCGAGTGAAGATGAGTGTTGACCACTTTATTTAAGCCTGGCAGTCCATGCTTCTGAATAGCATGCGATACCAAATCTACCGTCATTTTGGAATGCGCATAATAGCCACTGTCTACAAGTGAAACATCAGTATCACCGAAATGAAAAATATTATTCGCTGAGAGCCAGCCTCGTTCATAGATCTCGATGCCTGGTGGCAACAACAGTCCATTTTTCTGCATGTTTACTGAATTCTGTTTCTTAATTTTTTTGCGGAGTGAGCTCTAACTTGCGCACATCAAATTGCTGTGCCTGTAGGCGCCGTAATAAATCATCATAGACCTTCGGATCTAATTGAGGAGTTCTAGAGAGCACCCAAAGGTATTCACGCTTGGGATCGCTGACTGCCGCTATCTGATACTGAGAATCCAAATCAATTACCCAGTAATCGCCCCACACCATCGGAATAAAGGATAGCCATGCTGGTGCAAAACGCACCTCTAGCTTAGGAGAATCCTTAGCGCCAATCTGACGTGCAGTACCTTCAGCCTCAGAAGTTTCTCCATCGGCTTGCTTGCAACTATTCAATACACGTAAGTTTCCATCTGACCTTGATGAGTAAACCGCTTTTGTATCGCCAACGCATTTTTTCTGAAACCAATTTGGAAATTTTGCAATCTCATACCAAGTACCCAAGTAACGCGGGACATCCAGAGATGCAATCGTTTTCACTGGTGCGTCATTCGCTTGTGCCTGCGCATGGATGTGGAGCAGCGCGAAGGCCATTCCTAAAAAAACTAGGTGAATTTTTTTCATCGCTTAGTAAAACTTTTTCAAGTCCATGCCAGAGTACATGCTAGCTACTTGATCACCGTATCCATTGAACATCTGAGTCTTAATCTTCGGAGCAAACGCGCCTTTTGCATCGCCGATTCTTCTCTCGCTTGCTTGACTCCAGCGAGGGTGATCCACTTGTGGATTGACGTTGGAATAAAAGCCGTATTCGCGCGCATCAAACTGACTCCAACTCGTTTTAGGCATCTCTTCGGTAAAACGGATTTTCACAATCGATTTAGCGCTTTTGAATCCGTACTTCCAAGGAACCACAATACGTACTGGGGCACCATTTTGTTTCGGCAATACCTCTCCATACAAACCAAAGGTAAGGAGGGTTAATGGGTTCATCGCCTCATCCATGCGTAAACCTTCGCGATACGGCCATTCAATAATATTGCTCTTCACGCCAGGCATTTGCTTGCGATCAGCTAGAGAAATAAACTCCACGAACTTGGCAGAACCCAATGGCTCCACCTTGCTAATGAGTTTAGATAAAGAGTAGCCATCCCATGGAATAACCATAGACCACCCTTCAACACAACGCATCCGATAGATACGCTCTTCCATTGGTGCCAACTTTAATAAATCATCTATATCCAGTGTTACTGGCTTTTTAACCAAACCCTCTATCGACACAGTCCATGGTCGAGTTTGCAAAGTATTGGCATAGGCTGCTGGATCGGACTTATCTGTACCGAACTCATAAAAATTGTTGTAACTCGTTACGTACTTTGCGGGAGTCAGTTCATCTTTAGCGGCATAAGCAGGATTGAGCGTGGCAGCGAGTTTATCAGAATTTGCTGCTAACGCCTCTCTTGAAAACCATGGCGCAAGAGCTAATCCAAAAGCACCGGCAGCAGCCACTTTAATCAAATCACGACGATTCTCAAAAACCGCTTGAGGGGTAATTTCACTAGCAAGAATTTTGGGGTCGAAATAGCGCATACAAATCCTTCAGCAGAAGTAATAAGGCTATTTTGCTACTGTTAGCAATTAATTGCTCAACGTTCTGTCTCGCGCATCTTATTTAATAAGGCCAGACTGAACTTATCCATCCCTCCAACCATTTGAGCTAAGGCGGGATAGTCCTTGGTCAAGCTTTCGCCACCGTAAAAGCGCAATAGCCAATCAGGATAGGTATGCTCGGTAATGTCACGAATTTCTAATAGCTCAATGCGGTGATGCCGCTTATCATCCTGAATGCGCTTCCAAACCTTCATCACACTCGTGCGCTCGCCTTCAATGACCTGTCCAAACTCTTGGTTGTCATAGAACAATATGCCAGTAATCCCATGCTTTTGATTAAAAGCTCTAGCAGCCTCCAATAGGCGCATCAGCCCCAAGAAGGACATATCTGAAACTGCCACGCTCAGATAACTGAGCTCAATAAGATCTTTTTGCTTTGGCATATGAATCCATCCAAGAAAAAGGCAAACCCGAGAGTTTGCCTTTTTGCTAGTTACCTAAATACAGGATTAGGCTCTTGCTGCTTTTAACGCAGCATTAAAGGTGGCACTTGGACGCATTACCGCTTTGCACTTCTCTGGATCTGCCACAAAGTAGCCGCCAATGTCAGCTGGTTTACCTTGAACGGATTTGAGTTCGTCAGTAATCTTCTTCTCGTTCTCAGCCAATACTTTGGCCAAAGGTGCAAAGTAAGCCTGCAACTCTTTGTCCTCTGATTGAGCGGCCAATGCCTCGGCCCAATACATGGCGAGATAGAACTGACTACCACGGTTATCCAACTCGCCAGTTCGTGGTGAAGGTGACTTATTGTTATCCAATAACTTACCAGTAGCTTCATCCAAAGTACGCGCTAAGATTTTGACTTTGGCATTACCTGTCTTATCACCAATATCTTCGAGAGATACGGCTAATGCCAAGAACTCACCAAGAGAATCCCAACGCAAATGGTTTTCTTCGACTAACTGTTGAACGTGTTTAGGAGCTGAACCACCAGCGCCTGTTTCAAAGAGACCACCACCAGCCATCAAAGGCACGATAGATAACATCTTCGCACTGGTTCCGAGTTCCATAATTGGGAACAAGTCTGTGAGGTAGTCACGCAAGATGTTACCGGTTACAGAAATCGTATCTTTGCCACGAATCACGCGCTCTAAGGTGTAACGCATCGCACGGGTTTGAGACATGATTTGCACGTCTACACCATTGAGGTCGTAATCCTTTAGATAGGTATTTACCTTCTTAATCAACTCAGCTTCATGCGGACGGTATTCATCCAACCAGAACACTGCTGGAGTCTTGGAGAGGCGTGCACGATTAACAGCCAATTTGACCCAGTCACGAATTGGGGCATCTTTTACTTGGCACATACGCCAGATGTCACCTTCTTCTACATTTTGCTCCAGCAAAACAGTGCCGTCATCAGCAACGATGCGAGCTACTCCTGCTTCAGGAATCTCAAAAGTCTTGTCATGTGAGCCGTACTCTTCAGCCTGTTGAGCCATCAAGCCAACGTTTGGTACTGTCCCCATCGTAGTTGGATCAAAGTTGCCATGCGTCTTGCAGAAATTGATCATTTCTTGATAAATACGAGCAAAGGTACTTTCTGGGATCACTGCTTTAGTGTCATGTAGACGACCATCGGCGCCCCACATTTTTCCGCCTACACGAATCATGGCAGGCATGGATGCGTCTACGATCACGTCGCTTGGAGAGTGCAGGTTGGTAATACCCTTTGCTGAATCCACCATTGCCAAGGCTGGACGGTGTTCATGGCAAGCATGCAAGTCCTGAATAATTTCTTCGCGCTTAGACTCTGGCAAAGTCTTAATCTTTTCATACAAGCTGCTCATACCATTGTTGGCATTTACGCCCAGCTCTTCGAATAACTTAGCGTGCTTTTCAAAAGCATCTTTGTAAAAAATCTTTACAGCGTGACCAAACACGATTGGATGAGACACCTTCATCATGGTGGCCTTCACATGCAAGGACAGCATCATTCCAGATTTATAGGCATCGTCGATTTCTTTTTCATAGAATTCGCATAATGCTTTTTTGCTCATATACATGCTGTCAATAATTTCGCCAGCCAATAATGAGACCTTTGGCTTCAAAACGATGGTCTTGCCGCTCTTAGTCACTAAATCCATCTTCACGTCACATGCTTTAGTCATCGTCATTGACTTTTCGCCAGCGTAGAAGTCGCCACCATGCATATGAGATACGTGGGTGCGGGAAGCTTGGCTCCACACCCCCATGGAATGTGGATGCTTGCGAGCAAAACCCTTAACGGCATTTGGAGCGCGACGATCTGAGTTTCCTTCACGCAATACTGGGTTTACAGCACTACCGAGGCACTTAGAGTAACGCGTACGAATCGATTTCTCTTCGTCGTTTTTAGGATCATCCGGGAAATTCGGGATCTTGTAACCCTTGCTTTGCAATTCTTTGATCGCTGCCAATAGTTGTGGCACAGAGGCGCTAATATTTGGCAACTTAATAATGTTGGTATCAGGCATTAAAGTCATCTTGCCTAGTTCAGCTAAATTGTCTGGAACTTTTTGCTCATCAGTTAAAAACTCGGGGAACTCAGCAAGGATACGTGCAGCAACAGAGATGTCGCTCTTCACAATTTCTACTCCAGCAGGCGCTGTAAAAGTACGAATGATTGGCAGAAATGCGCAAGTTGCCAAAAGAGGCGCCTCATCTGTCAGCGTGTAAATAATCTTTGATTTCTCTGAAGCCATTAATCTTTCCTCGATATTGATAAATTTACAGAGTCAGGTATTTACCCTGCCAGTCTCACCTTCTGCATTTTGCAAGCCGCTTTTAGCAGCCCCTTTTGCCAATGAGGCGAGTCTATTATTTTAAATCATAGGGATTGGCAAAATTGCCCTATTTGCACCTTAAAGCTGCCCAAACGAGCCAATGTAAGGGAATCCACCAAGCCGACGAGATTGCTTATTTCACCGTAAACTCAGACCCATGGCTAGCAAACACCCTTTACTAAATAAAAACCTTGTTTTACTCATCGTCTGCCAAGGCCTATTTCTCACCAATAACGTCACCTTCATCGCCATTAATGGCCTAGTTGGCTTTAGTTTGGCGCCGGTTAGCTGGATGGCTACCCTACCTGTCATGGGTTATGTCGTTGGCGGAGCATTTTCTACTTCGATTGTTGCCAAATCGCAAAATTATTTTGGGCGCAAGATCTCTTTTCAGCTCGGCTTACTGGTTGCGATGTTCTCAGCCCTACTTTGCGCATATGCTGCTGTCACTAAAAACTTTTGGCTTTTAACGGCAGGTACCTTTATAGCTGGTTATTACAGCGCTAATGGTCAGCTCTATCGCTTTGCAGCAGCCGAACTCACTGAAGCGAGCCAACGAGACAAAGCCGTTTCCTGGGTTTTGGCTGGTGGAATTCTGGGAGCAGTCATTGGGCCTAATTTGGCGTCGTGGACAAGAGACTTATTTGATACCGCGTTTCTGGGGGCGTATCTCACACTATCCATTGCTGCGTTTATCGGCATAGGGGTCATGCAATTTATTCACTTTCCTGAGGAATTTAAAACTCAGCACCATCTTTCAGATGGCAGAAGTCTCAAGACAATCCTCTCGCAGCCTGTCTTTATGGTGGCCGTCATTGGCGCAGCTTTAGGCTATGGCGTCATGAATTTACTCATGGCAGCAACCCCTTTGGCCATGCAAATCTGCGGACTTCCGTTTTCCGATACCGCTCTTGTTCTGGAGTGGCATGTGATCGGAATGTTTGCGCCTGGGTTCTTCACAGGTTCCTTAATTCAACGTTTTGGCGCCCTCAAAATTATGAGTGTCGGCGTAGTGCTCAATTTCATCTGCATCTCTATTGCACTGACAGGCACCGACCTGCATCAATTTTTTATTGCGCTCTTTTTACTCGGTATAGGTTGGAATTTTTTATTCACCGGTTCCACCTCTTTAGCGATGACCGCCTACAAACCGAATGAGCGAGACAAAGCACAAGCGGCTATTAATTTCTTTGTTTTTGGGACAATGGCCTTTACCTCTTTTGGCTCAGGCGCGTTGATTACCTCTCAAGGCTGGAGCATTCTGAATCTGGGCTCATTGATCCCCGTCATCATCACCGCCGCAGCCTTAATCTGGCTCAGCAATTACCATCGAAAACAAGCGGCTCTCTAAGACGTTTTTGCTAGCGGTAAATTAAATAATAGGTTTTGAGGTTTTAACTTGAGCTGTTGTTGCTCGTTCATGGCAATCGCCATATAGACTGGCTTTCCTGCCTGCACTTTGGTGACCGCAGCCTCATCAATAAAGTCTAAGCGAAACAAGCAAATAATTTTTTCTAGCTCATCCGCATCCACGACATCTTTGTTGTAGAGCTTATTTAAAATCTCGGTGGCCGCTGCATCTAAACCGACATGCCAAGACCATTTAGGATCTTGAATTTGTTGCATTGGCGTAATGCGAACTTGTACACCCAAAAAGTGGAGGATCCACTTTTCTAGTAGACGAGAAAAATAGTTAATTGGCTCGTGCCCAAAGTTCAGTTGCACTGCTAAATCAAAATCCTCATCTCTCGTCCAATATTCTTGGGCATTGCCCTCATGCAATACATCCAAATCTGCGGACCTCATTGCCATGGACTTCCCTTTGAGCAAGTCCAAAATATTCCCGGTCTCGCCTCCCTGGGCATTGCGCGCTACCACCTCATCATCTGCGCCCATCACAATGCTCTCATCTAGAACGCTAATCTTTTGAGTTCTAAAAAATAATTCCCCCATTCTTGCCTCTAAGGGATGGGGCTCTTCACCCAATATATGGCGCACAAAAATCTGGGCAAGCTGAGATACAAAAAGCGGTGGCACATCAACGCCAGCGCCCTTAAATAAACTCATGTAAAAACTCTCGAGGGAACTAGCAGCCAAAAGGCGCGCACGATAACGCAGCCATACGCGATAGTTCTCCTGAATATCCACATCCGCCATAGTGGCTATTTCTTGCTCAGTGAGCTCAGCGCGAGGATCTAGGGTCAAACGTTGATGTAGCGCTTGCTCTGCCTCACAAGACTCAGGTACCAAGCTTAATTCTGGTCTCTGAAGGTAGGTTCGCAAAAAGTCGTCTGTAACTAACAATTGCCCATCCGAGCTAATTGCTAAGGTTTTATAGGCAGAATGAGGCCAAAAATTCGACATACGTAAATGAGGCTTGCGCCTGGATAATCAATAAGGCTCAGAATATACTAGTCAGTCATTTTTATTTGAAATAGGAAAATCATGAGCGAACTCCAAAAAATTGATACTGTCGTTGGCGATGGCAAAGAAGCTACGGCTGGTAATCACGTTGATGTGCATTACACAGGCTGGCTTTTCGACGAAAAAGCAGCAGACCACAAGGGTCAAAAATTTGATAGCTCCTTGGATCGCGGTCAACTCTTTAGCTTCCCCTTGGGCGCAGGTCATGTCATCAAAGGCTGGGACGAAGGTGTGGCCGGCATGAAGATTGGCGGCAAACGTACACTCATCATCCCATCCGAGATGGGCTATGGTGCTCGTGGTGCTGGTGGCGTGATTCCACCAAACGCGACCTTAGTCTTTGATGTTGAGCTGCATGGCGTGAACTAAGCAAAACGATTTGAGCTCAGATGCTCAAAATAGAAAGGCCACCGCAGGGTGGCCTTTGTTTTAGCGCTCGCAATCTTATGAGCGCAAATCTTTACCATTCAAAGTGAGACGATTATTAGAGCGGTCTTGGCAAATACCAATCAGACGATTGCGTTCTGCCATCACTTTGTCTGCATAGCCGCCATCATCTTCTGCATTGGCTGCGCCAACATAAAACTTCAAGCCGTTACGTAATGAACCTGCTGTAGCAATGAGGTACTTCAAGATATAAGCGCCAACCCGAATATTCACCTCTGGTTTCGCTGCATCTGAAGTGCCACCGAAGATCGCATACTTGTCCCGATGAACATAAGTCATCACTTGCATCAAACCTTCTGCACCAGCATGACTCTTCGTGTTGGGATTGAAATTGGATTCAATGGAAATCACTGCCAATAAAAGCACAGGATCAATGTTGACTTCTTTCGCAATCAAGACCGTGTTAGAAACGTATTCTTCAATCTTGGCACGATCTAAGCTGTATTTCTTTTCGTAGAAATCAGCAATGGCACGTTGATTGTGAATAGAGCCCATCAAGTTGTTGTCGAGGGCCAGAGGATCCATCTTAGAGTTGGGAATGCGGTCTGCCAAATGGGAGATCGACTTCACTTGCAACTGCGCCACTGAAGGCATTAGGAGGGCAACGGTTTGCTGCTTAACGCTATTAATGCCCACAACATTAGCGGAGTTGGTCGATTGCAAATCAGCGGTCTGTTGTGATTCCTTATATTGGTCCAACATGCCAAAGCCGTTGCTCCAAACCATATGGCGCGCCTCATCGGGCACTAGGAGACGGGCCAAATCAAATGCCCCGGCATTAGTACCGTTTCCAGAGAGCCAAAGGCCAACTACTACGAATACGGAAACAACGAGGATGCCATTAATGACTCGATAGACCGGAGCCATAGCGTGGGCAAGCAGTTCTTTAGCGGCCAATGCTGCTGGCTGCACTTCCTGCATCTCACTCAAATTGTTAGATAAACATTTACTCATTCAATTTTTGCGACACTCCATAAAAACCATACTCTGTATTTATGTTGCAGCGCAATATTCAAAAAACATGGGACATCCTAAGAAGGTTCTTATATCTAGTCAAGAATAAAGAATCTACTTTCAATAACTTTTTGATCTTGATTTATAGTAGTTCCCCTGAATAGTCCGAAGACTTTATATTTTATTCAATAAATTCAGTAACTTATAGATGTAAGGGCTCGCTAATTTCACACTATAAAAAAGTGACTGAATTCGGACTTTTTTACTATTTGGAATGAAAATTGCTCCTGAAAAACCATACATCTAGTGTTTTTGGATAGTCCACTTTCTACCGGTAGTGGCTCATGCTTAATGCTCACAAGCCATTATTGGGACTAGATTTCTGATTGAATAGTGGAGCGCTAGAACTTAGATCGGTACGTTAGATCTCGATTGATTGCTAGCCCTAGAGCGAATTTAAGTCTGATGCCCTGTTAGAAAATAATCTAGACCAAGGAAAATGAAAGCTCCAAAACCGCTCAAGCCCCTACACTGGTAGATCATGAAATCGTTTCGAAAACTTTTACTGCTAGTCCTGCTTCTGACGCCCCTGAGCGCCTTTGCCCTTTTTGATGAGTGCAAGGACTTATTTCCAGGACAGCAAACTCCCAGCAGCCTACAACTTGGACGAGATCTTTGTTTTGATGGCTTTGCCATTTACTACTCCCCTCAAGACAAAAAACCAATTTATGCAGTGGAAAAACTGACTCGGGAAAGTCTTACGGGGCAGCGCCCTCGAAGAAGCAACCAGTTTTATGAAGAAGCGAGGCTGCCTTTTGCTGAACGCGCCCAGCTCTCTGACTATCGCGGGAGCGGCTTTGACCGGGGTCACAATGCTCCAGCGGGGGATATGAATAACGACAGATCGATGGCTCAGTCCTTCTCGCTAGCAAACATGATGCCGCAAGCTAGGCAAAATAATCAGGGGATCTGGGCAAAGAATGTAGAAGAGCCGACCCGTCAGTATGCAAAGCGAGTATCTGGAGATATTTTTGTGTACACAGGATCGGTTGGAAATGCTGGCAGCATCGGTAGAGGTCGAGTCACTATTCCAAGCCATATATATAAGTTAGTTTATGACCCTGCCAAAAATTCTGCGTGGGCTTATTGGCTTGAAAATACCAATGAAGCCAAGATGACACCCCCGATCTCTTATCAAGAGTTAATGCAAAAAACGGGGATTGATTTTCACCTACCTTTAGAAAAGAATCCCTCCGTATCCAAACCAGTTAAGATGCAAGTAGATCCTCAGAAAAGCAGCGTAGGTGCTTGGTACCCTATCTTCTTTGATGAATACTCACCCGCAAAAATCAATGGACTTATCACGCAGATCAAAGAAGGCAGGGTTGCCAGTGTGCAAATCCAATACGATCGCA
This sequence comes from Polynucleobacter sp. AP-Latsch-80-C2, assembly GCF_018882185.1. Taxonomy (GTDB): domain Bacteria; phylum Pseudomonadota; class Gammaproteobacteria; order Burkholderiales; family Burkholderiaceae; genus Polynucleobacter. Next base: position 69,504 of record NZ_JACVOY010000008.1, on the reverse strand, counting down.
ACCTGGGATTGGCTCAGAAGGTAGTTTCACAGATTCAGTCACAAACTTCCCTCTTGGCAATGCTTATTCAAAGTAGCCCGCCCGATTCGACAGACGTTCAATACGAACGTGACCGCGTTATTGCGATCGTTCGCCTAAAGTAATTTTGACTTTTGCTCTAAGCCGTGGGCTCTTTGTATAGGAGCCAATAGGCCACGTAAACCATTGTGGTCTGAGGTATGCATTAGCTCCAAGAGCTGTCCAAGCTCGCCCTGAGGAAATCCTTCGCGAGCAAACCAGGCCAAGTAATTACCTGGCAAATCTGCGAGGGCACGACCAGCGTGTTTGCCAAAGGGCATCTTCATGAGAACGAGCTTCTCGAGGGCTTGTGAATCCATAGAGAGAAATCTTACAAGCAAAACCGTAAAGCCCTATGGCGTTCGCCATTTATCAGTTGAGGGTCATTTTATCAAATGAGAATCATTCTTATTTGAGATGTTATATTGAGAACCATTCTCAATAAGACTTTTCAACCACCACTCTCTAAAACCATGAAATTAACTATCAAAAGACTCATCGCCTTTAGCCTTTTCATTGCCACAACCCTTCATTTTTCGTTTGCTTTTGCAGGCGAAGGTGTATTCGGCTGGATCTACACCTTAGATCTGCAGCCTAAAGGCAGTCTCGAATTTGAGCAGCGCCTACAACTGAATCAACAACAAGCGGCTGGCACTTATGAGGCATGGACGGCAAGAACAGAGCTCGAATATGGCTTAACGAATGACTTACAAATTGCTGGGTATATCAACTCCTACTATACAAATGCCAGCCAGAATTACACCAACCCTGAAGCGTGTGGCGATTTAGCAAGTTGTACCGCTGGGTATGGCGTTCCTGAAAGTCATGATCCAACAACTGCTTATAGAAAAAGTGGTATCGAAGGGGGCTCTCTAGAAGCTATCTATCGTATTACCAATCCAGTGACCTCACCAGTTGGCGTAGGGCTCTACTTAGAGCCTACGCTTGGTAAAAATAAAAATGAGATTGAGGCGCGCCTTTTGTTGCAATCCAACTTTATTGACGACCGATTAATCCTTGCAGGAAATGTTGTCGTGGCAAACGAGCAGCTGAAATTTATTGGTAATGGCAATGTTCCAGAATCCATGCTCGATTTTTTAGTAGGTGCGAGCTATCGATTTGCCCCTAAATGGTCTGCTGGGGTAGAAGCACGCTTTCATAATGATTACTCAAGCTACAACTTGCAAAACCAAGTTCAAAAGGCAACTTTTATCGGCCCCAATATGCACTATGCCACCAAAGATTGGTGGGTCACAGGTGCCTGGCGCTATCAACTTAAGGGCAATACCTGTATGGGCGATGGTACTGCCGAATGTTCCAATGCTCGCGTCTGGGACAGTCACTCGGTTAACGAATTCATCGTCAAAGTTGGATTTCCTCTGAGCTAAATAGATAAAGAAAGATTGATGATGAACTGGAAACCAAACCCCTATGCATTTGCTGGACTGGCATTAATGAGTGCCCCTATCATTGCCCAAGCAAAAATATATGTTTCTGCGGAACAGGCTCAAAAAATCTTATTCCCCAATAAGCAGTTTAGTAAAACGCCCATTCTGATTACTGAAGATCTACAGAATAAGATGCGCAGCGCCTCCAGCATTCGCCACCCCTTTCAAGGGGATCGCATCTGGAAAGCGGCAGATGGGAGCTGGTTCATCGTCGATGAAGTCGTAGGTAAGCATGAAATGATTAGTTATGCCGTGGGAATCAGCCCCCAAGGCAATGTCACCGGCATTGAAATATTGGAATACGTTGAGTCCTACGGTTACGAAGTTGGCGAGGCGCAATGGCGTAAACAATTCGTTGGAAAAAATGCCAATGACCCTATCAAGCTCAATCAAGATATTCAAAACATAGGCGGTGCCACGCTTTCCTGTAAGCATATAACTGATGGTGTCAAACGTGTGGCAGTTTTATATGAGCTCGCCCTCAAGAATCCAGCGCTGGCATCCAAATCAAAATGAAGCGCTGCAAACCCTTAATGGGAACCTTCGTTGAGATATCCACTAAACAGGACAATGCCGGGGAGGCCATCGAGCTCGCTTTTTCAGCAATTGAAAAAGTACAAAGTCTCATGAGTTTTCATGACCAGCATAGCGAGCTTTCGATAATCAATCGTGAGGCTCACATCCGCACTATTCCCATCGATCCCTGGACCAGTCAAATTATTCACATAGCCCAAGATATCCACCAGCATTCTGATGGATTATTTAATTGTGGCATTGGGCATCGTCTGGTTACTGCGGGATTATTGCCATCGCATATCGATATTTCCAATCATAGTTTTGGCGGCATTGAGGATATATGCTTCATCGAAGAGAGCTGTGTTCGTTCGACGCTTCCCTTGTGCTTAGATCTCGGTGGTATCGCAAAAGGCTTTGCTGTGGATATGGCTGTTCATGTCCTCACCATGAATGGCATCGATTCTGGCAGCGTGAATGCTGGCGGAGATATGCGGATCTTTGGACATGAAGTTCAGACAATCCATATCCGCAACCCACAAGCACCCAGCGATGTTATTGAAATTGGATCTCTTGCTAATGGCGCGATCGCCACAAGTGGGCTCTACTTTTCCAATCGAGATCATGCGCAAAGTCACATCATCAACCCACTTGCTAGCAATGATTCAGAGATTCATTCGGTATTTTCTGAATCCTTCTCGATTGTGGCAAATGAATGCGTTTATGCAGACGCACTTACCAAAGTGCTCATTCTCTCCAAACAACTGCATCACCCCTGCTTTAAGCGTTATCAAGCACAAGCGATACGGATTGCCGCATGAGACGCCTTGGAAAAATGCCCGGATGGCAAGCTTGGCTAGTCATCGTAGGAATGCTTAGCTGCTCTATTACCGGCAGCCTTTATTTATTGGGTCATCAATGGCAGATTGAGCGCGCCCTATTTGCTAACCATACCGTTTTGGCAAGTCATGGGCTGTCTGCAATGCTTGCTACCTTAGCACTGGGCTCAGTGCTTCCATTTCACATTAAGGCAGGCTTTCAATCAGGACGCAAAAGAATCAGCGGCTTTAGCCAACTGGCTTTTTTAATGGTCTTATTAATTAGTGGAGGCCTCTTATATTACGGGCCAGAAGCAACGCGTGATGCAGTGATTAATTTGCATTGGATGGTGGGATTGGCTTTTTTTGCGATCTTTCTCTTTCATGGCATCGGCAAATTGGGCATCCCAAAATTACGTAAGTCGAGTATTCAATAAAAAGGGGCGCATTTTGCAATGCACCCCTTTCCCATAGCGAGGATTTCCAGTTGATGAATTTTTAAATTACTTACAGTAAGAACCTTTGTCACCAGATGATCCGCAAGAATTAATCCTCAACACCGAATAAGCTGGGCAAAAGCGGAAAAGCCCTGTCGCCATCGGAATCAGGCCCAACCATCCCCACCAGCCGACTATATTACTTGCCGCCAAGACTATCAATAAGGCACCAATAGCAATTCTTAACACTCGATCAATACCGCCAACGTTGTATGTCATCATGAATTCCTTTTCAAACGTTCAATACCTTCATTTCAAATCCCTACTTCTTGCAATAGTGCTTATATAGCAAGCCCATCACTGCAACAGCGACTTGGCTTGAGAGCGAGTAGTAAATTTGCTTCCCATCTCTGCGAGTCTTCACTAATTTCTCTTTACGCAACACTGTCAATTGCTGAGAAAGTGTAGGTTGATGCAGATCTAGAGCGGCCTCTAGCTCGCTCACACACTTTTCTCCTTGGGCAATTTCACATAAAAGCATCATGCGATCACGATTGGAGAGCACCTTCATGAGCTTGCACGCATCATCAGCCGATGCCTGCATCTTTTTCAACTCAGTTTTTGAAATCGTCATATTCATATCAAAGAACATTCAAAGGAATTTTGAGATAAGCCTTACCATTAGCCTCTGGCTCCGGAAAGTGCCCAGCCCGAATATTGACCTGTATCGACGGCAAGATTAAATGAGGCATTGCTAAAGTCTTATCGCGAGCAGTACGCATTTGCACAAATTGATCCTCTGTAATGCCGTCATGAACATGGATATTTTTCGCTTTTTCAGTGCCAACAGTTGTACAAGACTCGACTGGACGATCGCTTGGTGGGTAGTCATGGCACATATAGAGCTTAGTCTCGGGAGGATAGGACAATAACTTCTGGATTGATTGGTAAAGTGTCCTTGCATCACCGCCCGGGAAGTCACAGCGCGCTGTGCCAACATCCGGCATAAATAAGGTATCACCGATAAAGAGGGCATTGCCAATTTCATAAGCCATACAGGCTGGTGTATGGCCGGGTACAAATATTGCTTTGAGCGACAGATCACCAAAAGATATAGACTCACCCTCATGCAAGAGGCGATCAAATTGAGAGCCATCTGTTGCAAAACGATCATCTAAATTAAATACACCCTTAAATACATTCTGGACGTTAGTGATACGATTTCCAATCACCAATTGTCCGCCCAACTTCTCTTGGAGATAGGGTGCAGCGGTTAAGTGATCGGCATGGGCATGGGTCTCTAGAACCCAAGTGAGCTTCAACTGTTCGGCTTGAATATAGTCAATGACTTGATCAGCAGAGTGGTTAGTTGTTCTACCTGACTTAGGGTCATAGTTCAAGACAGAATCAATCACAACGCAAGGGCTTCCTTTACCTCCAGAAACTACATAGGTAAATGTCCAAGTTTCTGGATCAAAAAACGTTTTAATGTCAGCAGCTTCTTTTGGGTTCACAATAGCCTTTCAGGCATTACAGGGTAAATATTTAATATATATATTTATATATTATCTTAATATAAAATAAATTGCAATGGACTACTCAATCTTGATCAGCCCCGCTTTGGGCATCTTTGTAGGCATCCTAATGGGGCTTACTGGTGCTGGCGGAGGCATCCTATCTGTGCCGCTGCTGGTTTTTGCCCTGCATTTGAGCGTGGCAGAAGCTGCTCCCATCGCCCTTTCAGCTATAGCGCTTGCAGCTGGCGTTGGCGCACTCCTAGGGCTCAAGAATAAAATCTTGCGCTATAAAGCGGCAGGCTTCATGGCCCTATTTGGCTTATTACTTTCTCCTATAGGTCTATGGTTAGCTCAGCGCCTACCCAATAACCCGCTCTTGATACTGTTTAGCGCTACTTTGTTCTATGTATCTACTCGTCTTTATATTCAAGCCAGAAATGAGATTCTGGGAATCAAAACCCCACCGAGAAAACCGCCTCCTTGCCTGCGTAATCCAATCCATGGAAAACTGGATTGGAATGTACCCTGCGCTAGAGCATTACTATTTTCTGGAGGCTTAGCTGGATTTCTGTCTGGTTTACTGGGAGTTGGCGGGGGATTTGTTATTGTCCCTGCCTTAAAGCGCTATACAGACCTTCCCATTCAATCGATTGTCGCAACCTCTTTAGGAGTACTGGCCATCATCTCTGGGGGTGGCACAATTTTCTCCATCATGACAGGAAACTTTGATTACCTCATAGCCGCACCATTTGCCTTGGGGGCACTCAGTGGTTTATTGCTTGGCAGAGCTTTCGGCAAAAAAATCAGTGGCCCCAGGCTACAACAAATCTTCGCCATCCTGACCTTTAGTGTTGCCGTAAGCCTCATGTTCAAAGCTCTGTTTCATGGGTAATCGCTATTTTGAATAACTCATAAAAAAAGCCCTGGATTCCAGGGCTTTTTTTAAATACGCTGAGCAAGATTACTCAATGACCACCTGCTCCACCCAAGTAAGCAGCTTTTACTGCTGGGTCGTCTTTCAACTTCGCAGCGGGACCATGAGTAGCAATCTTGCCATTCTCCAGAACATAGCCATAGTCGGCTACGTTTAAGGCTGCGGCAGCAAACTGCTCCACCAATAACATCGTTACACCTTGAGACTTTAAGTTAGAAATAATCTTAAAGACCTCTTCCACCAAAATCGGCGCGAGGCCCATTGAAGGCTCATCCAAAAGAATGATTTCAGGGTTGAGCATGACGGCACGAGCCATTGCCAACATTTGTTGCTCGCCACCCGACAAGGTTCCAGCCAATTGGTTGCGACGCTCTTTTAAACGCGGGAACATCTCTAGAGACTTCTCTAAGTCATGCTTGATATCACCCTTGGGACGGCTACCAGTGAATCGCGGGAATGCGCCGAGGAGCAAATTATCAGTAACTGACATGGTTGTGAACACACGACGGCCTTCAGGGCTATGAGCCAATCCTAGGCGTGCGATTTTATGAGAATCGTAACCATCAATTTTTTCGCCGCCTAAAGTCACCTCGCCTGCTGTTGGCTTAATCATGCCAGTAATTGCGCGCATGGTCGTGGTCTTGCCTGCGCCATTCGAGCCAATCAAGGTAATCACTTGGCCTTTAGGAACATCAATATTGATGCCGTGTAGGACTTTGACTTTGCCGTAGCCCGCTTCAAGATTCTTAATAGATAACATGGTTTTTACCGATTCAATATTGTTCTAGTGATTAAGTACCCAAGTAGGCATGAATCACCTTCTCGTCTGCCTGAACTTCAGCTGGCTTACCTTCTGCAATCTTCTGACCAAAGTCTAAAACTGAGACGGTATCGCAAACTGACATCACCACATCCATGTGATGTTCAATCAAGATAAAGGTAATGCCGCTATCACGGATCTTACGAATAATGCGCAAGAGTTCTTTAATGTCTGGAGCGGTTAAGCCAGCTGCTGGCTCATCTAACAAGAGTAATTCAGGATCGAGCGCTAGCGCACGTGCAATCTCGAGTAAGCGTTGCTTGCCGTAAGGTAAGTTACGAGCCTCTTCGTTCGCCAAGTCATCTAAACCAACAAACTTGAGAAGCGCCATCGCACGAGCATGTGCCTCAGCCTCTTCTTTCTTGTAACGGGGTAGATGAAGAGCGATCTCCACCATATTGGATTTGAAGGTGTGATGTAGGCCAACCAAAATATTTTGGATTGCTGTCATTTCACCAAAAAGCTGAACGTTCTGGAAGGTACGCGCAATACCAGAGAGAGCGATATCGGAAGAAGTTTTTCCAACAACACTCTCGCCTGCATACAACACATTGCCTGCAGTAGGAACATAAATACCGGTCAATACGTTCATCATGGTGCTCTTACCGGAACCGTTTGGTCCGATCAAACCATGAATCGTGCCACGCTTAATACTGAGGTCTACATTATTGAGTGCCTTCAATCCACCGAACTGCATCAATACTGAGTCAACCTTGAGAAGCTCTGCACCGGTATTTTGGTTGGCAACTGTGCTGATAAAACTAACGGAATCGTCCACCTCTTCTGCAGCTTCACCACGAGTGGTTTTTGCTTTACCAACAATCGACTGGTAGAAGCTCTTTGCAAATCCAACGATACCGTTTTGCAAGTAGTAAACCACCAACAAAATCATGAAGCCGAAAATACTCAAACGCCAATCGGAGATGTTATCTAGCCAGAATGAGAAAACAGCCAAACCAACGACACCAGCCAAAGGTATGGCAACACGACGCGGTGTAGTCACCTTCTTAGACAAGGCCATTGCTGCACCTACTGCCACCACAATAGCGATGATTGAGGCAACGATACGGAACAAGTTAATGTCATCCAAGAGTTTTGGCAGGAGCACAATAATTGCCGCCCCAATCACGGCACCTAAGCGTGACTTACGACCACCCATGATGATGCCCAGCAAGAATAGGACTGCCAATTCATTGTTATAGGTGTTTGGAGAAATATATTGCTCAGAATAGGCGTACAAGCAGCCAGCCAAACCAGCGAAACCTGCGCTGATGACAAACGCAATCACCTTAAAGCGATAAACCGAGACGCCCATACAATCGCAGGCTACCGGACTATCACGCAAAGCTTCAAATGCACGACCCATCTGAGACTTCACAAAACGGTCAACCACGATTAAGGCAAGGATCGTAACAATAGATACCAGCCAGAAGTATTCGGCTTTAGTCATAGGCACACCCATGATCTCTGGTCGTGTGAGCTTGATGCCTAATGGTCCTTCGGTAAGCCAAGTCATTTCGTTAATCAAGATTTGCGCAATGGTTCCAAAAGCTAAGGTCACCATCGCCAGATATGGGCCAACGACCTTCAGGGCTGGCAAAGCTAAGATACCTCCAAAGAATGCAGTCACCAGAATAGAGGCTGGAATGGTGGCCCAAATTGGCAAGCCCAATTGGAAGAACAAAATACCTGCGGTATAGGAACCGATACCAAACAAGGCGGCATGACCTAGGGAAACTTGACCCACATAACCAACCACGATATCCAAACCAAATAATAAGATGGTGTAAATCAGAATTGTTTCAGCTAAGTGAATGTAATAAGGATTATGAACAAATAGCGGCAAACAAAAAAGGCCAACGATCGCAATTAATAGAGGGATATGAGACTTCAATTTCATCATTAAACTTTCTTAATTGCAGATTTGCCGAAGAGACCGGATGGCTTATAAGCCAGCACCAGCAGTAACAAGATCAATCCTGGCACATCTTTGTAACCAGTAGAAATATAGAAGCCAGTCGCAGTTTCTACGATTCCTAAAATCAAACCACCAACAATAATTCCGAGGCCGCTAGAGAGACCGCCAATAATGGCAACAGCAAATGCCTTCAGACCCAATGCGCCACCCATGGTTGCACCAGTTAAGGTTAATGGCGCAATCAATACACCAGCAAAAGCAGCGGTAAGTGATGACAAAGCGTAAGAGAAAGTAATCACCATACTGGTATTAATACCCATCAGGCCAGCAGCATCGCGGTCATTTGCAGTCGCTACTACTGCTTTACCGTAGATCGTTTTACGGTTAAAGAATTCCACTAAGAACATCATAACCAAAGCACCGACGACAACTAAAATTTCCATTGGAAGAATGTTGGCGCCCAAGAAGCTCATTGGCTCCATTGGCAATGGTGATGGAAATGGTAAGGCATCACGACCCCAAATATTTTCAGCAACGTTTTTGAAAATGATGCCGAGTGCGATGGTAGACATAATCCAACCGAACTCAGATTTAATTTTGATCGCTGGACGCACACCAATGAGCTCAACAAAGCTACCTTGAATCATGCCGAATAAACACACTACGGGAATCATTAACCAATAGTTCATGCCAAAGGTATCTACGCATGTCAGGCCAACCAAGGCGCCCAACATCAAGGCTTCGCCTTGACCGAAATTCAATGTGCCAGATGTGGCAAAAGTGAGCTGAAAGCCGAAAGCGATGACCGCGTAGATCATCCCCACCGCTATGCCGCTCGAGAGGATTTGTGCAAACATGTCCATGTTATTGGCCTAAATATACTTAAAACTGTTTTATTAACGAATCCGTCATTGTAAGCAAAGCGCCGCTTTATGGGCGGCGCTTTGCACGTACTTATGTTGCAGTGCAGAAAAAACTTCTTCCACACCCTTCCTGAGGCAAATTACTTCTTCTTAGCAGTTGCGTCTTCAGCGTTCAAGAACTCAACACGACCGTTCTCTACAACGCCCATGACAACGTCTTTAGCTTTGATTGCCTCGTGATCAGCTTTGGTAAACGGCTTGTTGTAAGTCATCACAACACCATCAACTGGAGTATTCAAGTTTTCTAGAGCAGCCACAATCTTTGGCCCCTCAGTGCTATTCGCTTGCTTGATCGCTGCAGCCAATAGGTATACAGAATCGTAACCTTGAGCTGCTGATACTGGGGAAGCGATGATGCCGTTCTTAGGTTTGAACTCTTTCAGGTAAGTTTCAACAAACACTTTACGTTTTGGAGTTGTTGGGGGATTTTGAATAAAGGTCTCAGGCATTGTTGCGCCGTTACCATTTTTGCCTGCAGTATCAATAAAGCTAGCCATAGACAATGTCCAGCTTCCGATGATTGGCTTTTTCCAACCCAACTTTGCCATGCCATTCGCAATTTGCGCTAACTCAGGTCCAATTGCATAGGTCAAAATGACATCAGCTCCAGCATTTTTCGCCTTGAGCAGCTGTGAAGTCATGTCAACGTCACCGATGTTGAATTTTTCTTCAGCAACCGGTGTAACACCATAGGTCTTAAGCGCCTTTTCTAAGTCTTCACGACCCAATTGACCGTAGTTTGTAGAGTCGGCCAAGATGGCCACCTTCTTGAGGCCTCGCTTCTCAACCGCCTCTTTAGCAATCATTGGAGCTTGAATCACATCAGGCGCGCCATTACGGAAAACATAATTTTCTGGTGCATTTGGAAATTGATGAGTAATCAAAGTTCCTGTAGCTACGTTATTCATTACTGGGATTTTGGCTTCTTGGTAAAAACGCTGTGAAGCCAAAGCAACGCCAGTGTTAATAAAGCCCAAAGTAGCAACCACTTTTTCGTTGTTGATCAACTCTTGAGCGATTTGTACACCACGTTCATTTTTAGCTTCATCATCGCGCTCAACCAAAACAATTTTATTGCCATTAACACCGCCAGCGGCATTAATTTCTTTAGCAGCAAGACGAACACCGTCACGCATACTTACACCCATTGAGGCAGAGCCGCCAGTGAATGGTCCTGAAACACCAAGCTTGATATCGGCAGCGTAAGCGCCAGTTGTAAACATTGCAGCAGCAGCAACTGCAAAAATGTGATGACGAATATTCATAAAGTCTCCATGACTAAAAATTGCTAATTAAATAAATACTTTTTTATTGGTAAAACTTATACCGAATTTCTATCTTACTGTTAATGCAAGGGCAAAAAAAGGGCTTTGTATTAGGGTTTTACATTAGCCCCAGAAGCCAAATCCTTAGCCTAGGTGATGCTTTATTTTTGATTCAAGGCTTGGCCAAAATAAGTTAACGACCAAGCCTGCAATCACTAGGCCAGCAGCCAATATCTTCCAGGTTGGTAGAGGCTCACTTAAAAAATAGGCAGATGCCCCCATTCCAAAGATGGGCACTAAAAGCGGGGTTGGTGCTACCAAAGCTGCTGGGTGTTTGGATAACAACCACCCCCAAGCGGCATAGCCAAAAAGCGTATTTCCCCAAGACTGCCATAGGACTCCGAGCCATGCCCCCAAAGGCGCAGAAGCCATTGTCGAACTCATATGCTCCCAGCCCCCTTCAAAGAAAAGGGATATCAGAAACAGTGGAGGAATTGAAAATGCACTGGCCCAAACAACGTAAGAGAACATATTGATCGATCCAGCACTGCGGCTGACTGTATTAGCAGCCCCCCATGAAAGACCAGCAAAAACCACTAAAGCCAAGCCCATAAAAGTAGTTGACGCATCTGTGTGCAGCGCAATAATTCCCAAACCCGTCATTGCAACGCCAACTGCTACGACTTGATAGCGTTTTAGACCCTCTTTTGCAAAGAACATTGCAAAGCCGATCGTAAAAAATACTTGAGTCTGAATGACCAGTGATGCCAAGCCGGGAGAAATACGGCCATCAATCGCAAAATACATGACCCCAAACTGCCCTACCCCTGTGGCCAGTCCATAGGCACAAAGATTACGCCAAGATACTTTTGGCCTAGGCACAAAAAAGACGATGGGAAGTAGCGCAAAAAAGTAACGCAGCGCCGCAAACAAAAATGGTGGAAAAGCCTCGAGCGAAATCTTAATGACGACAAAGTTAGTGCCCCATACCGCCACAATAGCCAAAGCCAAGAGCAGGTGGCTCAAAGGCAGTCGGTCACTCCGCTGCGGACTATTCACGCGTGAGCAGCTCTGCCACGCGCTGGGCAATCATCATTGTTGGTGCTGCTGTATTACCAGAGGTGATGGTTGGCATCGCTGATGCATCAACAACGCGCAAGTGATGAATACCTCTCACCCGCAACTGAGAATCAAGGACTGCCATAGGATCATCAGCGCGACCCATCTTACAAGTGCCTACTGGATGAAAAATCGTTGTGCCAATATCTCCCGCAGCTTTCACCAACTCTTCATCCGTTTGATATTGAATGCCTGGTTTGTATTCCTCAGGGGTGTATGGCTTTAACGCTGGGCTATGAGCGATACGCCGAGTGAGTCTCAATGACTCAGCCGCTACTTTTCGATCTTCCTCAGTCGATAAGTAATTCGGATGTATGAGTGGTGGCGCCTCGGGATCAACGGAGTTGATGTGCACACTACCGCGCGATGTGGGTCGCACATTACAGACACTCGCTGTAAAGGCATTAAAAGAATGCAAATCCTCGCCAAACTTTTCCAGCGACAAAGGTTGAACGTGATATTCCACATTCGCACTCTTTTGCTCAGGAGAACTATAAGCAAATGCGCCCAGCTGTGAAGGTGCCATAGACATCGGTCCAGAGCGCTTCAACAGATACTCCAAGCCAATCATCATCTTGCCCCATAGAGTATTGGCTTTAGTGTTTAAAGTTTTAATACCGCTGACTTTGTAAACCATCCGTAATTGCAAATGGTCTTGCAGATTCTCACCGACGCCCGGTAAATCTTGAATGACTGGAATTCCTAAGGCATTTAGACGTGCTGCGGTACCGACTCCCGAACGTTCCAAAATTTGTACGCTGCCAATTGCGCCAGCACATAACAAGACTTCGCCACCCTGCTTAATGGAACAGAGTGCTTCTTGCCGTTCGCCATCTTTGAGATATTCCACTCCATAACAATTTTTACTGTCGGCATCAATTTTGAGTTTATCGACTATGGCTTCAGTAATGATTGTGAGATTGCTACGCTTGGAAGCATCTTTTAAAAATGCTTTAGAGGTATTCAGGCGCCAACCAGCGCGTTGACTCACATCAAAGTAGCCAACGCCAAAATTATCCCCGCAATTGAAATCATCTGAAGCAGGAATTCCAGCTTCTACTGCAGCCTCTTTAAATTTATCCATGATGGGCCAACGAAGACGCTGCTTCGAAACCGTCCACTCACCACCTTTGCCATGCCACTCATTGGCATCGCTGTGATAATCCTCGAACTGTTTATAACGCGCAAGCGCATTCGCCCAAGACCAAGCATCATCCCCCGTCGCCTGTACCCAAGATTCGTAATCACCCGCTTGGCCACGCATATAAATCATGCCGTTGATCGACGAGCACCCACCTAGGACTCTGCCACGTGGATAAAGCAAAGAACGTCCATTCAGACCCGCTTCATTCACGGTCTTAAAGCGCCAATCTGCCCTGGGGTTATCAATGCAATACAAATAGCCCACCGGAATATGAATCCAGATGTAGTTATCGTTCTTTCCAGCCTCAATGAGCAATACCTTTTTCAGGGGGTTCTCAGACAAGCGCTTAGCCAGCATGCAGCCGGCACTGCCAGCCCCAATGATGATGTAGTCGTAAGTATTTGCAGAAGTCATGGTTTTTAAGTCAGATATAACTGATTTCGCCCTATTATTTACCAAAGTTCAAAATTGAGTATCCAAATGCATTTCAATACCCGTCTAAAATGACGCAATGCACATTAATGAGAAGAACCGGACGCCGAAGATAGCTGAGCCTGATGATGGTCCAAGCAAGTCTGAGCTAAAACGCCAAATGACTGAACGTCAGAAGCTGGCAGAAGTTCTCGCCGCCCTCAGTAATGATGCCCTCAAAACCATCCCTATGGATGAGGCAATCAAGATAGCGATTGCCGAGACAAATAAAATCAAAAGTTTCGAAGCCATTCGTCGTCATAAACAATATCTTGGAAAGCTCATGCGCTTTCTAGATGATGAAGAACTCGATGCGATTCAAAAGCGTTTGGATGCCATTCAAGGCGTGAGCAAAGCAGAAACCGCCAAGCTCCATTTTTTAGAGAGCTATCGTGATCGCTTAATTGCCAATGATGAGGCCTTCACAAAGATGATTGAGCAATATCCCGATATGGATATTCAGAATATGCGCACCTTAATTCGGAACGCGCGCAGAGAAAAAGAACTAAATAAACCACCCAAAGCCTATCGCGAGATTTTCCGCGTCCTCAAGGATATGGGTCTTTAGACTTTGAGTTTCAGCGATGGGACTTCAACCCATCGATATAGATAGTTTGCCGCTATCGTGCTGGACACCACAACTCCCAGCACTAATACTAGCGCCAATACGCCACTTTCATGGGCATGCATCCCTGTAGCAATATATAAAGTATTCGCTAATAAAATGAATGCGAAGTGAATCAGAAATGCGCTGTATGAGCGCGCGCTACCCCAGGAGATTGCTCTCAGAATAAATTCTGTATTTTTTCCAAGCGAGGGATAAGGCATATTTCCCCAAAGCAATAGCGCTATAGCCACAAACCAAGCAAGAAAGTTTCTTAACCAAATTTGCTGGAAAGAAGAGATGACGATGATGAGGCCAATCACTACGAGTGCAGTCTTCGCTAGACGATTAACGCCTTTATCTGCGAAGCGTTTCGCCAAATAGGCTAAGACACCGAGCCCATAAGACCCGATGAAGTAGATGAAGTAAGCCTCATATTCGCCCGAGCGATTAAAAAATAACAGTGAGCTCACCGCCAAAATGCTGATCACCCAAATAACTGCTTGATAACTGGGATAGGAAATCAACAAAATAGCCAAGATGGCATAGAGCTGCCAATCAATGGCGATATACCAAGCGCCTGCAGAAATGGAATCTAAGCCCAGAATGCCTTGAATAAAAAAGAGGTGCGCTAAAAATTGCCCTAAGGTTTCAGACTTGCCTACGAATTCATCATTCACCCAAAAGCGCGCGATATAGGCGCAAAGAATCGTCAATAGGAGCGCTGCTGCATAAGGACCGAATAAACGAAGATATCGATTCAGGATGACCTTCAGCAAACCTTGGGCACTAAATTTGACTGTGGCAAAACGACTCAGTGATTGCGCAGCTAAATACCCCGCCATGACCAAAAAGATTTGCACTGCATAGCGACCATACTCGAACAACCAAGTCATGATTCCAGGCAAAACACTGCGTGCGTCTTCTGCAATTTGACCGTAACTCGAGAGATGGTGAAGAATAATTAAAAGCGCCGCTAAGACCTTGAGTAAATCAATGAGAAAAAGCGGCTGCTGACGTGCTGATGTTTGCAATGAAGGGGCTACATATTAGGATTGACTATCAATTAAGAGAGGCGGCATATGCGGCTAAAGCCTCAATATCCTCATCACTTAATCCTCTTGCTGCACTTCCCATTGTGCCATCCATATCAATACGGCTACCCGAGCGAATGTTTTTAAGCTGGGTTACCAGATACTCCGGAGACTGACCTGCTAGGCGAGCAATATGTTTTTGCCCTTGAAGCTGCGCCCCATGACACGAATTGCAATATTGAGTACTGGAAATTTGCGCGCCCTTGGTAATCTTCTCGGGATTACCCGATTTTGCGGGAGGCGGTGGCAAAGCAGAGTAATAAGCGGCGATGTCACGCATATCTTGATCGCTCAAGGCCATAGAGATTCCTTCCATGCCCCCACCCTTACGTTGCTGTCCTCGGAATTGAATCAGCTGATAGGTAATAGACAAAGAAGGTTGTGTTGCCAGGTTTGGAATCTCTGCTGATGAAGAAATACCATTTTCACCATGACAAGCAAAGCACATTTGCGCCTTTGCTTTGCCAGCAACAGCATCAGGGGGCGCTGCAAATACAGCACCTAGATTAGTCGTAAAAAAGGCCACCACAAGGATGGCCTTAGTATTTCTGATCAATTTCATTTGCCGTAAGAAACGCGGAAGATAGCGCCAGTCTCGTCATCAGATACGAGCATAGAACCATCTTTCAACATTTGTACGTCAACTGGACGACCCCAGAACTTGTCACCATCTAACCAACCAGTAACGAATGGCTCAGATTTCACAACCTTGTTCTTGGAATCCAATACAACGCGAACTACTTGATAGCCAACGCGCTGAGTCTTATTCCATGAACCATGTTCCGCAATAAAGATATTGCCTTTGTACTCTGCTGGGAATTGTTTGCCGTTATAGAAACGCATACCCAATGCGGCAACGTGAGCACCTAAGTTGTAGACAGGTTTATCGAACTCATCGCAAGAACGACCTTTACCAAACTCTGGATCCAAGAAGTCGCCTTGATGGCAGAATGGATAGCCAAAGTTCATTCCCTTAGGACGAACCAAGCGATTCAATGTGTCATTTGGCTTATCTTCTGCAACCCAGTCACGACCATTATTGGTAAACCACAATTCTTTGCTACCAGGCTGGAAGTCCATACCTACGCTGTTACGTACGCCAGTGGCAACCGTTTCCAAAATATTAGTTTTGAGGTTTAAACGAACGATCGTTGCATGAGTAGCTGGTGGCACCACAATATTAGCTGGTGTACCGATCTGGAAATACAAATACTGGCCATCTGGGCTCAGCTTCATAAACTTCCAACCGTGTGGCTCATCTTTAGGCAAAGCATCAAACACTACAACTGGTGCAGGTGGGTTATCTAAGTTTTGCTCAATGTTGTCATAGCGAATAATGCGTGATAGCTCAGCTACATAGAGTGAGCCATTTGCAAACGCTACGCCATTTGGACGATGCAAGCCCTTAGCAATAGTTTTTACTTCACGCTTGCCATCTTTGGTAACTACTGCATAAACGTTACCTGTAAAGCGTGTACCCACAAATACTGTGCCATTAGCTGACTCAGTCATTGAGCGGCCATTTGGCATACCGGATGCCCACAATTCAACTTTGAAACCGGCAGGAACTTTGAGTTTGCTTACCGGAATCTCGTCTGCAGGCATCGCAGAAATACCAGGAGGGTTTGGAGACAAAGAAGGATTCATACCATCAGCGGTTCTGCCCTGCGCCCATGTAGGCGGAATAGCTGGAGCAGCAGCCGGGGCTGGCGCTGGTGCTTGTGCAGATGCGAGGGTGGCAATTGCCAAACCTGCAACCAGCATGAGTGAATGAATATTCTTAAGCTTCATTGGTAAATCTCCTTTTTATTTTTTAATTCTTATGCAAATGGGATGCATAGCGACGCACTTCTGACTGCTATATCTAAACTTTGTTAAATCCTAAAGCATTTTGAAACTATTTACTTACAAACAAAAAACTATTGCGCTGCACCAAATTTCTTAAGCAATGAAGTTGTCAGCCCTAGAAATTAATCCGCGCCCCTACTGTAAAGGCTTGCGGCATACCGGCCTGGTAAGCGCTTGCCTGTGAGGCGATATTGAAAGTCACGTACTGACGATTTAATAAGTTCACTACCGAAGCAAAAACAGAAGCTTGGGAATTCATTTGATAATTTGCCTTTAGACCAATCACCGCATAAGCAGGAACCGGGAGAGATCCGGTTGACATCCATGAGTTGCCAACGTAACGCACTGTAGTGGTAATGCTGGCTTGCGGCACGGGGTAATACGTCACACCAGCGTTTGCCATGTTCTTAGGAACGCCGCCTACTTGTGTATTAATAGGGTCACTCGTAGCACTCCAAGTCAGTACTGTACGGGTGTAGCTATAACCACCATCGAGCGCCCAATTGGGATTGACATCGTGATGGTATTGGACCTCAATACCGCGACTTAATAAATTCTGTTGATTGGTGTAGTAATTAACATTGGTGTAACCACTGCCGCCGACGTTTGCTACACATCCCGCAATTCCGGAAGCGCCACACAAGCTGTTGGCAAATGCTGCATTGGCACTGGTGATCTTGTAACTGGTGATGGCGTTGTTAATGTAGTTATTAAAAGCAGTGAACTGTGCAAAGCCACCCTTCCAACGATAGTCTGTACCCAACTCATAACCCGTCATTGTTTCTGGAGTCAAATTAGGATTTGCTAAGTACCAGCCGCCCACAGAAGAGCCATAGCTTCGCAAAGTGTTATTCATGCTGGGCGCATGAAACGCTTGATAGGCAGCGCCGCGCAAATCTAAATCCGCACTAGCTTTGTACAAAAGTCCAAGTGATGGACTCAATTGCGTTTTGCTCTTATTGGCAATCGCCTGATAGGTAGGCGCACTGCCAGTATTCTGGTTGTAGTAGGTAGGCGTTTGACTATTCCAAGCATCTACCCGCGCACCCAAGGTTGCCTCAAGGGGAATCGCATTGGCCTTGGACTTTAGTTGGCCGAGCAAGCCGTAAAAGTTTTGCTGACCTTGGGCGTAATTAATAGAAGTCACAGCACTACTAGGCGCTAAGTTATTGGTTTGGTTAGATGCTGAGATATTGCGAGCGTCAACACCCAAAATGTATTGGTCAATACCAGCAGTATTGAGATCATGGGTGTATTGCGCAGATGCACCCAGCGTTGAATAAGGATCGGTGTAGTTGGCATTGATGTATGGCTTATATGGAGCAGTCGTAAAGTTATTGGCTGTCTGCTTATAAAAATTGGTGTTTTGGTAATACACATTCACTTGCGCTTTTTTATCCACATCCAATTTTGTCGTGGTGCCACCGGCGACATCAGTTGTCTGAATCAAGTTTGTGGCGATCGCATAGTTATTACTGAGATCGGCCATCGTGCTGTAGCCCATCCTAAAGAAACCATTGGTATCGGGCGAAGCCTTAAAGTAATTCTGTAAGCGAACATTGGTGTTCTTAACGGTATCCGTACCCATGCCGTTTTTAATATTACTTGGCGATCCTGGAGATATCGTGGCGTAGTTCTGAAAACCTTCGCTCGCAAAGTAATCAGCCGAAAAGCGCATCTGCATATCATCAGAAACAATCAAATCCTTGGAAGCCGAAACATTACCAGTACCAAACGAGCCGTAGCTTGCCGTTACATCTTGGGAGCTATTTTTCGGAGTTCTGGTATTGACGTTAATGACGCCACCCATGCCATAGTTACCCCATAGACTAGAGACACCTCCGCGTACAAAT
The DNA here is from genome assembly GCF_018882185.1 of Polynucleobacter sp. AP-Latsch-80-C2. Classification (GTDB taxonomy): domain Bacteria; phylum Pseudomonadota; class Gammaproteobacteria; order Burkholderiales; family Burkholderiaceae; genus Polynucleobacter. The sequence continues at coordinate 50,721 of NZ_JACVOY010000008.1, read as the reverse complement.
TCAACTGACTCAATGGAAGACAAAGGCATCTGATTCCATTGCACCGTACCGTAAAAGGCGTCGTTTGCAGGCAAACCATCAATCAGAACTAAGGTGCGGCCGTAACCCAAGCCACGCACGTTAATACTTTGACCGGTTGGGTCCTTCTGGTAATAAGGCACATCGTTGAGAAAAACACCGGGAACGTTTTTGAGCACTTGATCAATTGTTTGATCAGGTGAGGACTCGATCACCTCTTTAGTCAAAATCGTGGTGTTTAAAGGAATCTGATCAAGCGGGGTATCTGAACGTGTCGCATTGACAATGACGTCGTTTAACTTCTGATCGTAATTTGGTGGGGGTGCAATTTGCGCCCATGAATTCATTGCCTGCGGAACGATTGCAAGCAAGCACACCTTAAGGCTCAAGCGAAAAAACGGACTCATGAGATCAACGTCGCAACTAAATCTATTTCGACTTAGGTTTGGCTTTTCCCATGAGTGATGCCAGCAAGGGATTAGCTTGCGCCATTTCCTTTTTCGTTAACACTTTGTCTTCGGCAGAGCCGGGTTTAGGAGCTTTGGCCGCATTCTTCATGCGACTAGCAACAGCCAATCCTTTATTTTTATAAAGGTCTGTTTTTTTCATAGTCATGGCTGTTGCTCTTTAAGGCGAATTACGTGGGATAAATTATTTTGCTAATGAACGAGCTGCTAAACCCAAGAAGAGCATTGACCAGCCCTGCAGCAGCAACTCCACAGCAATTAATAAACCAGGTAACCACAAGCTTGAAGATGGGTAGTTATTCATAATCATTAGACCCATCAGGATGGAAATAGCTGCTGAAAGCGCCAACCAAAACCATTCACCGAAAACGCGATGCTGAAATGCGGAAACCAAGCGTAAGAAGCCTGTCACAAAGAAAATAGCTGCCAGCCATAAAGTAATCACTTCAAGCGCTGGGATAGGAAACGCCCAGGTATATAAGCCTGCAGCAATATACAAGACTGCCAGGATGACTTGAACGCTCACACTCTTCCAGCCAATTGACTTCACTGCGTGTGCGCCTTGCAATACGCCACCCACAATTAAGAAGGCGCCCAAAACATTAATGGATACAAAAGAGAACAGTGTCTGACCTGCAACACCGATCATGCCAAGTACGATAAATAAAATTCCCAAACCAATTAATGCACCAGGCACTTTTGCTGCCGCGCCTAATACTGCTGTTCGCATTGCTTTTACTTGTTCGATTGTTGGGTCAGCCATGAAATTCTCCTATAAGGGTGCTGCAAAAAAATACTGCAAAAATTGCGAAATAAATTCTAGAAACTATAGAGTGTTATCAACCGAGTCAATAAACTCCCGAATGATTTTATTAAAGACCGCCGGCTGTTCGATATTCGATAAATGCGCAGCTTCTTCAATGAGTACCATTTTTGATCCATCAATCATACGATTAAGTACGATCGCTTGCTCTACTGTACAGGCTGGGTCTTGGCGACCAGTCAAGACTAGGGTTGGGGCCTTGATCTTGAGGAGCATAGTGGTTTGAGCCATATCTCGGACCGCACTCGCGCAGCCGATATAACCTTCAACTCCGGTACCCAAAATCATTTGGCGGACTTTTTCAATATCTTGCGGAGCACGTTCAATGAAGGGCGCAGTAAACCAGCGTTTGATAGTGCCGTCTACCAAACCGGGGATGCCATCTTTGCGCGCAATCTCAAAACGCTCTTCCCATAAATTACGTGGTGGCATTTCACTGGCGGTGTCGCATAAGGATAAGGAGTAAACGCGCTCAGGATAGCGGGCGCCCATTTGCTGGCCAATCATGCCGCCCATGGATAGGCCAATGAAATGCACTTTCTGAATATTCAGTGCATCTAATAAAGCCACGGCATCATCTGCCAATTGACTAATAGAATATGGGCCAGGAGTGGTTTGCGAGCCCCCGTGACCACGCTTGTCATAACGCAAGACGCGGTAGCGATCTGCTAAAGCTGGAATATTCCAATCCCACATTGAATAGTTGGACATCAAGCTATTGGCCATCAGAATCACGTGACCCTCTTCAGGACCATCAAAACGATAGGCCACTTCGAGTCCATTTACAGAAATTGTCTTTTGTTCTTGCTTCTGAGTCATTTGTCTCTGCTTTCTTTATATCTTTGTCTAATACTATTTATGTAATCTTGAGAGCATGTTAGATTATCCAATGAAACTATAAAAATTATTCAAGGAGACACGATGTACATAGCCCAGCGCCCAGGGGGTCACACCCATACCTTCCTCAGACTCAGCATAGGCTTAGGGCTTGCCATTGGCATCAGCCTGAGTTATGCCCAAGGCAAAGTTCAAAATTATCCCGATCACACCGTCAGAATGGTCGTTCCACTGACTACTGGATCCGGGGCTGACATCGCCGGACGCGTTGTTGCCAAGAGTCTTTCGGAGACCTGGAAACAATCCGTCATTATTGAGAACCGCCCAGGAGCCGGTGGATTAATTGGTACCGGCGTTGTGGTGAATGCTGAACCGGATGGCTATACCCTGCTCGTGCAATCCGCCTCATATGCTGCAAACCCAGCCATCTACAAAAAGCTGCCTTACGATCCACTCAAGAGCTTGATCAATGTCGCCATTTTGGGACAAACACCTTATGTGATGATCACTGCGGCTGATAGCCCCTATCAAACGATCCGCGACTTGGTGATTGCTGCCAAATCCAAGCCTGGTGAAATTACATTTGCTTCCGCAGGTGTCGGTAGCTCTACTCATCTAGCAGCGGAGTATTTCAATCAGTTGATGGGCGTCAAACTGATTCACGTTCCCTACAAGGGTTCACCTGAAGCAATTCAGGACACCATGTCTGGACGCACTGCGTTCTATATGGCGCCATTAGATACTGCAATTGGTCAACTCAAAGGCGGTAAATTACGCGCCCTTGGTGTTACCAGCAAAACACGGAATGCTGCCGTACCGGATATTCCTAGTATTGCTGAACAAGGCTATCCTAATTTTGAAATCGGTTTATGGTTTGGTGTTTGGGCACCTGCAGGAACACCAAGCGCAATCGTAAATAAGATTAATCAAAGCGTGAACCAATCCATGCAAGATCCCGAGGTGAAGGCAGCTTATGAAACCAAAGGCATCAAAGCAACACCAATGAGCACTGCGGAATTTAGTAAGTTTGTGCGTGAAGAGATGGCGAAGTATTTAAAGATTGCTAAAGAAGCAGCCATTGAGCCTCAATAATTCTTCAGCGCCTTTGTGCCAAGCCCCTGATGCGGAAATACGTTCACCCAAAATCGTATTTCTAAAGGGGGCGGTCGATTGTCATGCGCATGTCTGTGGGCCAGCCGACCTATTCCCTTATACAAATGAACGCATCTACACGCCACCCGATGCCACACTAGATAGTTACAACACCCTACTGCATATGTTGGGCGTTGATCGCGCCGTATTAGTGCAACCTAGCGTCTATGGCGCTGATAACCGCGCCATGCTGGCAGCCCTAAAACAGCATCCTGAAAAATTTCGGGGTGTAGCGGTAATTGCTGACAATGCGACTGATCAAGAGCTTGAAGCATTGCATCAGGCCGGTGTTCGTGGTGTACGTTGCAATATTGTGGATGTCGCTGATAAATCTGCTGGGCTGCCAATGGAATATCTCACCAACTTAGCCAAGCGCATTGCTCCATTTGGCTGGCACCTCGAGTTACTGATGCATGTGAATGAGTACCCCAATCTTGCTTTAGTCTTTGAAGACTTTCCAGTAGATTTAGTGTTTGGTCATTTTGGATATGCGCATGTAAAGCATGGCGTGAATGATCCTGGCTTTCAGGGCTTGCTAAATTTGATGCGTGAACAAAAAGCGTGGGTCAAAATGACGGGTCCTTATCGCATTTGCGATGGTAACTTGCCTTATGCTGATATGCGCCACATGAATGATGCCGTGATTGCGGCAAATCCAGCGCAATTGATCTGGGGTAGCGATTGGCCACACGTAATGGTCAAAAAGCAAATGCCCCATGATGCCGACCTTTGCGATCTTTTTGGCGCCTGGGTGAGTGATTTGGCCTTACGAAAATCGATCCTGGTGGATAACCCCTGTATCCTTTACGACTTTCCAGCACTATATTAAGCAGACTTTTGCATTAAGGAGCAGTAATTCATGAGCACTTCTTTAACGATCATTTTGGGCATTGTTGCCATCCTCCTGCCTTTAGTGGTGGGGCGTCTGTACTGGAAGAGATTTGACCATTACTTCGGAAGAGGTGATGAGGCTTACATGGATACTTTGGAATACTTCCTTAAGAAAATTGGCTCCACTGTATTGATCGCCTTCATCATTCTTTGGTTAGGCATGAGCTTAGTATTTAGCGGTAACGCTGGCTCTTAATGGCGATGAATGATCAACTGATCACTATCCTGCGTAAGGCAAAGTTAAACTTTGCCATCTTGGGAGGCATCCTACTGATAGCCGTTGTAGGTAAATTTGTAGACCCTGAGTTAACCAACCGAATATTTGTGACTGCTGATCAATTGGTTTCCGAGCTCTACCTGATCTTTGTTGCTATCACCTTAGGTGCCTTTATCCCCAACTTTAAGCTAGTTGCTTTTGGTGCGATTGGCGCCTTTATTGGGGCTGCCGTATTGATTCATTTGGGAATCTTTACTTACCTTACTACTGAATATCTTTTTGCGGTACTGATTGTTGTCTTGGGATTTGCATCGATTGCTAACCTATATCGACACTATCAAGAGTTTAGGCTTTAAGCTGCTATCTTAAAGACCCTGATCCTAGGTTCTATTTCCCTCTGAAGCGTTCGCTTTGCCATTCGCATATCGTACTCAGACTGGAGATTCATCCAAAAGCGTGGGTCCATTGCAAAAAATATTCCCAGCCGCAATGCCGTATCAGCAGTAATCGGTCGAGTTCCGTGCACAATTTCACTAATGCGACTTGGTGATACATCAATATCGGCAGCCAATTGACGTGCTGTTATTCCCATAGGCTTCATAAATTCCTCGAGCAATATTTCACCTGGATGAATTTCTTCTAATAATTTGGTCATCATATTTCCTTAGTGGTAATCCACAATTTCTACTTTGTGTGCGCCATCCTCTTTCCAAACAAAACATATTCGCCATTGGCCGTTAATACGAATACTGTGTTGGTCATTACGTCTACCCTGCAAACACTCCAACATGTTCCCAGGTGGAATGCGCAAATCTAATAAATTTGTAGCGGCATGAATTTGCAACAATTTACGGCGCGCTATTCTTTCAAAACTTCTAAACCTCCGTGAGGATTTGCTATTAAATAAATCTTCAGTTTCTTTACAGGAGAATGAATGAATCATGCCCTATAATATTCCGTATAGCAGAATCTGTCAAATAGAACATTTGTCACTTTCAACCCCATCTCTAAGCCACCAGCTCCAAATAAAAAGCCCCGAGTTCATCGGGGCTTTTTATTTGGAGCTTACTAACTTCTTATTTCTCAAGTGCCCCATAGATTACGGAGTTCAATTGTTCTCGATGAATTTTGCGAATGTCGCCAGGAGCAACCCCCATCATCACCACCACCATTTGCTCTTTTGGATCAGCCCAGAATACAGTGCCGTTAGCGCCATTCCAAGTGAAGTCGCCAACGTTGCCATTAATTGCTGAGAGACCACGCTCCATGCGTACCGCGACCCCCAAACCAAACCCATAACCTACACGTCCAGGCTCTGTTAGGCCAACATTGTTTTTGATATCTTTATTTAAATGGTTGGAGGCCATGAAGGTAACGGTCTGCGGACCCAGTACGCGCTTGCCGTCCAGGCTTCCCCCATTGAGCAGCATTTGACCAAAGCGGATGTAATCACCCGCTGTTGAGAATGCGCAGGAGCCACCACAATCAAACTTCACACCCTTGGTCAAAATATCGACCTTCTGTGGCTTGCCATTCATTGGATCTACCGGCAAAGGTTGCGCTAAGCGAGCGCGACTCTTTTCTGGAACGTTAAAAGTGGTATCCGGCATGCCCACTTTGTTCCATATGCGTTCGCGCAATACAGTATCAAGTGGCTTGCCCGCAATCTTTTCTTCAATCACACCGACAACATCAATACCAAAGCCATAATCCCAAACGGTACCTGGCTCATACAACAATGGTGTGCTGGCTAGCTTCTCTACAAATTCTTGCGCGTTATATTGCATCGCCGCTGGAGCAGATCCCGCTGGATACATCTTATGAACTGGTGTAGCACCACGTCCACCATACGTTAAGCCACTCGTGTGACGCAATAAATCTTGTACGGTGATCTGATTTTTTGCGGGAACTACATTGAGCTTTCCTTCAGCATCAACTTGCCCTACTTTCATTTCTTTAAATTGCGGCAACCAATTGGAGATTGGTGCATTCAGAGGCAGCTTACCTTCTTCATAAAACGTTAAGGCGCCTACTGAGGCCATCACCTTCGTCATTGAAGCCAAATTAAAGATCGCATCGGTCGTCATTGGTTTGTTATTGGCTTTGTCCAAATAACCATAGGACTTATAAATACTGAGCTTGCCATTCTTCGCAACAGCCAACACCGCGCCAGGCATGCGATTGTTGGCAATCTCATCGGCAAAAAAGGCATCAATACGCTTTAAGCCCTCTTGAGAAAATCCTTGCCCGGCATTCATCGGCAATGGGGTCTTAGGGGCATCTGCGGCATAAATGCTTGCACTGGCCAGTAATCCAGCAATTAGGCTGGCAGCCTGTAATTTTTTCATTTCGTCTCCGTTGTTTTATAGGTCTTTTATTGAGGAACTTTGTCCTTCTACGCATTGAAACAGAGTTTTCGGGGTTTAGCCTCAGGAGATGCTCTTATATACCAATATTGATATATAGGAAGCACTTTTAATTCTTTTGAGAAATAACCGGCAAATATGACAATAGCCCACTTATGTATAAATACGATGCCATTGACCAGACCCTTGTAGACCAACGGGTAGCCCAATTTAGAGACCAGGTTGAGAGACGCCTCAACGGCACTTTGGCCGAAGAAGAATTTCGCCCCTTGCGCCTCCAAAATGGTCTTTACCACCAACGTCACGCTTATATGCTGCGTGTTGCAATTCCATATGGATTATTTAGTGCCAAGCAATTACGTACCTTGGCATTGATCGCTGAAAAATACGATCGTGGCTACGGTCACTTCACTACTCGCCAGAACATCCAATACAACTGGGTCAATCTAGAAGAAACTCCCGATATCTTGGCTGAACTCGCCAAAGTAGAAATGCATGCCATTCAAACTTCGGGCAACTGTATTCGCAATATCACGAGCGATGCATTTGCAGGCGTAGCGGCTGATGAATATGTCGACACTCGCCCTATCTGTGAATTACTCCGTCAATGGTCAACTTTACATCCTGAGTTTGCCCATCTACCTCGCAAATTTAAGTTTGCCATTAATGGCGCTAAAGAAGATCGCACTGTCTTGCTCTGTCACGACGTAGGTATTGAGCTCCATAAAAATGCCGCAGGTGAATTGCTCGCCAATCTTTATGCTGGCGGCGGCATGGGTCGCACCCCTATTTTGGGATCCCTCATCAAACAAGATTTACCTTGGCAATTGCTGCCCAGTTACTTAACGGCGCTCTTGAGGGTCTACAACCGCTTTGGCCGTCGTGACAATCTCTATAAGGCTCGCATCAAGATCTTAGTGAAGGCTTTAGGTCCGGAAGAATTTGCCCGTCAAGTTGAAGGTGAATGGGTTCATATCGCCAATGGGGATGACAACTTCACTCAAGCTGAATGGGATCGCGTTGCTAAGCATTTCACTAAGCCTGCTTATAAAACATTGGTCAACTTCACTACTGAGCAATTGATTGCAAGCGTTCCCCAATCTGACCAAGTAGCTTTTGCACGCTGGCATGAACGTAATGTTAAAGCGCATCAAGTGCCTGGCTACGCTAGCGTTATTCTTTCTCTCAAGCATCATGGCATTGCCCCAGGCGATGCCACCACTGCGCAAATGCATGCGATTGCGGATTTATCTGAGCAATTTAGTTTTGGAGAGTTACGCGTCACGCATGAACAAAATTTAGTGCTTGCCGATGTAGAGCAAACGCAACTTTTTGCTCTGTGGGAAGAAGCCAAGAAGCAAAAAATTGCTCTGCCTAATATTGGTTTACTCACCGACATCATCGCTTGTCCTGGTGGTGACTTCTGCTCATTAGCGAATGCCAAGTCATTACCGATTGCAAAAGCCATTCAGGAGCGCTTTGATGACTTAGATTATTTATATGATCTCGGCGACATTAGCCTCAACATCTCTGGATGCATCAACTCCTGTGGTCATCATCACGTTGGCAATATTGGTGTGCTTGGAGTCGATAAAGACGGTGAAGAGTGGTACCAAATTACCCTGGGTGGCGAACAAGGGAACGATGCTGCCATTGGTAAGGTCATTGGTCCTTCTTTCTATGCCGATGAAATCCCCAATGTGATGACCAGCATTATTGATACCTATGTTGGCCAACGTAGCGAAGAAGAGTCCTTCATTGAGACTTACCGTCGCTTAGGAGTCGCACCGTTTAAGGAGGCTGCCTACAAGAATGCTCGAGCAAAAGCAGCTAAGCAGGATGCAGTAGGAGTAAACCCATAATGACAACTGTAATTAGCTCTCAATTTAATCCGCAAATCATTCGCTTTCCAAAGGACGGTAAACCTGCGCTTGCTGCTAATGAATGGCAAGTCTGGAATGGTGAACAGGATGAAGGTGGTATTCCCGATCTAGAGCATGGCGCCCATAAGGTCTTGGTGCCGTTTCATTGGTGGATTACGCATCATAAGAATGCCGACATCATTGAACGCGCCAACAAAGGTGAAATCGGTGTTTGGTTTGCTGCGGATGAAGATATTTTGAAACATGCCGATGTGATTGAAGCGGGCAAAAAGATATGGCCTCTAGTCGCAGCACATTTCCCAATCTTTAGAGATGGCAGAAGCTTTAGTACTGCTGCCCTATTGCGTGATCGCTTAGGTTGGCAAGGTGAGATTCGGGCGATTGGTGATGTCCTCATCGATCAACTATTGCAAGGTGCACGTGTTGGCTTTGATAGTTTTGAATTACGTCCAGATCAAAGTCTTGAAGTGGCCTTAAATCAATTCGATTTATTTACCGTCACCACTCAAAATAGCTGGCGTGGTAAACGTTCTTTATTGAATGCAGAGAGTGCTTAAGGTGAATCAATCTCATAACACCCTCGGTAAAGTCTACTTGGTTGGCGCTGGTCCAGGTGCCGCGGATCTCATTACCGTTCGTGGTGCCAAGTTACTCGCTCAAGCAGACATTGTTTTTCATGATGCTTTAGTCGAACCAGAAATGCTAGCACTTTGCCCGCGAGCCACTTTAGTGCCCGTAGGCAAGCGTTGTGGCAAGCTGTCTTCTGCGCAACACTTCATCAATAAACGATTAGTAGACGCTGCCCATAAATATCAAACCGTTGTTCGCCTCAAGGGTGGCGACCCAATGCTCTTTGGTCGCGCCGATGAAGAGTTAAGTACTCTCAAAGATGCTGGGGTTGAAGTGGAAGTCGTTCCTGGCATTACTGCAGCGCTCGCTGGTGCGGCAAGCATTGGGCAATCACTCACCTTGCGGGGTGTTTCACGAAGCGTGGCATTTATCACATTGGCACAAGCGACTGAAAATCCTGTATTTGGAGAGCCTCTTGCCAATCCATCGGCCGATACCTTGGTGTATTACATGGGTCGTAAAGATGCCGCGCGCATTGCACAACAACTCATTGAGCAAAGCCCAAATCATGGCGCCAATACGCCAGTACAAATTTTAGAATCAGTCAGTACGCCGCGCGAGCGTCAATGGAGCAGCACTCTATTTGAATTGGCCGCAGGTAAAGCTGATCAATGGTTTGATAGCAACTCGCCAGCACTCATCATGATTGGTGAAGCCTTGAGAGAGAACAAAGTTACTCAAAGCCAAAATATAGTTGAATCAAAAACTAAGGCCGCTTGATTCAACTATGCTCAAGCCGCTAGCGCTAAAGCAGGTAGTGGTGTTGGTGCACTCTCAGGATGATTCCTGAACTTTTGCTCCACCTCCCAGAGATCCAGAGCCTCTTGCATATGTAACCAACTCTCAGGCGTTCCTCCGACTACTCTTGCAAGTCTAACCGCCATCTCGGCACTTACCCCGCGCTTCTCATGCAATAAGTCCGAGACAGTCAGGCGACTTACCCCTAGATGACTTGCAAAAACAGCCTGGGTTATTCCCAATGCAGGTAGCACATCTTCTCGCAAAATAGCGCCTGGATGGGTTGGCTTGCGATTGATACTCCTTAAACTTTTGGCTAATTTTTTCATTAGTGATAGTCCTCTAAATCAACATTGATCGCATGCTTGCCTTCAAACTTAAAGGTTAAGCGCCAATTACCAGATACAAACACAGCGAAATAATTTCTTCTCTTACCCTTTAACTCGTGAAAGCGGTATCCCGGCAAATCCATATCCTTAGGCTCTACTGATGCGTCCAAGCGATCCAACAAGCGCTCTAAACGAGCTGCGTATTGGGCTGGTATTGCCTTGTAACTTCCTTTTGAAAAAAAGAGCTCTAAGCCACGATGATTAAAAGATTGAATCATTTATCCCCCATGGCACATTGTAATCTATCACATTACAATGTAAAGTATATCATTACATACAAGGGGGTTGATAGGCGGCACTAAATAGCGCGAGCCCCAAAATCGACAATGGCTTGCAAGACAGCCAAATCCTCTCCAACGGCAGGCGTAGCGCTTAGTGTGAGATTGGGGTATTGCTTTTGGCATGCCTCTAGCAGCACCGGAAAATCGTTGCGCAAATGACCGCCTTGCCCAAAAAAGACTGGGACCACAGTAATTTGAGTTGCTCCTTGGGCGCTTAAGTTACTTACAGCGTCTTCAAGTGAGGGCTGCATCATCTCTAAAAAGGCAAGTTGTACTGGCGTACCTTGATGCTGCTCTTGCCATAGCTTTGCCAGACGATCAAAGGGTTCACGCCAACGTGCATCACGTGCGCCATGTCCAAAAAGGATGATTGCTTTCATAATTTTGTCTTCGTTTTCAATTACTGTAAGCTTACTCTTATTCGTACTTAATTGATTAGCCCCAATTTCATAAATGCTCTCTATGACAAATCTTCTCAGTCAAACCTGGTTTATTTTCTTAATGGGTGCAACCCTCATCGGGGCAGTGCTCTCAGCCGTCCATCACGCTGAAGTGATTGCTCATAAAACAGGCGAGCCCTACGGCACCCTAGTGCTTTCTATTAGCGTCACCATCATCGAAGTTTCTTTAATTATCTCCATGATGCTCACTGGCCATGAAGGTTCAGAGTTTATTGCGCGTGATGCCGTCTTTGCCACCGTCATGATCGTCATTAACGGCGTGATTGGTTTGTGTATTTTTGTTGGCGGCCTTAAGCACCATGAGATGTCTTTTCGTAACGAAGGCACCAATTCTGCTCTAGCGGTGTTAACCGCTTTAGCGACATTTATTCTGGTCATGCCCATGGTGACCGTAAGCACGCCTGGTCCCGACTTTACCAAGAGCCAGCTCGCTTTTGCGGGTATTGCCTCTTTTGCACTTTACGTAGCATTTTTATTATTTCAAACCATCACACATCGTGATTATTATTTGCCAAAGGTGCATAGCAAGCGTGAAGATAGTAGCGAACATGCAGCCAAGCCTAGCAACTCCAAAACTGCTGTTAGCGCAGTGCTACTACTCCTGTCTTTAATTGCAGTGGTAGGTCTTGCTGAAGCACTCAGCCCAGCTATCGAGGCAGGCGTCAAAGCTGCAGGCGCACCAAAAACAGTAGTCGGTATTGCTATTGCAATGCTTGTTCTCTTGCCCGAAGGTTTTGCAGCAGTTCGTGCATCTAGAGCAAACAGACTTCAGAGCAGCTTAAACTTGGCTCTCGGCTCAGCACTCGCCAGTATTGGCTTAACGATCCCCACGGTTGCCGCAATTGCAATCTTCTTTGATCTCCAATTAAGTCTCGGAATTACCTCCCTCAACATGGTCCTGATGTACCTCTCCTTCTTTATTGGAGCTCTGACCTTGGCGATTGGGCGCACTACCCTGCTTCAAGGGGTGGTTCATCTCATCATCTTCTTTGAGTACCTCTTCTTGAGCTTGGTACCCTAAGAGCGAATACAAAGCCAATAAGGTAGTCCAGTGAGCCCTCAGGGGCTCTTTTTTATGATTTTTATGTCTACAAACCCAATATAATCAGGGTCTGTTGATTACTTGCTGCACCAAATTAAGAGTTTCTGGCATTAATAGAAATTCTGATTAGCCAAATGACATGAAAAAAGCCCTAAAACGCCATATCTTGAGCACCCTAAAGCATGGCTTGGCTTTTTTAGACAAAAATCCTGCAATACGCCGCCAGGTGTATTTTTTCATCTGCAAGTACGGCATGTATAACTTCTTGAAGAAGTTATATGCCAGTCGTCTGCAACAAGCTTCGGTGAATCAATTTTCACCACTCATGGTTGGACCAGTAGTGGTGCTCGATATCTCGCAAGAGCAACTCTCAACTCATGCTCAAGCTATTTATGGTCAGCTGAAGTCTGCTGCCCAGAACAATTCGTCGAAAGCAGCCTAATGCGGATTGTGATTGATTTACAAGGTGCACAAAGTAATAGTCGCTTCAGAGGGATCGGTCGTTACTCCACTTCTTTAGCACAAGCCATTATTCGCAATCGCGGTGAACATGAAGTCATTATTGTTTTGAATGGCCTCTTCCCTGATGCAACGCAATTTATCAAGAGTCAATTTGAAGGTTTATTGCCTCCTGAAAATATTAAGATTTGGTACGCACCTGGCCCGGTGATGGAATGTCAGGCCGGCACTGACTTACGACGTGAAGGCGCTGAATTGGTTCGTGAAGCCTTTATTGCTAGTTTGCAACCCGATGTTGTCCATATTAGCAGCCTGTTTGAAGGCTTTGGTGATAACACGGTTACTAGCGTTGGTAAGTTTGATACCAGCACACCAGTCAGCATTTCTTTTTACGATCTCATTCCTTTTCTAAATCCTAAAGAGTATTTAGAGGTAGATCGTTTCTACGCCACTTACTACCTGCGCAAGCTGGAATACCTTAAGCGCGCTTCATTGCTTTTAAGTATTTCGGAGTTCTCCAGATCTGAAGGTTTAGAGCATTTAGATTTTTCTCCAGAAGAGATTGTGAATATTTCTTCTGCGGCCGAACCCTTCTTTAGTGATGCAGCACCAGCAACGGATCCCGTTGCACTCAAAGAGAAGTTTGGCATTACGCGCCCATTTGTTTTATATACCGGTGGCGCAGATCCTCGCAAGAACCTCACACGTTTACTCGAGGCCTACGCGCAGATTCCAACGGAACTTCGCCTACAGCATCAGCTGGTTTTAGCGGGTCGTATCGATCGAGCAGAACATCTCGCACTCTTAAAAGGTATCAAAGCCTCGGGCATGAATGCCGACGAAGTAATTTTTACCGAATACATCAGTGATGATGAGCTGCAAACCTTGTATTACAGCTGCAAGCTCTTTGTCTTCCCATCATGGCATGAAGGCTTTGGCTTACCAGCGCTAGAGGCTATGAAATGCGGTGCCGCAGTCATCTCATCCAATACTTCCAGCTTGCCAGAAGTCGTCAACCTAGAAGAAGCATTGTTTGATCCACTGTCAACTGAGTCAATTAGCGCGAAGCTCACTGAGTTCTTATCAAATCCTGCCCTCATCGAGCGCATGAAAGTGCATGCCAAAGTACAGGCACCTTTGTTCTCTTGGGATGTGAGCGCACAAAAAGCCATTGCGGGCTTTGAAGCATTAATAGCGAAGCATCAAGCAGCAGGAATTCAAACAGCCAAATTGAGTAAAGCCGAGATTCTGAAAAAGCTGATTGCGGAATTAGGCAAATTGTCTTTTGATGGCAAGCATTACAAAGATGTCGACTTACTGCAGTTCTCTGCCTGCTTGGCACAGAACTTCCCAACTGAGCCACGCAAGCGTCAACTCTTTATTGATATCTCTGAGTTAGTAAAACGTGATGCTAAGACGGGTATTCAGCGCGTTGTACGTTCACTACTTACGGAGATGTTATTAAATCCTCCAGTAGGCTATGACGTTCATCCGATCTATGCCAACCAACTAACCCTTGGTTATCGCTATGCCAATCGCTTTAAAAAGAAATTCTTTGCGAGCGAAGATGATAAGCGTGCAATGGGTGAGAGCAATACCAATAATCTGGAAGACCCAGTAATTGAGACTCAAGCCGGCGATATCTTCTTGGGCATTGATTTGCAGGCAGATATTGTGCAAGCCCAGAAGCAATATCTATCAGCCATTAAGTTAAGCGGCACTAAGGTGTACTTTGTGGTCTATGACTTACTGCCCATTCTCTTCCCGAATGCTTTCCCGAGCGCTGCTGAATTTAATCATCGCCAGTGGTTACTCGAGATCAGCAAGTTCGACGGGATCATCTGCATTTCTAAAGCTGTTGCTGACGACTATCGCGAATGGGCTAAAACCAATATTCCTGATTTACCAAAGCAATTTGAAGTAGCCTGGTTCCATCTTGGCGCAGATATTGAAAATTCAGTGCCAACGACTGGTTTACCAGCAAACGCTAGTGAAGTGATTGCTCAGATCAGCGCGCAACCAAGCTTTGTAATGATTGGTACTTTGGAACCGCGCAAAGGTTACAGCCAAACCTTACCCGCCTTTGAAAAATTATGGGCTAAAGGTGCGCAAGTCAATTTGGTCATCATTGGCAAAAAAGGTTGGATGGTTGACGAATTGGTGAGCCATATCGAAAGTCATCCAGAGCTCAATAAGCGCCTCTTCTGGTTAGACAGCATTAGTGATGAGTATCTCGATCAAATCTACTCAGCCAGCACTTGCTTGATTGCCGCCTCAGATGGCGAAGGCTTTGGCTTACCCTTAATTGAGGCTGCCAGAAGACATGTCCCGATCATTGCTAGAGATATTCCGGTCTTTAAAGAAGTGGCTGGAGAGCATGCTTTCTACTACAGGGCTTCTAAGCCTGAAGAGATGACCCAGGCTATTGAAGCTTGGTTAGAACTCCATACCAAAGGTGCCCACCCCCGCTCAGACAAGATGCCTTGGCTGACCTGGAAGGAAAGTGCCCAGTCCGTTCTCAAAACCTTATTAAACTAGGGCTAATGCGCAATTCCAACTCCCGCTCCCCCGGCTTATTTGCCTCTATTGCCTCACTTTGGCAATACCGCGCATTTATCCTCGGCAGCACGAAGCGCGAATTCCAAACCAAGTATAAAAATTCCCTTTTAGGCTTTGCTTGGCCCATCATCAATCCCTTAGCGCTAATTTTGGTTTACACCTTAGTGTTCTCCAAAGTCATGGGGGCTCGATTGCCAGGCGCCGCTGGTGAAGGTAGCTCTGGTCTTTATTCTTACAGCATCTATTTATGCATTGGCGTGATTGTTTGGACACTTTTTTCAGAGTTGACCTCACGTGCCCAAGTAGTGTTCTTAGAAAACGCCAACCTTCTCAAGAAACTGAACTTTCCACGCCTATGCCTACCAGTCATTGTCATTCTTAATGCTGGACTGAACTTCATCATCATCTTTTCCCTATTCACCCTCTTCCTATTGGTGACAGATAACTTCCCTGGTTATTGCTTCTTTGCTGTTATCCCCCTGTTGGTGATCTTGGTTGCTTTCTCGATTGGCTTAGGAATGACGCTCGGCGTTCTCAATGTTTTCTTTAGAGATATTGGTTACTTTTACAGCGTTGCTTTGCAGTTTTGGTTTTGGCTCACACCCATCGTGTACTCGGTCAATATCCTGCCCGAGAAAATTCGTTTCTTGGTTTCATTTAATCCGCTCACCAATTTAATGGTGGCCTTTCAGGGTATTTTTGTTCATCATCAAATGCCTGATTGGTCTAGCTTGTGGTTTATCTGTGTCTTAGCGGTGCTGCTCAATATCAATGGCTTTCGCTTATTCCGTAAGCGTTCCGGTGAAATGGTGGACTTGCTCTAATGTCACAGATTATTGTTCGCAATCTCGGCAAAGCTTACAAGCGCTACCCTTCTAAGTGGTCGCGTCTCGCTGAATGGATTATTCCGTTTAGTAAAGAGCGTCATAGCCTGAACTGGGTATTACAGGATTTGAACTTCACTGTAAATCCTGGTGAGGCCGTCGGCATTATTGGTGTGAACGGTGCTGGTAAGAGCACGCTACTCAAGATGATCTCTGGAACTTCCAAGCCTACTACTGGCTCAGTA
This sequence comes from Polynucleobacter sp. AP-Latsch-80-C2, assembly GCF_018882185.1. Taxonomy (GTDB): domain Bacteria; phylum Pseudomonadota; class Gammaproteobacteria; order Burkholderiales; family Burkholderiaceae; genus Polynucleobacter. The sequence goes on along the minus strand of NZ_JACVOY010000008.1, from coordinate 34,439 downwards.
GAGATGAGTGGCAAAGTGGCTGCCCTACTTGAGCTTGGTATCGGCTTTCATCCTGACTTTACTGGTAGACAGAATGTCTATATGGCTGGACAATTACTTGGCTATAGCGTGGATCAAATCACTGCCATGATGCCGGCCATCGAAGAGTTTGCTGAGATTGGTGAATACATCGATCAGCCTGTGCGTTTCTATTCCAGCGGTATGCAAATGCGCTTGGCTTTTAGCGTGGCCACTGCAGAGCGCCCAGATGTCTTGATCGTGGACGAGGCTTTATCGGTTGGTGATACTTACTTCACCCATAAGTGCTTTGACCGTATTCGCGAATTCCGCAAGCATGGCACGACCCTATTAATTGTTTCCCATGACAAGATGGCTATTCAGTCAATTTGTGATCGCGCTATTTTGCTTAACCAAGGCAAAGTTGCCATTGAAGGTCAACCAGAAATGGTGATGGACTATTACAACGCCTTATTAGCCGACCGCGAGAACCAAAACGTTCGCCAAGAAATTACCCAATCCGGAAAAGTCAAAACAACTTCTGGCAGCGGTGAAGCCACTATTTTGGATGTGGCCTTACTCAATAACGAAGGTAAGCGCATTGAAGTGGTTCAAGTAGCCCAAGAAATTACACTATCCACCAAAGTACGCTGCAATCAAGCCATTGATGAGCTAGTGCTAGGCTATATGTTCAAAGATCGCTTGGGCTTGCCGGTTTATGGCACCAATACCTATCACCTCAATAAGACCCTGAAGAAGCTGGCTGCAGGCGCTGAAGTGGAATTTAACTTCCGCTTTATTGCTAATTTTGGGCCTGGAACCTACTCACTTGCATTATCTTTACATGCATCTGACAATCACATAGCGAGCAATTATGAGTGGCGTGACCATGCTCTCGTGTTTACGGTCCTTAATAGCAAAGAACATTTTGAAGGTGTAGCTTGGTTACCCCCAATAGTTGAGATTAAGCAGTAAGAACAAGCTGAAGTAAAAAAGATAAACCATTTAGAAACGCATGAGCTCAGATCAAAATAATTTCTACAAAGCATTTGAAGATCAGCATCGCGGCTCTCGCGAAGTCATTAAGTCTCGCCTGTCGGTTTATGTCCCATTTATTAAAAAGATTCAAGCAGCCCACCCCAATGCTACCGCCCTTGATTTAGGATGTGGTCGTGGAGAATGGCTTGAATTGCTGCAAGATAACCAACTGACCGCATCTGGCATTGATCTAGACGACGGCATGCTCTCCGCTTGCCGCAGCAGAGGCCTCAACGTACAAACGGGTGACGCCATTGCGCACCTCAAATCATTGCCAGCTGATAGTTTGAGCATTGTTTCGGGATTTCATATTGCTGAGCACCTATCTTTAGATGATTTGCAGACGCTCATTAAGGAAGCCTTAAGGACATTAAAGCCTGCTGGGCTGTTAATTCTGGAAGCGCCTAATACTGAGAACTTAGTTGTCGGTACCTCTAGCTTTTATTTAGACCCAACCCATCAGCGCCCACTGCCTTCGGCTTTACTTAGCTTTCTCGTGAGTTATTTGGGCTTTGCTAGATCTAAGGTTCTTGGTGTTCAAGAATCGATTCCTCTACGTGAAGAGCAAGGCCCTACTAGCTTGTTTGCCGTTCTCTCTGGTGTCAGCCCAGACTTTGCAGTGATTGCCCAAAAAGCTGGAGATGCATCCGCCATGGCAAGTTTTGATGTCGTATTTGCCAAAGAATATGGCCTGACTTTAGAGTTGCTGGCAAATCGCTATCAAGAACGCTTTGATGCCATCGAGCGCAAGACTCAACTACTCGAGGCACGCCTGAACCGCATCTGGAAATTACTCGAACCCTTTAAGTGGGCCAAGTCCCTTTTCAAAAAATAATCTGCAGCAACGTTATCTTGCACTATTACTTATTCATAAAGCCTAATATTCATGAGCACCAATTTGTCGCGCGGTTTAGTCACTAGCATTCCAGAGCGTTACGTTCAGTTTGCTCTATTTAATCTCAAGAAGATTTATAGCGACCTAGGCTGCCAGCTCCCGATTGAAATCTGGGAAGTAGGCAATGAGCTCAGTGCTGAGTCTAAGCAAAAGATTAGTGCTATTACTGACAAAATCATTTGGCGTAACGTTTCAGAGTTCACCCCCGATCTCGCTCACTGGAAGGGCTTTCAGGTAAAGGCGTTTATTGTTGCCAATAGCTCCTTCAACGAAGTGTTGCTATTTGATGCGGATGGCATCTTTCATCAAAATCCAGAGAATCTTTTTAGCGATGCCGGTTATCAAGAGACGGGCTTTTACCTCTTTAGAGATCTCAAGCGTTGGGTATTTGAATTTAATTGGTATGACAAACTCATGTACCAATTGGGTCTACGCAAGCCTTTCAAAGGCAATAAGTTCCGTAACTATGCTTTTTATCAGCAGCGCCAAAATTGGCTGCGTCGTTGTCTTAACAATCAAAAGCCTAGTAATTTCCCAATTGAGTGGGATTACATCTGGAAAGATGGTATTCCGACTGAACCAGTCATTGAGACTTATGTAGATAGTGGTGTAGTAGCGATTAATCGCAGCAAGCATCCACAAGCAATTAAGTGCCTGTATGAGCTAAATAACAATCACCCCGATACCTACAAATACGTATGGGGCGATAAAGAAACCTTCTGGATCTCTGCCCTCATGGCTAAGGAGCCATTTACCGTAAACCCACAATGGGCTTATGAAGAGGCCTCTGATAACAGCGAAGGTTGGAAGACCAAGAAGGATCTGATTTGCCAGGCCTGGAACGGCAAACTCTTCTTCACCCAAAAGGGTGTGGTCTAAGAAGCTGAGAGCTATTGCTGCTTTTGTAATTTTATTTTGTTAGCTAGCAGCACCGAACCGGCGGCAGTTAAATGTCCGTAATCCCAAATAATAGGCATTATGACACCATCATACTCAGCAGTTACTTTACAAACATTAGCCTGACAAAAGACTTTTAGTGTTGAAAAAAAATCAATCTTCTTTTGTTTAGCAAGGGCAGCCCATTTTTGATCCATTAGGGTTAAATGATCATATAAATATGTGGGCATGACTTCACCTAATTTTAAGTTTTTATGATTTAAGAACATATAGGTTGGAAGGCTAGGTAAAAATTGCGGGGTTCCACCCAAAATTGTAATTTTTGAAGATGGCGAAACTAGCCGTATAAAATCCACGGTCTTATTTAGACTTTCTAAAGGATGCTGAGCATCATAAATACCCCAATTAGCATATAAGAAAATATTTTTTGGCTTAAGATTTTTGATCTGAGAGCCAATATAGTTATTGATATCTCTACATAGAGGTCTAGAGGCAACGAACTCATCCATGAGAGGTGGACAGCCGGTAGATGTAAATTGCGTTACATTTTTATAGATATGCCTAAGGCCAAATGAGAGAGCGGCGGCGTGAGAATCACCCCAAATGAAAATAGAATCATCTGAATTATCTTCAATACAGCTCGCATTGAATAAATCAATGGAATCTCCAACATCTAAAAAACAACTTCCAACACGCCCAATTTTTTTACTCTCCTCTTGGTATTCGTTATAAGCCAATACAGCTTTTTGGCTTTTAGTTAAAAAACCACTTGTGAATTGCCCAATTAAACCAATAGAGATAAATAGGAGGCTACCAAAAACAGAGAATAAAAATATTTTATTCTGTGAAAATCGTCTTTTATCCCTAAATGGAATCTCAACAAATTTCCAGCTTAAATATGAAAGTACTGAGATTATTAACACCAAGAGTGCTAAGACCACTTGATCCGGCTCATGACCAGCCTTCACTCTAGCAAATGCAAACACTGGTTGATGCCACAAGTACAGGCTATAGCTAATTAAACCGATGCCAACGAATATTCGTTTAGATAACAGTTTTCCGACAATAGTTTTCTGGCTGGTATAGATAATCAGTAAAGCGCCAAGAACTGGAATCAGCGTATATAAACTTGGAAATGGAGTAAATTTATCAAAACCAAATATGGCATAGAAAATTAAAAGTAAGCCGATGAGGCTGCCAATCTCTCGAAAAATTCTTTGGTTTTTTTGATCACCAGATAGCTGTGAATAAAATGCCAGTATTGATCCTGCCAATAATTCCCATACTCGCGTAGGCAAAAGATAAAAATCAAATGCAGGCCTTATTTCAGATAAAAGTTGTGCCAAAAATAAACTAGCGCACCCAAGGAAGGCAAAAATAAATATAATTTTTTTCTCCCCAAAGGCATACCCCATGCGAGTAGGACCGGGAAAAGTAAATAAAATTGCTCCTCAACAGCCAAGCTCCAAGTATGGAGAAGAGGTGTAGTATCCCCCGTCAAGCCGACATTCCTAAAGTGTTGTTTTCTGCCTGTGCTCGATAGTCTCTAGGCGATATTCTGCCAAGAGAGCTGTGCGGTCTTTCTTCGTTGTAAATGGTGATCCAGTTTTCTGTAATTTCACGTACCTCCCTGAGGTTTTCAAATAAATACGCATTGAGTACTTCATGACGATAGGTTTTATTAAACCGCTCAATAAAGGCATTTTGTTGAGGCTTGCCCGGCTGGATAAATTTGAGTTCAATCCCTTTTTCTTCGCACCAGCCCATAAAGATGGCAGACCGCAGTTCACTCCCATTGTCCAGACGTATCGCCTGAGGTAAACCATGGATCTCTTCCAGATGCTCCAATGTTCTGACTACTCTGGCTGCTGGCAAACTAATATCAATTTCAATCGCCAAGATCTCACGGTTGGATTCGTCAATGACGTTCAGGGTCCTAAAAGGCCGGCCGTAATGCAAGGTGTCGTACATAAAATCTAAGGCCCACATCGAGTTAGCCTCGGTAGGGGCAACAAGTGGAACTCTGGGCATCTTGGGGATACGCTTTTTGGTTCTTCTGGGTAAGTTCAAACCCATCTCCTTATACACACGCCATACCCGCTTGTGATTCCACTCGTAACCCTGATTGCGCATCCAATCAAAACATAATCTAAATCCCCAGCGCCCATTCTTGGCAACCACTTGATTAAGTACTTCAATGACAGGCTCATCGGCTTTAGCCCTACTTGCCGGGCGCTCGTAATACGATGACCTGGCCAGCCCCAAATGAGCGCAAGCTCTTGTTATTGGCACTGCTTCTTCGCCAACCAGGTAATCGACTGCTTCTCTTTTACCGGTTGGCGCTAGAGCTTTTTTTCAATGAGGTTCTTTAGAGCTCGGTTATCGTGGGTCAGTTCAGCAACCATCGTTTTATATTCGGAGAGCTGCTGCTCTAGCTCCTTTACTCGTTTGAGCTCAGAAGCTTCAAGGCCGCCGTATTTGGATCGCCATTTGTAAAAGGTAGCGCCGCTAATGCCATGCGTGCGCAATATGTCTGCCATCGCAATACCGCCCTCGGCTTCTTTCAAAATCCCAACGATTTGGGTCTCTGTAAATCGTGACTTCTTCATATTGATTCTCCTGTTGTAAATACTGCCATAAACAACAGAAAACTCAACTTTTTAAATGTACGAATCTATGGGGATACTACAGAGGCCTAAGCTCTGCAGCAGTTTCAAAATAACCGGTTGAGATCCAGAAATAAATATTGGAAGCAAACGTAGATACCGCTACAAGACTTTGGGAAAAACCCTTTAATTCATGAGGCAGCATCCAAAACCATGCAAATGGCAAAAAAATCGCCATAACCAGAAATAGTGCTGGCAAAATCCTGCGCGCTCGCCGCTCATAAAATCCAGTGAGGGTAAATTTTCTATCGACCATTTCAGAAAGGAGAATTGAGGTAATCAGATAGCCACTTATGACAAAGAAGATATCTACACCGACATATCCGCCCCCAAAGAGCTGAATGCCCGCATGGAAAAGAATGACTGGTATGACTGCCAGAGCTCTTAAACCATCTATTTCGGGTCTATATTGCATAAATCATTTACTTTGATTTCTAAGCCACTCATTGAGCGGTCTACCAATTAAGCCCGCTGAGTAGTCAGAGATATGGTCTGAGTAGCTGTAAAGCAGACGACCATTCTTAGAGATTTCACAAAGTCCTTTTCCTTCATCACACAGGATTGGTGTGGTGTAAAAGATCTTCACAGTCCCAGGGTTATTTTTCTCCAGCTTAGCCAGTAGGCGTCGGTATTGCTCTGTACGCTGTTGATGCTGCTCTACCGTTAATACACAACGAGGGTTGAGCTTCTTGGGGAAGAAATAATTAATCGCCGAGATCGTGCTCTTTCTTTGCAAACAATCTTCTGGGAACGCTAAGGTTGGATTATCTTCAAGGATCACCACTTTCTTGCCGGCGGCCTTTAGTGGATTAATTGCGTTTTGAACCGCTTCATAGGCAACATCAAAATTAGGCGAAGACTCCATATCATCCAAGAACTTCTTCTCATTCAAGCCAAATAGGTTTCTACTAGCGCCGACAAATAAAACAGTCTCAATATTTTTATTTTGGGCCAGCGCATTCATGGCGTATTCGCTTGAAGGTGTGATTTTTTTATAAATCGGATTATTGGAAACCACGATCGATACACCACTCTTGCCATTCGGGCCACCAATAAAGAGCCACCGCCCACTCTCATTTGAGGTTCTAATCAAACCCCTAAAGATGGACTCAGCATGACTGTCGCCAACCAAGGCGTACTTCACTGGAGGACGGCTATCGCGTAAGCAGGTTCCGAACCAGGCTTTATCAATTGATGGGGAGTTCGCTAAACCGCAGTCTTCAATAAGATCCACTCCAGCAACGCCGTCATAACCTGACTCCGGATCAATATTGATCTTGTTCACCAAGCGGGAGTGACTACCGTTCTTGAAATTCGCCACATAGCCTGCGAGACCAATCAAGAACAGCCCTGCAACCAGCGCAATGGTGATGGCTCTCTTACTAACAAAATACTTACCAAAGAAAGCGGTATTGAATGTAATGCCGCTACCGAAACGAATAGGCTTTTCTACAAAGCGATACGTTAGCCAAGATAAAAGAATGGAGAGAACTACAACCCCAATCCGAATCTCTAACTCAGGAACACTGCTACTCAGAATGCGTGCAAAAGAGAGTAATGGCCAATGCCAGAGATAAAGTGGATAACTAATTAGGCCAAACCACACTAATACAGAACTACCTAACACTGCCTTATTGAACCAAGCACTTGGGCCAGCCTTGATCATCAGCGCAGCGCCTAAGGTTGGTAAGAGTGCCCACGCCCCCGGAAAGCCGCTGTCTTTGTTTATTAAAAGCAATCCAGTAATAAAGAGTACGCAACCTATCCATGACAGGGTATTTGCCTGCACAATGGTATTAATAGCTAATCGTGGATACCTTGCATGAAATACAGTGACATAAGCCAACAAAGAACCGATGAGCAATTCCCAAAAGCGGGTTAAGGGTGAATAGAAGGTAGCAACTGGATCAATGGCAATGCCATAAAGATTGAACGCAAATGAAGCTAGCCCAATTGCTAAAATGATCGGCAGGCAGCGCACCCGAAAGCGCCATGCAGCCCAAAGAATGGGCGGCCAAACGATATAGAACTGCTCTTCAATACCCAGGCTCCATAAGTGAAGCAAAGGTTTTGTATCGGCCAGGTTGTCAAAGTAACCGCTCTCGCTCCACAAAATTAAGTTGGCGATGAAGCCAGCACCACCAGCAATATGTTTACCTAACTGCTTGTACTCACCAACAAACAGAATGCACCAGCCCAAGACGAACGATGCCACCAATACGAGAATCAGTGCTGGGAAAATACGGCGGACACGGCGTGCATAAAAATCGACAAAACTAAAGTTGCCCTGCTCTAACTTCTCAAAAATGATGGTGGAGATTAAGAAGCCTGAAATGACGAAAAAGACATCCACCCCAATAAAGCCGCCAGAGATGAACTCAGGAAAGGCATGAAATAACACAACTGATAGCACTGCAAATGCTCTCAAGCCATCGATATCGGAACGATATTGATGATTAGGCAGTTCGGCAGTCTTGGGTATCGCGTTAGACATGAATGTACTTAATTACTTTAAATGCCAGGCTTGTAGGTAACCAATAGGATCCTGGGTCCACCAGAAGAAAACCTTGTTCTCGCCAACCGTATGGGGAATACGCCAATAGAAGGTATAAGGCACGGCTAAGCAAAGTACTAGCATGATGGTAATGAGAGATGGCTTACGAAGTGGCGCTCCAGTACCTTTCAGACTAAAGAAGGTAATAAAAAACAGTAGTCCAGAAATATGAATCCACCGGCCCAAATCAATCGCAATGCCATACAGCGGTACCGTCAGAATAAGAGGAATCGCCATTGCTAGGAACAGGTGATGCTTTGCGAGCCCCACAATCCATCGGCCATAGCAGTAGATGGGGATCATGGTGAGCAACAGTAGAGGCGTAAAGGACTTGATAAAGCCGATATGCGCCTTAGGATGCGTACCAGCCAGAAGGTGAATGGCATCGCATCCCAGGGATCCATTAACACTCCAGGGATTAAGGCTGCTGCAAATTGCATCAGCGATCTCTTTATTGCCTTTGAAAAAGAAATACAGCACTACCAAAACCAGTAATGAAACAAGGTACGGAATAAAGAATGTCAGAAAATCGCTTTTATTAAATCCACGCTTGAGATACAGCGGCAAATAAAAGAAAGGGAAGAAGAAAATCAAACCCTCATGGGTAAAGGCAATGGCTGCCATCACCATCAAGAGATAGTAAAAATCCCAGCGCTTGAATATCGATTTAGGTGGGGACTTGCTAAAGACTTGCAGTAATGCAAATAAGGCAAAGCTGGCGAAGATCAGAATTTCTTTTCTACCAGAGCCTTCTGGGTCATTGAGGTCAAACATCAAGGCCCAAGGAGAAATCAAGAACAAAATCTCGATTAAGCCAATACCCTTCACAATCGCCAGTAGCAGGATGGAGCCACACAGAATGCCGTAAGCCAGATATTTACTGGTTAGCACCGCTTCAATCGGGCTGTTACCAAACCAGCGATGGGTCTGCATAGCAATCTCACCAAAGAGACCTCTACGAACAAGGCCATTGGTGTAATTGATCAACCAATCACCTGTGATGTATCCATGATTTCTAAATTCAAACTGAATCTCATTAACGCGGATAAAGTAAAAATACAGAATTGCGCAGAGCAACGCCAAACTCAAGAGCCCTAAGGCGGAAAATTTACGTGAGCTCATGAATAGGCGGGCTGATTTACTTGGCTAATTTCTTGGATACTTGCTTACTGAGCAACGTTATTCATCAAGAGCTTGGCGCGTGCTAAGTTAGCAGCACCAGTTGGATGCTTATCAAGCTCATGAATGTAGTAATTGCGAGCAAGCAGCTCATTCTTATCAGCTAGAGTCATATCAATCACATTGATACCCATACCTTTAATGGCAGCGATGACTTTTGCATTGTTGTAAGTGCCAACAAACCACTGATCATCCGCTTTAATAAAGCCCACCACTAAGTCTTCACCACGTTTTTTAGATTCTGCGGCAATCGTCTTGAGAACACCGAGGTAGATTTCTAGTTGCTTATCTTGATCAGAAGTTACGAGGAGACTATCCTGGATCAAGTTAAATACCTTTGATGAGGTAATGAGTCCGCGCAGCGCTTTAGGAGAATGCTCCACCCAGCCAAAGGAACGACAGTAGCCATCACGCTTTACCAGGCCATCGGATTGCAATTGATACTTTGGTGAGCCTAGGCTAAAGAAGTCGGCACAGCCTACTCGGCTAGCATGCCAAGGCGCAGTCAGAACAAAATTGAGATTGGCTTTGGTATCGAGGTCGCTCTGTAACACTGCTAAGCCTTGATGAATGCCCCAACCATGAATGCCATAGTTCTTCACTTCTAATGGCGCCCACTTAGCGCCCTGCTTTTGACTGTTAACCAAATCACCAACGTAATAGGCCATGGTCTCGTTATCTGCAACGCCTTCACCAAAGGTGAATGAGTCACCGAGGAAGTTAATGCGATGGGGTTGTTTATCGCCATACTTTGGCGTCACCCTAAATCCATCAGGACCAATAGTAAATACCGTGTCATAAAGCACATCGCCATTAGAGGCAATCTTCTTCGCTGTAAAGACGCCAGGTTTTGGCTGGCTACCAAACTGCCCTAAATGCCAATATGCAGGGGTGTTGTAAGTCTGGGCACTATCAAAATAAGCAAAGATCGATTTATCTTTAGCAGTATTGATGCCGGAATCTGGTTTCTTGGCAATTAAGGCAGGTAAATAACCTAAGGCTGTTTCAGCAATAGCCAAAGTCACCACAATCGAAATGGTCATGATGACGGTATTACGTAGAAAGCTGGTTAATGCAGCAAGCGCCATCAGCACCACACTGAATGCCCACAAGAAACTAGCGACACTGCGCTGTGTGTAGGCATTAAAAAATAAATAAGCGGCCAAGGCCGCTAAGATTGCTGGGAATAGGAGTTTTTTCAGCGTCTTCATTGATATCCCGTATCGAATGGTTATTGGATTAAATTCGATTGAACTTTATCTAACTTAATCCAACTCATAAGCGTTTTTGTAATCGAGCTTAAGAGACTCGTCTTGATCTTCTTTGCGCATGATGGAGTTACCTACTACCAAGAATTCAATCTCGGTACCCATTAAGCAGCGGAACGCATCTTCTGGCGTGCAGACAATCGGCTCACCGCGTACGTTAAACGAAGTATTCACCACTACTGGGCAACCAGTAAGCTCTTTGAACTTACTCACCAAGGCATGGTATTTCGGATTGGTCTGCTTGTGAATGGTTTGTATGCGTGCTGAATAATCCACGTGCGTTACCGCAGGAATTTCAGAACGAGGCACATTGAGCTTTTCGATACCAAAGAGCTTCTGTTGCTCTTCAGTCATTGCCAGGCGCTTAGATTCGTTGACGTCAGCAACTAAGAGCATGTATGGACTGTCAGTATTGATATCAAACCACTCTGAGACATCTTCACGCAGAACGCTAGGTGCAAATGGTCTAAAGGACTCGCGATACTTAACCTTCAGGTTCAATAATTTTTGCGCTGATGGAGAACGAGCATCTGCCAAGATAGAGCGGCCACCCAATGAGCGCGGGCCAAACTCCATACGACCTTGATGCCAACCTACCGCTTTGCCATCTGCCAATGCTTGAGCAGTTAAAGCAATGATTTCTTCATCGGAGTGATTGGTGAACTTCGCACCAGCAGCAGTCAAACGTTGCTCAATATCTGGTTGAGCAAACTCAGGCCCCAAGTAAGAGCCCTTCATGCCATCTTGCAATGCTGGATCCACTTTTCGTGGCAAGCCCAACATCATGTAGTAAGCCGCTAATGCAGCACCAACCGCGCCACCAGCATCACCTGCAGCAGGCTGAATCCAAATATTGTCAAAAATGTTTTCACGTAATAGCTTGCCATTAGCAACACAGTTGAGCGCTACACCGCCAGCAAGACATAAATTGGTTTGACCAGTGGATTTACGAATACCACGCGCCAACTTGATCACTACCTCTTCAGTAACCGCCTGAATCGAAGCAGCCAAATCCATCTCACGTTGAGTCAGGATTGCTTCTTCTGCACGACGTGGGCCACCAAATAACTTATCAAACTTCTCATTGGTCATTGTCAGACCAGTACAGTAATTGAAATAACTCATGTCTAAAGCGAATGAGCCATCTTCTTTAATGTCGATGAGATTATCTTTAATGAGCTGCGCATACTTTGGCTCGCCATAAGGCGCCAAGCCCATGACCTTGTACTCACCAGAGTTCACTTTAAAGCCGGTGTAATAAGTAATGGCTGAGTAGAGTAGTCCTAATGAATGCGGGAAATGAATTTCTTTATGGACTTCAAGCTTATTGCCATGGCCAATTGCTAAGGAAGTCGTTGTCCACTCGCCTACGCCGTCCATCGTGAGAATGGCAGCATCTTCAAATGGCGATGGGAAGAATGCGCTAGCAGCGTGACTTAAGTGATGCTCAGAAAAGAGCAAACGTGCTTCCCAGTCAATATCCTTGCCCCACAAGTCTTTGAGGGCGCCAGTAATAACTGATTTCTGAAAAAGCTTATCGGTTAACCAAACTGGTAATGCTGTAGCAAAAGATTTAAAACCTACTGGGGCATATGCCAGATAAGTCTCTAGCAAACGCTCAAACTTTAAGAATGGCTTGTCGTAGAAAACAACATAATCGATATCGGCTGGAGTACAACCAACTTCAGTTAAGCAATAGTTAATCGCATTGCTTGGAAAAGCTTGATCATGCTTCTTACGAGTAAAGCGCTCTTCTTGAGCGGCTGCTACCACCTCGCCATCAACGACTAAGCAAGCGGCTGAGTCGTGGTAGTAAGCGGAGATTCCCAGTATCTTCATGCGCGTAGCAATTCTTCTGTCTTTGTTCTTAGAACAAGGTGTAAATGAATGGTGCTACCACTGAACTCTTAGCAGCCAACAACAACAAGCCACCCAAGACCACCATGACAACAATAATTGGCAGGAGCCATAACTTCTTACGAACTCTTAAAAATTTCCATAACTCTTTGATGAATGACATAGATAACCTCTGTAATTTCGATTTACTAAATATGGTTTAGAACTGATCTTTAAATGATTCGGAAGATGGTCCGGGTGGCGCACGATCAATCCAATGGGACTGAACATCTTGCTTACGCAACTTCAAAGGATCTCTACCTGCCAAGCGCATCACAATAGCGATCGGTGTAATCAGAATAAAAAACAAAATGCCTAGAACGATTGGGCTCACTACACGGCCCATCAATAAGCCCAATTGGTACCAAGCCTTGTTTAAAGGACGCAGCACAATCGGCATGAAAATGGTGAAAGCTAAGAAAGTAACTGCTAGAACCAAAAAGACCTGAATGGCTACTGGCTTACCGTTGTGATACCAGAGGTATCCAGCCAGGATGAGGAAGATTCCGGTAAAGACGAAACCAAAGGTCCGCTCGGAAGGCAGCTTTGAACCGTGTAGGGAATCTGATTGACTACTCATAGGCTTTAAATGGCAATTTCTATAAATTTGCTAAGACTTTGATTATAAAGTCAAAGTACGCCAGAAATGACAGCCTGAAGCAGGCCTATTGAATACCTAGGCCTAGGCAGCAGGCTTGTAGTTGCCCGAGGGCTGATAGCCGTTCACAAGGCGCTGCAACTGATCTACCAACACCTGAAAATCGCCCTTAGCCAGGCCCGCTTGTAACAAGGCTAATTCCGCCTCAAGGGCGCTCCAGGGCAAAAAGTCCTCCCTAGCCATCATGATTCTTGGATGCGGGGTAGAGGTTGGATTTTCGCCAATGAGGAGCTCTTCATAGAGCTTTTCACCCGGACGCAGGCCAGTAACCACGATTTCAATGTCACCAGCACCGGTCTCAGGGTTTTTGACACTTAAACCAGATAACTCGACCATGCGCTTAGCCAGGTCGTAAATTTTGACGGGTTGCCCCATATCCAGCACAAATACCTCACCACCCTTAGCCATCGCACCAGCCTGAATCACCAACTGCGCCGCCTCCGGAATGGTCATGAAATAGCGCGTCACTTCAGCATGGGTCAAAGTCACTGGACCACCCGCTTTAATTTGTTCGCGGAACAATGGCACTACTGAACCGCTGGAACCCAAAACATTACCAAATCGCACCATGGAAAAACAGGTGCTGGAATTTTCTTGATTGGCTAATGCTTGCAAAACTAATTCAGCAAAACGTTTTGTCGCGCCCATCACATTCGTTGGACGTACCGCTTTATCAGTACTGATTAAGACAAAGTTTGCAGTGCGATGTTTCTTGGCAGTTTGCGCCAAGTTCAAAGTGCCTAATACGTTGTTCTGCAATCCTTCAGAAGGATTGTGCTCAACTAACGGTACATGTTTGTAAGCCGCTGCGTGATAGACGGTATCAATTTTCCATTTGGTAAAGATTGTCTCTAAACGCTCAGCATCACGGACATTACCCAATAGTGGAATGAGTTCGGTCTTGAGTTGTGGATTGGCATTAAGCTGAGCACGCAACTCGGACTCAATGACATAGAGGCCATATTCACTATGGTCTAGTAAGAGCAACTGTTTTGGTCCTACTTGCAATATTTGTCTGCAGAGCTCCGAACCAATACTGCCGCCAGCCCCGCTAATCAGCACGGTCTTACCCAGAATGTTCTTCTCGATCAGTTCACGGTTAGGGGCAACGGGCTCACGCCCTAAGAGGTCATCTGGATCCAACTCTTTAATGTCTAAGACTGTGACATGGCCTTGTGCCAAATCCACTAAGTCAGGCAATGAACGTACGTGCACCTGGAGTTCACGCAAGTCGCTCAGAATGGCGTTACGTCTTGCGCGATCAATGGAGGGCATCGCCAACAAGATATCGGTGACGCCATGCGTATCAATTAAGCGTGTAATTTCTTTTGGTGGATACACCATCAAGCCGTTGATATTGCTACCTTGATATTGCGTACTGTCATCAATGTAACCGGCTAAGAAGTATTGTCCTGATTGACGTAACGCTGAAGCAATCTGCATCCCAGAATGACCGGCGCCATAAATTAATAATGTGCCAAGAACAGGGCGCCCATTGTTGCCATAGGATCTAAAGCCTAAAGCAAGACTTGCTGCAACTCGTGCAAGCGCCATCAAGATAAACATGATGATCGGTTGCACTAAACCAATACTGCGATAGATATAAGGTGAGGCCAACATAAAGATGGCAGTGAAATACAGCACACCATAAATACCAACCGCCTTACTCATTAAAGCTAAGGTGTGCGCTCCAGTAAAACGGAGCACGGTTTTATAAACACCGTATTGAAAGAAAACAGGAATCGATAAAGCAACAGCCAAGATGTAGGCCATCTTTTGCTCAGCAATCAGCGCATGCCATTCATCAAGGCGCAAAGAAAAGGCTAGCCATGTGGCCAGCAAAGCACACACCACATCGATCAGCATCGCTGCAAACTGCTTCACCCAACGGGGTAACTCTAATAATTCCTTTTTCATGACAGTCCTGTCAGTTTGCTGCCATTTTAGTGATTATTTTCTCAGCCTAGTGAGAAACGCCCTCACGCCTGAAAACCTTCAAGACCGTGAGGAACAGGATGTAAAAGTCAAAGCTGGTTGACTGCTTTTGCAGGTACTGGGCATCCAAATTGACCTTCTCAGTCAAATCGAGCTCATCCCGTCCGTTGACTTGGGCCCAACCGGTGATTCCGGGAACCAATACCTCCACCCCCCGCTCGGTCCTCATAGCAATCAGATCTTCTTGGTTATAGAGAGCTGGTCTTGGGCCAACAAAACTCATATCCCCGACGAGAACAGACCAGAGTTGTGGCAACTCATCCAGACTCGATTTACGTAAGAAGCCGCCAACAGGCGTCAGGTAGCTGCCAGCGCCAACCAAGAGATGGGTAGCCACATTAGGCGTATTCACTTGCATCGTTCTGAACTTTGGCATTCTGAAGATGCGGTTGTACTGCCCCACTCGATCAGACCAAAACACAATGGGGCCAGGTGAAGTCAATTTCACGATGATGGCAGTGATCAACATGGGGATCGCTAAAAATACTAGGGCGATCAACAAGAGAATGAGGTCAACAATGCGTTTCATGAGTTTTTCAAATACGATTGAGCAGCAATAGCAATACCTTCTTCCACAGATAATGGTGGCTGCCAATGCAGTAATTGTCGTGCTTTACTAGAGTCGATTTGCAAAGAACCAAGCAAGCGATCTGCAGCTGAAGAGGCGCCGAGCACTTCTGCTGCAACTCTGAGAATAAACGCCGGAGCTGGCAACAGCCAAATTGACTTACCCATGCCTTTAGCGATGAGTCTTAGCAATTGGGTTGTGGATACATCTTCACCATCAGAAAGCAAGAAGCGTTGATTGGCTGCCAAGGGATTTTTCATTACTTCAGCAATAAAGCTCACCAAGTTATCTAGTGCCAACATGCTGCGCTGGTTATGAGTGGCGCCCAATGGAAGCGGCATGCCTTTTGAAACCAGCCCCATGAGTTTTTGGAAGTTCGCCTTAACACCCGGACCATAAATGAGTGGTGGGCGAATAATCACAAATTCCATACCGGTCTGGGCGCAAACTTTTTCTAGGCCAAGCTCTGCTTCCCACTTGCTCACGCCATAAGGATCGATTGGTGCCGGTATTGAATCCTCTGAATAAGATTGACCAGAAGAAGTCTCTTCACCGTTAACCTTGATAGAACTCAAATAGATAAAACGCTTGACACCTGCTTTAGCAGCTTCTTGTGCAAGATGAATAGTAGCAAAAGTATTGGCATTGCGATATTCCTCAAGAGGATCCCGCGCTACATCATTCATGACATGTACGCGTGCGGCTAGATGAATGACTACATCTACCCCGTCTAGTGCATCCGTCCAATTGGTATGAGGATTGATGTCTCCTACTACCTCAATGGACCCTATAGGTAATACACCGGGAACTTCAAGCTCATCCGGACGATGACGAACTGCAAGGCGCAACTCCATCTCGGGAAATTGCGTACTCAAGAAGCTTGCTAATCGGCTACCCACAAAACCAGTAGCGCCCGTAATCAAAACACAGGGGTTTTGCAGGCGCTGATCTAGCTCTTGGGAAGAGTTAAGGCTTTGCTCGGTCAAATTGAGACTCAATGATTGGTGATGTACTCATTTTATGCCCTCATTTTCCAAGAATGACTTTGACTAGGCTATTTTTAGCCAAATAATCAGATGCCACTGGCGATAAATGATGGGAATCAAAGTAAGTCATTCCAGAAACGGGGTTGTTACCCAGATACACCAGGCAGCCATCAGCATTACAAAAGAGATCAATCAAATCTACATAAGCAATGCCAGTAGTTAGGGTTGCAAAGAGTTGTTTGGTGCCCTCGTTCATTAACAATGTTTCAGGAACTAGTTCACTCTTTGTGCGCTCTGGAATACCCACTACTTGTTTGCGCATCATGAGTGTAGGTAAGGCATCGGACCACTCAGGACTTTGACCCACGAAAACAATTCTTTGTACGCCTAACTTTTTCAAGGTGGCACTTAATGATTCCACCTCCGGTAACTTCCATGCCGTGCTTTGGGCAAGGACTACTGTTTTGGGATGAGTTTTCTTAATAGCCTCTAAAGCTACATAGTTAGATCGTTCGCAATAACTTGCATTGGAATCTTCTGCTTGCATTGGATTCGGCTTACAACCTACGCTGGCTACTTGAAGTAATTGCCAATCTGCTGGTAAATTTTTTCTGAGACCATAACCCAACATTTGTGCATGAGAGTCGCCCCATAAAAACACAGCTTGCTTTTTGGAATCTACCTCATAGCAAGACTTCGCAATATCAGCCTTAGGTTGATTGGTTTTTTTCTCAGGTTGAGAAAAATCACACGCAGCTGAGTTTTGCTGATAGTCATCCTCTAGGTTCTTACGCATTTGTGTCTGGAAGTCGCCACCTAGGTAGGCAGCGCTGGCAGTAAAGCGATACCCCATGCCACTTTGATTCTGAATTTCGCGGCCAAGGAAGATGATGCCGATCATGGCCGCAATGAGGAACCAAGTTTTTTGCTTTCCGTAGGCGCCAAAACGCAAAGGCTTTTCGATGAAGCGATAAGTCAGCCACGAAAGCATTACTGCTAAGGCTAGGGCCAATAGACGGAATTTCGCCTTGGCAAATAAATCAGGTTCAAGTATGCGTAGGTATACCAGTAAGACCCAGTGCCATAAATACAGCGGATAACTAATTTTTCCAAACCAAACCGCTACCTTATTAGACAAAACAGTGCGATTCAGAATCGCATTAGGACCGGCAGAAATTAATAAGACGGCTCCCAGTGTAGGCAGGATCGCCCAAAATCCTGGAAATACCTTTTGACTATTGATAAAGAAGAAACTCAGAAGCAAAAGAGTTGCCCCTGCAAATGAGCGAACATTCTCATTCACCAAACCAAGTGAAGTGTCCGAGGATGCAGTAGACGGATTTAAATGGACATAAGCAAGCACTGCGCCAATGAGAAGCTCCCAAAAGCGTACCTGGGGTAGATAAAATGCAATCGTGCTCTGAGCAACATACAGCTCATAAATATTCCATGCAAAAGAGGCTGCTAAGCAAATGATCGTTAGCTTCAGCAGGTTCAGACGCAGCTTCCACGCGCCCCACAGCAGCAAAGGCCAAAGGATGTAGAACTGCTCTTCCACCCCAAGCGACCAGAGATGTAAGAAGGGCTTGATCTCAGCGGAGGTATCGAAATAACCGCTTTCACTTGCCAGCATCCAGTTCTGGATAAAGGCAGCGCTTGAAATCATGTGCCTACCCAGATTAATGAACTCATCTGCGTAGAAGAAATACCAAGCCATCGCAAAACTGGCGATGAAGACGGTGATTAAAGCAGGGAATATCCTACGAATACGGCGGGAGTAAAAATCGAGAAGACTGAAACTCTGTTGCTGAAGGCTGCTCAACAATATCGATGAAATAAGATATCCAGAGATTACAAAAAAGATATCCACACCGACAAATCCACCTGGCAATACTGATGGCAGCGCATGGAACGCCAAGACCGCCAAAACAGCAACCGCGCGAAGACCATCTATATCCGGACGATACGTAGCCAATCTACAGCACCCCTGTTGAGCAGCCCATCTTTTTAGCTAGCCTAGATATTGAGCTTATTAAAAACAAAGCTTGGCAGATGCTGAATGATCAACATAATGATTTGCCATTTCTTTGGCGTGTAAATCACGCTCTTACCCTTAGCAATACCTTCCACGATCTCTTTTGCCACCAAATCCGCAGGCGCCATTTTCATACCTTTGGCACGCATCTTTTCGGTCATTGGTGTTGCGGTTGGGCCCGGCTTGATTAAAGTGATCTTGAGGCGGTTATTAGCGAAGCGATGCTGCATGCCTTGGGCATAGCGTGAGACTAAGCCCTTAGCGGCTCCGTAGATGTAATTGGATTTACGACCACGATCACCCGCAACAGAACCAATAATGGCGATATTGCCTTTACCTTGGTTTTGCATGACACCGGCAAAAGCCTCGGCAAACAAGCATGGTGAAACACCATTGATCTCTAAAGTTTCTTTACAAAGATTGAGATCTTGTTCGCAATCGGTCTGATCTGGCAAAGTGCCATGGGCAATCAGAACGTTATCAATGGTTCTGCTGTGATAAACCACCTCTACTAGATTATGAATGGCAGTAGCGTCATTAAAGTCAACAGCAATGGCTTCAATCTTGGAGTGAGGGCTGCGAACTTGCAGATCAGCGATCAATGGCTGTGCACGCGCAACATCCCGAACTACGAGCGTTAAATCCACCGCAGACTCTTTTACCCAAATGCGAGCGCATTCTTTTGCAATACCTGAAGTAGCTCCAACAATCACAATTCTTTTCATCATTTCTTTCTGTGTATCTTTATTTAATTAATTTTTTTATGCTTGGACTAAGTAAGCTCTAAGCTAGACCCAGGCGTGTAGATTGCAATGAGGCGAATTTTCCAATTGCATGATATTTGCTTCTCACAGCCTCAAACTCTTGCCAGCGAGGATAGCTTACTTTAAAGGTCTGCTCAGTCATGCGAGCATCTTTTGCCAAATACAAGCGACCGCCGTATTGCAAAACTAATTCATCTAAACGATCGAGCAATTTGAAAATACTTGGTGTGACCTTGAAATCCAATGCCAAGGTATATCCCTCAACAGGAAAGGACAGGTAATTTTCGTTTTGTTTTCCAAAGGCTTTGAGCACCGCCAAGAATGAGCCCTGCCCTGATTCAGTGATTTCTTCTAAGATGCGGCGCATTCCTTCGCGCCCAGTAGCCGTCGGAATAACAAACTGATATTGCAAGAACCCTGGTTTGCCGTACAAGCGATTCCAGTGCAGCATTTGATCCAAGGGATAGAAGTAAGTCTCAAATGATGTGCGGCGCGATTGCTCAGGTTGTAACACCTTGCCGTAGTAAAGCGTATTAAAGGCTTTAATCGAAAGCGGGTTTAGTAATTGAGTAGGGGCATCCATTGGGATAGTGATGGGTTTCTTGCTTGCCACTTTTAATCCACCATCAGTGGCATGCTCACCAATCATTAATAATGAGCGCCCTAAATCAGCGCCTTTTGCCAAGCAATCAATCCACGCAACCGAGTAAGTGCTTCCAATGTACTTTTCAAATCCGTCGAGTACTGCATCTAAATTGGGAGCCTTGATCGTCGTCTCCAGAATTTCACTAGAAGTAATCGGCTTGAGTCGAATACGGGCAGAGATAATGACGCCTGTTAATCCCATTCCCCCACAGGTCGCATGAAAGAGGTCTGGGTTTTGCATTGAGCTCGCTGTAACGATCTCACCATTACCTAGCGCAATATCAAAAGAGATGACGTGTTCGCAAAAGGTTCCATCAATGTGATGATTCTTGCCATGGACATCGCTAGCAATAGCGCCACCAACTGTTACGAACCGCGTGCCGGGAGTTACTGGCAGAAACCATCCCTGAGGCACAAAGACATTCAGAATTTCATAGAGAGAAACGCCAGCATCACAAGCAAGCACGCCAGTTTCAGAGTCAAATTCTTGGAAGTACTGCATTCCATTGGTTTCTAAAACCTGAGAGGCAAGGCTACTGTCGCCGTAACTGCGGCCTAAGCCACGAGGAATCAACCCACCAGTATTCGACAAAAAGGTAGAACACTCCGTTGCCGTTTGGGGCAGTACTACTACGGCGTCAATCTTGGGATAACGACCCCAGCCAGATATTTCCATTTAGATAGCAGCCAAAATAAAGATGAGGACAAAGCACAAAGCAACTAAATGACTGACGCGATCCTTGATGGCAAACATCACAGGGTCATCGTTCATGGCGCCACGGTGGGTAATCAACCAAGTGCGTGATACCCAATACAACATTAATGGGCACGCTAGCCAAATAATCTGGGGAGTGCGATACAGGACTGCGGTATAGCTATCTTGAATATATAAAGCCAAAACTAAGATAGATAAGTATCCTGAAACCACGCCCATCGCAGACACTGCTTCAAGATCATCTACTGCATATCCGCGGCCAGGCAATTTCCCTTCCTGGCCAGCATCCTTAACAGACTTGAGTTCGCTATAACGCTTCATGAACGCCAAGCTCAAGAAAATGAACATCGAGAAAGTCAGCAACCAAAATGACAATGGAATGCTCGTTGCTACAGCGCCCGCAACGATGCGAATCGTATACAAACCAGCGAGTACCAATACATCCAAAATAGCGAAGCGCTTTAATGAGAATGAATACGCCAACGTCACGGCAAAATAAACCAATAAGACACCAGTAAATGTAGCAGGTAGAGTTATCCAAGCTAATGCGAATGCGCTGATGGTCAAAACGGGCCAAAGCAACCAACCGGTCAGTAGACTTAGTCTGCCAGCAGCAAAGGGTCTCGCCTTTTTGCGTGCATGCTGGCGATCATTCTCAATATCGACTAGATCGTTTAATAAGTAAACGGATGAGGCGCACAGGCCAAAGGAGATGAATGCTAAAACAGCCTCAATAAGCGCTGGCGTATTACTAATTTGATGAGCACCCAAGAGTGGCACAAAGACTAAAAGATTTTTAATCCATTGATGTAAGCGCATCGCCTTCACTAAAGCTTTTAATCCACCCTCCTGCGATGTAAATACTTTGCATTTATTGCCAAGGCTGTCGACTTTAGATAACAGCGCGCTTGAGTTACTGACCACATGAGAATTTTTTGACTTTTCCCAAACAGCCAAGTCATCACCTTCATTCCCAACGTAATCAAATTGCTTTTCACCAAACTCCGCAATTAGGCGATCACGCTTGCGACTGGCCTTGAGATTCACATCACCTTCACTCGCAAACACGCCAGTAAATAATTTCAGATGAGAGGCTACGGCATCCGCAATCACTTTATTGCTAGCTGTAGCTAAATAAATTGGAGTGCCTTTGCTTGCTTCAGAACGAAGCCAAGTAACCACCTCTTCGTTATAGGGAAGATTGGCGGCATCAAAACGGTAGCGCTGAGCAAGCTGCTCTTTGAGGTAGGGACGGCCGCGCATCAACCATACGAATGGTTGCCAAAAACGCAGTGGGTTCTCGGTAATAAATTGATTGGCAGACTCAAACAACATGTCCGTTTTAATCAAGGTTCCATCTAAATCAACCACTATGGGATTAATTTGAGACACCATAAAAATGCTCTTTCGCCGTTTTGCTTACGATTTACTCTAAATAATCCGGATTTCCAGGTTAACTACCCCAGGGCCTCAGTCTTCTTTTGGCCTCATTATCCTCAATTCAAACTAATATAACGAATAAATTGGCTTAAAATGCCACTGATACCCTAATTAAATCAAAGACATGGCCCAACGCCCTTTAGTTTCCATAGTTACCCCCTTCTTCAACGAAGGGGGAGGCGTAAAGCACTTTTACCAAGTGATGGCCCAGACTATGGAAAAGTTGCCTGACTTTGATTTTGAGATCGTCTGCGTAGACGACGGCAGCCGAGATAACACCCTAGAGCAGCTGATTGCGATTTCAAAGACAGATCCTCGAGTCACGGTTTTAGAGTTCTCCCGTAATTTCGGCAAAGAACCAGCAATGACTGCAGGAATTGATGCCACTTCTGGTGACTGCGTCATTCCTATTGATGCTGACCTACAAGATCCCCCTGCCCTCATCGCCGAAATGCTCAAAAAATGGCAAGAAGGTGCTGAGGTAGTTTTGGCCAAACGTGTAGACCGCTCTACCGACTCTTATGCAAAGAGAACAACGGCCTTAATGTTCTATCGCTTACACAACACACTATCTGGTTTGCAAATCCCAGAAAACGTGGGTGACTTTCGCTTAATGGATAGAGTAGTTGTAGATGCACTCAAGCAATTGCCGGAGCGCCAGCGCTTTATGAAGGGTTTATTCGCCTGGGTAGGATTTAAGACTGCTACTGTTGAATACGTTCGAGATGCTCGATTGGTTGGCGATAGTAAATTCTCAGGATGGAAGCTTTGGAACTTTGCAATTGAAGGCATCACCAGCTTTAGCTTAGTACCGCTTAAGGTATGGACTTATGTGGGCGGAATTGGCGCGCTCTTTGCGTTTTGTTATGCAGTGCTTGTAATTATCAAAACCTTGGTATTTGGTATTGATGTTCCTGGCTACGCCTCGCTCTTAGTAGTTATTCTATTTTTTGGCAGCTTACAACTCATCTGCCTTGGCGTGCTTGGCGAATACATTGGACGTATTTATTTTGAATCCAAACAACGTCCACTCTATCTCATCAGAAAACGCTACTCCAGCAAAGCGTAATTTATTTAATCAACAATAATTGTTGAGTTTGCAGTGGTGTAAGCGGGTACCGTTGCATAGCGCACCCAAGAGCCTTTGAGGCTATAGATTCCAGATCCATTGAAATCAATTCCGGCTTGAGTCAGATTTTCATCTGCAGCTTCATTAAAGAACTCACGAATCGTTTTGGTAAACATGCCGGGGCCAGTCAAGCTCAGGATGGCATTCTTGGGAATGGCAAATGACTTCCCTTTGAAATAAGGGTAGTACTCGCAGATATTTTCAATCAGCTTTTGCAAGATGGGATGGCCTTTAGCAAAACCGATGCCCCACTGCAGAATATATTTCTCAGGATGGGTCATGCGCTCAATCGCCTTAATATTCGGGATCACAACACAATCATGTGCCTCATAAGAAATTAAGCCAGTAGAGTTCGCCGCACAGAGGGATGAAACCGATACAGAACAGCCCTTACTAATGTCAAAGTAAAAGCCGCCGCGTTCAAGCAAGATGCAATAGCGGAAGATGTCCGCAAACATCGGGCCAAACTTCGATTTTTGGAAGATCGGGTAAATCGGATGATTGCCCCATACCTCTTCCATATAAGCTTCTAATTTTTCTTTAGCGAATAATTCAAAACTGAGGTCAGGGTTGAGATCACGAAACTTTTCAATCTCGGCGAAATGGGTCTTGCCAAAATAATTGACTTCCCAAGTTTGGTAAACGACCGGGGGAATATTTTGTAAATGGGTTTGGGTAGTTGCTTTACGATCAGACAGAGTCTGCATCGGCTTTTCGCCGATCATCAATATTTGCTTCTTGATGGTTGATAGCATTCTCAAATTCCGTATTCGTTTTTATCGATTAACAATAAACCAAATTATGAACGCATTTTGATAGCGTATTGATATGCGGCAATATATTGCTTGGCAATCACGGGGTAGCTAAAGTGATCTACCGCATGCTGTCTAGCAGCAAGGCGTAAAGATGACTCATTGAGGCATCCTGCATTCTTTTCATCCCGCTGTGAGCGAATCAGCCACTCAATACCTGTTGCCAGGTCCTGGGGATCATAAGGTTTTGCTAGATATCCACAATTGAGGTGATCCACCACATCTAGTAAGCCAGTTGCGCCAAAAGCTGCCACCGGACACCCACAAGCCAAGGCCTCACTTGCGGTTTGGCCAAAGGTTTCTTGACGGGAAGGAACCACCATCACATCAGCAGCGCTATAGAGCAACTGCAAGGTATGGTCATTATTAATATGCCCCATGTAATGCGTTGGGATATTTAAATTAGATAGATCAGATCCACCCTTGGGAGCATCCTGACCAAAAACCACTATCTCTAATGAGCTCATGCCTTGAGAAGTCATGCTTTTTTGCAGCAAGGGCAATGCATCCAGAAACAAATCAAAGCCTTTGCGAGGATCGGAGGCACCGCCAGTGGCACCAAACAAGATCAATGGTACATTTTGCGGAAGGCCTAGCTCTTCTCTCGCAATTGACTGATCTATTGGGCGCCAAAATTCTGTATCAATCGGATTTGCAATGGCCATCACTGGCCAGTCTTTCATCAAAGCACTCTCGCTAATCTTTTCTGCCATCCAGCGGCTGGGCGTGGTGATCAAGATCGGTTTTTTCCAATGCTTTACTTTGCGCAACCAGGTCCAGCGATTGAGATCAAAACCCGTCTCACCTTCTGGTCGATTGTCTTTTGTATATCCATCATGTGCTCGAGCATCTTCACAATAATGCTCAGCACCAGCGATGCCCCACATGTCATGCAATGTCCACATAAGGGGCTTATTGATTTTGCCAATATCAGCAATGGAAATCATTTCGCCATTAACCCAATGCATATGCACGACGTCATTCTTCGAAGAATTTAATCGAGCAGCCCATCTCGTTGGCATCAATCCTATTGATTGATAGATAGCGGGATTACCTTTGAATGGTTTAATTAATAACTGACCCATGCCCGAGTAAAACTTAGCTAACAAACGCCCTAACTTATTTCTAGGGCCTTGCACTGTTGGATCCTGTAGTGTCTTTTGATTTACGCGAAGCGTTGATTCCACACCCAAGAGCCTAGCGGCGTTATGCACTCGATACGCCGCACGCGCGGCTCCACCCACAGTGTCGGAGTGATTCATAGCGAGCACACGTAGCTTTATTGGTAGGCTCATTTGCAGACTCTTTACTTTCCGACAATGCCATTAAAGATTTTGCGCAAGGGGCGCAACTGTCTGCGAACATAACCCATCAAAGTCACTCCATGAATGCGCTCAAACATCATGCGATCGATTTTCCAGTTTGGTACGAGTGCTTTAGGGTGAATTAAGGGCCATGTGAGATCTTGTGGCACAGACTCAACCAGACAATCTGGCTTATGCATCGATGTATGAGTTGCCTCAACACCATAGCCTAAGTTGTCTGTGAGATTTTGTGAGGGAATGATGCAGTACATGCCTGCTTGCCAACAAGTAAACAGCCACTGGTAGTCCCAAGTATCCATGCCATTTTGATAAACCCAATCAAGAGCATCACGCCAGTAACTGGATACTAATTGATCGCCATGGAAACATTTGGTGATCTTGTCACTTCTGGACCATTGTGGCCAGTTTTCCATACGCACATCGTAGTGCTGCCAAGCGCGGCGCCAAGTAGCCCAACCCCAGATTAATGGCACATGACTTACAAAGTAGCTTGAATCTAGCTTGATTCTTTTTGAAACGAGATTTGATCCGGTGATCATGCCAATCGTAGGATCGCTGCGATAGCGCTCAAGCATCTCATCACAAAAAGTAAAGAAGCTGGGCATAGGCAAGACATCATCCTCGAGGATGATGCCCTCTTCTTCATTTTGAAAAAACCAATCTATTCCGGAAGCAACACCCATCTTGCAACCTAGGTTGCTTTCTCGAAATAAAGTTTTGACTTCACACGGCCAATCCACACCTAAGGCAATCTTGCGAGCCTCTTCGCAGCGCTCTAGTTCGCCTGGACGATTAGATCTGGGGCCATCGGCTGAGATATATAACTTGGGAGGTTTGGCAGCACGAATTTTCTCGAATACCTTAATCGTCGTCTCTGGACGATTGAATATGAGGAATAAAACAGCGCTTTTCATGAATTTAGTGGCACTCATCAGCTTCAACAGGCCCATTAAGGATCCATTGAGTAGGTTGATTTGCAGAAATATGCTTTAAAATTAATGCCATAGCGCATTTTACCCCGAGCCTAATGAGGTCAAACGGGTGGCTTGCCTGAATAAAAAGCTCAAAAAAACAAAAATCAACTCAGACCAACTCAAAACCTCCATTCCTAGCGTGCCTTCCACAGAAAAACTCCCTCAACTCCTATTTAGGCTTTGGGAACACTTTAGCCCGCGTCGCAAAGGCCAATTTGCCTTATTGCTGGTCTTGATGGTTTTGGTGTCTTTTGCAGAAGTGTTGAGTTTGGGCGTCATTGTCCCTTTTCTTGCAGCGCTCACTAATCCAAAACAAATTTATGAGCTGCCTATTGCCCAACCATTTATTCAGTTGGCCGGCATTCAGTCAGAGGGCGAGCTATTACTACCCCTTACCCTTCTATTTGGTTTTACGGCCATCGTTGCTGGCGCCATGCGCTTGGTGTTGCTCAAAGTTAGTTTACGTTTGTCATTTGCGACTGGCGCCGATATTGGTTACAGCATTTACCGCAAAACACTATATCAACCTTATCTAACTCACCTCTCTCGAAATACTAGCGAGATCATTGATGGTGTGACCGGTAAGACTACGATAGTGACTGACGGCATCATCATGTCGGCGCTCTATGTTTTGAGCTCGATGATTATGTTGGTCTTGATGCTCGGCACTCTTTTGGTTATTGCGCCGATCCCTTCAGCGGCAGCATTTGGTGTATTTGGTTTGATGTATTTCGTAACCATGAAAGTGACACGCAGAAAACTGATGAACAACAGTAAAGACATCACCGTCGAATCAGCGCGCGTGATCAAGTCCTTGCAAGAGGGTTTAGGCGGTATTCGGGATATCTTGATTGATGGATCCCAAGATGCTTACTGTCAGGTCTATCAAAAGTCCGATTCTATTTTGCGTAAAGCTTATGCGACCAGCTCATTCATTAGCGTGAGTCCCCGCTTTGTGACTGAAGCACTAGGTATGCTGCTCATTGCACTGCTCTCCTTTGTGTTGACCAAGCAATCGAATGAGATTAACCAAGCCATTCCGATTGTGGGCGCACTTGCTTTAGCTTCACAACGTTTACTGCCAGTGATGCAGCTTGCTTACAGTGCTTGGACTGCTATTTTACGTAACCAGTTCTCACTCAAAGACACTTTGGATTTTCTGGATCAACCATTACCGGAATATGCGAATCAATTGCCTTCAGAGCCTATTCCCTTTAAGAATGAAATCAATCTTAAGGATGTGTCGTTTCAGTACAGAGAAAACTCACCACTCATTCTAGATAAACTCTCACTCACCATTCCTAAAGGTAGCCGAGTGGGTTTTATCGGAACTACTGGGGCCGGCAAGAGCACACTATTAGATATCTTGATGGGCCTACTCAGACCAAGCGCAGGCGCATTGGAAATTGATGATCAAATCATTACAGAAGCAAATCATCGCGCTTGGCAAATGCATATTGCTCACGTTCCACAAACAATTTATTTAGCTGACTCGACGATCGAAGAGAATATTGCGTTTGGCATCCCAAAACATGAGATTGATCACGAGAGAGTTAAGCGAGTCGCTGTGCAGGCACAGATCGCCAAGACAATTGAAGGGCTACCCCAAGGCTATGAAACCTTCGTTGGTGAACGCGGCACGCGTCTCTCCGGTGGCCAGCGCCAACGTATCGGTATTGCTAGAGCGCTCTACAAGAATGCAGATGTCTTGATTTTTGATGAGGCGACCAGCGCCTTAGACACAGAGACTGAAATTGCTGTAATGGAATCCATTCAAAACCTTGGCTCTAATTACACCGTACTGATGATTGCACACCGCTTAAGCACGCTCAAAGATTGCTCCATGCTGGTTAAGTTAGATCATGGCAAGATTGAGGCCATAGGTAGCTACGAAGAACTCGCCTTACCGATTATTGAATCTAAGCAAGCTACTTAACAGTCCTCCAAAAAGGCAGGCTATTTATAAAGCTCAGAAGTAAGTAGGCATATGGCGCTGCAATAACAACAGCAAATACTCGTAAGCCATCGACCGTCCAAAATAGGGCCACGTAGGCAATAGCTAAGGTAAGAATTGCCGTGAACACAAAAGCAAATTTCTTCTGCATCAGAAAATAAGCGGCGATCAAGAAATAAAGCGCTAAAAAAGGAATTCCAGGTGTCAGCCAGAACCCTGCCGTATTAGTTTCATAACGCTCTAGAAAGAATATATAGCCCTTACCAAGAGCCCAATCTAATCTACTAAGTAATTGATAGTGAAAGACGGCATACCAAGCAAGTAAAAGGGCTTTTCCAGCAAGAATGGCAGCAAGCGCTGCACCAACTAAATTCTTCTGAGAATAAAAGCTCGTATTTGTCGAAAAATACACTAAGCTAATCAAGCCAAGAACACTCAGAGCGGCCATAGAGAAATGCGAGAGCATTGCGAGAACTAGCAAGGTAAACATTGCTCCCAATCTCTTTTGAAAAACCGCTATTACTAATAAAAGAATTGTCAGAGGGTCAGGAAATCCCAGAATGTAGAACTGCAAGTACTGAAAAGATAACCCAAATAAAACAATGAATAGCAGGGTTTTATATAGGTTCTGAAAATATCGCTGAGCAAAAATAGCGGCGATAGGCAAGATGCATACAGTTAATATGCCGCAAAGCAACTTATAAGTAATCAGCGTTTGAGTTGCGCCCAGAATCTTAGCAAGCAGGGGGAGAAGAATAGATTCAGCGTAATAAGCGGACTGGGGCTGAAAAATGGCACGAGAAAACTCTAAGAACCAAACATAGGAATCTGTATTAAGATCCGAAGCCACCCAGGGATTGCGCATAACCAAAAATACGCTCAAACAAGAGCTCACAAACAGCAAAATCAAATAGGCGGGCACTGCCTGCCTATTTGATTTTGCTGTTGCACTAGAGGGCATGCTTACTCAATAGCCCTATTGAATCAATTAAGAACTGATTGCTGAAAGAACGCGGTAAAGGCTGGCAAGGACACATTCATAAGAAATACCATCAAGATGAGACATAAAAATGATGCCAACATGAGGGGGGTTTCTTTCCATAATTTCTCAGGAGCTTGGGCGCTACCATCTTCCTTAAAGGCCAGGTTAAGGTACATGGCCATGATGAAGGCAATCAATGGAAATGACAGAATTAACTCCAGGCGATAACGCATTACAAATGCTCCAAAGAACAACATGGAGGTAGATGCATAAAACATGATGGACACTAGTAAGTTTTGCTCGGTGTAGTAACCAAATGATTTACGGTATTGCTTGGCAGAGATATTTCTTGAAATATCCCGCATCTCAGCAAAACGCTTAATGGCCATTAAATATGCACCTATCATCCAGTAAGAAATGAGTAGCGAAACTGGAATCTGAAATGGTGGGGAAACGATATACCAACCAACCAATAAGCGAATCGGATTATTAATCGACTCAACCAGCACATCAATATAAGGCAGGTCCTTGGCGCGTACAGGTGGAATGTTGTAAATACAACCCATCACCCACAGCCAGAGCAAGACCCAAACCAATGCTTGAGAAACCAATGACGCCAAAGCTAAACCAATTAGCATCAATACTATCCACTGGACATATCCCCATTGAATATGAACACGACCTGCTGGAGTTGGACGAAGACGTTTAGTGGGATGCAGTGCATCAAATGGAGCATCTAGAATTTCATTAATCACGTAGTTGCTGGATGCCACCAATCCTGCAGCCAAAAACCCAATTACGACCGAGATGAATAAACCCGGATTAATGCTTTGGGGATAAATACTGACTGCAATTAAAAAGCCTGGAAGAACAAAGACATTTTTGATCCAGTGATCAAAGCGGCATATCTCAAGATGTCCTCGTAAGTAATCTGGTTTTGCTTGCTTATTTACCGACAAAATGATCCCCAATTTGAATTGATTAGCCATCTATTCAATAGCTATCGATATTGTAATAGCCTAAAATGCCAAAAATACAATCTATATGGATTTGAAGCCAAGCATGCCCATGCAGCCCCCCTGGAAAAAGACCCTCACTCTTGTTACCTGGCCACTTTTGTTGCTATTTATAGCGGGGGCTTATACACCCCTATTACTCAAGGGTGGGATTATTGCTGATGATTGGGGTGATATTGCTCAAAATCTCATTTGCAGTGGATTTTTTGAATGCTATAGATCATGGTTTCCACTATTTTCAAATCGCCCGTTAGCGCCATTACCAATTACAGCCACAACATTGTTATTTGGCTTAAATATAAGCCGGTACTTAATTTTTAATACGGCGATATATTTATTCGCAATCTTCACTACAGCAAGCGCTATCAGGCAATTATTAACCCCGTTTGCCAAAATTGTATTTATTGTTTTAGCTAGCACTCCTATTATCGCAATGCCCATTGTTATTTCACCAATCAATCAATCCACGGCAACTCTTGCATTTTTATTTTGGGCCCTATCGCTACTATTACTAAAATCTTATTACATCAGAAAAAGTCTACTTACTTATGTAGTCTCATACTTACTTCTTATTAGCAGCCTTCTTACCTATGAAGTGATGCTCCCCCTCTTGGTTCTAACTGCGGCACTCCCTTTTGCCCTCGATGCAAAAACACTGATTGAAAAGCCATTTCAATACCTTCTTAAATATATTGCTCCAATTATTCTCGTTTTAGGAGGCGCAGTACTCTGGCAAAAAGTATTAGCAGTATGGATATTTTCAACCGTGCATTCACGACTTGCATTTGATCCCAACAATATTGTCTACTTCTTTCTGAATTGGCTAAGTGTCTTTTATGGGGCCTTGCCTGAGCTGCTGATCAAATCATTGAAGAGAATTGATCTCTATGGGTATGCCATTTCAATAGTTTTAGCCTTGACCTTTTTTGTTTTCTGGGCAAGGCAAACAATATCCAACATAGATATTCGGCTTCCCCTAGGAGATAAATTAAGAACTTTTCTTATATTTCTACTTTGTTTTTTAGCATCGTCATCGATATTCATTCTTTCTGGAGCATATGCCGAGATTGGCGGAAATGATGCTCGCGCGCTATCATCTTCATGGATTTGCTGGGCGCTATTGATTGCCAGCATCATTAACTTTTTCTCTAAAAAAATATTGGCATTAGTATTTGCAATATTAATAGGCTGTCTTGCTTATATTTCTTTTGGAGTACAACGAGATAATTACATTAGATCCTGGCAGCTCCAAACATCAATCCTAGAAGATATTCTCGGGAAAATTAATTCAGCAGACATCCTTGCAGAAGCCACCATTATTGGCAATGTCCCAGGTTATTTACCCAATAACTTCAATAATGAAATTGTTTTTACTCAGCCATGGGACTTTGGAGCGGCTTTATCGCTCTATACCAATAAAAAAATTGCTGGCGGTGCCGTATTGGATACGAGAGCAAGTAATTTTAGTAAGCCGCTACAGCTATCTGATGGCATTCTTACAATTGATCGATGGTGGAAGACTGACACCGCCAATCTTTGGTTTTATGATTACGATCCCAATGCCAAGAATGGATCTCTTAAGAGAATTCCGGACATAGATTCCTTAAAGAAACTACTGGTTTCCCTTGGATATCTTGGTGAATTTGAGTCAAGATCGTATGTAACTACTAATTCATCCATCAATTTTGCAAACGACTGGCTAGATCGAAGTAAATACATTATTTCAGGCTGGGGTGAGCGCGAAACTTGGGGTGGGATATGGTCAACCCAAAATCGAGCAACCATAAAAATTCCGATGCCAGAGAATGGTGCAAAATCGATTACCTTCAGCATCAATGCATTTGTAAATGCAGCGCATCCAAAACAAGAGGTAATAGTATTTATTAATGGGCAACAGAAAGGAAAGGTCCTCTTGAATAAATTTGATGGGAATGAGCTCTACATTCCCCTTACAAGCGTTGACAATGCGCGTTTGCCAATAACTATTGATTTTGAATTCCCTGATGCAGTCAGCCCAAAATCTCTAAATCTTGGAAATGATGATCGCAAATTAGGTATTGGCTTAAAAAGTGCTACTTTTCAATAGCAATTGGATCGCAGAAAAATAGCTGACTCATCACCAACTTGGTGGGCGATAGGGGCATGCTAACTTGCTCCTCATGAATCAGCTTGCAGGAGGGCAATGGAAGTAAATCAATGCGGTCTCGAACAAGCCAAGAAAAGAAGAAAGGCTTTTTAAGGGATGTGAAATTTTCATAACCTTGAACACAGGGAAATTTGGATTGATCCAATCCTTTCCATAAATGGGCAGGAGTAACTACTGCGCATGCTTTCTCACTATTACCTTGCGCCTGCTGATTTAACCATGTCGTAGTACGATCAATGGAGAGTCCTAGATAGTCCTTCTCATACTTCGATCCAATGTCTAATTTTCGAGAAGCCTCATTCATATAGACATATGAATATGGATATAGAGCAAGGTTATCCACCAGAAAAAATACAGCTGTTGCAACTAAAGCAACAGTTAGGATCTTTTTTGATATGAAGTAAAAACCCGCGAAACCAAGAATATAAATTAATGGGAATATAAATAATATTTGCCGTAGCTCGTTATATAAACCAGCCTTAATTATGACTAAAGTTAGCAATATCAATACAACACTAGCAAATAAGGCAATAAAATTAATGAGCTGCAAGTTGATAGGGGAGTATTTTATTTTCTTCATTTCCCGATAGACAACCAATGGAATCAACAATAATCCCAACAGAGTTACTAAAGGCAACTTAACAAGCAACCATGCGGGAATATAAAAATAGGAGAGCTGCCTTGGAGCTAGGAATTTTCCTGCAGTTAAAGTATCGCCATCCCAAGGGTGTTGGCTCATATACTGTATTGCATTCACCACCTCTAATGGGTTATGCCAAAAGACTGGATATAAGATAAAAACCCCCATAGCCAAAGGCAAAGCGAAGGCTGCTAAGTAGCTGACACGGAGAGCAAGTTTTAATCTACATTTACCCAACAATAAATAAACAAAGAAGCAGGCTGCATATTCAATAAAAATTAATAGTCCTGAAATACGAATGGATAGGAGCCAGGCGGTTCCAACCCCTAATAAGAAAAAATGCATTAAAGCTTGGTTGCTACTAATCGTAAATTTTGCATACCAATGTTGCAATAAATTTAACAAGGTATTGGTGCACAAAAGCCAGGCAAATAAGAAAGGGATGTCCTTCACATTTACAAAGGCATGGCCAAGAAGATATGGCCATAGTAAATATGTCATCATGCCAATTAGAGACATGGAATGATTATTGATCAACTTCTCTAGAATTGATTTAATAACCAGCCCTGAAAGAATGAAGGTTGCAAATACAGAAAGATGGGTAAAGAGAATTTCTGATGGGTTAGCGCTAAAAGAAAAAATATGGCTATTTACCCACAATGCAATCATTGCGATTGCATTAGAAATTAAATGAAACCCAATTCCATAATAGCGATCACCATAGTGCAATAAAGATTGGTACTCAGTATGGCTGCCACCCCATAATCCCTTAACCGCGCCAATATTGATGAGTAAAGTCTGATACTCGGCAAGCTCATCCCAGGAAATGCCCGCATGAAGGCACCCCCAAACACCCAAGGGAATATATATTGCAAAAAATAATCTTTCAAAGGCTTTCACGGGAGCCAAAATTCCTAAAATAATCTAAGTTAAATATATGAGTTGTCTAATAGCCTGTATATTTACTTAACCCATGGCTTTAGAATACCAATTCTATGTCTTTAAACAGACTCCACCTAACATTAATGGATTCCAAAACTCTTAATTACAAAGTTTGGGTTGGGATATTCTTTGGAGTATTACTAGCGCTTGGGTTAATCAGCTTTAGAGATTATGGCGTATCAGCCGATGAAATGACTCAACGCTCCATCGGCCTCACCTCTCTTGCCTATTTAGCCAATCTCTTTAATATCCGCTTTTTATTGGGTGCTGCCCAGCCTTTGGCTGACCCAGCGAGCGTCTTTTTGACTCAGCGCGATCGGGAT
>NZ_JACVOY010000007.1 GCF_018882185.1 Polynucleobacter sp. AP-Latsch-80-C2 | reverse complement strand
CTGCTAAGGCTTTTGAGTCAGTTGAATACATCATGCGCGAAGTGCCATGGGGCTGGATGATTCGCTATATGCACTCCACCGGCGCCTCTATGTTCTTTGTGGTGGTTTATATGCATATGTTCCGTGGCTTGATCTATGGTTCTTATCGTAAGCCACGTGAGTTGATTTGGATCTTTGGTTGCGCAATTTTCTTGTGCTTGATGGGCGAGGCATTCTTTGGCTACTTGCTCCCATGGGGTCAAATGTCTTATTGGGGCGCTCAAGTTATTGTGAACTTGTTTTCTGCAATTCCATTCATTGGACCAGACCTGTCTTTGTGGTTGCGAGGCGACTACGTTGTTGGTGATGCAACTCTAAACCGCTTCTTTGCATTCCATGTGATCGCAATTCCATTGGTATTGGTTGGCTTGGTTGCAGCCCACATTTTGGCTCTGCATGAAGTAGGCTCAAACAATCCAGATGGTGTAGAAATTAAAGATACGCTTGATGCTAACGGCCACCCGGTTGACGGCATTCCATTTCACCCTTTTTACTCAGTACATGATGTGATGTATTTGGGCGGGTTTTTGATGGTTTTTGCTTGTATCGTATTTTTTGCTCCAGAGATGGGTGGTTACTTCCTCGAGGCAAATAACTTCGTTCCTGCAAACCCATTCCAAACGCCTCCGCATATTGCACCAGTGTGGTATTTCACGCCGTTCTACTCGATGTTGCGTGCAACCACTTCAAGCTTCTTGTTACCTTTATGGATTTTCCTAGCAGTCATTTTGGGGATGTTTGCTCTGAAGGCGAAAGATCTTAAGGTTAAGGCTGTCTGCGTGGCAATCGCGCTGGCATTGGCTGGCGGCTTCTTTTTATTCGATGCCAAGTTCTGGGGTGTTGTGATCATGGGTGGCTCTGTTGTGATCATGTTCTTCTTGCCTTGGCTCGATAACTCTCCAGTTAAGTCGATTCGCTATCGCCCAGGATTCCATAAATATATTTATGGAATCTTCGTGGTGACTTTCGTAATTTTGGGTTACCTCGGTATTCAGCCACCATCACCAGTATTTGAAAAGATTTCTCAGATTTGTACTATTTATTATCTGGGCTTTTTCTTGGGAATGCCGTTCTGGAGCACGCTTGGTAAATTTAAGCCTGTTCCAACCCGCGTTACTTTTGAGGCTCATTAATTCACGCCTAAGATATTGGCAAAGAGAAATTAGGAACTAGTATGAAACGAATTCTGCAAACTTTAATGAGCATCTGCCAGGCAACAGTATTGGTTGCGGCCCTGGGCCTTGGTGCTAACGCCAATGCAAATGAAGGCGGCTTCCCATTGGATACGGCGCCGAATCGCGTAAGCAACAATGCTTCATTGCAAAACGGTGCAAAGATATTTACTGCTAACTGCGTTGGTTGTCATTCTGCAGCAAGTATGCGCTACAACCGCTTACGCGATATTGGCTTGACCGATCAGCAAATTAAAGAGGGCTATATCTCGGGCGATGCCAAAGTGGGTGATCTCATGGTCAGTGCGTTAAATCCAAAAGACGCAAAAGTGGCTTACGGTAAAGTGCCTCCCGATATGTCTGTTGAGGCTAGAGCTCGAGGCGCAGACTGGCTTTATACCTACTTCCGTACCTTCTATAAGGATGATAGCCGTCCTACTGGTTGGAATAACCTAGTTTATCCAAACGTAGGCATGCCGCATGTGCTCGCGTCCATGCAGGGCATTAGAGCCGCTAAATTTGAGGAGCGTAAAGATCCACATGACTCCGAAAAAGTAGAAAAGGTATTTATAAGGTTTGATCAAATAAGCCCTGGCTCAATGACTAATGAGGAATTTGATAGCAATATGGGTGACTTAGTGTCGTTCCTCTCATGGATGGCTGAGCCAGTCCAGTTGGAGCGTAAACGCCTCGGAATTTTCGTACTTATATTCCTAGCAATCTTTACTTTACTGGCTTGGCGCTTGAATAAGGCTTATTGGAAAGATATTAAGTAGTAGATCCATCTGTGCCTGCTAATTTCTTTGGAACTAATACAAGCGTTATATTTTAGGGTTAATCCTAGCTATATTCTGTATTAGTTAGGGCTAAAGTTTGAATGTCATAGTAAAGTTATTTTTAGATCTGCGTCTGCTGCAAGGAGCACTAAAACCACCTTCGTGAACTGACCCCCAAAAGTTGGACAGTTTAGTTAGGTTAGCACGAGGGATTGAGTTCGGTATTGCACCGGGCTCAATCCCTTTAGTTTTTGTTTGATTCGATCATGGTTGTAGTAGTGGATATATTCATGTAGCCCCTGCTTAAATGATTCGATCGTCTCAAACTTCTCTTGGTAGAAGAACTCGCTTTTCATGATCCCAAACCAGTTTTCCATGACGGCATTATCTAAGCAATTGCCTTTTCTGGACATGCTTTGGGTAAGGCCTTGTTCTTTTAAAGCCTCCTGATAAAACCCCATCTGATATTGCCAGCCCTGGTCTGAGTGCAGCATGGGTTTATCTTTTGGTTTTAGTTGCTTAAAAGCCTGTTGGAGCATTTGCATCACCATGCTGATCTGAGGACGATCAGTGATCGTATAAGAGATGATCTCTTGGTTATACAGATCTAAGATTGGTGAGAGGTAGACCTTCTCACCCTTTATATTGAACTCCGTGACATCAGTTACCCACTTCTGATTAGGCCTACTTGCTCCAAAGTTACGCTCTAGTAAATTGGGAGCCACCTTACCAATAGCGCCTTTATAAGACTGATAGCGTTTAGGTCTGACAGTCGACTTGATCCCCAGCTGAGCCATCAGTTTTTGTACGGTCTTGTGATTGAGGTAGCAGCTCTGGGAGCTAAGCGCTGTCTGCACCCGGCGATAGCCATAGCGACCTTTATGGGCATGGAAGATGGTCTTGATCTGCATCTTGGTATCGAGATAAGGATCTGGTTTAAAGCTGGCATTAACCCAGTAGTAATACACACTCCTAGGTATTCCAACTACTGTCAAGATCACTTGTAGTGGATAACTCCGCCTTAACTCAGTAATCACTTGGACTTGTTCTTGCTTGCCAAGTGCTTTTGCTGGGCTAAGGCTTCTAACTTTTTTAGATAAGCGTTCTCCACTTCTAAATACTGCGCTTTGCGCAGTAACTCTTCATGTGTCAGCTCAGAAGATGGCCTAGCTAGTAGCGCTGCAATCTCACTTTGTTTTGGCATGGGCGGTCGTCCCTTGGGTTTGGATTGCAAGGCTGCAATACCACCTTCATTGTAGAGTTTTTGCCACATCCAAACCGTGCTTGGAGAAGGGATATTGAAGTGGGCAGCTGCGTAATGAAGGGAGACTTGGTACAAGTCGATGTATTGCAGGACTTGCATTTTGAACGACGCAGGATGGTGCACAGGCTTTGGGTTAAGCCCAGCAACGCCATGGAGCCGATGGACTAAAACCCAATTACGGACCTGAGCATGACTAATCTTAAATAGATGGGCAACCCGCTTGAGGCCACCAGACTTTAAAAACTCCTTAACTACCTTTAGTTTGAACTGCTTACTGTATTTGCTCATAAAACAAAACCCCCTTGGTTGGACTTGATGTCCAACTTTTGGGGGTCAGTTCATTCGGGTGGTTTTTTCATTCGTGCAGCAATGTCGTTTAAAACAACAAATCATTGATTGTGTAAGTGATTTGACATTAGTCCATATATGGACTATATTAGTACGCATATGAACTTTCTACCTATCATTAAACAGTTGGCTAGGGCCTATCAAGAATTTGAGGGCTACTCTTCTACCCACATTCGCGGGCTGGGGCTTTTACCAGTTCAGTTTGATGTGATTGCCACACTAGCCAATCAGCCGCCAATGAGCTTTAAACAGTTGGGAGAGAAAACTTTGATTTCTAAAAGCTCCCTCACTGGTGTCGTTGGGCGAATGGTTCAAAAAGGCTTGATTGCTACTCAAGAAAATCCTGATGATGCTCGCAGTCATTTGCTCAAGCTGACTGCTAAGGGACAAAAGATTTTTGAACAAGTCTTTCCAGAACACCTTAAGCATCTTGAAATGGCATTTCAAAAGCTGTCAAAAAAACAAATGAAAGAGATAGAAGAATCTCTTAAAACCCTCAAATCCATTTTTATTAGTTAAAGGAAACACTATGAATCCACATGTCGCTCAAAAAGCCCCTTACGCAGTAGAAGTAACTGCTGGCCAGACTTACTACTGGTGCTCTTGCGGTCTAAGTAAGAATCAGCCATTTTGTGATGGTAGCCATAAAACCACCGAATTTGCGCCAGTAGCAATAACAGCTGAAAAGACTGAGACCGTTTATCTGTGTGGTTGTAAGCATAGCGCTAATGGCGCGTTTTGCGATGGCAGTCATAACAAGCTCTAAGAGCTCTGGATAATTTTTATTAAGGAAAAAAATGAAAAACTTTGAAAATGTATTAAACCTATTAGGTCGTATTGCTATTGCCGCATTGTTCCTACCGGCAGGACTGAATAAGTTAATGGGCATTGAGGGCACAACAGGTTATTTCACATCACTTGGATTACCAGCAGTAGCTGTAATCGTTTGGGTGGTCATTGCTATTGAAATCTTAGGTGGCCTTGCTTTAATTCTTGGCTATCACACTCGTTTTGTAGCAATTGGTTTGGCAATCTTTACAGTATTGGCAAGTATTGTTGGTCATGCCTTCTGGGCCGCTCCAGTTGATGCCGCATTTATTGCTCAGCTATTGTTCTTTAAGAATATTGCTGTTACCGGTGGTTTATTAGTATTGGCTTCATCAGGCGCTGGTTCAATTAGC
This sequence comes from Polynucleobacter sp. AP-Latsch-80-C2, assembly GCF_018882185.1. Classification (GTDB taxonomy): domain Bacteria; phylum Pseudomonadota; class Gammaproteobacteria; order Burkholderiales; family Burkholderiaceae; genus Polynucleobacter. Next base: position 124,369 of record NZ_JACVOY010000007.1, on the reverse strand, counting down.
ATTGATGGCCGCAAGACAAAAACGGAGTAATTTCTTAAGCGTTACTTAAAGTAACGCTTATCAATCCCTCAAAAAAGAACTTTGGAGCAACGAAGTGCTAAACGGTTGCTCCAAAAATCCTGTGGTTATGAAAACCAAAGAGTGATCCCACGCTTCCTTTCAATCCCTGAATTTGCTTACACACCGACACTGACCACCCGCAGAGCCCCTGTTTATAAGGGTCTATCTTGGGTGTCTACTCTCATAACCAGAGAACCTAAGCAGGACCTAAAACTCAAAAAAAGCTAGCTTTTGAGACTAAAGGTGAGATTTGGTCATTTGAGCGTTACTTTAAGTAACGCTTGGCATGCTAGAAAGTGTGCAGGCAATTACTGCACATTTTTCAATGGCGATACTTTAAATAATCTACTTAAAAAAATATATTGGGATTGTAGTGTGCGGCAAATTTATAACTCTTCTCGCGTATAAGAAATACCCTCTTCGTCATAGATGCAATAAATTAAATCAAGCATTGCCTTAATTTCTTCAGACTTATCCATTGATCTAGTGCTCATGATGATGGGGGAGTAGGCATGTTTTTCATTTAATTCTAGATATACAACGTCATCACGTTTCATGCCCTGCAAGCTAAATGGAACAATGGATACACCTTCGCCTGCAGCAACAAGGCCAATAGCTATTTGTAATTCTCGAACTTCAATAATCTTTTTGGGATGAACATCCCTTTCTTTGAAACCATTTAATACTTGGTCTGCGTAACTAGGACGGGGATTTTTTGGAAAGACAATGAGATTTTCATCGGCTAAGTCTTTTAAGTTGATAGGCTTTTTTGATTTTGATAGTGGGTGCTCATAAGGAACTGCAGCAATGAGTTTTTCCTCCCTCAATACAATCCGTCTGATATTGGCGTCTTCATGACGTACTCTTCCAAAGCCAATATCAATCTTTCCATCTTTCAAAGCTTTGAGCTGTTCCATTGTTGTCATTTCATACATCCGCAATTCAATGGAATTAAATTTGGCTCGATATTTTCGAATAATTTTCGGAAGTTTTCCGTAGAGCGTTGATGCAACAAAACCAACATTCAGAATTCGGTTGATATTCCCAACCCGTTGAGTCATAGCCTTGAGCTCGCCAGTTCTAGCTAAAACCTGCTTGGCATGCTCATAGAAAAAGTTGCCCGCGTCTGTCAGTTTGAGGGGTCGCGAGTTCCTTACAAACAAAGTTACGCCCAACTCTTCTTCGAGTTGTTGGATCTGTCTGCTCAAGGGCGGCTGTGCAATGAAAAGTTTTTCAGAAGCTCTTGTGAAGTTCTTTTCTTCTGCAACAGCAACAAAGTAGCGTAGGTGCCTTAATTCCATATGTATACCTTTTAAGTATCAAAAGGATACCAAATCAGTCTTGGACGCGTCAAAAAGACCTGTTTAGAGTTCAATTATCGAAAAACTATACGAAATAGATATGATCAAATCAGTAGAAACCCTAATAGTTGATGTGCCGACTATCCGCCCACACAAGTTATCTGTGGCCACGATGAATGCCCAGGCTCTTGTTTTGGTGCGCATTCTTTGTGATGACGGTATTGAGGGATGGGGTGAGGCCACCACGATTGGAGGTCTGAATTATGGTGAAGAGAGCCCAGAAAGTATCAAGACCAATATCGATACCTATATGGCACCCCTGATTGTTGGTATGAAAGCCGATCAGGTTGCCAGGGCAATGAATAAGTTGCGCTCCACTATACAGGGTAATCGTTTTGCTAAGTGCGCAATCGAGACTGCATTGCTTGATGCTCAAGGTAAGCGCCTTGGTGTTCCGGTTAGTGAACTGCTAGGCGGCCGCGTTCGGGATGAGCTTCCAGTTGCATGGACATTAGCAAGTGGAGATACTAAAAAAGATATTGCCGAAGCAGAGAAGATGATTTCACTGCGCAGACACAATATTTTCAAATTGAAAATTGGCTTGCGCTCTGTTGAAGCGGATGTAGAACACGTACTCGCAATTAAACGTGCATTAGGCTCTGATATTAGTGTGCGTGTAGATGTGAACCAGGCATGGAGTGAGTTAGATGCTGTTAAAGGTATAGCTTCACTTCAGGCAGGTGGAATTGATTTAATTGAGCAGCCTGTCAAAGCTTCATATAAAGCAAGCATGGCTCGCCTGACTAATCAGTTTGATGTTGCCATCATGGCCGATGAAGCATTGCATGGTCCTTTTGATGCATTGGAACTAGCAAATAAATTTGCCGCCGATGTTTTTGCCGTCAAGATCAATCAGTCAGGCGGTCTCTTCCCAGCACTTCAGGTGGCAACCATTGCAGAACTTAGTGGCATTAGTTTGTATGGCGGCACCATGCTTGAAGGTGCAGTTGGTACAGCAGCCTCTGCCCATGTGTTTTCTACTTTCAGCGACTTAGCATTTGGAACCGAATTATTCGGACCACTATTACTTACTGAAGAAATTCTGACTGAGCCATTGGTTTACAAGAATTTTTCTCTACAGGTTCCTAAAGGTCCTGGTCTTGGCATTCAGTTAGACATTGAAAAAATTAATTATTTAAAACGTCAGCAAGGTCATTCAGACCAAGTTGATTTGATACCTGCATAAAAGGAGACAACATGTTATTCCACGTAAGAATGAATGTGAATTTACCCACTTCAATGCCAGAAGCTGAGGCAGCCGTATTGAAAAAGAAAGAAAAAGAAATTGCACAAGGATTGCAAAGTTCTGGCAAGTGGCGTCATCTCTGGCGCATCGCCGGCCAGTACGCAAACATTAGCGTATTTGATGTTGCGAGCGTAGAAGAATTGCATACAGCTATTTCGACACTTCCACTATTTCCATACATGCAAATTGAAGTAATTCCTTTGTGCAGACATCCATCTTCCGTAAGGGAGGACGACAGTTAATTATTTGAAAAATTTCACAGATATGCAGTTGGTAGCGAACTTAATTACACACATACAAATTAATAGGATACAAAATGAAACATACAGAAATTGAAAAATTGGCCAAAGAATGGATCGTAGATGCAGCCGATTCTCCTGCGAACAAGCGTGTTCAAGAAATTACATTGCGCTTGGTTACCGACCTATGCAAAGCAATTGAAGACTTGGACATTACCCCAACAGAATTCTGGAAGGGGTTAGAGTATTTCTCAGAGGCTGGCGCACGTAATGAATTAGGCCTATTGGCTCCTGGCATTGGTCTAGAGCGCTTCTTAGATATGCGCGCGGATGAGGCCGATGAGAAGGCTGGCCTAACAGGCGGTACACCACGTGCTATTGAAGGCCCCCTGTATGTTGCCGGCGCCCCAGAGTCTAAGGGATTTGCTCGCATGGATGATGGTACTGAAGTAGATAAAGCGGAGCCATTGTTTATGCAAGGTACTGTTTATGGTGCTGATGGCAAGCCCCTGGCTAATGCAAAGGTAGAGATGTGGCATGCCAATACATTGGGTGGATACTCCTTTTTTGACAAGACTCAGTCTCCTTATAACTTACGTCGCACAATCTTCACCGATGAAAATGGCCGTTATGCGATGCAAAGCATCATGCCAAATGGTTACGGCTGTCCACCGGATGGCTCCACCCAGGCTTTATTGGATTTATTAGGTCGTCACGGTAATCGCCCGGCACACGTTCATTACTTTGTAACTGCACCTGGCCATAGAAAGTTAACTACTCAAATCAATATTGATGGTGACAAATACCTCTGGGATGACTTTGCATTTGCTAGCCGCGAAGGTTTAGTGCCCCCAGTATTGCGTATAAGTGACCCGGCTGAAATGAAAGCTAAGGGCGTAAGCAAGCCATTTGCTTCGATTGATTTCGATATTCAGATGGTGGTTGAAAAGCCAGCAGCTGCATCTGGAATCGTTGATAGAGCTCACTTCACTGCGTAATTTGAATCAGGGGTACTTGTACCCCATTCATAAAAGGATAAAAAATGATCCCAATTCATGTAGATAACAGTCCAAAACTCAAAAGCCTTGATGAATTCTTGATTGAGGATAAAGAGAAGGGCGACTATCGTCTTCACCGTAGTGCTTTTACCGATAAAGATTTATTTGAATTAGAGATGAAGCACATATTTGAGGGTAATTGGATTTATTTGGCGCACGAAAGTCAAATCCCAAACATCAATGATTACTACTCTACCTATATTGGTAGTCAGCCAATCTTCATTTCTCGTAATCGTCAGGGTGAATTAAATGCCATGATGAATGCTTGTAGCCATCGTGGCGCTCAGTTGTGTCGTCATAAGCGCGGCAACAAGGCTACTTTCACTTGCCCATTCCACGGCTGGACATTTAATAACAGCGGAAAGCTCTTGAAGGTTAAAGACCCAGAGGAGGCCGGCTACCCAGAGTGCTTTAACAAGGAGGGCTCGCACGACCTCAAGAAGGTTCCTAAGTTTGAAAGCTATCGTGGTTTCTTATTTGGAAGTTTGAATGATGATGTCGCCCCTTTAAAAGACTTTTTGGGTGAAGCCGCCAAGATCATTGACATGATTGTGGATCAATCTGCTGATGGACTCGAAGTATTGAAGGGCGCTTCAACTTATACCTTTAACGGTAATTGGAAGCTTCAGGCAGAAAACGGTGCCGATGGTTATCACGTATCTGCTGTTCATTGGAACTATGCTGCAACTACTAACCATCGTAAAGAGCAAGAAGCAATTCGCGAAGACAAAATCAAAGCAATGGATGCTGGCAAGTGGGGTAAGCAAGGTGGTGGCTTCTATTCGTTTGATCACGGCCATATGCTCCTCTGGACAAAGTGGGCTAATCCACAGGACCGGCCAAATTTCCCGAGGCACCAGGAATTTTCCGATAAGTTTGGCAAACCAATTGCTGATTGGATGATTGAGCGCTCCAGAAATCTTTGCTTATATCCAAACGTGTATTTGATGGATCAGTTTGGTTCACAGATCCGCTTACTGCGCCCATTGGCTGTTGATAAAACTGAAGTCACTATCTACTGTATCGCTCCAAAAGGCGAGTCAGCAGAAGCGCGCTCTAGAAGAATTCGTCAATACGAAGACTTCTTTAACGTGAGCGGTATGGCTACTCCAGATGATTTAGAAGAGTTTAGAGCTTGCCAGGAAGGCTTTGCTGCAAAGACGCTTGAGTGGAACGATATGTGCCGTGGTTCAGAGCATTGGATTGAAGGCGCTGACGATGCGGCTAAAGAGATCGGCTTGAAACCCGTATTAAGTGGCTTAAAAACTGAAGATGAGGGCCTGTACACAGTTCAGCATCGCTATTGGCTTGAAACAATGAAAAAAGCAGTTGAGCAAGAGCAGGTGAACGCATGAAAACAATCTCCATATCAGATATTAATGCATTTTTGTATTACGAGAGTCGCCTGTTGGACGATGAGCAGTGGGATGAATGGCTTGAATGCTATAGCCCAGACGCTGAATTTTGGATGCCTTCCTGGGACGATAACGATGAGTTAGTCACAAATCCACAAGAAGAAATTTCTTTGATTTATTACCCAAATCGTCAAGGCCTTGAGGATCGTGTATTCCGTATTAAGACTGAACGCTCAAGCGCAACTATGCCTGACACCAGAACCTGTCACAACATTACTAATGTTGAGTTAGAGAAGCGTGATGGTGATATCTGCACGGTTCGCTTTAATTGGCACACCCTAAGTCATCGATACAAAACCAACTACAGCTACTTTGGTATGTCTCGTTATGTAATCGACTTCTCCGGCGATAAGCCAATTATTTTGAACAAATATGTCGTTCTTAAAAATGATTACATCAGTCAAGTCATCGATATCTATCACATATAAACGAATGGCAGAATGCTATGAGCTATAACATTGCACTACAGTTTGAAGATGGGGTAACCCGCTTTATCTCCTGTAATGAGAACGAGAAACTTTCTGATGCTGCATATCGTCAGAAAGTGAATATTCCACTCGATTGCAGGGATGGGGCTTGTGGTACCTGCCGTGGTTTATGTGAATCTGGTGATTACGATCTACCTGAGTCTAGCTATATTGAGGATGCTCTTACTCCGGAAGAAGCTGCTCAGCGTCAGATTCTGGCTTGTCAGATGAAGCCCAAGTCAGATTGTGTAGTGAAGATTCCCGCATCATCTGCCGCATGTAAGACTGGATCTTCATCATTCCCAGGAAAGATTTCAAAAATTGAAAAACTATCGAACTCAACAATTGGGTTCTCAATTGAGCTTGATGATCCTGCTTCTTTAACGTTTTTACCTGGCCAATATGTCAATGTGCAAATTCCAGGAACAGACTTAACACGGGCCTATTCTTTTAGCTCACCGCCTGGCGCATCCATTACATCTTTTGTAGTGCGTAATGTCCCTAATGGTCGTATGAGTCAGTATCTATCAGACATTGGTAAGTCAGGCGATGCGATTTCATTTGCCGGACCAAATGGCAGTTTCTATCTACGTGAAGTTAAACGTCCGCTGTTATTTCTCGCCGGTGGAACAGGTATTGCACCATTTTTATCCATGCTGGACTCTTTGGCTGCATCAGGATCTGCGCATCCAATCAAGATGGTATTCGGCGTAACAAATGATATGGACTTGGTAGCTCTAGATCAGCTCGAAACCTTGAGGACGAAATTGCCTGGTTTTGAATATCGAACAGTAGTGGCTTCTGCTGAGAGTAATCATGAGCGCAAGGGATATGTCACAGAGCATATTGAAAGCGAATGGCTAAATCAGGGCGACGTGGATGTCTACTTATGTGGTCCTGTAGCCATGGTAGATGCTGTAAGAAATTGGTTGGCTGGAGCGGGTGTTACCCCAGCAAATTTCCTGTTTGAGAAATTCTCTCCAAGTGCTGTAGGTGCATGATGACTCAGGCGCTAAGATTTAAGAATAAAGTTGCTATTGTCACGGGTGCTGCTCAGGGGATTGGCGAAGGTGTGGCAATTGCCTTAGCCAAAGAGGGTGCAAAGGTTGTTTTGGCTGACCGCTCTGATCTAGTTGATGATGTGGCAAAGAAGCTGGGTAAGCTAAAAGCAAAGTCTTTGACGGTTAAAGTTGATTTAGAGACCTATGCTGGTGCTACCAAACTAATTTCCGAGGCAGTAAAGGCATTTAAAAAGATTGACATTATTGTTAATAACGTCGGTGGCACTATTTGGGCAAAGCCTTACGAGAACTATGATGAAGATCAAATAGAAGCAGAGATTCGTCGCTCCTTATTTCCAACCTTATGGTGTTGTAGAGCTGTATTGCCGGTAATGATTAAGCAACAGCATGGCGTTGTCGTAAACATTTCTTCAATTGCTACTCGCAGTATTCACCGTATTCCATATGCCGCAGCAAAAGGCGGAGTAAATGCGATGACTGCTAGCTTAGCATTTGAGCATGCTAAAGATGGTATTCGCTTTAATGCGGTCGCTACTGGTGGAACTGAAGCTCCTCCGAGAAAGATTCCGCGAAACAAGAATAAATTATCCAAGCAAGAAGAGCTTTGGTATCAAGGGATCATTGACCAAACAATTGATTCCAGTTTGATGCATCGGTATGGAACAATTGAGGAGCAGGTAAGGGCGATTTTGTTCCTAGCTTCTGATGAGTCATCCTATATCACTGGCACAGTATTACCAGTTGGTGGCGGAGATTTGGGCTAATGAAGCGCGCCTTTTTCGAAGATATATCACCCTCTTCAATTACGGCTGGATTTCTAGTTGTATTGATTTCCTATGCTGGGCCGATGCTGATATTTTTTCAGGCCGCATCTCTAGCTCAGGTATCTAATGAAGTTCTATCTTCTTGGGTATGGGCGGTATCGTTTGGTGGTGGTATTTCCGGGATTTATCTCAGTTGGAAATACAAGATGCCGATCATTACTGCTTGGTCCGCTCCTGGCGCTGCTCTCTTAATCGCCTTATTTCCGCATATGTCGGTCAATGAGGCAATTTCTTCTTATATCACTGCCGCAATGATCATTCTATTGATTGGCATTACGGGTACCTTTGACAAGCTAATAAAGCATATACCCAAGGGAATAGCGGCTGGAATGATGGCGGGCATTCTCTTCCAGTTTGGTATCAATATATTTAAATCTGTATCAACCATGCCTGCCTTGGCTTTATCGATGATCGGAATTTATCTGATATTCAAAAGGCTGATACCAAAATTTGCGATCTTGGTTGTTTTATTTTCAGGAATCGGGCTGGCATATCTCATTGGTGATGTTAATCCAGATAATTTCAGGCTAGCTTTGGCGCATCCCACATTCTTAACCCCTGTGTGGACTTGGGAATCAACATTCAGCTTTGCAATACCGTTAGTTCTAGTAAGTTTGACCGGTCAATACTTGCCAGGAATGGCAATCCTCAAGTTATCGAACTATCACGTGCCTGCTAAGCCCATTATTACTTTTACAAGCTTCATGTCACTTGTAACCGCATTCTTTGGTGGCATTACCACTACGACTGCAGCGATTACGGCAACCCTATGTACAGGCAAGGAAGCTAACGAAGATCTAAACAAGCGATATGTTGCAGGCATCTTCAGCGGCGTTTTCTTTTTAATTGGCGGTTCCTTAGCAGGTTCAATCGTTCTCATTTTCACCAGTCTTCCAAAAGAGCTCATCGCGCTTTTGGCTGGCTTAGCTTTACTTGGCGCAATCGTCACTAGCCTCATGAGCACTTTAGAAGAGCCTGATCATCGTGAGGCTGCCGCAATCACATTTTTAGCAACTGCATCTGGCATGACTTTTTTAGGTCTAGGATCGGCATTCTGGGGAATCGTGATTGGATCTATTGCATATGTTGTTTTTGATAAAGATTTATTGAAATTAAAGAGCAAAGAAAAGAATGATTGATAAAACATCGACTTCAATACACGAAGCTATAAAACAAATCAAAGATGGCTCAACCGTCATGATTGGGGGCTTTGGGACGGCTGGTCAGCCTGCGCAGTTAATTGATACTTTAATTGAGCATGGAGCCAAAGAGCTAACAGTAGTAAACAACAATGCTGGAAATGGTGATCTTGGCTTAGCTGCCTTATTAAAAGCGGGGCAAGTAAAGAAGATTATCTGTTCATTTCCAAGGCAATCCGACTCTTATGAGTTTGATAAGTTGTACTACGCAAAAAAAATTGAACTCGAATTAGTCCCGCAAGGTAACTTAGCAGCTCGTATTCAAGCAGCAGGGGCTGGTCTTGGTGCTATCTATACCCCAACAGGATTTGGCACTCTCTTGGCTGAAGGCAAAGAAAGCAAGATGATTAATGGCAAAGGATATGTACTTGAGTATCCGATTCATGCCGACTTTGCACTCATTAAGGCATTTAAAGGTGATCGCTGGGGCAATCTGACTTACAGAAAGAGCGCCAGAAATTTTGGCCCGATTATGGCTACGGCAGCGAAATGCACGATTGCACAAGTGAATGAGGTGGTGGCTTTAGGAGATATTGATCCCGAGCATGTCATTACTCCAGGAATATTTGTAAAGCACGTTGTTGCTGTGAAGGGGAAATAACTATGGCATATCAACGTTTAACAAGAGAGCAGATTGTTCAAAGAGTGGCTCAGGATATTCCAGAAGGCTCTTACGTCAATTTGGGCATTGGTTTGCCTACAAAAATTGCCAATTATCTTGATCCGAATAAAGAAATATTTTTACAAAGCGAGAATGGTGTTCTTGGCATGGGCCCAGTGCCAGAAAAAGGTAAAGAAGATTCTGATCTGATTAATGCTGGTAAAGAATTTATCACCTTGCTAAAAGGTGGTTCGTACTTTCATCATGGCGATTCGTTCACGATGATGCGTGGTGGCCATATCGACATCTGTGTGCTTGGGGCATTCCAGGTTGCTCAAAACGGTGATTTGGCTAATTGGCATACCGGTTCACCAGACGCGATTCCCGCTGTAGGTGGGGCGATGGATTTAGCAATTGGCGCAAGAAATGTATTTGTCACTATGGAGCATGTCACTAAGAATGGTGAGGCAAAGATTGTTGAGAAATGCACATACCCACTTACCGGTATGGGTTGCGTAAATCGCATCTACACAGATCTTGCTGTTATCGATGTTACGCCAAAGGGTTTGATTGTGAGTGAAATGGTTCCTGGGCTCACCTTGGACGAACTCAAAAAACTCACTGACGCACCTTTATTCATGGCTCAATAATGAAAAATCTCTCAAACGCCTATATTTGCGATGCTATTAGAACGCCATTTGGCCGTTACGGCGGATCGCTTTCCTCCTTAAGGGCGGATGATTTGGCGGCCCTCCCAATTCAAGCATTAATGATGCGCAATATTGTTGACTGGTCTGCTTTAGATGATGTCATCTATGGTTGTGCGAATCAGGCTGGTGAGGACAACAGAAACGTTGCCAGAATGGCCTCCTTACTTGCGCGACTTCCAGTTGAAGTACCTGGTTCAACTATTAATAGATTATGTGGATCAAGCCTGGATGCAATCGGCGTAGCAGCAAATGCGATTAAAGGTGGCGGTAACCATTTAATGATTGCGGGCGGCGTGGAGAGTATGTCGCGCGCACCATTTGTAATGGGTAAGGCAGATTCTGCTTTTTCGCGTTCGGCAAAAATTGAAGATACAACTATTGGTTGGCGTTTTATTAATCCATTAATGAAAGCCCATTATGGAGTTGATTCTATGCCTGAGACAGCGGAAAACGTTGCTGAGGATTTTAGAATTACTCGTGCGGATCAAGATTTATTTGCATTTACCAGTCAACAGCGAACTGCGAAGGCGCAGGCAGCAGGAATTTTTGATGATGAAATTATTCCAGTCAATATTCCGCAAAAAAAGGGTGACCCTGTTGTGTTCTCTGAGGATGAGCACCCACGTCTCACCACCCTAGAAACTTTGGCCTCTCTAAAAAGTATTGTTAAGCAGGGTGGAACAGTAACTGCCGGAAACGCATCGGGCGTAAATGATGGCGCTTGCGCATTGCTTATGGCTTCCGAAGCGGGAGTTAGGCAACATTCCTTAACTCCAAAAGCACGCGTTGTTGCTATAGCAGCAGCAGGCGTCGCTCCTAGAATTATGGGCTTTGGCCCATCTCCAGCAGTCAAGAAGGTATTGAGTAAGGCCGGGTTAAAGCTCAGTCAGATGGATGTTATTGAATTGAATGAAGCATTTGCATCTCAGGCCTTGGCCGTGACACGAGATCTCGGCCTTCCTGATAACGCTGCCCATGTTAATCCAAATGGAGGTGCAATTTCTCTCGGACACCCCTTAGGAGCATCGGGTGCGAGATTGGTTACTACATCAATGTATCAACTCATTCGCACTAATGGTAAGTACGCACTTTGCACTATGTGTATTGGTGTGGGCCAGGGCATTGCATTAATTATTGAAAGAGTTTAGGAGCTTTAATGAGCATTGCACATATTAATGGAATTGATGTTTTTTACTTGACCGATGGCGATCCACATAAGCCAGTAATTATTTTTTCAAATTCCTTAGGAACCGATCACTCTATGTGGGATGGGCAGTTAGAAATTTTGAGGCGCGATTTCTACCTCATTCGATATGACACTAGAGGACATGGATTAACTGCCACCCCAAAGGGACCGTACACGATAGAGCAGTTAGCAAATGATGTATTGGGTCTGCTTGACTACCTCAGTATTGATAAAGCAATGTTTTGTGGAATATCCATGGGTGGTCTCATTGGCCAATGGTTGGCCATCCATGCGCCACAGAGAATAGAAGCTTTGGTGATTGCCAATACAGCGCCAAAAATTGGTACAGAGGCCGCATGGATTGAAAGGGCTGCACTGGTCAGAAAGCAGGGGCTAAGCATAATTGCCGAATCTGCGCCTTCGAGATGGTTTTCACCAGAGTTCTTTGGGCTATATCCGAAAGCAGTGAATGAATTGCTAGTGAATTTAAAAAATATGAATCCAGAAGGGTATGCCAGCTGCTGTGAAGCGCTTGCAGTAGAGGACCTCAGGGAGAGTATTTCAAAGATCACCATTCCAACACTCAATATTTCTGGCACTAAAGATCCAGTTACCACTTTGAGCGATGCCCAATATATTCAGTCTCAAATTCAACATTCACAACTAAGCGAAATCTCTGCATCTCATATTTCAAACATTGAGGCAGAAGATGAATTTAACAATGTATTAAAGAAATTTTTTGCAAACTTACCAAAAAAAGAATTGGAGATACAAAATCATGAGTCAAATTGATGTTCATAAACTAATAGATGAGGCGAAATTTAGTAAATTCCATTGGGGTCTACTATTTTGGTGTGGTCTTATCATTATCTTTGATGGTTATGACCTTGTAATCTACGGTGTCGTTTTGCCCAAGCTAATGGCTGAATGGCAGTTATCACCAATGCAGGCCGGTACATTGGGTAGCTATGCATTATTTGGCATGATGTTTGGAGCCATGTTCTTTGGGCCGCTTTCGGATAAGATCGGCAGAAAGAAAACCATTGCAATGTGTGTCACATTGTTTAGCCTATTTACCTTTATTAACGGGTTTGCTGAAAACTTAACCCAGTTTGGTATTTGTAGATTTATTGCTGGTCTTGGTATTGGCGGTGTAATGCCAAACGTGGTTGCATTGATGACCGAGTATTCTCCAAAGAAAATTCGCAGTCTACTCGTGACAATTATGTTTAGCGGCTATTCTGTTGGAGGGATGTTATCTGCCGGAGTGGGAATTTTCTTGATTCCTACCTATGGCTGGCCTTCAGTTTTTTTCGTTGCCATTATTCCATTCTTGCTGCTACCAATCATTCTTTACTATCTGCCTGAGTCACCTGGCTTTTTGATTAAATCGAATCGGAACTCTGATGCTGGAAAAATATTAAAAAAAATTGCCCCAGAGCGCGGCACCTTGCTTTCTAGCGAATATATCTATCCATTAGGTAAGGCCTCTAGCTCTGTACCTTTGGTGTCATTGTTTAAAGATGGTCGCGTGTTAAGTACTTTAATGTTCTGGACTTCATTCTTTATGTGCCTATTAATGGTTTACGCCTTGGGATCTTGGCTGCCAAAGCTAATGAACAAAGCTGGCTATGAGATGGGTTCAAGCCTAATGTTCTTGATGGTGCTAAACATTGGCGCTATCTTTGGAGCGGTTGGAGGTGGTTGGCTGGCTGATAAGTTTCACCCGCGAAAGGTACTTACCATTTTCTTTATTTGTGCTGCCGCTTCAATTAGCCTCTTAGGTGTCAAGAGCCCATTCATTGTGTTGAATCTCTTAGTTACAATAGCAGGTGCAACCACAATTGGCTCTCAAATCTTACTCTATGCCTATGTTGCGCAATACTACCCATTAAAAATTCGTTCCACTGGTATTGGTTGGGCCTCAGGAATTGGTCGCGTTGGTGCCATTTTGGGTCCAGTACTAGGTGGCACATTACTAAGTCTGAGCTTGCCATTGGAATTTAATTTCTACGCATTTGCCATACCTGGCGCTATTGCTTGTATTGCAATATCTCTGGCCGGCAGAAAGGGTCACGATGGCAAATAAAGCCAAATTCAGTTTCTCCACCATAGCTCTAGGAATAGTATTGGTGCTTCTGTGCTCTGGGGTAGCGAGTGCACAGGAGTGGCCTAATAAGTCCATTAAATGGATTGTGCCATTCCCACCTGGTGGAGCAATGGACGTTATCGCTCGTGCATTAGCGGATAAGTCTTCCAAGTCTTTAGGTCAGCCCATCATCGTAGAAAACAAACCAGGCGCCGGTGGAAATATTGGTTCAGAGTTGGTTGCACGTGCCGAGCCTGATGGCTATACCTTATTAATTACTTCTATTGGGATGGCAACTAATAAATTTTTGTACCCCAAATTGACCTATGACCCAGTCAAGGATTTCTCACCCGTCAGTTTAATTGCAATTGTTCCTAATGTATTGGTGACTAATTCAACTCAGCCTAATGTCAAAAATGTTTCAGACGTGATCGCTAATGCTAAGGCAGAGCCTGGAAAACTCAACTATGCCTCCGCTGGTAATGGCACTTCAATTCATTTGGCTGGAGAAGTGTTTACTTCTATGGCGAAAATAGACATGCAACACATTCCCTACAAAGGTAGCGGTCCCGCGGTAACGGATCTGATTGGAGGGCAAGTGAACTATATGTTTGATAGCATTACTTCAGCTAAACCTCATATAGCATCAGGTAAGCTAAGGCCACTTGGTTTAACTACCTCAAAGCGCTCAAAGTCTTTACCTGGCGTACCCACGATTGCAGAATCTGGATTGCCGGGATATGACGTCACTCCGTGGTTTGCAGTTTTCGTACCAGCAAATACTCCAAAGGCAGTTGTACAAAAATTAAATACCACATTAATTGCGAGTATGGGCTCTCCGGAGGTGAAGGAGAGGTTTGAAAACAATGGCGCAGAGCCCATTGGATCCTCTCCTGAGGAAATGAGTCGATATTTAAGTAAAGAAATTGATCGCTGGGGTAAGGTAATCACCTTAAATAATATTAAGGCGGACTAGATGAAGTATTAGGTGGTTGTAAAAATGGAGTGAGTGCTAGGTTACTTTTGCAATGCCATCTGCGAGATTTGATTCAATAAAAACTCTAATATGCTTTAGTAATGGAGGGTCTGAGCGATTTGCGATGGTAACGAATCCAAATCTAGCTGTTGCATTAAGATTTGGCGTAATTTTTAACTCATGTAAATTAATTGCTGCCCGCCGAATGGCTAAAAGCACCACATCACTCTTATTGGCTATATCCACTAAGCTCGATATTTCGCTGCATTTAATGTTAATCAGCTTTTCTAAGTTTGCATTTACCCCGTATCGATCTATGAGAATGCGCTCCACTTCATCGCTAAGCGGGGTAGAGGCTACGGGATATTTTTCTAAATCCTTAATGCTAACTTTTTTCATTTGAGCCAGTGGATGATCTGGTCGACACATGAAGGCGCCTGGTGTTTCATAAATAATTTCAGACTTCAGGTCTATTGCGGGCTTTAAAGATCTGGAGTCAATCACTAAAGCATCTAATTTTCTGGATCTTAATGATTCCACCAGCATGTCCGTTGTGCCGCGCACGACTTCAATGTGAAGGTGAGGGTAATTAATCGCAATATGTTGAAGAAGAGGAGTCATGAGGATGGCTCCTGGCCCAGATCCCATTCCTATTCTCAACTTGCCGGTCAAGCCTTTTGTGAAACTCTTGTTAGTACTTTTTAACTCTTTGGCTAAATCTAGCATAACCTGAGCGCGATCGAAAATCTCCTCGCCTAAGACGGTTAGAGCACTATGTCTTCCTTGTCGGTCAAATAATTTCCCCCCTAATTCTTCTTCGAGAGATTGGATGCTTCTGGTTAGGGCGGGTTGGGTTAAAAATAGATTCTCAGCAGATTTAACGAAAGAACCTGTTTTTGCCAGTTCAACCATGTGTTTTAGCTGTGTAAGGGTCATTTTTAAGGATTTATAACTATTACTTTAATTAATACATTTTAGTATAAGAATGCATTAGACATTAATAATTCTTATACCTAGAATGACTTAACTTATCTAGTGGGGTGTGCCATGTTGAATGTTCTTAAAATTGCCGGTTTGCTAATTTCTAGTCTAGTTTTGATGGGCAGCGCAAATGCTGATGTCTATCCAAATAGACCTGTTAGCCTATTGGTTCCCTATCCTGCAGGTGGAGTTTCCGATGTTATTGCGAGGATCGTGAGTCCCGCTCTCGCCAAAAAAATGGGCCAACCCGTGATTGTTGAGAATATTGGCGGGGCTAGCGGCGGAATTGCTGCTCAAAAACTTTTAAATAGTCCTGCTGATGGATATTTAGTGATGCAGGGCTCCCCGAATGAATTAATTCTTGGGCCTCTAGCTAACTCAGCAATTAAATTTAAAAGCGAAGATTTTCGATTGGTTCAAATGATTGGCTCTGCGCAAATTGCCTTTTTAGTACGAGGTGATATGCCGGTTAAAGATGTCGATTCATTTTTGGCATTTGCAAAGAAATCTGCACAAGAAGGCAAGCCATTATCTTATGCAAGTGTAGGCCCAGGTTCTTTTTATCACCTCTTGGGCGAACAATTATCTAAGACAACGAATATTCCGATGACCCATGTTCCTTATAAGGGGGCGGGTCCTGCGTTACAAGATCTTATGGGTGGACAGATTGATTTCTTCTTGGCTCCCTATGGCAAGTCTTTTGATGAGTTAGGTAAGCAAGGAAGAATTAAAGTGCTCGCTATGCTGAACTCCAAGAGATTGGATAGCGTCAAAAATTATCCAGCCATTACGGAAAGCAAAGGCCTTAAAGAATTTGTTTATTCAATCTGGACGGGCTACTTTGTAAAGAAGGAAACTCCAGATGCCATCGTTCAGACTCTAAATACTGCTATTTCAGAAGTGCTTGAAGAGCCCACCGTTAAGGCGGGCCTTGATGCCAATAGCTTATTGATTGCAAAACCACTTTCATTAAATGATTTAACGAAGATTTATGGCGATGGTACGGCTCAGTTCAGAGCGATTGCTAAATCAATCAATCTTCAGCCTCAGTAACGTATTTCAAAAAAATCTTAATTCCAATGAATGCAATGAATGATCAAGCGCTTGAAGAATTCATCTCTATTAGAAGAGATATTCACCGGCACCCAGAGTTGGCATTTGAAGAGCTTCGTACAGCGAAGCTTGTAGCTGAAAAGCTTAAAGAGTTTGGCTATGAGGTATTTGAGGGCATTGGTGGAACTGGGGTTGTCGGCGTTCTGAGATGCGGCGAAAGCCAGATTTCCGTTGGTCTTCGTGCTGACATGGACGCATTGCCAATTGAAGAGAAAAGTGGCGCTTCTTGGAGCAGTAAAAATCACGGCGTGATGCATGCTTGTGGACACGATGGTCATACAGCCATGCTATTAGCAGCTGCAAAAGACATTGCCAAGAATAAAGATTTTGATGGCACCGTGAACTTAATATTTCAGCCTGCTGAAGAAGGTGGTGGCGGTGCGTTGCGAATGATTGAGGATGGCTTATTTGACCGCTTTCCTTGTGACTCCATCTTTGCCATTCACAATATGCCAGGCTATCCGGTAGGGCACTTTGTATTTCGAGATGGTTCTGCTATGTCCTCAAGCGACTATGTCTCGATCAAAATTCAGGGTGTTGGTGGTCATGGTGGTTTGCCACACAAGGCAAGCGATCCAATCGTTGCTGCGTCATCTATCGTCATGGCGTTGCAAACGATTGTTTCAAGAAATACTGATCCGCAGCAAGCAGCTGTTATTACGGTTGGAGCGTTTAATGCTGGTCATGCAAATAACGTGATTCCATCCCAAGCAAATCTAGAGCTGAGTGTCCGCGCTTTAGACCCTAAGGTTAGGGCGGATCTTGAGCGTCGCATTAAAGGACTTGTCCTTGCCCAAGCGGAGAGCTTTGGCTTAACTGCAGAGATTGAATGGAAAAAGGGATATGCCGTTTTAGTGAACTCTTCTGCTGAAACAGAGTTTGCTAGAAATGTTGCCGCTGGAATATTTGGTGAAGAAGGGATTACGCGTCAAGGACCGGCTCTTACAGGGAGTGAAGATTTTGCATTCATGCTAGAGCGTGTTCCCGGATCCTACTTATTTATAGGGAATGGCGATACACCAGGATCTTGCATGGTGCATAACCCGGCATATGACTTTAATGATGGAAATATTACAGTTGGAGCGCGTTTTTGGAGTGAGCTAGTTAAGCAATTTTTGAAAAATTAGTCCTGAGATCTTATTTCACTATACATACCTTTTAAGTATGAAATAGATACCAAATGAGTCTTGGACTAATCAAAAACTCTTATTTAGAGTTGATTTATCCGAAAGTAATACGTAACAGATATAGCTAATTCGGTGGAGCTTCGAAAGATTAATGTGCAGTTTCGGGGTGAATTAGCGAAACCTTATTAAAGAATTGGCAGTAAAGGTATTGAAATCACTCTCGGGAGAGATTGCATAGAAGTTATATGCAACGCCGAAGGAGCAACCGCCCCGGAAACTCTCAGGCAAATGAACCGAAGTGATTATGTGAACTCTGAAAAGATATTGAGGATTCGTCAATCAGTATCACCAAACGAGCAAGCAGATATGAATTATCTGTGAATCTCTTAGGTCTAAAACAGAGGGGGCCTCTCTGGCTTTTGCTGAAGGGAAATCTTGACATTTTAGATTTGCAAGAAGTAGTTCAATTAGGAGAAAGTAAGAAATGAAAAAGTCGCTATTATCGATTGCAGCCCTAACAGCTGTTGCTGGTGCAGCTCAAGCGCAATCCAATGTAACTATTTATGGTATTTTGGATGCTGCTTACATCAATCAAAAGTCAGATGGCTCTGGTGAGTCAACAACAGCAAAAGCTTCCAATAGCATTATTGGGCAATCAGCTGAATCACCAAGTCGTTTAGGGTTCAAAGGTACAGAAGATCTAGGTGGCGGTATGTCCGCATTCTTCACCTTTGAAACAGGTTTGCAACCATCTAATGAAAATGCATCTACTTGGAATAACCGTCAATCTTTCGTTGGTTTGAAGAAAAATGGTTTAGGTAACTTTGCTGTGGGTACTCAGTACACACAAGTGTTTAATGCGCTGGCTGCAAGTGACGTTGGTCAAGCAAATACCATGATTGGTAGTGCTGTATATCCATCATCATCAATTGGTCAGCTTGGAAATCCTGGTGCCGCTCCTTTTGCTGCTGCAGGTGGACCAGGCAATACATCTGATGGCTTAACTGTCCGCACTTCAAATACATTAACTGTTCAATCAGATAGCTTCAGCGGCGCAACCCTGGGTGCTATGTATGTCCAGAATGGCACAAGTGTTTCTCCTACAAATACAACATCAACAACAGTAAACCACACTGGTTGGGGCGTTAAGGCTGACTATACTTGGGACAAGTTATATGTAGTTGCTGCAGTTAATCGTTTGAAGTCATACGATCTTGTACCAGGCCTTAGTTTGACTAACCCAGCTCCTTCGGGCTGGACAAAAACAGCTGGTGGTGTAAATACACAAGACAACCAAGCATATGCCGCAGTTACCTATGACTTTGGCATCTTGAAGGCTTACTTACAATATGTAAATCGTAAAGATACAAGCACAGTGAGCACTAATTACTATGCTCAGCGCCGTGCACAACAGATCGGTGTTCGTTCTTACATTACACCAACGATCGAAGGATGGGCCAATATCGGTAATGGTCGCGTAACTTCATTCGGCGCAAGCAACCCATCTGCTAATTTTGTAGCGTGGCAAGCTGGCTTGAACTACTATTTATCTAAGCGTACAAATCTCTATGGTATCTATGGTTCAAACAATTTAAGCTCGGCTGCTCCTGTAAATCCAGCTCTAAATGCATCTGCATTTGCTTTGGGTGTTCGCCATACTTTCTGATTTAGTTAGAATTTGAATTATTAAGTGTAGTAGAGGTAAGTATCCCTACCATGGCAACATGGTAGGGATTGCAAATAGTATAGTTTTTGTAATATCGGGAGAGATTGCATAGAAGTTATATGCAACGCCGAAGGAGCAACCGCCCCGGAAACTCTCAGGCAAATGAACCGATATTGCTTATAAACTCTGAAGAGTTGTTGGCTTAGTCAGCCAATACACCGAAGGAGCAAGCAGTCATTTAAGGCTGCGAATCTCTCAGGTCCAGAACAGAGGGGGCTTCTATGGCGTATGCCTAAGAATAACCTCGACGTTTTAAGGATCTTGAAATGAAATCATTTGTCATCATTGGTGGCGGCATCACAGGCGTCACAACTGCATACGTATTAGCAAAGCGCGGATTCGACGTCACTTTAATTGAGCGTCATCGTTATGCGGGTATGGAAACCTCATTTGCAAATGGCGGCCAATTATCTGCCTCGAATGCAGAGGTATGGACACATTGGTCAACCATCATGAAGGGAATGAAGTGGGTATTTAAAAAAGATGCACCACTCCTTATTAACCTCAAGCCAGATTGGCACAAAGCTTCATGGTTCGCTGAGTTCATTGCCTCAATTCCAAACTATAAAAGCAACACCGTTAAAACAACCCATATGGCTATAGAGGCGCGCAAGCATTTGTTTGCTTGGGCTAAGCAGGAAGGTATTGATTTCGATCTAAAGCGCGAAGGAATACTGCATATATATAGAGACAAGGCTGGGTTTGATCATGCAGGCAATGTCTCAAACATGTTGAATGAGGGTGGTTTAGGGCGCGTTGCTTTAACACCTCAGGAGATGAAAGAGGTAGAGCCAACCTTAGCTGGAAAATACTATGGTGGCTATTACACAGAAAGTGATTCAACAGGCGATATTCATAAATTTACCTTTGGCCTATCTGAGGCTGCCGCAGGATTAGGTGTTAAAACTATTTATGAGCATGAAGTAAGTTCTGTTCAGTCTGATGGTAATCGTGTGAATTTAACGCTTACTAAAGACGGCATATCTAATGAACTCGTATTTGATAATGTTGTTGTTTGTGCGGGTGTTGGCAGTCGCAATATTGCATCCCAATTAGGTGATCGAGTCAATGTTTACCCGGTAAAAGGATACTCAATTACAGTTAATTTAACTGACAAAGCTAGTCAAGATGGTGCGCCAAATGTAAGCCTTTTAGATGATGAAACAAAATTGGTTACTAGTCGTCTTGGAGTAGATCGCTTCAGGGTTGCGGGCACCGCAGAATTTAACGGCATCAATCGCGATATTCGTTCTGATCGCATTAAGCCACTAGTAGATTGGGTTAATCAGTGTTTCCCTGAAGTGAGCACGCGTTCAGTAGTTCCTTGGGCTGGTTTACGCCCAATGATGCCAAATATGATGCCTAAGGTAGGCAAGGGAAATAAGGACAATGTCTATTACAACACTGGTCATGGACACTTAGGCTGGACTCTATCTGCATGTACTGCTGAAATGATTGGCGACCTTATCCAGTACGGAGAAAGTGCAAACAAAGCAACAGTTATTCCTGGATTTCAATTTTCATAAGACTTTATGCATTAAATCCCCAACTTTTGAAAGTAGTTGGTAGTAGTTAAAAGCCTCCTTCGGGTGGCTTTTTTTCGTTAGCTGCCCCTCGCTATATAAGCGTTACTTTAAGTAACGCTTATCAATCTTCAAAGAAGAACTTTGGAACAACGAAGTGCTAGATGGTTGCTCCAAAATTCTTGTGGTTTTCGAAACCAAAGAGTGAGCTAGCTCTTCTAGTAAATGAGTGAATTTGCTTACACATTTGCTTACACACCGACACTGACCACCCGCAGAGCCCCTGTTTATATGGTTCTATCATGGGCTTCTGCTCTCATAAGAAAGAAGCCCTAGGGGTCTTGTAGTTAAGACCTCAATAGATTCAAGAGGTTAGTGGTGAATTTGGTGGTTAAAATTCACTACACACCACTTACACACCAGGGCATTTTTCATGGTGTGTAGTAAATGCGGTTTTTATGTGGTTTTAAGTAGTAAAACATCCCTCAAAAGGTGTGTAGTAAAAACAGTTTTAGGGCCTATAGCTCAGTTGGTTAGAGCAGAGGACTCATAGCGAAAGTTGTACCTTATGTTTGGAAACTGCATAAGGGATGGTGTCAAATTCGGAGAAAGCTAAGTTCAGTAATGAATACGCTAACGCCGAGCGAAGCTTAGTAAGAAATTACTTTGAACGTGTAGAGACTAGACGGCACCCATCTAAGTTCAGATGTTAAGTTTGAATATGATGAAGGCATAGTCCAGGGAGTAGCGAAAGCTACACAAACCGGAATCCTTTGGTCCCAGGTTCAAGTCCTGGTGGGCCCACCAATGAAATCAAGGTACGTACCGGACACATGCTTTACGTCCGGTACCGACCACATGGTTTACACATTTACCAATCACATCCCCAATACTTTGGGACCAAATGGGTTTTCTAGGGCTTGTACCCTTGAAGACTCCATATCAAAGTAAGCCATATCGTAATCCATAAAGCTCACTAACCACACGTCTTCATCGACTTGTCGCAGGCCCACGTCATGACCAGCGAACACAGTACTAAAGTGAATCTTCTTGCCATCAAGACAGATGCGCCCACAGTTGGTCACGGTCACTGTTTTGTCGTGGAAGGGGTAACTCACATCGGGCAGCCCTTCGTATTTTCGGGTCGAGGGGGTATAGAGCTGTGCCGGTTTTTTCATCTCCAGTGCTTGATGGGGCCGCTCATAGTTGTACTCATAGATAAAGTCTTCGAACTTATCTTGCTGTTGCAAAAGTGTTTTGGCAGGGGGTTTAGTCGTCGCTTGCTTGAGCGTTAAATGCATGCGTTCATGGCGACCATTTTGCTGAGGATTGCCGGGCTTGATGCGCTCAATACCAATGCCTAAGCGCAACCACCATACCGATAGACTACTTAAACCATAGAGCGCATTAGCGCAGGCAAAGGGCACGCCGTTGTCTGAGCGGATGGAGCCTGGCAGCCCATACTCTTTAAAGAGTTGCTCAAAGACCGTAAAAGCCTGCGCTTCACGAGTACTCTCCAAACCTTCACAGCAAATCAAAAAGCGAGAGGCATAGTCCGTTACGGTTAAGGGATAGCAGTACCGCTTATTACCGAGCATAAATTCGCCCTTGTAATCCACGCACCATAGGGCATTGGGCTCTTTGAGATCGGATAAGTTGGTCCCGGTAAGCTTGGGATGGCGGCGCATCCGTTTCTTCTTCACTAGACCATGGCGATCGAGAACGGCATGTACCGTACTCTTGGCAGGCAGTGCCAGTTCTGGATAGTGGGTGTGCAATCGTTCTCGTAATTTAGGAGCGCCCCAGGTCGGGAACTCCTTTTTGAGGTTCACGATCAGTTGCTCGACCTGGAAGGGCAGCCGATTGGCTTGCCTAAAGGGCCTTCTTGATCGATCCGTAAAGGCTTCTAAACCACTGTCTTTATAACGATCAATGATTTTATGGCCAGTGACTCTGGAGATTCCAAACTCCTGGCACAGGGTAGTAATTTTCTCGCCATCGAGGTAACGCGACACAAATTTGAGCTTTTCATCCATCTTCGTACTTTCATTCCACGGCATAGAGTGGTCCCTCCTATGCCAAAAACTGTAAAGTATGTGTCCGGTATAAAGTGTTAACTATGTGTCGAGTCGTACACAAACCCTCATCAGAAATAGTGGGGGTTTGCTATCCCTTGAGGAAAATCACCAACTTTCTGGACTAATGGGTATATTAGTCGTTTTACAAACTAACACGAGAGTTCTTAATGCATCTTATAAGGTTGCCTTTAATTTGTATTGTCTTTCTAGTGAGTGGATGGGCTAATGCGCAAAGTTATCCTGATCGACCTATAAGGATAATTGTTGGATATGCTCCAGGTGGCGGCACAGATCTGGTCGCAAGAGCAATAGGACCCTCTCTTGGTAAGGTTTTGGGGCAGCCTGTAATCATTGAGAATAAGCCCGGGGCTGGAGGTTCGGCTGCAGCTTCCTATGTAGCGAAAGCTAAACCAGATGGATATACATTGCTAATTTCTAGTGCGAGTAGTGTATTAATTTACCCGGCCCTTAACTCAAAAGCAGACTATCGACTATCAGAGTTGGCGCCCATTTCACAGATCACCATAGCTCCCTTAGTGCTAGCAGTAAATAAAGATTTGGGAGTCAAATCCATATCTCAGTTAATTGAGCTTGCTAGGTCATCGCCAGGAAAGCTCAACTTTTCAAGTTCTGGAATTGGGTCAGGCCCCCATTTTGCGGGAGTACTATTTAATGAGGTTGCTAATGTAAAAATGACACATATTCCTTTTAAGAGTGGGTCGTCTGCCGTAGTCTCTGTAGTTGGTGGAGAGTCTCAACTAACATTTGCAACTACACCAACAGTGATGCAGTTGATCCGCTCTGGACAGTTGCTTGGTCTTGCGGTAACAAGTAAGGAACCTTCTCCATTAATGCCGGGTTTACTCGGAATGAAGTCAGCTGGTTTGCCTAATTATGAAATCTATCAATGGAATGGTATTTTTTCTCCTGCAGGTACACCCCAAGAAATTATTAATAAAATTTATTCTGCTTTAAAAGTTGTCATGGCTGATTCTTCAGTTAGGCGCTCGCTGGAAGCGGAAGGTACTGAGGCTCTAGTATCCAGCTCGCCAGCAGCATTTGAAGCATTTCTAAAAAAAGATGCTGGATTTTGGAGCCGACTGATTGTTGCGGGTGGAGTCAAGGCTTTTGATTAATTAAACTAATTTATAAAGAGAAGAGCGATGCAGGCATTTGATGGAATCCGCATTCTTGATGTGACCAGAGTTTTGGCCGGTCCTTATGCTTCATACCAATTGGCATTATTGGGCGCAGATGTTATTAAAATTGAGCCGGTAGTTAAAGGTGAGTCTACGCGTTGGCGCTCTGAAGGCGACGCTCAATTGGGTAACATGGGGATGTCCCCATCATTCTTAACTCAAGGAGCAAATAAGCGATCCTTGACACTTAACCTCGATAGTAAAGAGGGCCAGGAGATTTTTCTAAAACTAGCTGCTACTGCAGATGTCATTGTGCAAAATTTACGCACAGGCTCAATGGAAAAAAGAAATCTTGGCTACGAGCAAGTTTGCAAGGTAAGGCCAGATATTATTTACTGCTCTATGACCGGCTATGGAAGAACAGGACCAAAGGCGCGCTACCCCGCATATGACAGCGTGATACAAGCGGCAGCAGGATTTATGAGTATTACTGGCACCCCTGAAAGTGGGCCTCTAAAGTCAGGACCACCTGTGGTGGATTATGCAATGGGTCTGGCAGGCGCATATGCCATATCCGCAGCACTTTTTCAGCGCTCGCGTAATGGTAAGGGACAGCATATTGATATTTCAATGTTAGATAGTTGTATGGCTTTAATGTCTAGCATCTTAACTACGTATGTGAATACTGGAAATCCACCTACCCTTAGGGGAAATGAGGCCCCAAGTAGATCTCCTGCTTCAACAACATTTAAAACTGCAGATGGCTTACTTGCTATTGCTATTAATGAGCAACATCAATTCGTCCATTTACTTGAAGCTATTGGGCTAGGTGCGATGCTGAGTGATGAGCGCTTTAAAGATGCTGCAAGCCGAAGAGATCATACTGAAATATTGCGCGCTGCAATTCAGGGGGCATTATTTAAGGATTCTGCATGTAATTGGGAGTCAATCATTAATAATGCTGGCGTACCAGCTGCTGAGGTATTAACTATTCCAAGGGTAATGGAAAGTGCCCAAGTTATAGACAGACAATTTTTTGGTGAGTTCTCACGGGATGACAGTGGTTTGGGTCGAAATATTCGAGTACCAAAATCTGCATTTCAGTTTCAATCTGATGGACCAATGTTAAATAAAGTTCCACCACGAGTTGGCGAGAATGTAGATGAATTACTCGGAGAGTTAGGGTTCACACCTGAAAATATTGCTGAGATGAAAGCTAGAGGGGTGGTTTGAATTTTAGGAGAACTTCATAAGCTCTCAGGTTTTAGCAATGAGCTCAAGTCCTAATGGGTCAACTAAAAAATACCAACCTTAAGGTTGGTATTTTTTTGAGTGATATCTTCAATAAGTATTGCTGGAGTGTGGTCGAGTGAACTTGTCCGCTTAAGTTTAAGAGTAACTCTTGCCTGGTCTGTTGCACTGCATTAATTAATCAGACGAATTATTTAGTGTTAAATTGACGTTTGCCTATAGCTAGAGAAAAAAGAGCAATTCGCAGATAGGTTCAAGTGATATATCAAAGTTTATTCATAGAAACAATTTAATAGTGATTCGCGATAGGAGATTTTATGAGTCAAAAGCCAATTATTGGCTTAATGCTAGGTGATGTAACTGGCATTGGTCCCGAGGTTGCAGTGAAACTTCTTGCAGACTCATCTGCGCACGAGCAAGCTCGAATCTTGGTGGTAGGAGATTTAAGGGTTCTTGAGGTTGGTATGAGCGATTCTAAAATTCAGCTGACTGTTAATGTTGTTGAAAATGTAGATGAGATCGACTGGTCAAAGCCAGGAATTCAAATGCTCGATTTGAAAAATATCGATCCTGCCGTTATCCCACGTGGTGAGACATCGATTGAGTCAGGCCGGCTTACTGGTGAAACGCTTAAGGTTATGACTGATTTAGTGCATGACGGAAAGATAGATGCTGTTTGTTTTGCCCCTCTCAATAAAGGTGCGCTCAATAAGGGTGGCTGGAAGTATCGAGATGAGCATGAAATGTTTGCCAAATGGAATGGCCATGAAGGCTATTACGGCGAAGTTAACTTAATTAAATTATTTTGCACATTCCGAGTTACTTCACATGTCAGCCTTCGTCAGGCGGTTGATCTAGTCATTCCAGAGAGAATTGAGGGGGCGCTCAGATTGGCTCATGAAACTATGCGTGGTCTAGGAAAGGCAAATCCGCGTATCGGTGTTGCTGCTTTAAATCCACATAATGGCGAAGGTGGTTTATTTGGCAGTGAAGAGATTGAGATTATTCGGCCTACTCTAGAGCGCTTACGCCAAGAAAATCTTCCTTGTGAAGGCCCATTTCCATCAGATACCGTTTTTTTGAAAGCGCGTGCAGGCGATTTTGATGCGGTGGTGATCATGTATCACGACCAAGGCCAAATTGCGACAAAGTTACTTGGCTTCTCAGAGGGGGTAACTTTGACGGGCGGTTTGAAAACTTTGTATACAACCCCATCCCATGGAACTGCATACGATATTGTAGGCAAAGGTGTTGCAAACGTTGGAGCTATGAAAAGAGCATTTGATGTGATTGCTAACCTTGCGACAGCAAGAAAGAATCAATAAGAAGAACTTCATATGTCTAGAAAAAAAATACACACCCCTACTGATGTCGAATCTTTAGAGTTTGATGAACTCATTCCTTACACCCAAAAGTTAATGGAAGGCTTTAAGCCATTTAAGCTTCCAGGCGATGGAGTCAATATTAATGGCGTTATTGGGGGTAGCGGACCACCTTTACTATTAATACATGGCAATCCACTAACGCATGTAACTTGGCATAAGGTGGCGCCAACCTTGGCTAAACACTACACGGTAGTAGCTATCGACCTTCGAGGTTATGGCGATAGTGATAAACCGTTGGGCGGTGGAGATCACTCTGCATACTCATTTCGCACTATGGCAA
The DNA here is from genome assembly GCF_018882185.1 of Polynucleobacter sp. AP-Latsch-80-C2. Classification (GTDB taxonomy): domain Bacteria; phylum Pseudomonadota; class Gammaproteobacteria; order Burkholderiales; family Burkholderiaceae; genus Polynucleobacter. The sequence continues at coordinate 97,313 of NZ_JACVOY010000007.1, read as the reverse complement.
ATGATGCTGTCATGGTGATGAATCAGCTTGGGTTTGACCAATTTCCAGTAGTGGGTCATGACAGGGGAGCTCGGGTTGGTTTCAGGATGTGTTTAGATCATCCCGAAAAAGTCACTAAATTTATTCCCTTAGATATTGTGCCTACACATGAGGTGCTTAATAACGTAACTATGGGATGGGGACTTGAGTCCTACCACTGGTTTTTTATGGCGCAAAAAGAACCTTTCCCTGAAAAGTTAATATGTAGCGATTTAAATTATTACATCAATTACAAATTAAATAAAAAAGGGGTTGGTTTAAAAATCTTTACACCTGAGGCGCTTGCTGAGTATGCTCGATGCACAACCCCGGAGCAAATTCATGCTATTTGTGAGGACTACCGTGCGACGGTCTCCATCGATCTGGAAATGGATACCGCAGATCTAGGTAATAAAAAGATTGCCTGTCCCGTAATGGTTCTATGGGGAAGTAATAGCCATTGTGGGCGACACTTTAAGCCGATTGCTGCTTGGGGAAAATGGGCTGATGAGCTCGAGGGTACTGATATTCCTACTGGGCATTACCCGCAAGAAGAGCGACCAGATTTGATTTATAAAGCCATTCGATCTTTTATTGGATAAGTTATTAATCGCATCACTTAAAGCCAATATGCTCATTAGACTCTTGCTTGTTTTCTTCCTCTATTGTTTTGCCTTGCATGTTGATGCGCAGGAAGTTTATCCAAGCAAACCCATTCGCTTATATGTCGGCTTTGCACCTGGAGGTGGTACAGATATTGCAGCAAGAATCATTTCGCCTTATCTCTCTAAGGAGTTGGGCCAGCCAGTAGTGATTGAAAACAAGCCCGGTGTAGGTGGTAATATTGCTACAGAAATTATTTCTAAATCGCCGCCGGATGGGTATTTGATTATGCTCAGTTCGGTGGGCCCTCTGGCCTATAGCCCTCATATTTTTAAGCTTGGGTATGACCCATTAAAAGATTTAACCCCGATAGGATTAGGTGTGACCTCCGGTAATGCATTAATCATTAACCCTCAGCAGTTAAAGGCAAAAACATTGGCCGACTATGTGGCTATTGCTGAAAAAACACCAGGTGGATTAGCATATGGCAGTTCAGGTGCTGGAAGCGGCGGGCATTTGGCCGGAGAGTTATTTGCAGCAACAGCAAAAATTAATTTAGTTCATATTGGTTATCGTGGCGGCGGCCCTGCTATTAATGATTTGCTCGGCGGTACTGTTCCTTCCCTCTTTGCAACAATCATTACGGCTAAGCAATTAGTCGAGTCTGGCAAGGTAACTGCATTGGCTGTGACAAGTCATTCTCGCTCTAAAGCATTGCCCAACGTTCCAACCATTGCTGAGTTAGGGTATCCAGGTTACGAGGCTGCAAACTGGTACGCATTTATTGCACCCCCAAAGACACCCGCAGCAATAGTAAATAAACTCAATAATGCAATCAATAAAGCACTTAGAGATCCTCAAATAAAAGAGCGTTTGTTACAACAAGGGCTGGATCCAACACCATCTAGCCCTGAGGAGATGGCAGTGTATCTCAAAAAGGAATACACACTTTGGGGTGGCGTGATCGCTAAGGCTGGTATTAAGGTTGATAACTAATTTTCAGCATGACCTTGTAGGTTAGATATTTCTAAAAAATGGGTGCAACAATTATGGTTCATCGGTACTACCCCTTTTTATTATTGACATTTTCATTACTATTTTCAACAGTTAATGTGTTGGCCGCTGAATTTCCTATAAAGCCAATAAAGATCATTGTTCCTTTTTCGCCGGGCGGTGGTTCAGATGTCATCACCAGATTATTAGCGGAAAAAATGGCTGCAGATTTGGGCGTTTCTGTGCTGGTAGAAAACAAGCCAGGAGCTTCCAGCATTATTGGTACCGATGCAATGGCAAAGTCTCCGCCGGATGGCTATACGATTTTGATGACCAATCGTGCCATCACAGTAAATCCATGGTTATTTAAGCTGCCATACGATACCGCAAAACTAACCCCAGTTACTCAGCTAGTAAGCTCCCCTTTATTGTTAGTATCCAGTACCTCAGCTCCCTTTACTAATCTTAAAGAACTGATTGCTTACGCGAAGGCAAATCCAAAAAAAGTCAGTATTGGAAATTCTGGGGTTGGTCAATTACCTCATTTGGCTGCTGTTTTATTTGAGAAATCTAGTGGTTCTGAAATCACGATGGTTAATTACAAGGGTAGCGGGAGCTCGGTTACTGATCTTATCGGAGGTCAAATTGATCTTTCATTTGGGACTGTTCCATCCTTTATGCAGCAAATTAAAAATAAGACGCTTATCCCTCTTGGGGTTTCAAGCTTGACTCGTAATGCAGCTTTACCATCCACTCCAAGTATTAGCGAGATTCTTCCTGGATTTGAGTTATTAAGTTGGTTTGGATTTTTTGCCCCTCCAAATACTCCTAAGCCGGTTGTAGATCGGTTGTATCAGGCGATCAATAAAGCCTTTATAAATCCTGAATTAAAAACCAGATTAAATGATGAGGGCTTGGAAATCACAGCTTTAAAGCCTGAGGCCTTCAGCAAAGTATTTATGGCAGACCTTGCTTATTGGCAAAAATTTGTTAAAGAAAATAATATAAAAGTTGAGTAATTACTATTTCAAATTTTTTCTCATCACTGCCTGTAAATCTAATTCGCATGATTGCTTGAGTTAAACCGCCTACTAAAAGTATCTAAATTAGAGAAATGAATTTACGTTTTACTCAATTTAGCACCCCAATGTATTGGAGTGCATTGCTTATATTAAGCATCTTACTTTCATTCTGTTTAAATCTAGGTCATTTTCCTGCTGCAATTTTGCTAGCTTGTATGTTTTCTGCTATTTTGTTATCCACTCATGGGGCGAAGTTGTTTATTCCAAAGTGGTATTTTGCGTTAGCCCAGGGCGTTATCGGTTGCTTAATGGCTCGTAGTCTACAGCCGCAGGCGCTTAATGCCCTTGTACATTATTGGCCTATTTTCGTGATCGTATCCTTAGCTGTATTTTCAGCTAGCGTGGGATTGGGGTGGCTCTTGATGCGTCGAGGTATTTTTCCTGGCAGTACCGCTGTTTGGGGCTTAGCTCCTGGAGCCGCCGCCGCAATGGTGATGATGGCAGAGTCTTATGGGGCGGACGTACGATTGGTAGCTTTCATGCAATACCTACGTGTGGCTATGGTTACCACAATCGCAGCAATCATTGCCCACTTTTACACGTCAATGGGAGTGATGCAAGTATCAATCCCAACTCATTGGTTTGTAGAGGATGGCTTAAACTTGGCAAAAACCTTGATTATTGCAGTAGGTATTTCGACAGCGGCATATAAGTTGGCTATACCAGGTGGCTCAATGTTCTTACCCATGATGCTAGCAACTGCATTGCAGTATTTTGGTTTGCTTGTCATTGAGTTGCCATTTTTATTATTAACTGCCACCTATGCGATCATCGGGTGGAGTATTGGATTGCGTTTTAATAGCGCTATTTTGAAGCATGCATGGCAATCATTACCCCAAGTATTGATTGCGATCAGCGCTTTAATAATATTGAGTGGATTGATTGCTATTGGATTATGGCGTTTGGCAGATTACGACTTATTTACCTCCTATTTAGCATCAAGCCCAGGTGGTGCAGATTCAATTGCAGTCATCGCAGCTACAACTACTGTAGATACTAGTTTTGTAATGTCTATGCAGTTATCTAGGTTTTTATTTGTTTTAATATTTGGCCCCATTGTTGCAAAATTTGTAGCGACCAAAATGGCATAAATTTGCGACATTTAATCAGTTCTGACCCTTAACTTCCAAATACGCTCCTTTGGTCCCAGGTTCAAGTCCTGGTGGGCCCACCAGAAAAGCAAACCCTCATCAGTAATGGTGGGGGTTTTGTTTTTGGGTAACCTTTCCAGGGTTAAGAGCTTGCTTTGGAGTAGGGGGATTAATCCAACGCAATGGTAAATTTAGTGCCACAATAAAACTTATCACTTTCATTGGGATATACCGTGCTTGATTCGCTGATATATAGCCGCATTCAATTTGGTGCAAACATTTCCTTTCATATTTTATTCCCGACAATTTCAATTGCATTGGGCTGGTTCCTCTTTTATTTCAAGATTCAACACAACAGAACTGGATTGGATTTCTGGCAAGAGGCATACCAATTCTGGATAAAAATCTTTGCCCTGACTTTTGCTTTGGGTGTCGTGAGTGGTATCACGATGAGTTTTCAGTTTGGTACAAACTGGCCCGGCTATATGGAAACAGTTGGTAATATTGCTGGCCCATTATTGGCTTACGAAGTCTTAACAGCGTTTTTTCTGGAGGCAACTTTCTTGGGCGTCATGCTCTTTGGTGCAAAGCGTGTTTCGCAACGGGTGCATACGTTGGCTACCTTTCTAGTAGCCTTTGGTACTAGTCTTTCTGCTTTCTGGATTATTGTTTTAAATTCATGGATGCAAACCCCTCAGGGGTTCATCATGATTGATGGCAGGGCACATGCCGCTGATTGGATGGCCATCATCTTCAATCCATCAATGCCTTATCGCCTTGGGCATATGTTATTAGCCTCCTTTCTGACGGTGTCATTTTTCTTGGCTGGTATTTCTGCTTACCGTTATCTACGTAATGGCCGCTCGCAAGCCAATGTGGTTGTGATGAAATTGGCTCTTACTATCGCAGCGGTTTTAATACCGCTACAAATCATGCTTGGAGACCAGCATGGCCTTAACTCCCTTGAATACCAGCCAGCAAAGCTAGCCGCTATGGAGGGTATTTGGAAGGGCGGCTCTGGAGTACCTGCAGTGATCTTTGCGGTACCTAACCAACAAACTCATGCCAATGACTATGAGATCAGCATTCCTAAGTTGGCATCGTTGTATTTAACCCATAGCTGGGATGGCGAGGTCAAGGGGTTAAATGAATTCGGAGACAAGATTCCTCCTGTTGCGCCTGTATTTTTTGCCTTTCGGATTATGGTTGGCGTTGGCGTCTTAATGCTCTTCTTTTCATGGTTAGGTCGTTGGATGTTGCGTCAAAATCGACCTCTACCAAAGTTGATGGCTAAGGGCTTAGTGTTGATGACCTTTTCGGGTTGGGTTGCGGTCTTGGCTGGTTGGTATGTAACTGAAATTGGGCGTCAACCATATTTAGTTACTGGAGTGCTCACAACCGCACAAGCCGCAACCACTTTGCCAACAAGTATGGTCTTTTCTACCCTCTTTGCTTATTTAATTCTTTATGTGGGTTTATTGTCCGCTTATATTTGGGTTGTTTTTTATCTCGCTCGTCAGGCCGACGATAAAGATAATTCAACTGCACTGCTTGAGAAAAAATCTAAATCCTCATGGAGCCCCTTTAGGACCTAAGCTATGACATCCATTGACCTCACCCAGGCATCAATCTGGCTCCCACTCTTTTTCTTTGTGGCTATGGGCATTGCTATGCTGTCTTACGTGGTACTCGATGGCTACGACCTAGGAATTGGAATGCTGCTTAATCGAGCTTCAGATCATAATAAAGACATGATGATTGCATCGATTGGACCATTTTGGGATGCCAATGAAACATGGATCGTATTAGGTGTTGGTTTATTGTTAGTTGCGTTTCCTCTAGCCCATGGGGTAATCCTGACGGAGCTCTATTTACCTGTGGCAGCAATGTTAATTGGATTAATTTTGCGAGGAGTCTCATTTGACTTTAGAGTTAAGGTCAATATTGAGCAAAAGCCACTTTGGAACTTATTGTTTTATATCGGCAGCCTAATTGCTTCTGTCTCTCAGGGCATCATGATCGGTCGGCTGATTGTGGGTTTTGATTCAGGAATTCTGGGTTGGGTCTTTTCGCTGCTAGTTGGGATCTGTTTGCCAGCAGGTTACATTCTTCTCGGGTCAACGTGGTTGATCTTAAAAACTGAGGGACAACTTCAGCAGCAATCTTTTCGATGGGCTAAAACCAGTTTATGGCTTACTGGATTTGGAATTGCGTTAGTCTCTGCTGCCACGCCGTACTTCAGTCCTGAAATCATGCATAAATGGTTTGCTTGGCCACAAATTCTGTGGCTCTCCCCAATTCCCATTGCGACCGCCATACTGTTTTTCCTTGCCAACCAGTTTATTTGCGCAATAGAAAAAGGCTCTAGTAAGAGGGAGTGGTTGCCATTTGCCTGTGTCGTCGCTATTTTTTGGTTAGCATTCTTTGGTATCGCTTATAGCATCTTCCCATACGTCATTATTGGGAGGATGACCTTGTGGCAGGCTGCCGCCGCAACAGAATCGCTCTGGTTTATTTTTTGGGGTGCAATCATTGTGCTGCCAACAATCCTTGGGTACACACTTTTTTCATATCGAATTTTTAAGGGCAAGGCTACTCCGCTTACTTACTATTAGTGCGTCAGTGCTCTGCTTATATGACTCAATTCTGAGTCTTCCCAAGCAATCCTTTAGTCTTTGGTTAAGCGCTAGTGGACTCTCTAGAAAAATAAACCCTCATCAGCAATGGTGGGGATTTTTTAACTCTTTTGGATTAGCTGTTCAAATGCATTGATGAATGACTCAGGGGGCTGAGCCCCTTGCAAAAGGTATTGATCGTTAAGAATGATTGATGGCACTGAGCTGATACCTGCGTTGATATATAGAGCTTCTGCTGCGCGGACTTCATTAGCAAATTCCTTGCTCGTCAGTACCTCTTGGGCCCTGTCCTGATCTAGACCAGAACGAGTTACTGCATCTAGTAGGTTTTTCTGATCATCCAAATTAACGGCTAAGCAAAAGTAAGTATTGAGCAATTCTTTTTTGAGAATAGCTTGTTTTTCAAGTCCAAACTCTTGTCCTGTCCAATGCAAAAGACGGTGAGCATCAAATGTGTTGTAAACCCTTTTGCGACCCTCTGGATGAAACTTAAATCCTGCTTCCGACGCTTTGAGCCGAATATTGGCCTGGTTGGCTTTGACTTGCTCTACAGTTAAGCCATATTTTTCAGTGAGATGTTCAATCGCATCTTGACCGCCCAAAGGCATATTGGGATTGAGCTCGAAAGGGTGAAGGTGCACTTCAAAATTCGCTTTGTCGCTTAACTGGGTAATTGCTTGATTGAGATTACCTAGACCTACAGCACACCATGGGCAGGCTATATCGGATACATAATCTATTTTGATGGTTGGTTTCATAAAACTTATTCTACAGAAGCCCATCACTTTTTAAGGCGATAGCCTGTTTTAAATATCCAAATGACTACCGCAACCGATATCACTAAAAAAGCGATGGTCATCGCAAGGCTAACCAAAAGCGGAACATCTTCTATTCCGTAAAAGCTCCAACGAAAGCTACTAATCAAATAGACAACCGGGTTGAGTAAAGCGACTTTTTGCCAGAAAGAAGGCAAGACAGAAATTGAATAGAAGCTTCCACCCAAGAAAGTTAAGGGTGTAATGATGAGTAAAGGCACTACCTGAAGTTTTTCAAAGCCATCAGCCCATACCCCAATAATAAAACCGATCATGCTAAAAGTGATCGAGGTGATTACTAGATAGAACAGCATCCAAAAAGGGTGATCGATTTGAAGTGGGACAAAAAAAGCGGACGTCAAAAGAATGATCAGTCCCAAAATGATGGATTTGCTCGCAGCAGCACCAACATAGCCAATGACAATTTCTAGGGGTGATATCGGTGCAGAAAGTATTTCATAAATGGTTCCGCTAAATTTTGGGAAGTAGATTCCAAAAGAGGCATTAGAAATGCTTTGAGTCAACAGCGAGAGCATGATGAGACCGGGCACAATAAATGCGCCATAAGAAATGCCTTCCATCTCCGTAATGCGTGAGCCTATCGCTGAGCCAAAAACAATAAAATAAAGGGAAGTAGAAATAACAGGGGCAACAATGCTCTGCATTAAGGTGCGACGAGTTCGAGCCATTTCAAACTGATAAATAGCCCGAATACCATAGTAATTAAGCTTCATGGGTAGTGGCCTCTGAATTTATAAGATTGACAAAGATTTCTTCAAGAGAGCTTTGCTTCGTGTGCAAGTCTTTGAAAATGATTCCTAGCTTAGCTACATTTTGGAGTAGCTGTGCGATATTAATTTCTCCATCCTTGGAGTCAAACCGGTAGGTGAGCTCATAACCATCTTCCGAAAGACTTAGTCCTGTTAATTCAAGCTCCTTTGGAATGCGCTGTAATGGATTTTGCAATTCAAGAGTGAGCTCTTTTTTACCTAACTTATTCATTAAGGCCAATTTATTGTCTACCATAATCAGTTCGCCGCTACGAATGATTCCGATGCGGTCTGCCATCTCCTCAGCTTCTTCAATATAGTGGGTTGTGAGAATGACGGTGGTGCCATTGTCCTTCAGAATTTTGACTAAGTTCCACATATCCTTTCTGAGGCTAACATCAACACCAGCAGTAGGTTCATCTAGAAAAAGGACGCTGGGTTCGTGAGAGAGGGCTTTGGCAATCATGACTCTGCGTTTCATGCCACCAGATAGGGTCATAATTTTGTTATTACGTTTATCCCACAGAGATAGGTCTTTCAGAATTTTCTCGATCAGAGCTGGATTGGGCGCTTTTCCATAAAGACCACGACTAAAAGTAACGGTATTCCAGACGGTTTCAAAAGAGTCGGTTGAGAGCTCCTGGGGAACGAGGCCAATTAACTCCCTTGCCTCGCGGTAATCACCAATGATATTTTTGCCACCAACTAAAACCTGACCACTGCTAGGGCTGACAATGCCACAAATAATGCTGATTAAAGTTGTTTTTCCTGCGCCATTTTGACCGAGTAGCGCAAAGATTTCGCCTTTAGATATCTCTAAATTGATATTTTTTAAAGCCTCAAAGCCAGATTGATAGGTTTTGTAAAGATGAGAAATCGAGAGGATATTGTTCATATTGGGCATTCCTAATTGAGATTTGCGGCACTGGACTCAATAATATTCAGGGCTTGAATGAGCCGAGCTTTTTGCGTTCCAAAGTTCAGTCTGACAAATTGATTTTGGCCAAATTGCTGACCAGGAGAGGTGGCTAAGCCAGCATCTAGAAAAAGCTGATGGGGGTTCTGATGATCAAGCTTGCTACAGTCAATCCATGCTAGATAGCTTCCCTCCATATTGCCAATACTTAACCCATCAATACTAGCAATCTTGCTACGAATTAAATCTCGATTGTCTCTCAGGTACTGAATTAACTCTAGCCTCCAAGGCTCACCATCTTTGATTGCTGCCATTGTTGCGGTATAGGCTAATAAAGATGGAGGGGCAATCGTTTCATGAAGGCCAACTTGTATTGCATTACGTAGGACCGGGTTCTCCGCTACGGCCCAAGCAAGACCTATTCCTGGAAAATTAAAAGTCTTATTTAAAGACATTAAGGTTATGGTTTTATTGGAAATCTCTTTGCTAATGCTAGCAAGCGGAATGTGTTTTTTATTTTCATCTAGTACGAGGCCTGCATGGATTTCGTCTGAGCAAATCCATAAATTATTCTGAATACAAAAATCCCCGAATTCTTTTAGCTCCTCTTTAGTAAATACGGTAGAGCCTGGATTTTGGGGATTGCAGAAGAGGGCTAGCTTTGCCCGATTGGTATTGAGATTTTTTAATTCATTGCTGGGCAGTACCCAGCGATCATCCTTCAGTTGAAGCTGCATTTCTTGAAATGATCGCTTAGCACTAGAGCAAGCAAGTCGCAGGTGATGGTAAATGGGGTTAGGTATCAGTACTTGCTCATCGGCTTTTGTTAGCTGCTGGACGGCTGTATAAAGTCCAGAGACAACGCTAGGGAGGATCACAATCCAATCAGGATCTACTTGCCATTGGTATTGCTCTTCAAGGTAGTCCGCAATCATCGTATTCATTTGATGAGGGCTATGGGTGTAGCCGTAAATACCCTCTTTGACTCTATTGCTCAGCGCTTCAATGACACAGGGCGGAGATTTAAAGTCCATGTCTGCCACCCACAAAGGCAACACCGCTTTGCTGTTAAAGCTATCCCAGCGAATAGAATCCGTATTTAGACGATTTGTAGGAGTATCAAAATCAAATACCATCTTTAGCCAGTCTCAATCCTGTCATTTGCCAGCGTGTATGGGTAGGAAAGAAATTACGATAAGTTGTTCTAGAGTGACCCGAAGTTGTGTACGCGGAGCTTCCTCTTAAAACCATTTGATTCACCATGAATTTACCGTTGTACTCTCCAGCAATGCCACTCCAAGGTTGATAGCCTGGATAAGCTGAGTAGTTGCTGCTTGTCCATTGCCAGACAGCTCCAAATAAGTCATTCACTAAATCTGCTTGATGTTCTGCAACAGACTCCCATTCAAATTCGGTGGGTAGGCGGGAATTGGCATAGCCATCCAGGTTTTTACTTGCCCAACGTGCGAAGGCTTCAGCTTCAAAATAGCTGATATTGCTAACTGGCTTTGCAGTATCTAAAGGGGAATTGCCATTAAGAGAAAAGCGCCAATATTGATTTTTAAGATCCCGATTCCAATATAAGGGTGCATTGATTTGTTCAGCTTGGACCCATGACCAGCCTGCATCTAGCCACCATTTAGCATCCTGGTAGCCGCCGTCTTCGATAAAATTTAGCCACTGCGCATTGGTTATGAGCTCGCTAGCCAGGGAATATATTTGGTTATAAGTGCTGTGACGCGGTGATTCGTTATCAAAATGAAAGCCATCACCCTCGAAGCCGACCTCTACAAGACCGGGTATGCCTTTAACCCATTTAGCATCAGCCCGAGAGGACTGTAGATCTAAGTGGTTTGATGAATACGCTGGTAATAAGGAGTTTTGAAACAAGAGATGCTGAATATCAGTTAGTAACAGTTCTTGATGTTGTTGTTCATGATGAATTCCCATCTGGACTAACGACTGGAGTTCTGAGGATGTGTTGCTCTGCAGAAGGGCGGTAATTCTATTCTCAATATTGGTGCGCCAATCTAGCACTTCTTTTAAGGAAGGTCTGGTTAGTAGCCCGCGGTGTTTGCGAGGGTGTTTGTCGCCCACACCGTTGTAGTAGCTGTTAAAGAGAATGGCAAATTGCGGATTCCAGTATTGAAAGTCATTTTCAAAGGGCTTGAGAATCATGACCTCATAAAACCAGGTGACATGGGCTAAATGCCACTTTGCAGGGCTTGCATCTTCCATTGACTGTGCCTGGCAGTCCTCTGGGCTTAGGGGTGCAATGAGTTCGACAGAATGCTTTCTGGAGCGAAGAAATTGATCAAGAAGTGAGGCTGTAGAAATCATTTTTTAATGTTTTAGCAAGCGTAAATCACTGCGAAATAGTCTTTAGGATCCGTCCAGATTTGAGTCTTATCGAAGCCGGCACTTTTTAGCAATTGCTTGATCGATTCAATAGTGTACTTATGAGAATTTTCAGTGTGTATGAGATCACCCTTTTTAAATTCCCTAGAATTTCCCGGCCACGTAACGATCAAGTCTTCTAGGGCTTCAAGATAGAGCTCAACCCTATTTTGGACATGATTAATTTGAACTTTATGGCGAAATTGGTCAACCCTGAAATTAGATCCTAGAAGTGAGTTAATGGACCTGAGGATATTGAGGTTGAAAGCGGCCGTAACTTTCAGGGGGTCATCATATGCCGCCATCAGAACAGCGTCTTCCTTCATTAAATCAACGCCAATTAATATCCCACCCTCATTGGCTTGACTCTTGATTTGACGTAGCAGCTCAAGCGCTTCGGAATTAAGAAAATTACCAATACTAGAGCCAGGATAAAAGAAGGTTCTGTTAGAAGTAGCAATAGATCTGGGGATTAAAAGTTGCCTGGAAAAATCCATGCCAATACATTGCATGTTGATATGAGGGTATTTTCCCTGAAGTTTATTGACTGCCTCTTGTAGAAACTCTTCAGAAAAATCGATCGCAAGATAACTTGAGGGTTTTAGCGAGTTAAAAAAGGATTCTGCTTTTTGGCAATTTCCAGCACCCAAATCAATCAAATTACCGCCGACTCCTACTGCATCAGCAATTTGATGTTGGTATTGTGTGAAGATGCTCTTTTCAGTATTGGTTGGATAGTATTCCGGCAATAAGGTTATCGCTGTAAAGAGATGCGAGCCCAAGGGGTCATATAAAAACTTTGGAGAAATAGAAGGCGATTGCGAGAGAAGACCCATTTCGATCTCAGGAGTAAAGTCGTGATCAATGATTGGGGTATCTTCTGAAATAGTAGGTGTTTGCATGAATGATTTATTACATTAAAGGCATTAAGGCGCTTACTCTTTATACAGCATAAAAAATAGATTTGCTTTATGCTAAATCCTTACAAGGAGATGTTATGAAGGCTATTTGGAATAATGAAGTTTTAGCTAATTCAGATGAGACTATTGTGGTAGAGGGTAATCACTATTTTCCGTCTTCCAGTTTGAATATGCAATTTTTCAAGGAGTCAGACAAACATACTGTTTGTTCCTGGAAAGGTACCGCTAGTTATTACGACGTAGAGGTCAATGGCCAATCAAATAAAGATGCAGCTTGGTACTACCCAGAGCCCAAATCAGCCGCAAACAATATTGCTGGATATGTTGCTTTTTGGAAGGGTGTACAGGTAGTCGGCTAAAAACTTGGACTTGGGTAGATTTGTTGTGAGATGTGTTTCCCGTTCTTATCCACTTTGACTAAAACCATATCTCCAACATTAATTACCTTTCCTGTGTAGGCCTGTATATTGACGTGGTGGGTTACTAAAATCAGAGGTGTCTTGGGATTTTCATTTAGCTGAGTTTGAATTAGTTTTTCTAGAGCTTGGGTTTGTTGCTTTTCAAGACGCATATCGTCAAAGAAGGACGCTAGCGCTGGAGAGGTGGTAACTGCACCTTTGTTTAATAATTTTGCAGTATCAAGGCAGCGGCACCAGACGCTACTGATGATGTTTGCAGAGTTAATTCCCTGACTGCTCAGCCACTGTCCTAGGATGATTGCCTGCTTTCTGCCTTTATCACCTAAATTCCTTTGAGTCGAGCACTTGTCCAATTGATAGCCCGCAGGATCCCCATATCCTGGAGCATCAGCATGACGCATGAGCAAGACATGCTGTCCGTCATTTAGTGCGTTCGCAAGATTTGCTTTTGCGGGAAAGGCAAATAGACCGACCAAAAAGCCTACTAATAAAGTGGTAATTATGTTCCGTAATTTCATGGCTTTATGTGTTTAAAGTGGTTCAGTACATTAAAGATTTTTAAATAATACAGAGTTCATAGGCTTGAGCTAATAGCTAAGCACAAGCGGTTTATTTGTGTCACACTGAAAAAGCTATTTCACCATAACAAAAATGAAGGAGTCATCTATGAAACTCAGTAAAAAGCAGCTCTTGCTCACTCTATCTGTAACCGGTTTATTCTCGCTGGTTGCTTGCCAATCGATGGAGCAGGGTGCCGGTCAAAAAGCGAGCTCCACACTAGATTCAAAATCTGGCTCACAAGCTAAAGGTGAAGTCACTCTTGTTTGGCAAGGCCATGATGTATTGATTAACGGAAAATTCTCTGGCTTGAAACCAAATTCAGAGCAAGGTTTTCATGTTCATGAAAAGGGAGATTGCTCTGCTCCTGATGCTACAAGTGCTGGCGGACACTTCAATCCTGAAATTAAAATGCATGGCGTGCCTGACAGTGGTATGAACCATGCAGGAGATTTGCCAAATATTAAATCTGATGCAAATGGCAATGCTACGTATTCTGCTAAGTTGCATGGTTTTGCAGTAAACACTGGGCCAACTGGAATTATTGGTCGTTCTGTTGTAGTGCACAGAGACCCTGACGACTATAAATCTCAACCTGCTGGCAACTCTGGCCCTCGCATTGCCTGCGGCTTGATTCAGTAGTAGGCAAAGATGCGGACACCAGTTTTTGCGCTGATTAAAGTTTTTAATCTAGTCACTCAGATGTTTGGGGTGACTAGATGAGGCTTATTAACAAGATTCGTGAGTTTTATGATGAGATTGTCAGTTTCATCAGAGCAAATCTACGCTGAAGTTCTGGGACTTCTAAAGCGATTCAAGGTTGAAGAATCTACTGAGAGTCTCACGCCGAGAGATCCTGATCCTGCACGTACAGGTAATTTTCGCAGGCCAATATCTATTGCCTTAATTTCGGAATAACTTGCACATGCCTCAACGATGCGGGTGATGAGTCTTTCTTGGGTTTCATAATGACCATCGCCTGCAAGTCTATCAATTTCAATGACTAGAGGATCGTAATCAAAAACATTTGCCATAAGGTCTTGTGATACCAGAACCAGTTTTGCATCAATCCAAAGCGTTAAATCTAAAACATGTTCTTTGGGAATGATTGCGCCTGGCCCATATGTGCCAATTTGAGTTTGGAGTTTAAGATCGCGTAATTCAATCGATGCTAAAGACATTTCTAGGCCTTATTCATTAGATGAGGTTGTATGGATACTAATTTCATTTGCTAATTTAAAACCGCTCAACCAAGCGCCCTCTACCCTACCGCCATGAAGCCAATCCCCACAAAGGCCCAGTTGAATGTTGTCAAAAACTGTAAAACCAGGATTTGTCCCCAAGTAGCCGCTCGCATAGCGCCAGCGATGAATAGAGAGCTGCGCATTTTGGCAATCCAAGCCCAGTCCCTTAGCGCATTCCAGAATGCGTTTTCCAGCCTCGTCCTTATCTAGCTCAATCCATTGTTGGCTCCACTGCGGATTGGCATGAATGGTCCAGGTCTCTAAACCTTCACGTCCCAGTTTTGAATTATTCCTGGCGATCCAGTTGATCATTTGGCCATTGATAAAAGCAGCATCAAAAGGGATGTTTTGCTTTTCCGCAAAAGAGGCCATTACCGTCCAGCATCCAAATATATCGACCTTATTTTTTTCTGCGATGGATGGATCTACCAAATTGGTGAGAGTAAAAGTTTGAGGCGCAGGCAGTGCCAATATTAGGTAATCAAATTGCTGTTCTATATTTCCTGTCTCTAGGCTGCGCAGACACCATTGGTTATTTTGACGAAAAATACTATTAATGGTTTTGCCAAATTCGATAGATAGATTCTTTGCTAAATATTTACCAGGAGAATTCATGCTGGGAATGCCTACATAGCGATTCTCGCTTGAAGAACTTTCTCTCCACTGGCTGTCATCATAGGCTTTTAAGCGCGGATGCCATTCTGCTGCTACGCCAGCGCTGATCCAAGTGTTGAGTTCCTGAATAAAAAGAGGATCTCTCGCTGTGAAATATTGGGCGCCATGATCTGCGGACCAGTTGTCGCCATTGCGAGTGCTCATGCGACCACTCGGACCTCGACTTTTTTCAAACAATTGGACTTGAAAACCGAGTGCTTTTAGCTCAGTAGCGCAGCTCAATCCAGAAATTCCGGCGCCGATGATTGCAATAGAGGTCTCTTTTGACTGATGCTTACTCATTGCTGCTAGTGATTTTTCTAAAGGTTAAATTGATGCGAGGCGCATGAATGGTTTTGGTTTTGAGTAGCGCATGCTTCCAAAATTCTTGAGTTGGCGCACGCATGATGAGGGCGCTGCCATTTTCTAGGTAAAGAGGAACGGTGGTCTTATCCTCCTTATGCCTAAAGGCAAACTTACGTGGTGCACCAAGACTTAGTGAGGCAATAGGTGCGCTTGCATCAAGCTCTTTTTCATCATCACTATGCCAACCCATGCCATCGTCTCCATCATGATAGAAATTGAGTAGGCAAGAATTAAATTCTGATTGGGCAAGCTCTTCTAAATGTCTTTTTAGAGCCAGTAATTCCGTAGTCCATGCCTGAGCTTGCTTTAATACTCCAGAGTAGGTGTAAGCGCAATTTGGATCACCAATCCAAGCTACCTTACGACGAGTAACTACTAACTTGCCAAACATCATGAGCCGATCTGCTTCCCATTGGAGTGACTTTTGTAGCTGATTCATTAAGAGGGCGCTTTCTGGCCCGCTGATCAATTTTGGGTAGTAATGAACAAGCCCATCCTTAGGTAATAGATTTTGATCCCAAAGATCTGAGTCGATGTTGAATAAGGAGTCTTGAATCATTGAAGGGTGAGAAGGGCACAAGCACTAAATGAATAAAAACCCTAGAATATCCTCAAATCTACTTTTATGAATTTAGGGCACCATGAACCAATATCGCTATGCATCCTGCAGTACGCTGAATATTCAGTTCAAGAAGGTTTTGGTATGAAGACTCCCGATAAACGCTGTTGTGGATCCGGTGTTTGCATCATTAATGATGCAGGGGAATGCTGGTGCGGGCAAGTCTGGGATGGTGAAAAAATGGCCGCTCCTAGCTTAAATCTAAAGTCGAAGACTTCCCAAGATCAGAACCTGAGCCCTGAGAAGCCTGAGCCTGAGCCTGAGCCTGAGCCTGAGCTATAGCGCTTTACTTCAAATAAGCAAAATCTAGTGGGATAAAGGCTTCTCGCTTGTTCACGATAACTAGAGTAAAAGATAGATAAACACAGCCAGTTGAAAAAGATTAATACCAACGCTAGCACCATGCAGCCAATGAAACTGCTTGGTCTGTCCAGTGTCTTTAGCATGGTTGATTTTCTCCGTGAGATAGAAGAGCGTAAATGCAAAAAATGCAGCGCAGATAGCAAGCAAAATTTTGCTTATTAAGTCAGGGGCAGTAAAAACACAAATGATGGTGATAGTGCCTAAGCTGGCGTAATATTTAGGAAAAAAGTTTCTAACGTATTTGCTAGACCATTCGACGGGAAGCACTTTAAAAACTGTAGGCGCTACAACGACTGTGAAAAATAGCATGATGCCAACCATGCCAGATATGAAGTAACTCGTAATCATGATTATTTTCTGGGTTAATTATCCGTACACTCTACGAAGTGAGTGGGCGGCCACCCCATCTCTAAGAGCCTCACGTACTGGTATTGCAATGAAATCGATGCTCTTTTTTACCGCCAAGCGCTCAAGATAGCTAGGAATTGGTTTTTCAATCAAAGGGTATGCCCAGTTAGGTAGATTCAAAATGCCGGCGCGACTAATTAGCTTAATAAAGGGTTTGGCGGCGAGATTACTTGGAAAGTTTTCTAATAATGCGAGAATGCTTCGCGCGCGCTCTCCAAAATAAAGCTCTGGAATATAGCTTTCGATTGCATCGTTTGTACCGGCATAAGTGATTGGTAAATCTTCAGCGCCCATCCTTTTCCCAATAGAGCTCATCTCTAAAAAGTATTGGTCTTTATCTTGAGGGCTAAGACTTTCTTTTCGATAGTCTTCATAGGCACTCATAAAGCTGCGAGTCTCAGTGAGATGTACCCAGGAAAGTAAATGCGGATCTGTAGCAGAGTAAGCCTTACCAAATTCATCAAAGCCTGTAATTTTTGTATGGATTAGGTTTACTTTTTCAATAATCTTATTTGCCATTTCTACAGAGCCGTAGGTGGTGGCGGCTATAAAAAATGCCGTTCTTCCTAACCTACCCTTTAGGTCTTCTCTAAAGCTAGAGTGATCCCAGACGCCTGCTAAAGCTTGTGGATGTAGCGCTTGTAAGATGAGCGAACTAATACCGCCAATCATCATGGAGATAAAGTCTGCATGCACTTTCCAGGCAACTGATTCAGGACCAAATAAACCTCGATCTCCTTTGGGTACAAGGAACGCTACAGGAGGGCCACCTCCGCCAACCATCTCCCGTATCGTTTTGCGAATAAGCTCATCTAGCATGGCATTAATGCATCATGAGGTTTCTTAAATCGTCATCCTCAATGATTTCGGTAATAAGATCGAGTCTGATTCTGGGATTAGTTTGTGCCAATAGATGATTCTTTTGGGCCAATGAGATTGGCAGAAGCTCGGCAAGACGATTAGAAACCCAGCCACAATCATCAACTTTAAAAGGCTTCTTAAAAGGCGCCTCTCCCAATAGGTTTTCGCTTTGAATGACCGAGATGATTTCATCAAGTAGCTCAGCAACTTTTTGATGCTCTTGAGGAATCGGAATGAGAGGGTCGTTTTCTAAAAGCTCAATTTCACCCATCCAAAGTCCATTAAGCTCCTGTTTGCTATTGATGAGCTTGAAGCGTTGTGTCCCAAATGACCTAGTCATATAGAGCGCTGGCTGGACAGGATCAAAGTCTTCAATTTGAGCCAGCGTGCCAATTTGGGAAAAAGATAGGGACACATCTTCTTCGTTTGCATCTGAATTTTTGATAATGCTCACTACGCCGAATTCAGTTTTTTCTCGTAAGCATTGCTTAATCATATCGAGGTAGCGGGCCTCAAAGATCTTTAGGGCAATCACACCATCTGGGAAAAGTACGGTACCTAGTGGAAATAAAGGAATTTTTCGGGGTGTTAAGGTGGAATATGTCATCTATTGAATGTAATGGATTTGCCCTATCTTTGCTGATGTGGAATGAGGGCTAAATACCCCCACTGTTTTTTCTTCTGGCCAGCAACAAACCGCATTTACGTATACATTTGAGGCTTAATACTTGGAGACTCAAATGATTCAAAAACTGCGTATCAAGCTTGCACGCTGGATTCTAGGAAAACATTGCGCTTGCTATCAAATGGGTTATCACAATCTGGTCGATTTTCAACAGCGTAGTGCCGACCAGATCGCCAAAGCTCAAGAGCGCAATAAGATTCAATAAAGATTGTTTATTCTCTAGTCGTCGACATGAGTAAAAATCGTTGGCAAATGCGAAGAAATTGCGCGCTGACACCAAAGCAACTGCTTCAGTTCTATATTGTTTTGGTCTGCCTTTCGCTGATCGTAGCAGTTGGTTTCTTTTTAGCTGGGGTGTGGGTTATCCCAATTTTTACGACGCTAGAATTAAGTGCGGTAACAGTTGGTTTTTTAATCTACTGCAGACATGCCTTAGATTGCGAAACAATTGAAATTGAAGGTAAACGTCTTTTAGTCAAGAAATTTATTGGCTATAAAGAGACTATTTACGAATTTAATACTCAGTGGGCAAAAATCGAGCCACCAATTGAGAATTCAAAAGTATTCCATATTAGCCAATCCAGCTTACGGGTTGAGCTCGGTCAGTTTGTAAGGTATGAGCAGCAGCTGGCTTTGATATCCTCTGTGAGGCTGCATTTAGGGTGACTGGGCCTCACCCAGTCTCCATGCCATTAGAGCGCTAGAAAAAATTTGGGCACCTAGTAATAACAACGTGAGGCTATTTAATATTACAAAGTAGCTTGCAAAAGGCGAGAACATGACTGGCATTCCATCCTGTAGCGCCGTTTCTCTCAAGTAATCCATGCGCGGTATCAGTAAAAAATTGGTAATTGTAATGAAAACCATCAACATCAGTGATGGCAAGCGAACCGCCTTCAGCCGGGATATGCCTCTTTTAATCAAGAGGTTGGAGACGCTCAAGATGACAAATGTGCATCCCAAAAAATAATACGAGAGATGTTGCATCAAGAGATGGGCAATCATGCCCGCCACCTGAGGGTCCTCCATCACAAGATAAGCACTCAGACCTCCAAGAGCCTGAGCAATGATCCCGCCAGCCACCAAATAAGCAAGTAAGTTCAGTAGGCGGAGTGAGCGGAGGTATGGGCTTTTGAGAACTTCAACCATGGGGTAAAAAGGGTTAATTAGTGCGCTGCAGCAGAAAGCTGAAATCAGTTTCATACTAGCTCCAATCTAACTTTTATGCCAAAAACACCATGGAAGTCACTAAAGCAGTCAAAGTAGCACTGAATACCCTAGTTGATATTGCAAGGCACTCGACCAATGGCCAACTAGTGCCCGTTCCAGAAATAGCCCAAAGACTGCAAATGTCGATCAGTCGTATCGAGTTATTGCTTCGACCTCTTCGAGAATCGGGGCTGGTCATTGGCATTAAAGGGCGAACTGGCGGTTATCAACTCTTAAAAGACCCTCGCACCATTACGATTAAAGACATTGTTTTGGCGATGAATCGCATTAAGAAAAGAAAAGTAGAGGTATCTGATATTGCAAAAGATCTTTATCAGTCGCTAGAGACTTACATGATGAATTGCATTTCAAACGTCACTTTAGCTTCCGCTATTAAGGACTATATTCCATGCTTTAGTGAGGCACAAACTGCACCTGAAAGAAAATCTTATTTTCCTGCTAAGGCTGAGGTGAAGGTCAAGCAAGAAAAAAAACCCAAAGGAGAGATCCAAAAAGTGGTGAAGGGCGCATTTAAAAAGATAGAAGAAGTTCCCCGCGGACCTAATTCTATTTTTAGCTTTGCTGACTATCTCAATAGAAACTCACCAGCAAACTGAGTTTATAAAGTTATTTGACGTGGATATTAATGAGGTCACGTACCCTGATTTAGCTTTTGTAGATATTGAAACTACCGGGTCTCATTTTGATCGCGATCGCATTACAGAGATTGGAATAAAAACCCTAGCCAGCAATCAAATCCAGGTATGGGAGCAGTTAATCAACCCGCAAACCTTTATTCCGCAAAATATCCAAAGGCTGACTGGCATCTCTCCGCAGATGGTTGAGAATCAGCCAAGCTTTGATCAGGTTGCGCCAGAATTAAAACGGGAGCTTGAAGGAAAGATATTCATTGCTCACAATGCCAGGTTTGATTACGGCTTTATCAAAGCTTCTTTTAAAAGAATCGGTATAGACTTCAAGCCTAAAGTGTTATGTACAGTCAAACTCTCAAGATTGCTCTTTCCAGAGCAGCCTCGCCATAATCTAGATACCATCATTAATGCCCATCAGCTTCAGGTGAGCGCCCGTCATCGTGCACTAGGCGATGCAGACTTATTGCTTCAGTTTTGGCGAGTATGCGAATCGAAGTTTGGGAAAGAGAAGCTCAACGAGGTCATTCATCAACTTGTTGGGAATCCTAGTCTGCCGCCAAATATAGATAAGGAATTAATAGACTCCATTCCTGATGCGCCTGGCTGCTATATCTTTTATGGTGATAACAAGACCCCCTTGTATATCGGTAAGAGTATTTCTTTACGTAGTAGGGTAATGGGCCACTTTCAAGGCGCATTAACGCAACGCAAGGAAATGAAGCTTTCTTTGCAAATCCGAGATATAGATTGGATTGAAACCAGTGGAGAGCTTGGCGCTCTTATTCTGGAGTCAAGGTTGATTAAAGAACGTATGCCTAGCATGAACATTAAGCTTCGGAGATCCAAGGATCTCTGTGGGTGGAGCTTGGTTCAAGATGAGTCTGGCGTATTGATGCCTACATTAGTAACGCATCAGCAATTAGCCCCTGGTTTGCAAGATAATTTATATGGTTTGTTTTATAGCAAACGAGAAGCACACTCTTACTTAAAGGCCATAGCGAAAAAGCATCATCTTTGTGAAGCATTGCTTGGCTTAGAGAAAAGGGTTGAAGGTAAATCATGTTTTGGTTATCAGCTAAAGCAATGTGGTGGTGCGTGCCTTAATCTCACACCAATTGCTTTGCACAACCTGCAACTAAAGACGGTATTAGAACTCTTTAAGGTGCAGGTATGGCCTTATTCTGGGCCCATCGCTATTCAAGAGGGCGGTGAGATGATTGTGATTGATAAATGGTGCTACCTAGGCACCGCTATTAATCAAAATGAGCTGTATGAGCTAGCGGAATCTGGCGATGCTGAGTTTGATCTTGATATTTACAAGATAGTTAAAAAGGCCTTGTCAGGGGCTTATAAGAAACAAGTGATTCATTTCTCAGCCCAATGAAATCAACGACTTAGTAAGAAACTCTTAGGTCACTTTTCCTTTTATGAAGGTAAGTCTGCCTTCGGATTTCGGTATAGTTCTATGAAGTGTATTTGACCTTAAATCCCATAGAAACTTTCATGAAATTAAGCCAAGTTCAGCATTTGATTTTGTCGCTATTTAAAAAGTGGGTGATATTAGCTACTTACTTTACTTTATGGTTTAGCGCGCTTACGTTTTATAACGAGGCTGCATTGCATTTGGAAGCATCAAGAGTCATTGGATATGGCGTAGCAATTATTCAAGCTTTACTGCTTTCCAAGTTTTTGGTTTCCGCTGAATACTTTCAGCCGGTAGGCTCTTTATATAAATCTAATATCTACTTAGCAGCAATACTTCGCACGACTTTTGACTCTATTTTTGTTCTGATATCGCGTATTTTTTCGGCTGGGTTAGAAGGCACTCTTAAGCATCAAGGTTTTGTTGAGTCTATGCTTAATTTTTGCCAGGGAGATGTTTTACATATCCTTTCTTTAGTCTGTTTGTATTGGCTTATTGTGCTGCCTTATGTAGGGTATTGCCTTTTGGAGCAAATAGCTGGCGAACAGAGTGTGCAGTCGTTCTTGATGTCAAACAGAAAATCGATTTAATTATTTCAGCTGTTCAATTTCGCAAGGAAAAATTATGTGTACAAGTTTTTTATTGAAGGCTAGTGATGGCGGGGCGGTATATGGTCGCTCAATGGAATTTGGAATGCCCCTCAACTCCCAGCTGATGATTAGCCCAAGGGGTTATCAATACCAGGGCATAGGTGTGGATGGAAAGGCTGGAACTGGCTTAAATTGGACATCTAAATATGCCGTTGCTGGAATGAATATTTTGGGGCTTCCCACTTATGCCGATGGCATGAATGAAAAAGGCTTAGTTGGTGGGTTGCTCAATGCGCCTTTTACCGCTCAATATCAAGATGTTTCTCAAGCGGACTCAGCAAATAGCATTAACTCTAGTCAAATATTATTATTCGCCTTAACAAACTTCGCTACCGTCGATGAAGTAAAAGCTGGCTTTGAGAAAATTTTTGTAAATCGCTCAACCGTTGCCGCATACAAGAATCAAACTCCACCGGTGCGAGTGCCTCTTCATGATGCTAATGGGAATAGCATTGTGATTGAATACATCAAAGGTAAATTAGTCATTACAGATAATCCAACACATGTTTGCACAAATGATCCTGTGTTGAGCGAGCAATTTATTAACATTGGTAACTATGCCAATTTAACGAACATTGAGCAAAAGCCCTTAGTTGTCAATGGGACTACATATCAGTCTCCTAGCTCAGGTAACGGCATGCATGGTTTACCGGGTGACTACTTGAGTCCAAGTCGATTTATTCGCGCGTTGTTTCTCTCGAAGTCAGTCCCAACTAGCTACAACACCGAGAAGATGGTCAATGCAGCCTGGCATATCACTGGAAGCTTTGATATTCCGCCAGGAGCAATTACCTTAACTGCAGATAATCCCTATGGCGGTGGCGTAGATGGTATTGAGATTACCGAATGGATGATTGTTGCCGACTCTAAAAATTTGATTTACACCGTCAAAATGTTTGAATCAACCAATGTCTATGCATTTGATCTGAAGAAAATCAATTCTGATGCTAAAGATCTGACGTATCTCAAGCTAGACAAGCCGCAGATGCCAATCCAAATGAATTGATAGAACAATAGGTCTGCTTTCATAATCCTTTGACCTCAAACTCAAGCCTCGGGATCAATGGGAAAAAAGCAACCTATCTGAACTTCATTCAAAATACTTGATAGTATTTAGTAGATTCAATAATAAAAACATCAGGTAGGAGACAAGAAATGCTGGGAACCAAGAAACTACTTACATTGCTGGCATTGGCTGGACTATTTTTATCTGCAAACCCGCTTTTTGCTCAGTCTGCTAACTTAAGTCAAGAGCAAGTCGTAAAGTTTGCTCAGCAGAGCTTTCCTGAGTATTTGCAATTGCTCAATATTCCTAGTGATGCTGCTGTACCAGCGGATATTCAAAAAACAGCAGAATTTATTGCGAGCGCATTTCAAAAGAGAGGATTCGCCACCGAGCTGCTTGAAAACCAAGGTAAGCCAATGGTTTATGCGGAGTTTAAGAAATCGGTGCCTGGAGCCAAAACGGTTTTGTTTTATATGCATATGGATAGTCAGCCTGTCGTTCCATCAGAATGGGCTCAAGCGGATCCCTGGAAACCGGTTATTAAAAGTAAGAACGCAGCAGGTAAGTGGGTAGAAGTTCCTCAGGATAAAATTTTTGCGCAGAATCTAGATCCGGAGCTCAGATTTTTTGGGCGTTCTACTTCTGATGATAAGGGGCCCATCATGATGTTTCTGGCTGCCTTTGATGCAATGAATACGCTTGGCATTCAGCCAGGCATCAATGTCAAAGTAATCATTGATAGCGAAGAAGAGAAGGGCTCCCCTTCAATTCGCGCAGTTGTGAATGCTCATCAAAAGTTGCTAAAAAGCGATGGCATTGTCATATTTGATGGTCCAACCCATGCAAGCAATCGGCCTACTTTAATTTTTGGTAATCGCGGTAATACTCGTACTACTCTTACGGTATATGGTCCGAAAGCGCCATTGCATAGTGGTCATTATGGCAATTACGTGCCGAACCCAGCGATGCGCTTGGCACAATTGCTCAGTTCAATGAAGGATGAGAACGGAAAAGTATTGGTTGCAGATTATTACGGCAACATTTCGCTTTCGCCAGAGGAGAAGGCAATACTTTTAGAAACCGGTGACGATGAGGCAGCAATTCGAGCGCGTGTAGGTATTGCCAAAGCAGAAACAGTAGGTGCAAATTATCAAGAGGCTTTGCAATATCCTTCGCTCAACATACGAGGGATGGCTTCTGCATCGATTGGCGCGAAGGCTTCAAATGTTGTTCCCCATCTCGCAATTGCTGAGCTAGATTTACGTACAACCCCAGAAACTCCGCCTACTTATTTATTTGGCAAAGTGACTGAGCATATTCAAAAACAGGGTTATCACCTAATTTCAGGTGAACCGACTGATGAAGAGCGTGCTAAATACGATAAATTAGCTACTTATAAAATGGGTACAGGGGGTAAGGCGGTTCGCACTCCAATGAATGATCCTCTTGGGGTGTGGGCCTATACCGCCATGAAGAATTCTCCACAGAATGCTGGCAAAACGCCCGTACGAATTCGAATGATGGGCGGAAGTGTTCCAACAGATAGCTTGGTTGAGGGATTAGCCGTACCCTTTGTCATCATGCCTTTAGTCAATGGGGATAATAATCAGCATAGTTTTGATGAGAACCTACGCATGGGTCATTATCTGGATGGCATTCAGACTGTGGTGGAGTTAGTTAAAACTCCTTAACACTTTGGGTGGGCCTGTCTACCCTTGTGCCCAGATGGATCCCTTCATGCAGGGGTTAAGGGTTATCCCTTTCTGTCTAAGATAGAAACATGCACCTAAATCACGTATAAATGAAGTTAAGTTATCGGGTCCTGCAGTTAGGAATGCCCTCTATTTTTAAATGAAAGAAAAGTAACACATGAAAATTAAAAAATTAGTAAGTTTACTTACGATTACATCACTAATTCTTGCGTCTGTCGGCAATGCAATTGCATGTACATCCCTGTTAATTACTGACCTTAACGGTAATGCCTATCATGGAAGAACTTTAGAATTTAGCAATATTATTCCGACCAATATGACGTATTTTCCCGCTGGAACGAAGATAGAGTCATTTACTCCAGCTGGTAAGACAGGCAAAACATTTAATACGAAATATGCACTGATTGGTATGGGAGCATCTTTGGTCCCAAATGCTAAGCAAGTGAGTTTTGCTGATGGCATGAATGATCAGGGTTTAAGTATGAAAACCAATTGGCTTAATACAACCACTGATGTCCCAGTAGGCAATGATGACTCTAAGATTTTGGCTGTAACGGATTTATATCCTTAGGTTCTTGGCAACTTTAAAACGGTCGCAGAATTAAAGGCATCTTTTGCTAAAAAAGAGGTAGATTTTTGGTTGCCAGTAGTAAAGGCTCTCAGTCCTAATCCATGGCCTCAGCACTACCACGTTGTCGATAAAACTGGCGATAACATCGTGATTGAATTTACCAACGGGAAAATGAATGTTTATGACAATCCTGTTGCCGTCATGACGAATGGACCTAATTTTCCATGGCATCTTGAAAATTTAAACAACTACACTTTTAATAACGTCAATAAGAACACTGGACAATTAGGTAAGCTCAAATTGGCTACACCAGATGCGGGTATTGCCCTTACTGCATTGCCTTCTTCAGAAACTTCACAAGGTCGCTTTGTGAAGGCAGCATTCTATGCAAACTATGTTCGCAAGGCAAAGACACCTGATGATGCGATGATTACTCTGGCTCACATCATGAATAACTTTGATCGCCCATATGATTTAACGATTGATACTGGCGGTGGTTCTGGTGATGGTGTTCGCAGTAAAGATGCTTCAAGCGAGGTGACAATCTGGACAACAATGAGTGATTTAAATCGCAATCAGTACTATGTTCGGAGTATTAATGGAATGAATTTTGCTGTAGTAGACTTAAATAAACTGAAGAATCTAAAGCAAGTTAAGTCCGTCTCTACGTATGATGTTGATAAATCAGTTGGTGATCTCTTTACTTTATTTAATAAGTAATTTGATTGATTGGAACGAATAAAGCCGCCTTTAGGTGGCTTTATTCTTTTAGAACTGCCCAATTTAAATAGAATGATGTGCTCTAAAGAAATGAAGAAAAACCGGCTTGTATTTTGTCGGAAATTTTCTGCTTACATCTGTGTCCTAGTCAGCGCCCAATTTTCAGGCGCAGCATTAGCGCAATCATCATCTGGCTCAATGAGCGATGCGGCCAAGGCTGGCCAAAATATGCAAAATACTTTGTATCCCCAGGTCCAGCTACCAATTTCATATAACTACAACCAAAGATTAGGCGCAAATAGCTTATCTCAACAGGCTGAGTTTTCATTTACGCCGATTATTCCCGTGACCCTTGACGATGATTTACAGCTCATCGTCAATCCCATGTTCACCTATAACCGAAATTCAAATGATCAACAGGTCACCAATCAAACGCAGCCCATGCAGCTAGCTACTTTTCTTGCGCCTGTATATAAAAATTCTTTTTATGCGGGTATTGGCCCCTATTTTCAATTGCCTGCAACGAATGCCAATAATGGCTCCATGCAAACTGGGCTTGGAGTCTCTGCGGGAGCATTCTTTACTCCGGAGCACTGGGTTATCGGAGCAGCACTCTCTAATGCTTGGGGCGTGGGCGGCAACATGTCAGGCGGTTCAGGAAATATGCTCAATGCCCAGCCGAAGATTTCTTACACTACCGATACAGCTTGGACATATAGCTTCTCGAGTCAAATTGCATATAACAATATGGCTAAAGCTCTAACCAACCAGTTAACATTGGGCGGTGGCAAGACAATGACTTTCTTTGGGTATCATGCCAGCTTACAGGCTGGCCCAACCTATATGGTGACTACAACGCCAACAAGCGCAAAAGGCTTTGGTGGATTTCTGGGTTTGACAGTGCTTCTTCCAAAGTAAATTTTTATACAGACAACTAACATGAAAAAAATAATCTCACTTGGCCTTTTTTTGCTGATCAATCTCATTTCGGTTGCGTATGCAGCTGAGATCAAAGTGGCTGCTGTTGAATTTAATCCCACCCCAAAAGATGTTGATGGGAATATTAAAAAGATAGTGGGCCTCATTACTACTGCCTCTGAGAGTGGTGCCAAATTAATGGTATTGCCTGAATTTGCGGTAACTAGTTTTGGATTTTCACCTGAGAATCCAAACAATTTTGATACGATCCCTGGAAGAGCTACTGCAGCTATCGAGAAAGTAACGCAAAAATACAATAACTACGTTGTTGTTGGAATGTATGAGCGAGATCCAGTAACAGGACTTATACATAATTCCGCGGCATTAGTGGGGCCTAAGGGACTGGTTGGGAAATATCGCAAGAACCAAATTCCTGAGGGTGACTACGACACTGCTGCGCCAGGCAACTTAGGTTTTCCAGTGTTTAATACTGATATTGGAAAGATTGCTATCTTGATTTGTTTTGATGATAGTCGCCTGCAATCGCTATTAATTCCGAATCTACGGGGCGCAGATATATTAGCAATGCCAATCGGCTCAGACATGATGCCTAAGTTTGAAAAAATGAGTAATGGCAACCATTCGACGATCTCTAATATTGCTGTATTGGCTGGCTGGACAGGAATGAATGTGGTTGCCAGCAATCAAACGGGTCTGATTAGCTTCCCTTCCATGGGCTTAGTGGACCAGTTCACTGGCGGCTCAACGATTTGGGATAACAATGGTAAGCAACTCAGTCAATCGAAGGTATCTACTTGGACTAAGCCATTACCACCAGAAACCATTTACGCAACGATAGATACTACAAAGAAGAGCGAACAAAAGGCATATTGGTTAAAGCATCGCCGTCCGGAGTTATATCAAGTCTATAACCTTTACAAAGCACCAGTTGATCCCGCTGCAAACAATACCCAAAATCAAATCTCTGCGCTCTTAGTTCAATATGAACCCGCCAATGGAAATGTAGGGGCAAATGCAAAGAAGGTAGATTCTTTAATCGAAAAGAATCATAACGTCTTTAATCTAGCCGTTTTACCCTTCAACTCCTTTTTGGGTAAAGTGAGTTTGAATAAAAATAATATTCAACAATATGCTGAGCCTATTGGTGGTAAGAGCTATACCCTAGCATCTGACTTGGCCAAAAAATATAAAACCTATCTCCTATTTTCTATGCCCGAAGTGAGTGATGGAAAATATTATGAGACAGCTATTCTGTTTGACTTCAATGGCAAGCAAGTCGGTTTGTATCGTAAGTCGCACCTGAACGATGAAGAGGGGTCCTGGGCAAGCGCCGGAAATGATCTTCCTGTATTTAATACTGCCGACCTTGGCAGAGTTGCCATCATGTTGAACGATGAGGTACGCATTCCAGAATTAACAGAGGTATATGCCTTAAACCGTGCGGATCTGATATTGATCCCTGCGGCCTATGATGGCAAGGTTTACGGTAGTGAAGTGAATATCCCCAAAGGCTTAGTCCCTGATGCCAGCAATCGGGGTATGAATATCTGGTTTGATATAGCCAAATATTCCCAGGCCTTTACCCTGGTAGCCAATTATCAGAACGAGTCTAGTAAAGAATTTATACGAAGTGCTGTCTACTCGCTGGTACCGGAAGAGGGTTACTACCCTCCCAATATAGCTCCCAATAAGGAAGTGGCCCATCAGGTTATGTTCACGACGCACACCAACAATACCCTATGGATAAATCAGCAGAGCCTAGTGGTTGGAAGAAGATATGACCTTGCAACACCGTTAACTTTGGACATGAAGGGCGAGTGCTTTAAGGAGTGGCAGACCAACTCAACAGCAAAGGGGTTGTGTAGTGGCAATTAGTCTTTTAGTGGTTTATCAAATTACTCGTTATGCTTTGTTAAGTTTCCTTATATTTGAATGTACTAAATGAATATCAACGCCGATTACAGTCAGAGGGTTGTGATTAATCACCATGACCTACCCTGGGTCCCCAGCCCCGAGTTGGGGATTGAGAGGCGCATGCTCGATCGGATGGGCGATGAGATAGCAAAGGCCACTTCTATCGTTCGCTACCAACCAGGATCCCAATTTAAATCGCACACCCATGAGTTTGGTGAGGAGATATTAGTGTTGGATGGGGTCTTTAGCGACGAGACTGGTGACTATCCTGCTGGTACTTACATCATGAATCCGCCGGGCTCTTCTCATGCCCCGCATAGCCAAACTGGCTGCACTCTCTTTGTGAAGCTACGCCATCTTGGTTCTGATCAAGTGGTGCGGGAGGTGTTGGATACCAAAACAGCGCCTTGGTTTCAGGGGATGGTTCCCGGCCTGAATGTAATGCCGCTCATGCAACAGGGCAGTGGTTCTACCTTAGTTCGATGGGCGCCACAAACTTACTTTAATCCCCACAGACATTTCGGTGGCGAAGAAATCTTTGTGGTGGGTGGGGTTTTTGAGGATGAGCATGGGCGCTACCCTGCTGGCTCTTGGATCAGAAGCCCACATATGAGTCAGCACCAGCCATTCAGCAAGGAAGGCTGCACCATCTTTGTGAAGACAGGGCATTTGCTGGATTAGTTCATGCAGTTTTTCTCCAGAATAAAGACAGAATACTAGCCATTTGGTTCGTATTGATCGGAATAGCCCGAGCTATACTACTAAAAGTAATAATCTTTACTTTATTCATTTACTGGAGAAAAAATGTCTTTATTCAAGCGTGTCACCCTTGCTGCTGTTGTTTTATTCACAGGAGCGCTGACAGCATGCGTTACGCAGCAGAGCTACAACTCACTCGATCAGGCTTATAGCCAATTACAACAAGCCTATCAAGGTGATGAAGTAGAAATTCGTCAACTGCAAGGTGAGCTGAAGATCACGATTAAAGACAAGATCTTATTTCCAGAAGGTGGATTTAAGCTGAACTCAAAGGCTGATCAAGTTTTGGCAAAGATGGCACCAACTCTTTCTGGCTTCAAAAATACAAAAGTAGTTGTACGTGGCTATACCGACAATGTTGCGATCGGACCTGAATTGCGTAAAGAAGGTATTTCTACAAATTTAGATTTGTCCTCAAAGCGTGCTGACAATGTAGTGGATTATTTGGTTCGTAAGGGCGTTGATCAAAACTTAATTTCCGCTCAGGGAATGGGTGAGACCAATCCGGTTGCCTCTAACTCAACACCAGATGGTAGATCACAAAATCGCCGTATTGAAGTTACCTTAGTTGGTCCAGGTAATTAATTCGCTACTCTATAAAGGATAAAAAATGAAACATTTATTAAAACTTTCTATTGCAAGTATTTTCGCAATGACGCTAGCGGCATGCGCTGGTACGGGTGATGTTAAAACCTCTTCGGCTGACTTTATCAAGGTAAATAACGGTATTTTGACTAGTAGCTATGGCAAGACTGTCTATACCTTTGACAAGGATCAAGCAGGTTCCGGTAAATCAGAATGCGTACTCACTTGTGCTGATAATTGGCCGCCTGTCTATGTTGAGCCAGGTATTAAGCTCTCCGGTGACTTTGCTTACATTAGTCGCAACGATGGACAGAAGCAGTTGACTTACAAAGGTAAGCCACTCTACTTCTTTGTAAAAGACAAAAATGCTGGTGATAAAACTGGTGATGGTGTTAACAACATCTGGCATGTAGTAACGCCTTAAGCGCTACTGAAAGTCGAATTACTAGGGAGTTAGTGAGAGAGCCCTCATCAGAAATGGTGAGGGCTTTATCTTTTGCAGGGATTGATACTAAAAGTTCTCAGTGGCACAGCTCATTTTTCCGGAATGAATTGCTTTTAAGAAAGTTGAATAATCCGCTTCATTTTGCTTGCTGTAGGCAATAGAGAAATCAACCAGCGCATCATCCAGTGCTTCAGATTTTCCGCAATAACCTGCAAGAACAGCGGGGTCTCCTGACCGTGAGTGCGCATTTGCAAGCGCCCAACCAAATAGTTTTGCAAAATCAGGAAATACTTTAGTGTTGATGCCGTCTTCGCCGATAGAAATTCCACCTTTCATATCACGCAATTGCCGGATATAGAATTCAAGCTCAGTTGTCTTGCCAAACCCTAAGAAAAGATCTGGGGCGCCTTGAATTAAGCATTGTCCGTGCACTACTCGCTCACCTTCGGAGCCAAATTGTGAGCTTGGAAAAAATGGCGCCAGAACAGATTTCTGCGCTTGTTTAGTTTGCAAAAAAAGTGGATCACTGACATCACGACCTTCGAAGTACAAAATCCAACACGAAGTTCCTACGCTGCCGACACCAGCAACTTTTCGTGCTGAATCAACCCATTTATAGCGTAACAACAGATTCTTACGATCTTCTGCTAAAGATTGCATATAAGAGTTCAGACCCTCATCATTGAGCTCCGATATTTTTCCGCCATGGATAGAGAGGGTCAGGTGCTCAATGAGTGGCGGTTGTTCAATTAGCCGCATGCCCGCAGAGGTCACTTCGGTTAATTTCCCAATAAGTCCCTGGCTATTATTTTTTCGTGCCTTATTGAGTAGTCTTTCTAAGTATTTTTGACTAGCTGGGTTTGCATGGCTTGTGGCAGCACTTAATAAGACTTTTTCATCAATATAACTACGCTTTAGGTCGATAAACGGAATGGCTGCGTATCGATGAAGATTATTTCGGTAGGCGGTGGAAATATTCCTGACAATCATTTCCCCATAAGCTTGATCTTGTCCTAGTAGCTGGGAGGCAATCATTGCGCTTGCAGCAAGGCGTTTTAGATCCCAGTCAAAGTTTCCGGGAAGTGTTTCATCAAAATCATTGATGCCAAAGACTAATTGATGCTCGGTAGTTGAAAAAAAACCAAAGTTGCTAACATGCATGTCACCACATAGTTGAACTTTAATGGGGGGACTTGGCAAATCCGCTAAGTCGTTAGCCATTATGGCTGCGCTACCTCTAAAGAATGCAAATGGATCAACTGCCATTCTTGCATGACGAATGGGGATGTATTTTGGAATACGGGTTTTGGCCTGTTCCAGCAAAATATCGACTGGAGAATGCCGATTGCTTGGAATTTTAAATTCGGCAAGCGAAGGTCGGCTTATCTGCTTTCTAATGGATTTTCCTAAATCAAAGCGCTCTTGTGGACTAAGATTTTTTTGAAGAAATGATTTATAGAGCTTACTAGTCATCATTTGATGATGCCATAAGTCTACAGAGTCATATAAACAATGGAGAATTCATTAAACTGTCATATATTTCTATTATTATGGAAATATGAAAAATACAGATGCAATTAATGCTTTTCTCGCTTTGGGCCAGGAATCGCGACTGAATGTGTTTCGGCTAATTGTTCAAAAAGGCGATATCGGACTATCCCCAGGCCAAATTATTGAAAAGTTGGGCATTCCTAATGCAACCTTAAGTTTTCACCTCAAAGAATTGCTCAACGCAAATTTGTTGCTGGTAGAGCGCCAAAGTCGTCATTTGATCTATCGACCCAATGCGCGACTAGTCAAGGATTTAAGCGGATTCTTGCTAGAGAACTGCTGTGACGGAAAATCCTGTTTGCCTATGACATCCACTAAGAAGGCTCATTCAAAATGAAGCAATACAACATCCTCTTTTTATGTACTCATAACTCTGCTCGTTCAGTGATTGGCGAAGCAATAGCGTCTACTCATCCAAGCGGTAAGTTTGTAGGGTATTCAGCAGGCTCCACTCCTGGCACCTCAGTAAATCCCTTTGCAAGAGAATTGGCGGTGGAGATGGCTTATGACGAAAAAAAACTGCGGTCTAAGTCTTGGGATGAGTTCGGATTGCCGGATGCGCCAAAGATGGATTTCATCATCACGGTATGCGATAACGCGGCTGGTGAGCAGTGCCCATTTTGGCCAGGTCAACCAGTGACTGCCCATTGGGGATTCCCCGATCCATCGCAGGTTCAGGGTAGCGATGAAGAAAAGAGGCGGGCGTTTAAAGAGGTGATGATTGGGCTGAGGAAACGGATTGATATTCTCGCAAGCATGCCATTGGAAAAACTAGATTCGTTAAGTCTAAAAGAGATACACGCTAAATCATGAGTCAAATTACACAAAAGCTTTCTTTCTTGGATCGATATTTAACAGTATGGATATTCGCTGCAATGGCAGTAGGTATTGGCTTGGGATATTTCGTGCCGAGTGTTGAGGGCTTTATTAATCAGTTCCAGTCGGGTACCACCAATATCCCGATAGCGATTGGTTTGATTCTGATGATGTATCCGCCCTTTGCTAAGGTGAAGTATGAAGAGTTGCCCGATGTCTTTAAAGACAAGCGCATCTTTGGGTTGGCATTCTTGCTCAACTGGATAGTGGCACCAACTTTAATGTTCTTCTTGGCAATTATCTTTGTGCCCGATCAACCTGAATATATGGCGGGCTTGATATTAATTGGTATTGCCCCATGTATAGCAATGGTGATCGTGTGGAACGACATTGCAAAGGGCTCTACTGAGTATGCAGCTGGCTTAGTGGCCTTTAATGCGCTATTTCAGGTTCTATTCTTTAGTGTGTACGCCTATTTCTTCTTAACAGTCTTGCCACCGTACTTTGGCCTAGCTGGATCCGTAGTCGGCATCACTATTGGTGAGATTGCCAAGACGGTGGCGATTTATCTGGGTATTCCTTGCGTGGCCGGATTCTTGACTCGCTTTTTGATGCTGAAATTCGTAAGTAAGGAGTGGTATCAAGATCGCTTTGTGCCAAAAATTGGCAAGATTACCTTGATTGCTTTGCTCTTTACGATTGTGGTGATGTTTAGTCTAAAAGGTAAGCTCATTCTTCAGTTGCCCATGGACGTCATCACCATTGCCATTCCTTTGTTGGTGTTCTTTGTGGTGATGTTTGCATTAACCTTTTATATCACCATCAAAATGGGCATCGAGTACAAGCGCTGCTGTACTTTATCTTTTACTGCCTCTAGCAATAACTTTGAATTGGCGATTGCGGTTGCTATTGCCGTCTTTGGAATTAATTCGGGGGCCGCTTTTGCCGCAGTGATTGGGCCTCTAGTTGAAGTCCCTATTATGGTTGGCTTAGTTTCAGTTGCCTTATGGATTAAAAAGAACGTTCTGAAGGCCTAGCCATCTGTAGGGGTCTCTAGACCACTACAGTCGTTGTAGCACTTACTTGTTACACGGCATTGGCATTGGGATGGATAATAGGCCCTACATTATCTATTCGCAGCATATTCGGAATTATCTTCATGGAAATTAAGGTTAACTTTCTCGACAAGCTTCGCCTTGAAGCTAAGTTCGATGACTTTACGGTGATTGCAGATCAGCCTATCCGCTACAAGGGTGACGGCTCTGCTCCCGGCCCCTTTGATTACTTCCTTGCCTCATCCGCCTTATGTGCGGCTTATTTTGTGAAGTTGTATTGCGAGACTCGCAATATTTCTACCGAAAACATTCGCCTCTCTCAAAACAATATTGTTGACCCTGAAAATCGGTATCAGCAGATTTTCAAAATTCAAGTAGAGCTACCAGAAGATATCTCTGCTACCGATCGCCAAGGTATTTTGCGTTCCATAGAGCGTTGTACGGTTAAAAAAGTAGTGCAAGCGGGTCCAGAGTTTGTGATTGAGGTGGTAGAGAATCTCGATGCTGATGCACAGGCTTTATTGTCTTTGAATCAAAGCACCGATACCAGCACCTATATTGCTGGAAAAGATCTACCGCTAGAGCAGACTATTGCCAATATGTCTGCCTTATTGGCGGGCCTGGGAATTAAAATTGAGATTGCTTCGTGGCGCAATATCATTCCTAATGTTTGGTCCTTGCACATTCGAGATGCACATTCCCCGATGTGCTTTACCAATGGCAAAGGTTCTACCAAGGAAAGTGCGCTAGCGTCGGCTTTGGGTGAATATATTGAGCGACTTAGTAATAACCACTTTTATGCAGGCGCATATTGGGGCGCAGATATTGCTAATGCGGTATTTGTGCACTACCCAAATGAACGCTGGTTTAAGCCTGGCCCGAAAGATACCTTACCTTCAGAAATTTTGGATGAATATTCTCTTGGTATCTATAACGCCGATGGTGAGTTGCGGGGTTCTCATTTAGTTGATACCAATTCTGGCAATACAGAGCGAGGCATTTGCTCCCTGCCTTATGTCCGCCACTCAGATGGTAAGACGGTCTACTTTCCATCCAACCTGATTGAAAATCTTTTTGTTAGCAATGGCATGAGCGCAGGCAATACCCTGGCTGAGGCTCAGGTGCAATGCTTATCGGAAATTTTTGAGCGTGCAGTCAAACGAGAAATTCTCGAAGGTGAAATCGCTTTACCGGACGTGC
Source organism: Polynucleobacter sp. AP-Latsch-80-C2 (assembly GCF_018882185.1). Classification (GTDB taxonomy): domain Bacteria; phylum Pseudomonadota; class Gammaproteobacteria; order Burkholderiales; family Burkholderiaceae; genus Polynucleobacter. The sequence continues at coordinate 61,687 of NZ_JACVOY010000007.1, read as the reverse complement.
CACAGGAAGTGCTTGCGAAATATCCAGGCATTCTGGCGGGCATCCAGGGCTTAGAAGATCAGGGCTTTCCAGTGCTGGTGAAGGATGCCTCCTTGGGGGGCGTCTATCCAGTGATGTGCGTCACGCTGATGAACCCCCGTACTGGTGGCGTGTTTGCCTCTTTTGGTGCGCACCCAAGTCTAGAGGTAGCGCTAGAGCGGAGTTTGACTGAGTTATTACAAGGTCGCAGCTTAGAAGGTTTGAATGATTTACCACCGCCTACTTTTGCAAGTGAAGCAGTGACAGAGCCTAATAACTTTGTAGAGCACTTCATTGATTCGAGTGGGATTGTGTCATGGCGTTTCTTCAGCGCTAAATCTGATTATGACTTTGTCGAGTGGGATTTCACTAGCAAGGGTGAAGACTCTAATGCACAAGAAGCGAAGACCTTATTTGGTATTCTGGAGTCTATAGGTAAAGAGTCTTATATGGCGATATACGACCAGTTGGGTGCTATCGCTTGTCGTATCCTAGTGCCAGGCTATTCAGAGGTGTACCCAATCGAGGATTTGATTTGGGATAACACTAATAAAGCGCTCCTGTTCCGCAATGACATTCTGAATCTGACTGAGTTAGATGATGCCAGGCTCCAGGCGCTGCTAGAGCGTCTAGAAAATAATGAGCTCGATGACTATGGCGATATCGCCACTTTGATTGGTATTGAGTTTGATGAGAACACGACTTGGGGTCAACTCACTGTTCTAGAGTTAAAGCTGCTGATTCATCTAGCGTTAAAGCAATTTGATGAGGCACTGGAATTGGTAGGGGCCTTCTTGCAATATAACGACAACACAGTCGAGCGACGTTTGTTTTACCAAGCCCTGAGCGCAGTCTTAGAAATTACTCTGGATGATGACTTAGCGCTTGAAGATTACGTCTTGAACTTTCGCCGAATGTTTGGCGATGCTCGAATGGACGCTGTCTTGGGTTCAGTTGATGGTAGTGTTCGCTTCTATGGCTTAACGCCCACCAGCATGAATCTAGAGGGCCTAGATAGGCACCACCGCTTGATTGATAGCTATAGAAAATTGCACGTAGCTAGATCTAAGGTAGTGCCCGCGAAACCGTAGGCCTTACTCAAGGACGCTGCTTAAGCAGCCACTGCCTTCTCTACCTCAGGGACGGAAGAGCGAATCAGATAATCAAATGCACCTAAGGAGGCTTTAGCACCTTCGCCCATGGCGATAATAATTTGCTTATAAGGCACGGTTGTACAGTCGCCTGCAGCAAATACGCCGGGTAGGGATGTTTCTCCTTTAGCGTCAACGATGACTTCGCCATGCTTAGAAAGTTCAAGTGTGCCTTTCAACCAGTCGGTATTTGGCAAGAGTCCGATTTGCACGAAGATGCCTTCAAGTTCAATGGAATGCTCGACATTGGTGGTGCGATCTTGGTAGATCAAGCCATTTACTTTCGATCCATCACCTAATACTTGCTTGGTGAGTGCGCTCTTAATGACAGTAACATTATTTAAGCTTGCCATTTTTGCTTGCAATACAGCATCAGCACGCAATTTGCTATCAAACTCAATGAGGGTTACATGGCTTACGATACCGGCTAAATCAATCGCAGCCTCAACCCCTGAATTACCGCCGCCGATAACAGCAACACGCTTCCCTTTGAAGAGTGGACCATCACAGTGAGGGCAGTAAGCAACCCCTTTATTGCGATACTCTTGCTCGCCAGGAACATTCATTTCTCTCCAGCGAGCACCAGTGCTAATAACGACAGATTTGCTCTTCAGAACAGCGCCATTCGCTAATTCCACTTCAAGGCCATGATTGGTTTTACGCAAGGCTGTAGCGCGTTGCAAATTCATAATATCGACTTCATAGCTTTTCACGTGTTGCTCTAAGGCTTGTACGAGCTTAGGACCTTCAGTTTCTTTTACAGAAATAAAGTTCTCAATTCCGAGAGTGTCCATGACTTGACCGCCAAAACGTTCAGCCAGGATGCCAGTGCGAATCCCTTTGCGTGCTGCGTAGATTGCAGCAGAGGATCCTGCAGGGCCACCGCCTACGATTAACATATCAAATGCATCTTTAGCATTGAATTTTGCAGCATCTTTTGCTGGGCTATTAGTATCTAACTTGGCAATGATCTCTTCTACAGTAGTGCGTCCTTGGCCAAACACTTCCCCATTGAGGATGACTGTCGGAACTGCCATGATTTGGAATTCATCTACCAAGCCTTGGAATAGGGCACCATCAATCATTTCATGCTCAACATTGGGGTTGAGTGCTGCCATTAAATTGAGGGCCTGCACTACGTCCGGGCAGTTATGGCAAGACAAGGAGATAAAGGTCTGAAATTTCAGCTTACTATCAATTCCCCGAATCTGGTCAATGATGTCTTGTTCTACTTTTGGTGGATAGCCGCTTGCTTGCAAAATAGCCAAGATAAAAGAAGTCATCTCGTGGCCCATTGGCAGGCCGGCAAATGTAATGCGAGCCTCACCATCTGCTTTACCAACAGTAAAGCTAGGAATTCTTTTGGATGTGCCGTTGGTCAAAACAGTGATCTTGTCTGATTGCTCAGCAACTTCATTTAAGAGTTCGAGCATTTGCGCTGACTGCTCGCTGTTATCGAGGGAAGCAGTCAACATGATAGGGCTAACAATCTTCTCTAAATAAGCCTTTAGTTGAGTTTTGATATTACTGTCTAACACGATAAGTTCCTTGGTATTAATTTAGTGAGTCTATTGGGCAGGATCCGGTCCTCTCCAATAGACTCTCCGAAGAGAGTCCGATTGGTGATGAGAGATCGATTAGATCTTGCCTACGAGGTCCAAAGATGGAGTCAAAGTAGCTGCACCTTCTTTCCATTTAGCTGGGCAAACTTCGCCTGGGTGTGCTGCTGTGTATTGCGCAGCTTTGAGCTTACGCAATGTTTCAGAAATGTCACGAGCGATTTCATTAGAGTGAATTTCTGCAGTCTTGATCACGCCTTCTGGATTGATGATGAATGTGCCGCGCAATGCAAGGCCTTCTTCAGGAATGTGTACGCCAAATGCGTTTGTCAATGTATGGGTAGGATCGCCTACCAATGGGAACTTTGCTTTGCCTACAGCAGGTGAAGTCTCATGCCAAACTTTGTGTGAAAAATGAGTGTCGGTTGTAACGATATACACTTCAGCGCCCATCTTTTGGAATTCAGCATAGTTCTCAGCCGCATCTTCAATTTCTGTTGGGCAATTGAAGGTAAATGCTGCTGGCATAAAAATCAAAACTGACCAATGGCCTTTGAGGCTCTCGTCAGAAATGGTAACGAACTTGCCGTTATGGAAAGCCTGAGTTTGAAATGGTTGAACTGCTGTGTTGATGAGAGACATATTGTTCCTTTCGGGGGTGTAAATACATTAATAACGAAGTGCCAACTGAAGCTATTTTCGGGGTAAAGATATTATTTGTCTAATAAATAGATTTGATAATATTGATCGATATTTTCGATAAACAAATTGGAGTGAATTGCTTGATATATAGTAATTCTGCAAAGATGGCCTATTTGCTAAAACGATATATCCAGGCCAAGGTGATTTGGATTAATCGAAAGCGCCAGAGCTTTGGATCTGGGGCATCTTCAGGAGGCGTGAATTACTAAGTCATTGAAAGTAAAGATTTAAATACTTGACTAAATTACTTGACTTTTTGAGATCATTCAGATATAGTGTTACTTCTGGTCGGGACTTGTCCTGACCAAGGGGATGGAGCTAGAACCAATAGGCAATTGTCACGGATGCCCATCCCCTCAAAAGAAATTCGTAGTTAACCGCCAGAGACATACTGGTGAGACAGGGGTAGATCCCGCCAGCGGAATACTGGCAAACGTCGACTAAGCTGCATAGATAAGTGCTGCAGGGAGGTCCACCAAACCAATATCAACCTGATCTTTGCATCAGGTTTTTTGCATTTTGGGCGCCAGAAGAGATAAATACCCTGAGCTAGAATCATTGGAAGTTCAATCAACCTGGATACGTAATGCGAAAAATATTCTTTCTTGGATTATGTGCTTTCTTGGCATGCAATCAATTGGCAATGGCTGAAAAAGATAAGTGGGTTACTTCTTGGGTTGGTTCTATTCAGGGGCCTTACCCGGTTGGCAATCCATCGGCCCAACCCAACTTAAGCAAAGTCTTTCCTGCGCCTGAACTCGGCGCTAATGATCAATCTTTTCGACTGATGGTTCGTCCAGACATCTGGGGAGCACGTACCCGCATTCGACTTTCAAATGCACTTGGTACAAAGCCAGTGACTTTTGAAAATGTATATATAGGCTTACAACTCGGTAGCGCCGAGATTGTGAAGGGCACCAATCTTCCAGTCACTTTTGCAGGCAAGAAAACAATTACGATTGCCCCCGGCCAATCCGCTTGGAGTGATTCCGTATCTCTTCCGTTTGTAAAAAAACTAGGAGAGGCAAATCTAGAAGGTCGTAACCTTGCAGTGAGTTTTTATATACCAACTGCTAGCGGTCCTATGACTTGGCACGCAAAAGCGATCGCGACTTCCTATGCCACCGCGCCGAATGCGGGATCTAAAACAAGCGAAGAGGCTGAAGCGGCATTTCCGTATTCTGTAGCTTCCTGGTTCTTTCTAGATGCGGTCGACATGTCAGCCCCGGTTAGTACAAAGGTCATTATGGGTTTTGGGGATTCCATTACTGATGGAACTGCTTCAACTATGAATGGCGACGATCGTTGGCCAGATGTTTTGTCACGTAGACTGCATAAAGCCTATGGCAATAAGGTGGTTGTTTTAAACGCTGGCATTGGTGGAAATCAAGTCGCTGGTCCGGCTGAATATTCTCCTGCGAAACCATTTGCGGGCGGACCTGCATCTGGTATGCGGATTGAGAGAGATATCCTAAGTTTGTCAGGCGTTTCTACTGTAATTTGGCTAGAGGGTATTAACGATTTCAGTAAGAACGGCAATGCTAGCACTCAGACAGTCATTGATGGGATGACCGATGGGGTACGCCGCCTTAAGGCTTCTGGTATTCATGTTATTGGAGCGACCGTCACCAGCGCTTTGGGTAGCGCTAGTGCTGCCCATGGATTTCCGGAGCAAGATGAAAAGCGTAAAGCACTTAATCAATTTATCCGAACCTCACCCATCTTCTCTGGCTATATCGATTTTGATGAAGTCATATTAGATCCAGCGACAGGGCAAATGAAAGCCGAATTTGTTCCGGATAGCACTATCGGCGGTCCTGGAGATAAGTTGCATCCCAATCGGGTTGGTTATCAAGTCATGGGTAACTCTATTAACCTCAATCAGGTGGTAAATCCCAAAGGAAATTAGTCCTTGCGGATAAATAAAAAAGCCCAGAATAAAATTTCTGGGCTTTTTAGCTTTAGTGCGATGGCCTAATGTTTTTGAAGAATAGCAATCGAATCGATTGTCTTTTGGAATGAAGTAGGTTGAATCGCACTTGGTCCCGCAAAGGGATTGTCAAAGAGGACTAGGAGGAAAAACATGACTCCAAGCGAGCCGCCTTCTAGCGCCATCATGACGGCATGGATACGGATATTCTTTGTTTTGAAGAAGGCTGAAAACAAAGTCAGGAATAGGGCTGATAAAACGAGGGCTCCCCACATCGGTTTCCCTACAAATGAAACAGCATTTTCAATTCGATTTCTACGCAAGTCTCTATAGGTAGAGAATAAACGTAAGGTTTCAGTATGAATGGCAAGGCCTTCAAGATTAGCCGCCTGATGGTTATGAAAAATAGTATTGATACGCTCTAGTTTTTGAAAGTTTCCACATTCATTTTTTGGCTAGTCAGGTTTGGCCACTCTTGATCAATGACTGCTTGTGCGTAATTAATGATCTCTTCTTGGCCTACTTTCTTTACTGCGCTAGGATAAGCCTCTAGCATTTGGTACAGATCAAATAATGTGTGCGCTTCTTTTGAAACATTGTCGCTTACGGAATTATGGTTTTGCCAAGCAGCCACTGTGACAAAGGCAAATATGAAGCCCACTAAGGTAGGCATGGTATTGGCAAAAATAGTTCCAAATATGCCGTCATCACTCAAACTCAACCAAGTGCAATATTTCTGGACCAGGAATAAGCAAACTAAACTCAATGCAACTGAAGTCGCTAGCAGAATGGTGAGAAGGGATATTTCAGATAGGTTGGTCATGAGCGAGGCTAATTTTTTCTACTATTAATTTGGTCAATTTCATATTGATCAAGAGTATTAATAATTTCAAGTAACTCTTTTCGGTCTTTCTCGCTAAAATTTTCTTTAGGATTTCCGGCTTGAATTGCTAAATTTTTTTCCTCTAGATCTTTAATATATAGGGTGATACGCTTATCACGAACTCCTGTAAGCTGATATATCTTGAAATAGAGAACAGCAATATTGACGTTTTCATAATCAGCAGTGATGGCACCCAGACTTTTCGAAACTGGGGTAAGTGCATATTTAGCATCGGCAACCGTTGTGGCCCTGCGCAATAAAAATCGCATATGGTTAAGGCGATTAACAATTTCAAATTCACAAGCAACAATTTCTTTTTCTTTGGCAATGCTTGTTTCGTAATGATGTTGGGTGACTTGGTATAGCGCAGCACCACCACTTAAAAAAACAGAGGATAAAAACCAGATACCAAAATTACTATTTAATACTTCGCTGACTTTTGCCCACAAATCTTTACCAAGATTATGGACATCTTTTTTAGTAGCGCTTAAATCAGCGCTAAGCTTTTTATTGAGTTCTTGGCGATAGCGTTCTTCCGCTTCGATTAGGGCTTTCTTATCATCACTTAGCATGGTATTGGCTCAAATGGAAAGCACTAATATTAGCAAAGAATTGACTATGAGGGGGTTAGCCCCCTTCCTGTAATTGGCCTTGGCAGCACGAGTACTTAAAAGCTCAGTCTGACTACTGCCTCTTTCAAGGGCGCCCCAGGGATCACCGCCTTTTTAAAACCAATGAAGCTTGATAAATGGTTTAGTGAGCGCCATCAATAATCCATTGCATTAGCTCGGTTGCATTTGTCGGTGTTAATTTTTGATGGGCCTTAATTTTGGTGAACAATTTACCTTTTCGTAATTTTTCACCTTGAAGGCGCGCGGCATCTGGTTGATCTTTAAATTTGGCATATTTGGCTGCTAACTCTGGCCAGGGTGGGGCATCGTATTCCGTATCCGCATGGCAGCCCATGCACCCATTTCGGACTGCTAGTTGCCGGTTGGCATAAGAGACGCTCGTTAATAGTAAGAGGGTAATCAAGATGAAGATTTTTTTCACTTTCCCTGCCTTAATAAAGGTTTATTTTTTGAATGCGATCTTTTTAATGACTTTTTTCACCAGGGGATTTGCACAAGATGCCATGAGTGAATCAAGGTTCTTAAATAGGGTAATCGCCCTAGGCGCAAGAGAAACAAATTTGACACGATGATCTTTAGTGTCGGTAGTGAGGGCTAAAAAATGAGAAGTCTTTAATCTCATTAATGCCGCATGTAATGTTGCCTGAGATCCCAGTTCTCGTAAATTAAGAACATCAGAGACGCGCTGGTGGGGGCTGGAGTCATGCATCAAGACTGACTGCAGAATTTGCTGCTCTCGGTTAGGCAGTCCTCGCCATATCTTTTCTTTTCCGTTAATGAAGCAACTGTAGGAGTTATATGTCATAGATCATAGTAGTCTCTTAAAGTCGCTTCTGCTTGATATAGATCGTATAAATCGTACTTAAATGCGTAATCTGTTCAGTATTTGCAAGTAATTATGGGTAGGCAAAGAAAAACCCCAGCTATTTCTAGTTGGGGTTCATGTATTACTAATGAAATAATCGTATTACCAGATAATCCAATCACCTGTTTCCCATTCGGATTGGGTAATGAAGCCATTATTGTCTTTATCAAGAATTTTGAATTCTTGTTCGGTCATTCCTAGTTTTGTCGCTTCGGCTTTACTAATTTTTTTATCTTTATCGCTATCAATTGCATCAATCGATTTATTTTGAGCGCGATAGGCGCTTGCCTCCGCATTAGTGATTTGATTGTTGCCATCTTTATCAATCTTTTTGAAGGTGGCATCCGGCATTCCTGCCTTTTGGGCCTCATCTTTGCTCACAATCTGATCTTTGTTTGCATCCATCGAAGAAAATGAAGCCGCCTTGGGGACGGTGGATTGCGCTTGACCAATGGCCGGAATCATTGCGGCTGCAATCAATAAATAATTTAAGAATTTCACTATAAGTCTCCTTTAGGTCGAAAGTACGATTACAAATGCACTTTTCTAGTAGGTTTTAAATGGAATCTTTGTTCCTAATTCCACTATACCTCTTTTAGGGTAATGTCCAATAGGGAATACTCATAGCTCTGACCAGGGCGGGATAACCATGCGGTTTATTCGATAGAGAAATCTTCTGCCATGAGCCGAGCATACTCATTGGATAGAAAGAAGTCAGGCGCGTCATCCAATGCGGAGATAGTGGCCATATAAGTCGAATTGGAATAGATAAAAAACCGAATTTGATCGTAAGCAGCCAGTAAATTGGCTTGCTGGAGTGTGAGGGCAAGATTCTTGAGTGCAGATACTTGATGTAGGAAGGCGCCAAAGTTGCTGCCAAATTTTTTCTCGTAGAAGCTTTTATCGTAGATGAAGGCAGCCACCTTAAATAGGTGATTTTGTATAAATGTCGAGAATAGTCTTTCAATCACAAAAGGCTTCATGGTGATGTTTTGGTCCCGGTGATAGGACCCAGTGCCCGCATAGACTGCTCCAACTTCGCTTCCTTTCAATACTTCTTGGTCAAGAGTGCTGAGCGCCTTGTCAACGAACGAGAAGTATTCGGTCCAAAAGCGTGGTTTTGCAATAAAGTAATTGCAAAACGCAAAAGCGTTTTTATCCATTGGGGCAGTGATGGGCAATCCAAGCGATATTTCTAGGAATTGGATAATCCTTTCAAGTCCAGCATGGCCGCACTGTACGCCTTGCTGCCATACATTTAAATGCAATGCCTCAATACCAATCATGGGGTTAATAAAGACGCAATCAAACCCCTCGTTGAATTGATGATCCGCAAATCGAACAAAATCTTCCACTGAGATTAAAGACTTATTGGTAAATTTTCTAGAAACCAAGCCCCAGGGTTCGTGGGAATTTTCATTAGCAAGGGCTATTTGCTTAAAGAGTTCGTACTCACGTGTACTGTTATCAGTATTGTTTTCGACGTTCCAGGGAATGGCGATAGGTGAAAGTAACTTTCTTTCATCTTCCCCGAGATAGGATTGGTAGAGCTTTGACATAAGCGCCGCTATAAATATTGAGCTAAAAAGAGTGTACTCTAGCCAAATCAACTGAGAAATAACAGTGCTATGTTATTTCGATCAATATTTAATCTGGCTTTAAGTTTCTGGCCTTGATGGTTTGAGCCCAGAGTTCTGTTTCATGGTTTACAAATGCCTTGAAGGCCTCTGGTGAGCTACCTACCAATTCAATTCCACCGGAGCCAATCTTGTTTTGAATATCAGGCGTTTTAATTGCCTTATTCAAATCATTTGCTAACTTCTTCATATTGGCATCCGACATACTTTGATTGGCAAAGAGTCCATACCAAAGCGGTAATGAGTAGCCAGGGATAGCTGCTTCAGCAACGGTTGGGACATCAGGTAATGCAGGCGCGCGTTTGCTCGTGGTTACCGCTAGCGCTTTGACTTTACCCGCCTTAATATTAGCAAGGCTAACGGGTAATCCAGGCAAATACATTTGTACATCGCCTGCAATTAATGCATTAAGGGCAAGAGCCCCACTGGTAAATGGGACATGGGTCATCGTGACGCCTGCTTGAGCATTTAATAGCTCACCCGCCATATGATCTGCATTACCAATACCCGCAGAACTGAAGTTCAATTCATTCGGTCTTTGTTTTGCATACTCAATTAACTCTTTCAGATTCTTCACTGGAAGATTGTTGTTTACGATCACCACTAGGGGCATTGAGGTCACTTGGGTAACAGGCTTCAAATCTTTCTTAAGGTTGTAAGAGAGCTTAGGGTAAAAAGAGGCGCTGATCGTAATGGCATTTTGTGCGATCAAAATAGTGTGATCATCCTCAACTCCAGCTACATAGCCTGCCGCCACATTGCCAGCGGCGCCAGTTTTATTTTCGACAATCACTGATTGGCCCCATATCTCAGAAAGGGCTGGTGCTATGGATCTAGCAACGAGATCCATACTGCTTCCTGGCCCAAGCCCTGAAACAATTTTGACGGTCCGGTTAGGCCAAGGCGCAGATGTTTGAGCAAGTGCAAATTGCGCGCAGACGAGAAGGGTAACTAGCGATAAGAATTTTATTATTTTCATGAATATCTCCGGTAATTAGATTGCAAACGGCAAGAGTTTTTCTTGTCCTGATTCAATCGCAACTTGTTTTAGGCTCAGCATCGTGTCTTCTGGCAACAGGAGGCCTAGCTGCCTATTTTTGGCATCTGCTTGCGCTTCCATTTCACCTGGGAAATAGACTTGCTGATGACCTTCAGCTAGAGGCACATCTTTTAATGAGTGAATGTATTCATCAATACGCTCTTCAAATTCTGAGAGTGGTTGAAATGCAGAAACATTGAGTGAGATCACTAAGTGACACGCAGCACTTTTATTGACTGGATCATAGGGGCCATGCACCTGGTCTAAAAAAGCGCCACCAGAAAGAACGCCCGAGAGAATATCCACCATCACGCCCATCACATAACCTTTATGTCCAGCCATCGGCAAAATGAAGCCTTCGATTGCCGCTTGGGGGTCGGTAGTGGGTCGGCCTTTTTTATCAATAGCCCAATCATTTGGAATAGATTGACGGCGCTTTTGGGCAAGATAAATCTTGCCACGCGCTACACCTGAATTTGCCATGTCCATCACTACAGCGCCATGTTTACCTCCTGGCACTGCGATTGACCATGGATTGGTGCCAATTTTCTTTTGACGTCCACCCCAAGGTGCCATATTAGGGCCAGCATTACTCATCAAAATGGTGATGCAACCTTCTTTAGCCCCCATCCTGGTGAAGTACATGCAGGTGCCAAAGTGATTGGAATTTTTAACGGACACAATACCTACGCTGTGTTGTTTAGCGCGCCTTATAGATTCTTCAACGGCGCGTTTTGCAACAACTTGACCAACGCCATCACCACCATCGAGAATGGCAATCGCATTGGAGTCCACTACCAGGCTTGAATGGGTGATGGGTTTCATGGCGCCAGAGCGTAAGCGTGCGTAGTACCAGGAGAGTCTTAGTAGACCATGGGATGAATGTCCCCATAACTCAGATTGAACTAAGGTATCTGCGGCTAGGTAGGCATCCTCCTGAGGGACACCTTCACTTTCATAAACCGCTTGGGTAAAGCGAATCAGGTCTTCTGGTTTGATGTAATTATTTTGCATTGTCATGTTATTGGTGGGAGTAGAGAGCTAGTCCTGGGGTATCCATGTGCGCTCGCAAAATGCTCCCCGTTTCTGATTCCGTTATATATAGGTCTTGATTATTTTTCCCACCAAAGGCGAGGTTTGTTGTCATGTGGCCAGCACATGAATTAATTCTGAGAAGGGGTTCACCACGTGAGGAGAACTTCCAGACTGCACCCATGCCTGCATGGGCAACATAAATATTGCCAGCCTGGTCCACGGCAAGACCATCCGGTCCCGAGCCGCCCGACATTTGAATAAAGTTACCAACTCGGGTAATGGATCCATCTGGTAGCAACATTGCACGCCAGATGCTATTCGCACGAGTAGCAGCAATATAAAGAAGATTTTCTTCTGGGTTAAGCGCGATCCCATTAGGGCTTGGGACATTATTCATGAGGCAGTTCAATTTCCCCGTTGCATCTAGGCAGAACACTTTGCCGGAAGGATCATGCAAGCCAGATTGACCTTGGTCAGTGAAATAAAGGCTACCATTTTTACAGAACACTAAATCATTTAGTCCTTTAAAGGATTCAGTTTTGTAGCGTTCAATATAGGGGCTGATTTTGCCTGACTGAGGATCGAGAAGCATCAAACCATTTTTATGATCGGCTACAAAAATACGCCCATCTCGATGAATTTTTAAACCATTAGGCTCACCATCGTATTCTGCAATTAGCTTGACCTCACCTTGAGGATCAATTCTATAAATTAAGCCAAAAGCAATATCCACAATAAAGAGGTTGCCCTCGCGATCAAACGAAGGACCTTCAATATAGCTGTCGGTTTTAAGATTTCCCTTGCCGGCCAGAATGCGTTCTTGTGAAAGTTGTCCGGACTTGCGATATTGATCCGGAATACGTGCAAAAACCTCAGTGCCCATTTCAGGTGGCGCCTTAAACATGTTGTCTCCGCTTTTAATTTATAGTTAGTCAGATAAATAAAGATCTTACTTGTCAGCTCTTTATTAAACAAGGTAACAAGACGAATATGAGACTATTTTTCATTTCTTTATTGGCTGTAATCTTGCAGCTTACGACTCCAGTGCATGCAGCTGAGTACCCAAATCGTACGATCAAGATGATTATTCCGTTTGCACCAGGTGGCGGCTCTGATACTTTAGGTCGGGTATTGGCTGAGAAAATGGGTAATGAATTAGGGGCTTCAGTCATTGTGGAAAATAAACCCGGCGCCTCAAGCATTATTGGTACAGATGCTGTTGCCAAGGATGCCCCCGATGGCTACACCTTGCTGTTAACGAATAGTGCTATTACCAGCAATCCCACTTTTTTCAAATTACCATTTGATACGCAGAGCTTGAGTGCGATTACTAAAGTTGCTAATGCTCCCCAACTTTTGGTTGCTAATCCTGGTGCACCATTTAAAAATTTAAAAGAGTTATTAGCTTACGCGAAAGCCAATCCAGGCAAAGTCACTATCGGTACTGCTGGTGCAGGACAGATCTCGCACTTGGCTGCAGAGCTCTTGGAAAAGTTGAGTGGCACAGAGATGACGATGGTTCACTACAAAGGAAGTGGTGGTGCTTTAGCGGATTTACTGGGAGGTCAGATCAATATGTCTTTTGGAACTGCCCCTGGTTTGATGCAATTTATTCGCAGTGGCAAGGTTATTCCGATTGCCGTATCTAGTGGTCAAAGAATGTCAGCTTTGCCTAACGTACCCAGTATTGCAGAGGTGCTGCCGGGTTATGACATTAATAATTGGTTTGGGATCTTTGCCCCTCCACAAACACCAAAGCCGATTGTGGATCGAATTTATCAGGCGGTAAATAAAGCGCTGGCTAGTCCCGAGTTAAGTAAAAAATTTGGTGAGGAAGGCTTTGATATTGTTGCGATCCCACCCGACAAGTTTGAGAAATCCTTCAAACAAGAAATTGGATATTGGCAAAAGTTTGCAAAAGACAATAATCTAAAGATTGATTAAAAACTAATACCTACAGCGCGCATCACTTTTGTACTTAGTGAAGTACACGATGAGACTGGCATCTGATTTGTATTTTGTGTAGTAAATAGTCGCCCTGGCATCGCTTTTATATTTGGTAAAAAACCAGACTCCAGGATCGTTGTCGGATTTATACGCCGTCTCATACACAATGCAATTGGCATCGGATTGATATTGGGTGACATAGACCTTGGCATCAGCATCTGAGGCATAGTCTGTAATGTAGATTTGAGCTGCATCGCTTGAACAGGTGTATGCAATAGCGAGGACGGTACAACACTTGATCCAGGTTTTAAAGTGCTTCATTGCCAGCATCTCGATGTACTTTATAAAAATATTTAAGTGATGAGCTTTGGGTCTAACGCCCGAATCCGTTCATCAACATAGTATCCACCGTATTCGGTATAACGCAAATACTTGCGACTACATTGCTTGCATTCATATACATCTGAGCGGTTATAGGGATGAAACTCAATGGATATAGGGGCATTCTCCGACCAGATATTGGTGCCGTTCGGGTGATTCTCTTCCCAGCGCTCTGGTGCGCCTTCGATTCTGAGAGTGCCAATAGGTTTGAGGCAGTCAAGATCAAATGAGCCAGGAACCGTTTCCCAGCCAGAGCAGACAAGAGATGAGCATTTGGAGCATTCAGTTTTTGGCTGAGGCGAGCTTGCGATCTCAAGAAACTCACTGCGACTTAATTCTTTAAGCATTTCATTATCATTTTTTGGATATGCGATATATTGGCATTGGTATAGATCAAACTGTACCTCAAACTATTTTGTTCCTGCCCTGAGTAAGGTGTCTTATGAAACTGAAGTCAATTCTGGCTATCCTGTTAAGCGCAGTTGCTGTTACGAGCTACGCAGCCTATCCCGATAAATCCATTAAATTTTTAGTGCCTTGGCCTCCTGGCGGAGCAACCGATCAAGTGGCGCGTATCTTGGTTCAGCCGCTGACAAAAGAGCTTGGTGTTTCTGTCTTTGTGGAAAACAAAGGAGGTGCGGGTGGCAATATTGGTACCCAAGCCTTTATTCAAGATAAGCCAGATGGTTATTCCATCTTGATGGCAACAAGCTCTACCAATGCTGCTGGCCCCCATTTATTCTCTAACCAAGGCTTTGATGTTATTAAAGACTTCACACCGGTTGTTTTGGTTTGTACCATCCCAAATATCATGGTGGTGCCCGCATCATCTCCTTGGAACAGCATGAAGGATTTGCTGAATGACGCCAAACAAAATCCAGGTAAGTTTACGTATGGTTCTGCTGGCATTGGTGCTTCTCAGCATTTAGCTGGCGCACAATTTAAAACAGTGACTGGTCTAGACGTACGTCATGTGCCATACAAAGGTAGTGGCCCAGCTGCTTTAGATTTGATGGCAGGCCATATCGACATGATGCTAGATACAGGTTCGCTAAATAATATTAAGGCCGGTAAGTTAAAGGCCTTAGGCGTGGCTGCGGATAAACGTATTCCGGAGTTACCTAATGTGCCCACAATGAAAGAGCTTGGTGTGCCAATGGTCGCAAATGCTTGGTATGGTGTCATGCTGCCTGCGGGCGCTCCAAAAGACGTTACAGAAAAATTGAATGCCGCTTTTAATAAAGTACTTCATGATCCAGAGGTCCGTAAAAACTTGCAATCTATTGGCGCGCAAATTGATGGCGGATCCGTTGCAGAATTTACAAAATTCTCTCAATCTGAAGTCAAGCGCTATGAAGGCATTGTGAAGATGTCGGGAGCCCCGAAGGAGTAAGTTTTTTCCAGATGCCCCAAAGAACTCCAAGCCACCTACGGGTGGCTTTTTATTTTGGGTAAGATGTTCCTTAATTCTTCAGTATCGGAGTTTTAATGAGAATCTTATTGTTATTACTAATGACTTTGACGCTACATGTGCAGGCTGCAGTTTTGCGTCCCGAGGTTCAATTGGGTGCTGGCAAATTGCAAGGTGCCATTGAGGGCAATATGCAGGCTTTCAAAGGCATTCCGTATGCCGCTCCTCCAGTAGGTGAGCTGAGGTGGAGACCACCGCAGGCTGCTCAAGCCTGGACGGGTATGCGCGATGCTAGTCAGTTTGGTCCTGCCTGTCCGCAGCCATATATCAAAGGCTTAAATGATGGCATGGTTCCTGGTAGTGAGGATTGTTTAAACCTCAATGTGTTTACTCCAAAAACCGGTAAAAATTTACCAGTCATGGTGTGGATTCATGGGGGTGGTTTATTGGTTGATGCAGCCAAGGATGCGCAGTTCACGCCACTGAGTTTGATTAAGAATGGGGTGATTGTGGTGACCTTTGATTACCGCATGGGGACATTTGGTTTCTTTGCACCTAAAGCATTAATCGACGAGGCAAAGGCTAAAGGTGAGCCCGTTGGTAATTACGGCATCATGGACCAAATTGCTGTGCTTAAGTGGGTGAAGAATAATATTCAAGCATTTGGCGGTGATCCAAACAATGTCACTATTTTTGGTGAGTCTGCCGGTGGTCGGAGTGTTACTTGGTTAATGGCTTCTCCTGCCGCAAGAGGCCTCTTTCATAAAGCAATTGCCCAGAGTGCGCAGCAGACGCCCATCCGTGGAATGACAGAGGAGCGTTTTGGCTTGCTGCCTGAGCAAGACTTGGACGCGAGATATATAGAGACTCTTGGGGTTAATTCTCTTAAAGAATTAAGAGCACTTACCTCTGAAAAACTGATGCTGACTTCTGCTCAGTTTGAGCAAGGGGAGTTTGGTGGCGCAATGATTGATGGCCAGATATTAGTAGGCGATCCGCTCGAGTTATTTTCCAAAGGTAAACAGGCCAAGGTTCCATTCATGATCGGAACAAATTCTTGGGACTCTAGTTTCTTTGTACCTAGCCAACCTCCTTTAGACGCTTATCTTAAAAGAATGGGTCAAGATCCTAAAGTGATTGAGAAGTTATATGCCGGCGTTAAAGACAAATGCATCTTGAGTTCTGACGTGATGGGGGATGCTTGGTATCGCGCTAGCACTAAGATGCTAGCCGATAGCATGAACGGGGTAGCGCCGGGCTACGCTTACTATTTTGACTACCTTACCAAAAATATTCGCGCATCTCATCCAGGCGTACCCCATTCTTTTGAAATTACCTACGTTTTTGGAAGTTTAGATTTAATGCCGCAAGCACCAAAGCAAGCTGAATCAGGCTCTGATCAATGCGCGCTGATACAAAAGGCCTCTGCGGATACCAAACAAAGAGGAACCTGGTCTGCATACTGGTATCCAACAGTCGATAAGGCTAGTACTCAAGATTGGGCAATGTCAGACAAGATGTCTAAAAGTTGGACTGCCTTTGCCAAGACGGGTAATCCCAATGTCAGTGGGCAGACTCATTGGCCTATTTATAAGGCAAAAGACGATGTCATGCGCAATTTCTCCTACGATAAAGAGCTTATTCAAGGGATGCTGAAGGAGCGCGTGGATTATCAAGCTGCGTTCTTGAAGAAGATGTTTGGGATTTCAGTGGAAAGACCTTAGGTAATAGTCATTTATGCCTAAAGCTATTACTATGATGGTGTAAAAATTGAACAAGCTAAAACTAAATAGAAATCATGGATCAAATTGAAATTATTCGGGCAGTAAGTAATGTCATGGATGCCCTTGGCGTAGCAGTGGTGTCGCTGGGCATGCTTTGGGGATTATTTCTTTTCGCCAAAGATCTCTATACGCAAAACTCTAGCGAGGCTTATAAGGCGTTTCGCATTCAAATAGTCCGCTCACTCATATTGGGGTTGGAGGTTTTAGTAGCGGGCGACGTCATTCGAACCGTTGCGATTAGTCCAACCTTAATGAGTGTTGGCGTATTGGGCGCTATTGTGCTGATTCGATGCTTTCTGAGCTGGTCTCTTACTTTAGAGATCGATGGTCGCTGGCCTTGGCAGCCGCCGCCGAAAAATGAGTAAAGCGATAGCTGTCAAGATTAAAAAATAATAAAAATTATTCAGGAGACAACATGAAATTAGCTAGTCTAAGAACTGGCGATCGCGATGGAGCATTGGTCGTGGTTTCAAAAGATTTAGAGCGCGCAATACTGGTGCCACAGATTGCTACAACCATGCAAAAAGCCATTGAAAGTTGGGCTACTTCAGAGAGTCAATTAAGCCAAGTGTATGAGCAATTGAATGCCAATCAAATAGATGGTGCATTTAAATTAGATATTGCTAAATTGGAAAGTCCTTTTCCAAGAAGTTATCAATTTCTGGATGGCTCTGTGTACTTACATCACATGGAGAAAGCGCGCAAAGCAAGAGGCGCTGAAATGCCGCCAAATTACAAAACTGAACCGCTCATGTATCAAGGCCTTTCAGATCGTTTTTGCGGACCAACCGAAGTCATGGTATTTCCGGATGCTACCTTAGAGCCCGACTATGAAGCTGAGGTAGCGATTGTGGTGGACGACGTACCAATGGGCGTGTCTAAGTCAGAGGCTGGTAAGCATATTAAGTTAGTCATGCTGCTGAATGATTACACCCTACGGGCTTTAACCAAAACGGAGTTGCCTAAAGGATTTGGATTTATGCAGGCTAAACCCACAAGCTCTTTTTCACCAGTAGCTGTGACATTAGATGAGTTGGCCGAGATGTGGGATGGTGAAAAAATTCATCTAGATTTAATATCGGAAATCAATGGCAAGCGTATGGGTCAGCCTAATACTGGTAAAGATATGTTCTTCACTTACCTCGATTTAATAGGGCATGCTTGCCGTACGAGGTCTTTGAGTGCTGGGACCATTATTGGCGCTGGGTCGGTTACTAACCAGGATGAGCAGAGTGGTTTTGGCTGTGTTGCTGAAGCTCGCATCCATGAGCAAATGGTGCATGGAAGTTCCAGTACACCATTCTTGAGGAATGGGGATGAGGTCTATATAGATGCATTAGATTCTCAGGGTAATTCAATCTTTGGTGCTATTCGACAGAAAATTAAAACACCATGATGACAAAACTCATCTGCTCGCTCTTGATTTCTCTAGGATTGCTGCTTGGTTCTGTTCTTGCGCAAGGTACCTATCCTGATAAGCCCATTACTTTGATTCAGGGTTTTGGTACAGGAGGCAATTCAGATACTATCGCCAGAATTATTGCTCCAGGCCTTGCAAAAGAATTAGGTCAGCAAATTATTGTTGAGGCAAAAACGGGGGCGGGTGGCAATATTGCCAGTGCTGCAGTTGCAAAGTCGCTGCCTGATGGCTATACCTTAATACTCTTAACGGGTGGTCATGCAGTATCTGCGGCGGTGTATAGCAAGCTTACCTTTAATCCGGTCGATGATTTTGAGTGGATTTCTTTAGTAACGCAGTTTCCCTTTGCCGTTTCAGTATCTGCAGAAAGTAAATTTAAAACGCTTGCCGATGTTATTGCTGCCGCCAAAGCTGCCCCAGATACGATTTCTTATACCTCGGTTGGTATAGGCTCCACACAACATCTCTCGGGAGAATTATTTGCTTCGATGGCAGGGGTTCGGATGACTCACATTCCCTACAAGGGTGGTGCAGGTCCCTTGCAAGATATTCTTGGGGGTAGGGTAGATGTGATGTTTGATTCGATCACCGTCACTAAAGCCCAAATGGAAGCTGGCAAATTAAGAGCCCTGGGTGTGACTTCATTAAAGCCTTACAAACTATTACCAGGTGTGCCGCCTGTAGCGGATACGATTCCTGGATATGAGGTGACCTCCTGGACTGGGCTTGCTGCCCCCAAGGGAACGAGTCCTGAAATTCAAAAGCGTCTTCATACTGCACTCCTGAAGGTACTTGCTGATCCTGAAGTAATTTCTAAGTTAGAGAATACGGGCGGCTTAGTAACCCCCTCAAGCTCAGGTGCACAAATGAAGCAGTACGTTAGTGGCCAAATTGCCAAGTGGAGAAAAGTACTTGTCTCCGCTAATATTCCACAACAGTGAATTGGGGGCCGCATGCTCTGTAAACGACTTCACCACGCAGCATATCGATGCTTAGATGCAAAAGATACAGTCCAGTTTTATACCGACATACTAGGTTTGAAGTTTTCTCATGCAATGGGCGAAGACCATGTCCCATCGACGGGTGCATATAGCCCCCATATCCACATCTTTTTCCAATTAGAAGATGGTAGTTGCATTGCTTTTTTTGAATGCCCTAAAGATCCTGGCAACATGAAGGATCTGGAGTCGCCAGATTGGATTCAGCATTTCGCATTTAAGGTGGAAAGTATGGAGGTCTTGCTGAAAGCTAAGCAAGAATTGATGGATAAGGGAGTAGAGGTATTAGGTCCAACCAATCATGATGATTTCATTAGCTCCATCTACTTCTTTGATCCATCGGGCCATCGCTTGGAGTTAACGGCGGATACTTGTGATGCCTCGATGTACCCCATCTTCGAGGCTGAAGCTCCTAAAGTGCTTGAGTTATGGAATGAAACTCACGACTGGTCCCAAAGGGAAAAAATCTTTGGCACTAAGTCTGGATACAAGCGCTAATATATTGAATCGTTACCTTAACCCCTAGGAATCTCTATGTCACATGTTGCTCACCTCTCCTTACAAACTAAACCTGGCTCATTTCAGAAAGTCTGCGATCGTTATCACCAGTTTGCTGAGGAAGTTTTAGCAAGTCATCCAGATTTACATGATGTCATCATCGTTGGTAATCAGGCGCAGAATGTGATTGAGGGATTTGGTATTTGGGAAAATGCTGAGCAGGCCGCCTCACTTGAAGATACACAAGACTTTGCCAATTTCTTAGCCGATATAGAAGGCAATCTTGCTGCCCCTGTTGGTAGAAATGATTTGCTGGTGTTTTACCGTATGAATCCAAAGAGTTAAGCTCTTCACGATTCAATATAACCCTCGCTGATAGCTCCAATTTTTTTGGTGGGTTTGTCCATTGCTAGACTGTCATCTCTCATTGTATAAACTCTATACATGCGACTAATCAAGCTATCTAGCAAATGAATGACTTCCAATTTGATTTGCGAGCGTATCTAAATTCATTTTTGGATGTAGAGAGAACTGCTCTCAATGCTCAGCTTCTGGAAGAGTTGCTTGCGGGGATTGAAAAAGAAGTGCAATGCATGCAAGATTTTCTTAATGCATTAGTCAACACCAATATTTGGCAATCCTGGTACATTGAGCCAAATCCCTATAAGGCAATGATTGTGGCTGTGGGGTCAGAAATTGATCGTTTGGCCGCAGTTAATACTGAGCCTGCATTCCATTCCAAGAGACATATGATGGATGTTTGTTTGATGCTCTCTTGCTTGCTGGTGCGCGAAGCTGCTCAAGAGAGTCAGCAATTTAGTCAGGCATGGACAACTACTTCGACTGAGAAGTGGCAACTCCTGCTAGCCGCATCTGCCCATGATTTGGGGCATCCAGGTTTAATCAATGGCTCTCCCTATGAGTTAGAGCAGCAAAGCCTGGATTTATTAAAGGCGCTCTTGATGGGGTCTAGCAAAGATTCGATATTAAGCCAGGAAACTCTGGAATCCATTAGCCCCTGGATTTTGGCTACTGATCATGGTCAATACAAGGCTCTTTTAGAACGCCTGGACAATAAATCCCCTGAACATGTTGATTGTCTGGCAATGCTATTGGTAGAGGCAGACCTTGCCTCTAGCGTGCTTCCTTTGAGAGGTCAACTTCTCGCTGGGCGCCTCAGCGACGAATGGGCTAAGCCATATCCTGAAAAATCCATTGCTCTTCGAAATCAGGTGGGGTATCTTAGCTTCCTTACGAGTTTGCAGTTTGTCAGTCCTCAAGCTGCTTGCGCTGGTATCCCACAAATATTAAATAATTCCCTTACACAAATTCGCATTCAACTGTCATGAAGATTAATCACAATATTTTTACTTTACCAAAACCGCTCTTTTGGCTTTTGGCTATTTCGAATATCGCTTTTGCTTTTTGGCTTGAAAGTCGCTTCGGATCATTTTGGGCATGGAACATCACAGACTTAGCTGATAAGCATGCTGTCCGCCTTGAGGACATTCTGGCGGTTGGGCAGTTTGTTTTATTTGCCGTATCTGTGGATATGGGAATTAGGCACTTTGTAGCGCGCTTTAATCAAACCACACATGGCACACCAGTCCCTGCCATCTTAGTGCAGGCAGTCACAATTATTTGCTACAGCATTATTGGATTGTTTGGCTTCATTGCGATGTATGACCATTCGGCAGGTCAAATATTGGCCGCTTCGGGTGCGATTGGTTTCGGCATCGTTTACGTCATGCGTGAAGCTATTGCTGACGTGGTTGCTTGTATTCAGATTCAGTCTGACGGCTTAATTAGTATTGGCGATCAGATTCAAGTAAGAGGTGATGGTGGTGGGTATTATGAGATTGTGCAGATGGATCGCCGGATGGTGACCATTAAAACGGTCTTACAGTACACCGTTCGAGTGCCTAATCGTCGCTTTATTAATATGGATTACATCAACCTCTCTAAGCAGACTACGGAGATGGGCGCGCGCCGTATTTTGGAGCTCGACTTAGACTCTGGTAACGATGCCGATAGGGTCATTGAGCTGCTAAGTCAGGCCGCTGAATACACCATTAAAAATGATCCAAACTTTTTTCCTTGGTACCGTGCGTTTTTAGCCAAGATTAATAATGGCACTTACACCTTCTTCTTGGTATATGAGTGCAACCCCACTATTCCGCCGATTCGTTCAAACGGTATTGTGAATTTATCGATTGCCCGCTTCTTTAAGCTGGGCGGTATTAATATGAACTCAACGGTAGAGGTCTTTAAGTCGTCTGAAATTATTGATACAGTTAAGAATCGCCTCAAAGATGTGTATCGCTTAGGCATTCTTAAAGCATTGAGTGTGGAGCAGGTTATTCAATTAACGGATGCAGCTCAGATCGTGAATTGCCGCGCTAATCAACACCTCATTGAAAAAGGGCATACCGCAGACAGTATGTACATCTTGATTGAGGGTAGCTTGGAGGTAACCATACCGAAGGATGAGGAGGAGGTAGTGGTGGCATCAATTTGGCCTGGAGATTGCGTGGGCGAAATGTCCCTGCTTACAGGTGAACCGCGATCCGCAAATGTCCGTGCCAAGGTGAATTCCACTTTGCTTGAAATTACCAAGGCCAATATTGCCCCAATCTTTGAGACTCACCCCGAGTTAATAGAGGAAATCTCAGCAGTACTGGAGAAGCGTAAGGCTGCCAATCAAATACTATTGAACAAAACCATAGATGCTGATGAGGTTGAAAAGGACATTAAGGCTTTAGCCAAGAAAATCCTGAAATTCTTCTTTAATAAGGGTTAACCCTTAGTATTGTTGGGATAATCTCCTTTGCCTGAAATAAATGCTGGGTATATTCCCGGCATTTTTTTGCCCCGCCTCCCGCTACTAGGGCTTTGAGTGAGCTGGGCTGGAATGCTCATTTTTTGGGCGTAGAACCGCGATTCCCTGAGAAAATTTGTTAGTATCTAAGGCAAGCTGGTATTGGCTTTTGCCCCCTTTAAAACCAGCCTAAAAATAAATCCAATTGGACGACACAACATGAGCTTAACGAATTCTTTCGCTAAATTAAATCTACGCACTAAATTAGTGATCGGATTTACATCGGTAGTGACATTTGCGGTAATTATCTCGGCGACGGCTTTTTATGGCCTCAATCTCCTGCAAGAGAATGCCCAGAAGATATATGACAAAGATTTGATTGGGATTTCATTACTAAGGTCTT
Source organism: Polynucleobacter sp. AP-Latsch-80-C2 (assembly GCF_018882185.1). Lineage (GTDB taxonomy): Bacteria > Pseudomonadota > Gammaproteobacteria > Burkholderiales > Burkholderiaceae > Polynucleobacter. The sequence goes on along the minus strand of NZ_JACVOY010000007.1, from coordinate 38,576 downwards.
TGAATCGCGATATCAATGTGATTGGCAGAACAGTCAACCGCATGACTCTTGCAAGCAACTTTGGTGATGAAGCTGGTGTTCAAAAGGGTAAAGAGGCGGTTACTAAGGTTAAGGCTGAGCTCTTAGTAAATTATGAAAAGACTAAAGGCACAATCATTCGCCCTGAATTAAGAGCAAAGATCGATGCAGTAGGCGCAACAATTAATGATTTCTATGTGCAAGTCGACAGCATTATTGCTGCACTAGATAACAAAGGTGGCGCAGCAGCAGCTTACAAAATTATTAGCTCCAAGGAGTATCAAGACGGCCTCGCTAAGGTGATGGGTGAGATTAAAGAGATTTCTGCAGTGAAGATCGAGGGCGCTGCCAAGAATATGGAAGCAGCTAATGCTGCTGCCGATCATATGAAATGGTTGATTGGTGTTTTACTGCTTGCAGCTCTCATCCTATCTCTGATCATTGTTACCTTGGTTAATAAATCGATTAATGATCCAATTACGAATCTGAAGAATGCCTTGGCTGACTTGGCTGCTGAGCGCCTCGATACCAAGGTGCATAACACCGACTACACCAATGAAATCGGTCAAATGGCTAAAGCCGTGGCTGAGTTGCAGGTGAGCCTGCAACATGCTGCTAAGTTGGCAGAAGCAGAGCGTGAAAATAACCGCATTGCTGGCGAAACCACCAAAGAGATTGGCGGCATTATTGCTGCTGCAGCTGGTGGTGACTTTACTGCTGCTGTAAAAGTTGAAGGTAAAGAAGGTTTCTTCTTAGATATTTCTAAGCAAGTAAACCAGTTGATTGAAACATCACGTAATGCATTTAGAGCCATCTCTAAAAATGCGACTAGCTTATCCGCTGCATCTGAAGAGTTATCTGCTGTCAGTACGCAAATGAGTTCTAACGCTGAAGAGACAAATGCACAAGCTGGTTCTGCTTCCTCTGCAGCCACTCAAGTCAGCAGCAATATGCAAACGGTTGCTACTGGGGTCGAAGAGTTGAGCGTCAGTATTCGTGAGATTTCTTCTAACGCTATTGAAGCCTCTGCTGTTGCAACCCAGGCCGTCAACGAAGCTAGACTCACTGGCGATACCATGACTAAGCTTGGTATTAGTAGCCAAGAAATTGGTAGCGTACTGAAAGTTATTTCATCCATTGCTGAGCAAACAAACTTGTTGGCCTTGAACGCGACGATTGAAGCGGCGCGTGCTGGCGAATTAGGTAAGGGATTTGCAGTTGTAGCCAACGAAGTAAAAGAATTGGCTGGACAAACTTCTCGCGCTACTGAGGAAATCGGCGGCAATATCGCCAATATCCAGCGGGATGTGCAGGGTGCGATTGATTCGATCGCCGCAATCTCTGGAATTATTAATAAGATTAACGATATTTCCGGAATTATTGCGAGTGCTGTTGAAGAGCAGGCTGCTACTGCCAACGAAATTGGCCGCACAGTTGCAGAGGCCGCTACAGGCAGTACAGAAATTGCCCGAAATATTGATTCCGTTTCAATGGTATCGAGAAACACGACAGAAGGCGCTAATAACTGCCAGCAAGCCGCTCAGGATCTTTCCAGGATGGCTTCTGAGTTGCAAAGCATGGTGAACAAGTTCAAGGTCGAAGGCTGAGATCGGAAGATAGATACCTAGGTCAATCTCTCCAATAGAGATATGGACAATAACGATCAAATCCTAGATGAGTTTCTGCTCGAGGCTGGTGAAATATTTGACCAGCTCGACATTGATTTCGTTCAGCTCGAGCAAACCCCTGAAGATAAAAAGCTGTTAGGTAATATCTTTAGGGCGATGCACACCCTAAAAGGAAGTAGTGGGTTCTTCGCATTTCATCGCCTGGAAAAAGTGGCGCATGCCGGTGAATCTCTATTGAGTAAATTGCGTGATGGAGTCTTCACCTTAAATGAAGAGATGACCGATATTCTTTTGGAGACGTCCGATCGTTTGCGCGCAATCGTAGATGGCGTACAAAAGCAGCGTCGTGAGCCAGAAGGCGACGACTCAGCACTTATTCAGAATTTAAAGTTTTTGACTGATGGTGGTTCTGGTATCACTAAGAGTGCACCAGCGCCATCTACTCCTTCCGCCCCTCCGGCTGCCTCTGCAGTAGAAGCAGTGATTGAGCCAGCCCCACAGGTTCTCCCTGAAAAAATTCTAGAAGCAGGTATTGCCGATCTAGAGCAAGATATTTTAGAAGTAGTCAAAGAGGTATCTATTGATGCAGCAGTCAATGAGGCCGAGAGTTCTAAAGAGTTGGCTGCTCCAGTAAAAGTCAGTGTTGAGTTGCTAGATAAGCTCATGAACTTAGTGAGTGAAATGGTTTTGGCACGTAATCGCCTGTTGTCATTTGCCAGAACGAGTGGTGACTTAGCATTCAATAACACCGTCAGACGGATCGATACTGTTACTCTTGAGTTGCAAGAGCGCATGATGAAAACGCGCATGCAGCCGATTAGTCAGGTCTGGTCAAAGTTCCCACGCCTGGTACGTGATATTGCTCAAGATTGCGGTAAAAAAGTGGAGCTAGTACAGATTGGTGCTGAAACAGAGCTCGACCGTACTTTATTAGAAGGTATTCGTGATCCACTAGTGCACATCATTCGCAATAGCGTTGACCATGGTATTGAACTGCCTGCTGAACGTATTGCAAAAGGAAAGCCCGAACTCGGTACAGTGAAGTTACGCGCTTTCCATGAGAATGGCATGGTAGTCATCGAGATTGCCGATGATGGTGCCGGTATCAATATTCCCTTGGTTAAACAGAAGGCAATACAGCTAGGCTTAGTCACTCCTGAGCGGGCTGCAAAGTTAACTGAGCGCGAAATTATTGATTTTATTTATTTGCCTGGTTTTTCTACTAAGGCTGAAATCACCAATTTATCAGGTCGTGGCGTTGGTATGGATGTGGTGCGAACCAACATTCAGGAGATTGGCGGAACCGTTGACATTGCTACTTCTGCACAAGGTACGCGCTTACGTTTGAGTATTCCTCTAACGCTGGCGATCATGCCAGCCGTATTTGTCCGTTGCAAGCAATATAGCTACGCTATTCCTCAGGTTAACGTGATCGAAATGCTTCGTTATGAGCCGCGTGAGGGCGTGCCAGGCGTTGAGGATTTCTATGGCGTTCCGGTTTTCCGTTTGCGCGATAAGCTAATCCCTTTGGTTTTCCTCAATTATGAATTGAAGGTGGATGATGTAATGCCACCGGTTGATCAGACTTTGAATATTGTGATTGTGCAAGCGGCCGGTATTCGCTTTGGTCTCGTAGTAGACGAAGTCTTGTACATGCAAGAGGTTGTCGTGAAGTCTGTTGGACCTTTACTAAAGGGCACCCCTGTTTATAGCGGTAGTACGATCCTTGGCGATGGACGTGTAGCCCTGATTTTTGATATCAATGCTATTGCTGTTCGCTCTGGAATTATTTCTAAGCTTACTGATAATCAATTTGAGCAGGATATCTCTGCTGCATTGGGTGCGAATAACGATTCACAACAAATGTTGATGTTTGATTTGCTGGGTCTAGAGCGCATGGTGATTCCATTGGAAACTGTCGACCGCCTAGAAATGATTTCGGCATCTCGCATAGACCGTCGAGGCAATGAAGCTGTTGTGCTCTATGGCAATAAGATTATGAGACTCATTTCTTTGGCACACTATGTAGAGGGTGCCACCCAGAAGAGTCTCTATGGCGATGAAACTGTGCCAGTTATCGTGCACTACCACCATGGTCAGCCAGTCGGCTTTATTGTCAAAAAAGTACATAACATTGTGAATGTGCCAACTCAGGTAGTGATGGTATCTCCGCCACAGCGAGGCATTATGGGTAGCGTGATCGTGAATGACTCTGTGATGAGTATTCTGAACGTTCAAGAAGTGCTTAATATGTCTGGTCTGGGTCCTCATCAGGAAGCGGGCTTGGCTGGTGATAGCTATGTAGATGCTGACGTCATCACCATGGATCGGGAGATGAAATGAACCGCGCCGGATCCTACGCCACTTTTTTTGTAGGCAATCTATTCTTTGGTATTCCAATTGCTGTTGGCGTTGAGGTAACAATGGGGCAAGAGATCACCCCTGTTCCTTTGGGCCCTAAGGAAGTTGCTGGGTTTTTTAATCTACGCGGGCACATTGTTACAGCGATTGATATGAGAACCCGTTTGAATATGTCAGTTGCCCCAAGCGGTACAGATTCACTCAGTATTTTCTTTCAAGATCAAGACCATTTGTTTGCGCTTCTGGTTGATCGGGTTGGAGACTTTACTGAAGTAACGGGCGATACCTTTGAGGAAACCCCAAGTAACCTTGACGCCAATGCTAGAGAGCTCATTGTGGGCGTTCATAAATTAGCCGATAAATTACTGTTGGTTTTAGATACCCACAAAATTGTTTCTGGTATCAATCTAGTTCAGAGTTAGTCTCTTAGCCTTTTTTAGGAAGTTGTGGATAAAGTACGCGTTCTGATTGTTGATGATTCTGCGGTAATGCGCAAAATTATTGCTAGTGCCCTACAAAAAGAGCCATCTATTGAGATTGCGGGTTTTGCTGCTAATGGACTGCAGGCGATCGAAGCCATTCAAACCTGTAATCCTGATGTCATGACCCTGGACATAGAGATGCCTGAGATGGATGGTCTGACGGCCCTTCGTGAGATCCGCAAAGAAAATAAATATTTACCCATCATTATGTTTAGCTCCTTGACGCATAAGGGAGCCCAAGCAGCTGTGATGGCCCTCACGGCGGGTGCAAGCGATTACGTAGGTAAGCCCGCAAATGCCACAGGCGGTATTGACGATGCTTTTAAAGTTCTGGAAACAGAGCTCATTCCTAAAATCATTGGTTTAGCTAAGCGTGTCAAATCTCGTAGGGAGCGAGAGGGGTTGAGCGCAAGTCCTCAAAAAACTGCCCCTTCTATAGTGGCTAAGCCACCCGTTATTCCTAAGCCTATTGCGCCAGTAAAGCCTATAGCTAGCTTGGCCTCAAAAATTAGTAAAGCAACTTCAGGTGTTCTGGCTAGGCCTGCCGAGGCGGTATGTATTGGCGTCTCCACCGGGGGTCCGGAAGCCTTGATGCAGGTATTTGGTGCTTTTAATGCACCCCTGAGTGTTCCTATTTTTATCGTTCAACATATGCCGGCAGACTTTACGGCATTACTAGCTGCGCGCTTAAGTACAACTGGGGTAATGACAGTTAAAGAAGCGCAAGAGGGTGAGATAGCCGAGCCTGGTGTAGCCTACATTGCTCCGGGCGGTTTTCATATGACTGTGTCACGGCCAGGAACAAAAACTATCATTCATTTAAATACCGAGCCCCCTGAAAATTCTTGCAGGCCTGCGGTTGATGTCTTGTTTAGAACGGCTGCAGAGGTTTATGGCAATCATCTGCTTGCTGTGATGTTGACAGGTATGGGTTATGACGGCCTCAAAGGATCCCAAGTCATCAAAGAAAAGGGTGGTCAAGTGATTGCACAGGATGAGGCTACGAGCGTGATTTGGGGGATGCCTGGCGCAGTCGTCCAAGCCGGCTTAGCCGATGGTGTTTTGCCGATTGACAAGATCACTGATGAAATTATTTTCCGAACCCGCAAAGTTCCAGCTAGTCGCTAGTATGTCTAAAGAATATCTACCGCAGTTTTATGTGATGTTAGAACAGCAGGTAGGAATTGCATTGGATGACACCAAGCAATATTTGTTGGAATCCCGCTTGATGCCAATTGCGGCGAAAAATGGCTTCCCCGATGTGTATGCCTTAATTAAAGTTTTAACGCAGAGTCCGGTAGGTCCATTGCATTGGCAGTCATTTGAGGCTTTAACGACGAATGAGACTTCATTCTTTCGGGATAAGCATGTATTTGAAGCTTTACGTAAAACGATTCTTCCTGAGTTAATTGAAGGTCGCAAGAAAGATAAAACCTTACGTATCTGGAGCTCGGCTTGTTCCGCTGGTCAAGAGGTATATAGCCTAGCCATGATGCTGAAGGAAGATTTTCCGATGCTCAATGACTGGACAATCTATATCCAGGCTACGGATATCTCTGAATTAATCTTAGAGAAGGCGAAGTCTGGGATCTATAGCTCAATGGAGGCACACCGTGGCTTAGATGCGCATTACTTGCATAAGTATTTTGATCATAGTGAAAGTGGCTCTTACCAAGTAAAGCCCGCCATTCGAAAAATGGTGAATTTTTCGCACCATAATTTAGTGGGAGCTTGGCCTTTTTATCCCAAGTTTGATTTGATCATGCTTAGAAATGTACTCATTTATTTCAAGCAAGACGCAAAAGATAAAGTCTTAGAAAAGATGCAGCAGCAATTGAATGGTAATGACAGCGTATTGATTTTAGGTGCCGCTGAATCCATCTATCTCAATGATCTGTACAAACTCGTTGCGCTCGACAAGATCTCTTATTACAAACCCAATACCTCCGTTAAGGTCTGATATGGAAAACCAAAGTACGACTACTGCGACAGCGGCGATTGAGATTGATCCGGTATTTGCCGCATTTTCGGTGCTCGTAGTGGATGACAGTAGAACCCTACGCAAGATATTAATTCGAGAACTGAACTCTCTAGGCTTTCATAATATTTTAGAAGCTGCTGATGGCCTTGAGGCAATTGAGGTAGTGAAGACCAAGCCGGTTGATTTGATGCTCTTGGACATGGAGATGCCTGAGTTAGATGGTTTGGGTGTTTTATCTCAGTTAAAGTCAGATGACGCCTATAAGGCCTTACCCATCATTGTGATTTCTGGTGCAGATCAATTTGAAAAAACCATTAAGTGTATTGAGATCGGTGCAGAAGATTACTTACCAAAACCATTTGACCCAATTCTATTGCGAGCCCGCATTTTTTCTTCTTTAGAGAAAAAACGCTTACGTGATTTGGACCGTAAGCACTTAGAAATGCTTAATCAAGAGAAGCAATTGCTAGAAGTTGAGCAAATGAAGACTGAGAAGTTGATGCTCAATATTTTGCCAAGACCTATTGCTGAGCGATTGAAGCGTGGAGAAAAGAATATTTCTGGAAGCTATCCAGACGTTACTATCTTATTTAGTGATTTGGTAGGTTTTACCAAAATGTCATCGAAGACCACAGCAACTGAGTTGGTTAAATTATTAAATGACTTATTCACACGTTTTGACGTTCGTGCAGAAGCATTGGGTTTGGAAAAAATTAAGACGATTGGTGATGCCTATATGGCCGTGGGCGGACTTCCGATTCCTCGCCCTGATCATGCCGCTCTATGCGCTGAAATGGCATTGGGAATGTTTGAGGATTTAAAGAATTTCAATCAAGAAAATAATGCTGAATTGAATATGCGGATTGGCATGAACTCTGGACCAGTAGTTGCCGGGGTGATTGGGTTTACGAAGTTCTCTTATGACCTATGGGGTAATACCGTTAATACGGCTAGTCGAATGGAGTCAACATCCCAGCATGGGCGTGTACAGGTTTCACCAAGCACTTATGAGGCCTTAAAAGACGCCTACGACTTCGAAGATGCAGGGCTAATGGAGTGCAAGGGCTTGGGCGAGATACGCACCCATTTGCTAGTTGGAAAAAAGGGCTAGTCCACCAATAGAAGCTGTTTTATTATTTTTAAATCGTAAATTGAAGGGTTTTAATTCATGTCTGAACATGTCAATAGTCAAGCGCATAAACCAGACCATGCTGGGCATTTAGAAGTCTTTGTTGAAAAGTTAATCTATAGAAGTCGCTGGATATTAGCCATCTTTTATCTCATCTTAGTAGCTACTCTTGCATTGGTGGCCATTAAGTTTCTTAAAGAGTTTGCACATTTCGCTATGATTTTTTGGAATGCATCGGAAGCGGAATTTGTCACTGGAGTTTTAGAGATTGTCGATAAGACCTTACTTGGAAACCTCCTTATCCTCATCATCTTTTCTGGCTACGAAAACTTTGTTTCCATTATTGGCGCAGCTAAACATAGCGCTGATCGACCTAAGTGGATGGGTGAAGTAGATTTTGCAGGATTGAAATTAAAACTTATTGGATCCATTGTTGCTCTGTCAGGAATCAATCTCTTGGCGGCCTTCTTAGAAATTGACACAACTAATAAAGAAAATCTGGGCTGGATGGTGGGTATTCATTTAACGTTTGTAGTGACTGGCTTGATTTTTGCACTATCTGAAAAGTATATGGTTCATGATCATCATTGAAGTGTGAATATTGATTTAAGCTTTAGTTTTAGAAACCCTCTCTAGTGATAGTGAGGGTTTGTTATTTAGGTGCTTCTAAGCACCTATTTCTTGTTGGGCAACTCGAGCACTAATTTATAAGCCACTGAGTACTTATAGATATTGCTGACGTATTGCACGGTCTCATTCCCAATTCGTTCTGCGGCAATGCGCTCAACATTATCAAACCAGACATTCGGATTAAGACCCCGCTTACCAGCCTCAACGCGTAATTGCTGAATTCTAGCGGGGCCAGCGTTATAGGCAGCAAAGGCGAATAAGACTTTATTTAAATCCGTCATCTGCTCCTTGCTGTAATACTGATCAATGAGGTAGCGAATATATTTAATGCCACCATTGATGTTGTTGTTGACCTGGTCGATATCGCCAACCTTTAGCTCTTTGCCTGTTGCAGGCATGATTTGCATAACGCCGATAGCACCCACCTTGCTTTTCTTATTTTGGTCTAGGTGCGATTCTTGGTAGCCCTGGGCAGTCATTAGCAGCCAGTCAATTTGGTATTGGGCGCTGTATTTCTGGAATATATTTGCTAGAGCATGGAACTTTTTGAGCTCAGTAGGGTCGGTTGCATTTTTTACCCACTTTACAGACTTGAGATAAGTTTGTATTTTTTGATTGCCAAAACTGCTTCCCATCTTATTTTTATCGGTAAACGCATCCAGCGCCTTCTTTAGTTCTGGAGAATTTTTACGAAATCCAAAAGCAATATCGCCACCTTTGCTTAATACCAGGTTCTCATGAACACGTATGTTGGGGAAAATCTTCTTCCAAAAGTCTGCCAAGTAAAAATCACTGACTGTAATGGGAACTAGATTAGCATTCTCCATTTCCAGAATATCTTCTGTTTCAAAGATTCCAGGCGCATTTTGAATAATGACGGGTGGTTTTTTTTGTTTCAGTAATTCAACATTGAGTCGCTTAAGATTTTCTGCATAGCTAGTAGCGGGGTTAACAAATACAGTTTTCCCTGATAAATCTTCTATGCTGTTTAAATTAGGCCCCTGTGCTGATGTGACAATGACTTCTCTTACGCCGCTCACTATTGGGGTTGAAAATTCAATCAACTTTTTTCGCTCTGGAGTAACGGTAAGATCAGCCGCAATAATGTCCCCTTTGCCGGCTACTAAATCTGCAATGAGGCGATCGCGTGCAGTGGGTACAAAAATAAAATGAATTTTGAGATGTTTGCTAGCAACCTGCTTATTGAGATCCTGCTCAAATGCCGTCATCATGTCGTACATGAGGCCGCGTTGTTGGCCGCCTTTATCTAGAAAATAAAGTGTTTTGTTATAGGGCAATAGGACGCGCACAATTCTCCGTTTGATCATCCCATCTAAATCGCCTTTCCAAACGATTCTTTGGGCATCAATGGTGATTGGCTGATTGGGATTTGGTGAGGCAGTCTGGGCATGGACAGCCCATGACAATAGCAAACAGAGTCCCAAAACAGTCTTTTTAATCATTCCCCATTCCATCCCAATTTCCCTGACGCATTACTTGCTTTTGATTGTTTCTCTTTTTATCAACGATTTGGCAGGTCGTAGATTAGGTTAATTGTCATTACCAATAGGGTAGTGTTGAAGACAAACGCAATCCAACCCTGAATCATGGCTAAGTAACGCATTTTAAAACTAGCAATGTTGACGTCTGCAGTTTGGCACGTCATTCCCAGCACCATCGAAAAATATAAGAAGTCAAAATAGACTGGCTTTAAGGTTGCAGGAAAGAGTAGGGGCGGTTCTTTGGTGCGCCCATATTCCTGGTAATAGACATGGGCATAGTGCAATGCGAATGCGGTATGTATTAGAAACCAAGAGCTAATGTAGGTCAAAAGGACTAAACCAATTTGCATCAAGGTATTCCCAATGAGCAAAGATTTAGCTTGATTCATGATCATCACAATGACAACAATGCTGGTAATGGCCCCAAACATGGTGATGAGCAATATAAATGGCGCTCCATCGTCTTCTTTTTGAGAGAGGCTAGCGATATTTTCTTGGGTAGAAAAATACATCATGATGAGCGTTGAGAAGACATAAAGGCTACTAGCAATAATCCAAGATAAAGCCAGCCTTATCAAAGGCGAGGGAACCTCGGATAGTAAGAAAAAGGCTGCTAAGCCAACTAAAATTACCACCAACAGACGATGAGTAGAGCTGATGAGGTGCCAGTGTTGAGACCAGTGGGTTGCTTTCATAGTAGCCTTAGTATGCCCTTTAATGAAGGGCATTATCGCAAATACCCGGCCTATACCTATGTAGCACCCATATTTGAGATAATGACTAATAAATTATCGTAGGAGTATGCGTTGAATAAGAAGAAAATTGGTTGGCTTGCGGTATTGGGGCTATTGTTGTTGATCGCTTCTTGCGTAGCGGCTTACAACATTACAAAACTTCCAGAGAAAAATGTGAGCTTGCCCTCAACCCCGAATTACTCTGCTTAAGAAATGCGCTTAGCCCATCCATTGGCTAACGGGCGCAGCTGCATCTTGCAAGGGCTGGGAAATAATATCCACTAAAGCAGGTTCTCCACATTCAATAGCCGCTTTTAGGACTGCCTCAAGTTTGAGTGGATCATCAACAGTCCATGAGCGCACGCCATAAGCCTCTGCTACCTTGGCATGATTCGTGCGATTAAAGTCTACTGAGAAGTAGCGCTGATCGTATCCCGCTTTTTGGCTTGCTTTAATCCAGCCATAGACTGAGTTAGAAATCACAATCATTAGCACAGGTAATTTATAACGCGTGATTGTCTCTAGTTCGCCAACGGTAAATCCAAAACTACCATCTCCCATTACTGCAACGCATCTGGACTGAGGTCTGCCTACAGCGGCGCCAATTGCCGCAGACATGGCAAAGCCTAGGGCGCCATGAGCACGGTTGGTAATAAAGTGTCTGCCCGGAATATCGCTCATGAAATATGCGGAGAAGTAAGGGCACGGAGTCCCGGGATCTGCGCATACGATGGCATCTTTTGGTAAAAGCTTATTGAGGGTATGAACGATTTTTTCTGGAAGAATCGGCGCCTCATTACTATTGGCTAATTTGAGGAAAGATTCAAATTTCACGCTCTTTGCTTTAGCAACAACTGCCTTACCATCTACACAGTTACTGGTGCGCGATTGAAGGTTGCTGACTAAATAGCTATATAACTGCTCTAGAGTTAATTTGGCATCTCCAACTAAGCCAACCGCAGTAGGGTAGTTTGCGCCAATGGTTTCGGGATCGATATCGAGATGAACAATAGGAATAGATTTATTGGGGTAGCGCCAATTTTCAGTGGTAGTTGAGCCAGCACGACATGTAATAAAGAAGACCATGTCAGCACTATTGACGACATCTCTGGTGGCCATGACCCCACCATTTGCGCCAACAACACCAGCATTCAGGGGGTGAGTACCCGCTAAACTACCTTGACCGCTCACAGTGGTGCACACTGGGATATTGAGTAATTGCGCAATGCTCTCAAGAACCTGCTCAGCACCTGAATTGATGACACCACCACCACAGATCAAGACTGGACACTGAGCAGCGAGCAACAGTCTTGCAGCTTTTTCGATATCAGCGCTATTGGCAACGTAACGCTGGGCTGGATATTGGCAATGTTCTTTTTGAGCCCAAATATCACTCTGAGCAACATCGTGTTTTTGTACATCATGCGGTAGGCAGATATGAGTGCTGCCAGGCTTTCCTGTAGTCATGGCACGGAATGCATTTCTGACTGCAGAAGGAATTTGTTCCGCCAAATCGATAGTGGTATTCCATTTGGTCAGTGGCGCATATAAGGCCTGCTGATCTAGTTCTGTCAGCGGAAATTTTCCCCGTGAGGTGACGGGGACATCAGAGGTAATGCCAAGTACTGGTATCGAAGATTCATTAGCCTCTACTAATCCAGGCAATAGATAGGTAGCGCCACCGCCACTGGGCCCTTCGCATACGCCAACTTTATGGGTCACTCTTGCATAAGCATCGGCCATATAGCCAGCACTGCGTTCATCTCGAGTAAGAATATGCTGCATGCCGTGATCTAGTCTGGCTAAGGCATCATAAAAGGGCAGGCTGGTATCGCCGCATAATCCAAAAATATGTTTTACCTCGTACTGCTCCAGCATCCGGACCAGAGCCTCCGCACCATTCAACTTATCACTCATATCAATCTTCTAAATTCAGTTTTGTTGCTTTAACAAATTGTTGCCAACGTTCAAATTCTCTTTTGGTGTATTTATCTAGAGCGGGACCATCACTTGCCTGAACATCAAATCCCCCTTGGGATAATTTTGTTTTGACTTCGGGGTCATTGAGAACCGCTTGAAAGTCAGCAGTTAATTTTTTCACTGTTGCTGCCGGAGTTTCTGCTGGTGCAAAGGCGCCAATCCACGAGTAAGCCTCAAAGCCTGGATAGCCAGACTCTGCAACCGTCGGTGTTTTTGGAAGCTCTGGGAGACGCTGCGCGCCAGTCACTGCTAGCGGCTTGAGTTTATCTGCCTGTATTTGACCTTTGAGCGCGGCATAACTTAATAGTGTCATGCTCGCGGTATTGCTAACTACGGCAGCAATGGCCGGACCGCCACCGCTGTAGGGTACATGGAGAACAAAGATGCCCGCTTTTCGTTTAATGTCTTCCATCGCTAGTTGATTGAGTGATCCAACACCAGTAGATGCATAGCTATATAAGCCAGGGCTTTTTTTAGCGGCCGCAATAAATTCCGCTAAGTTATTACCAGGTACTGAAGGGTTGGCAGCAATGACTAAGGGGAAGCGAACCAATAAGCTAACTCCAACAAAATCTTTGAAGGTGTCATAGGGCAGCTTTGGTTTAACAATCGGGTTGATGGAGTGATTGTCAAAGCTAATCAGCAGGGTGTTTCCGTCTGGCGCTGATCTGGCAACATGCTGGGTAGCAATTTGACTGGCTGCTCCAGGGCGATTTTCAATAATGACAGGCCTGCCAATTCTTTCAGCTAGTTTTGTCTGAATGGTTCTGGCGGTAATGTCGGTGCTTCCACCTGGGGGAAAGGGTACGACTAAAGTGAGTGGCTTATCGCTTTGAGAGAACGCTGCACCGGACATGGCAAGTGTTGTCAAAGCTAGCGCAAGATATTTAGAAAATAGGTTGTTAGTGATTTTCACAGGTAAGCCCCTAGAAATGGGTAAGAAAATGTTGATCGATAATGAAGTCTACAGGATCTGCTTGGCCTTTCTGAAGGAGCGCGCTCACTAGATAGCTTCCTTCAGAAGTATTTTGAATTTGTATGCAGAGTTCAATGTTTGGCAAGATGATGCGCGTGGAATCTTTACTTTCGACGCAATGATTTATATCGAGATTTAAGAGTTTCATAAAACTGGCCGCCGTTTTTTGAATATCAGAGCTTGCGATATTGATCTGTTTTAACGAGTCCACTGCATTTGCATGCGTGAGCCATAGCTTTTGCCATACATACTCTGGAGTGAGGTGTTCGCAAAAGTAGATCCGTAGTCCGGGAATCGGCTGCTCTGCAAATCGCACTGTTTTGAATTCGACGAGTACCGTATTTCCCATAAATTCACCTTCACGGGATAGGTCTTGTACAGGATTGACAGCAAACCCGGATGCTTTTAATTGCTCATAGCAAGCCTGCGCATCAGTCGTTCTAAACACTAGTGCATCCAAATCTATAGCTTGATTGGCAATTTCAGCTCTTTGAACTTGCTTGCCTTTTTCCCAGCCTAATAATTCAAGATAGCTAGAGTCCAGCATGATGAGTCGATTGCTGGATCCAAGGTTATGGTGAGCAAGAGGGGTAAGGTGAAATCCCTCGCCCTGAAAAAGGGCGCCAAGCTCATCCAGCCTATCTCTTCCCATAATCACTAGGTGATCAAATAGGTATTCTTTGGGGCGGGCTGAGCTCACGGAAGATGAAATAGGTATATCAAAAAATTATCATATACGATATTGGAAAAGCTAATGGAGACAACATGAAATTTCTGAAAATTCGACTATCTATATCCAGGATTGCCTTGTTGGCGACCTATTGTTTTCTTGGGATATTGGGAGCGCATGCTCAAGGTATTAAAGATTACCCCAATAAATCCATCACGATGATTGTTCCCTTTCCACCTGGAGGGGCAACTGATTCGCTATCTAGAATTTTTGCGCAAAAACTGTCGAGTAATTTAGGTCAATCCGTCATTGTGGAAAATCATCCTGGCGCTGGCGGCACGATCGGTGCTGCACTAGCTTCACGCGCATTGCCCGACGGCTACACATTACTATTTACAACTAGTAGCACCCATTCTGTTGCACCCAGTTTTCCCAGAAAACTGCCCTATGATTCGGTGACAGATTTCACTCCGATTGGTGGGGTAGCCGTTAATCCAGCGATCTTAACGGTGACTAAAACTTTGCCAATTAAAACGGTAAAGGACTTGGTGCTCTATGCCAAAGCCCATCCTGGGCAGTTGAACTATGCCTCTAGCGGTGTTGGTACGGTTATCCAATTAAATGCTGAGGCTATTAAAGCGCAGGCTGGAATAGACATGACCCATGTTCCTTATAAAGGTTCTGCATTAGCAATGCCCGATCTGGTTTCTGGAAAGGTGCATGTGTTATTTGACTCTATTGTCTCTAGTCTTCAGCCAGTCAAGGATGGCAAGATGACCGCTTTGGCAGTCGGTGGTTCCAAGCGGTCTGCACAGTTGCCGGATGTTCCAACGGTAGCAGAGGCTGGCAAAGAATTTGGTCTAGGTCAGTTTGAGTCTACAACTTGGTTTGGCTTATATGGGCCTAAAAATATGTCACCTGAGTTGGTAGCAAAATTGAATGCTGCAGTCAATAAAGTCATTGAATCTCCCGATGTGATTGAGCGTTTTGCCCAACTTGGATCTGATCCAACACCTGGGACTCCCGAAAAATTTTCTGCCATGGTTGCAAGAGAGCGGGCGCGTTGGACAGCCCTCATTAAACAAGCGCAGATTAATCCTGACTAAAAGAAAAACAGAAAAGTATCTATGAAATTTAATTGGAACAATCCTTACCCTACGATTCGTGTACCAGTGATGGGGCGCAATGTTGTATCGACATCCCATCCGTTTGCCGCACAAGCTGGCCTAAAAATTATTCAACAAGGTGGCAATGCCATTGATGCAGCGATTGCAGCTGCTGCAGCCTTAATGATTGTTGAGCCTGTATCGAATGGACTGGGGAGTGATTGTTTTGCCATTGTTTGGGATGGTAAAGAATTGCATGGCTTAAATTCTTCAGGGGTTGCGCCACAGGCTTGGAATCCCGAGTACTTTTCTAAAAAATATGGCACCGATGCAAATGGTTTGGCTGATAGACCTAAACGTGGCTGGGATTCTGTAACGGTCCCTGGGGCCTTAGCTGGTTGGGAAGAGCTACATCGGCGCTTCGGTTCATTGCCGCTAGGTGATTTATTGCAGCCAGCGATTGAGATCGCCGAAAGAGGCTATGCGATGGCGCCAGTGGTTGCCCATAAATGGGCTGCTGCTATACCTGAGTTACGTGATCAACCAGGATTTGCTCAGGCATTTATGCCTCACGGGCGCGCTCCCGAAATTGGCGAGATCTTTCGTTTTGAGGCTGCCGCGAAGACCTTTAAGAAAATAGCGAAGTCAGGTATTCGTGAATTTTATGAAGGGGAGATTGCGCAATCGATTGCCAGTTATGCCAATAGTAATGGCGGCGCAATGACACTCGGTGATCTCGCTGCTTATCGCCCTGACTGGGTTGGAACCATCAAGCAAGATATTAAAGCTGCGGATGGAAAAACCTACTCAATGCATGAGATTCCACCAAATGGTCAAGGTATAGGCGCTCTGATTGCTCTAGGAATTTTGCAGAACTTTGATCTCGCGAGTTTGCCCTTAGATGGGGTGCAGAGTCAGCACCTGCAAATCGAAGCCATGAAATTGGCATTTGCAGATGTTTATAAATATGTGGCTGATCCGCGTTCAATGGAAGTAATTCCTGAGCAGATGCTCGATCCAGATTATCTTGCGCAGCGCGCAAAACTCATTAATCCCAATAAGGCAACCCATTTTAATTTTGGCTTACCGCAATCGGGTGGAACTATTTACTTATCTGCAACAGATGAGCAAGGCCGCATGATTTCCTTTATCCAAAGTAATTACATGGGATTTGGTTCAGGAGTGGTTGTTCCGGATTGGGGTGTGAGTTTACAAAATAGAGGATTTGGATTCTCAATGGATCCTCAGTCCGCTAACGTCGTTGCAGGTGGTAAGCGCCCATTTCACACGATTATTCCAGCCTTTTTGACACGTCAAGAAGGCGATATAAACGTACCACAAATGAGTTTTGGTGTGATGGGTGGCGATATGCAACCTCAAGGCCATCTACAAACGGTTTTGCGCATGCTGTCATATCGTCAGCAACCACAAGCTGCTTGTGATGCGCCGCGCTGGAAAGTAAATCGCGACTTCAGTCTTGATGTCGAAGCGAATATGAATGCTGACACCGTTCAAGGATTGTCAGACTTAGGTCATACCTTGAAAAAGATTGACGATCCTTACATGGATTTTGGCGCAGGCCAATTCATCTGGAGGTTGTCAGACGATATTGAGGATGGGTATATTGCTGCAAGCGATCCACGTCGCGATGGTCAGGCGGCTGTGTATTAATCTATGCGCCGTATCCGCTTTTTCATTTTTTGCTTAGTTTTATTACCGGGCTTAGTCATTGCCCAAACCATATTTCCTGATAGACCCGTCAAAATCATTGTTCCATACACGGCATCTGGTGTAGCGGATTTGATAGCCCGCGAGCTTGCAACTCGCTTAAGCAATAAGTGGAATCAACCGGTGGTGGTTGAAAATCGCGCGGGAGCAGGCGCAACCTTGGGAATGGATTATGTTGCGAAGTCAGAGGCTAACGGCTACACCTTGGCATTCTCGGCTGTTAGTCCTATTACTCTAAGCCCCTTAGTGATATCAGTTCCCTATGACCCACTCAAAGATTTTGTCGCTGTTGCTGAAGTAATGTACTCACCGGTATATTTTCTAGCCACGCCAAAGCTGGGTGTAAAAAGTTTTGAAGAGGTGATCACGGCGATTAAGGTAAAGCCGGGCTCAATTTCGATAGCAAGCTCAGGGTATGGAACTGTAGGACACCTTATGGTGGAGCAGCTCCAAAAGAAATCAGGCGGGAAATTTACCCACATTCCCTACAAGGGAAGTGGCGGACAGGTATTAACCGATGCCATGGGCGGTCAATTCGACATTCTCTTAATCAATCCCACGGCCAATGTTAATAATTTGATAGAGCAACAAAAGTTCCGGGTATTGGCAGTGAGTGCTCCCCAGCGCATGGCTTCGCAATCGCAGACTAAAACCTTGCAGGAATTTGGTTATCCAGAGGCTAACTTGGTTTCTTTGTTTGGCTTTTTTGCCCCCAAACGCACCCCAGACGACATTGTTATCAAGCTCAATACCCAAATCAATCAAGTCTTGAGTGACCTGTCCGTACAAGAGGGTATCAGGAAGTCTCAAAATGTCCCCGTTATTGGCACGCCAGGTGAATTTTCTAGAAAGATTCAAAGGGATTACTTGGAAAATGCAAAGATCGTCAAAGAAGCCAATATTACCGCTGAATAAGTGATGCATTCAGGCTTGTGTCCTGCAAAGAGTTGTTTAAACTGCTCAGATAATCGTAGTAACTAAATAAAAATACATTTGGAGATATATGCGACTGTTTAGCTATCGAAATAAAAATAATGAAAAAGGGATCGGCGTTCTTTGTGCGAAGGATTCACAGCAGTTTGTGGATTTGTGCGCCACGGATTCCAGTATTCCCAATACGCTCTTAGGCCTCATTGAGCTTGATGCCAGCATGTCTAAGGCAAAACAAGCTCTCAATAACCCTAAAGCAGTTATTAAAAATGTAGCCAATATTCAGTTTGATACTTTAATTGATCGCCCTGGAAAAATTGTCTGCATGGGCCTGAACTATGCTGACCATGCAAAAGAGGGTGGTAATGCAAGACCAGAGTACCCCAGCTTTTTTATGAGAGGACCAAGTTCTTTAGCCGCACATATGTCTCCGCTCATTCGTCCAAAGGTTTCGGATAAGTTGGACTACGAGGCTGAGCTCGCATTTGTAGTGGGTAAAAGAGGTCGCAATCTCACCAAAGAAAATGCCTTGGAATGCTTGGCTGGATACAGCGTCTTTAATGATGGCAGTATTCGGGACTATCAACGTAAAACAACTCAATGGACGATTGGTAAAAACTTTGATCAGATAGGTGGATTTGGGCCTTGGCTTGTGACCCCTGATGAGTTACCCGTAGGCGCGCATGGCTTGCAAATTCAGTCACGCTTAAATGGCAATGTGATGCAAAACGCAAATACTAAAGATTTCTTATGGGGGATTGTTGAAACCATTGTGCTGATTACGGAGTGCATGACTCTAGAGCCTGGCGATGTTGTTATTACCGGAACTCCTGCCGGTGTGGGATATGCCAGAACACCGCCAGTCTTTATGAAGCCAGGTGATATTTGCGAAATTGAAGTTGAAGGTGTTGGTATTCTGAAAAACACTATTCAGGACGAATAAAAAATATCGATTGATTGACAGCAATCCATAGGAGTGATGATGAAAGACAATAAAAATGTAAACCGCCGCGATGCCATTAAGCTTGGTCTCGGCGCCACTATATTAGGTGCCGCGGGCATGAGCCAGGCGCATGAGAAGGTGATGAAAACGCCATTCCCACTAGAGCAGGTCTTCATACCGATTGCTGGCAGCGATCAAGAGTTTCCGGTGCGTCGCATCTATTGCATTGGACGCAACTATGCTGCTCATGCGAGAGAGATGGGATCGGATCCAACCCGTGAGCCACCATTCTTCTTTCAAAAACCAACGGATGCCATTCAGTTTGTAGCGCCTAACAAGCTGGTAGATCATCCTTATCCAAGCTTAACCAAGAATTACCATTACGAAGTGGAATTGGTAGCAGCTCTGAATAAGGGTGGCAAGAATATTCCCGTGGATAAGGCCTTGGATCTGGTTTATGGATATGCCTTGGGCCTTGATATGACCCGCAGGGATTTACAGCGTTTTATGGGCGATCAAAAGAAGCCTTGGGAGATCGGTAAATCATTTGATCACTCTGCTCCTATTGGTCCTATCTTTTTGGTTGGCAAGACAGGGCACTTTACTCAGGGCAATATTGAGCTCTCCGTTAATGGTGTTGTTAAGCAAAAAGCAGATTTAAGCCAAATGATTTGGTCTGTTGCTGAGCAAATCTCTAAGCTCTCTGAAGCCAATGAATTATTCCCTGGCGATATTATTTATTCTGGAACTCCGGAGAATGTTGGTCCGGTAGTTAAGGGTGATGTCATCCGCTGCCAAATCAATGGACTGCCTGATCTATCCATCAAGATCGTTTAATGTATTAGCGGGCCCTAGAGGCCCGCTAATTTCATTCCAATAGAGGATCGATTAAGGCCGAATAACTCTAGCTGGATTCTCTTCGTAGGGCGGAGAGTAGATCACTAGAAGTTTCACAGGTTCATCACTAATCACGGTAAAAACGTGCATTGCATCCGCTGGAAAAAAGCAAGCATCTCCGGGTCCCATTTCGCAGACTTCACCATTCACCTCTGCTCTGGCTCGACCTTCTAGCATGTAGCAGACCTGTTCAATCCCTGGGTGGGCATGAGGTAGGGCGCCTTTACCTTTTTCAATCGTGCCATGAAGCACTTCAAGCTGTTTAGCGCCAACAGTCTCAGTGCCAATGATGCGGCGGTTGACTGTGCCAAGGTGATTAGCTGGATGGTAGCCTTCGACTTCACCTGCTTTAACAAAGTAACGGGATTTGATAGCGCTCATAACTTCACTCTCTAAATTAAATTAATAGGATTTTGGCAGGCCCAATACTTTCTCTGCAATAAAGCAAAGAATGAGTTGTGGACTTACAGGGGCAAGACGTGGAATCCAGGATTCGCGTAGATAACGTTCTACGTGATATTCCTTTGCATAGCCCATGCCACCATGCGTCAGGATGGCGTTCTCACAGGCATGAAAGCATGCTTCTGCAGCAAGATACTTTGCAGCGTTGGCTTCCGCCGCACATGATGCTTTTTCATCATACAAACTGGCTGCTTTAAATACCATCAGGTTGGCAGCCTCTAGTTCCATCCAAGATTTTGCTAGTGGATGTTGGATCCCTTGGTTCTGACCAATAGGCCTGTCAAACACAATCCGCTCCTTGGCGTAGAGTGCCCCTCTGGCTAGTGCTATCTGTCCAAGACCAATAGCTTCTGCTGCAATCAAAATGCGCTCTGGATTGAGGCCATGCAGGATATACGAAAAGCCTTTACCTTCTTCGCCAATCAGATCTTGCATAGGAATCTTGAGTTTATCGATAAAGACCTCATTGGAGTCTACGCACTTACGCCCCATTTTTTCAATTTCTCGAACTTCAATACAGGCACGATCCAGGTCGGTGTAAAACAATGACAAACCTTCAGTGCCCTTCGCATCTTCAATAGGGGTAGTGCGAGCCAATAATAAAATTTTGTTCGCTACTTGGGCAGTAGAGATCCAGATCTTTTGACCACTTACGATGTAATGATCCCCTTGCTTTTCCGCTTTAGTAGAGAGCTTCAGGGTATTGAGACCGGCATTAGGCTCTGTGACGCCAAAGCAGGCGCGATCTTTACCGGCTATTAGAGGAGGGAGCCAACGCTTCTTTTGCTCATCAGACCCAAAGACCACCACTGGGTGCAAGCCAAAAATATTCATATGGACAGCGGAAGCGCCAGATAAGCCTGCACCACTTCCAGAGATAGTACGCATCATCAAAGCTGCTTCAGTAATGCCTAGGCCTGCACCACCATATTCCGTTGGCATAGCTATACCCAACCATCCTGCATCAGCCAGTGCTTTATGAAAGTCAAATGGAAAATTGCCCAGCTGATCTTTTTTAAGCCAATACTCGGCATCAAATGGTTTGCAGAGTTTTTCTATTGCGTCTTGAATCTGTAATTGCTCTGGCGTGAATTGGAAGTTCATTTTTTAGTGCCTGTGCGAATTAATGTCTCGATAGCATCTTCCGCATAGCCAAGCCCTCTCAAAATCTCAGCGGTATGTTGTCCAAGTGCAGGTGCTGGACTTAAATCTTCCTTGGCTGGCGTTTCTGACCAAGATACTGGACTTTTCATCACCCGAATTTGACCTTCGCTCGGATGATTCTCGGTATATATAAAGGATTTACTTTTAAGATGCTCGTCATTAATCAGATCATCAATCGAATTCATGGATTGATTGGGCAAATCAAATTGATCTAGAAGCTTGTGCCATTGCGCAGTAGTCTTAGTCCTCATAATGGACTCAACCTCTTGATATACCTGGTCAATATTATTGGCGCGATTGACGTGAGTGCAAAAGATTTCTTCTTTGAGGCGCTCCGGTTGACCAATCGCTTCAAAGAAGCTTTTCCAATGTTTATCGTTGTAGATCAAAATAGAGATGTAGCCATCTTGAGTAGCGTAGGGTTTGCGAGAAGGCGACAGAAGGCGTGCGTATCCCGACTTGCCAATCGGCGGAATAAAGGATTCGCCACCAAGATGATCGCCCAAAATAAACTGAGTAATGGATTCAAACATGGGAACAATGATGTGCTGCCCCTTTCCTGTTTTTTCTCGGGCATATAGAGCTGAGGTCACTGCATACACGGAGTGAAGTCCAGTGACTCTATCACCCAAGGTAGTTGGTGCATAACGTGGCTCATGAATTCCATACTGCTGCATGAGCCAAGGTACGCCAGCAGCCCCCTGAATCAAATCATCGTAAGCTGGTTTATCTGCATAAGGGCCATCTAAGCCAAAGCCTGAGCAAGAGACATAAATGATCTTATCGTTTACCTTTTTCAAGTCCTCATAGCCTAAGCCAAGTCTATCTAGCGCTTGAGGTCTGATATTGGAGATAAAAACATCGACTGTTTTGGCAATATCAACCGCTGCTTGTTTTGAGGCGGGATCTTTTAAGTCCAAAACAATACTTTTTTTACCGCGGTTTGCCTGTAAAAAGATGTGACCCATCTTAGGGTTTCGCATAGGGCCTACATCACGCATATTGTCTCCATCAGGAGTTTCAATTTTGATGATTTCAGCGCCCATGGATGCCAAAATTTGGGTCGCAAATGGACCGAGGATTACTGCAGTTAAGTCTAAGACGCGAACGCCTGCTAATGGGCCCATCACATTCCTTAATGAATCACTAATTAATTGAGTTCAGATTTAATGCCTGATTGAATTATCAACTTGCCCCAGTAAGCCATTTGATCGCTGACATACTGAGCAAAATCTTGGGGATTTTTAGATGGCCAAACCACAAAGCCTAATTGCGCTAGCTTGGCCTGTACTTCTTTATCTTTCACTGCTTCCTGAATGGCCGCATTGATCTTATCAACAATTGGCTTAGGCAAGTTTGCTGGACCAAAGACGCCATTCCAGGAGACAAGATCAAAGCCTTGAATGGTTTTAGCAATCGGTGGCACATTGGGAAGTTGGGCATAAGGACGATTACCGGTTAAACCAATCGCACGAACCTTGCCTGCTTTAATCATCGCCATTCCAGAGCCAGTATCAGCGACATAGACTTGGATTTGATTGCCAATGAGATCTGTTAGCGCTTGTGGGCTCGATTTATATGGAATTTGTGTCATGCTCGTTTTGGTTAAGTGCATGATGGTTTCTGTGGTGACCAATGAAGTGCTATTGGGAGTGCCATAGGAGAGCTTGCCCGGATTTGCTTTGGCATAGTCAATCAACTCTTGCACAGTCTTTACAGGTAGGTCGTTATTCACAGTAAGCACAAATGGCAATTCACCAACGCGGGCAATGGGTGTGAAGTCTTTAATAGGATCGTATTTGAGATTCTGAAATAACCAAGGATTTGCTGAGTGCGAAGTATTGGTAGTCATCAGTAGGGTGTAACCATCAGGTTTAGCTGAGGCAACCAGTTGGGCGCCAATTTGAGCGCTGGCCCCAGGTTTGTTATCAACAATGACTGGTTGACCTAAGATAGAGCCCATTTTTGTCGCCATGATGCGGGCGACTCCATCGGTACCGCTGCCTGGAGCAAATGGAACTACTAGGGTGATATTAGAAGATGGATAGCTTTGGGCGGCACAATTCAATGAGCTTGCTGCCAGAGTTAGTGCGAGTAGTTTGAGTAATTTATGCATCTTGGTCTCCGATTAATTGTTTTGCGGTAATGGCTCGTCCAACGCGTGAAGCATTGTTTTTGCTAGTCGCTTTTGTAATGTATTGGCCTATTTTGACAGCAGCATCAAAGTTAATACCAGTTTCTATTCCTAGGCCTTTGAGCATATATAAAACATCTTCAGTGGCAACATTACCAGTCGCCCCTTTGGCGTAGGGGCAGCCGCCTAGGCCGGCGATAGAGGAATGAAAAATACTGACCCCTATTTCCATAGCGGCATAGATATTGGCAAGGGATTGCCCATAGGTGTCATGAAAATGGCCAGAAAATTGATGGCTTGGAGCAAAGGCAAAGATCGTTTCAAAGACCGACTGAATTTGACCTGGCGTTGCAACGCCAATGGTGTCGGCAATATCAATCTCATCGCAACCTAAGTCCATCATGCGCTTCACCACTTCTGCAACATGGGCTGGCTCTACAGTGCCTTGATAAGGGCAGCCAAAGGAGCATGAAATACTGCCGCGAATACGAATACCGTCTTGCTTGGCTGCTTTGGCAACTGGTATAAAACGTTCAACAGATTCCGCAATACTGCAGTTGATATTCTTTTGAGCAAATGCTTCAGAAGCTGCAGAGAAGATGACAATCTCATCCGCTTTAGCTGCCAGAGCTCCCTCGTAGCCTCTTAAGTTTGGCGTAAGCACAGAATAAATAGTGCCAGGCCTTCTGGTGATAGCCGCCATCACTTCATCGCTGCCTGCCATCTGCGGAATCCACTTTGGTGAAACAAAGGACGCTGCTTCAATATTTGGAAATCCTGCATTGGATAGTTGATTGATGAGCTCTACTTTGACATCAATAGGTACAAATTCTTTTTCATTTTGCAGTCCATCTCTAGGTCCTACTTCAACAATTTTGACTTTCTTTGGCAGACTAGAGGATGTCTTCATTTGCTTTTCTCAAGAAAGGCTTTCATGCGTGACTGTGCTTCATCGCTGGTACGGATGGTGGCAATGCGCTCTACCGTATCCTCTAGTAGGTCTGGAGTAATGGCTTGTTGAGAGATATCGCGAACAATTTTTTTGCAGGCCATGACCGCCATGGGACCATTACTCATTATGGCTTGGCAGACTTCATCGACTTTGCTATCGAGTGCATCAGGATCTACTAATTCATGAACAAATCCCATTTCTTTGCCATGGGCGGCAGTAAATACTTCAGCCGTTACAAAATATCGACGTGAGGCTTGCTCACCCAGCGCTCTAATAACATAAGGCGCAATCGTTGCTGGTAGTAAACCCAATTTGGCTTCAGAGATGCAGAAGCGAACTTGATTAGAGGCGATCAAAATATCGCAAACAGATGCTAGACCTACACCGCCTGCATAAGCATCACCCTGTACCTTGGCAATTACTGGTTTTGGGCAGGAATAGATGGTGTTAAGCATTAAAGCCATCTTTCGAGAATCAGCGATGTTTTCAGCTTTGGTGAAGTTGGCCATGCTCTTCATCCAATTTAAGTCCGCCCCTGCACAAAAACTTTTGCCATTAGCCTGGAGCACAATCACTCGACAATCATCTGCGCTACCGAGTTTCGCAAAAACGTCTTGGAGTTCGCCGATCAAGCCTTCGTTAAAGGCATTGCGTACTTCGGGACGGTTCAGGGTGACATACACAATGCCATCGCCATGAACGGTTAAGTATTGATAAGCAGCCGGTTGAGTCATAGCCAATTTCGGTCTCCAGTTTCTATATTTTTCTTTAATTTACTGGAAACTGGAGTTAGGGGTGGGAAATGGGGGGTGAACCCCCAGAGAAGCGGGTTCCTGCTTACTTGGAGACTAAGTCCATCCCCCTATTTTTGATGGGATCAATCGCCTTAGCCGAGCTTAAGTACTGAATCAGTTTTTGCGCTGATTCTCGTTGTGTAGAGCCAGCAACAATCGCAGCCGAAAAAGTCTGAATCAATTGAAGTTCATTTGGAATGCGACCCACATAGTCAACCCCTGCCACATTCACAATTTCGCTGCTAGGTTGAATCGTAACATTCACCTCTTTTGCAGCCAGAAGTGTTGTAGCTTGACTACCACGCTCTGTCACTGTGACGGTAATTTGATCGGCAAGTCCCAGACTTGGAAATAATTCTTTTGTGAGATAGATCCCGCTAGTGCTGCCGGGAACCACGATGCGCTTCGCTTTTATTAAAGCCTCTTTAAATGCTTGAGTAGTGCTTAGGTCGGGTTTAGGAGTGCCAGCGGGAACGCCTAGTCCTAAAGGTGCCATGGCCAAATCTACATCGCTACCTGGAATAATTTTTCCTGCAGCCATGAGTTCAGTCAGCCCTTCGCGAGAAAGAATCACGACATCTGCAGTCATGCCACTTCCCAGTTGAGCCTTAATCGTTTTTGGGCCAGAACCCTGTGAGGCTCCAGATTTGGTGGTGACCGTGATCCCCGTCATCTTTTGAAATTCAGGAAGCATTGCATTGTAGGGGCCATTAAATCCCCCGGAGATCATGACTTCAAGTTGTGCCATAGTGCTTGTGCTAATGAGAAAAGGGATTAAAAAACCGAGAAAAAATTTCAAGCTGGATTCTTATTTATTTTGCTTGATAAATTTCTGAGCGCGTTTACCAGTATCCACTTCCGTTGTATAGACACTGCCGTCAGAATCTACCGCAATGTTATGAACCCAGTGGAACTCACCAGCATTGCGCCCACTGCGACCAAATGAACCAAGCTTCTGACCATTCTCTCGCAGCACTACGGTGACCTCATTATTGGTGCCATCAGCAATGAGAAGATATTTTTGGCTTGCATCCGATGGAATTAAATCCCAAACTGAGCCGGAGCCTTTGGTATCCGTTTCGTAAGACATCTCGCGAATAAATTTACCGCTTTTTTCAAATACCTGAATGCGATTATTGGCGCGATCACAAACAAATAGAGTGTTGTCCTTCATTAAGCGCGCGCAGTGCACGGGATTGGCAAAGTGAGGTGAGCTAGGGTTAAAGTTGGCCGCCTTCTCATCGCTTGGAGGATTGCCATAGGCACCCCAGTGCCGCTTATAAGCGCCTGTATTGGAATCAAATACAGCTATCCGCTTATTAAGGTAGCCATCAGCAACATAAATTTCATTGGCAACAGGATCAACGTTCATGTGTGCAGGGCGCCCCAGTTGTACGGTGCTATTGCTGCCCTGGCTTTCGCCCGGAGAGCCAATTTGCAGGAGGAATTTTCCATCTTGGGTGAATTTCAAAATCATATGGTCGGTAGCGGCATTCCCGCCGATCCAAACATATCCATTGGGGTCTATATAAATGCCATGCTCATTTTTGGGCCAGTCGTAGCCGTTGCCTGGGCCTCCCCATGCTTGTAAAAGATTGCCTTTTTTATCAAACTCCAGCACTGGTGGGGCAGGAATGCAGCATTTTGATCGTTTTGGATTTAGTGTTGCGCCTTTTTCATCCCCTGTAATTGTTAGCGGACGATGAATGACCCAAATGTGATCATTTTTATCAGTAGCAACGCCGGATACCTGTCCCAAAATCCAATTATTTGGAAGTGACTTGGGCCAAGAGGCATCGACTTTATATTGAGGCACTTTGCTCGTGCTTGCGTTTTGCGCAAATACACTTGTACTGACAACTATGTAGATAGCGAGCAATACAACCCGAATAATAGTATTCATCTTGATCTCCATTTTTATTTTTTATAAATCTTCTGATGGCTGAAGATTAGCGCAAAACGAATGGCAAAAACACTAATTTCGGGTAATCCCTTAAGCTGGGTGGTACTGCGAATTTAATAACCCCATGCTATGCTCAATCCGCAGTATCTAAAACAAGAAATAAAAAATTGACGGAGACAGAATGAAAGTAATTACTATGGCTCGCTTGGCTGGATTCACTTCATCCATCTTGGTGCTGTTGACATCTGCTGCAATTGCGCAGACTAGCCCACTTAATCTCAAGGTCACTTCCTTGGGAGACAAGGTGCTCAATGGTCCACTCGTGATAGAAAAGCAAGGAAGCTTTTTTGTTGGCGGTCAAGATATTGAGTCCAGCACTTTATCTACGCTTCCTGCATACGCGCAATCTGGCACGATTACCGTTGACCAAATGTATGCGCGTTATCAAACACCAGTAAAAGCCAAGAACACCTCGATTGTCATGATTCATGGCTGCTGTTTAACAGGTAAGACTTGGGAGTCCACGCCAGATGGACGCATGGGTTGGGATGAGTACTTCGTAAAACGTGGTTATCCAACCTATGTCATTGATCAGTCTGGCAGAGGTCGCTCAGCAGTCAATGCAACTGCGTTGAACGCCGCCAAGATGGGTAAAGAAGCCCCTGAGAAATTGCCGGTTGTATTTGCCGCAAGTCATGAATCTGCCTGGCAAATCTTTCGCTTTGGTAGCGAGTATCCAAAAGTTTACGATGGGCAGAAATTTCCCATCGCTGCGCAAAACGGTTTATGGCAGCAAATGGTTTCCGATTGGTTGTTTTCAATGCCTACTCCAAACCCTACTGTTCCAAATTTATCTCAGCTATCGAAGCAGCTAAAGAAAACGGTTCTTATTAGCCACTCTCAGTCTGGTATTTATCCATTCCAGACTGCACAACTGAGCAATGAAGGGATTGCTGGAATTATTGCGGTAGAGCCTTCAGCTTGTCCTGATGCTAATAGCGATATGACACCCTATACCAAGATGCCAATCATGGTGATGTACGGCGACTACATGGAGATTTCTCCACGATGGGCACCTAGGTTAAAAGCTTGTCGTGCTTTTGTTGAAAAAGCCAATCAAGCAGGCGGCAAGGTTGAGCTCCTTTTGTTGCCAGAAGTTGGCATCATGGGCAACTCTCACATGATCATGCAAGATAGCAATAGTATTCAGATTGCTGATATCTTGGGCTCATGGATTGAGCAGCGCATTAAAAACTAAGCTATCTGAAGTCTGATTGATTTAAAAGCCACCCTCGGGTGGCTTTTTTTATTCCCTCTTTTGCTATTTGCTGTAATTGGTTAATATGATTAAATTCGTATTTAAATTTTTTCACCCCAAGAGATTATTCCAATGTTAGTCAGCGAATCATTCCGCCTTTATCTCATGACCACTGGCTTATTGCTTTGGTTTTTACTGGCCATCATGCTTGTGATGGTGGAGGTTGGTTGGAGGGTTGGGGCTTACTTTTCCAGTAAATATGGGGTTAAAAAAATTGATGCAAGCGATACTTTTTTAGCTTCCATCTTTGGATTATTGGCTTTATTAATAGCCCTAACTTTTTCCGGTGCTTCGGATCGTTTTGATAAAAGGCGCGATCTCATTGTGCAAGAGGTGAGTGCTATTGGAACCGCCTATCAATCGGTTGATCTTTTAGCAAAAAAGGATCAACCTCAAATTAGAGAGATTTTCAAAAGGTATGTTGATTCTCGAATTAACTTATACAAAAGTAATGACACTCTGATCGAGATACATTTAGAAAAAAAAGTTGAAGCACATAACGCCATTGGAGATGAGATC
Organism: Polynucleobacter sp. AP-Latsch-80-C2; assembly: GCF_018882185.1. GTDB lineage: Bacteria > Pseudomonadota > Gammaproteobacteria > Burkholderiales > Burkholderiaceae > Polynucleobacter. The sequence goes on along the minus strand of NZ_JACVOY010000007.1, from coordinate 9,635 downwards.
TGGAAAGCGGTTGTTCGCGCTGTTGAAGATACTGCTTATCCTCAAAAATTAGTTGCCGCTCAGATCTTGCCGCAATTGTCTGAAATGTTTACTGCCTCAGAGAATCAACGTCTAACAAGCAAATTTCATCCGCCTCCAATCATCATTCGGGCACTCGCAGGCCTCGCTTTTATTGGCTCTTTGATTGCGGGGTACAACATGGGCATTGAGAAAAGCAGGGATTGGTTGTTGACAATTATTTTTGTCTTATTAATGTCCGGGACGATCTACGTCATCATGGGGCTGGAGTACCCTCGGCTTGGAAAAGATAAGTTAGAAAACTTTGATGTGGAATTGGTTGTCCTCAGAAAATCCCTTTAAATTTCCTTTTCTACTGGTATTTCTCTATAGCAAGCGTCTATAACGAGAGTAGATTGGTGATTATGTTCATCAATAGGGGGCGTTATGAGTAAAAATCCGTTTGAGCTTAATGGCATGCCGGGGCAGGAAAAGGTCATGCAAGCAACAAAAGATGCCAGCGCTGTGGCAATGGAGAGTGCGCAAGCGATTAATCTCATTAACCAACAAGCTGCTCAAGAATTGGCTACACGCATACAGAAGCGCGTGGCTGAGCTCATGAAAACACAGGATCCAAAAAGCGCATTTGATTATGTGCATGCAGAGGTATTGCAGGATGCCGCTAAGGAAGTGACCGCCTATCAGCAAAAGCTCATGAAAGTTCTCAATCAAAGCAATAAAGAGCTTGCTGAAATTGCAGAGTCCATGATTGAAGAATCAAAAGTGGATCTCATTCACTTTGTAAATGACGCTACTAATAATGCACCTATGGGTAGCGAGGCTTATGTTTCTGTATTTAAAACCTCATTCAATACCGCCCTACAAAATTTTGAACTCATTCGTGCCGCAATGGCGGATTCATTCTCCAATTTTGAAAAGAGTGTAGAAAACGTGACCAATCTCGCTTCAAGCCAGGCCACAGGTAAAAAGAAGTCCTAGTAAGTTTTTTGAAATAGCAGTGCGGTCATGATGGTTTGAAAATGGATATCCACGGTGGATTCAATTTCTTTACCATAGCCGCCTGCCATTGAGATCGCCACGGGTAGGTTTCTAGTTTGGGCAAACTCAAATACAAGCGCATCTCGCATGCGCAAACCTTCTTTGCTAATATTCAGGCGCCCTAGACGATCGCCTTCATGCGGGTCAGCTCCCGCTAAGTAGATAATAAAGTCCGCTGTAAATCTGGACTCCAGTTGATTTAGGCAATTCCCTAGTTCTTGTAAATATTGCGAGTCATCACATCCATCGGGTAAGCCAAGATCAAGATCGCTTGTTTCTTTCTTAAAAGGGAAGTTATTTTCACCATGCATAGAGAGAGTAAATATCGATGCATCATGCTGGAGTACGGAAGCAGTGCCATTGCCTTGATGAACATCTAAATCAATAATGGCAATCTTAAGCTTAGGATGAAGTTCTTTTTGGAGTGTGCGAGCCGCGATTGCGGAATCATTAAAGACACAGAACCCACTACCAGCATCTCGGTAGGCATGGTGAGTGCCGCCGGCGAGGTTTACTGCTATTCCTTCGGTTAAGGCTGTTTTACAAGCTGCTACGGTAGCCCCTGCAGATCTGCGGGAGCGCTCAACCATTTTTTCACTCCAAGGAAAGCCAATTTCTCCTTGTTCGCTTGGGCTGAGTTTTCCCTCCATGATCTTGATGAGATATAGAGGATCATGGGCATACAGAATCTGGGTATCGTTCGCTGCTGGAGCTTCAATTAATTCAATTGAATCCTCTTTGCTAACCAAGTCTCTTAGTCTGGAATACTTTTCCATGGGAAAGCGATGCCCTGCAGGTAGGGGCAAAACAAAATGATCGGTATAAAAGGCTTTCAATCTTGACTGGAGTATTGCTCAAGAATATTGAGCGGAACAAGCTCGAGGGCTTTGATATTGGTACTTTCAAGTTTAATCATGGGTGCACAGTTTTTTTGAGCCGCTTCAATCCAGCGATTAAGGCAAAGACACCATTGATCGCCAGCAACTAGGCCTGGGAATTGGTATTCTGGTCTAGGGGTGATGAGGTCATTCCCTTTTGCCATGCTAAATTGCAAAAACTCATCGCTGACGATGGCGCAAACCAGATGGCTGCCAATATCCTCATCATTGGTTTTACAGCAGCCATCACGAAAATAGCCTGTCAGGGGCTCAAAAGAGCAGGGAACCAAAGGTTGCCCTAAAACGTTTAACGCTACATCCTTTTGCATAAAAAACTTTCTTCAAGAGTGATCCTGCCAGTTTATTGAATAAGGCTTAAACTTGCTTAAGGCTAGGTTATTAACAAGCCTCTGCCGCGATCACTGCAGGACTGACGATGAAATATTTCCTTGTAACCCTTTGTTCTTTTGCTTGCTTGTTAAGTGCAGCTAGTCTTGCGCGAGAACCAATTCATATTGAGTCTATATTAAGCCCAGCAAAACTTCAGGGTAGTGGTAAGTTAACGTGGTGGGGGCTAGATGTGTATGATGCTGCTCTTTATCGCGCCGGTAATTTAAGCTCCCCAGAATTTGCCTTAGATTTGCGCTATCAAAAATCATTTACTGGCCTATCTATTGCCAATAGAACCACTGAAGAAATGAAAAAAATGGGTGTGCCTGAAATGCAGGCAGTACTGTGGGGCCGAGAGTTAGCGAGTTTCTTGCCTAATGTTGAATCTGGGCAAACCTTGACTGCGATCTATAGCCCTAAGCAAGGAACCTTGTTTTACTATGATGGAAAACAGATTGCCCAAGTTAAAGGGGCTGATTTTTCAAAAGCATTTTTTGGTATTTGGTTTGACTCTAAGACGAGTGCACCAAAGCTGCGTTCTGAATTACTTGGGCAAAATTGTCCGCCCCCACTTATAAGTGAAGGTTGTTAAAAAGATGAGATACATATTAAATTCCATAGCCCTTCTTTGTATTGGCTTGATATTAAGCGCTTGTGCGGGCCAGAAAATTTCTCAATATGCCAATGAGAAACCTACTTTAGACCTCAGTGAATATTTTTCAGGAACAATTGATGCCTATGGAATATTTACTGACCGTAGTGGTGAGGTGAAGAAACGCTTCACAGTTTTGATTCAAGCAAACTGGTCAATGGTTGACGGTAAAAAAACAGGCATCTTAGATGAAAGCTTTGAATACTCTGATGGCACTAAGCAAAAACGTATTTGGAGGCTTACAGAAGTATCTCCCGGTAAATATTTGGGTAGAGCTGATGATGTTGTAGGGGATGCTCAGGGTGAGGCTGCAGGTAATGCCCTCAATTGGGCATACACCTTGGCCTTACCGGTTGATGGCACAGTCTATAACGTGCAATTTGATGATTGGATGTATCTGGTCAATTCTAAGGTCATGCTCAATAAGGCCAAGATGAGTAAGTTCGGCATTGAGTTGGGTGAGGTCACCCTGAGCTTTTATAAGCGTTAAACGGAAGTTGGCAATTTGTGTCACACTTTCTGGTGTGGGGTCGTTCAGCCCTTTTTTGGGTATCTGAACTGCGATTATTCTCTAATAAAAATAGATAAGGTGACATGTGACAACAGCTCGAGTCGTTAGTCTTGCAGAACTTGGTAGTGCAGACGTAATTAAATTAATCGATAAAGAATTGCCAGCACCCGCCAAAGGCGAAGTGCAAATTCGTCAAACTGCCATTGGATTTAATTTCATTGACGTATACCAGCGCTCTGGCGTTTATCCACTAGAAATGCCAACTGGCCTTGGCCATGAAGCCGTAGGTGTGGTTGAGGCTTTGGGTGATGGCGTTTCCGGACTTAAGTTAGGTGATCGCGTAATGTATATGAATGCCGGTATTGGTGCGTATGCTAGTGCACGAAATGTACCCGCTGATAAGTTAGTTCCTGTGCCTGACAATGTTTCTGATGAAGTTGCAGCAGCGGTTTTCTTTAAGGCAATGACGGCTCAATATCTCGTGCAAAAAACTTACAAAGTAAAAGCCGGTGATGTGGTTCTGATTCATGCAGCCGCAGGCGGTGTTGGTCAAATTTTGGCAGGTTGGGCAAAGGCCTTAGGCGCTTTTGTAGTGGGTACCGTTGGCTCGCAGGCTAAAGTTGCTGCAGCCAAAGCGGCGGGATGTGATGCGGTGGTTGATTATTCGAAGCCAAACTGGGTAGAAGAAGTGCTTAAAGCTACTGGTGGCAGAAAAGCCAATGTGGTTTATGACTCTGTCGCAAAAGAAACTTTCTTAGGTTCCTTAGATTGCACAGCACCCTTTGGAACGGTTGCGTTATTTGGTGCCGCATCTGGACCGGCTCCAGAGATTCAGCCTGAAATCTTGAATAAGAAGGGTTGTTTGTTTTTAACCAGACCTTCTATATTTCCACACAACGCTACCCCAGCACTCTTGCAAGAGAATGCCCGCGCAGTGTTTGATGCGATTTCAAAGGGATATGTCAAAGTGCAGATAGGGGCTAAGTTTCCTTTGGAGCAGGCTGCTGATGCCCATCGTGCTGCTGAAGGTAGAAAGGTATCTGGCGCTATTGTCATGATCCCATAAGCTATACGGCAGTAGGCAAAGAGAGGCCCCGTGTATGCGGGGCTTTTTTATTACTTACTCTGGATGTAATATGGAAGGATGAAAACACTTCTCAAATCTATTGCGCTTACAGCCTGCCTTTTAACCACTATTGTTTGGGCGCAAATTCCTGATACGCAACGTTCCCTGGGGATTTCTTATATCAGTGGCGGCGTGGGTGAAGGGGAATCAACCGCAATTTTGGCTGAAGCCAAGCAGTGGCCTTTATTGCTTGAGTTATCTCAGCTTGAGAATGGTAGAGGCGTTTGGATTTTTGGTAGCCAAATCAAGATTACAAACTCTAAGGGTGCTGTGATTTTTGATGCAAAGGCAGATGGTCCATACATGCTTGTCAATCTAGATGCTGGTGATTACGTCATTCAGGCTAGCTATCAAGGTGTTGAGCAAAAAAGAGCTATCTCCATCAAAGCTGCCCAGCCTCAAAAGATTTCGATCTTCTGGAAATAATCTAGTTTTATTGGTGCGCTGCCACATCAGCGCAGACTATCTTTCTAAGCTATAGTTTTAGGAAATCTATAACAACGGCTTGGGAGATCATCATATGGGCATTTATTTAATTAAAAATTTAGCGGCTGCAGCGATTGCATCGGCATGCTTATTGGGCGCCTCTTTTGGCATTCAGGCGCAAACGCAGACATCTAGTGGCGCTCAAGGCAAAACAGAGGTTCTTTGGCTGGGGCAGGCGGGCTTTCGAATCAAGACTCCCAACGGGAAAGTAATTTTGATTGACCCTTGGATTACTGGTGGTCCTAAGACTCCTCCAATGTATAAATCAGATCTCTCGGCTATCGGACCAGTTGATTTGCTGTTGGTAACCCACGCACACGTAGACCATATTGGTGACGCACCTGCACTGGCGAAAATGAATAGCACTAAGCTGTACGGTCCGGCAGACATGATCACGCCGCTCATTACTTTGGGCGCTTTGCCTGCAGAGCTCAGTCATCGCTTTAATAAGACTGGCCGCGTAACACCTTTGCCAGGAGTCAAAGTGACTGCAGTACAGGCGGAACACTCTTCGTTGTTGGTTTGGAAAAATCCAGCGACCGAGAAATTAGAGTCTCATCCTGCTGGTGAGGCCATGGGATATATCATTGAACTCGAGAACGGTTTCAAGATATGGCATATGGGTGATACAGGATTATTTGGCGATATGAAATTTATCAGCGAGCATTACAAGCCAGATTTAGTGATGGTGCCGATTGGAGGTAATTTCACAATGGCACCAGATGATGCTGCGTTTGCATTGCGCACTTGGATTAACCCAAAGATGGTTATTCCTATGCATTACAACTCCAACCCTCTAGCCAGCGGTACTGTGGCAGAATTTCAAGAGGCCATGAAGGGAAGCAAAATTAAGATAGTACCGATGACTGAAGGTCAAACCGTACAGTTCTAATGTCTATAAAAATAAAAGCCCCTGAATTACTTCAGGGGCTTTTTTATTCAGGTCTAACTAGATATTGCTTTGAGTTTAATAAATATCTGGCTCTGGTACTGGAGCGCCAAAGCTGGTCTCTAAGAAATCAAAATCGCAACCATCTTCAGCTTGAAGTATGTGACGACTAAACATCCAACCATAGCCCCGCTCATATTTAGGTTCAGGTGCCACCCACTTTGCTTTTCTGGCGGCCAGCTCTTCATCGCTAATTTCGAGCTGAATTTTTCTAGCATCCACATCTACAGTGATAAGGTCACCGGTTTTCACGAGTGCTAGTGGACCGCCAATATACGATTCTGGTGAGGCATGCAGAATGCAGGCGCCATAACTAGTGCCACTCATGCGAGCATCCGAGAGGCGCAACATATCTCTTACCCCTTGCTTTACAAGCTTCACGGGAATGGGGAGCATACCCCATTCAGGCATACCAGGACCACCTTTGGGTCCAGCGTTTCTCAGAACCAAAATATGATTTTCCGTGACATCTAAATTCTCATCTTCAATCGCTTTTTTCATTTCGGGATAGCTATCAAAAACCAATGCTGGCCCAGTATGCTTTAAGAATTTTTCAGCACAGGCGCTAGGCTTGATCACTGCTCCACCAGGGGCAATATTGCCACGCAAGACTGCGAGAGCCCCTTCTTTGTAAATTGGGTTATCCAAGGAGCGAATGACATCGGCGTTATAGACTTCCGCATTCTGAATATTTTCACCAATAGTCTTGCCGGTCACCGTCATGGCAGTGTGATCAAGATGATGTTTCATTTCTTTGAGCATTGCTGGCATTCCACCGGCGTAATAAAAATCCTCCATCAGATATTTATCGCCACTAGGTCTGATATTGGCAATCACGGGAACTTTTCTGCTGGCAGTATCAAAGTCATCCAGTGTTACCGTGCAATCTTTTCCTGCGCGACGTGACATAGCAATTAGATGAATGATGGCATTGGTGCTACAGCCCATAGCCATTGCAGCTGCAATGGCATTTAAGAAATTGGTTTTGCTTAAAATGCATACTGGGGTTAAATCCTCCCAAACCATCTCCACAATTCTTCTGCCGCAAGCTGCTGCCATGCGTGGGTGGCTTGCGTCTGGAGCGGGAATACTAGAAGCGCCTGGCAAACTCAAGCCCAATGCTTCAGTGATCCCCATCATGGTTGCTGCAGTACCCATGGTCATACAAGTACCGTGACTACGTGCAATACCGCCTTCGACTTCTAGCCATTGGGCTTCGGAGATATTGCCGGCGCGGCGCTCATCCCAATATTTCCAGGCATCTGATCCGGACCCTAAGATTTGCCCTTTCCAATTACCTCGGAGCATTGGTCCGGCAGGAAGATAAATAAACGGGAGTCCTGCGGAGAGTGCACCCATGACTAAGCCTGGGGTAGTTTTATCGCAGCCACCCATTAATACCGCTCCATCAACTGGATGAGAGCGTATGAGTTCTTCAGTTTCCATGGCCAACATATTGCGATAAAGCATGGTGGTCGGTTTGACATATTGCTCCGCCAAGGAAATGGCTGGTAACTCGATTGGGAAACCGCCCGCTTGCAAGATGCCACGCTTGACATCTTCAACACGTTGCTTGAAATGGGTATGACAAGGGTTAATATCAGACCAAGTATTGACGATTGCAATGACAGGTTTTCCCGACCAGTCCTCAGGACCATATCCCATTTGCATGGCGCGTGAGCGATGTCCAAATGAGCGCAAATCATCTGGCTCAAACCAGCGTGCACTACGGAGGGATTCTTTAGTCTTTTTTGGCATAAGAGTCTGGGTTTAGGTTTGCAAGCTTCCTATATTAGTGCCTGCTTGGGGTAAAGGGTATATCAGTACTTGTTTTCTGGAGGCCGCTTATTTAATCTTGTGTCTGGAGACTATTGCTGTACATAAATTCATAAGGATCATTCAATGACCAAGCGTTCTTTTATTGCCCGAGTGTTGTTTGTCTGTGGCCTCTTAAGTACATGCTGCATCCCAGCAATTGCCCAGTCGGACTACCCTAATAAGCCTGTCAAAATTATTGTGCCATTCCCACCCGGAGGCACGACAGACATCATGGCCAGAATTTCTGCGGAACAATTGACAAAGATTTTCAAACAGGCCTTTGTCATTGAAAACATCTCAGGCGGGGGAGGGGTCATCGGTGCCGAGAGGGGTGCTAATGCAGCACCTGATGGATACACCTTGGTAATGACAGGCGTTGGTCAAAATGCTGTGGCGCATGGTCTAGATCCAAATGTCAAATACGATTCATTAAAGGATTTCGTCCATATTTCATTGATTGATTTAGGTCCCAATGTGTTGGTGGTCAATCCCGATCGCCCATTTAAAACCTTGAAAGATATTGTGGATTACGCCAGAGCCAATCCTGGCAAGCTCGATTATGGCTACACCTACGCCTCTTCTGGGCACATGGCAATGGAGTTGCTAAGACAGGCAACTTCAACTTGTGCTGATGTGAAGAAAAAACTCAACTGCAATCCTTTGCCATTAGTCGGTATTCCGTATCGCGGGGGCGGCCCTTTAATGAACGCGATATTAGCTAATGAGATTCCGATTGAGTTCATCAATCAAGATGCAGCACTGCCTTATGTTCAAGCTGGAAAATTACGACCTATAGCAGTGAGTAGTTTGCAACGTAATCCTTTGTATCCCAATGTGCCAACCGTTGCAGAGAGTGGTTATCCAGGATTCCAGGCATTATCTTGGGCCGGCATTAGTGCACCTAAGGGCACACCGAAGCCAGTAATCGATAAGCTGGAGGCAGCCATGGTTCAGGCCTTGCAAACGCCTGAGGTAAAACAACGGTTGGAGTCGGTGGGCTTTGTAGTGCCAACGCCGGGTTCAGCCGCTTATGTCAGTTTTTTAAAGTCTGAGCTGGACCAGTGGGTCACGTTGATCAAAAAATCTGGGATCAAACCAGAGTAGTAAGTAACTGATTTAAATAAGTATTTTATTTTATGAAGAAGTGGCTTGCAATTAGTCCGTATTAGTACTATATTAGTTCTAACTAGTACATTAAAGAACCATGAACGCATTCCTACCCACCCTAAGAGAGCTGGCTCTCACCTATCAGGCGTTTGAACGTTATTCGGCGCCGGATATGAAATCAATGGGACTGACTACTACCCAGTTTGATGTGATTGCCACGCTGGGTAATCAGCCTCCTATGACATGTAAGGAATTGGGCGAGAAAACACTGGTGACTAAAGGAACATTAACCGGTGTGTTGGAACGCCTACAGACTAAAGGCATTCTTGAGCGTAGGATTAATTGCGAAGATGCGCGCTGTCAAATGATTGCCTTAACCAAAGAAGGGCAGAAATTATTTGAGACTATTTTTCCAAAACATCTTTTGCATTTAGAAAAAGCGTTTGGAAAGTTGAGTACTGAGCAGTTAGCAGGAATCAATCAGTCTTTAGTGGTACTAAAAAACATTTTTACAAATTAACAATTAATTAAATTTGGTGGATTCAACTACGAAGTGCAACTTTGAACAACTAGTTAAGGAGGCTAAGGATGTTTTAGTATCCAAAGCTTCTAGACCTGCAAGTCAAAGTAGCCATGACCTATCAACACCTTAGCCAAACTGA
>NZ_JACVOY010000006.1 GCF_018882185.1 Polynucleobacter sp. AP-Latsch-80-C2 | reverse complement strand
TTAAGAATGAAGCTGGCAAAGTCTGCGTGTCAGTCAAATACGGCACTAAAGTGATTGAGCTTGCTAAAGGCAAGCACAGCGTTGAAGTAGATAGCGCACAAAACTTAGTTAAAGCATTGGAAACCATTAAGTCAGCTGTTGAGCAAGGGGAGTTAGATGCTCAAATCGAAACAGCGAGCGGTGCACTAAAGGCGGGTTTTCGTAAGTAAGTTGGTAAGTAGTGTCGTTTAAAACGACACCACTAAATACCTGTATGAAGAGATATAAGGCAACAGTGAATGCGGCAGGTATGTGGGTAGAAACTATCTTGTACGCTCAAAACCAAGCTCAAGCGTATGCCTTGTTTAAAGCAATCTTCGGTTCAGCAAATGTGCCGCACCAACCGCAACAGATTGCTTAGATTTTCATAAAAATGAGGCATATACTGAAATCAGCCAAAAGGAGGCTGTTATGTCTGATAAATCTTATACGCAAGGCTTGATGGATACCATAATGGCATTGAGCAAGGAAGTTTCTAACTTGCGAATGGCTTATGACATTATTCATCAACGTATCCAAGTAATGTCTACTCTCGCTGACAAATCTACAGCGGATGCTGTAAAAGAAACATTAGATGCTGAGGAGCTAGCGAGGCTGTCCTTAGTTGCGGCAGACGTTGCCAATAAAGCAGCTCTTGTATTTGGTAATGGAGCATTGATTGACGCAACGCAAGCAAGCGTATTAACGGCAGAAAAGGCTTATAAGTTAGCTGTTACTTCAACGGTAACCAATGCCGATAGGCAAACGGGGGGGCATTAAAAACCCCTAAAGGTTAAATACAGTTATGAGATACAAAGAAATAACGGAAAAGCATTCCGTCACCCCAATAAAGCCGCTTAATCCCAGTCAGGCACGCATAGAAGCATTAAAAAAGCAGAAAGAACGTGCTGGAACAGCGTTAGACGCTGAAAGAAAGCGTCAAAAAGTATCAAAAGCACAAGAAAACTTAAGAAAAGCAGTTTCTGCGTAGCAGGGAAAGCCGGACAGGATTCAGCACCGTAAAGAAACCTACGGACAGCTTAAATAGACAGAGTTTTCACAGACTTGCACATTTGCACAGCACCACTGCAATCATTTATAATTTCCAGTTCGGCGAATTAGCTCAGCTGGTTAGAGCGACGGAATCATAATCCGCAGGTCCGGGGTTCAAATCCCTGATTCGCCACCAAATTGAAAGGCCATTACCTAGGTAGTGGCCTTTTTCTTTCCGGTCCGGGCTGCCAATTGCCTTCTGCAGGCATTTCTCAAAAGAAAGGCGCATATGAGATTTAGAATGATTTTGTCCTTCATAATCAGACATCAATGCCCTATATTTCAACCTCTTCAAATCGCCTCATTCCATTAGAAGCAAGTCGTGGCATAGCTGCCAGCATAGTGATTGCTCATCATTTCTTCTTGGGCTTTGTTCCTAGTTATGAGCCCCGAATTATTGGTCGCTGGTATTACGTATTTGTTAATGGTACTGGAGCGGTACATTTCTTCTTTGTCTTGTCAGGGTTTGTGTTGTGTTGGGCATACTTCAATACTGCTGACCTCAATAGGCTAAAGGAGGGATTTTTTAAAAGATTGCCTCGTTTGGCAGCGCCAGTCCTTGTTACAACAATCGCTAGCTTTTGCTTATTCTATTTTGGACTTTATTACTTTGAAAGTGCTTCGAAGATTAGCGAGAGTACTTGGTTGGCCAGCTTTGGTGGTGCCATAAGGCCGGGTTTTGAGCCCAGCCTATATGAAGCAATAAGGCAGGGACTTACTACTTTTGTTACTGGTGATGCTAATTACAATATCAATCTGTGGACGATGAAGCCTGAATTTATAGGAAGCATGGTTGTATTCATGGCTGCTGCATTTATTTCGATAGTCCTTTCATTTAAATATCTAGGGATCAGTTTTTTATTGCTTTCTCTCTGGGCTTTGGGTGCTTATGCTGACGTTTTCCCCTTTGTGGCGGGCATCTTTCTCTCAGCTGCTGTAGTTAGCAGTCGCCCTAATGTAAGGCTTCCAATTGCTCTTGTCGCTGTTCTGCTTGGGATCTATTTATTGGGGTATGCGATACCAGATAAGCACTATTCTTGGGCTAAGTATTTAGCCTATCTTGATATAAGAGCGGGGAATATTGAAATCATTTTGCATTCTATCGGCGCCTGTTTGATTATCTTTTCTATCATTGGTAATTCAAAAATTTACAAATCCTTAAATGGTAAATTTTGCAATTATTTAGGCGTCTTTAGCTTTCCACTTTATTTAGTTCACACCCTGGTCATATGTTCTTTCAGCAGTCTTATGTACCTCCTGCTAAATCAAGAAGGATATTCAAATAATTTAGCTTTAAGTGCTCTGCTTATACTTACTTTTGCAGCATCAGTGCTTGCATCCATACCTCTCGTGGCTTTTGATAATTTTTGGTTGAAGTTGGTTAATAGGATGGTCAAAAAAGCACTTGGATTAAATCAAACGGCGGGAAAAGCTTAGTTAGCCATTTTTTCTTGAGCAGATAGAATCAAGCTATGGCTAAATTTTGGAACTTTGTCCTTTTTCAGGCAGGCTGGTTTGCTTGTGTGTTGGGCGCTGCATATCACCAGGTGTTTTGGGCTGTCGCAGGCTCCTTGGCCTATATTGCCTTTCTTATCTGGCGATCTATTAGCCCTAGACGGGAGTTCAGTCTTCTAACTAAGGTGCTGATCTATGGAATCGCAACCGATACACTCATCATGTATTTGGGTGTCTTGGACTTCAAAGATGCCTGGCCTTCGCCCCTTTTATCGCCAGCATGGATGTGGGCTCTGTGGCTTTTAGTTGGCAGCACCCTCAATGGTTCTTTATCTTGGTTGCGTAAAAACCCCATCTTGGGTTCAGTCTTGGGGGCTATTTGTGGCCCCTTATCCTATGAAGCAGGCATTCGGCTGGGAGCTGCGAATTGGGGTTCTGGAGGTCCAATCCTCGGTTTTTGCCTCATTGGCGTGGTCTGGGCGATCGCGATGCCCCTCTTTTTCTACTGGGATCGGACCTCAATCGAGGGCGCCTGAGTAAAAAATCTGTAAATTCCTTGAAAAAGTCGCTTGCAATAAGCACTGTTTTTATATACAGTAACTTCTAAGTTGTCAGACAGTAAATAAAACTTCGGGAAATAGCCCAATACATAGCGAAAAGGAATTAAAAAATGGCCTTGGATGATAAAAGAAAATCAGCCTCCTCAGAATTTGAGGGAATGAGCGGAGACAAGCAAAAAGCACTAACAGCAGCCTTGGCCCAAATTGAGAAGCAATTTGGTAAGGGTTCAATCATGAGATTGGGCGATGCTGAAATCAGTCAAGATATTCAGGTGGTATCGAGTGGTTCACTCGGTTTAGATATTGCACTCGGCGTTGGCGGTTTAGCCCGCGGCCGTGTGATTGAAATTTATGGTCCGGAGTCATCTGGAAAAACAACACTCACTTTGCATGCGATTGCAGAGATGCAAAAGTTAGGTGGCACTTGTGCCTTCATTGATGCTGAGCATGCTTTGGATGTGCAGTACGCATCACGTCTTGGTGTTGATGTAAATAATTTATTAATTTCTCAGCCGGATACTGGTGAGCAAGCTTTAGAAATTGCTGATGCTCTAGTGCGTTCAGGTTCTATTGATTTGATCGTAATTGACTCCGTTGCGGCCTTGGTTCCTAGGGCTGAGATCGAAGGCGATATGGGCGATTCATTGCCGGGCTTACAAGCCCGTTTGATGAGCCAAGCTTTGCGTAAGCTCACTGGCGCTATTAAGCGTACCAATACAACCGTTATCTTCATTAACCAAATTCGTATGAAGATTGGCGTGATGTTTGGTTCTCCAGAAACCACTACTGGTGGTAATGCGTTGAAGTTCTATGCCTCTATGCGCTTAGACATCCGCCGCATTGGTAGCATCAAGAAGGGTGATGAAGTTGTAGGTAACGAAACCCGTGTGAAGGTTGTGAAGAACAAAGTTTCTCCTCCATTCCGCGAGGCAATTTTCGACATCATGTACGGTGCCGGAATTTCTCGTGAAGGTGAAATTATCGATATGGGCGTAGAAGCCGATCTCGTTGAAAAGGCAGGTTCTTGGTATAGCTATAACGGTGATCGCATTGGTCAAGGTAAAGACAATGTGCGTGAGTTCTTGAAAGAGAACCCGGCGATCGCTAAAGATATCGAGGCAAAAATACGTGAGAAGTTAGGTGTCAAAGCGGGCTCAGCCGTAGTTACCGATGTACTGAGTGAAGAAGAGGAAGTCGAATAGTTCGATGTCAGAGCTAAGCAGCAAAGCAAGAAAAGGCGCTAAACAAAGCCCGAGTCTCAAAGCTCGGGCTTTGCGTCTTTTGTCTTTACGAGAATACAGCCGGAAAGGTTTGGCTGCAAAGCTGGCTGAGTCTGAGACAAGATGGGCAAAGCTGGCAAAGAATGAGTCAGATGCTGATTTAGATGCTGACCACAATATTGCACCCGTGAAGTCCACTGCCCTAGATATTGAAGTCATTCTGGATGACTTTGAGGCGCGAGGCTGGCTCTCTGACGATCGTTTTGCAGAGGCCTTGATGCGTCGGCGTAGTGAGCGTTATGGAACCCGCAAAATCCAAGATGAGCTCGAAAGAGCTGGGGTAGATTCGAGTAAATCCGCCCAACTCCTCAAAACCCTAAAAGAGACTGAATATCAGCGAGCATATGAGCTTTGGTCCCGAAAATTTGGCTCACTAGCCCAAGAACAAAAGGAGCGTGCGAGGCAATATCGCTTCCTAGCTTCCAAGGGTTTTAGCTCTGACGTGGTGTCAAAAGTCATTGGCGGCCAAGGCCAAGATTAGGGCAATTACGGATCGGAAAACCGCGTTTGCCGCGTTGCAGCATGATAGACTCATGGAGTCGGTCAAGCCGTTCGCATTTATTCAAATTTGGCTAATTTAGCTATTTTCAGAGTAGGTATGAGATTAAGGCGACATCGATTTTACTTATCCTCATCGCTTGCTAATAAAGATACCGTTTCGGAGTAATTATGAAAATTCACGAGTACCAAGGCAAAGAACTTCTTCGCCAATTCAATGTGCCTGTTCCAAACGGCATCCCTGCATTTAATGTTGATGAGGCAGTGAAGGCTGCTGAAAAACTTGGTGGCCCAGTATGGGTTGTTAAAGCGCAGATTCATGCTGGTGGTCGCGGTAAAGGCGGTGGCGTGAAATTAGCCAGAAGCATGGATGAAGTGAAGAAATATGCTTCTGAAATCTTGGGTATGCAGCTCAAGACGCATCAAACTGGACCAGAAGGTCAAAAAGTAAATCGCCTCCTCATCGAAGACGGCGCAGATATCAAAAAAGAGTACTACTTCAGTATCGTTACAGACCGTGGGACACAAAAGAATGTGATCATGGCTTCTAGCGAAGGTGGTATGGATATTGAGGAAGTTGCAGAATCTCATCCAGAAAAAATTATCAAAGTATTTGTTGATCCATTGATTGGTTTGACAGATGCTGATTGCGACATCATCGCTAAAGGCATTGGTGTTCCTGATGCTTCTATTCCAATGGCGCGTGACGTGTTTAAGAATTTGTACAAGACCTACTGGGATACCGATGCATCCTTAGTAGAGATCAACCCATTGATCCTTGAAGGCAATGGCAAGATCAAGGCACTTGACGCTAAATTTAACTTTGATCCAAACGCATTGTTCCGCCATCCAGAGATTGTTGCTTATCGCGATATTGATGAAGAAGATGCTGCTGAGATCGAAGCTTCTAAGTTTGACCTTGCTTATATTTCCTTAGACGGCAACATTGGTTGTCTGGTAAACGGCGCTGGTTTAGCGATGGCTACTATGGACACTATTAAGTTGTTCGGCGGCGAGCCAGCAAACTTCTTGGACGTTGGCGGTGGTGCTACAGCAGAAAAAGTAACTGAAGCATTCAAGATCATGCTCAAGAACAAGAGCGTTGAAGCGATTTTGGTTAACATTTTCGGCGGCATTATGCGTTGCGACGTGATTGCTGATGGCGTGGTTACGGCATGTAAAGCAGTCAACCTGACGGTGCCTTTGGTTGTGCGCATGAAGGGTACAAACGAGGAACTCGGTAAGAAGATTCTTGCTGACTCCGGTTTGCCAATTATTAGCGCTGATTCAATGGCTGAAGCTGCTACTAAGGTAGTTGCTGCTGTTGCCAAAAACAAATAATCCAGGAATTCCAATATGTCTATTTTAGTTAATAAAAACACCAAAGTTATTACCCAAGGTATCACTGGTAAGACCGGTCAGTTCCATACAGAAAAATGTCAGGAATACGCAAACGGTAAGAACTGTTTCGTTGCTGGCGTAAATCCTAAAAAAGCAGGTGAGTCTATTTTTAATATTCCTATTTTTGGAACTGTTAAAGAAGCTGCTCAGCAAACTGGTGCAACGACTTCTGTTATTTATGTTCCGCCTCCTGGCGCTGCAGCTGCAATCTGGGAAGCTGTTGAAGCTGACCTCGATTTTGTGATCTGTATTACTGAAGGCATTCCAGTGCGCGACATGCTTGAAGTGCGTAACAAAATGCGCGCTAAAGAAGCGGCTGGCGGCAAGAAGACTTTATTGCTTGGCCCTAACTGCCCAGGAATCATTACTCCTGACGAAATCAAGATCGGCATCATGCCTGGCCATATCCATAAGAAAGGCCGCATCGGTGTTGTCAGCCGTTCTGGTACTTTGACTTATGAAGCAGTTGGTCAATTGACAGCTATTGGTTTGGGTCAATCTACCGCAGTTGGTATCGGTGGCGATCCCATCAACGGCTTGAAGCACATCGACATCATGAAGATGTTCAACGAAGACCCAGAAACTGATGCAGTCATCATGATTGGTGAAATCGGTGGACCAGACGAGGCTGAAGCTGCTCGTTGGTGCAAAGACAATATGAAGAAGCCAGTAGTTGGCTTTATTGCTGGTGTAACAGCTCCTCCTGGAAAACGTATGGGCCACGCTGGCGCTTTGATTTCTGGTGGTGCTGATACTGCGGATGCCAAACTCGCTGTAATGGAAGAGTGTGGCTTTAAGGTAACAAAGAACCCATCAGAAATGGCTGCTTTATTGAAAGCCATGTTGTAATTGAGCAAGAAGGATAGAGTGCTGATAATTCAGCACTCTATTTTTAGTAATCAGTAGTTAAAACATAAAAAAACGTTGGAGACATTATGGATTTTTCAGCATTTACCGGGCCAGCATTTTGGGCTGCATTAGTCTCAATTATTGTTGCGAATATTTTGCTATCGGGTGATAACGCTGTTGTGATTGCCTTGGCATCACGTAATCTGCCATCTGCCCAGCAAAAGAAAGCCATTTTCTGGGGTAGTGCTGCTGCGATTATTTTGCGGGTGGTATTAACCGTTACGGCTGTTCAGTTGCTGACCTTGCCTTACCTTAAGATCGTTGGCGCCATTTTGCTTTTGTATATCGGGGTACAGCTCTTAGCTGATAGCGGAGAAGAAGAAGAAATGCATGGCCACCAAAATATTTGGGGGGCCATTCGGACGATCTTGGTAGCGGACTTAGTGATGAGTTTAGATAATGTGTTGGCCGTTGCTGCTGCAGCACAAAAGGGCCCAGAAGAAACCCGTTTGGTATTGCTCATTGTAGGGTTAGGACTATCTATCCCATTGATTATTTTTGGTAGCACTATGCTCCTCAAAATTATGGATCGTTTCCCAATCATCATTACTTTGGGCGCGGGCTTATTGGGTCTCTTGGCTGGCGGTATGTTGGTTGAAGATCCTGCTATCCGTGAATCAATGCAAGCAGCGATGGAAGATGCTCATATGATTTTTGAAGGTATCGGCGTAGCAATCGTATTGTTGGTGGGAACCTACCTCAAGAAAAAGAACGCTAAAAAAGAAGCTGCCTAAGAAGTCTTAAATAGAAGACAGCAATAAAGAAAAAACCAGAAAAGCCAGCCCCAAAAGCTGGCTTTTCTGACATCTGGATCCCTATAAATGCAGAGGTATAGACTGGAGAATGAGGTATTTAACCTCAGGAGCCAAAACATATGCATAGTGAAATTCAGGAAGTAAATCAGAGCACTCAAAAGCAAAGCACAGAAGCAGGCTTTACTTTGATTGAAGTGATGGTGGTAGTTGCCATCATCGGGATCTTGGTGGCGGTAGCGGTGCCCCAATATCAAGATTACATTGCCAGAAGCAGAGTAGTTGAGGGTCTGAATTTATCTTCCAGCGCAAAGCTTTCAGTTACAGAGGCTTTTGCCAGTCGGGGTACGGTACCGATGGATGAGGCAACTTATGGATCATTTACTTTTACGCCAACCCGCAGTGTGAAGTTAATTGAAATTACGCCATCAGGTGCAATCGCAATTGATTTTCAAAATAGCGTAGCGCCAGAAGGAAAAAATACCCTACATTTAATTCCGACCAATGAACCCGATGCCAATGCGCCTAAGCCGGTGGATTTATCTAAGCCAGAGGGGTCAACTTGGTCAGGTGGTTGGTCTTGCCGTTCAACGGAAACGAATCTGATTTCTCAGTTGCTGCCGTCTGAGTGCCGCATTAGTAAATAAGCGAGAAGAAGAGGGACAAAGCTAATGCTAAGACTTTTTCAGAAGGTCTAAGTACTTATGAAAGCGTTCTTGCCCAAATAAGCCAACACCTATTTTCTGTAATAACTTGATTCCTGCCATCGTTCTGCCTTTTGGGAGCGGTGGTGGTGGGTCAATATGATGGGCGCTATTTACTAGGGTGCAGTTAATAAAAATCCGATAGCCCGCTTTTCTCAAATCGTTATGAAGGCTAACGTGCTCACAAGCTTCATTACCGTTTTCATCAAGTCCTATATATCGCCCAGCTAATATGGCATCGCGCTTGTAGATTCCAAGGCCTCCAAAGGCAGAATCTACTTCAATCATTCCGGTAGAAGGCAGGACAACTTGCTTAGCCTTAACAGCCAAAGTATTTGCAGCATCCTTGCCGATTACGCCTTCAAGTCGTGATCTGAGCGTGAAGCAGTCAATCGGACTCCAGTCAGGATGTCGTAGAGCCCAGATATCGTAGTAACGATCAGATTGAATTGCAGTGATGACATCCCAAGGCTCAGAGAGATCCCAGCAAGACTCTATTTTTTCACGGGTAATACTGCGATTGATGCCATCTAAATCGGCCATGATGACGTACTCAACATTGGCGTACAAGAGATTATTGGTAAGCTCATCCAGAATGCAGTTTCTGGCACAGGCTAGTCGGTCAGTACGCTTGGGCATCTTCTTGGCCAATTGACCAAGAGAGACGTAGTCAAAAGAAGGATAAGAACCCTTTAAAGCTTGTAGTTCAGCAAGCGTATTGTCAGTTGAGTCACTTTCAATTACCAGGCAGTAAGCTTTTTTAAAGCCGGCAACACTTTTCAGTAGGGTGTCTACCTCGGTAGCAAGCGTATCTGCATTATTGCGCGCGGGACCTGCAATCAGAATTTCAGCTTGAGATAGGGATTTGCGCATTTTTAGTATTAAAAAGGATGGTGGAGCTTATTTCAACTAGATTTGATCTTAAATCAACTTTTCTTAGGTCATACCCAAATATCCTGATCAAATGCAGGATCCGTACCGCAGTAGAATGGCTATATCAAGGCAGCTAGCCTAGCAATTAAATAGAGTGGGGCAACACATGAATAAGAAAATCATTTCCATCATTGCGCTTGTTTTAGTGTTGTTTGTTCTCGTTAGCGTTATAGCCAAGAGTTTCTGCGAGCCTGCTAAAGATGATACTGCGAGCACCATTACATCCTATGTTGAGAAAAACATCCCAAAGCCTGCCGGCTTAGATATCTCTAATATGCGTATGACTTGGATTTTATTGTTTTCTAAGTTCTGTGGAAATGGCGCAGCCAATCAGCAGTTTTGATTAAACCTAGATAACTAAGCTATATCTAATAGATCAAAGTAATAGCTGAGTTGCCCATATTCAGGCGGGGAGACATAAATTTGTTTCCCCAAGCTTCTCCACCTTACTGGCTGTGAGAAATTGGGGCCATCATATACAAATGTATGAAACTCCCCGTTCTCTCCGCAGGCATCTACGCTTTCCGGCAAGCTGGCAATAAATTGGGCATCAAATTCTAGCCCAACAAATGACTCATCTAAAAATCGCCCATCCACACAGGTCACTCTAGCCTTAAAGCCTGCTTCTAGAAATTCATTTACAAGTGAGAGTCGGCTTTCATTCCAGAGCGGTAGTAGAGCAGTTATGCTGGCGGATGCGCATACCTTTTCTTCCCATTCACGATGAGGGATTAAGTCGATATCTCCAAAGATCGCTTGGGTGATACCTTCTGCATGAAGTTGCCGAAGCTTACTAATGAAGCCTTGTTCATAGTCTTGCCATGATGCTGATATGAACTCATTGTTCATACCCAAGGCTTGCCCTTGAGTAAGAATAAGTGCTTTACTCACCCCATGTGAGCGAGTTTTAAGTCCCGATTCATCAAGAGCTGTGAGGAGATGGGTAATATTGATCCCCATTTTTTGGGCGCGCCATAAGGCCAGACAAGAATCCTTGCCTCCGCTCCAAGATGTCATTGCTTTGCTATTCACAAGTTTAATTATATGATCCTGGTTAGCTTTATAGTCTGTAGGTAATCTGCAAAATAAGGCAGTAAATGCAGTCAAAAATAATGACAACCAATAAATATAGAGACGCTTTTTTAGATATTGCTAAAGGCTTGGCAATTATTCTCGTTGTCATTGGTCATGTGATTCAGGGTAGCGCTGAAAACTTTGATGATTTACTTTGGTTTAGAGTCATCTACTCTTTTCATATGCCTTTATTTGTTTTTCTATCTGGAGCAGTGGCTGCTATAGCTTTTCAGTCGGATAGCGTGCAAGATGGAATGAAAGCTAGCCTTCAGCAGGCTAAAGTCAGGATATCCAAAGCAGCGATTCGTTTATTGCTACCGTTTGTTGCTTGGTGCGTCGTCAATCAATTGATCTATCACCATAGCGATAATGTGTTGTCAGCTTTGATTCTGGCATTTAGACGTCCCGATACTGCTCTTTGGTTTCTCCTGGCAATTTTTTACTGTATCGCTCTGACGACGCTTTTTAATATCCTTTTCTCCGCGATTTATAAGCTTGCGACACGATTAAATTTTCATGAATTCACCAAATGGATTTGCGATGGACGAGTTCAAATTGTTTTGATGGTTTTCATTTGGTGGGCCATTCGAGAACACACTCCACGTGGCGCAGGGTTGAGTTTGATTAGGCCATACTTTATTTACTACGTACTTGGCGTGGGCTTTTATAAATATATTTATCCCAAGCTATCAACCTGGAAATATTTACCGGCATGGATTATCTTTATTGCACTCGTTCCATTTTGGTCAAGAACAGCAGGCGATAATATTGATGGGGTTACCCTAATCCCAATAGGAGTTACTTATTTTTATGCTGGCTTAGTTGCACTCAGCGGCTCATTTTTAATTCTTGGTCTAGCCAAGTGGATTTCAGAAACTAATATCAAACTAATAAAGAGTTTTTTAATTCTTTGTGGACAACTGTCCCTTGGTATTTATGCAATTCACTATTTCTTCTTGGGCTATTCGCCTAAGGTTCTTGCCCCACTTTTGCTGAGCGTAGGATTAAGCTATGGGATTAACAGAATCCCAGTGGTGAGGATGATTTTGTTGGGAGAAAGATGGAGATTTATCTAAGCTCTATTGATTCAAGTCCAATCGCAATTTGGCGATCATCTTGACTTAGCCCCAATTGCTTTGGGCTTCGTGGCAAAAGGCCCTTAAATGTAATTCTTAAGCCTTCTTTTGCATCTATATTTCGAGGTAGATCAACAACAAACTCTTGGCTTGCCGCGCTTGATATATCGATGTCTTTAATTCTGTGACCGTTAATCCAGATCTGAGTATTTTGCGAGGGGGTTTGAGGACCAACAAATGATCGAAGTTTAAATACTATGTGCTTTATTTCGTAATTAAAAGGAGGTATAGCTAGGGTGGCTTCACTGCCGTTTGACCAAACCCCCCATCCTTCTGGTATTTGCCAATCACTAGACTTCCCAAGCTCCCAATTAATGGGTGGATTTTTATTTCCATATAAATAGAATATTCCCAGCCCTGATTTTGCAAATGAAATTATTTGACCTTTCTGAGGCGGCAATATTTCATTACGGTCTTTACGCAAAAAGATGGCAAGAATTTCACTTCCATTGATGGATACACTATCAATTTTCTCAAACATCCCATGTTGCCATAAGTAATTTGGAGAATAGTTCGCTTTACTAGAGGTAATTATGTATTTACTATCCTCAATGTTATCTGGGGATGTAACCCTTTCTCTAATTTTCGATTCTTCAAGCAATAATTGATCGCTAAATACAGTGGGCTCACCAGATTTAAATTTGCTATTTGATCCAGGCCAGATTGTTATTGAGTCACCCTTATCTATCTTCAAAATCTTTTGCAAAGCAATTCGATTGGCAAGTCCCCAATAATCTATTTCATATGAAGAATTCCAGTTTTGACCTGCTAAGGAGTTGAAGTAAAGATTTTGAAGTGGATGATTAATTACCATCCAGGATGCGATATACATAAAGTTTGTTGATAGAACGCTAGCTAAAAAGATTGTTCCATATCTATAAGTACCAATTAAAGCCCAAATCTTTATCAATCCATTTATAGAAATTAAAATAAAAAAAGGATAAATAAAATATAAATGCCTCCATCCGTTATAGATTGAAGTATGTGAAATGGCAATCGCAGTAATGGGGCCTAAGAAAAGTGCAAAGAAAATGGCATCAATCAATTGATTGTTATTTTGAAGAATCTTGAGTTGATAAATGAAGAGTAATCGAATATTTACAATGGCACCAATACTAAAAGACATCAAATATAAAATAGGCGTAGTGATGGATATCCAGACAGGGATGTAATACCAAGGCAGTTGATTCGTCAGCGTTTCTCTACCCTGAAAAATTAGCGCGGCACTATGTGGGTGGCGTGAAATAAATTCAAAGGCTTCTAAAAGATGAGTCAGTGGGTTTGCCCATAAATATGGCCATAGTGTTATGGTGATTAACGGGAAAGTTGTTAAATACATAAGAGCGAGAATTGCAATCCGCTTTGTCGACATGCCCATATAAGGGAGTCGTGCGCTAAAGATTATTATTGTCATTAGTGGAATGACGATACCAATAAGTCTTGTATCTATTGCAATGGCAGAAGTAAGCGCATGAAATATTACTTTTTTCCATGACGGATACATTAAGAACCAAATCATGGTGAGAGAAGCTAACGAAAATACCGACATAAAGACAATGTCTTTATCGTTATAGAAGGCGTCTGAAAATATTCGTGGGCTAAGGATTAGCATGGAGCATGCTAAAAGACTAATCCGCCAATCTTTAAAACGTAAATTAGCAAGCCCGTATAAGCTAGTTACCCCGAGCAAAAAGTAAAAGTATGTAAGAAGGTGACGCATCAAGTAGATGCCTCTTATGTCTTCTGCATGGAAAAATATTTCCATGAGTGCAGCTGGAAGCTCAAAGATAACCCCGTAATGGCGATCTTCTAAGGTAGCAAGTGTTAGGTTGGAAAAGTTGGTGAAATGCGCATTTCCAATGATTGACTCTATGCCGAATACTTGCCCTACATAATTTAGATTAACTATTCCAATTAGACGCTGGGCGGGCTCATCCAGAGATATGCCGTAGTCTTGGTAAAGAAAAAGCCCCATAGCCAAGACCAAGAGAAAATACCCTATAAGAATAGCTCCCATATGTATTTTTTTTAAATTCATAGGAATATTAAGTGCTCAGATATATAAATTGGGATATCTGCATTAAGAGGGCTTGCATAGCTTGATTTTGCATTAAATCACCCCTTTCTTTGCTTTAGAATGTCCCTTATCTAGAAATTTTGCTATCCCGCATATTTATATTGAGATCACTATGTTATCTGGATTCAAAAATTATCATCTTGTCCCTATATTACTTGCTATGGTCAGCATCATTGCGGGATGCGCTGGAGGCGGCGGGGGAAGTTCTGGCTCATCTGCTAGTACAACACCATTTACCGCCTGGAGTGCAGTTGCACCCAATACAGCAACAGCACTTTCTGGATCTTCCACAACTGCTACGTCCTCAAGCTCAAGTGCGAGTTATGGCGCTAGCGGTAATGTGACATTTGATAGTTCACGAAACTTTACTGCTATCTCTATGACAGCGGGATCTGGGGCTGGGGCATCATTTAGCACTGGTTCAGGAGACACTATTTCTCAGGGTATGGGAAATGGAACAGTTTTTGCAGTAAATAAACAAGGTATTGGCGCAATTATTACGAATCCATATGATGCAGCCTTTGAATACCAAACCTTTGGGGCTTGGGGTGCTTACGCAGGTGGGCCGCAACCTGCTAATGCCAATGCAGTTAGCCTGGGGAGTGCTACCCCCGTAACGGGTATGCCGGCAACTGGTTCTGTTAATTTTGTAGGCTTTGCAAGTGGCCTCTATTACCAGGGAGCGGGGGGTTACTTCACTACTGCGAATATGAATGCTGGAGTAGATTTTGCCGCAAGAACCGTCGCCTTCAATACCAGCAATACTATTGCTACTGGTAGCGCTAATGGAGCAGTAGTTGCTGCACCGTCTTTAAATATGACTGGTTATGGCAACTATTCGACTGGAACATCTAAATTTTCCGGAACCTTATCTACTGCGAACGGGATGATAGGAAATATGACTGGTCAATTCTACGGCCCTAACGCTAATGAAATTGGCGGTACTTACTACGCGACTGGATCGCAGGGTTATACGGTTGGTGGTTTTGGAGGTAAGCGATAAAACGCCCCCTCGTAACTCTCCTGATGAGGGTGCTACTTGTAGCGCCCTTTTTCTTTATAGGAAAACTGTCATATGCTGCGGTTGCCCGTGAGCCTGCGCTTGTGCAAAAAGAGTTTGAACAGGCCGTCGGGATGATGGGTTACAACCCTGAGGCTGCTGCGGCATTGTTTGGTGAGCTTTATCAAGAAACCCTGGCGCCTCGTATCCAACTAGAGTGGGCTAGAAGTTTATATTTAGCAGGGCGCTTATCTGAAGCTAAGGAACAATTCATTGATGTGATTAACAAAGAGATACCCATTGCTGTCAGAGATAAGATTGAGTGGTATTTAAGCGAGATTCAAAAAAGGCAATCCGCTAAGTTTTATGTGGGGATTTATCAGGACTCCAATCCTGGCTATATCACCAGCGCTAGAACAGTTAGTATTTTTGGTCAAACACTGTCTTACCAGCCAGCAGTCAATACCAATTCAGAAACAGGGTTAGGAGTGGGGGTCGAGGCTGAACGAGAACTGGTTCCTCAGTCTGGTTATTTTGCACAAGCAAACGTTAATACTGCTACCTATCAAACTGGCGCCTTTAATAAGCAGGATATGGACGTCAGTTTTGTAAAGCGTTGGCAAGACTACAACTATAAAGATTTGCGAGTGGGCTATGAGCGCATGCTCTATGGTGGAACTACTTTATTTGACTACGCCTATGTTTCTTCTAAATGGGTCTTTAATTTACCCAGTCAAGACTACTATGGTTTTTTTGTAAAAGGTGGTCCTTTAACTTATCCTAATTACACCTATCTATCGGGCTCTCAAACACAGGCAAATCTTTTTTATAACCACAACATCACAAGAGATCTAACGCTCAATTTAGAGGTGGGTGGCGATAAGACTTTTGCTAGCCAGCCCGCTTACACGTCAAATGGTTTTTACGGCACTTTAGGTACTCAAGTGGCTTGGGACTCAACAAATATTCAAGCGAACTTAAAGGCTTCTATATTGCAGCGCAACTACTCGGACTCAGATCCACTGTGGGGTAAGGTAAGAAGGGATTCGGGGCAGCTGTATTGGCTCTCGATTACAAAGAGAGACCTCTACATCCTAGGATTGCGCCCCAGTATTGATATTACCTATCAAACTAATAACTCCAATATCCCCTTTTTTAGCTATAACAAGCTATTTGGTGGTATTTTCTTTAAAAACGTTTACTAGGGAAGATCAGTCTTTACGAGATTCTTTATAGGGTTTATAAACAATTAATACTAATGAGGGAAATGTATTATGAAAAAAATCACTTTAGTGTTTTTGCCAATATTGATAAGCGCTTGCGCTGGAGGCAGTAGCAGCAGTTCTTCAGGAGGCTCAGCCTCAACCAACGCATTTACCTCTTGGTCTGCCACTATTGCTGCCAACACCCCAGCAAGTTTTACGGGGGGAGCAACCTCAACAATGGCATTAGATGGAACCTCAGTTCAGGCGGATTCGGATGGTACGGCAACCTTAACGCTGGGCGGGAATGGTATCTATTCAGCTATTAGTGCAGCGACCCCTACTGGATCGACATCTTTTAGCGCTGCTAATGGGGATACCTTGCAAAGTGGTTTTAGTGGTGCCACTACGATTGCCTTAAATAAATCACAAACTACTGTTGGCTCATTTGCAAATCCAACCTACTTTGGTTTTGAATATCAAACCTTTGGGGCTTGGGGTGCATATGGTAATGCTACTACTCCAGCATATGCTGTGAGTGTAGGAAGTCCATCTCCAGTTAGTGCAATACCTGCAGTAGGCTCTTTAACTTTTACCGGAGGCGCTACTGGATACTATGCTGATCCTGGAAAATTTGGATACGTAACTAATGCAAATATGGTTGCCGTAGTCACTTTTGATAATCGCTCTGTAGCATTTACTACTACCAATACTACGGTGACTGGGGGCCCTGGTGCCGGCACTCTTTCTGCGCCCGCTCTAAATATGACTGGTAATTTAAGTTATGCCGCCGGCACAAATGCAATGACCGGAACCGCCACTACTGCCAATGGTATGTCAGGCAATATGAATGGCAAATTTTATGGACCAGGCATCAATGAAATTGGCGGAACCTACGCGGTTGCGGGGTCGGGAGCAGGATCAATGGTTGGGGGATTTGGAGGTAAGCGGTAAATCACGATGTCTCCCACGGGATCATAAGGGTGCAGTGACAGCACCCTTATCATTTGCTATTAAGTTCTTTCGCTAAATACCCCCCAACAAATATGTTTCCTTCATTATGAAGATGTCCATCATTCAGCCAATATAGTTCTTCAGAACGCTTCTTGGAGGCGTTGAATTGTTGAGTAAGATCGAGGAATCGAACCTTCTTTACAACTAAATAATCTCGAAAACCACCATAAAAATTCGTATTCGCATGATGTATCTTTGGTGGAATCAGAATTATCACTAGTTCATATTTTTGTTTCTTAGCGTCATTAATCCATAAATCCAGACCTTCACGATTCCTCTTGGTTATCTCGGCGGTTCCGTAATCTTTATTTTTGCCATAGTTGACACCTTCGCTAATTCCATAAATGGTTGCGAGATCCTTTCCTT
This sequence comes from Polynucleobacter sp. AP-Latsch-80-C2, assembly GCF_018882185.1. Taxonomy (GTDB): domain Bacteria; phylum Pseudomonadota; class Gammaproteobacteria; order Burkholderiales; family Burkholderiaceae; genus Polynucleobacter. Next base: position 168,787 of record NZ_JACVOY010000006.1, on the reverse strand, counting down.
TGGCCTGTTTAGCACCTATCTTAAATAGATTCCACACCAAAGAATGCCCATCTAGCCAAGCATCCACTTGGGTGTTTAAGCTCTGTGTCTCAGGATTTATTCCTCCCACAATATCTTGTTTGATTTGGTTTATATCTCTAGGCACGAGTTGAAATTGGCTAGGATCAAATTTATAGAGATCTACCGCATAGCCATCTATGACAGTGGTATGTGGGTATGCATAGTCATTGGCCACATCATTTTCATAAAAAGTAAGGATGGCTCGTTTTGGAGGGTGTCCAATAAGTTTTACAGTGCGTTGAAATTTTTCAAACTGATGTCTTTGCCCTGAATGGATGATTCCGCACTTGACGGTAAATCGACCGCTTAACTTTTCATAGGTAGAGGGAATATTTTGTTCATAGTTTCCATAACCCCAAGCAAATGAATCACCAGCAAAATAATCATAGGATTTGGCAGCTTTAATTTCAGCTAAGGTGTGGTGATCAAAGCAGCCTATATCGTTTGAGAAGATAGGGAAACTTCCATCCGCCATGTTGAAAGTGACTGGAGCCACATTTTTTGCTATATCAAATCCCATCACTTGGTCAGCAGTGTTGTATCCGCGCGGAAAGTAATGAATTGCTTCTCTTAGTTTTTCCTGAAAGCGATCCTTTTTGTAAGCTGGGACCAGGCCAATTCCTTGGTTTGGTGAGGCTAAATAAGCTATTAGATCGACTACGGTGAGGGTGCATAAAACCACTGCACAGATGATCGCGCAGTTTTTTACTATTTTCTTAAGCGACAGCATGAAAAACTGATTGATTGATTCTGTGGGTATAGTTTGGATAGCCTCTTAGGACGCCTTCCACTCCCCACTCTTGCCACCACTCTTTTCTAAGAGTTTTATATCGCCCATAACCATGCCTCGGTCTACTGCTTTGCACATGTCATAAATTGTGAGTAGTGCAACTTAGACTGCGGTGAGAGCTTCCATATAAAAGCTGATGCGATAGGGCATAGCGGGCGATGAAGAAAATAGTTTCAGTTTGACTAACTCTTGTCAGGGTTAATAAATGCCTGAAATTGATATCCAAAAAGGACAGGATTAGGACAAGATCAGGTGTTGTTAGATTATCACGTTAGGGCTACCCCATCAGTAATTCCGACAATCCAGACCCCACCGTACCCCAACCACCCCTTTTGCTTTTTGGTTCCATACGCCATACCTGCATAGGAATACGCTCAAACAAAGGCTTAGATTTAGTGCTATCTAATGGTCAATTGCTTATGAAGTTCAAATATAATTTCAAGCAATTGGGTTAAACCTGAGACTACAGTCACTACAAAGATATAGATAGGCATTAAACCCATGTTCCATATTGCGCTCAAACCATCAAATAATCGGTACCAAATAAAAGTCTGCAGGACGATTTCATCTCTCAGTTCAATAGCTGCACTATCGTTCTTATTGATGGGCAATAGCATCGCACAATCCTTAAGTGGTGGTGTTGGCGGAGGGGTAAATGGGGCTGGAGGCGCCAGCACGGCAACAGCTACGGGAGGTAGTGGTACTGTCAGTGCTACTCCACCAGAGGGGGGTGCTGGTGGGGGAGGCGGCATTACTGGTGGAGTGGGCGGTGCGGTTAGTGGCGGTGGTAGCGGAGGACTAGGCGGTACCCCCTCTAGTGTGAATGGTGGCAGCGGTGTCAGCAGTGACTCTTCCCATGGCGGTAGTGGCGGTGGTGGGGGAGCCGCAGGTATTGTGATCAATGCAACAGCGGTTAACAATGCTACTGTTAGAGGAGGCACTGGAGGCGCTGGAGGTGCTGGAGGCTCAGGAAGCGGTTTTGATACTGGTGGCGGTGGTGGCGGAGCTGGTGGATATGGTGCCATCATTACCTCTGGAACCACTACAAATAATGGCTCTATTCTAGGAGGCTCAGGTGGTGTTGGAGGCGCTAGTTATGGCTTAATTTACAATGCTAACGGCGGGTCTGGTGGTGTTGGGGTTTATCTAAGTGGCACTTCAAATTTAGTGAATAGCGGCACGGTGAGCGGTGGGGTTGGTGGCGCTGCTGGAACAGGAGGAGTGGGGGGGTCATCAGGATCGAGCGCTCCCGGCATCTATGTAGCTTCAGGAGCTACTTCAACCATAACCAACACCGGCACCATTACCGGTGGTTCAGGTTCATACGGCATTCAAAATGCCGGAACAATTTCTACTCTGAATAATGCCCAAGCAGGATTAACCTACACTGGCATTCTGCCTACTAACTACAACATCATTGTTAATAGCGCCTCATCATTTGGTACCTTTTCTGCAACATCATTTTCCGGGTCAACCACTTTTGGTATTAGCTCATCAACTCTTGCTGCCGGTACTTATGCTTCAGTAATTAGCGGACTTGCAGCTGGCAATCTTGCTGGTGGATTGACAGGCACTTCGGGAGGTTACAACTACTCTTTAGGCTTACATAGCGGATCACTAACCATTTGGGATTTGATTGTCAGTGCCATCAATAATGGCGGCGGTAGTGGTAATGGTGGAGGCTCATCTACAACATCAACACCTCGTTATGGAAATTTAACAATTTCGTATGGAGCTATTACTTCAACTAATAACAACGCAGTAGTTAATGGTACAACCGTAACTATTGCCGCAGGTAGCATGGTGGCGGGTACAACAGCGGTTACGAATACAGGGACTACGCCCGGCATTACCAATAACGGGATTGTGTCTGGAACTTCTTACGGTTTAGTAAACGCCCCCGATGCCACAATCGTCAATCTGACCAACAACGGGATCATCTCTGGTGGTACTGCCGGTATCCAAAACCTCTCACCCCACACGATTGATTTACTAGTTAACGCTGGAACCATCTTAGGCGGTATTGATAACACCCAAGGTCGCATCATCACTTTGCAAAATGCGCAAGGTGGTGCAATCCCTTTAGCCTTATCTGGTAACTTGCCAAATAACTACCAAGTAATCGTCAACGGCTTATCCAGCTACGGTCAATTAGCAGTCACTAAAGCAGCAGGTCAAATGACTTTTGGGATTGCTGCTGGTTCAGTCGTTTACACGGGCTTAACTTACACCTCAGTCTTGACAGGTGTTGGAGCCAACAATCTTCTGAATACTGCTGGTTCATCGGGTGGTTACCTCTTTAAACTCACCCCAGAGACTGGTGGCACCGTTTGGAATATGACTATTGGTGCTTCTGTTGCTGACACGCAGTCTTCCCTACAGTCAACCACTTCATCCCTACAAACCCAGTACGCTTTGCAGTCCAATGGCGTGATTGCTGGACTAACGTATGACTGCTCTCTCTTTGGTGAGAACGGTATCTGTATCTCTGCTGGTGGTCGTCAAACAGGCTCTTCTAGCTTTATCAATGGAACCACTAGTGCATTACTGATTGGCGCTTATAAAGTGAACGATAAGATCAGAGTCGGAGCTTACTTAGATCAAAACCTCTCAGCATCCAATCCAAACGGCATTATCAGTAATAGCAATAACACTCCAATGGGTGGCCTGTTTGCAGTGTGGAATGAGCAAGATGATGGACTGGGAGCAGAAGTGAAAGCCTCTTTGGGTTACAACAACAAAGGCATGACCATTACTCGCCCTGTTGTAGGAACATCTGAACCCGGAAGTGGTTCAACAGCGCTCACTAGCCAAGGTGCTAATGTCGTAGCCAAGTACAACTTTGGCATTGATACCAGAACCACGGTATCGCCTTATGTAGGTGCCAGATACTTATCCACCGTGATGAATGGTTACTCTGAAGGACAAGCGAGTAATGTTCTCGTACCACTAGCCTATAGCTCTTTATCCATGAACGCCACTACGGCTCTTGCAGGGGTTGGAGCAAATCACCGCTTAGATGAAGAAATTACGCTCTCAGCTTCTGCTGGTATGGAAGCTGATGTGCAAACGACTAATGGTAGCTACACCGTAACAAACGTCAATGGTTTATCACCTGTTGCTTTGAATCCCAACCCGAATAAAGTACGACCAACAGCAACGGCTGCTGCTTACTACAAGCTTCATAAAGATGCGCAGATTGGACTATCTGTACTGTATCGTCAAGACTCAATGACGGGCATGAGCAGTACGACTGGGATGGTCACTTATACGATGGGGATGTAAGGTTCATCAAGATTGAATTAGCGACCACCTTCGGGTGGTTTTTTTATTATCGGGTGATTGCCATCCGCTGCTATCAAGATCCACTTTTATAAAGTTTACTATCTTTATAAAATATAGGCATGCCCAAATGTCTAGCCAAGAAGCGATCCGGCGGTTTATGCCAGAACCATGCTATTTCTGGCCGTCAGCGTTGTAAATTTCATGGTGGAATGAGTCTCAAAAATGAATTTCATTGGAACTACCAAGGTAAAGGTTATACCAAAGAAGAGCGTCAAAGATCAGCGGAGGCTAATGCCCGCATCCGGTTGTTAATGCAGATGGCAGTAGATCTAGGAATGATTCCTAAGAAGCGATAGCCGTATTACGATGCAAGGCCATATGGCGAGATATTTTGTTGGCGACAAACGCTTGTCTTGAATCTGCTTCATAGCGGGGGTATGTCTGCTTCATCTATATTCCTCCTTTGTACCCATTGATCTCATGGAGTAGTTATGTCCTAATTCGATTTATGGCAAATAGGGTCGGAAAACATAAAACATATAACCTGCATCTGAAGCATATTCATTTGCCAGGGGATGCCTTCTTTGTTGAAACAATATCCATAGTCCTAGACAGGTTGATTGCTAGGTTGCAGATTCAGAATAAGCCTCAACTAAAAATGCAGATAGCACATGAATTTGCTGCTCGCACAATCATTGAAGGTCTTTATCAAGTTTATGGAAGCAGGCATCGACAATGTAGGCTTGCAGTACCAACTAGTGATGGAGCCTATGGCGATAAATCTCATCAATTAAATGAATTTAGTCATACGGCTGTTTTAAGGGTATTAGATGCCCTTGAGTCCCTTGAGTGGATTGAGCGTAAAAAGGGCTTTAGGAATAAAAGTGGGGAGAATATCCCTACGACTATTAGAGCTGTAGGTGGGCTAATTGAGGAATTTGAGCGCACTAAATATGTATGGCGAAAGATTTTCCCGAAGAAGCAGGATGTAATCGTCCTCAAGGATTTTGATCCTAAGACTAAATCTAAGATTCAATGTTCATTTAAGGACAATAACGATATCCGCAGATGGAGGAAGAATCTTCAGCGCTACAACAGTTTTATCACCCAGAATGCAATTTGTCTCTCCATTGATAAACATCATCTTGACGAAGGTTTAATCGCAAAGATGGCCAATGACAAATATCAGCTTGATTGGGTCTTTGGAGATAACAAGAAGAAGCCACGGATATTTAACTATCTGCATGTTCAATTAAGGCGGATTTTTTCTAGAGGAAGCTTTCAGAAGGGCGGGCGATTTTATGGGGGATGGTGGCAATTTATACCCAGTGAATACCGGAGATACATCACCATCAATGGTCTTCCAACGGTCGAAGTTGATTACTCAGAGCTTCATCCAAGAATGATGTACCGAGATGCCAATTTGCCCCTACCAGAGGGTGATTTATACGATCTTGGGCTTCGTTATGAGGGCATGCAATATGACAAGAATATTGAGCCATATAAATCCAAAAGAAAAGTGATTAAGACTTATATCAATGCCATGATTAACGATGATCGGGGTAACTTTAAGCTCAATAGTCGACAAATTAAAACGATGGAAATGAATACCGCCCAGCTGGAGGCTCTAGTAATCAAGAAGCATCCGATCATTAAGGATATTAAGGGAAAGGGCTTCGGTCTTAGATATCAGTTTATTGATTCTCAGATTGCAGAAATGGTGATGATGAAATTGTTGAGTCAAGAGATTCTCTGTTTACCCGTCCATGACTCATTCATATGCCAAGAACATCATCTGCTGGAGCTAGAGCTTGCCATGCTTGAAGCCTATGAGGCAGCATTAGGCTCGATTCCACAGCTGAAAGAGCCAGAGCAGTTTAGGACTGATTTTGAACCAGTCTACTATCCAAGTGGACAGCTTGACCTCACTTATATGAAGAACAAGTACAAAGATTCTCAGCATGATGAATTCTTGAGTACCTTCTGGAAATTTCAGCAAAAGATCTGAGGAGTCAAACTGCTAGATGCATGTACCACCTTCCTCTCTATTATGTGAAGAAAACTTTGAGAAATTTCAGAAAATGTCAACAAATACAATGATGTACAACGACACTGCTAAATTTGGCGGATACTCATCCCAACTTTAGCGCCAGTTGCTGTGGGTTAGGGCGGTAGTAGCGCTTGAGCATCGCTAGACTTTTGTGACCTGATACCGCTGAGAGTTCTACTAGATTTGGCAGTCTTTCCGCTAGCTTGGTAATGGCGGTTCGTCTTAGATCGTGGAATCGAATGTTCTCAATTCCCGCTTGTTTTCTTGCTCGGTTAAAGGCTTGCGAAACCACTTCATGGGTCACTGGAAATACTCGCCCGTCAATGCTTCTAGGAAGCTTTAAAAGTATCTCTACGGCCTTGGTTGACAGTGGAACAGTTCTTGCTTCACCGTTCTTGGTAAGCTCAATATGAGCTGTTCTATGGACTAAATCTATATGCTCCCAGCGAAGGCTCAATAGCTCACCTCTGCGCATTGCAGTCTCTAAAGCAAGCCGCACCAGTGGTGCCATCCAGATACTTTTTCGACCTACTGGCTTGAGCGCTTCTATCAGTTTGGTTAGCTCATAATCCTCAATGGTTCGAGTTCTGCCTTGCGGCCCGTTAGGTTTCCTTACCAAGAGTATTGGATTGCTGATATTGATTCCCCACTCCCTGCGGGCGTGATTAATGATGGACGAAAAGTATGCCAATTCTCGTATCACTGTTGCGGGCGCCACTTCTTGAAGACGCAGATCTCGATACTCACAAATCCGCTGTGGAGTCAGTGCCAGTAGATTGAGTTTTGCGATGGACTTTCTACTAATGGCAGCTAAACGAATCAGATCAGGTATAGCGCCACGCATAGTTGGCGTCACTTCAGCCATATACCGCTCAATTAGCTCTTTGAAAGTCGTTCGTTCCGCTAGTGATTGGTTGGTAAAACTACCTTTGTCGATGGATGATTCGATACTTCTGGCCCAGCGCTTGGCATCATCTAGTGTGAGGAATGATTTAGATAGGCTGGATTGCCCTTTGCGTTGGACTCGGGCTTGCCACTTGTTCTTGCGATTGCGAAATGTTGCCATGTTGTTCTGCCTCAATAAGGACAGAATTAGGACAAGCTGTAAAACTTACTCTCTTTAAGGTTGAAAGAGCGCAACTAAGTCAGCAACTACTCAGTCGCCTTCCACTCCCCACTCTTGCCACCACTCTTTTCTAAGAGTTTTATATCGCCCATAACCATGCCTCGGTCTACTGCTTTGCACATGTCATAAATTGTGAGTAGGGCGACTTGGACTGCGGTGAGGGCTTCCATTTCAACGCCGGTTGGTCCAGTGGTTTCTGCTCTGACTTGGCAGTTGATGCTGTTATCTGCTTTATTTAGCTGAAATTCTAGGCTGACGTGGGTAAGCGCTAAGGGGTGGCAAAGGGGAATGAGATCTGATGTCCTTTTAGATGCCTGGATGCCGGCAATTCTGGCAATTCCTAATACATCACCCTTTTTATGGTTGCCGGCTTCTACCATCTCAAAGGTTGCTGGGAGCATGGTGATCTTGCCTGTAGCCACAGCCACTCTATGGGTATTAGGCTTATCGCCCACATTTACCATGTGCGCCTGGCCGCTGGCATCAAAATGAGTTAGTTTGTTCATGGGATAAGTTTTACCATATAGGGATGCAAGTGATAAAGCCTGTTGGCAAAATCTCCTTTATTCGACGTTTGGTCGCCATCCAAGTGATGCTGGCCCTCGCTTTTTCTGGTGCTTCTCCAGCTTTTGCTGCTCCTCCTGTTGTTGTTCCAGCTGGAGATGTATCTGTCCAGGGTGATTCCGCTGCATTACAGAATATTGGCAGGGCTATGCAATCCCCGGATGCTCGTCCAGCCAATGCACCAACACGTAATAATGTTCAAAGCCAGCCTACTTTAGTGCTCCCGGATATGGGCGACCCCGGAGGGGATGCCTTAAGCAGAATTGATGAGCGTAAGTATGGCGAGATGATCATGCGCCAGATTCGTCCGGATACAGATTATTCCAATGATTGGCCTATCTATGATTACCTTAATCAAATGGAGCGTCGTTTATTACAAGCTGCTAAGAAGTTGCAACTCGGTGGTGCTAATGAGCAGGGCAGTGGTGCATATAACTTTGAAGTCTTCGCCGTAAAAGATAGCAGCATTAATGCGTTTGCATTACCTGGCGGATTTATTGGCTTTCATACGGGCTTGCTTGTGAGTGCGGAATCTGATGCTGAAGTTGCCTCAGTCATGGGGCATGAGACTGGCCACGTATTGCAGCGTCACTTAGCGCGTCAAATGGATAAGCAGACAACGAATACGATGATTGCCATCGCCGGTATGGTGCTTGGTGCTCTGGCTATGTCTCGCAACCCCTCTGCCGGTGCAGGTCTGATGCAAGGTGGTCAAGCGGCAGCGGTGAGTAATTATTTGTCTTACTCACGAGATGCTGAGCGTGAGGCTGATCGTATCGGCTTTCAGATTCTGGAGGCGAGCGGTTACGATGTTAATGGCGCCCCTGGCTTTTTCCAGAGGCTACAAAAAATCACCGGCATTATGGATCGCGGGGTTCCAGGCTATGTCAGAACTCACCCACTAACAACAGATCGTATTGCAGAAATGCAAGATCGGGTACGCATGGTAGCTGCCCGCAATGTGCCTACTGGTATTGAGTTTTATTTTATTAAAGCGCGTGCACGACTCGAGCAAGCTGGGTCATCGAGTGGTCTCTATGACCTGCGAAATACTTTTGAAAGTTTAAGCAAGCAAGCGCCGATTGGTAAGCAGCTGGAAGGCACTTATGGCCTTGCATTGGTTGCACAGCGCCAAGGCAAAATTGATCAAGCAGAAACCTATTTGCAACAGGCCAAAAAATTGGTGCAGACCGCAAGCGCCCCTGGCTCACCAATTCAGAGGCAAAGCTTATCGCTCGACATTACTTCCTCTGAACTGGCTTTAGCTAAAGGCAAAGGTGAAGAGGCTTTGCAAATTGCCCAGGCAACCCTTAATGCGTATCCGCAGTCCTATGCTGCAGGTGTAGCCATGATTAATGCGGAATTAAAGCTGGGTAAAACCAATGATGCAATTAATTGGCTCAAAGCCAGAACTAGACTGCAACCCAACGAGGTTGTGTGGTGGTCCTTGCTTTCCAATGCCTATGATCAGGCTAAAAACGTGCCTTTGCGGCATTACGCCCTTGGTGAAAAGTACGCGCTGGAAGGTGCTTGGCCTTCAGCTATAGAGCAACTCAAGATTGCTAGATCTTCGGGGGGTGCTGATTTCTATCAGGGTTCGAGTATTGATTCTCGTTTGCGTGAAATGCAAAGACAGTATCAAGAAGAGCTCAAGGAGCAGGCTAAGCAAAAGGGCTAGATTCACCCATTAGTTTTTTCTACTGTTTTTTATTGCGCTGGTTTGGCAATGTACCCAAAGCGTTTGGCTAATTCCAAAGAATGAATCGGGTCTAAAGGTAGTTGCGTGCCATGCCAATTCCAGGAGCCACCAAAGCTGCAAGCTTCTTCACGTAGTGCGGCTAATTCTGAAAAAAGATCTAGATCGTGATCATGTAAGAGCGCAATACTTTCGCTCTCTTGGATAGAGAATTTTCCTCGATCATTATCTTCGTAAATAGTTTGAGAAATATTACCAACGATATAGATATTGCCATTTTCATCGCTGAGGGCCGCAGTAGGATCTAGTTTTGTTTGGCATTGCGTTAGCAGTTGTGTGCCTTGCTCGCTTGGAATCATCCTTGTGATCCAAGGCGTTGCATCTAGGGAAATAAAAACACGCTGTGGACCATTCTGAAAAAAGTATCTGCCTTGAGCATCTCTTGCATAGTTTCTGGAGATAAATTCATTTAAAGCCTGATGCACAATGACTTGGCCGGGCAAATGATTTTTCTGGGTAAATTCATCACGCATACGCCATTGGCCACGGCGATCAAGGGCAAGCCAGCCATAGCAATCCGGAACATTAGGCCACTTGACTAGTGACCGAAGGACTTGCTCATCCATTTTGGGAGAGTGTTGCTGGTTGGGTATTAATGCAAGCCGTGCGGTGTTGAAGGCGCATCAAAAGTATCTTCAGTAGAACGGCTTGCATGGAGATGAGCAATGCGCCATCCTTGGCTATCTTGCAATAAGACGAGAGTAATGTTCAGAAAGAACTCTGCTTCAACCTGATCTGCTCTAAGGTGGACTGCTTCGGTAGTGTCATAAATAGCAGCACCCAAAATAGTATGGCTAATGCAGGCAATCGGTTCTAGAAACAAAGGCTGCTTAGATAAGAGTCTTTCTAGACCCTTGCGAATCTCTGCATGACCACTAAGGCGATGGCCTTCTGGCAGTACACAGGTAATGGAATCATCATCTAGCCAAATATCTAATGCACCCTGAACATCACGATGTTTGAGAGCATCGCGCCAAGCATCAACAACATCATCAGCATTATGAAAAAGTCTGGCAAGTTTTGTCATGGATAGTATTTTGGTTTGAGATGACTTTGGAATAGCTACTGCAATGTATTGAGTGTAGCCAATACTTGTTGCGGAAGAATGTCTTTTAGACACTTTAAGTGGCCTAATGGACAGTCTCTTTTGTGGCAAGGGCTGCAAGGCAGGTTTAGCCAAATCACCTTGGCCTTGTCTGACAAAGGCGGGGTATGGGCTGGGTCGCTAGAGCCAAAGATGGCTACTTGAGGCACTTTCAGGGCAGCGGCTATATGCATCAAGCCCGAATCATTGCTGACAAGGGCTTTACTCATCCCAATCAAGGCAATGGCTTCATCTAAAGAAGTGCTGCCACACCAGTTATGAATATGGGGGTTTTGCTCTGCTTTGAGGGTAATCTCGCTAGCAAGATTGTGATCCCCTTGGCTGCCGATCAAGATGATCTCGTTACTAGGATTTGTTTCGATTAACTCTTTAGCCAGTTCTGCAAAGTGTTCTGTCGGCCAGCGCTTGCTTGGACCATATTCAGCACCGGGACACATGACATAAATAGAGCCATCGATGTTGGCACTTTGCAGTTTGCTTTGAATGGATTGTCTTGCGCTAGGTGATACATTTAAATGCGGTGTAATCTGATTGTTATTACTTTGTGCACTCCCCGTTTGCTCATCATCAACCAGAAGAGTGCTCAATGCTAAGTAGTGCTCGACCATTGGTGGACGATTGATCTTGCTCGGATTATCTAGTGCAACATTAATGAGGCCAAAGCGCATTTCTCCACGATAGCCAATGCGCAGTGGAATATTGGCTAACCAAGGAATGAGTGCCGACTTAAAACTATTAGGTAATACAAAACACGCTTGGTATTTCTGTTTTTCAATTTGCTTTGCGAGCTGCTTGCGTAAAGCCCATTGCAATTGTTTGTGCTCAAACTTTGCTTCGATGACTTCGTTGACTTCTGAGCAAGCGCGATAGATGGGGGCTACCCAAGTGCTAGCAAGTACATCAATTTTGGACTCTGGATATAGCGCTTTGATGCTCGCCAATAAAGGTTGAGTCATCACGGCATCCCCAATCCAGTTTGGGGCAATGATCAGAATACCTGGCATGGGTTGTATCCCGATTCAGCGCTCCATTTTTGATCTGGAGCGCTAATCTGGTTTAGTGTCCGTGTGGCTCGGTGCCAGGAATCAGTTTGTACTCAGTCCCGCAATAAGGACATTTGGCTTCACCTGTTTCGGTGATGTCCAAAAACACACGAGGATGTGAGTTCCATGCTGGAGTCTTATTGGTAGGGCAATGTAATGGAAGATCTTTACCATCCACCATTACTACTGGAGCTTGAGTCATGTTCTGATTCCTGATTACGAAGGATTACTTAACCATTACTTCACGTACGTGAGCCACGATTTGTATTTATCGTTTCTGCCATACACTGCATCAAAGTAGGTCTTCTGAATTTTCTCGGTGATCGGACCACGCTTACCGTCACCAATAGTGCGGTCATCGAGTTCGCGAATTGGCGTCACTTCAGCAGCAGTACCTGTGAAGAAGGCTTCATCAGCAGAATAGATCTCATCACGAGTGATGCGCTTCTCACGCAACTCAAGGCCGAGGTCTTTCACGATCTCGATAATGGAGTCACGCGTAATACCGTCTAAGCAAGAGGCTAAGTCTGGTGTGTACACAATGCCATCACTCACCATAAAGATGTTTTCGCCAGAGCCTTCAGAAACATAACCTTCTGTATCAAGCAGGAGTGCTTCGTCGTAACCGTTTGCGGTCACTTCTTGGTTCGCCAAAATCGAGTTGATGTAGTAACCAGATGCCTTAGCGCGCACTAAGGAAGAATTCACAAAGTGGCGGGTAAAGGAAGAAGTTTTAACGCGAATCCCTTTATTAATACCGTCTTCACCCAAGTAAGCACCCCATTCCCAAGCGGCTACTGCCGTATGGATGGTATTGCCTTTAGGGGAGATGCCTAGTTTTTCTGAGCCAATAAAGATGATTGGGCGGATATAGCAAGCTTCCAGCTTATTGCTATTCACCACATCAATAATGGCCTTGGTAATCACTTCCTGGCTATAAGGCATGTTCATTTGGAAGATCTTGGTGCCGTTAAACAGGCGTTTAACGTGCTCTGGGAGGCGGAAAATGGCAGTTCCTTGGGGGGTTTTATAGGCACGGATGCCCTCAAAAACGCCCATTCCGTAGTGGAGGCTATGGGTTAGCACATGAATATTGGCCTCACGCCAAGGAACTAGCTTCCCATCGGACCAAATAAAACCATCGCGGTCGGACATCGACATTTTCTCTACCTTTTTAGTATCTATTGAATAGGGTCAATCTGGGGCGCCCAGCCAGTCGGTTTTAGGCCTCTAGCTCAGAATGCGTCCATGCTCCTATTGTAGAGCAGGCAGGGTTTTGGCTTACTGAGGTCCTTCGGGGTAGCTAGCCCAGAACATTTAGAATGGAGTACTCAGAAGAATCGACCCTAAACCCCTTAATTACCTTATTTTTGACAAAAAACATGCCGGACTCATTATTTAAAGTGAAGCGTTTAAGTGAATTGGCCGAATCCGGCCTTTTAAAGGGAAAACGGGTTCTGATCCGTGCCGACCTCAATGTTCCCCAAGACGATGTAGGCAATATTACTGAGGACACTCGTATTCGGGCTTCTATGCCAGCAGTGCAGATGTGTTTAGATGCCGGCGCTGCTGTGATGGTGACCTCCCATTTAGGTCGTCCAACGGAAGGTCAATTTAAGCCAGAAGATAGTTTGGCTCCGGTAGCAGATCGCATCGCTACTTTGCTCAATCGTAAAGTACCTCTGATTAGTGATTGGGTCGATGGCGGCTTTGAAGTCAAGCCTGGTGAATTGGTTATTTTAGAGAATTGCCGCTTGAATGTAGGTGAGAAGAAAAATAGTGACGAGCTAGCAAAAAAGATTGCTGCTTTGTGTGATGTATATGTGAACGATGCATTTGGTACTGCGCATCGTGCAGAAGCGACTACTTACGGTGTAGCAAAATTTGCACCAGTGGCTTGTGCAGGCCCATTGATGGCGGCTGAACTCGATGCATTGAGTCGTGCGCTTGCAAGCCCGAAGCGCCCGCTGGTGGCTATTGTGGCGGGCTCCAAGGTTTCTTCTAAGCTCACTATTTTGAAGGCTTTGGCTGACAAAGTGGATGAGTTGATTGTTGGTGGCGGCATTGCGAATACCTTCATGCTTGCTAAAGGATTGCCAATTGGTAAATCTTTAGCTGAGCCTGATTTGGTTGAAGAAGCTAAAGAAATTATGGAGATCATGGAAAAGCGTGGCGCACACGTGCCTATTCCTGAGGACGTAGTTGTTGCGAATGAACTCTCACCTTTAGCTCGTGCCAATCGTGTATCTGCTGATCAAGTGGCAGAAGATGACATGATTTTGGATATCGGCCCTAAAACAGCAGCCCGCCTTTCGATCATGCTCGCTCATGCCGGCACGATTGTTTGGAACGGCCCTTTAGGCGTTTTTGAAATTGATCAATTTGGTGGCGGCACCAAAATGTTGGCTGCAGCCATTGCCCACTCTCCTGCGTTCTCGATCGCAGGTGGTGGCGATACATTGGCGGCCATTGCTAAATACGGTATTGAAAATCAAGTGGATTACATCTCAACTGGTGGTGGCGCTTTCTTGGAATTCCTCGAAGGTAAAACCCTGCCAGCCTTTGCAGTACTAGCTGAAAGAGCGAAAGACTAAATAATGCTTCGAGCAACCAAAATCATTGCCACCCTAGGGCCCGCATCCGAAAAGCCTGAAGTTCTTCGTGACATGATTCGTGCAGGCGTCGATGTAGTGCGCATGAACTTTTCGCATGGCACGGTAGCTGACCACAAAGCCCGCCATGATTTAGTACGCAGTATTTCTGCTGAAGTAGGCAAAGAAGTCGGCATCATGGCTGACCTTCAGGGCCCCAAAATTCGTGTGGGTAAATTTGCAGACAGCAAAATTTTGCTCAAAGAAGGTGAGCAATTTATTTTGGATGTGAACTGTGCCTTAGGAAACCAAGAGCGTGTTGGTCTTGATTACAAAGAATTGCCCAGTGATGTTAAATCCGGCGATCGGCTTTTATTGAATGATGGTTTAGTTGTATTGCGTGTTGAAAGCGTTAAAGGTGGTGAGATTTATACGAGCGTAGAGCAGGGTGGACCACTATCGAATAACAAAGGTATTAATCGTGCTGGCGGAGGTTTAACTGCTCCCGCTTTGACTGAGAAAGATATTTCTGATCTGGATGCAGCCATTGCCATGGGTGTGGACTTCCTGGCGATTAGCTTTCCTAAAGATGGTGCTGATATGGCTTACGCGCGTAAGCTGGCTGATGCTGCTAGCGCCAAATATGGTGTGGGTAAAGTGCGCACCATTGCCAAAGTAGAGCGTGCAGAAGCCATTGAACCTGAAGCACTTAAAAGCATCATTGCTGAGAGCGACGGCATCATGGTTGCGCGTGGTGACTTAGCCATTGAAGTGGGTAATCCTGCTGTGCCAGCATTACAAAAGCGCATGATTAAGTGGGCACTCGAGGCTGATAAATTTACGATCACGGCAACCCAGATGATGGAGTCAATGATCAATGCACCAGTGCCAACGCGCGCTGAAGTGAGTGACGTAGCCAACGCTGTTTTAGATGGTACTGACGCCGTGATGCTCTCCGCAGAATCTGCAGCCGGTATGTATCCAGTGCAGACCATTAAAGCAATGGCAGAGATTTGCGTTGAAGCGGAAAAATCGGATCGTGTGAAACTGGATACCGATTTCTTGGATCAAACCTTTACCCGCATCGATCAAACGATTGCTTTGGGTGCTTTGTTTACTGCCCACCATTTGAATGCCAATGCGATTGCTGCCCTGACTGACTCAGGTTCTACAGCCATTTGGATGAGTCGCCACAATATTCACGTGCCGATTTTTGCACTCACCTCCAAGATTGCTACGCAACGTGCTTTGAGTACTTATCGCAACGTGACTCCAATTGGCTTGGATTACACCAAGGATCGCGATACGGCTTTGCAAGAAGTTGAGGCTTGCCTCAAAAAGTCGGGCGCAGTTAAAAAAGGCGATACCGTGGTGCTTACTTCAGGCGAGCCAATGGGTGAGCCTGGCGGCACCAATACCCTCAAAATTATTCATGTGAAGTAATCATTCATTTACCCATTTAATTAACTTATTCAATTTATTAAGAGAACATCATGGCTTTAGTATCTTTGCGACAACTCTTGGATCATGCTGCTGAAAACGGTTATGGTCTGCCAGCATTTAACGTCAACAACTTAGAGCAAGTGACTGCGATTATGGAAGCTGCGAATGAAGCAGACTCTCCAGTCATCATGCAAGCCTCTGCCGGTGCTCGTAAATACGCAGGTGAAGCATTCTTGCGCCATTTGATTTCTGCTGCGGTGGAAGCTTATCCCCATATTCCAGTGGTGATGCACCAAGATCACGGTCAGAGCCCAGCAGTGTGTATGGCTGCGATTAAGAGTGGCTTTACTAGCGTCATGATGGACGGCTCCTTAGAGGCTGACGGTAAAACCGTTGCTAGCTATGAATACAACGTGGATGTTTCTAAAGAGGTGGTGAAGTTTTCTCATTCCATCGGAGTTACGGTTGAAGCAGAACTTGGCGTGTTGGGTTCTCTAGAAACCATGAAGGGCGACAAAGAAGACGGTCATGGTGCTGACGGCACGATGACTCGCGAACAGTTATTGACTGACGTTGAGCAAGCGGCTGACTTTGTGCGAGCAACCCAGTGCGATGCCCTAGCGATTGCGATTGGTACTAGCCATGGCGCATACAAATTCAGTAAAAAGCCTACAGGCGATATATTGGCAATTGACCGCATTAAAGAAATTCATGCGCGCATTCCAAACACTCATTTAGTAATGCATGGTTCATCAAGCGTTCCACAAGAATTGCTAGCTGAGATCCGCGAATTTGGTGGCGATATGAAAGAAACCTACGGCGTGCCTGTAGAAGAGATTCAAGAAGGTATTAAGAACGGCGTTCGTAAGATCAATATTGATACCGACATTCGTTTGGCAATGACTGGCGCTATCCGTCGCTACTTCATTGAGAACCCAAGCAAGTTTGATCCACGCGATTATTTAAAGCCAGCACGTGAAGCTGCCAAGAAAGTATGTATTGCACGCTTTGAAGCCTTTGGTTCTGCTGGTCAGGCATCCAAAATTAAGCCAATTTCATTAGAGAAAATGGCAGAGCTTTACAAGAGCGGTAAGTTAGCTCAGATCGTGAAGTGAGTTAACGATGGCTGCTTTGTACGCTACTTCTATTAAGTCATTGCCTTTGTTATCCAAAGGTAAGGTGCGTGATGTCTACGCCCTAGGTGATGACAAGCTTCTCATGATCACCACAGATCGCTTATCTGCATTTGATGTGGTGATGGGCGAGCCTATTCCTGAGAAGGGCGTTGTGCTCAATCAGATGGCGAACTTCTGGTTTGAAAAGTTGGGATCTGTGATTCCAAATCACTTAACAGGTATTGATCCGGCAACAGTAGTGGCTACTGATGAAGTTGCGCAAGTGACTGGCCGTGCTGTTGTGGCTAAACGCCTCAAGCCCATTATGGTGGAAGCCGTTGTGCGCGGTTACTTGGCTGGTAGTGGTTGGAAAGACTACAAAGAAACTGGCAAGGTATGCGGCATTGCTTTGCCTGAAGGCTTAGAGAATGCGCAAAAATTACCTGAGCCTATCTTTACTCCAGCTGCTAAAGCAGAAGCAGGTGAGCATGATGAAAATATCTCTTTTGAAAAAGTAATTGAGCTCATCGGTGAAAAATTAGCGAAGCAAATTCGTGAAGTTAGCATCCGTTTGTATAAGGAAGCTTCTGAATACGCAGCCACTCGCGGAATCATCATTGCCGATACCAAGTTTGAATTTGGTCTTGATGACGCAGGTCAGCTAGTTTTGATGGATGAGATTCTGACGGCAGACTCCTCCCGCTTTTGGCCTGCTGAAACTTACTATGTGGGCTCCAATCCACCGTCCTATGACAAGCAATTTGTCCGGGATTGGCTAGAAACAGCGATGGTTGATGGCAAGTTATGGCCAAAAACAGCGCCTGCACCCCAATTACCTGCTGAAGTCATCGAAAAAACCGCTCAAAAGTATCGCGAAGCCTTAACAAGACTGACTCAGGGATAATAGAGCCCTAAACATTTTAGGTATTCGGAGAGCTGCATGAGCAAGAAGCCAATAGTCGGAATAGTGATGGGATCCAATTCAGATTGGGACACCATGCAACACGCCGCCCAAATGCTTGAGCAATTTGGTATCGCTCATGAAGCGCAAGTACTCTCTGCTCACCGTATGCCAGATGACATGTTCCAGTATGCAGAAAAAGCACAAGCCAATGGTTTGCAAGCCATTATTGCTGGTGCAGGTGGTGCAGCGCACTTGCCAGGCATGCTCGCTTCTAAAACCATTGTTCCAGTCTATGGTGTTCCAGTAGCCAGTAAATATTTACGTGGCGAAGACTCTCTCTATTCAATCGTGCAAATGCCTAAAGGTATTCCAGTAGCAACATTTGCGATTGGTGAAGCTGGTGCGGCCAATGCTGCCTTGCATGTGATTGCAGGCTTAGCCTTGCATGATGCAGATTTAGCTAAACGCTTAGAAGAGTTCCGCGTCAAGCAGTCTGAAACTGCACGCTCAATGAATTTGCCGGGATATTAATTACATGGCAGATCATTCAGAACCCATTTTGCCGGGTTCGTATTTAGGAATTTTGGGTGGTGGTCAATTAGGACGCATGTTTACTCAGGCAGCCCAATCTATGGGTTACAAGGTCTGCGTTTTAGATCCAGATGCTGAAAGCCCTGCTGGCTCTATCGCTGAAAAATTTATCAAAGCCGATTACACAGACTCTGCTGCTTTAAAAGAAATGGCATCCCTGTGTACATCAGTCAGTACCGAATTTGAAAATGTTCCCGCACAAGCTTTAGATGAGCTGGAATCTCTCGGCGTGTTTGTTGCACCCCGCAGTAGCTGTGTCTCCTTAGCTCAAAACCGTATTGCCGAGAAAAATTTCCTCGCAACCTGGAAGTCAGAGACCAATATCGGACCAGCGCCAAACTTTGTCATCGAACATGATGCTGATGTGGCACACGTCCCTGCAGACTTATTCCCTGGTATTTTGAAAACGGCGCGCATGGGCTATGACGGCAAAGGTCAAATCACGGTGTATGCCGCAGCGGATCTCCCGGCTGCTTGGGCTGAGCTCGGTAAGGTTCCATGCGTATTAGAAAAGCGTATGGAATTGGATTTTGAAGTTTCCGCATTAGTCGTGCGTGGCTACGATGATGCTGTAGTGGCTTACCCAGTCTCCCAAAACATTCATCGCGATGGAATCTTGCATACCTCTACAGTTCCTGCGCCATCACTAAAGCCTTTGCAAGAAAAGAAAATTATTGATGCTGCTAAAGCATTAATTCGCAAGATTGATTACGTTGGTGTCCTTTGTGTAGAGTTTTTTGTGCTCAAGAATGGCGATATCATTGCTAATGAAATCGCTCCGCGTCCGCACAATTCTGGTCACTACACCATGGATGCTTGTGTCAGCAGTCAGTTTGAGCAGCAAGTGAGAAGTATGGCGCGCTTGCCACTAGGTGACACTCGCTTACTTGCCCCTGTATCGATGCTCAATCTTTTGGGTGATTTATGGTTTGAGGGCAATAGCGATCAAGCTCAAGAGCCTGCCTGGAATAAAGTATTGGCACATCCTGATGCGAAGTTACATCTCTATGGCAAGTCTGTCCCACGTGTTGGTAGAAAGATGGGTCACATCAATTGTCTAGGTGAGGCTTTAAATGAAGCCCGTCAAAACTGCGCAGCAGTTGCTACTGAATTAGGTATCGAGCCCTAGAAATGTCTACTGACAGTACGCCACTGCAATCTTCTGCAGTGATCAATGAAGCAGTGCAAACCTTGCGTGATGGTGGTTTAGTTGCCTTCCCAACTGAGACAGTCTATGGCTTAGGCGCTGATGCTAAAAACCCTGAAGCCATTAAAAAAATCTTTGCTGCTAAAGGCAGACCCCCTAATCACCCTCTGATTGTTCATCTTGCAGCGCCTGATGTATATGATGTTGCCAAAATTGATTGGACTGCTTTGCTCAGTCCCTGGGTGCGTGACTTATCGGAAGACGCATTATTACTGGTCAATACCTTTTGGCCTGGTCCTTTGACTCTAGTATTTAAAAAAGACAAGAGCGTTTTAAATGAACTCACTGGCGGTCAAGATACCGTTGCTATTCGTGCGCCTACCCATCCGATTGCCCAGGAGCTCCTGCGGAAATTTAAGGGTGGAGTGGTAGCGCCTTCAGCCAATCGCTTCGGTAAGGTTTCGCCAACGAGTGCTGCTGATGTGCGAAATGAATTTGAAGGCATGTTGGGTCTGATGGTTTTGGATGGTGGCGATTGTGAAGTCGGTATTGAATCGACCATCATCGATCTGTCTTCTGGCGACAAAGCCATTCTTCTAAGACCTGGTGTGATTACGCCTGGTGAAATCTTGGCAAAGACGGGTATTCAGGTGTATCAGCCTGGAGAAGTTCTCAAAGATGAGAGTGAAGAAGTGCTTCCAAGGGTGTCGGGAAGTTTGCGCGCCCATTACGCACCGACAACACCTTTGCGTCTTTACGCGCCAGGCAGGGTTTTGGATGCCTTGAGTGAGTTCCCAGATATTAAATCGCGCGTAGCAGTTGCAGTATTGGATTCCGAATCCTCTTTAGGTCATGATGGACATCCTTCGGTGCATTTTGAAGAGATCATCATGCCTAGCGATGGCGCTGCTTTTGCAAATCGCCTATATCGTTCATTGCGAGACTTAGATCAGCAGGGCTGGGATCTGATTTTGTTCCCAGAGCCGCCAGCCGGTGAAGAGTGGGATGGGGTGAGAGACCGGCTTCAGCGCGCGTGCTTTGGTTCAGGACCGTCTTCTAGCAGCCACGACAGCAATTGATCGTGGGCCTCTAGGCCTCTCCAGGCATTCGGGTGATTAATAAAAGAAGTCACGGCATAGAGCTTGCCTGATTTACTTAAGACATAACCAGAGATTGCTCTAACATCAGCAAGCGAGCCGGTCTTCATCCGAACTTCCGGTTTCTTTTTCAGGTGCAAAAATTTACGAAGCTGTGTCATGAGGCGATTTCTCATGGTGCCATCGGTTCCTGCAAGCGGCAAACTGTTATAAAAAATCTCTGAGGCGGGTAAGTTGCGGGCTAGTAAAAGGAGTTGGTTCATTTGCCCCGCAGAAATCGCTTCATTGCGTGATAAGCCTGATCCATTCTCAATCACGAGCCCCGGAAAATCTAAACCCATTTGCTTGAGCCAACTCTGAATGACCAGTTCACCATTTTCTTTTGTTGCTGGCTTGCCTATTTTCTCAAGTGCCAAAGTGAGTAGGAGCTGCCGAGCCATGACATTGTTTGAATATTTATTAATGTCTTGCACATCATCAGATAGCTTAATTCCTTCAAACTGCAGCAAGAGTCGGGCGGTGATAGGAACTGTAGCGCTCTGTCCAACAGGGGTCTTAGCCCAAATGCCACCTGCCTGCTCCCATGCGGCAGTAAAGCCTTGAGTTAAGAAGGTATTGGCATCCAAGGCAACAACGTTGTAGTAGACCCCTTTGCAGGTATTCGGAAAAGCCCCTGAAAATTGGGCGGTAAACGCTTGATCGGTCTTGAAGTCACCTCCAGCATTGCTAGCCCCAGCCTCAGGATCTAAGTTGAAACGAAGATTACTTTTCCAGTTATCACAGGGCCGATCCACCAATTGCATTTGATTATCAATTTGTAGTTGAGACATCAATGGGCTATAGCTAATGTCGATAAATTCCGCAGTACGAGATTTGCTTAACTGGAATGAGAGTGTTCTAAAGGCATAGAGCAATGGATCTGGCGGAACGTTATAGGCGCGAAGAGATTCACCATCGATGGTGTTGTGTTCCATGACGCTTGGCGCATAGGCACTACGATCAAAAAATAAATTGCCATCAATTTTCTGAATACCAAGACCTTGCAAGGCTTTCATGAGCTTGGCCAATTCTTCTGGCACTAACTTTGGGTCGCCTGATCCTTGTAGGTAGATATTGCCCTCGAGTACGCCCTGGCGAATGATTCCATCGGTGTAGATATTGGTGCGCCAGCGATATTGAGGTCCTAGGACGTCCAACCCTGTTAGGGTGGTTAAGAGCTTCATGGTGGAAGCGGGATTCATGGGATCGTTTGCACGCCAATCCAAGATGTTTTTAGCAACGGCCTTGCCACTGCGGGGGGTGTCTATTTCTACGACAGAAATACTGACAGCATCTTTTGGAATCTGATTGTGCTCTAAGCTAGTAGCTACTGCCTGAGGCATGGTATTTGCAGAAGACGCATTGGCAAGAAGGCCAAGACCAATTCCAAGAATGGTCATTAATAATCTAGTTGGGCGCCAATAGTGCTTTTGCATTCCCAATAGGATAAACCCAGAAGGAGTGCGGCGGACCCTAAGTCACAGGGCGATACCGTTGCTTATAGCTTTCCAATGCTTGGTTCTGCTCCTGAAGCAGTTTCATAAAGCTTGTTAGTCTCGCTGGTAGAGGACCCTCAACTTCCAATTGTTCGCAGCGCTGGATAAAGTTTTTTGCCTGCAAAAGCTGCGCCCCTCCTTTGACTTTATGAACCATGCTTTTGAAGCTGGCTTCATCGGGGCTATTGCCATGCAGAGCTTCTAAAGTCTCATCGTGAACCCGTCTGATTTCTTCCAGGATGACAATGATTTGATGGGGATTGTTTTGAATGAGATTGCCAAAGGCCTCAAAGGAATAATCATCCTCTAATGGGCTTGCATCTATGGATCTAAAGTAACGAGAGAGCTCATTTTCAAGTGTCATTAAGCTCAGCGGTTTAATCAGCACACCGTTCATTCCTGAAGCTAAAAACTGATGACGAGAATCTAAGGCATAGATGTCTGCAGTGACGCCAATAATGATGAGGTCTCGATATCCCATTTCGCGAAGATGCTTTGCTAAATCTGAACCTTGCATACCGGGAATGGATTGATCAGTCAACATTAGATCAAAATGTTGTTTGGCAATGAACTCTATAGCTAAGTGGGCATTCTCACAAACACAAACCTCAATGCCGAGCGCTTGTAATTGCAGAGAAATAATTTGTCGACTCGCTGGATGGTCTTCAACCACGAGGGCGCGCAGCGTGCGGTATTGCAATTCTGGATTTTTAGAAACGAGCTTTCTGGCGACGGGGGTTTCATCACTAAAGGCGCTTCTGCTGGCGGCAATACTAGTACGAGGAAACGCTACTGAAAAGTGGACATTGCTACCAAAGCCAGGAGCACTCTCAAAGAAGAGTTGGCTATTCATCGAATTGACTAAGTGGCTAGTAATGGTTAGTCCAAGACCAGTACCGCGTTGCTGATCGCTGAGACTTCCCTCGCCTTTGTTGGGCACTTGCTCAAAAGCTTGCAGGGCTAGTTCTATTTCTTCAGCCCCCATACCAATTCCGGTATCAATGACTCGAAATTCAATCAATTGACCAGCGTGATCATCTGCCAAAACAGTGATGGAGAAATAGATTTCACCATGGTTAGTAAATTTAATGGCGTTGCTAATCAGATTCTGAAAGATTTGCCGCAACCTCAAAGCATCCATCATTAAGACTTCTGCAATCCGAGGATCTTTAGAGGTATGTAGTTGAAGTTGCTGCTTAATCGCTACTGTTGAGAACGCAGAATCAATTTCATCAATCAAGGAATTGAGGTTGTAGGGCTCTAGATTTAGTGTCAATTTGCCCGCTTCAATTTTGGAGAGATCTAATACTTGATTGAGGATACCCAAGAGAGATTCTGCTGAAGCGTGAGCGCTTCTGAGTAAAGGCTTCTCGCTAGAGGGAAATTGTTGGCTGCTCAGCAATAACTCCTGAACACCCAGGATCGCATTCATCGGTGTACGAATTTCATGACTCATGGTGGCCAAGAATGCGGATTTAGCTGCGTTGGCTTTTTCAGCAGTCTCCTTCGATAAAAGAAGTGTGGCTGTTTCTTGCTCTAGCGCCGCTTGCTGATGACGAGTGCGCCATATCCAAAAGGCCCCACTCAGAAACAGTGCCAAGCTAATGCTCCATGGAAAGGCTGTCTTCCAGGGGGTAGATGTAGATTCTGAAACTTGGCTAGATGAGTCCAGGGCAAAAAGTTGGCGTGATTCAATGGGATCTAGCGTGCCTAGAAAATTCTGCAGCACTCCATGCAATGGCGCATCTTCATGGGAGATTAGCCAGCGATAGGGGAAGGGCTCTCGGCTATAGATCCCATCGATCTGTATCTTTTCATTACCTACTTGACTAATAAACTGTTGCGCAAGTCTCATAGGCAGAACCAGCGCTTGGATATCGTTCTTGAGTAAATCAGTAATCAACTTTTCTAGATGGCTTGAGGTGTTGCTTTGAGGGTTATTTTGGTTGGGCGGATTCTCAAAACCACGATCAAAATAAGCCACATTGACCAGATCAACTTGAGTTTTAGTGTTGGTGGCTTTTGTCAGAACCGCATCATGTCCCCAAAAGATGGCCTCCGAAAGGGATCCAAACTTCATGACCTCGTCATCAATCTGCGGATCAATCACGAAATCTACTTCGCCCTTGGCCAGTTGTTGTAATCCCTCGTGGTCTGATTTTCTCCAAATAGGAATAAATTCTTGTTGAGTAAATGTCCCTAGTTTTAAGAGTAGTGATTTAAATACGCCTACCTGACCTTTGCTACTTTCCTCTAGATAGGGCGCATATTTTTCGTGAATGCTAAAACGAACAATGGGATGGGCATCGATCCACCCTTTTTCAGATTGACTCAGAGCATTGGCATTTACCAGGCTATGGCTAAGTAAGCACAGGATCATACTGAGCTTCATCATTGGAATATATCGATGCCTCACGTGCTTTAACTTTCGATAATGTTGTTCATACGGCAGAATAAGATGAGGTCAGCAATATTATTAATGCCTAGCTTGTCAAAGACTCTGGTTTTATAAGTGGCTACCGTTTTATTGCTGATATGCAGCATGTCTGAAATTTGTTGGTTGGTATTACCCTTACCAAGGTATTTCATGACTTGTAGTTCCCGATCTGAGATGAGTGCCAGCTTATCGTTATCGCTCAATGAGCTGTTGCCGTTCTTACCGTGGGTAAAAAAGTTATAGCCCTGTGAAATGGCAACGCACGCAGCTAAGATCACGTCGGCACCAGCAGTCTTATTCACAAAGCCATGTGCCCCTAATGAGCGAACTCTGCCTCCATAAACGGCCTCATCTAAGCTAGAGAGTACTAGGATGCGAATATCGGGATACATCAAACCAATCCTGCGAATGACATCAAAGCCATCCGTCTTGGGCATATCGAGATCCAAAATCATCATATTGGGATTGACTTCTTTAATCGAGCGTAGGCACTCCTCCCCGTTCTGGGCTTGCCCCGCAATCTCAAACAGCAATTGGTCTTGCAACATACTTTTTAATGCCATCAGCATTGCTGGATGATCGTCTACTAACATCACGCGTTTTCTCATTACTTGTCTCCGTTTTGGTTTGGTTGTGGATGAGGGTGCAGCGAAAAAATGGCTTTAGCGATTCGGCTGTCATTGATCTGCAGCATTTGGTGCCTACTTAATGGAGGCATCATGAGGCCGCCATAACAGTGATCAGCTTGTAACAATGTTGCGTTTTCTAAATCCCTTACGAGCGTTAAATTGCTAGCGTAGATTTGGATTCTGGATTTTCGGAGCTCCGATAGCAAGTGCGTAGGCAGTGCTGTTTGACGAAAGAGCGTCATATCTAAATGCACACCTTCCATCTGGAGTTCTTCGATCCAATGCAGTTGCTCTACGCTTCCAGAAAATTGCAGCAAATGAATGAGGACGCCTAACCGGCGCAATCGCAATAAACCTTCTTTGCAAGATTCTTCTAATTTGGAATCCGGTAATGTTTGAATTCCTAAAGTAACAAGACCTACCGGTAAGCGAGAGTTCAGAATCAGATCTGATAAGGCATCAATGTATTTACTTGAGGCAAGGGCATGCGCTGGGATCGGCAAAATACCTGGAATAAAGCGACCGCTGCGATACCAATAGGAAACACTATCCAAGCCTTCCATGAATAAGCGCAACAATTGCATGTCGGTGCTGGCCAATAGGGGTCTAAATAAAGTTCCAGTCAGTTTTGTGCCTTTGCCGTTAAAAATGGGTTCATGGCCAATCGCTTGTCTTTTTGACCAGGATTGATGTTCTTCGAGGGCTTGGCTACTCAAGCCAAGCCAGGGGTCGCCACAGGCGTCTCGTACTTCTTGGAAGGGTTTGTTCTTCCATGCCTTTACAAGCGTGTACAGCCGGGATTTCGGGCTCATCAGCATTCTCCAATCTGTGACTATCCAGTCTAGGCAGGACGGATTGGAGCGGTAAGGGCTTAAGGCTGATTTATCTGTAGGAAATGACCTACCAGCCTGTGCTCAGTATAGATAGGGCCTAAATCCTTAAAGAATTTATGGTGATCTGCCCTTGAAATTGCTGGAAATAGACCTATATAATCAGCACTCCCGACACGCGAGTGCTAAAAGGGTGGTTTTGGGTATTTTTCCCTTAGCTTCCGTGTGAAGAGATTACAAAGCATTGATTTATATTGGTTTTTTAATTAGTTAACAATTACTAACATAGGAGAAGGAATGAATCTGCGTCCTTTACATGATCGCGTAATCATCAAACGTTTAGATCAAGAATCAAAAACTGCCTCTGGAATCATCATTCCTGACGCTGCTGCTGAAAAACCTGACCAAGGCGAAGTATTGGCAGTAGGCCCAGGCAAACGTGATGACAGCGGTAAGTTGAATGCACCTGACGTCAAAGTTGGCGATCGCGTGTTATTTGGCAAATATGCAGGTCAAACAGTCAAGGTCGACGGCGACGAGCTTCTCGTAATGCGCGAAGAAGACATCATGGCTGTTGTACAGAAGTAATTTCAGTATTTAAGAAAGGAATTCAATCATGGCAGCAAAAGACGTCGTATTTGGAGATAGCGCCCGTACCAAGATGGTAGAAGGCGTAAACATTCTCGCGAACGCAGTGAAAACAACTTTAGGACCAAAAGGTCGTAACGTTGTTATGGAGCGTTCATTTGGCGGCCCAACCATTACTAAGGATGGTGTATCCGTAGCAAAAGAAATCGAACTCAAAGACAAGCTCCAGAACATGGGTGCGCAGATGGTCAAGGAAGTTGCTTCTAAGACTGCTGACATCGCTGGTGACGGTACAACTACCGCTACTGTGTTAGCTCAATCCATCGTACGTGAAGGCATGAAATATGTTGTTTCAGGCCACAACCCAATGGACTTGAAGCGCGGTATTGATAAAGCAGTAACTGCAGCCCTTGAAGAACTCAAGAAAATTAGCAAGCCTTGCACCACTACTAAAGAAATCGCTCAAGTAGGCTCTATTTCTGCAAACAGCGACCATAGCATTGGTCAGCGCATTGCAGAAGCGATGGAAAAAGTAGGTAAAGAAGGCGTTATCACTGTTGAAGATGGCAAGTCTTTAGAAGACGAGCTCGAAGTTGTAGAAGGTATGCAGTTTGATCGCGGTTACCTCTCTCCTTATTTCATCAACCAACCAGAGAAGCAAGTAGCCGTATTGGAATCACCTTACGTTCTCTTGTTTGACAAGAAGATTGCCAATATCCGTGATTTGCTCCCAGTACTCGAGCAAGTAGCAAAGTCTGGCCGTCCATTGCTCATCATCGCTGAAGATGTTGAAGGCGAAGCCTTGGCAACTTTGGTTGTGAACAACATCCGCGGCATCATCAAGACTTGTGCTGTTAAGGCTCCAGGCTTTGGTGATCGTCGTAAAGCTATGTTGGAAGACATCGCGATTTTGACCGGCGGTACTGTAATTGCTGAAGAAATCGGCCTCACACTCGAGAAAACAACTCTTGAGCATTTAGGTCAAGCGAAGCGTATCGAAGTAGGCAAAGAAAACACTATCATCATTGACGGTGCTGGCGATGCTAAAGCGATCGAAGCGCGCGTGAAGAACATCCGTGTTCAGATCGAAGAAGCGACTAGCGATTACGACAAAGAAAAATTGCAAGAGCGCGTTGCTAAATTGGCAGGCGGTGTTGCAGTGATTCGTGTTGGTGCTGCTACTGAAGTCGAAATGAAAGAAAAGAAAGCCCGCGTTGATGACGCATTGCACGCTACTCGCGCTGCAGTGGAAGAGGGTATTGTTCCTGGCGGCGGCGTAGCTTTGTTACGTGCTATGCAAGGTATCAAAGGTCTTAAAGGCGACAACGCCGATCAAGACGCTGGTATCAGCATCGTATTGCGCGCTATGGAAGAGCCACTCCGCATCATCGTTTCTAATGCTGGTGACGAAGCAAGCGTAGTTGTAAATGCGGTATTGGCTAGCAAGGGCAATAACGGTTATAACGCTGCAACTGGCGAATACGGTGACCTCGTAGCTCAAGGTGTGATCGACCCAACTAAAGTAACTAAAACTGCATTGGTAAATGCAGCTTCTGTTGCAGCCTTGTTGTTGACCACTGATTGCGCTATCTGCGAAGCACCAAAGGATGATTCTACTGGTGGCGGTATGCCTGATATGGGCGGCATGGGTGGTATGGGTGGCATGGGCGGCATGATGTAATTCGCCTTACCTTCCACAGCTTACTTGCTGTAGAAACACAAACGCCTGGTTCACAAAACCAGGCGTTTTTTTGACCCCCAAAAAATGGGCATATGATTCAAAAAGCAGCATAAAGCACCAAGATGGTGATTTATTTAGTAATTACCCCTAGCGAATCTATAAAAATAACTAATCAATAAAAATTGGCTTCAATACATAGGAGATAAATATGAGTACAGCATCAAAGGGAAACCCGCTGAAGTCAAAGTGGGTTCAATTGGCTCTCGGCGTCATTTGCATGATGTCTATTTCAAGTCCTCAATATGTCTGGGCGCTATTCACTAAGCCCATCATGGGTCAACTGGGCGTTACCTTGACTGAATTGCAAGTGACTTTTTCCATTTTGATTGTGTTGCAAACATTCTTTTCACCTTTCCAAGGTTACTTGGTTGAAAAATTTGGCCCACGTTTATTGCTTTCTCTTGGAACAATCTTGACTGGATTGAGCTGGGTTTTATCTGCTAATCTCACCACCGTTTCTAGTCTCTACATTACCTATGGTGTTTTAGGTGGACTTGGAACTGGCATTGTTTATATCGGCGTAGTTGGTTTGATGGTGCGCTGGTTCCCAAATAATCGTGGCTTTGCAGTGGGCATGGTTGCTGCGGGTTATGGAATTGGCGCTTTACTGACTACCTTCCCTATTGCAACCAGCTTAGCTGAGTCAGGCCTGCAGGGGACCTTAACGGTCTTTGGTTACATCATTGGCGCAGTTGGCTTACTTGCAGCTCAAGGTATTCGTATGCCACACGCAGATCGTGTGCAAACAGCGGGTCAAATTGAGGCAGCAGCATCTGGTACATCACCAAAAACTATGCTCAAGACCCCTGTTTTTTGGTTGATGTTTTTGATGATGTCCATGATGTCTACATCAGGTTTGATGGTCATATCTCAAATGGGCGCATTTGCTAAAGATTTTGGAATTACTGCGGCCACGGTATTTGGAATGGCAGCTCTTCCCTTAGCTTTGACAATTGACCGAGTGACTAACGGTTTAACACGTCCTTTCTTTGGCTGGGTATCTGACCGTCTTGGTCGTGAATACACTATGACAATTGCCTTTGGTCTCGAAGCAGTGGCCATGTTCTTTTGGGTAATGACGCGTTCTGACCCTGTTATGTTTGTATTGTTATCCGGCATTGTGTTCTTTGGCTGGGGTGAAATTTTCTCCTTATTTCCATCCACTCTGACGGATACCTTTGGACAGAAACATGCGACTACCAACTATGGCTTCTTATATATGGCACAAGGTGTAGGTTCCATTATTGGAGGTCCTATTGCTGCATATATTCATGGAGCAGCGGATAGTTGGATGCCAGTATTTGCAATCATGATTGCTTTAGATGCTACAGCAGCAGTGCTCGCATTCTTTGTATTGCGCCCAATGCGTGCTAAATATATGAAGTTACAAGCGGCATAATTTAATTTAGTAGAGAATCAAAAGTATCGAAGTAAAAAGGTTGCTAATGGCAACCTTTTTACTTTCTTGCTACCCATATTTTTGCTACAGTAGAAGATCAATACAAAGAGGGTTTATATGATCTTTAATATATCGTGCTTGAAAAGGATCAATGGCTTGTTGTTGCTTCTTGGCTTGATGGCTTGTGCTCTAGGTACTTATGGGCATGCCGCAGAAACGACATCGCCCAAGTTTGAAAAGAGTATTTCCAACTTGCGCAATCAACGTTATTGCGAAGTCCTTTATGGCAAACGTGATTTTTTAAAATTAGAGGTTAAAGTTTTTAATACTCAGGGACTTAATCTTTGCCCTGAAGATCAGTGGAAGACCATTACCAAAGAATCCGTTGAAAAGGCCTATGGCGCTTCCTTCGTGGTTCTGAACGGCCCGCGTTACTGGATGATGGATGAGATTCAGGCGGCGGGTGATACCGTTAATCCAACCAAGGAATCGTTTAGTGGCATGGAGATGCATTTACGGGCCACCGTTCAATTAAATTTACTCAAGCAATTGATGGGCAGTAAGCAATTTTCTCCTAACGAAATTAGCCGCACTACCAACTTTGTCTATAAGGCTGGCACACCCATTTATGAGCTCAAATCACCTGCTGGTGATGCGTATGTCATGCAGTCGTATTCTCAAATCGTCAATCCCAATCTTGCGATGAGTGATTTGCCAGATCTAGCTAAGCAACTCAAGTTACCCGCTGGTTGGACTTATAAATCCAGAGTGTTGGATCAAGAGCTGTCGCTGATTGCAAATGGCATTGCTTATGTCTTGCAGGACAATTTATCCAATAGCTATCAAAGAAGATAAGCAGTAAAAGTATTCAGCCTCAATCAGGCTGAATGCCACCATCCTTAATGACCTTCTTCATTTTTATTAAGCCTTGGGCGATCATATTTTTTAAATGATCTGGGCCTAGCGGAACAAATTCAAAACCTTGAGAAATCAGTTGCTCGCGCAGCTTCGGATCTTTGAGCGCAGTTGCTAAAGATTCATTGAGTTTTTCAATTGCGGCTGGCGGTGTTCCTTTTGGCGCCAGTAACGCACCCCAAGTAGAGAACTCATAACCTTTCACGCTCTCATCAATGGTGGGGGCATTTGGCAAAAGCGGAGAACGGGTTTTACTAGCAACACCCAAGACCTTTAGCTTGCCCGCACGAATGTGGGGAAGGACAACTGAGAGGGCGCTAATCATTATGGGCACTTGTCCAGCCATCACATCAGTGACCGCTGCTGCAGCCCCGCGATAAGGAATATGCACAATGGGTGCGCCGGTATATTGACGAAAGATTTCCATACCAATATGTTGAGGGGATCCATTACCACCAGAGGCGTAGTCAATCTTTCCGGGCTTTTCTTTGGCAATACGCACTAAGTCTGCCGCTGTATTTCCTGGAAAGTTAGGATTCGCAACGAGTACGAAAGTAATAGCCGCTACTTCTGAGATCGGCGCAAAACTTTGCGCTGGATCGTAATCAATCTTTTTATAGAGATTGGGCAGCATCGTCAGAATACTGTCGTTAAAGACTCCTAGAACATAGCCTTCTGCAGGGCTCTGCGCTACCTTTGCGGTTCCAATTAAACCTGCGCCACCGGAAATATTTTCAATCGTGATGGCTTGACCCAAGTTCTCACCCATCTTTTGGGCAATAGGACGAAAGAGAATATCAACACCACTACCAGCTTGAAGCGGCATGATGGTTTGAATCGTTCGATTGGGGTAGTTATTTTGTGCGTTCGCAATGCCAAGGCTGCAGATGCAAATCAAAAAAGTGAGGAGGCTAGAAGATAGGGTTTTCATCGCTAACTCAATCTACCTGAATACCGGCTTTCTCAACTACCTTGCCCCAGCGGCCTTGCTCTACTTTGATGAAGGCAGCAAATTGCTCAGGAGTATCTCCAATTAATACGGCGCCATCTTCTAGCATGCGTTTTGAATCTTCTTTATTTTTAAGAGACTTGGCAATTTCTTTTTGGAGCTTATCAATAATGGGTTTTGGTGTACCTGCTGGTGCCATGATTCCGTACCATTGGGAGGTTTCAAAGCCCTTATAACCAGATTCAGCAATGGTGGGGACATTAGGCAGTACTTTGGATCTTTCTGAGGAGCCTACAGCCAAAGGGCGTAAGGCACCGCCGCTAATTTGTCCCATTAAGGAAGGAAGACCATTAAAGGTAGCTTGGATCTGCCCGCCAATCAGATCGGTCAACATTGGACCAGATCCTTTGTAGGGGACATGAACTAAATCAATACCGGCAACTGCAGAAAAGTATTCCATAGCAAGGTGGCCGGCACTACCATTGCCTGCAGAGCCATAATTAATTTTCCCAGGATTCTTTTTAGCATCGGCTACTAGGTCAGCTAATGTTTTATAGGGGCTCTTACTGCTTACGGCAATCACATTAGGTACTTTTGCAACCAAAGTTACTGGAGCAAAATCTTTATTGGAGTCATATGGTAACTTGCTGCCAAACAAAGCAGGGTTTACTGCAAGGGTGCCAACGTGACCCAAGATGAGGGTGTAGCCGTCCGGGTTGGCGCGCTTGACTTCTTCCATGGCAATGTTTCCAGCGCCACCAGGTTTGTTATCAACATAGACGGATTGACCTAAGCTTGTGGACAGGCTATTTGCCACTGAGCGCGCCACAATCTCCGAGGTGCCTCCTGTGGCGAATGGAACAACCAGGCGAATCGACTTCTCGGGGTAGGCTGCATGTGAAATTTGTGTGAGTACTAGGCCTGTAAACGCGGAAGCAATTAGAATCAGTTTTTTCACAGATGAGACCTTTTCGAGAGTATTTGTCTGACGGGGCAAATTTTGAATTTTGCTTATTTTTATTATGGTTAAAGTAACATTGAACCATGAATCCTGAAATAGGCTCCCTCCTAAATCAAGCACTTGAAGCGCTCAGAAACTCTAATCTAGAGACGGCGGAACTCTATTTAAAGCAGGTCTTGAGCCTAGAGCCAAATAACCCTGATGCATTAAGGTTTTTTGGGGTAGTGGCAGCCCAAAGCGCTCAATATGAAAATGCCAAAGCTTTTTTCTTGGCAACGATCAAGGTGGCTCCTGAATACGCAGTAGCCCATAGCAATCTTGGAAATGTCTATACGAAGTTAAGGCAATTTGATCAGGCGTTGGGCGCATATGAAGAAGCAACTCGTTTAGATCCTCAGAATGCTGAGAGTTGGTCCAATGCTGGGGTTGCCTTTTTTGAATTAAAACGATTCGAAGAGGCAATTGCACTCTATGAAAAAGCACTTGCCATAGATCCTAACTATGCAGAAGCGCTGTGTAATAAGGGCAATGCATTGGATGAGCTCAAGCGCTATGAAGAGGCCATAGGCTGTTATGAGCAGGCGCTATCGCTCAATCCTAATGTTGATTGGGCTGCAGGGGTTTGGATGTATTTGAAGCTCAAGGTTTCTGCATGGGAAAACCTCGAGGGCAATATTCAAGTTCTGCTTGCAAAAGTAGCTGCAGGCGAGAAGGTGAGCAACCCCTTTCCCTTGCTAGCGATGAGCGATGATCCTATGATCCATCGCCAAGCCTCGGCAATTTATGCGCATGATCAATTTCCCGCTAATCCTGCTTTAGGATTAATTCCAAAACATCCCAAAGGAGAGAAGATTCGCATTGGGTATTTTTCAGCGGATTTTCATAATCATGCGACAGGTTATTTATTGGCGGAGCTGATTGAGCTACATGATAAAAATCAGTTTGAGTTTATTGGTATTTCATTTGGACTAAGTCAAGGTGACGAGATGCGAACGCGCCTTGAAAAATCGTTTGATCAATTCATTGATGCCAGTGCAATGTCTGACCTCGAGATTGCGCAGCTGAGCCGTAATCTAAAAATCGATATCGCCGTGGACTTAAAAGGCTTTACGCAGAACTGCAGAGCTGGAATCTTTGCTTGTCGTGCAGCGCCGATTCAGGTAAGTTATTTGGGGTATCCAGGTACGATGAGTGCGAACTATATGGATTATCTGATCGCCGATAAAACTCTGATTCCAAAAGAGCTTCAACAAGCCTATTCGGAAAAGATTGCTTATCTTCCCAATAGCTATCAAGTCAATGATCGTAAAAGAACCATCTCGGATAGGGACTTTACGAGAGCAGAGCTTGGATTGCCAGAACAAGGCTTTGTCTTCTGCTCTTTTAATAACAACTACAAAATATTGCCAGCTATTTTTGAGGGTTGGATGAGAATTCTCAAAGCAGTAGAGGGAAGTGTGCTGTGGCTATATGAAGATAATGCAGCAGCAGTCCATCACTTACGACAAGAAGCAGAAAAGCAAGGCGTCAATCCCAGTAGATTGGTATTTGCCAAAAATATGCTGCTCGCTGAACATTTAGCTCGCCATCGACTAGCCGATTTATTTATCGATGCTTTTCCTTGTAATGCGCACACTACTGCTAGTGATGCTTTGTGGGCTGGATTGCCTGTACTCACATTGATGGGTAACTCTTTTGCTAGTCGCGTCGCAGCCAGCTTGTTAAACGCGATTGGTTTGCCTGAGTTGATTACCCATACTCAAGAAGAATATGAATCATTGGCGATAGCGTTGGGGAATAATCCTGAAAAGCTTGCTGCTCTCAAACAAAAGCTCGTAAACAATAGGCTAACAACCCGATTGTTTGATACCCCCCAATTTACAAAAGACCTTGAGCAGGCTTATGTTCAGATGTTTGAACGGTATCAGGCGGATCAACCGCCAGAAAATATTGAATAATTAAAAATTTCGGTATCAAGACTTAAAAGAACTAATCTTTAGGCACCCAAAACTCAGTTATCCAAGTCTGCCCACCTGTTTGTAGATCAATTGTTTTCAATTTGAAGTAATTGGCTTCTAGGATAGATTGCGGGATCATCGGATGAAAATCTTTAGTGGTGGCAATTAATTTAAATTTTTTATTAGCTATCTGACTATCGATGCCATCAAAATATGTTTTAAAGGCGCTGAAATAGCCATGCCTTCTTGGGAATAGGCTATCCAGTAATGCTGATGGGGTATCTAAGCCTACATAACATTCAGTATGTCCGTTATCTAACAAAATAGCATCGCTCATGACGGGCGCCAAGATGGGTGTAGAGATTAATTTTGGCCCCTGGATATCTGCAATGATTTGCTTTGCAAACACCCATTTCTGCAAAGCCTGTTCACTATAGATTGTGCGAAAGCTCAGTAGCTCTCCATGAAAAATACTAAAGACCAGGATTCCAGTGATAAAAAAAGCACTAGCAGCTTTTGATCTTAATCTAGATAGGGAAATCAATCCAATCACGATCAGGGCAGGTAAGGCTAATTGATAGTAGTAGCTTAAAAAAGATCCAGTATTGCGTCCCAATGGAATGAGGCATAGCGCCGCAATTAATAAGACCAAAAGATATAAGTTTTCTCCAGAGTTATAAGTAGTCTGCTTTTTTACTCTCCCCCAAAGGTAGATAAAGAGAAGAATGATGAGAGGCCAATATTGATTAAAGAAGAGAATCAGTTGAGTGCGAGCATGGCCCCAGCCTCCGCCAACAGCATAGAATTGGGCCAAAATGGTTGCGTAGAAATAGGCTGGAAAGAAGCGGCTTATGAGGAGGCTAGATAGCGCAAGCAGTCCCAAGAAGAGCAAGCCATAAGTTAGGGCCTTTTTAATTCCTGAGCTCGTAAAGAGAAAAAGAAAAATAGGCGCAACAATATAGACAAAATATTGCTTTGTATAAAAGGCCAGAACAGTTCCTAATGCAGCTACTAGGATTGAAGAAAAGCTTTGGGATTTTCTGATTTTGGCTAATACAAGTAAAACAATCAATAAGCCGCAGGAGGCAGGATTCAATATGAAGACTGCATTTGTTGCAGATCCAGTCCAAAGGATCGCAGCAAATCCTAGAATCGCTGGAAATAGTTGACCACTTAGATCAAAAATTTCATAGGCAATGACGAATGCAGTTAGCAAGATACATGCACATATGAATACTTTCGTCAGTAAAAATAGATCAATATGCAGTATGCTGCTTAAGCCTCCAGTCAGTAGCGGAACGACCAAACCATAAATATAAAAAAAGGGCGGTCCAGCAGAGAATGAGTATGGTGAAGACTGGCCATAAAGTGCATTACTGAGATCAATACTGCCCCAGTCTCTGTACTCCGTTGGAATGGGGTATTGGATGAGGTAGATACACTGAAAAATCCAAAAGCCAATAAAGTAGATAACAAAAACTAGGAAAAATTGCTGCAGTCTAGTAAGCGACTTAAATTGGTTGAGGATGAATGCAGACATATGGGACCTTAGATAGGAGATTTCGCCTTTTTAAGACCATTGGCTCGTAAGCGAATGAAATCTTGCATCGGCTTTTCATATCTTAAGTAAGTAACTCGTGACAGGTATAAGACTAGGGCCATATACACAATAAAGAAATACGGAGAATAAAAAGGGATGGCTATCCCAAAAGCTCCAAGCAACAAAACCATCAACAGCTGAAGTGGCAGATGGATGAGGTAGCTCGAATAAGTCATATTTCCCAGGGACTCGATCCAATTCCCAATTTTCTGAGAAACCTTAAACTCGATTGCGCTGATATAAATTAGGGCTGGGGCAAAGATGATTAAGAAAAAATGTTTGATTTGCTTAAAAGAATCTTCATTTAAAAATACAAGAGGGCTAATTACCAGCGCAAGACTTAATGCCAGAATCCATTTTTGGTATTTTGTGTGATCTGTAGCCTTGAATATCTGAGCGGTTAAACCACCTAGATAGAAGTAGATGATGCAATCCACGATAAATGATTCAGTCAGATTCTGGTATTTAATAAGCCCACCAATCAACAATACCAATAGTGTTAACCAAACGGCTTTTCCTAAATATCTCAAAACTAGAAAGAAAAATAGGTATACCAAGACCTCAACTGATATAGACCAAATAGGAGCATTGAAGCTAAATCCCTGACCACCCCAATTGCTTGCTAGGAAAAGCTGCAAAATAAAATGTTTTATGTCATTGTTGTGTTCTACAAAATAACTCCCGTGTTCTCCGAAGTAAATGATTTGTAGGGCCGCAATGATGATCAAGGTTGCAAAATGTAATGGGTAAAGTCTGGAAAGTCTTAGGACAAAAAATTTACTCCCACTAATGACTTTTTGATGGATAGCATCTTGGTATTTCCAGAAGAAAATAAAACCACTAATGCACCAAAAAAACTGAACACCTAATCCA
Source organism: Polynucleobacter sp. AP-Latsch-80-C2 (assembly GCF_018882185.1). Classification (GTDB taxonomy): domain Bacteria; phylum Pseudomonadota; class Gammaproteobacteria; order Burkholderiales; family Burkholderiaceae; genus Polynucleobacter. The sequence continues at coordinate 131,705 of NZ_JACVOY010000006.1, read as the reverse complement.
CCATAAACATAAAACCACTTAAAAAGTGAATAAAAGGGTTGTTGAGCTGCTTGATAATCCAAGATAAGACCAACATAGGCAAATTGTTGGTAGTGAAAAACTAAAATTGCCATAGCTGAAATAAACCTCAATACCTCAAGGCCAAGCAGTTTTTTCTCAGGGAGGGCAGTATTCACAATTTGTCTCTTATATTTTAGGGATATTGTACGGCGGCTATGATCAGGGCGTCACCATGACCAAGCTCTAGGCCGAGTTGATCCACCACATCTCTTGTATGCTCAGGCCATATCAGGGCAGGCTATTGAGAGTTACTCAAAAGATCCGGTATTTTTATATCAATTCTCTTGGTTTAATATTCAACAATGAATCCACAAATAGGCTTTCTTTTAAATAAATCACTTGAAGCACTGAGAGTCTCGAATTTAGAGTTGGCGGAGTTATATTTAAAACAAGCAAAAAGCATGCAGGCTAGTAACCCGCATGTTTTGAGGCTTCTTGGGGTTATTTGTGCCCAACGTAAGCAATATGCAGAGGCCCTGAAACACCTCAATGATTCCCTTAAAGCACTTCCAAAGAATTCAGTCGCTTTAAGTAATCTCGGTAATGTTTACCTTCAAATAAAAGAGTACGGCAACGCTCTTGAAGCTTATGACAAGTCCATTAGATTAGATGCAAAGTATGAAGAAGCTTGGTCTAATAAAGGTAATGCCCTGCATGAGCTTAAGCGTTATGAGGAGGCGATTGCCTGTCACGATAAAGCGATCAGTCTCAATCCTCACTATGCTGAGGCTTGGTCTAATAAGGGCAACGTCTTGGCTGAACTCAAGCGTTATGAAGAAGCAATTGCCTGTCACGATAAGGCAATTAATCTCAATCCCAACTATGCAGAAGCTTGGTCTAATAAGGGTAATGTTTTAAATGAACTCAAGCGTTATGACGAGGCATTTGCATCCCACGATAGAGCGCTGAGCTTAAAGAGCGACATTCCTTGGATATATGGGGATTTACTGCATACAAAGATGAGGGTATGTAGTTGGCCTGACTTCGAGGGTCACTTGGAAGCTATTACCCATCAAGTTTTAGCAAATGGGGAGGTGATCACTCCCTTGCCACTACTGTCTTTGACAGACAACGCTTTATTGCATAGAAAGTCTTCTGAGATTTATGTTCAATCAAAATATCCAGCTAAATCTGTTTTAGGGCCTATTCAAAAGCGTCCAGGAAGTCAAAAAATCCGCGTTGCTTACTTTTCGGCAGATTTTCATAATCATGCAACTGGGCATTTGATAGCCGAACTTTTTGAGCTGCATGATAAAAGTCAATTTGAATTCATTGGCTTTTCGTTTGGCCCAATAACAAACGATGAGATGCGCCAACGACTGGAAAAATCATTTGATCAGTTTATTGAGGTTGGCCATCAGTCGGATATGGAAATTGCTCAGTTAAGTAGAGAGCTCGGTATCGACATTGCTGTTGATTTAAAGGGTTTCACTCAAGACTCCAGAACCAGTATTTTTGCCCATAGAGCCGCTCCTATTCAGGTGAGCTATCTTGGCTATCCAGGCACCATGGGTGCTGAGTACATGGATTACATTGTTGCCGATAAAATCTTGATCCCTCAAGAAGCACAGCAGGCCTACTCAGAAAAGATTGCCTATTTACCCAATAGTTATCAGGTAAATGATAGAAAGCGCATCATTTCAGATAAACAATGTACAAGACAAGAGCTTGGGCTGCCTGAAAATGGATTTGTATTTTGCTGCTTCAATAATAATTTCAAAATACTTCCCGCAACTTTTGCTGGGTGGATGCGAATACTAAAGTCCGTTGAAGGTAGCGTCTTGTGGTTATTTCAAGATAATGCTTGGGCAGTCGAGAGTCTCAAACAAGAAGCTGCAAATCATGGCGTTGATCCAAGTAGGCTGGTGTTTGCTGAGCGTATGCCACTACCAGAGCATTTGGCTCGTCATCGTCAGGCAGATTTATTTCTAGATACATTTCCTTACAACGCTCACACCACGACTAGTGATGCCTTATGGGCTGGATTGCCTGTACTCACCTTGATGGGTAACTCTTTTGCTAGTCGCGTCGCAGCCAGCTTGTTAAACGCCATTGGTTTGCCTGAGTTGATTGCGAATAGCCAAGAGGAATATGAATCTTTGGCGATAGCGTTAGCTTCTAACCCAGAAAAGCTTGCTGCTCTCAAACAAAAGCTTGCAAACAATAGGCTAACAACCCCATTGTTTGATACCCCCCAATTTACAAAAGACCTTGAGCGGGCTTATGTTCAGATGTATGAACGGTATCAGGCAGATCAGCTGCCAGAACATCTATTTGCGGAATAAAAAAATCCCACCCAGATCCGGGTGGGATTTATATAAAAGCTTTACAGTTTAAGAAACTGACTTCACCATTTCTTCAACGACTTTCTTCGCATCACCGAAGACCATCATCGTTTTGTCCATGTAGAACAGTTCGTTATCCAGACCAGCATAACCAGCAGCCATTGAGCGCTTGTTCACGATGATCGTTTTAGCTTTGAAGGCTTCCAAGATTGGCATACCAAAGATTGGGCTGCCAGGAGTGCGTGCAGCTGGGTTCACCACGTCATTCGCGCCAAGTACTAATACAACGTCGGCTTGACCAAAATCACTGTTAATGTCTTCCATTTCAAATACTTGATCGTACGGAACTTCAGCTTCAGCCAAGAGTACGTTCATGTGACCAGGCATACGACCAGCAACTGGGTGAATTGCGTATTTCACTGTCACGCCATGGTGTGTGAGCTTTTCAGTCAACTCTTTGAGGGCATGCTGTGCACGCGCTACTGCTAAACCATAACCAGGAACGATGATGACAGTGTCAGCATTTTCCATGAGGAATGCAGCATCTTCAGGTGAGCCAGTTTTGTAGTTCTTTGGACCACCATCATCGCCACCACCAGCAGATGCTTCGGCACCAAAGCCGCCTAGCAATACAGCGAGGATGGAGCGGTTCATCGCCTTACACATAATGTAAGACAGAATCGCGCCTGATGAGCCTACGCATGCACCAGCAATAATCAACACTGGGTTGTTTAATGTGAAACCAATACCGGCTGCCGCCCAACCAGAGTAGCTGTTCAGCATTGAGACAACCACTGGCATATCTGCACCACCGATCGGGATGATCAAAGTGACACCCAATACCAACGCAATCGCGCACATTGCCAAGAAGGCTGCGTGGCTATCACCCATGTAATAAGCAATACCAGCACCTACCATGGAGATTGCCAAAACCAAGTTCAGCAAGTGTTGGCCAGTGAAGCTTACTGGCTTGCCACTGACCTTGCCGGATAACTTGCCGAAAGCAATGACAGATGCAGTAAAGGTAATGGCGCCAATGAATGCGCCAATAAAGAGTTCTATCTTCTGCGCGCCAGTATGGTCATGCGCTGGATTAAATACCGCTGCAATAGCGATCAAGACAGCAGACAAACCTACAAAGGAGTGCATCAAGGCAACAAGCTCAGGCATCTTGGTCATCTGGACGCGTTTAGCAGCAATCGTACCGATGATGGCGCCACCAACAATTGCAAAACCAATCAAAGAAAGTACTGGCTTAAAGTCAGGAATGAAGAAGGTGGTAATAACGGCCAAGAGCATACCAATCATGCCGAAGGTATTGCCTTGGCGTGAAGTAGTAGGCGATGACAGTCCGCGCAGTGCCAAAATAAATAGCACTGATGAAATGAGGTAAGAAATAGCGGTGATGTTTGACATTATTTTGGTCTCTATTAGTCTCTATACAGGTCTTGTTCTAGTGTTATTTAGTTCCGGCTGCATCAGCCTTAGGAGCTTTTTTCTTGAACATCTCTAGCATGCGACGGGTGACCATAAAGCCACCAAAAATATTGATAGATGCGAGGAATACTGCTACTGCACCAATGATGCTGGTGAGGGTAATCTCGTCACCACCGATCACTTCAGTTTGCAGCAAGGCGCCAACAATGATGATTCCAGAGATAGCGTTTGTTACGGCCATCAAAGGAGTATGCAGTGCTGGGGTTACGTTCCACACCACGTGGTAGCCAACAAAAATGGCCAATACGAATACAGTGATGTTTTGGACTGTGAGGATGCTTTGAAAGGCAGCGAGATCCATAATATTTCCTTAGAATTTTCTACTATTAGTTTTTACGGATGGCTTGACCATCACGACACATTAAGCAAGCAGTAACGATGTCATCATCGGTTGGGATCACTAACTTTGCATCTTTATCCACAATCAACTTGAGGAAGTCGAGCAAGTTACGTGAGTACAGTGCTGAAGAATCTGCTGCAACCATGCTGGCTAGGTTGGTGTATCCCACAATCTTGACACCATTTGCATCAACCACTTTATCGGCTTGAGTGAGCGGGCAGTTGCCTGATCCGTTATCACCTTTGCCGGCGGCCAAGTCGATCACTACGGAGCCCGGTTTCATATTGGCAACCGTATCGCTGTGCAAGAGAACTGGAGGCTTACGGCCTGGAATCAATGCAGTCGTAATCACGATGTCAGCTTGTTGAGCACGCTCAGCAACTAAAGCTGCTTGACGCTTCATCCAGGCTTCCGGCATTGGACGGGCATAGCCGCCAACACCTTGAGCAATCTCACGCTCTTCATCGGTTTCATAAGGCACATCAACAAACTTTGCACCCAAAGATTCAATTTGTTCTTTAGCGGCAGGGCGTACATCCGATGCTTCAATTACAGCGCCAAGACGTTTAGCGGTAGCAATTGCTTGGAGGCCGGCAACACCAGCACCCAGAATTAATACACGGGCTGCCTTAACAGTACCTGCAGCCGTCATCAACATTGGCATAAAGCGTTGATACTCATTCGCCGCAACCATGACTGCTTTGTAACCAGCAATGTTTGCTTGTGATGAAAGTACGTCCATGCTTTGTGCGCGAGTGGTACGAGGTGCGGCCTCTAATGAGAATGCAGTCACACCTTGAGCAGCCATCGCAGCAATATTGTCGTTATCAAATGGATCGAGCATGCCCATGAGCACGCTACCCGCTTTGATTTGTTTTAACTCTGCCGCTTCAGGAGCTCGTACTTTAAGAACTAGCTCGGCGCTAAATGCATCTGCAGCGCTACCAATAGTGGCACCAACAGCTTCGTATGCGGAGTCAGGTTGACTAGCCTTAACGCCAGCATCCTTTTGAATGACGACGGTGTTACCTTGGCTAATCAGTTTTTTAACGGTTTCTGGTGTAGCGGCTACTCGAGTTTCCCCGGGCCTTGTTTCCAGTGGCACTCCTATGCGCATGGCATGTCTCCAAAAGCAAAATTTATAAAAAATCTATTTTAGTTAAATAGGCAAAATTGCGCCGATTTACTTACCCCCTAGACCATCAGCCCTGTTTTAGGCCAAATTCCTGTGGAATCGGACTAAGACTTCTACAATGGGGTCTGTCAGCTTATATTGAATTTTCGCATTTTTTGATGATCCCGCTCAATTCTTCCTCAATACCGCCCACAAATCCCAAGAAAGTCGTCATTGGCATGTCTGGAGGGGTGGATTCATCGGTTGCCGCCTGGATGCTTAAAGAGCAGGGCTACGAAGTGGTGGGCCTCTTTATGAAAAATTGGGAGGATGACGACAACGATGAATATTGCTCAGCCCGTCAAGATTGGCTGGATGTTGTCTCAGTAGCTGATTTGATTGGCATCGATGTCGAGGTAGTGAACTTTGCCGCTGAATACCGTGAAAGAGTCTTTGCCGACTTTTTGCGTGAATATGCCGCAGGGCGAACCCCCAATCCCGATGTCCTTTGTAATGCCGAAATCAAGTTCAAAGCATTCTTAGATCACGCGATGAGTTTGGGTGCTGATGCGATTGCTACCGGTCACTATGCCAGAGTGCGTCATGTAGCTGGCAAAGTGCAATTATTAAAAGCGGTGGATGCTAGCAAAGATCAAAGTTACTTTTTACATCGCTTGACGCAAAGTCAATTAGCAAATGTTTTATTTCCGCTTGGAGAAATTCCAAAAACCGAGGTGCGCGAGATTGCAGAAAAAATTGCTTTACCGAATGCACGCAAAAAAGATTCCACCGGAATTTGCTTTATTGGCGAACGTCCTTTTAGAGAATTCTTAAACCGTTATCTACCAACTACGCCTGGTCCTATTAAGACGCCAGAAGGTAAAGTAGTTGGTGAACATATGGGTTTGGCTTTCTTTACCTTGGGACAGCGCAAAGGCATTGGACTAGGCGGTAGCCAGGACGGTAATGGCGATGCTTGGTATGTGGCGCGCAAGGATGTCGCAAACAACACTCTCTATGTGGCGCAAGGCCATGAACACCCATGGTTATTGGCTAACAGGCTTGAAGCAATTGATGCAAGTTGGGTTGCAGGAAGTGCACCGGCTTCAGGAAATTATTCGGCGAAGACGCGTTACCGTCAAAGCGATTCTGCTTGCGCAATCAGTGGTGGCAAAGAAGGACCACTCAGTTTTGCATTAAGTTTTCCGGATGCACAGTGGGCAGTCACACCAGGGCAATCAGCCGTTTTATACGACGGTGATATTTGTCTGGGTGGCGGAATTATTTCCGCCTAAAAATTAAAACTTACGCCGCAGGTGGGGCAGTTTCAACAAACGAAGCTCTCTGCATTAATTTTTGATAGAGGCGATCAAGATTGGGGTATTGCGTTTGCCATTTCACTTCTGGAAAGCGCAACAATAAATATCCAATCGCACAACCAACAGCAATGTCTGCCAAAGTCATTTGATTGCCATGACACCAAGCATTTTCACCAAGATGCTCAGACATCTGACGTAATGCAGTGTCAATTTTGCCCATTTGACGATCTACCCACACTTGGCTTTGCTGTTCTGCCGGGCGCAAGGTGAGCTCTAAGCGCGCCAAAATGCCCGCATCCATAATTCCGTCAGATAGGGCTTCCCAAGTCTTTACAGAGGCACGATCACGGGTATCTGCTGGAATAAGCTTAGATACGGGGCTCAGTCCATCAGCGTACTCAGCGATCACGCGCGAGTCATAAATGACCCCGCCATCATCCAAAACCAGGCAAGGAACCTTGCCTAAAGGGTTGGTTTGGCCAATGATGGTGTCGGGAGACCAAACGTTTTCCAGTACATGGTCAACATCAAGCTTTTTTTCCGAGAAAACAATGCGTACTTTGCGTACGTAGGGGCTGGTAAGGGATCCGATGAGTTTCATGGGCACAGTATAGCCATCCTGAGGAAGGCTGGCAGAACGCATTAAAATCAGGTTTTATTGACATATTCAGTGCAAAGGCAATATCCGTGAGTCAGCCGCTTTCAACCCTTAATGCCCTTTCCCCCTTAGACGGCCGCTACGCCGGAAAATTAGATGCGCTTCGCCCTTGGTTATCCGAGGCTGCCTTTATGCGCCAACGGGTATTTGTCGAGATTCATTGGCTGTTGGCTTTGGCATCTGCCGGCCTAGCTGATGTTCCAAAAATCAGCGCTGCCGACGAAGTCTTCTTGCTTTCTCTTACCGAGAATTTCTCGGATGCGGATGCTCAGCGAATTAAAGATATTGAAGCAGTCACCAATCATGACGTGAAGGCTGTTGAATATTTCTTAAAAGAAAAAGTTTCAGGACGTCCCGACTTACTAAAGGCTAGCGAGTTCATTCATTTCGCCTGTACCTCTGAAGATATTAATAACACCTCGCATGGTTTGATGTTGCGTGGCGCACGTGATGAAGTGCTCTTGCCGCAGTTAAACAAGATTTTGTCTGTGCTCACTGATTTAGCGCTTGAGAATGCTAAGGTGCCATTGTTATCGCGTACTCATGGTCAACCTGCCTCCCCAAGCACCTTGGGTAAAGAAATCGCCAATATTGCTAAGCGTTTGGAGCGTGCGATTGCCTCTATCGCTGCCGCACCACTCCTTGGCAAGATGAATGGCGCAGTGGGTAATTACAACGCGCACATTTCTGCGTACCCAGATTTTGATTGGGAAAATTTTTCTAAAGGCGTTGTTGAGAAACGTCTCGGTTTAACGTTCAACCCGTACACCATTCAGATTGAGCCGCATGATGGTATGGCGCAATTGTTTGATGCGATTGCTCGTGCTAACACTATCCTCTTGGATATGGACCGTGATTTCTGGGCTTACATTTCTGTTGGTTACTTTAAGCAACGTACTAAGGCAGGTGAGATTGGTTCTTCAACCATGCCGCATAAAGTAAACCCAATTGACTTTGAAAACTCTGAAGGTAATTTGGGTGTGGCAAATGCCTTGTTGCGCCACCTCGCAGAAAAATTACCTATCTCCCGTTGGCAGCGCGACCTTACTGATTCCACAGTGTTACGCAATTTAGGCCCTGCGTTTGGTCACAGCGTTTTAGCGTATGACAGCGCATTACGTGGTTTGGGCAAACTAGAAGTGAATCATGCTGCTATTGCTGCTGACTTAGGCGCGTGCTGGGAGGTGTTGGCAGAACCCGTCCAGACAGTGATGCGTCGTTATGGCATTGAGAATCCGTATGAGCAGCTAAAAGAACTCACTCGCGGTAAAGGCATCAATCAGGCTGATTTGCAGAACTTCATTCGTGGATTGAAAATCCCCGATGATGCAAAAGCCCGTCTCTTAGAAATGACACCGTCTTCTTATTTAGGTAAGGCGGTCGAGTTGACCGAACGTCTGAAAAAGTGAGTCTGACTCCCGCTTCAGAATACGGGGCACGTCCCCGTGTTTGGTTTGCAGCGTATCAATTGCTTTGGCATCTCTTATTGCCATTAGCTTTCATCCGCCTTGCCTGGCGGTCACGCCATGCTTTTTCTTACTTACACCACATTCCTGAGCGCCTTGGCTTTGGCTATAGCAAGCCCGTTACCAAGGGTGTCGTGTGGATTCATGCGGTATCAGTAGGTGAGACCCGCGCAGCGCAACCCCTGATTGATGCTTATCTTGCCAAAGGCGAATCCATTTTGCTGACGCACATGACGCTCAATGGTCGCCGTACTGGCAAGCAGTTGTTTGGTAAAGAGATCGTAGCAGGCAAGATTCGTCAGGTATATCTGCCTTATGACCTGTGTTGGTCTGTTGAACATTTTTTGAATACCTTCGCACCCAAGCTTGGACTCTTCATGGAAACCGAAGCTTGGCCTACCGTGGTGTTTCGTTGTGCTGACAAAGGTTTGCCTTTGTTCTTAGTGAATGCGCGCCTCTCCGAGCGAAGTGCACGTCGTGTAAATCAATTTGGTAAGGCAGGGCGCGCTTTGTTTCAGGCGTTTGCCGGTATCTTGGCTCAGACAGAATTTGATGCGCAGCGCTACCGCAGTCTTGGCGTTAAAGATATTGAGGTAGTGGGTAATTTGAAGTTTGATGTGCCACTTGATCCTGCTTTAGTGAAGCAAGGTAAAGCATGGCAAGAAAATTTACACGCAAGTCATCGTTTAATGGTGTGTGCTGCCAGTACCCGTGATGGTGAGGAAGCCATCATCTTGAAAGCCTGGAAAGATTTATTGCTCAATCATGCTTTTGATATGCCACCCTTGTTGTGTATCGTGCCGCGTCATCCTGAGCGCTTCACTGAAGTGGCTGATCAGATTCATGCGACTGGATTGAAATTTCGCAGACGCACTGAGTGGCAGGACATTCCTAAAGACAATGCCGACCTAGATGTAGTTTTAGGCGACTCCATGGGTGAGATGCCAATGTATTACAGTGCCGCAGACTTAGTGGTGATGGGTGGAAGTCTCTTGCGCTTTGGTGGTCAGAATTTGATTGAGGCCTGCGCTGCTGGATGCCCAGTCTTGCTGGGTGAGCATACTTACAACTTTCAACAAGCATCTATTGATGCCCTAGATGCAGGTGCTGCGAAACGAATCAAAGGGGATTTGCTACTTGGTGAACCCATCGCATTGATGGAGGCCTTGAAGTCTTTATTACTGAATCCGGCTGAGTTAGCGCAGATGGCGAGTGCTGCAAAGACTTATTCAGTGGAACATCAAGGTGCGACAAATAGAATTATTGCCGCCCTTGATCATCAAAACTTTACGCTTGCTTAGACTCTAGCACCAAAGTTAGGGTCGTCGTTGCGGGAGTTGTCATCTGGTTTTTTGTCGCCCTTGACTAAATCTTCGCGGGTGACACCCAGCCACATTGCCAAGGCTGCGGCAACGAATACTGAAGAGTAAATACCAAACAAAATACCAATGGTCAGTGCCAACGCAAAGTAGAACAGGGTTGGGCCACCAAATATCAACATCGCTAGAACCATCATTTCAGTACTACCGTGAGTAATAACGGTACGGCTGATGGTGCTGGTAATTGCGTTATCAATAATTTCGCGCGTGTTCATCTTGCGGTACTTGCGGAAGTTTTCGCGAATACGGTCAAAGATCACCACAGACTCGTTTACGGAGTAGCCTAAGACTGCCAACACTGCAGCGAGCACTGAGAGTGAAAACTCCCACTGGAAAAAGGCAAAGAAGCCCAAGATGATCACAATGTCATGTAAGTTCGCGATGATGCCGGCTAAAGCGAATTTCCACTCAAAGCGGAATGAGAGATACACCACGATGCCAATGATCACAAAGATCAGCGCTTTCAGACCGTCAATAGCCAATTCTTGACCAACTTGCGGACCTACGAACTCAACGCGCTGAAGCTTAACGCCAGTAGCGCTTGGGTCAAGCGCTTGCATTACCGCAGTGCTTTGATCGGCAGAAGAAATCAGTTTACCTTCAGCATCTTTTTGTAATGGCAGACGAATCATCACATCGCGTGAGCTACCAAAGTTTTGAATCTGCGTATCTGCATAGCCTAACTTTTCTACTTTAGTGCGGATGGAATCGAGCGGAGCTGTTTGGGGATAGCTCACCTCCATTACGGTACCGCCGGTAAATTCGATAGAAAGATGTAAACCGTTATGCCAGAGGAAAAAGACTGCTGCTAAGAAGGTGATGAGAGAAATCGCATTAAGCACCAATGCATGGCGCATAAATGGAATATCTTTTTTGATGCGAAAAAATTCCATGACTTATTTCTCCTGTGGGCGCCAAACTTGGCCAATAGCGAGTTTCTGAATCTTTTTATGTCTGCCGTACCAAAGGTTGACAAGGCCACGTGAGAAGAAGACTGCTGAGAACATCGAGGTCAAAATACCAAGACAGTGAACTACCGCAAATCCTTTGATCGGGCCTGATCCGAAAGCAAGCAATGCCAGACCAGCAATCAAGGTGGTGACGTTAGAGTCCAAAATAGTTGCCCAGGCTTTATCAAAGCCTACTGCAATTGCAGTCTGTGGGCTAGCACCATTGCGCAACTCTTCACGAATACGTTCGTTAATCAATACGTTGGAGTCAATCGCCATACCAAGTGCCAAGGCCATCGCCGCAATACCAGGTAGGGTAAGGGTTGCCTGCAACATGGATAGAACAGAGATCAATAAGAGCAAGTTGACTGCTAGAGCAATCACTGAGAAAAAGCCAAAGAGCAGGTAGTAGACCATCATGAAAATCGCGATAGCAGTAAAGCCGATTAATAGGGATTTGAAGCCCTTCTCAATGTTTTCGGCACCCAAGCTTGGTCCAATAGTGCGCTCTTCAATAATCTCCATTGGAGCAGCTAGTGAGCCTGCGCGAAGCAAGAGTGCTAAGTCATTCGCGCTTGCAGTAGTTGGTTGACCAGTAATTTGGAATTTAGAGCCAAATTCTCCTTGAATCGTGGCAATCGTGAGTACTTCACCCTTGCCTTTTTCAAAGAGAATCATGCCCATCGGCTTACCAATGTTTTCACGAGTTACTTCTTGCATCACTCGGCCGCCAGCAGCGTCCAAGGAGATGTTGACTGCAGGTCTTTGGTTTTGATCAAAGCCAGCACTTGCATCTGTAATGCGATCACCACTGAAAATCACGGATTTCTTGAAAACACCTTGACGGGTTTCGCCAAAGCGGAACACATCCATGCCAGGAGGCGGTGTTTCGCCAATGCCAATCGTAGAAACAATCGGATCCGCTAGACGTGACTCGAGGGTTGCAGTGCGTCCAATGATGTCTTTGGCGCGCGCAGTATCTTGTACGCCAGGTAATTGCACAACGATGCGCTCTGCACCTTGTTGCTGAATCACAGGTTCTTTAACGGCTAACTCATTAACGCGCTTGTTTAAAGTGATGATGTTTTGCTTAACAGCGTTATCTTGAATTTCTTTTAATGCGGCTGGCTTAAATTCACCAAGTAATTTTGGTGAGAGGCCAGTAGGCTTTACTTGCCAAATTAATTCTGGCTGGCTAGTCATCAGCACTGAGCGTGCTGCATCAGCTTCGGTTGTGCTACCAAAATTAATAGTGATGGAATCGGTACCGCGCTCAATGCCTTGGTGGCGCACATTCTTATCGCGCAATTGAGTGCGAATATCGCTTGCTAATGAAGTCACTTTCTTTTGGACTGCACCCTTCATGTCTACCTGCAGCAAGAAGTAAACACCGCCACGCAGGTCAAGACCTAAGGGCATTGGGAGGGCATTGAGTGCATTTAGCCAGCCCGGGGTATTAGAGAGTAGGTTGAGTGCAACAGTAAAGTTGGGGTCGTTTTGATCGATATTTAATTTCTGCTGCAAGAGATCACGAGCACGCAGTTGAATATCGGTATTGTTAAAACGAATTTTAATAGAGCCAACATTACCGGTTGCTTCAAAAAAGATACCGGTGTTGGCGATGTCAGCTTCTGACAGAATTTTTTCAACACGAGACTGTGTCGCCAAATCAACCTTGATGGTTGGTTTGGCGGACGAGACTTGAACCGCAGGCGCCTCACCATAGAAATTGGGTAATGAATACAGTCCGCCGATCAGTAAAGCAACGGCGATAACCAGGTATTTCCAGAGAGGGTAGCGATTCATATTGAGATACTTTTTAACTAACTAATTAAGCGGACTTCAATGTGCCTTTTGGCAAAACTGTGGTGATAGCACCTTTTTGCATCTGCACTGCAGTGCCGGCAGCAATTTCAACAGTGACTACATCATCTTTTAATGCAGTGACTTTGCCCATGATGCCGCCAACAGTAACTACTTCATCGCCAACTGCTAATGCTCCGAGCATTGCTTTAGTTTCTTTTTGACGCTTCATTTGTGGGCGAATCATGATGAAGTACAAAACTGCAAACATCAAAACCAGGGGAAGAAAGCTCATCAAACCACTTGAATCTGCGCCCGCAGCTGGTGCCTGGGCAAAAGCGTTACTAATCCACATACAAAACCTCCGTTAAAGACTATTTGGAAACTGCTTTAGTTTTAGGCTTTTAAGCAAAGCCGTAAACCCGCAATTCTAAACTGTGTGGGGCTTTGGAGGTGATTTGGAGGGGGCTACGCCCTTGTAGGGCTATTAATCCTGCCCGGGCTCTACGCCACGCTGGCGATTGCTGTGGAATTCCTCGCGATAGGCACTAAATCGGTCCTTGCTCAAGGCCTCTCGGACTTCGGTCATTAATTGCAGATAGTAAGAGAGATTGTGAATCGTATTCAGCTGGGAACCCAGGATCTCATTGGCCTTTTGGAGGTGATTTAAGTAGGATCTAGTGAAGTTTTGGCAGGTATAGCAGCCGCAGGTAGGGTCTACAGGGCGATCATCGTCCTTATAGCCTGAATTGCGCAGCTTGAGGTCACCAAAACGGGTAAATAACCAACCATTCCGGGCATTTCGAGTTGGCATAACGCAATCGAACATATCGATGCCAAGGCTGACTCCCAGAATTAAGTCTTCTGGCGTTCCTACTCCCATAAGGTAATGCGGCATGTGCTCTGGGAGTTTGGGTGCTGTGAAATTCAGAATGCGCTCAAATTCAGGTTTGGGTTCCCCGACGGAAAGTCCGCCAATGGCGATGCCATCGAATCCTTGCTGACTTACTGCATCTAAAGAAAATTCCCGCAGGTTTTCAAACATGCCGCCTTGGACGATGCCAAAGAGTCCATTGCCAGTTTCCAGTTCCCGAAAGCGCTTTAATGAACGATCACCCCAGCGAAGGGACATTTCTAGTGAGGCGCGTGCCGTTTTCTCAGAAGTGGCTTGGCCCTTAACTTCATAAGGCGTGCACTCATCAAATTGCATAGCGATGTCGCTATTTAAAACCGCCTGAATCTCCATCGATACTTCGGGGGACATAAATAATTTGTCGCCATTGATAGGGGATGCAAAGGTAACACCCTCTTCAGAAATCTTACGCAATGCACCTAAGCTAAATACCTGAAAGCCACCGGAGTCAGTCAGGATTGGTTTATCCCAACCCATAAAGCGATGTAGGCCACCATGTTTTTTAATAACATCTAGCCCTGGTCTAAGCCATAGATGAAAAGTATTTCCCAAAATAATTTGCGCTTTAGCTTCTTCGAGATCTCGTGGCGTCATCGCCTTCACGGTGCCATAGGTACCTACTGGCATGAAGATCGGAGTTTGTACGCTCCCATGAGGTAGATCGAGTTGACCAAGGCGCGCTGGACTTTGTGAGTCGCGTGCCAAGATATTGAAGTGAACAGGTTTGGTCATAACTTTGTAGTCTCGAGTCGGCGTAAAAACATCGCATCTCCATAACTAAAGAAACGATATTGTTGTTGAATGGCATGTTGATAAGCAGCGCGGATATTATCTACGCCCGCAAAAGCACTGACCAGCATTAATAAGGTAGATTTTGGCAGATGAAAGTTGGTCAGTAAGCAATCAACCGTTTTAAATTGGAAGCCAGGCGTAATAAAGAGATTGGTTTCACCACTGCTTTGGCCGCTGATGGCTTGGCTCTCTAGGGCTCTCAGGCTGGTGGTGCCTACTGCGATGATGCGACCACCATTGCGCTTCGTTTCCTCAATCATCTTTAGGGTGGACTCTGGAATAGAGAACCATTCGTAATGCATTTTGTGTTTTGTGAGATCTTCTTCGCGAACCGGGGTAAAGGTCCCCGCACCAACATGCAAGGTCACTGTCGCATGATTGACGCCTACATCGCGCAGTTGCTGCAGAATAGATTCATCAAAGTGTAAGCCTGCAGTTGGTGCAGCAACAGCGCCTGGGTTTTTAGCAACAACGGTTTGGTAGCGCTGCGCATCTTCTCCGTCAGGTTGGTGCTCAATGTAGGGGGGCAATGGAAGTTCGCCAAAGCGCTCCAGCAGTGCAAACACATTTTCTGGGAAGCGCACTTCATAGAAGCGTCCGTCATACCCAATCATTTCAACATCAAAGGTTTCGCCCGCTTGATTGTGAATATGCACAATAGATCCGGTCTTGGGCACCTTGGATGCACGGATCTGAACCCAGGCCTGTTGTTCGCCGCTAATGCGCTCAATCAAGAGCTCAACCAATCCCCCTGTTTCCTTTTTGCCATGTAATCGTGCAGGAATGACTTTGGTGTCGTTAAATACCAATAAATCCCCAGGCTTCACAAGGTCAAGGATTTCTCTAAACTGACGATCTACCAATTGGACGTGTTGATCCACATCGGGCCTGAGTTCCAGGAGACGACTATCGGTTCTATTCGCCAAGGGATGCTGGGCGATTAGATCGTTGGGAAGTTCGTAATTGAAGTCAGAGAGTTGCATAGCATTACCATCAGGTATGAGATTTTAACGATGACTAGTAAACAAGCGCCAACTTCACTCCAAAAAATGGGTTTAGACAGTCCCATGGCCCTTGCTTTGCATCTTCCATCTCGTTATGAAGATGAAACAGAGTTGCTGACGATTGAGGAGGCCATTAGCCATGGCAGGTTCAATTCTGTTCAAACTCAGGGCGTAGTGATCCGCAATCAAGTGCTCTTTAGACCCAGAAGACAGATGGTGGTCACGATTGAAGATGACTCCCAAACCCTCCAACTACGATTTCTGAACTTTTATCCTAGCCAGCAAAAACAAATGGCGGTTGGCACCCATGTGCGAGTACGTGGCGAAATACGGGATGGATTTCAGGGT
Source organism: Polynucleobacter sp. AP-Latsch-80-C2 (assembly GCF_018882185.1). GTDB lineage: Bacteria > Pseudomonadota > Gammaproteobacteria > Burkholderiales > Burkholderiaceae > Polynucleobacter. The sequence goes on along the minus strand of NZ_JACVOY010000006.1, from coordinate 115,777 downwards.
TCCGAGATGGTTCATCCTACTGTGCGGGCGCTTGCTCCAGACGCACCCCTGCCGATGAGCCTTACTCCGGTATATCCCGCTAGTGCTGGTATTTCCCAAACTATTATTCGCAAAGCTGTCACACAAGCATTGCGTGATCCAAGTTTGCGGGAGAGTTTGGCAGAGTTCTTGCCAAAGCAATTAATGACTCAGTTGCTTCCAAGTAATGACTGGCCAAGCCTACAAGCGGCTATTACTTATTTGCATCAACCTCCAGCCGATGCCAATACCCAAGCATTGCTAGAGCGGACACATCCAGCGTGGCGTCGTGTGCAGTTTGAAGAGTTACTCGCTCAACAAATTTCTTTAAAGCGAGCTCACGCGATTCGCAGAGAACGTCATGCTCCTAGTTTTGCCAAATTGGGAAAAGATCAAACCAGTATTGAAGCTGGACTCCTCAAGGTATTGCCGTTCACCTTAACTGCCGCACAAGATCGCGTCTGGACTGAGATTGGAAATGACCTATCGAAATCATTCCCGATGAACAGATTATTGCAAGGGGATGTCGGTAGCGGTAAGACGGTTGTGGCTGCCCTGGCGGCTGCACGAGTGATGGATCATGGATATCAGGCTGCTGTGATGGCGCCAACGGAGATCTTGGCTGAGCAACATTTTCTCAAGATGAAAGAATGGTTTGAGCCCTTGGGTGTGAAGATTGCTTGGTTATCCGGTAGCTTGAAAGCAAAAGAAAAAAGACTCGCTCAAGAAATGATTGAAAACGGTGAAGCTCAGCTCATTATTGGGACTCATGCCTTGATTCAGGAGAGCGTGCACTTTTCTAAATTAGGTTTGGCGGTAATAGATGAGCAGCATCGCTTTGGAGTTCGCCAGCGTTTGGAAATTCAACAACGTCTTGGCTCTGAATTGTTCTACTGCCATCAGTTAATGATGTCGGCTACGCCAATACCGCGCACACTCGCAATGACTTACTACGCAGATTTAGACGTCTCTGTGATTGATGAACTTCCTCCAGGACGCAAACCCATCACTACCAAGGTGGTGAAAGCCAGCCGTCGTGATGAAGTCATTAGTGGCTTGCAAAGTTGGCTAGAAAAAGGCCTGCAGGCTTATTGGGTATGCCCCTTAATTGAAGAGTCAGAAGCACTTCAGTTGCAAACAGCGGTTGAAAGTTTTGAGCAGTTAACCCAAGCCTTGCCAAGTTTTAAAGTGGGACTGGTGCATGGGCGACTAAAAGCAGAAGAAAAAGCAGCGGTGATGGCAGCATTTAAGGCAAATGAGATTCAATTATTGGTAGCTACTACCGTCATTGAGGTTGGAGTAGATGTACCTAATGCGGCATTAATGGTCATTGAGCATGCGGAGCGCTTTGGCTATGCCCAAATACATCAATTGCGTGGACGAGTCGGCAGGGGATCGGCTGATTCGGTTTGTATCTTGATGTATGCAGAGCCACTTTCGATGGCGGCTAAAGAACGCCTACAAACCTTGCGCGAAGTCTCAGATGGTTTTGTGATTGCCGAGCGAGATCTATCGCTTAGGGGTCCTGGTGAGTTGTTGGGGGCTAAGCAGTCGGGCGATGCGATGTTGCGTTTTGTGGATTTACAACGTGATGCATGGCTGATTGAGTTGGCGCAACAAGCCGCAGATCGTCTCTTAGCCGATCATGCCGACATCGTAGAGCGCCACTTAGAGCGCTGGCTGGGATCGCGTGCTGAGTTTCTAAAGGCGTGATAATTGCGCTATGGCTTTGATTGACCGTCTCACTTCTTATGCGTACCTGATTAGGTTGGATAAACCGATTGGAACGCTCTTACTCTTGTGGCCTACGCTATGGGCATTGTGGCTTGCGAGTAGTGGTGTACCCGATATTTCTATATTGCTGATCTTTGTTGTCGGCACCTTTTTAATGCGCAGCGCTGGTTGCGCCATTAACGACTATGCTGATCGAGACTTTGATCGGCATGTGATGCGAACGCAAGGACGTCCGGTAACCAGTGGCAAGATCTCCGGTAAAGAGGCAGTGGGTGTGGCGCTGGTCTTGGCTTTGCTCGCATTCTGGTTGATACAACCGCTTAATGCCTTTACTAAACAGTTGTCTGTTCTAGCTTTGCTCGTTGCCTTTATTTACCCTTTTACAAAACGATTTTTTGCAATGCCTCAGGCTGTTCTGGGAATTGCATTTGGTTTTGGTATTCCGATGGCTTACGCTGCTGTCTTGGATTTCATTCCTTTGGAGGCTTGGATTTTATTCATCGGCAATATTTTTTGGGCCATTGCATACGATACCGCTTATGCGATGGTTGATAGAGATGACGACATTCGACTGGGTTTGCGAACTTCAGCCATCACCTTTGGTCGCTACGATGTCCTTGGGATTGGCCTGAGCTACGCCATCTTGTTTCTCAGTCAGCTGTGGGTGGCTAATTTAGCGTGTTTGAGTAATTACTTCTTGATCGGCTGGTTTGCGGCATTAGCTTGTGCCATCTATCACTTGAAGCTGGTTTCTACTCGCAAACGAGAAGAGTGCTTTCAAGCCTTTCGTCACAACAATTGGTTGGGCGGATTTTTATTCTTAGGAATTGTGCTGGGATTGAGTCTGAATTAGTGGGAGCTTAGCTCTTACCCAATTCATCACCCATGACTTTGCCGCGCTGATCTGCCGCAGCAATGGCTTTTTCTAAAATGCCATGCCAGCCATCTTGAGATAAAACTTCTAGAGCAGCGGCTGTAGTGCCGCCTTTAGATGTGACTCTCTCGCGCAATACGCTGGCTGATTCACTCGAGTTTTGAGCCAGCTGTGTGGCACCCTCAAGAGTGGCATATGCTAGCTTGCGAGCAGTTTGTGTATCTAAGCCTAATTTTTCTCCAGCAGATTGCATGGCTTCTAAGAATGCAAATACATAAGCTGGGCCGCTACCTGAAACAGCGGTGACGGCATCCATCAACTTTTCATCTGCAACCCAAACGGATTGACCAACTGCCTTGCATATCGTTTCGGCTAAGGCACGATCATCTGCATGGATATCGGTGTTAGCAAAAAGACCAGTAATACCTTTGCCAATGAGGGCGGGAGTATTTGGCATGGCACGCACGCAACGTTTTTGATCTAACCAACGGCCCATATCTCCCAGGCGAATCCCAGCAGCAATGCTGAGAACTAATGGGCTTGGTGCAGATGCATGTTTTAGTTTGGGCGCTAATCCTTTAGCAACCACATTAAAGTCTTGTGGCTTGATCGCCATTACGACAATATTATTTTTAGAAAAATCAAATGCAATGTTTTCTAAGGCATTAATAATTTGTATCTTGAAATCATTCTGAAGATTTTGTGCAGTAGCCGTATTTGCTTCCACAACAGATATTTGATTGGCATTAAAGCCATTTGCCAATAGGCCACTAATGAGGGCGCGGCCCATATTACCGCCGCCGATGAAGGTGATATGTGCGTTGGTATTGGTCTTTGAGCTCATGCGTTAATTTTATCCCGCTTCCCAAAAATGGCCGTTCCTACGCGAACCATCGTACTACCTTCAGCAATGGCTGACTCTAAGTCGTCAGACATGCCCATGGAGAGGGTGTCAAAAAATTGGAAGCCTGGATCCACGGAATGGGCTGCCAAAATACCAACAAAGCATTCTCTTACAGCGGCAAAGGCTTGATGCTGTAATGCGGTGTCAGGGTTAGGAGCCGGAATCGCCATTAAGCCCCTGAGAACGACATTGGGCAATTTTGAAACTTCATTACAAAGGGCTTCAGCTTGCGCAAGGGGTACACCGCTCTTACTATCCTCGTCACTGACATTGACCTGGATGCACAGTTGCAAAGGCGCCATATTGGGAAATTCACCACGCTGAGAAGATAGGCGTTCTGCAATTTTGAGGCGATCAATACTGTGAACCCAATCAAAATGTTCTGCCACCTCTCTCGTTTTATTGCTTTGGAGCGGACCAATAAAGTGCCACACTAACCAAGGACGCAGTTTTTCGAGCTGGACAATTTTTTCAACGGCTTCTTGCACATAGTTTTCGCCAAACGCAGATTGACCGGCATGCATTGCCTCTTCAATGGCCCTTGCTGGAAAGGTTTTGCTCACCGCCAATAGTTCAACATCTTCAGGCTCGCGTTTTGCAGCCAAGGTAGCAAGTTCAATACGCTGCCGAACTTGCATAAGGTTAGCTATGATGGAGTTCATTAAGACGCTTGTTTACTCAGGAGCTGATCCACAATTTCAATCCAATGCAAAACAGGCTTATTGTCTTGCTGTAGGTGCGTAATGCAGCCAATATTTCCTGAAACAATGACATCGGCATCAAATTCTTCGCACGCAGTATTCAAATGCGCTAATTTATTTTTGCGTAATTGCTCGGAAAGTTCGGGCTGGGTGACTGAATAGGTTCCAGCAGAACCGCAGCACAGATGACTATCGGCACATAAACGTACTCCGATGCCAATACTCGAGAGCAGACCCTCTACTTTTCCGCGAATTTGTTGGCCATGTTGCAGGGTGCAGGGAGGGTGGTACACCACGCCTGGCTTTGGATCGTTGCCGATGAGTTGAACTAATTCAGTTTGTAAGCTAGGTAATATTTCTGAAATATCCTTAGTCAACTCAGAAATGATTTTGGCTTTTTCTGCATATTTTAGATCGTTGGCAAGGAGGTGACCATAGTCTTTCACCATGACGCCACAGCCAGATCCGGTCATCACAATCGCTTCAACACCTTGGTCGACCAGAGGCCACCAAGCATCGATATTTTGTCTCGCGTTATCGAGACCGCCACTTTGATCGTTGAGGTGGTAGCGTAAAGCTCCGCAGCAGGTCGCATTGGGAGCGCTGATCAACTCTATCTTTAGTGCATCCAATACACGGGCTGTCGCCGAGTTGATATTGGGTAGCATTCCAGGTTGCACACACCCCTCTAGCAATAGCATTTTGCGCGCATGGTTAGCGCTTGGTCTTGTATATGGATTGGTGGATGCTGCCAGCGCTTTATTTTTCAGTTCTGGAATCTTGCGCTTTACCCCGCTAGGCATAAGTGGTCGTACCAATCGTCCTAAAGCCATTGCAGAATTAAATAAAGCTGGTTTTGTGAGACCTTCTTTAAGAGCCCAACGAGTTAATCTCTGTCCAAGAGGTCGCTCGGGCGTGTTTTCTTCTGCCCATTTGCGTCCGATATCAATTAAGTTGCCATATTGAACACCGCTTGGACAAGTGCTTTCACAATTGCGGCAAGTCAGACAGCGATCTAAATGAAGACGCGTTTTTTCAGTAGGCGCCTGGCCTTCAGCAATTTGCTTGATCAGATAGATGCGTCCACGCGGACCATCGAGTTCATCACCCAGTATTTGATAGGTAGGGCAGGTTGCCGTACAAAAACCACAGTGAACACATTTGCCTAGGATGCGAGCTGCCTCTATCCCTTCTGGGGTATTGGCAAATTGAGGGGCGAGTTGAGTTTGCATAGAGCTACTTAAGGAAGACGGGAAGTGGCAAATACGCCTGATGGATCGAATGCAGATCGCAGACGTGCCTGAACAAGTTCAAGCGCCTTGGAATGCGCTTGTTCGCTGAGTAAGGTGAAGCGCTGAAAAGCAGGATCAACATTGCTGCCTTGCTTAAAGCGAGTCGCATGCCCGCCATTAGCAGTAGCTAATTTTTTGATCGCTTCAAAAGTAGCAGCATCACCAGGAGCTTTTATCCAACGTTGTTGTCCATGCCACTCCAATACGATTTGAGGATCCGCATTTGGAATGCTTAAAGGACCGCAGGCAGCCGGAAGCGCTAAACGGTATAGCGTTTGGTCTGCTCCAAGAGCATCAAAGGCTGGTAATTGCTGCTCACGCAGTTCATCCCAAAATATTTGAGCTATTTGTGGATCTACTTCAGTCGCAAGAACTAAAGAACTCATTAATGGAATGGCTGCTTTAACTGCTGCAGAGGCGCCAGCCAGGCGAATAGTTAGCTCACCATCTCCACCTGCGGCATTACCGATCCAGCAGCTTGCTGAAATCGGCAACGGTTGACCAGCCCATTCGTTTAATACTTTGAGTGCTTGTGCTTGAGAGATTTGGCAGCGAAGCGTAGCAGTAGCAGCAGGTTTAGGCAGTACTTTGACTGATGCCTCTAAAAGCAATGAGAGTGTGCCCATGGATCCTGGAAGCAGGCGAGAGACGTCATAACCAGCAACGTTCTTCATCACTTTACCGCCAAAAGAGAGGTCTTGACCTTTTCCATCCAGAATACGGGTACCTAAAACAAAGTCACGGAAGTTGCCAACACTGATACGCCCTGGTCCAGCAAGACCTGCAGCAATGGCGCCACCAAAAGTAGTATCAGCACCAAAATGTGGAGGCTCAAACGCGAGAACCTGATTCTTCTCATGCAGGGCTGCTTCAATTTCTTTTAAAGGGGTTCCTGCGCAAGCAGTAATGACTAACTCTTCCGGTTGATATTCCAAAATTCCTGAATATGCGCGGGTATCCAGCTTTGTATATTGATTGACATTGCCATACCAAGACTTTGTTCCCCCGCCTTGAATCGAGAGCGCTTGCTTGCTGCTGACAGCATTCAGAATTTGCTCCTGAAATGCTTTTATCGCCGGATTATGTTGATTGGAGCTCGTCATTAGAAGCGCTCCAATTCTGGGTGAGGGAGCTTGCCGCCGCTGATGCGCATGCGACCATATTCGGCGCAGCGAGTGAGAGTTGGAATCGCTTTATCAGGATTGAGTAATTTTTCCGGATCAAATGCACTCTTGACGCCCCAGAATGACTCGCGTTCACCTTCGCCAAATTGAATGCACATGGAGTTGATCTTTTCGATACCAACACCATGTTCACCAGTAATGGTTCCACCAAGTTCAACGCAGGCTTCTAAAATTTCCGTTCCAAAATCTTCTGCACGATGCCACTCTTCTTGATCAGCACCGTTAAATAAAATCAGCGGATGCATATTGCCATCACCTGCATGAAAAACGTTTAAGCAGCCAAGCCCATATTTTTCTTCCATGCCTGCAATGCGTTTGAGCAAGGTGGCAATGTGTCGGCGTGGAATGGTGCCATCCATGCAGTAATAATCTGGTGCCAGACGGCCTGCAGCCGGGAAAGCGTTCTTGCGACCACTCCAAAATTTGAGGCGTTCGGATTCATCCTTAGAGATCTGAATGCCGCTAGCACCTGACTCTTCTAGTACTTTGGTCATTCGTGCAATCTCTTCTGCAACCTCTTCGGGGGTGCCATCAGACTCACATAACAAAATGGCAGCGGCGTCTAAGTCGTAACCAGCGTGCACAAATTCTTCAACGGCACGGGTAGTGGCTTTATCCATCATCTCAAGGCCTGCAGGAATAATGCCGGCAGCAATAATGGCAGCGACTGCATTGCCACCTTTTTCAATATCGTCAAAGCTCGCCATGATCACGCGCGCTAATTTTGGCTTGGCTACCAATTTAACTGTTACTTCAGTAACTACTGCCAACATGCCTTCGCTACCCATCATGATGGCAAGTAAATCGAGCCCAGGAGAGTCTGGAGCGAGGCTACCAAATTCCACAATCTCACCGTTCATTAAAACGCCGCGAACACGCAGAACATTGTGGAGAGTGAGACCATACTTTAAGCAATGCACGCCACCAGAGTTTTCGTTGACATTGCCACCAATGGAGCAGGCAATTTGAGAGGAGGGATCGGGTGCGTAGTACAAACCAAGATGAGCAACCGCTTCAGAGATTGCCAAATTGCGCACACCGGGTTGAACCACCGCAGTGCGAGTAAATGGATCGATGCTGACAATCTTCTTAAGTTTGGCGAGGGATAGAACTAAGCCTTGAGAAATTGGCATGGCACCACCAGACAGGCCGGTACCGGACCCGCGTGGCACCACCGGAATTTGCATGTCAAAGCAAATCTTCAGAATTTGAGCAACTTGCTCTTCTGTTTCAGGAAGCGCTACCGCTAATGGCATCTTGCGATAGGCTGCCAAACCATCACATTCGTAGGGAATCGTGTCCTCTGGTTCCCATAGCAAAGCGTGCTCTGGAAGGAGGGGTTTCAAGGCAGAAACCAGTTTGGACTGTAGGGCGCTAATAGCGGCTAGTTCGGGGGGTGGGGTCACCATATTCATAAGAATCATTTTAGCCATTTACCTATAATCAAGCTCATGGGAAATCGATTATCAAAAATAGCTACCAGAACAGGTGATGCCGGAATGACTGGTCTAGGTGACGGAAGTCGCGTAGAGAAGGATCATTTGCGGATTTGCGCCATGGGGGACGTCGATGAGCTCAATTCAGAAATCGGTGTTTTGATGACCGAGGACATCCCTGAAAGTATTACCCCTGAATTAAAAACCCTTTTTTTGCAGGTGCAACACGATTTATTCGACTTAGGGGGCGAGCTTTGCATCCCTAATTACAAATTGCTCAATCCAGAGCATGTGGCCCAGTTAGATGTTTGGTTGGAAACTTATAACAAGCAACTTCCTCCTTTAACGGAATTTATTTTGCCAGGTGGTACCCGTGCAGCAGCACAAGCGCATGTCTGTCGTACAGTTTGTAGAAGAGCAGAGCGCTCGATTGTGCGTTTAGGTTGGGCTGAGCCTTTATATGATTCACCACGTCAGTACGTGAATCGCCTGTCTGATTTGTTATTTGTTCTGGCACGTATTCTGAATCGCGCTGCTGGCGGAACAGATGTGCTGTGGAAGCACGAAAAAAAAGAGACTAAATAATTTAGTCTCTTTTCATTTCTTCAGAGTTTTCTGAGGAAGTTTTACTTATTTCTTTTTGCTTCTGCGTTCTTTCACAGCTATCGCAAGACGCTCAAGCACTTTCACTGAATCGTCCCAGTTGATGCAGGCATCGGTAATACTCTTGCCGTATTCCAGATTGGCCGGGTCATCTTTTCCTGGGGTAAATTTTTGTGCACCATCATTGAGATGACTTTCAATCATGACACCAAAGATTTGATTTGAGCCTGATTCAATTTGTGTGGCAATGTCATCAGCAACAATGATCTGGCGCTCATGTTTTTTGCTAGAGTTTGCATGCGACAAGTCCACCATCAAACTGCCTGGAAGCTTTGCTGCTTCTAGCTCTGAGCAGGCAGCCTTAACAAACTGTGCTTCATAGTTAGGTTCTTTACCGCCGCGCAAAATAACGTGACAGTCTTTATTACCTTTGGTTTCCACAACGGAAACTTGACCATTCTTATGAACGGAAAGGAAGTGGTGAGGACGACCGGCCGCTTGAATTGCATCGGTAGCAATTTTGATATTGCCATCAGTACCATTTTTAAATCCAATCGGCGCAGAAAGGCCAGAAGCAAGTTCGCGATGCACTTGGCTCTCAGTAGTACGAGCACCAATGGCGCCCCAAGAAATCAGATCAGCAATATATTGCGGAGAAATTACATCCAAGAATTCGCTGCCAGCAGGCATACCAAGGCGATTAATTTCCATGAGGACTTGGCGTGCAAGACGCAAGCCTTCTTCTATGCGATAGCTTTCATCTAAGTAAGGGTCGTTGATCAAACCCTTCCAGCCAACCGTAGTACGTGGCTTTTCAAAATACACGCGCATCACAATTTCTAGTTCGCCTGCAAAACGCTTGCGCTCTGCTAAGAGGCGATGACAGTATTCCAGTGCCGCTCTTGGATCGTGAATCGAGCATGGCCCAATGATGACCAATAAACGATCATCATTGCCGTGAATAATGTCACGAATTTTTTTGCGAGTTTTGCTAATCAGCGCTTCAGTAGGTGTCCCAGAGATTGGGAAAAAGCGGATCAAATGCTCTGGCGGAGGCAGAACAGTAATATTGTCGATGCGTTGATCGTCGGTATCCGATGTTTTATCAACGGCGGAGTACCAATTGGCGGGATTAGTATTTTGTTGGCTCATACGGCTATTTTAAGCCGTAATTTGCCAATATCAGGCAGTGCCGCCGACAGTAAGGCTATCAATCCGTAAAGTAGGCTGTCCAACTCCCACCGGTACGCTTTGGCCTTCCTTGCCGCAAACCCCAACTCCGCTGTCTAATTTCAGGTCGTTTCCAATCATGGAGACCTGCTTTAAGGATTCTGGACCGCTGCCAATAATGGTCGCCCCTTTGACGGGATACTGAATTTTCCCGTTTTCTACCCAGTAGGCCTCAGATGCTGAAAAAACAAATTTTCCACTGGTAATGTCCACTTGCCCACCGCCGAAATTGACTGCATACAGACCCCGTTTAATACTGGCAACAATTTCTTGAGGATCATCTTTACCTGCCAGCATATAAGTATTGGTCATCCGTGGCATCGGCAAAGAAGCAAAACTTTCACGACGACCATTGCCAGTAAGTGGCATTTTCATGAGACGTGCATTGAGGCTATCTTGTATATAGCCCTTCAAAATACCATCTTCAATCAGGGTCGTGCATTGAGTTGGCGTGCCTTCATCATCAATATTGAGTGAGCCTCTGCGTCCAGAAAGAGTGCCGTCATCTACAACCGTGACGCCTTTAGCGGCAACGCGTTGACCGATGCGGCCCGCAAATGCAGAAGAGCCTTTGCGATTGAAGTCACCCTCAAGTCCATGACCTACCGCTTCGTGCAGAAGCACGCCAGGCCAGCCTGGGCCCATCACTACTGTCATTGGTCCAGCAGGTGCAGGTCGTGACTCTAGGTTTACCAGTGCGCCATCTACCGCTTCATCTACATAGCGATTGATGAGTACTGTATCAAAATATTGGTAGTCATGTCGTGCTCCTCCGCCAGAAGATCCAGATTCGCGGCGCCCATTTTGTTCCGCAATGACATGTACCGAAACTCGCACCAGTGGGCGAATATCTGCTGCTAGTAAACCATCAGCACGTACTACCAAGACCACGTCGAACTCTCCAGCAAGGCTAGCCATCACCTGAATGATGCGTGGGTCACGGGCTTTTGCACGTCGCTCAATGCTCTCTAACAAGGCAATCTTTTCTTTAGGTTGCAAAGAGTTCAGAGGGTTGATATCTGTGTACAGCTTATTGGAAACAGGATTAAAGAGTTTGCTTGCTAACGCTTGTTTGCCACCTTGTGGGCCAATGACACGCGTTGCCTTAGCGGCTTTACTAAGTGCCTCTAGGTTGATTTCGTCTGAATAAGCAAAGGCAGTTTTATCACCATAGATTGCTCGCACTCCAACACCTTGATCGATATTGAAGCTTCCGGATTTAACAATGCCCTCTTCGAGACTCCAACTCTCGCTACGGGTGTGCTGAAAATATAGATCAGCATCGTCTAAACGGTGTGTAAACATATCGCCAAAAGTACGGTGTAAATCTTGTTCTGTAAGGCCAGTTGGCTCAAGCAAAATAGATTTAGCTACTTTGAGTAGATCTGCTTGTTTTTTAGCTTTTGTCCAATTACTGGGAAACAGTGCTTCTGGTGCATTCATTGATTGTGAAGATCTTTCGGTGGTTTACAGCTTGCGGTGTACAAGGGCCGGTAACTTAGAGCGTACATCGTTTAATTTATCTTTGCACAAAACCCCAGAAATAAAGCCTTCGCCTTCAGGAAGATCCGCTAGAACCTCACCCCATGGGTCAATTAACATGCTATGCCCCCAGGTGCGGCGTTGATTCAGATGCGTTCCCCCTTGTGCGGAAGCTAAAACGTAGCATTGATTTTCAATGGCACGAGCACGCAGCAGAATTTCCCAATGGTCCTTACCGGTGGTGTAGGTAAAGGCCGCTGGAATCACATGGCAATCAACTTGTCCGAGCGCGCGATAGAGCTCTGGAAAGCGCAGGTCATAACAAATGCTAAGACCAATAACCCACTCCTGACCACCGATCGCAATTTTCAGTAGCCCAGGCTCATTGCCTGCTTCAATGGTTTCGGATTCTTGATAGCGTTCAGTTTTTGTTTGAAAACCAAATAAATGAATTTTGTCGTAACGCCCAATGCTTTGACCATGTGGATCAAAGACCAGGGTGGTATTGAGAACTTTTTGAGGATTGCTGGCTTCAAGCGGAATCGTGCCAGCAATTAAATACACATTATTTTCTTTGGCAATAGCGGAGAGCCGCTCTTGAATAGGGCCGCTTTGATAGCGTTCGCGAGCATTTACTTTATCGGTATCTTTTAATCCCATTAAGCAAAAGTATTCTGGAAGAACGGCAACTTGAGCGCCTGCATTAGCGGCTGCACTGATCAATCTACTGGCAGTCTCCAAATTTTCTATTACGCTTGGTGTCGACACCATTTGGATGGAGGCTATATTGAGCTCGGCCAAATTATTGTTTGTACTCATAAAGGTCTAGCTGGATTTTGTGGGGCATTGGCAGGGTTGTTAGAGGACGGCTTATTTTGTTCCTTCAACAGATCTTTGCTGCGAATCGTATCCATTGTTTTTGGATCAATTGGTTGCCCCTTTTGATCGAGGGGGATAACCTCGGGGCTTGTCCAGGAGCCCTGAACTAAATAGTCTGACTGGAAATTGCGATTAATTTGACTGGTAATTAAATACTGTCCCACAAGTGCACCTAATCCAACAATAGGATTAATAGCAAAAGCAGCTAAAGAGCCTGCGGTAGCGTCAATCGTTGGGAAGATGGTGATGCGTAGATCTTGAGTTTGTTTAGCAAGATTAATTTGACCATTCATGCCTACACGAGCCTGATCAAGATCCATTGAAAATTCTTTTGTTTGTGCAATCCCATTATTGATGTCAAATGCCCCGGTGATAGAGTTAAAGGTTGTTCCCTTGGTGACGATGCCACCAAGGCTACCTTGTAAATCTAGGGTGGCAAATTTAAAGAGGCTTTGTAAACTCAGTACATCCAAAATTTGAGCGCCGCTGGTATCAACTTCAAGTAAGCGCCCCTTTGTCAGTGTTAGGTTTGCATTTCCTTTAAAGGTTTCATATTGGGGATTGAAAGGAGAACCATCCCATTCAATATTGGCGGTGACCTGTCCTTGGCCGCCAACTATCGACTGCTGAGGGCTCCAGTGAGCAATGAGTTGGCCGGCATCTTTGACATTGCTGTTAACTTTGAGTTGCGTATGGTCGACTTGGTTCTGCGCTCCCCCAATCCATTGACCAGATAAATTGGTGCTGGCCTGTGGATTATTGGTCTGAATGGCATCCAACTTCAAGGCATTGTTATTGGAAATAGCCTTGATTTTGACTTGCCCTAACTGCGCCTTAGACCACGAAAAATCTTCGATCATTAAGTCAAAACTTGGGATATCGTTTGGCTCAAGTGCTTTTTTATTGGAGGTCGTGCTAGCAGGAGTTTTGGATAATTCATTAGTGAGGCTACCAGGAACTTTAAGGCGACTTAACATGCCGCTGACAATACCATTTGGGTGACTTTGACTGGCTTCTTGAAATTGAATTTGCCCTGCAGCTTGCTGTGAGAGAAGACGAATTTGCCAGGCACCATTCTTTTGAGTGCTGATAATGCCAACATCATTCCAATTGCGATCAAACGCAGTGAGTTTTTTAATCTGAGCTGTAATTTGAGTATTGCTATTGCTGGAGTTAGGCACTTTTTGATCAGAGATGGTTTTAGCTTGTCCATTTAAAAAATCATGCCAAGCATCAAAATTCAATTCATTAATCAATAGGTTCAGGCTAAAACCTTGTTGGGGTGGGTTGGCTGGTCCGCCTATGCCTAAGGCGGTACGATATTCGTTATCAGAACCAATTGCACCCTGGAAGGTATACAGATCACCCATTTTTCCAGTCCAGCTGATGCTGCTTGAATTGGATTTATTAGCCTGAGCATTCTTCAAGGTAATTTGCCCGTTCATTGGTATACCAACTGCTTTAGAGGCTGGGTAAGGTGCCGTACTGCCAAAGTCTCGCAAATCAAATTTCAGATTGGTTTCACCACCAGCTTTAGAAAAATTGATGTTGCCATCATATTTCACGGAGCCACTTAAGGCTTGTGTCAGCGCACTTACTTCTTTGTTTGAATGATTTGCAAAATAATTTTTTATAAAGTTTGCTCGAATATCACCAGTAATGCTGTAATTCTGTATTCCTGGAGTCGAAGGCGCTGTAGCAATCTTTAATGATCCCCCTAAAAAATTAGCGGTGACATCTTCAAATTCTGGATTGGTGTCGGTAATACGAATTTTCCCTTTGAGGTTTTCGAGTGGAGGAATCTCTCCCCATTGAACCTTATTGCCTGGAAGGGTCAGTTTCATGTCGACATTTGTGTCGGCATTGCCTGAAAGTGGAATCTTTAGACCAAGATCAAGATTGGCATTCCCAGAGACATGTAAATTCTTCTCTAAGCTCACTTGCTTTTTGCCTACCGGTGAAGCTAGCAGGTAATCGAGCATTTGTGGCGCCTCACCTTGAGCGTTGCCATTTACGCTCAGTACCAATTGCTTGGCACTAACACTTGGGATTTCTGCATGAAATTTGCTGAGGGCTACTTGCTTAAAGTTTCCTTGACTAATATCTACAGTAAATAATTCATTTTTCATGGCAATAACACCATTGACATTGGTGAATGCTGACCATTCACCCTCATTTTTTGGCAAGGTGGGTACTGGGCTATAAGTCACTCCAGTGACTGGAATATTTAAAGTGAACTCTCCATCAACCCCCTTGGGAAATGGGATTTTTTTAGGATCACCTTTAATGTGCAGCTTGCCATTTTGAATGCTGCCTGCACTAAAGGCTTTGTTCAAATAGTGATGGGTATCTTTATCCATATCTATCGGGAGGTATCGGTAAGCTGTGCTGAGTTTGGCAGTTGGAAAACTCATATCTAAGGACAGAAGATCAGATTGCCCGCTGTTTCCAAGAACGTAATTCATATCTAGCTGGGTTGTTACTTCAGAGTTGCTTAAGGAGAGATCTTTCGTGCCTACTACCCAGTTGCCCTTGGTTTTTGCCCAAGTGATTTGGCCTTTTGCTTGATCTAGTTGTATTTTGGGGTCTATCAAGAGCCCCTTAATATCCAAATCCAGCTTTTTAGAATCCACCGTGAAGCTTCCCTGCAGCTGATTGCCAGTCAAAAAGCCAGAGAGATTGGTAACGGACGGCATTGTTTTATCTACGCTCGTAAAGCTGAGATTGATCAGCTTAGCGCTGACATTGAAGTCCAATTTGTTCGATTTAAACCAGCCCCCCGGAATATTTAAGGAGGCTAATGGTGATTTACTTTCAGACCAATTAATGTCCAAGTTTTGTAATTCACCATCAGCATGAGAATCTTTAATCCAGCGATGGACTTTTTTAGAGAGTGGGAGATTTAGCGCAAATAAGGCAACATCTTCTACAAGAATCTTGGGTGAGGAAAAGCCAAACTCTTTGATTTCTCCATCAGCATCGGGTGGGCGCCAGCGGAAAGTCATGGGGCTTAAGATTTCTAAGGGAGCATTCTTTGATGCTTCCATCTCACGCCAGGCAAATGTTTTGGTGGTGATCGAAATCATGCCATCAATCGTTTCTTGGGTGAGATTGGTCTCTAATCTGCCAAGTGCAATTGCATCTTCATCTTTAGATAATTGCAGAATGAGATTATCTGCAGCCAGATAAATTTCACCGCCATCAGGCTTACTGTTATCAATGTTGAGTTTGCCTCTGGAGCTAGCAATACCCTCTAGGGTATTGGGGCGTAGCTTGAACTCTTTCGCAATTTGGGTTAGGTTGACGTCGGATAAGTTCCATTCGATAGCGCCAATCCAGTCATGCCAATTGCCTGCCTGTCCTGTGAGGCGATGAGCAAAATTGACTTTAATCTCTACGGGACCTGAAGTCCAAGGTGTAGTAGCACTTAGTGCACCCTGGTGTTTGCGAATGCCGTTACTCAGCGTTAGGCTTTGAATATCAATGGTGCTTAATTGTTTTTGGCTTTTTTGATCGTCCCAAAATAATTTGACGTCATGAATGTTGATAGCATTTTGTGCAAAGAGCCAATTTTCTGCACTGTAATCATCTGTCTTGCCATAAACGGGCAGTCCTGCGACCGTAATTTGGCCTTTGCTATCACGCCGAACATAAATTTGCGCATCTTGAAAATTGAGCTCATGAAAATACGGCGCGAAATAATAAAAAGAATTCCAGCTGAGCTCGCCATTAATCTTCTGAATAAGCAATAGCGGTTTCGTTTTGTCGGGACTATTAAAGCGAAGACCCTCAAGTTCAAAACTAGGTCGAATGCCAGTCCATGAGACTTCTAACTTATCCATCGTAACCTCAGCACCGATGCGGGCGCTGATAAGTTTTTCTATAGATGCCTTGGATTTTTCAATTTGTGGCCATAGAACAAAGCGAACGCCAAGATGGCCAATGACAAATAAGGCCAAGATAATTCCAGCAAGAATTAAAGCGCGCTTACGCCAAGCTTCGCCCAAACCTTGGGGACGTTTCCTAAATACGCCCTTGAGGCGAGGCGGGATGATGTTTTCCAGCATGGCCTCTATTATCCGTCAGCCCATGGTCGACCGCCAAGCTTCTGCCTATCTTGTTCTAGGCTCGGATTAAGATGGGGGAAATGAATGAATTTTCTCAACAAATCGAGTTTTTGCAGGAGCATTCCACTTATGCCCGCCGTTGGCTAAGTGCGCACCCAGAATGGGTTGAGTGGTTACAGGTCTGCGGATCGAAAAAAATTGATTTTCAAGGTATTGAGGATTTGCTGGCCACCTGCAAGGTATCTCCGGGTGGGCAGGATCAAGATGAGGCTGAGTTCATGGCCAATCTACGTCTAGCCCGACAGCGTTTAATGTTGTGGGTGGCATTTCGTGATCTCAATGGCTTGGCTAGCTTGGAAGAGGTGACGCATAGCCTAAGCCATTTCGCTGAACTGGCAGTTTCGGACTCGATTGCATTTATCCGCATCGATCTCCAAGCTCGGTTTGGGCTGCCATGGAGTAAAACGACCGATTCTGAAATGCCGCTGATGGTAGTAGGCATGGGTAAATTGGGCGGTCTAGAGCTCAACCTTTCCTCGGACATTGATCTTATTTTTCTCTATGAGCATGAGGGCGAGACAGTAGGGGCAGAAAAAAGCCTTTCGAATCATGAGTGGTTTACCCGCATGGGTAAGCGTTTAATCAAGCTTCTCTCAGAGCACGATGCCAATGGCTTTGTTTTTCGGGTAGATATGCGCCTACGCCCAAATGGCGATTCAGGGCCACTTGTATGCAGCTTAGATATGCTTGAAGAATATCTTGTGGTTCAAGGCAGAGAGTGGGAACGCTACGCCTGGATTAAAGGACGCTTAATTGCACCTCTACCTAGCGCTGCTTCCTTCGCCCATTGCGAAAAAGAGCTGGAGCAGCTGATTCGCCCCTTTGTGTATCGGAGGCATCTCGATTACGGAGTGATGGCCTCAATCCGAGATTTGCATGCACAGATTCAACTAGAAGCTGAGAAGCGATCATCAGGTCGACATGGCCGCTCTCGCGATATTAAGTTGGGTCGCGGCGGTATTCGGGAGATTGAGTTTTTAGCGCAAATGTTTCAGTTAATGCGCGGGGGTACGGATCCGCGCTTCAGAATGCGGCCAACCCTAGCTGTGCTCAAGCTGATTGAGCAGTGCGGTATCTTCCCAGCGCAAGAGGTGAAAGATTTGAAGTCTGCTTATGTGTTTCTCAGGCGCCTCGAGCACCGTATTCAAGTTTGGGATGATCAACAAACCCACTATCTTCCCGATGATGAAGTAGCGCGGCATCGATTGGCAATCTCGATGCTGGAGTCTGCTAGATCCACAGATGCTCATCTGTTGGCGGATCTAGAGCGCCATCAAAATAAAGTTGCACATCTTTTTGAAAAAGCCTTCTTGCTAGATGCTGCTGCCCGCTTAGATCTCGCACCTGTTGCGCTCGACTGGGAACCAGATAAAAATTTCTTCCCAGAAACTTTTCAGAGATGGAGTGGATGGGTTAATAGCCCCAAGCAAAGACTGTTGCCTGAAAAAAGCCATCTTATTTTTAACAACCTCATGTCTAAAGCAGCAGAGACTTTGCGGGGTGAGAGCGGATCCCAAGAGGGTGCGGATACTACTTTGCTGCGCTTTTTTGATTTACTGGAAGCGATTGCTCGGCGTAGTGCCTATTTATCTATCTTGGCTGAGTACCCTAGGGCACTCTCCAATGTCTTGGCTTTATTAAAGTCTTCTCAGTGGGGAGCTCAGTACCTTACAAGGCACCCTCATTTATTGGACCACCTGCTCAACTCAAGAACAGAAAAAGCCCTCATTGATCATCCGCAGGAATATTGGCGTGAAGTAAAGACTAATTTAAATATGCGCCTAGACGATGTGATGGCAGATGGAGATGGTTCCGAGCAGGCCATGGACATCCTGCGGGTAACACATCACACCGAAACTTTTATTACCTTGTTGGCAGATTTAGGAATTGGCGTAGAGCAAGCCTTGTCGGTTGAAAAAGTCAGCGATCATCTTTCTGCCTTGGCGGATTTAATTTTGCAAACTACCTTTGAGCGTGTTTGGCCAAGCGTCGCAGCGAAGTTTGACTTGCCAAATGACTTTGATCCACCCTTTGCCATTATTTCTTATGGAAAGCTGGGTGGTAAGGAATTGGGGTACGCATCGGATTTAGATTTAGTCTTTTTGTTTGAGGCCGCCGAAGCAGACTATGCTGCTGGAGAAATCTATGGGCTACTTGCAAAACGGATGATTAATTGGCTCACCGCTTTTACTTCTACTGGTAGCTTATTTGAAATTGATACACGCTTACGGCCTAATGGCTCAGCGGGGTTTTTGGTAACCAATGCCGAAGCATTTAGAAAGTATCAATTACGCGAAGGTGATAACGCTGCTTGGGTATGGGAGCATCAGGCCCTCACTAGGGCGCGTTTCTCCGCAGGCAATGCAAAGGTTGGTATGGTCTTTGATGGTGTCCGTGCCGAGGTTTTAAGTCAGCGACGAAATGTTGAGAACCTGCGCCACGAAATTTTAGAGATGCGTGAGAAGGTTCATGCAGGCCATCCAAATCCTAGCGACGATTTTGACTTAAAGCACGACGCAGGTGGAATGGTTGATATTGAATTTATTGTCCAATTTTTAGTGCTGGCATATGCTCATGAGCACTCTAAGCTCATTGGAAACCTGGGAAATATTGCTTTGCTGCGTATTGCCGGAGAGTTGAAATTGATTGACCCAGTTAGCGCCCAGTTAGTTGGAGATGCTTACCGCTTACTGAGATCCAAACAGCACCGCTTGCGTTTGGATGGCGTAGAAAAAACCCGTATTTCTTTAGAGGACAATGCAGAAATGATTTTGGCTAGGGATGCTGTGCTGGCGCTTTGGCAGGAAATATTTCAGACCACTGCTCATTAATTTAGCCCAACAGCTCACGCGCATGACGACGCGTGGTGTCGGTGATAGTGGCACCGCCAAGCATGCGAGCAACCTCTTCCACTCGATCTGTTCTGCCTAAGGCTTGGACCTGAGATACGGTCTTATCGGCCTGTTGAGACTTGCTAACCTTAAGGTGATGATTTCCTTGTGCTGCTACTTGCGGTAGGTGGGTGACACACAATATTTGGTGTGATTGGCCTAGTTGATGCAAGAGTTTGCCAACAGTTTCTGCTACGGCACCACCAATGCCGGCATCTACTTCATCGAAAATCAAAGTGGGCGTAAATGAGGCTTTGCTCGTGATGACGCTAATGGCTAAGCTAATGCGTGCCAACTCACCGCCTGAGGCGACTTTAGCTAAGGATCGTGGCGTGCTGCCAGCATGACCGGCTACCAAAAATTCAATTTGCTCTAAGCCGTTTGAGCCGCCTTCATTGAGCGGAACTAGTGCAATCTCGAGCTGACCGCCAGCCATGGAAAGGTCTTGCATGGCATCGGTAACCAGCTTACCTAACTCTGCAGCTGCTTTGCTGCGTTTTTGTGAGAGCTGCTTTGCAATCTTTTGATAAGCGGCTTCTTCAGTTTTTACTTTGTCCCGCAGGGCATCAATATTTTGGGAGGCTGTTAGAGCCTCTAAACGCTCAGAGGTATCTAGCAACAACTGGGGTAGCGCATCCGCTTCGGTCCGATATTTTCGAGCGGCACTGTGGAGCGCCTGCATACGCTCTTCCACTTGTGACAATCTCGCCGGATCTAAATCGACTTTTTGTAAGTAGCGGTTAAGACCGTGAATTGCTTCATCGAGTTGAATCTGTGCGGATGCCAAGGCCTCGCTAATCGTGCTCAGCGCTGGATCATGTTCTGCCAAAGCACTGATATTGGTAGAGGTCTTTGATAGTGTGGACTCTACTGAACTTTCTGCATCACTCAAGCTGTCGATCGCCTCTTGGCAACCGCTAATGATTTTGGCGCCATTCGCTAGGCGGGCATGTTCACTTTGAATGCCACTCCATTCGCCTTCTATTGGAGAGAGTTCGGTAAGCTCTTCTAGTTGCCACTCCAGACGCTCTCGCTCTCGCTCAATATCTTGGCCCGCATTTTCAGCTTGCTCTAAACGGCGACGGGAGTCGTTAAGGGTTTTAAAAGATTGCGCTACTTCTATTGCCAGGGAAAGCAGTCCAGCGTGACGATCGAGCAACTCTCGTTGTGCGCCGCCCTTGAGAAGCAGCTGGTGAGCATGTTGACCATGGATATCTACCAACTGGTCGCCAGCTTCACGTAATTGCGTCACTGTAGCAACGCTACCATTAATAAATGCGCGGCTACGACCATTCGCCTCAACCGTTCTTTTGAGTAATAGGCTTTGCCCATCATCCTCTAATGGAAATCCTTGATCGTCCAACCATTGCTTGAAATGCGGGACTTGTTCTAAATCTATTCTGAAGTGCGCAGAAATTTCTGCGCGATTTGCACCTTCACGAATTTGGCTGCTATCTGCGCGCTCACCTAGTACGAGGCTGAGTGCATCTAGAAGGATCGATTTACCTGCACCAGTTTCGCCTGTGAGGACGGTAAAGCCACTCGCAAAATCTAGTTCCAGTTGATCGACGATGACAAAGTCACGAAGAGAGATAGTTTGAAGCATGGTTTAGCGTAGCAAAAAATACGACATCAAAATGTCGATGGATATTCATTCCAGTGAAGCTTCTCGCGCAAAGTCTTGTAGTCACTATGGCTGCGGGGATGCAGGAAAGTAATGGATTTGCTAGATTGGCGCACTTCAATCTTGTCACCACTTTGCAACTCTGTTTGAGACTGCATATCAAAGTTCACAATCACCTCACGACCATCCACTACCTCAATGATAGTTTCGGAATCTGCTGGCAATACGATTGGACGATTGGATAGCGAGTGCGGTGCAATTGGCGCTAACAAGATACCTGCAACACGCGGATGAAGAATGGGGCCGCCAGCAGAAAGGGCGTATGCAGTAGATCCGGTAGGTGTAGACACTATCAAACCGTCAGAGCGTTGGTTGTACATAAACGAGCCGTTAACATGCACGGCTAATTCCACCATCCCTGAAATTCCAGAACGATTTACCACTACATCATTGAGTGCCAGGGCGCGATTGATTTCTTTGCCATGACGCAATACCACGGCATCTAAAAGTGTTCTGGTATCCGCTTCATATTCTCCCGCAATAATTTTCGGGAGAATGGTTTGCACCGACTGAATAGGAATATCGGTCATGTAACCCAGGCGACCCATATTGATCCCGACCAGTGGAACATGCATGCCTGCCAATTGGCGGCCAATGCCCAGCATGGTCCCGTCACCACCTAAGACAACGACTAAATCAATTGCTCCGGCAAAGTCTTCAGCCACCTTGGTTGGAAAGCCTGTCAGCTTGAGGTGTTCAGCTGTAGCCGCCTCAATAAAGACCTCACAGCCCAGTTCAGAAACCAGTTTGGCTAGGTCTTTAAGGCGCTCCTCAATCCCGTCAGCCTGAAATTTGCCGACAAGCGCAACGCGGCTAAATGCCTTATTGGTGGAATTTGGGGATGGGCTTAACATATAACGATTAAACCATAGGCATAAAATCCCTTCCACCATGGATGAACGTTCCCGCGCCTTACTGAAAACCCTCATCGAGCGCTATATCGAGGAGGGTCAGCCTATTGGCTCTCGTACCCTCTCGAGGTTCTCAGGTTTAGACCTTTCTGCGGCCACGATTCGCAATGTCATGGCCGATCTCGAGGATATGGGTCTAGTCACTAGCCCGCATACCTCAGCAGGCCGTATTCCGACGCCAAGAGGCTATCGTTTATTTGTCGACACCATGGTAACGATTCGTCCTTTGGAAGAAATTGCCGCCCGCGAGGTAGAAAAAGGGCTTTTGCCGGATTCACCCCAAAGGGTGCTGAACTCTGCCGCCCAAATGCTCTCCAATCTGACCCATTTTGCTGGGGTAGTGATGACGCCCAAGCGTGCTCAGGTTTTTAAACACATTGAGTTTTTGCGTCTAGGCGAAGGCAAGATTTTATTAATCATGGTCACGCCTGAGGGTGATGTGCAAAACCGCATCCTACCTACAACCCAGGATTACACCCCGAGTCAGTTGGTCGAGGCTGGTAATTTCATTAATGCGCAGTTTGCTGGAAAAAGTTTTGATCAGGTACGTTTACATCTGAAATCCGATCTCGATAATTTACGGACAGATATTTCAGGTTTGATGGCCT
This sequence comes from Polynucleobacter sp. AP-Latsch-80-C2, assembly GCF_018882185.1. GTDB lineage: Bacteria > Pseudomonadota > Gammaproteobacteria > Burkholderiales > Burkholderiaceae > Polynucleobacter. Next base: position 93,219 of record NZ_JACVOY010000006.1, on the reverse strand, counting down.
TAGCATTACAAAGTGGCGTGGCAGAGTATGACCTTAGTGGTGGTGAGGTTGTGCTCTCCGGTGAGCGTCGCTTACTCAATGTAGGTGATCTGAGTTCTAACCTAGACAAGCTTCGTAAGATGTTTGATATGTTGGAGCAAAAGTCTGTGCTGATGCAATTACTTGATGTATCTAGTCACGCGGATGGTATTCAAATATTTATTGGTGGCGAGAGCGATCTCTTGCCCTATGAAGATTTAGCAGTCATTAGTGCGCCGTATAGTGTTGATGGCCAAATCGTGGGAACACTTGGCGTGATTGGTCCAACGCGCATGGCCTACGACAGAGTGATTCCGATTGTAGATATCACCTCTAAATTATTATCTGGCGCACTAAGCTCCTAAGTAGCATTTACAAATTAATCACTAGAGACACATTATCTTGAATCCGAATCCTCACTTAAGAGCCTCAAAGACTGCAGTGCTGTTACTCAATTTGGGGACACCTTCTGCCCCCACGCCTAAGGCTGTCAGAGCTTATCTCAAAGAGTTTTTATCGGATCCTCGTGTAGTGGAGATTCCACGCATTATTTGGTGGTGTATTTTGAACGGCATTATTTTGCCGATTCGTAGTAGTGCCTCTGCTAAAAAATATGCCTCAATTTGGTTGCCGAAACTAGGCTCTCCTTTGATGCATTACTCACGCTTGCAGACCAAGGAACTTGGTGAAAAATTTGCCCATCAAGGCCATACCGTTTTAGTGGATCTAGCAATGCGCTATGGCCAACCGTCAACGCAAGTAGCCTTAGAGAGTCTTAAGGCACAAGGCATGGAGCGTTTATTGCTATTGCCTTTGTATCCCCAGTATTCAGCTACTACTACTGCTTCCAGTTTTGATGAAGTGTTTCGAGTCCTTGGAACTTGGCGCGATCAGCCAGAGTTGCGTTTGGTTAAACACTATCACGATAACGCTGCTTATATTGATGCCTTGCGCGATCAAGTGCTCAATAGTTGGGACAAAGATGGGCGCCCGAATTTTGCGGCAGGCGATCGTTTTGTGATGTCCTTTCATGGTTTACCAAAACGCAATTTGATGAAGGGTGACCCTTACCATTGTGAGTGTTTAAAAACAGGACGTTTATTGGGCAAGTCTTTGGGTTTAGAGTCTGGCCAATATTTAGTCACCTTTCAGTCGCGCTTTGGAAAGGCTGAATGGTTAAAGCCGTACACAGCACCAACGATAGAAAAGTTAGCCAAAGAAGGGTGTCAGCGTATCGACATCTTCTGCCCTGGCTTTCCAGCGGATTGCTTGGAGACGCTTGAAGAGATTGCGATGGAGGCTCGAGAAATTTTTCTAGAGCATGGTGGCAAAGACTATCGTTACATTCCTTGTCTGAATAGCAATCCCAAGTGGATTGATGCCTTAAGTGATATCGCCTATCAGCACCTCATGGGTTGGTCATTGGGCACGGAGTCTGAAGCAGAATTAGCAAAGCGTAATGAAAGAGCGGAAATAGCCGAAAGAAGTAAGACTTGAAATTCTATAAACCAGCCCCATATTGCAATCAGTAGCCCTTCTTATTTAAAAGTGAACTAGCGTCTATGACACAAGAAAACCAAAACCCAAATCCAGAGCAAGAGAATGTTGAGCAAGCTCAGGCTGATAATGCTGAGGCGGCGACTCCAAAGACGCCGGAGCAAGAGATTGCCGAGCTCAATCAACAATTGACTGAGATGCAAGATAACTATCTGCGCGCCAAGGCTGAAGGTGAAAATATTCGTCGTCGGGCAGTTGAAGATATTGCGAAGGCACATAAGTTCGCCATTGAAAGCTTTGCCGAACATTTGGTCCCTGTGACAGATAGTCTTTACGCTGCCCTGGGTACAGATGCTGGAGATGCAAAAGCCTTTAAAGAAGGCCTAGAAATTACGCTCAAACAACTGATCTCCGCCTTTGAAAAAGGCCGTATGACTGAAATTAACCCTGCAGTAGGGGATAAGTTTGATCCGCACCACCACCAGGCAATTGCTTCTGTTCCTTCCGAACAAGACCCTAATACCGTGGTCTCGGTGTTGCAACGAGGTTATACGGTGGCTGATCGGGTCTTAAGACCTGCTTTAGTGACGGTTAGCGCACCTAAATAAGGGCTTTTTAGAGGGTAAAACCCTCAAAAACCCCCAAAAAGTATAAAAAAGGCAGATTTCTGCCTTTTTTGCTATTTCAGCCCTTGAAATCTACTTTTTGAGCCCCATTTACAGGGTATCGATTTATTCATAGCCGTACAGAAGAATTTAAATAAAACAAGGTAGTTCTTAATTTTTTGGAGCCATTATGGGAAAGATTATCGGAATCGACTTAGGAACCACCAATTCGTGCGTTTCAGTCGTTGAAAACAATGCACCTAAAGTTGTCGAGAACGCCGAAGGCGGTCGCACAACACCATCCATCATTGCTTATGTTGAAGATGGCGAAGTATTGGTTGGCGCGCCTGCAAAACGTCAGTCCGTCACCAATCCTAAAAACACCATTTACGCTGTGAAGCGTTTAATGGGTCGTAAATTTACAGATCCAGAAGTACAAAAAGATATTGGCCTGATGCCTTACGCGATTATTCAAGCGGATAACGGTGATGCTTGGGTTGAAGCACGTGACAAAAAAATGGCACCACAACAGGTGTCCGCTGAAATTTTGCGCAAGATGAAAAAGACTGCCGAAGATTACCTCGGCGAAGAAGTCACTGAGGCAGTGATTACGGTTCCTGCTTACTTCAATGACAGTCAACGTCAAGCTACTAAAGATGCTGGCCGTATTGCTGGTTTGGATGTTAAGCGCATCATTAACGAGCCAACCGCTGCTGCATTGGCATTTGGTCTAGACAAGCAAGACAAGGTTGATCGCAAGATTGCGGTGTATGACTTGGGTGGCGGTACATTTGACGTATCCATCATTGAGATTGCAAACGTCGATGGCGAGAAGCAGTTCGAAGTGCTCTCCACTAACGGCGACACATTCTTAGGTGGTGAAGACTTTGACCAACGCATCATCGATTGGATCATTGCTGAGTTCAAGAAAGAGCAAGGCGTTGATTTGAGCAAAGACGTTTTGGCATTGCAGCGTTTGAAAGATGCTGCTGAGAAAGCCAAGATCGAGTTGTCATCTGCTCAGCAAACGGAAATCAATTTGCCTTATGTGACGGCTGACGCTAGCGGTCCAAAGCATTTGAACTTGAAGCTGACTCGCGCTAAGTTAGAGTCATTGGTAGAAGAGTTGATCAACCGTACTGCTGGTCCTTGTTTAACTGCTATTAAGGATGCTGGCGTTAATGTCGCTGATATCGACGACGTGATTTTGGTTGGCGGTCAGACTCGTATGCCTGCGGTTCAGGACAAAGTAAAAGAAATCTTTGGCAAAGAGCCACGTAAAGACGTTAATCCGGATGAAGCGGTAGCTGTTGGCGCTGCAATTCAGGGTTCCGTATTGTCTGGCGATCGCAAAGACGTATTACTATTGGACGTAACTCCATTGTCATTAGGTATCGAAACCTTGGGTGGCGTGATGACCAAGATGATTCCTAAGAACACCACGATTCCTACTAAGCATTCACAGGTTTACTCTACGGCTGAAGATAATCAGCCTGCGGTAACCATCAAGTGCTTCCAAGGTGAACGTGAGATGGCTGTTGCAAACAAGTTGTTAGGTGAATTTAACCTCGAAGGTATTGCGCCTGCACAACGTGGCATGCCACAAATTGAAGTGACCTTTGATATTGATGCCAACGGTATTTTGCATGTCACCGCAAAAGACAAAACCACTGGTAAAGAAAACAAGATCACCATCAAGGCGAACTCTGGTTTAACTGAAGAAGAAATCCAGCGCATGGTTAAAGATGCTGAAGCCAATGCTGCTGAAGATAAGAAAGCCTTGGAGTTGGTAACAGCACGCAATACTGCTGATGCTTTGGCTCACTCAACCAAGAAAGCCTTAGAAGAGCACGGCGCAAGCTTAGAGGCTTCTGAAAAAGAAGCAATCGAAGCGGCCTTGAAGGAGTTGGACGAAGCCATCAAAGGTAGCGATAAAACCATTATCGAAGCTAAGACCGAAGCTTTGGGCAAAGCAAGTCAGAAGTTGGGTGAAAAAGTGATGGCAGCCGAGCAGGCTAAAGCTGGTGGCGCTGCCGCTGGTGAAGCGCCTGGTGCAGCAGCTGGAGTAGCTCCCGATGCTGATGTTGTCGATGCTGACTTTAAAGAGGTTGACGATAAGAAATAATTCTTCATCAGACATTTCACTAAGGTATTTTTGAAGTACTTAAATAACAAGTCGGCCTCGTGCCGACTTGTGTCATTCAGGTTGTTGAGAGGAATAGGCTGTGCCTAAAAGTAAACGCGATTATTACGAAGTGCTTGGTGTAGCAAAAGGTGCCAGCGATGAAGAACTAAAAAAAGCCTATCGCAAGATGGCGATGAAGCATCATCCTGATCGCAATCCCGATAGCAAAACATCCGAGGCTCAATTTAAAGAAGTTAAAGAAGCCTACGAAACACTTACGGATCCGAATAAGCGTGCTGCTTATGATCAATATGGTCATGCTGGGGTAGATCCATCCATGGGTGGCTTCGGCGGCGGTGGTTTTGGTGGTGGCGGTGGATTTGCTGATGCCTTTGGCGATATCTTCGGTGATATTTTTGGTCAAGGTGGCGGCCGTCATGGCGGTCCGCAAGTCTACAAGGGTGCTGACCTACGCTACAACATGGATATCAGCTTAGAACAAGCTGCCGATGGATACACCACCCAAATTCGGGTACCAAGCTGGAGTAATTGCAAGCCTTGTCACGGCACTGGTGCTGAGCCAGGCAGCAAGGCAGAAAAATGCACGACCTGTGATGGGCATGGTCAAGTCCGTGTGCAGCAAGGCTTCTTCTCCATGCAGCAAACTTGTCCTAAGTGCCGCGGCACCGGCGAGTACATTCCTAAGCCATGCAAAACTTGCCATGGCAGCGGTAAACATAAAGAACAAAAAACCCTTGAGATCAAAATACCAGCCGGTATTGATGATGGCATGCGCGTGCGCTCTGTTGGTAATGGTGAGCCTGGCATTAATGGCGGTCCATCCGGTGATCTCTATGTAGAAGTTCGCGTGAAGCCACACAAGGTGTTCGAGCGTGATGGCAGTGATCTGCATGTGCAAATGCCAATCTCGTTTGCAACTGCAACGATTGGTGGAGAAATTGAAGTGCCTACTTTATCGGGTCGTGTAGAGTTTCCGATTCCAGAGGGCACGCAAACTGGTAAGACATTCCGCTTACGCAATAAAGGAATTAAAGGCTTACGCTCATCTTTAGTGGGCGATCTGTTTGTTCACGTCTTAGTAGAGACACCGATCAAGCTGACAGATGAGCAGAGAAAATTGCTACAGAAATTTGATGACAGCCTGAAGTCTGGGGGCGATAAACACAGCCCTCAACAAAAGGGTTGGTTTGATGGCGTAAAAAGTTTTTTTAGTTAAGCGCTGTTAGCCAGCAAAGCCGTATTCGGGTCCGGGAAACTTCCCGGACTTCACTTCTCTGACGTAAGCTTTGATCGCAGCCTCGATAGAGTGCTGGCCATCCATGAAGTTCTTTACAAACTTCGGCGGCTTGCCTGGGCTGATCCCCAACATATCTTGCAGTACTAATACTTGACCAGAACAATCTGGGCCTGCACCAATTCCAATAGTAGGAATATGCAGTTCGGCAGTAATTCTTTCGCCCAGGGATGAGGGAATAGCTTCAAGCACAACCATTTGCGCACCGGCATGTTGGCAAGCAAGCGCTTGCTCGAGCATGATGCTGGCTGAATCCTTAGATTTGCCTTGTACCTTATAGCCACCCAAAAGATGGACTGATTGGGGGAGTAAGCCAAGATGAGCACACACTGGAACGCTGCGCTCTACTAAATACTGAATAATTTCAACTTGCCAAGGACCGCCACCTTCCAGCTTGACCATGTCAGCGCCAGCGCGCATCAGTTCAGCAGCAGACTCTAGGGCTTGCACAGGATCGCCATAGCTAGCAAAGGGTAAATCCGCAATTAAGAAGGCATGTGAGTTAGCCCGTGTCACACAAGTGGTGTGGTAAGCCATCTGCTCAATCGTTACCGGGGTAGTGCTGGTTTGTCCTTGAATGACATTGCCCAATGAATCACCAATCAGAATGACTTCAATGCCGCAGCGATTGAGTAGTGCTGACATTGTGGAGTCATATGCCGTCAGCATCGTAATTTTCTCCCTCTCAGCATGCATTGAGAGGAGCTTCGTAATCGAGATTGGCTTATCGCCCTGTAAGTAACCCATGGCGTGAGTTTAATGAATTAATGCGCCGATTGGCTATAAACCGGTTTTTCCCCGCAATTGCAGTTGCGGCAGGGGAGTTTGTCAATGCGCTGGTGCGCTACTTTAGGCAAATAAGCCTTTAATTCCCCAAAATCAGGAAGGAAAAAATCGGGAGCAATTTCTAAGAGGGGGAGCAGTACAAATGATCGCTCGGTAATTCTAGGGTGCGGCAGCATGAGCTCAGTTTCATTTTGAGTTACGCCTTCAAAAGAAAGAATATCAAGATCTAATGTACGGGGCGCATTGGTATAAGGGCGTTCACGACCAAATTCTTGCTCCACTGCTTGGCATACGTGCAAAAGACCATAGGGTGACAGCTGGGTATCAATTTCAATAACGGCGTTTATGTAGTCGCCGCCAGCAGCTTCAACGGGCGCGCTTTGATAAAAACAGCTTTTAGCTAGAATTTGTAATTCGCAGCGTTGCGCAAGGCAGATGATGGCGTCAGTGATGAGCTGACGCGTATCGCCAATGTTGCCGCCAAATCCAATATAAGCACGTGCCATACGATTCCGAATCTGTGATGAAACTACTTTACAGAAAATTTTGGAAACGTGCTTAGCTTGGCTCGCCCATGGAAGGGGTTTCTGGTGTGGCGGATTTTGGTTTACGGCGACGACGTCGTTTGGCTGGGGAGGCGCTATTACCAACGGCATTTTTGGCGCTAGCCATTAAAGCGTCCTGTCCATCAGGGTCGGTGGCAATAAAGTCGGTCCACCACTGTCCTAGAGCAGGGTCTTTTTCACCAGTTCCGCAACGCAGAAGTAGGAAGTCATAACCCGCTCTGAAGCGAGGGGATTCAATGAGGCGATAGGGGTAACGGCCTACACGTTTCTCAAAACGGGGCTGCATAGACCAAATTTCACGCATATCACTTTCAAAGCGACGCTGGATGACCATACCACTGCTTTGAGTAGCAATCGTATCGTCCATAGCATCTTGAAGTGCAGGCAAGTTGGACATCCCTTTGGCTATATTGGCATTCCAATTTTTCAGGAGATCAGGCCAAAGCAGTGTGGCAAACAAGAATCCTGCCGAGACACTTTTGCCAGATTGGATGCGTTGATCTGTATTTGCAAGCGCTAACTTAACAAAATGATTGGCATCTTTAGAGCCTTCACCACTATCCAGAATATGATCTAGCAAAGGCAAGACGCCGTGATGCAAGCCCGCCTCGCGTAGACCCTGAATAGCAGCCCAGGAATAACCGGACATCAAAAGCTTGATGATTTCATCAAACAAACGCGCCGCTGGAACATCCTGCAATAAGGCGCTTAATTTAGCGATCGGCGCACGTGTAGCAGTCTCTAAAGTAAAGCCTGTTTTAGCGGCAAAGCGAATTGCTCTGAGCATGCGAATTGGATCTTCGCGATAACGCTTAGTAGGATCACCAATCATCCGTAAAGTCTTTTTCTGAATATCAGCCATACCGCCGTGATAATCGAGTACGGTTTCAGAAGAAGGGTCGTAGTACATAGCATTGATACTGAAATCGCGTCGTGCAGCATCTTCACCCTGAGAACCCCAGACGTTATCACGCAGAATGCGTCCGCTTTCTGCAACATGGTCACCAGCGTTATCCAGCAAGGCCCTAAAGGTCGAAACCTCAATGATTTCTGGATGGCCCTTACCAAAAAAGGTCACGTGAACGATTTGAAAGCGACGCCCAATTAAACGTGCTTTACGAAACAGTTTTTGTACTTGATCGGGAGTTGCGTTGGTCGCCACATCAAAATCTTTTGGGCCTATACCTAGAACCAAATCCCGTACTGCACCACCTACGATAAATGCTTCATAACCAGCTTGTTGCAGGGTATGTGTGACCTTTACCGCATTTTTAGAAAGGAGGTGCGGATCAATTCGATGGGTTTTTTTAGGAATTCGCTTAGGTGCGCCAGTATTGTTTGCTTGCGTGTGTTGGACCATAGGGTCACGACGCAAGATGCGTTTAATAAATTTAGTGATCATGCGAATAACTCAAGAATAGGCCAATTGCGTTTTTGAGCTTCACTGCGCAAACGATCATCGGGATTGGTGGCGATAGGATGGCTGACCTTTTCTAATAATGGAAGATCATTCATCGAATCCGAATAAAAATAACTACGTGGCAAAGTATCTAGGGCAAGTTTTCTAGCGGCTAGCCAGTCATGCAAATTACTAATTTTGCCTTCCCTGAAATTGGGAATGCCTTGCACCTCGCCTGTGAAGCTGGCGAGAGGGTGATTGGTGGCGGTTGCGGGTTCGGTGGCTATTAAGTGCTCAATCCCAAAACTCTCCACAATCGGGCGGGTCACAAAGCTATTAGTAGCAGTGATTACACAACATAGGTCGCCTGCATCTTGGTGGCGTTTCACTAGATCAATCGCTTGTTGGCGTAATTGCCCGTTAATAACTTCTTTCATGAAGGCATCGTGCCACTCTTTAAGTTGCTCACGGGAATGTTCAGATAGGGGCTTTAAAGCAAAGCGTAAGAATTCTTGAATATCTAGCTTACCGTCTTTGTAGTCTTGATAGAAGCGTTCGTTTTGTTTCGCGTAGTACTCGCTGTCTACCACACCAATGCGCGCCAGAAATTGACCCCATTCGTAATCGCTATCGCAGGGTAAGAGGGTGTGATCTAAATCGAACAGGGCTAATTGGGTCACAAATGAATCTTTAATAAATTATTTTGGCTGCAAGAGCTCGCGCACTAGGGGCAAGGTTACAGCACGTTTTGTTTCTAGAGAATAAGCATCTAAAGCATCAATTAGGGCCATCAAATTCGGCATATCACGATAGAAGCGGCTCAGTAGCCAAGGTAAAACATCTGGTGATAGCACTAGGCCGCGTGCTCCTGCTGCTTGTTCCAAGGCTTGTATTTTCGCATCATCGTCTAATAACTCTGTCTGAAATACCAGACCCCAGGCTAGACGGGTGCGTAGATCTTCTCTGAGTTCTAAGGCTGCTGGGGCAGCTTTACCCGCCATAAATATATGAATAGCTTTGCTCGCTTGCACCCCATTGAGTATCCGAAAGAGTGCTCCAACCAAGCGCTCATCGAGGCGATCAACATCATCTGCGGTAATCACCGAAGGGCTATCGCTAGAGGCTAAAGCAGCCATATTTTCTTCTAGGCGCACCCAAGATGCAGGCTCTTGAGGACTTAAACAAAAGGCCTTAATACCAGCGTCGGCGGCAGCATTTGCAATTGCTTCTAGTAAGTGCGTGCGTCCAGATCCTGCTGGGCCCCACCAATACATCCAACGCTGATTCAGAGGGTGAGTGTGAGTATTGCTCGCTTGCTGCCAGGACTTACTTAAGTCTTGCAAGCTAGAGATCAAGGCCAGATCTTTTCCTGGTAGATAGTTTTCTAGACTTGCTTTGGGAGTATGACTTAGGTCTAGAGCAAATTGTTTTGGCAGCGGGGTTTTATTCATTACAACGAAATCTACTTTTGATACCAAGAGCTTTGCGTATAGAGAGACCAAGCGTATTGAACTAAGACCATACTAACGGCGCTGATTGGCAGCGCTAGTAGCACTCCAAAGAATCCAAATAACTTGCCAAAAAATAGCAAAGCAAATAACACGCCAACAGGATGCAGGCCAATGCGCTCGCCTACCAAACGGGGGGTTAAGAAAAAGCCTTCAAGAAATTGGCCAAGTCCAAAGAGGGCCAATACACCCAGAATTTCAGGGCCTGGGCCAAATTGCAGAAGCGCAGAAAGCGTGGATAGCGTCAAACCAATAGTGATACCAACATAAGGGATGATGATCATGATTGCAGTAAATACGCCGAGCGCCGCAGCACCTTTTACACCAATCAAGCTTAGACCGGCGCTATAGAAAATGGCCATGATGGAAATCACAATCAACATGCCACGCAAGTATTGCGATAACAAACCATCGGTGTGCATCGCCAGGTGATGCACAGTTTCTTGCGCGCGATTTGGAACCACTTTTTTTATGAGGGCAAAAAATTGATCCCAATCGATGAGTAGATAAAACATGACAAAAATAATCAAGACCGCATTAACAAATCCTGCAATCACCGAACTGCCTGATACGAGCACGGTTTCGATAGTCGAATTCATGAGTGCATCGGCGTTATCGTTAATGTGCTCGGTAATTTTGTGAGTGACGTTCGCCTTAAGGGTGCTCCAGTCTATATTCATATGGAGTTGCTCTAGTTTTGGGCTAAGCCAAGACTGAGTGTTAGCAATCCATTCTGGAAGTTGGGTTTTGATCAGCGGGATCTCATATTTGAGAAGGCTGATCAGCAGGCTGAAAATGAAAAAAATGAGCCCTAGGCCAATCAGCATGGAAATCAGGGCGGCCAGTGCCCGTGGGATGCGATGGCTCTCAAGCCACAGGCAAACAGGGCGTAGGACGTACGCCAGAATGAATGCCGCGAGAAAAGGGGTAAAAATTTCAGCCATTGCTTGTAATCCTCTAGAATTCAATGATTCTACTGACCCGGTAGCATTTTTTACTAAATTCCGACTCAAATATGACTTCTTCAAGCAATTCGCCATCAAAAGGCCTTTCCTACCGTGACGCTGGTGTCGATATAGACGCTGGAGATGACTTGGTCGACCGCATCAAGCCCTTGGCTAAGAAAACCATGCGGGAAGGTGTTTTAGCGGGTATTGGTGGCTTCGGAGCGCTTTTTGAGGTGCCTAAGCGTTATAAAGAGCCTGTTTTGGTTTCTGGCACAGATGGGGTGGGAACAAAACTTCGTTTGGCCTTTGAATGGAATCGTCATGACACCATCGGCCAGGACTTGGTTGCCATGAGTGTGAACGACATTTTGGTCCAAGGTGCTGAGCCCCTCTTTTTCTTGGATTACTTCGCATGCGGAAAATTGACCGTCGATACTGCTGCCACGGTTGTTGGTGGTATTGCTAAGGGTTGCGAATTGTCTGGTTGCGCATTGATTGGTGGCGAAACTGCTGAAATGCCTGGCATGTATCCACCAGGGGAATATGACTTAGCCGGTTTTGCGGTGGGCGCAGTTGAGAAATCCAAAATTATTACTGGTGCTCGCATTGTTCCCGGCGACACCATCTTGGCAATCGGTTCCAGTGGCGCACATTCCAATGGTTACTCTTTAGTCCGAAAAATTATTGAGCGCGCTGGTGCTAAGCCGAGTGATGACTTAGGTGGTCGCCCTCTCGGTGATGTCGTGATGGCGCCAACCGAAATTTATGTAAAGCCACTCTTAAAGTTGATTTCAGAAATTGACGTCAAGGGAATGGCGCACATTACTGGTGGTGGCTTGGTAGATAACGTTCCACGTGTTCTCCCAGAAAATACCCAAGCTGTTTTGCATCGCGACAGCTGGCAAATGCCAGAACTCTTCCGTTGGTTACAAATGAAGGGTGGTGTAGCTGATGCTGAGATGGTCCGCGTATTTAACTGCGGTATTGGTATGGTGGTGATTGTGTCTCCTGACCAAGCAGATACAGCAATCAAATCATTGACTGCACAAGGCTTAAAAGCATGGACAGTTGGTGAAGTGGTAGATCGTCCTAAAGACGCACCTCAAACTATTGTTGTTTAAAGCAACTTACTTTAAATTCGCTTTGCAGTAATCTAAAGCCGCCTTCAATTCAGATGGATTGAAGGGGTCAAAAGTTTTTCTTCCGGCAATAGCGCGCAGCCAAGTGAGCTGGCGTTTACCAAGCTGTCTCGTAGCAGCTAAAGCTTTGTAACGCATTTGCGCCAAATCTATTTGCCCATCAAGATATTCCCAAACTTGGCGATAGCCTACTGAGCGAATGGCAGGTAAGTCAGCATGTAGGGCGGTATTTTTTCGCAAAGCTTCTACTTCTTCCATTAAGCCACCTGACAGCATTTCATCAAAACGTTTTTCGAGGTTGAGATGTAGGCGTGCTCGATCACTAGGCTCAAGAGAAACTAAATTGATCCATGGTGGAATTGCAGAACCCTCCCGACCATCTTCGCTGGGGGATTCAGCCAATAGAGTGGACATTGGCTTACCAGTAATCTCAAAAACTTCTAGTGCACGTTGCACTCGTTGGGAGTCATTCGGCATGAGGCGTGCGGCAGTCAAGGGATCTACTTGCGAGAGTTGCATATGCATTGCTGGCCAACCGATGGCTTTGGCTTGTTCTTCCAGTCGAATACGAATCTCGGGGTTTGCTGGGGGCAGGGAGGACAAGCCATGAGCCCAGGCCCTCCAATACAACATGGTTCCACCAACCACCACTGGAATATTGCCTCTACTGCGAATCTCTTCACAAAGACGTTTGGCGTCTTTCGCAAAGCGCGCTGCTGAATAGACTTCAGTGGGTTCGAGAATATCAATGAGGTGATGTACTACCGCTGCTTGTTCTGCCTTAGTCGGTTTTGCGCTACCAATATCAAGACCGCGATATACCAGCGCAGAATCCATGCTGATGAGCTCAATATTGAGGCCAATAGATTTCGCATGCTCAGCCAGAGACATTGCTAAATGGGTTTTGCCTGCACCAGTAGGACCAACAATGCAAATTGTTGAAAAAGGCTCTGATGATTGCATAGGCTGAATGTGGGGTTCAGTTTGCATGCCCCATTATAAGAGCCTGTTAATATCCTTATCAAACCAATATTTGGAGTTCAAGTTGATTGATGCACTGATGCAGTTAGGCGATTTATTACTTCACGTTGACCGTCATTTAGACGTCGTGATTCAGCAATATGGTGCCTGGGCGTATGGCTTGTTATTTGCTATTGTGTTTGCCGAGACTGGTTTGGTGGTTGCACCATTCTTGCCGGGAGATTCTCTCTTGTTTATTGCTGGTGCGTATTGCGCCACAGAGCATTTCAATGTCTGGACCTTGACCATTGGTCTTTTGATTGCTGCGGTTGCCGGTAACACTGTGAACTATTTCATTGGCCGCTGGATCGGACAAAAAGTATTTAGCAGTCAATCGCGCTGGATTGATCAAAACGCTTTACGTAAGACCCATGCGTTCTATGAGAAGCATGGCGGCAAGACCATTATCTTGGCGCGTTTTTTACCGATCATTCGAACTTTTGCGCCATTTATTGCTGGCGTATCAGAAATGAATTTCTCACGCTTCCAGTTTTTCAATATCACTGGCGCTGCACTTTGGGTATTTGGTTTAGTTATTGCCGGATATTTCTTTGGCAATATTCCAATCATTCGCCAAAATCTGAATGTGATCGTCTTAGTCGGTGTTGGCGCTGCAGCTATTCCGGTTGTGCTGGCTGCTCTGTATAAGATTTTCCAGCGCAAGCAAAAGTAAATCAATAGCCAAACTGCATACTAAAAATTAGTGCAGTTTGGTTTGACTTTCTAAAGTGGCGATGTGCTCACGAATATCGCTAGCGTCTTCAGCCCCCGGTGCTTCACTCAGATAGTGATGCATATCTGCCAAGGCTGGACGGAAATATTCCAACTGCGCAAAGATCAGGCCTCGGTCGCGAATCTCTTCTACAGAGTCTGGCAATAGGATGACTAGGCGCTCCTGAATGCCTAGTAGTCTTTCCCAGCGCTCATGTTCTGAATAAATCATTTTGAGGTTTCTCAAAAAGCGCGAGAGAATTTCTCGAGAGCTAGAAGCCCGTAAGAACACATTCAGCGGTAAGCTGAGTTCACCACGATAGCCTTTGGCATCTAGATAAGGATCTAACATCTCTTGTAGCTGATGCTTAGAGAGGGATTCTCCTGTCAGGGGATCCATGATGATTTCACCTTGTTGCAGAGAGATGCGCATCATGAAGTGATTCGGAAACGATACACCTCGAATCTTGAGCCCAATTTGATTGCCAAGCTCCATCATCAAGATCGCCAATGAAATGGGAATGCCTCTACGATTCTCTAGGATGTAATGCAGGTAAGAATTTTCAGGAGCGTAGAAATCATTTGGGTTTGGACCAAAGCCAAGCTCGGTATAAAAGAAATGCTTCAGAATTTGCAGGCGCTGAATAGGGGATGTATCCGGTGTAATGCGGGTTTTGAGTTTGTTGCCCATCTCATCAATTTGATCGAGGACGCCTTGTACATCCAAGTCAGGATAGGCGTGCTGAGCAACTGCAATCGCCGCCTCGGTTAAAGGCAGGTGTTCGTCTTCAGCAACTAGGGAGGTGAAATAGTCGAGTTGTTGTGTTGGCATACAAGCTATTTTGCATGACGCAAGAATTTTTGCCAGCGAATTCCAACTAAAGCTAGGGATGCAAAGTAGACAATGGCTGCCAATGCTAGCCATCCGGCTAGCAAGCCAATCCGAACCCAAGGCTCCGCCTGGAGAGCAATCCAATTATGGGCACTGGCGGCATAAAACAGAATTCCTGCCAAGGGAATCAGCGCCAAGAACAATTGCCCCAAATACTTCGCCCATGCAGAATCAGGAAGCGCCCCGCGTTTGCGTAAGCCAAACCAAAGCAATGCCGCATTGAGGCAGGCCCCAGTTCCCACGGAGAGCGCTAATCCTGCGTGCCCTAGCCAGGGTACAAATACCAGGTTGGCCAACTGAGTGGCTACCAGTACAAGCAAGCCAATTTTGACGGGTGTACGAATATCTTGGCGGGAATAAAAACCTGGCGCCAGAATTTTTACCAAGATGAGGCCGATGAGGCCAACGCCATACGCAGCGAGCGCGCGCTGTGTCATCAGGACATCGAGCGCATTAAATTTTCCGTAGTGATACAGAACTGCTGCAATAGGCTCGCCGAAAATAAACAGTGCAATCGCACAAGGCGCTGCTAGCAAGAATGTTAGTTGCAATCCCCAGATGAGCAGTTCGCCGGCATGTAACAAATCATTTTTGGCATTCGCCTTGCTTAAGCTAGGCAGTAGAACTGTGCCCAGGGCAACGCCAAGCAAAGCGGTAGGAAACTCCATTAAGCGATCAGCATATGAAAGCCAAGAAACACTCCCTGCTTGTAAGCGTGATGCAATATTGGTGTTGATGATTAATGAAATTTGCGCAACGGATACCGCAAACACCGCAGGCCCCATCAGTTTTAAAACGCGTCTTGCATCGGGATTGCGAATGGCGGACTTGATGGCGCCGGGTAGTAGCCCAACGCGTGGCAATAGGCCTAAGCGAGATAACGCTGGAACCTGAATTGCTAACTGCAGCACACCGCCCAAAAGCACACCAATACTCAAGGCGTAAATCGGCTGCTCTAGATGTGGCGCCAAAAAGACGGCCGATCCAATGAGGGCGAGATTGAGTAAAACCGGGGTAAAGGCGGGAATGGCAAAACGCCCAAAGGTGTTCAAAATCCCGGCAGATAGTGAAACCATGGAAATTAACCCGATATAAGGGAACATGATGCGGGTCATGACAACGCTGGCCTCATAGGCTGGACCGCCACTAAAGCCTGTGGCAATCACCAGAATGAGCACTGGGGCGCCAATCACGCCGAGCAATACCGTGAGCAGCAAAGCCCAAAATAAGAGGGTGGCGACCGCATTTACGAGGATTTGGGCCTGTTTTTGGTCTCCATTGCTGGAAATTTCACCCAAAATCGGCACAAAAGCCTGAGAAAAGGCCCCTTCAGCGAATAATCTGCGCAGGAGATTCGGTAGTCTAAAAGCCACATTAAAGGCATCTGTCCACTCGGAGGCCCCGAAACTACGGGCTATTAGGGTCTCCCGGAGGAGGCCCGTAATACGGGAAAGCATGGTTAGGGAACTAACCTTGGCGGCAGCAGAAAGCAGATTCATGAGCCGATTTTCCCCTATTTATCAGGCAACTGGGCTTTTTTGCCCCTTTAATGTAAAATCTTGGGTTTTGGTGAGCTGGCTTACAAATCCGGCGTATCCGACAAGATTTTCAACTAATCGCATTTTGCAATTTATAGAGGCAAGGTTTAAAGATGGCCAATACAGCACAAGCGCGCAAGCGCGCACGCCAGGCAGTAAAACAGAACGAGCATAACTCCAGCTTGCGTTCAAAGCTCCGCACATCCATTAAGGCTGTTCGTAAAGCGATCGACACTGGTGATAAAGCAGCTGCTGCAAAAGTATTCGCAGCAACTCAAGCAACAATCGACAAGATTGCCGATAAAAAGATTGCGCACAAAAATACTGCTGCTCGTCAGAAGTCACGTTTGTCAGCAGCCATTAAGGCGATGGCAGCGTAATTTAGTAATTGTTGTAGGCTGGTCGAATAGATTTCGACCTATGCCCGCTCCTGATCAGAGCGGGTTTTTGTTTTTAGGGCTAGGTTTGGGGTTTGGGTTCAAACTCACATGCCTCTTCGATCGGTAGGCTGTTGTCTTTGGCAAAGTTCATCACAAAGTCCAGCGCTCTTGGATCGAGATCACCTAGTCTGGTATCAATAACAACGCATTTCACTTTTGCAATCAGTACAGGTCTGACGTAGGGCGAGTAAGTGAAGCGTGGGTCTCCAGAATCTCCTGGAGGGCGAAAAGTAGCCATCACCCCGCACAGACGCTCCGCCCAATCACTGGGCCGAAAAGGCTTGCCAGAAGTGGTAATGCCTTGAATGAAAAGCTTTTTGTGGTTCAAGTTGGCTTCGGGATCGTGGTAGAAATAAGTGGTATTTAGCCCTCTAGCTTAACAGCCCGAGTTGGCCGTAAGATGACTTTAGGATCTATTTTCGTGCAGTCGAAAGCTTTGAGAAAAAAATGCAAGCTAAAACTTTAGTAGAACGCTCAACTATGACTTCTCTGGCAAAGCCTCAAGTGCCTGGTCAGGTCAAGCACTACCTCCAGTTTTCAGACCTGACTCGTGAAGAGTACGAGTACTTGCTCAAAAGAACGGCTTGGCTCAAATCCAAATTTAAAAGTTACGAGACTTGGCATCCTTTGCATGACCGTACCTTGGCAATGATTTTTGAAAAGCATTCCACGCGTACACGCCTTTCCTTTGAGGCAGGCATCCACCAGCTTGGCGGCCATGCGGTATACCTAAACACCAGAGATACCCAATTAGGTCGTGGCGAGCCTGTAGAAGACGCTGCGCAGGTTATTTCTCGGATGACCGACATCATCATGATTCGTACCTTTGGTCAGGAAATTATTGAGCGGTTTGCAGCGAACTCTCGTGTGCCAGTAATTAATGGACTGACCAATGAGTTTCATCCTTGCCAAGTCCTTGCCGATATCTTTACTTACGTAGAGGCGCGCGGCCCCATTCAAGGAAAAACAGTGGCTTGGGTGGGTGATGCCAACAATATGGCTTACACCTGGATACAAGCTGCCGAGTGTTTAGATTTTCAATTTCGTTTCTCTGCACCAGCAGGGTATCAACTCGACTCCAGTCGTCTAACTGATAAAGCAGCGAAACATTTAACCGTATGTGCCGACCCTAAAGACGCTTGTAAGGGTGCTGATTTGGTCACAACCGATGTATGGACCAGCATGGGCTATGAAGATGAAAATACCTCACGCATGAAAGCATTCCAAGACTGGATGGTTGACGAGGAGTTAATGGCGGTAGCAAAACCGGATGCCTTGTTTATGCATTGCTTGCCAGCGCATCGCGGAGAGGAAGTTTCTGCTGAAGTGATTGATGGCCCACAAAGTATTGTTTGGGAAGAAGCAGAAAATCGCCTACATGTTCAAAAGGCCTTGATGGAGTACTTGCTCTGCGGTCGTCTGGAATAAATAGTTTTTCAAGTATTGATTGAGTTTTGTAATTTGTTTTGATTATTTTTTGATTGAATAGAAAACATGTCTGATATTAAAAAAGCAGTATTGGCTTATTCCGGTGGTTTAGATACAAGCGTGATCTTGAAGTGGCTTCAAGATACCTATGGCTGTGAGATTGTGACTTTTACGGCTGATTTAGGTCAAGGCGAAGAGTTAGAGCCAGCACGCGCCAAGGCTTTGCAGTTTGGTATCAAGCCAGAAAATATTTTTATCGATGACTTGCGTGAAGAATTTGTACGCGACTTTGTATTTCCGATGTTCCGTGCAAACACTATCTATGAAGGCGAATATTTATTAGGCACTTCAATTGCCCGCCCTTTAATTGCCAAGCGCCAAATTGAAATTGCGCGTCTGACAGGTGCAGATGCTGTATCTCATGGAGCAACCGGCAAAGGTAACGATCAAGTTCGCTTTGAGTTGGGTTACTACGCATTAGAGCCAGGAATCAAAGTAATTGCCCCATGGCGTGAATGGGATCTGCTCTCCCGTGAAAAACTCATGGCCTATGCTGAAAAGCACGGTATTCCTGTGGAGATGAAGCACAAGCAAGGCGGCTCACCTTATTCAATGGATGCCAACTTACTGCATATCAGTTACGAAGGTCGTCATTTAGAGAATCCCAATTCCGAAGCTGAAGAGTCCATGTGGCGTTGGACCGTTTCTCCTGAAAAAGCACCTGATGCCCCAGAAATTATTGAAATTGAATTTAAAGCAGGTGACCCCGTTGCGATCGATGGAAAAGCCTACAAGCCCCATGACTTGTTAGCAGAGTTAAACCGCATTGGCGGCAAGCACGGCATTGGCCGCTTGGATCTGGTGGAAAACCGCTTTGTTGGCATGAAGAGCCGTGGCTGTTATGAAACCCCTGGCGGCACCATTCTTCTCAAGGCGCACCGCGGTATTGAAAGTATTACCCTTGATCGCGAAGTAGCCCACCTGAAAGATGACTTGATGCCACGTTATGCAAGTTTGATCTATAACGGCTTGTGGTGGTCGCCTGAACGCATTGCTTTGCAAACCTTGATTGATCATACGCAGCAGATGGTGAATGGTGTAGTTCGCTTGAAGCTCTACAAGGGTTCTGTGTCGGTGATCTCGCGTGATTCAGCAAATACTTTGTTTGATCAAAACATCGCTACCTTTGATGATGACGGCGGCGCATATAACCAGGCTGATGCTGGCGGCTTTATTAAGCTTAATGCTCTGCGTATGCGTATTGCAGAAATCGCTAAGCGTAAGCGTGCTAAGAAATAACGAAATAAAAAACCTAAATTTAGATTAGAGGAAATTCAGATGCAATTTGATCAAGTTTCAGTAGGCAAAAAAGCCAATGTATTTTTCGATGGTAAATGCGTATCCCATACCGTGACTTTGCCTAACGGTATTCGTAAATCAGTAGGCGTGGTATTGCCAAGTACTTTACGTTTTGATTTGAGCACTAAAGAAATCATGGAAGTGGTAGATGGCAACGCGTTCGTAAGCATTAATGGTGCTCCAGAGCAAGAGTTCAAAGCAGGTCAAAGCTGGGAAGTAGAAAAGGGTGGGTATTTCATCGTTCGTGCTGAGCAACCAGTTCATTACGTTTGCCACTTCGAATAAGTCAGGCGCATGTAAAGCAAAACGCAGACCTCGGTCTGCGTTTTTTATTGGCAACTTCTTTAATGTTTAGCTCTTAGGTAGTCCAGTGATTACGGTTCCCGGTACGATGACTCGCTCTGAGAACCATTGCTTATTCATTTCTAGCGCATAACGCACCGCTGCCTTTGGACAATGGTTATTGGTCGTATCTGCTTGCATCTCTTCGATATTCACAATCTTGCCGTCATCAGCAATAAAGGCGATAGACAGGGGGATCTTGGTATTGTTCATCCAAAAGCAATGGCCAGCCTTTTGTTCAAAGACAAATAACATGCCAGAGTTCGGTGGCATGGTGGTGCGATTCATCAAACCCACTTCCCTTGCTTTGGGGTTATCAGCGAGCTCTGCCTGAATGCGATAAATACCCGTTTTTAATTCAATCGTGGGCAAACCAACATTTACTTGTGCTAGCGCTAATCCTGATGCAGCTAGAAAGAGAGAGGTAAGTAGAGTGGCGCAAGAGTGGCGCAAGAAATTTTTAGATGTAGACATGTATTGAATTTTAAGCGAGAAAAAATGCAGACGAAAAAAAACCCAGGAACAAGTCCTGGGTTTTTAGATAATGATCTAAGAGACGATTAAGCCGCTTGGATATTGGTAGCTTGCTTGCCTTTAGGGCCTTGGGTAATGTCAAACGTTACCTTTTGGTTTTCCTTAAGGGTTTTGAACCCAGGCATAGTAATTGCGCTGAAATGCGCGAACAACTCTTCTTCACCATCATCAGGTTTGATAAAGCCAAAACCTTTTGCATCATTGAACCACTTAACAATTCCGGTCGCCATGCGAACTCCATTACATAAACTTAAAACAACCGTGATGAGGGTAAATACTTTTTAATCAGTCTCGCTCCACAACACGCCTAAATAGAACCTCAATAAGGCCTACCCCCCGATTGTTTGCCCTTTTTGTAGGGGTGTCAAGGAGTTATATGTGCTTACCCCCTAGTAATTACCCCTTTTTTTCTCGAAAAATGCCCCAATATGGGTTAAACAGGGGTTTTTGCGGGGTTTTTGCAACAAGACCCCGTTAATTAAAGTTTTGATATCTGTGTTTAGAATGTTTCTCATGAGTCGCACACCTAAGAATCCCACGACCGGTAATCCGGCCAATCCTTACGTCGAGGATACGATTCTGCTCGAAAAGCAGGCAGAAAAAGTTAAAGCACCATCGATGTTTAAAGTATTGTTATTGAATGACGATTACACCCCAATGGAATTTGTGGTGATGGTGATTCAAGAGTATTTCAATAAAGATCATGAAACTGCTACACGCATCATGTTGCAGGTTCATTTGGTTGGTAAGGGTATCTGCGGAGTTTTTACTCGCGATGTTGCTGCCACGAAAGTGCATCAAGTTGTTGAATTATCCCGTGAAGCGGGCCACCCACTACAGTGCACTATGGAGGAAGCATGATTGCCCAGGAACTAGAAGTCAGTTTGCACATGGCGTTCGTTGACGCAAGAGCTTCTCGTCACGAATTCATTACGGTGGAACATTTGTTGGCTGCGTTACTTGATAACGCTACTGCAGTCGAGGTGCTGAAAGCTTGCGCCGTCAACATTGCAGAGCTACGCGCACAACTGAAAAATTTTATTAATGACAACACGCCTGTGGTGCCTGGTACGGATGAGGTGGATACGCAGCCTACCTTAGGCTTCCAACGTGTGATTCAGCGCGCCATCATGCACGTGCAATCCACATCTAATGGCAAAAAAGAAGTTACGGGCGCAAATGTACTTGTAGCAATCTTTGGTGAAAAAGATTCTCATGCGGTTTACTTCTTGCAACAGCAAGGTGTCACACGTCTAGACGTGGTGAACTTCATTAGTCATGGTGTACGTAAAGACCAGACTGAGCACGTCAAGCCGGCTGACCAAGCGCAAGAGACTGAAGAGTCTGCTGCCTCTGGAAAAGAAAGTCCTTTAGATCAGTACACCCAAAATCTCAATGTTTTAGCTCGTCAAGGAAAAATTGATCCGCTGATTGGGCGCGATAGTGAGGTCGAACGCGTTATTCAGGTGCTGTGCCGTCGCCGCAAGAACAATCCCTTGCTGGTAGGCGAAGCTGGTGTTGGTAAGACTGCGATTGCGGAGGGCTTAGCCTGGCGTATTGTGAAGGGCGATGTGCCTGATATTTTGGCTGACGCAACGGTCTACTCACTCGATATGGGTGCGCTCTTGGCTGGTACTAAGTATCGTGGCGATTTTGAACAGCGTCTCAAGAGTGTTTTGAAATCATTGAAAGATCATGCGCATGGCGTTTTGTTTATCGATGAAATTCATACTTTGATTGGTGCTGGTGCGGCATCTGGTGGAACGCTCGATGCAAGTAACTTATTGAAGCCTGCTTTATCTAACGGCCAGCTCAAATGTATTGGCGCAACTACCTTTACTGAATACCGCGGTATTTTTGAAAAAGATGCTGCGTTATCTCGTCGCTTTCAGAAGGTCGATGTTGTCGAGCCAACGGTAGATCAGACAGTGCAAATTTTGCGCGGTCTCAAATCACGTTTTGAAGAACACCATAGCGTGAAATACGCAGCCGCTGCATTAGTAGCTGCCGCAGAACTTTCTTCACGCTATATCAACGATCGTCATTTGCCAGATAAAGCGATTGACGTGATTGATGAGGCGGGAGCTGCGCAACGCATTTTGCCGAAGTCTAAGCAAAAGAAAACAATTGGCCGTCCTGAGATTGAGGAGATTGTTGCTAAGATTGCCCGCATACCGCCCCAATCAGTCACCGTGGACGATCGTAGTAAGTTGCAAACCTTGGACCGCGATATTAAGAGCGTGGTGTTTGGACAAGACCCTGCTATTGAGGCCTTGGCTAGCGCCATTAAGATGACCCGTGCCGGTCTCGGTAAGATCGATCGCCCAATCGGATCATTCTTATTCTCTGGGCCTACTGGCGTTGGTAAGACTGAGGTTGCTAAGCAGCTTGCCTATATTTTAGGAATTGAGCTACTACGTTTTGATATGTCTGAGTACATGGAGCGTCATGCTGTTAGTCGTTTGATCGGCGCCCCTCCAGGTTATGTCGGCTTTGATCAAGGCGGACTGCTGACTGAGGCTGTTAATAAGAAGCCCCATTGCGTACTCTTGCTTGATGAGATTGAAAAAGCCCATCCGGACATTTTTAATATCCTCTTGCAAGTGATGGATCATGGGACTTTGACGGATAACAACGGTCGCAAAACGGATTTTCGCAATGTCATCATCATCATGACAACCAATGCTGGTGCAGAGGCAATGCAGAAATCGACTATCGGCTTTACCAATGCTCGTGAGTCTGGCGATGAGATGGCTGATATTAAGAAATTCTTCACGCCTGAGTTCCGTAACCGTTTAGATGCGATTGTTTCCTTCAAGGCGCTGGATGAGACCATCATCATGCGTGTAGTGGATAAATTCTTAATGCAATTAGAAGAGCAGTTGCATGAGAAAAAAGTTGACGCTACTTTCAGCCCAGCTTTGCGAGCTCACTTAGCGAAGCATGGATTTGATCCGCTGATGGGTGCTCGACCAATGCAGCGGATTATTCAAGATACTGTTCGTAAGGCGCTTGCCGATGAATTACTATTTGGTAAGTTAGCTCAAGGTGGTCACGTAGCAGTAGATATTGATGCGGATGGCAAGGTGCAGTTAGAGTTTGATGCGCCGACCCTTCCACGCAAAGCGCCTAAGACTGATATTGCTTCAGCCGAAGAAATTTAAATCTTTCAATACCTATAAAAAAGGAAAACATGTCCCATCACGATAAATTACTCGAAGCTTTTGAAACTTACAAAGCCGAAAATGAAAAGTTTCAAGGTAAGGGCGTAAAGGCTTCTGCTGCTCGTGCTCGTAAAGCACTGCAAGAGATTGCCGGTTCTTGTAAAGAGCGCCGTAAAGAAATCACTGCAGAAAAAGAATCTCGTGAAGGCGCTGGAGCTGGTATGTCACAAGATGCAGCTCGTCATGCGCATGTCCGCAAGTAAGACGGTAAAGCTTTAATGAAGAGCCACCCTAGGGTGGCTTTTTCTTTGTCCGCCTGATAAATGATGTCCATTTGGTGATACATTGATTGATCTTTCATGGAGAACGCTATGTCACAGTTAACCCGCCCAGAACATGACCTTTTGGGAGATGCGCAAGTTCCGGCAGATGCATATTGGGGTATCCATACCCTCAGGGCGATCGAGAACTATCCCATTACGGGAAAAATGATTGGCACATACTCTGATTTGATTAAGTCTTTGGCTTATGTGAAAGAGGCTGCTGCAAAAGCAAACTTAGAGATGGGACATTTGGACCCCAAAAAAGCTGAAGCAATTATTACGGCCTGCCACGAAATTGAATCTGGAAAGTGGCATGATCAGTTTGTTGTCGATGTCATTCAAGGCGGTGCAGGTACTTCTACCAATATGAACGCCAATGAAGTGATTGCCAATCGTGCTTTAGAAATCCTGGGCTATCCCAAAGGAGACTATGCACATCTGCACCCCATTAATGATGTCAACATGTCGCAAAGCACCAATGACGTTTATCCCACTTCATTAAGGCTTGCAACTTGCCTTGCCATCCCAACACTTTTAAAAGCAATGGAATCTTTAAGTAACGCCTTTGCTGATAAGGCTGAAGAATTTAAAGATATTTTAAAAATTGGTAGAACTCAGCTACAAGATGCCGTTCCGATGACGCTAGGTCAAGAGTTTTCAACCTACGCCGTCATGATTCGGGAAGATGTGGAGCGATTAAAAGAGGCAATCTCATTGATCGCGGAAATTAATTTGGGGGCAACAGCAATTGGCACCGGTATCAATACCGACGTGCGGTATTCGAAGCTAGCGATTGCAAATCTCAAGAAGATCTCAGGAGTCGATGTCATTGTTTCGCCGAATCTGATCGAGGCTACCCAAGATTGCGGTGCTTTTGTTCAGCTTTCTGGGGTATTGAAGCGAGTGGCGGTAAAGCTATCCAAAATTTGCAATGATTTGCGCTTACTCTCCAGCGGTCCACAGGCGGGCCTCAATGAGATTCGCCTTCCTGCTCGCGCTGCTGGTTCATCCATCATGCCCGGTAAGGTAAATCCAGTTATTCCAGAGGTGGTTAATCAGATTGCCTTTGAGGTCATTGGTAATGATGTGACTATTACGATGGCGGCAGAGGGTGGTCAATTGCAGCTCAATGCATTTGAGCCCATCATTGCGCATAGTCTGTTTAAGAGCATTGAACATTTGGCGGCAATTGTAATACTTTAAAAACCCATTGTGTGGTGGGTATTACAGCTAATCGTGAGGTATTGGCTGAGCGCGTTCGTACTTCAGCCGGCTTGGCAACAGCTCTCAATCCTTATCTTGGTTATGAAAATGCCACCATGATTGCGAAGCGGGCCCTACAAGAAAATTGCTCAGTAGCCGATTTAGTCTTAGAGCTTGGCCTCATGGATAAAGAAACTCTAGATAAAATCCTAAGTCCAGCAGTACTCACCGCCCCTGGCATCCAGTCAAAGTAAACAAGGAAAACCATGTCGTCAAAAAAACTCACCCACTTTATCCTTGGCGCGATGATCCTGGGGATCATTAGCGGCTTTCTCGTTAACCGTTATGGTGCGACTTCAGGATTTGCTGTGCAGTATGTTGAATATATCTCGGTGCTCACCGATATCTTCTTACGCTTGATCAAAATGATTATTGCGCCATTAGTCTTCAGCACTTTGGTGGTAGGTATCGCCAGAATGGGCGATGCCTCAGCGATTGGCCGGGTAGGATTGAAAACCTTCGGTTGGTTCATTTCCATGTCAATGGTGTCATTGCTATTGGGTTTATTCATGGTCAATTTGCTGGATCCGGGTATTGGCGTTAACTTGCCTATACCCGAAGTAACAGCGAGTACTGGCTTAGATAAGGGTGGCTTTCATGTACGTGAGTTTTTTCAGCACATCTTCCCCAGCAGTATTTTTGAGGCGATGAGCAAGAATGAAATCCTACAAATCGTAGTCTTTGCAATCTTTTTTGGTGTGGCTGCTGGTAGTTTTGGACAGCGTGCTGAAGAGTTCGTTCGGAATCTGGATATGCTGTCGCACATCATGCTCAAGATCACTACAGCGGTCATGAAGTTTGCTCCAGTGGCTGTATTTGCAGCCGTCTCTTCGGTGATTGCAGAAAATGGCTTAGATATTCTGTTTACTTATGGCAAGTTTATGGCCAGTTTCTATGCCTCGATATTGATGCTCTGGCTAGTGATCATCTTAATTAGCTCTCTGGTTCTCAAAAGACGTGCCTTTCATTTGGTATCTATGTTGCGTGAACCAATTCTTCTGGCCTTCACTACCGCAAGTTCGGAGGCTGCTTATCCAATGACGCTAGAGCAAGTTGAGCGTTTTGGTTGTAAAAATAAAATTGCCTCCTTTGTATTGCCAATAGGCTACTCATTTAATTTAGATGGCTCGATGATGTACTGCTCATTCGCAGCAGTCTTTATTGCGCAGGTATATGGGATTGATATGCCTCTATCGCAGCAACTCATTATGTTGCTCGTTTTAATGATTACCTCTAAAGGGATTGCGGGCGTCCCACGCGCATCACTAGTGGTGATTGCAGCAACCCTTTCACAATTTAATTTGCCTGAAGCAGGCGTCTTATTGATCCTGGGAATTGATCACTTCTTAGATATGGCGCGCTCTGCTACCAATGTGCTCGGTAATGGCCTGGCTACTGCAGTGATCTCCAAGTGGGAGGGGGAGTTAGATCCTCACGGATCGCATTCCTAATAATGTAAATTCTAGAAGTTAGACAATAAAAAACCACCTCCGGGTGGTTTTTTATCTCACAGTAATTGCGAATGCTTAACTTCTACCAGTGCTTCCAAAGCCGCCTGCGCCACGACTGCTTTCGGTAAATTCTTCCACGACTTTGAGCTCCACCTGCATCACGGGCATCACAACCAATTGCGCTAAACGCTCCATCGGCTCTAGCTTGAAAGGAGTTGAGCCGCGATTCCAAGTGCTCACCATGAGTTGACCCTGGTAGTCAGAATCAATTAGGCCAACAAGATTGCCGAGCACGATGCCGTGTTTATGACCCAGTCCTGAGCGCGGCAGAATAAAGGCCGCATAACGGGGGTCTTCAACATAAATGGCTAGACCAGTTGGTATCAACACAGTTTGGCCGGGAGCAATTTCAATAGTTTCATCAATACAGGCTCTTAAGTCGAGTCCTGCACTGCCAGATGTGCCATAACTAGGCAGCTGATCGCGCATGCGTTCATCGAGAATTTTGACTTGAAGTGATTGCATGAGATTTCCTAAAGCGGGGTAGAAGTAATAGCGGGGATTAAAAAGAAGATGCTTATATTTTCTTGGCAAGCAGTTGAATCAGTTGCCGTGCTAATTGCAGCTTTTCAGCTTTCGCCAGTTTTTTGTTGCCCTGAGCATCGATTACCAAGAGTTGATTTAAGTCGCTACCAAAAGTGTCCGGACCAATGTTGCCTACAATCATCGGAATACCTTTGCGCTTGCGCTTCTCTTCGGCATGCGCTTCTAGGTTGGTGGACTCTGCTGCAAATCCAACACAATAAGGGTGAGGCTTGCCACCCTTGGTTTTCACGGTCTTAGCAACATCCAGAAGTATGTCAGGGTTGGCAATAAATTCTATTGAGGGCGCTTTTTGTCCCTGACGCTTCATCTTTTCTTTAGCAGGCTTGGCAATTCCCCAGTCCGCTACCGCAGCAACAGCGAAGAAGATGTCGCTATCGGTTGATTTAAGGGCTGCTGCATGCATTTCTTTGGCACTGACGACGTCGGTACGGATAATTTTTCCAGTCGCTGCCAGGGGAGTCTCAAGGTCACAGGGGCCAGCAATGAGATGGACTTCTGCGCCAGCCTCCACTGCCGCGCGAGCAATCGCAAAACCCATCTTCCCCGAGCTGTGATTAGTAATTCCGCGAACGGGATCAATCGCCTCAAAGGTAGGGCCGGCAGTAATGAGTACTTTTTTACCCAGCAAAGTCTTTTTCTGAAAGAAGGCGACCACTTGTTCGCGGATTTCTGCTGGCTCGAGCATTCTGCCCATGCCCACTTCACCGCATGCCTGAAAGCCACTGGCAGGTCCTAATAAGGTCACGCCGTCATTCAACAATCTTTCTGCACTTCTCTGAGTAGCAGCGTGATCCCACATTTGTTTATTCATTGCCGGCGCAAGTAAGAGGGGGCAGTCTCTTGCTAGGCACAGAGTGCTGAGTAAATCATCCGCTAGACCCAAGGAAAGTTTAGCCATGAGGTCAGCGCTGGAGGGCGCAATCAAAATAGCATCTGCAGATCTAGATAATTCAATATGCGCCATATTGTTGGGGATGCTGCTATCCCACTGACTCTTATATACCGGATTGCCTGTGAGGGCTTGCATCGTCACTGCAGTCACAAACTGTCCCGCCGCTTCAGTCATGACTACTTGCACTGAGGCACCTTCTTGCATGAGCTGGCGTGCAAGCTCTGGAGTCTTGTAGGCAGCGATGCCACCAGAGATACCCAGAACAATTTTTTTATTTAAAAGTGATTGCATGGCGCCAGCTTAATGGGATTGGGCGGATTTGCCAAATGACTTACGAAATTCACCCCAAATAATGAGGGTAGCACCAATGCAAATAGAACTGTCAGCAATGTTGAATGCAGGCCAGTGCCAATTTGCGTAATAAAGGTCGATGAAGTCGACTACAGCACCAAACATCACTCGATCTAAAACATTGCCAAGGGCCCCGCCCAAAATAAGGCTCAGTGCGATGCACAGTATTTTTTCATCTTGGTTTTTATAGAGCAGATAAACGATATAGATTGCCGCTCCAAGACCGAGGGCCGTAAAGAACCAGCGTTGCCAGCCAGAGCCCTGTGCTAAAAAGGAGAAAGCGGCGCCTGGATTAAACAACAATAGCCAATTTAAGAATGGGAGCACTGGTTCAGGAACCCCCATCTGTAAATTACTCAATGCGGACCATTTGCTCAATTGATCAAGCAATAGCACCAAAATGGCAATTGCAAGATAACGTAGAAATGTCAGTTTCATGTAGTCCGCTTACGCAAATAGACGGTGATCGCCATCACCAAATAGGTTGCTGATACAGCGCCCACAAAGATCGGCATGTTCAGCATTGCCGCCAACATCAGCAGTGTGGTGCCAGCAACGGCCACACTTCTTATATTGGCTGCCTCGAACTAAAACTTCTAGTCCAGCATTGCTCAATTCAATATTGGCGCTGGAGGTGATGGTCACAAAGCGTAAGTCATCTTCTAGCGAGTGCAGAATGGCGAAGTCGACATCGCCAACCTTGATGGTGAGCTCAGCCTGTAAAGATGAGCCTACATGCCCAGCTTCACGTTCGATCTCAATGGCTTTGGTCACTTCAGAGCGAATTTCTCGGATACGATTCCATTTGGCCAGCAACTCTTCCGCATTCGCAACTTCTGGGAAGCTTCCAAACTCTTCCATGAAGATGGATTCTTTTGCTTTGTCATTCGAGCCATGAGGGAAGGACTGCCAAGCTTCCTCGGCGGTAAACGACAGGAATGGAGACAGCCACTTCAAGAGATTGCGAGTGATATGAAATAGTGCATTCTGTGCGGCACGACGATCGGCTGAGTCTGGTGCACTCGTATAGAGGCGATCCTTCAGAATGTCTAAATAGAATCCACCTAAATCTTCGGAGCAGAAAGTGAGCATGCGAGCAACTGCTGGCTGGAACTCATAAGCCTGGTAATGCGCTTCAATATCAGCTTGCAACTGATTGGCCAGTGCAACTGCATAGCGATCAATCTCAAGCCACTGATCTCCAGGCATTGAGTGCTTGCTTGGATCAAAGTCAGAGAGATTCGCGAGCAAGAAGCGTAAGGTATTGCGAATACGACGATAACTTTCGGTGACGCGCTTGAGAATCTCATCCGAAATCGTCATCTCACCTGAGTAGTCAGTTGAAGCTACCCATAAGCGAATGATTTCAGCGCCGAGTTTGTCTGCTACCTGTTGTGGAGCAATCACGTTACCAACAGACTTGCTCATCTTGCGGCCTTGGCCATCGACAGTAAAGCCGTGCGTCAACAGCGCCTTATAAGGAGGCTTGCCATCGAGCATTGCGCCTGTCAGCAATGATGAGTGGAACCAGCCGCGGTGTTGATCTGAGCCCTCGAGATACAAATCAGCCAAACGTCCTTTAGGTGTCTGCGCTTCAGCGGTGAGTAACTCATCGCGATGTGAACCGCGAATGACATGCCAGTGAGTTGTTCCTGAATCAAACCAGACATCCAATGTGTCGCGATTCTTTTCATAATGAGCAGCTTCATCGCCGAGCAATTCAGCTACTTCTAATTTTTGCCAAGCTTCAATACCTTCCTTTTCAACACGCTTAGCCACTTCTTCAAGAAGTTCTACAGTGCGTGGATGTGGTTCGCCACTTTCTTTATGAACAAAGAAGGCCATTGGCACACCCCATTGGCGTTGACGGGATAAGGTCCAATCTGGGCGATTGGCAATCATGCTGTGTAAACGCTGTTGACCCCATGCTGGGAAGAACTGGGTGTTTTCAATGCCTGCCAGTGCTGTTTCGCGCAAGCTTGTTGTGCCATCGGATGGTTTCTTATCCATACTGGCAAACCATTGTGAGGTAGCACGATAGATGATGGGTGACTTGTGGCGCCAGCAATGCATGTATGAGTGGGTATACGTTTTGTCGCGCAATAGACTGCCTGCTTCACGCATCGCTTCAACGATCTTTGGATTTGCCTTCCAGATGTATTCATTAGCAAAGAGAGGTAACCAAGATGCATAGACGCCATTACCCATAACTGGGTTCAAGATGTTTTTGTCATCCAAGTGATTTGCTTTACAAGATTTAAAGTCTTCCTCACCATAGGCAGGTGCTGAGTGAACAATACCTGTACCGGTATCAAGGGTCACATATTCAGCGGGATAGATTGGGGAGAGACGCTTATATCCCTCATGCAATGGCGCAAGCGGATGCCAGAAAGAAATATTCGCAAGTTGTGCGCCTGGGCATGTGGCAATGACTTTGCCTTCGAGACCATAGTCTTGTAAGCAAGTCTCAACACGATCTTTTGCCAAGATGAGTAACTTATCGCCAACATCTACTAGGGCATAGATCAGTTCAGGATGAACGTTCATCGCTTGGTTGGCAGGTATAGTCCAAGGCGTAGTCGTCCAGATCACAATCTGACCTGGTTTATTAGGTAACTCAGATAGTCCAAATACTTTGGCAAGTTGAGGGCGCTGCGCATCATCAAATGCAAAACCTACATCCACTGTTGGATCCGTCTTATCTTGGTATTCCACTTCGGCTTCAGCCAATGCAGAACCACAATCAAAGCACCAGTTCACGGGTTTTAGTCCGCGGAAGACGTAACCCTTTTCCCAGATCTTGCCGAGTGCACGAATTTCATCGGCCTCATTACGATAGCTCATAGTGAGGTAGGGATTATTCCAGTCACCCAATACTCCTAAGCGCTCAAAATCTTTCTTTTGTTTTTCAACTTGCACCAATGCATAAGCACGTGCTTTTGCCTGCACTTCTGCAGTCGGTAAATTTTTACCAAACTCTTTTTCAATCTGAATTTCAATCGGCATGCCATGACAATCCCAGCCTGGGACATATACGGAGTCAAAGCCCATTAACCAGCGAGATTTCACAATCATGTCTTTCAAAATCTTATTGACTGCATGACCAATGTGAATATCACCATTTGCATAAGGAGGGCCATCATGCAAAATGAACTTAGGTTGGTTGGCATGTGCAGCACGAATCTTTTCGTAAAGCTTATTTTTTTGCCATTGAGCAACCCATTGAGGCTCACGCTTGGCAAGGTCGCCTCGCATCGGAAACGATGTGTCTAGTAGGTTAACGGGATAGTTGTTTTCTTTTTCAGACATACGCTTTTTTCTGGAAATAATTTCTGGCATGCACTGCATCGGCTGCAATGGCTTTTGTGAGGGTGTCGAGATCCGAATACTTCTCCTCGTCACGAATTTTTTCTAAGAGTTCTACAGTAATAATTTTTCCATAGACGTCTTGTTGGTAGTCAAAGATGTGGGTTTCGAGCAATACGCGGCCTTCGTCTTCCACTGTTGGTCTTACACCCAAGCTAGCAACTGCAGCGAGCGGTTTTTCAGCAAGACCTAAGACTCGCGCAGTAAAGATACCAGTTGTTGCTGGCTTGCGATAGTGCAAGTGATTGGCTACTGCTAAGTTCAAAGTAGGAAATCCTAATTGCCGTCCCAACTGCTGTCCATGAATTACGTGACCAGAAATTCCATAAGGACGACCTAATAATTTTTCAGCCTGTTGCATGTCACCATTGGCTAGAGCAGTTCTTAAAGCGGAACTCGAAATGCGTTCACCGTCTTCAGCAATAGTTTGAATGCTAGAAACTTCAAAACCGTATTTTTCTCCAGCAGCTTTGAGACTGGCAAAATCACCGGCACGTTTTGCGCCATAGCAAAAGTCATCGCCAATCAAAATCCATTTGGCATTTAAGCGCTTCACAATAATTTCAGAGACAAACTCTTCGGGTGATAGGCGCGCAAACGCTGCGTTGAAATGTTCCACTACCACTCGGTCAATACCGATGTTGGCAAGCGCTGCTAATTTGTCGCGTAAATTCAGAATGCGGGGTGGGGCTTGTTCGGGAGAAAAGAATTCTTTGGGATGAGGCTCGAATGTCATGACACAGCTAACTAAGCCTCTTTCTTTGGCGCCATCCACGAGTTGCTTCAGCAGGGCGCGATGACCCCTGTGCACGCCATCGAAATTGCCGATGGTTAAGGCACAAGCCGGTCCTGCAGAAAACTGGGTGGGGCCACGGAATACGTTCACAAAATCGCTTTCAGGGTAGCCATCAATTATATTGTGGGCATGCTTTCAATCGTCACCTTAATCTCAGGCCGCGGATCTAATTTCGAGGCCATCGTTAAAACAGCCCAAAAAGAACAGTGGCCAGTCAAATTTGCGGGGGTGATTGCAAACCATTCTGCCGCTAAGGGCCTTGATTTTGCTCGCTCCCAGGGTATTCCGGCGTACGCCATAGAGCACAAAGAACATCCATCCCGCGAGTCCTTTGATGCGGCGCTAATCAAGCAAATTGACGAGTTAGGGGCTGATTTGGTGGTTTTGGCTGGGTTCATGAGAATCCTGACCCCAGGATTTATTCGCCATTTTGAGGGTCGTTTGATCAATATTCACCCAGCGCTCTTGCCTGCTTTCCCTGGCTTACATACCCATGAGCGGGCTTTAGAGGCTGGAGTTCAGGAACACGGCGCCACCGTGCAC
The DNA here is from genome assembly GCF_018882185.1 of Polynucleobacter sp. AP-Latsch-80-C2. GTDB lineage: Bacteria > Pseudomonadota > Gammaproteobacteria > Burkholderiales > Burkholderiaceae > Polynucleobacter. Next base: position 60,295 of record NZ_JACVOY010000006.1, on the reverse strand, counting down.
TTTGTTACCGAAGGTGTGGATGAAGGCCCCATTATTTTTCAGGCATCCGTTCCAGTCTTGCCAGGGGATGATGCAGATGCTCTGGCGGCACGTGTTTTGGCTGCGGAGCATCAGATTTACCCGCGGGCCGTAAAATGGTTCCTTGATGGACGATTGCGAATAGAAGGTAATCAAGTGAAGCTACAACCCCCAGAGTCGCAATTATTGAAATTATGAGTACAGAACGTCCACCCCGAAAATCTGCCAGTGGTTCACGAACCGGCAGCAGGCTAGCCCCTCATAAAAGTTACGCAGCAAAATCTAAAGATCCTTTGCGTTGTCCCGAGAGACGTAATGCTGGTGGCAACTTAATTGCTCCTGAAGGTCAAAAGAATTTTTCCAATGCAAAAGCGCTTCCCCAGCATGCGATTCATTTAGAGCGCTTGCTTCCGGAATTACTCAGTTTTGAACAGCCGGCAGATCGCGTTGTCAGTCGCTATTTTCGAGCTGAGCCTCAACTAGGAAATCGCGATCGCGCATTGATCGCAGAGAGTGCATTTGCTATCTTGCGTCGTAAAAATGAGTTCTCACAATTTGCTTCAAGCGGAGAAGGCTCTCAGGCTAGACGCTTAGCCCTATTGGGTTTGCTGTCTGCTCTCTCTGAAGGTGGGCTTGGCTCTGCCAATCGCGCTGAAAGTGCAATTGCCGATTTAGCGCATGTGCTCAAGACCGGTGAATACGAATGGTTGCAACGTTTTGCGACCGTTGATCCCACTGCTTTAAATCCTTTGGTTCGTAATAATTTGCCAGAGTGGTTGTGGGATGCATTCGGAAAATATCCCGGTGAAGAAACACGTGAAGCGTTGGCTAAATCATTGATGCATCCAGCGCTTTTGGATTTGCGTGCGAACACCATGAAAACGAATCGCGAAGAATTGCTTGCGCAGATGAATGCCTTAGGTGGACGTTATCAAGCAATTCCAACTCCTTATGCACCTGATGGTGTGCGCATCATGGGTAAGCCAGCCTTACAAAATACTGCAGGCTTTAAAGCGGGAATGTTTGAAGTCCAAGATGAAGGTAGTCAACTCTTGGCTTATTTGCTTGCGCCAAAGCGCGGTGAGATGGTGGTGGACTTTTGCGCAGGCGCTGGTGGTAAGACATTGGCGATTGGTGCCTTGATGCGCTCTACAGGCCGCTTATATGCTTTAGACACATCAGAACGTCGTTTGGCTAACTTAAAGCCAAGACAGGCCCGTAGCGGACTCTCAAACGTCCATCCTGTGTGGATCGATAGCGAGAATGACACCAAGATCAAGCGCTTGGCTGGAAAGATCGATCGCGTCCTGGTTGATGCCCCTTGTAGCGGTATGGGTACTTTGCGTCGTAATCCAGATTTGAAATGGCGTCAGACGCCCACTGGAGTGCTAGAGCTCAACGTGAAGCAAATGAATATCTTGACCTCTGCAGCCCGTTTATTAAAGCCAGGTGGTCGCTTGGTCTATGCAACCTGCAGCCTTTTGCCTCAAGAGAATCAAGGGATTGCAGAAGCTTTTCTGGCAAATCATCCTGAATTTGAGGCAGTGCCGGCAGCGGAGGTATTACAGCCCTTGTTTCCAAAAGACAAAATGCCTTTAGGTTGTAGTCCAGACAACCCATGGTGGCAGTTGTGGCCACATATTCATGGAACGGATGGCTTTTTTGGGGCGGTATTTCAAAAGAAGGCTTCCGCAAAAGCCTTAGACCCTGAAAAAGTAGGGGAAAAAGAGATCAAGGTCAAAAACAAGAAAGCACCTAAAGAACTAAAATAAGGTTTTAGACCTTTGGGGCTTCACTTTTGAATTTATCTGCAAATATCGGCTTTGATTCTTTTCTGAACTGGCTTGCCAACGGCTATTTAGATTGGTCTTGGTGGCAAATCACCATCTTCACTCTCGTGGTGACGCATATTACGATTGCAGCAGTCACCATCTTCTTGCATCGTTGCCAAGCACATCGCGCTTTGGAGCTTCACCCAATCGCTTCTCATTTTTTCCGTTTCTGGCTTTGGCTAACGACGGGCATGGTTACTAAGGAATGGGCGGCTATTCATCGCAAGCATCACGCTAAATGCGAGACCGTGGATGATCCTCATAGCCCGCAAGTACTCGGCATTAAAACGGTTTTGAGTCGTGGTGCTGAGCTTTATAAAAAAGAAGCTGCTAATCAGGAAACCTTAGATAAGTTTGGTCACGGCACTCCAGATGATTGGGTTGAGCACAATGTGTATTCCAAATTCTCTTGGCAAGGTGTTGGGCTAATGCTCATCATTGATGTGTTTTTATTCGGCGGTATTGGACTAACAGTATGGGCAGTACAAATGTTGTGGATTCCAATTACGGCCGCTGGTGTGATTAACGGGATTGGGCACTTTTGGGGTTATCGCAATTACGATTGTGAAGATGCTTCAACTAACATTGTTCCCTGGGGAATTTTAATTGGCGGCGAAGAGTTGCATAACAATCACCATACCTTTGCAACGAGCGCTAAGCTCTCTAACAAATGGTATGAGTTTGATATTGGCTGGCTCTACATTCAAATGATGAGTGCGGTAGGCTTGGCCACTGTGAAGAAGACGCCACCTAAACCGGTACTAAGCGACTTGCGCCCAGCTGATCACAATACGCTCGAAGCCATCATCGCAAACCGTTATGAAATCATGGCGCGCTACAGTAAGACCTTGCGTAACTTCTTTAGTAATGAAGTGCAGCACATGCAGGTCTTAGCGGTCCATTTGAAAGATGCCCGTACCTGGTTGGCCAAAGACGAAGCTCGCCTGACTGATATTGAGAAAGCCAAGCTTGAAGAGTTGATTGCAAGCAATGCACAGTTGCGCAAGATGATTGAAATGCGTCGTGACTTGCAAGCGATCTGGGGCCGTTCTAACTCCACAAGAGAGCAGTTGGTAACGCAGTTGCATGCATGGTGCCAACGTGCTGAAGACAGTGGCTTAACTAGCTTACGTGAGTTCTCATTACGACTGCGTCGTTACGCTTAAGTCATTGCGTAATTCGACTTAGTCTCTCGCAATTTAGAGCAAATAAAAAACCCGCTGATGTAGCGGGTTTTTTATTTGCTTGAAGTAAAGATTACTTCAGCTTTGTTTCTTTGTAAGCAACGTGCTTGCGAATGGTTGGATCGTACTTCATGATCTCCATTTTTTCAGGCTTTGTACGCTTGTTTTTTGAAGTAGTGTAGAAGTGACCAGTACCTGCTGATGACTCTAACTTGATTTTTTCTCTGCCGCCTTTAGCCATTTGTGCGCTCCTTAAATTTCGCCACGTGCACGTAGATCAGACAACACAGCATCGATGCCGTTTTTGTCGATAACGCGCAAACCAGCATTGGTTAAGCGCAAGCTAATCCAACGGTTTTCAGATTCAACCCAGAAACGACGGTTTTGCAGATTAGGCAAAAAGCGACGCTTCGTTTTATTGTTTGCATGGGAAACATTGTTGCCAACCATCGGCTTCTTCCCAGTGACTTGGCAAACTTTTGCCATGACGTGACTCCATTAATTGCGAAAAAAGAAGATTGTATCAGTCCTAGGCTATTTTGGGCTAGCTCTAATTGACTTTGCCGATGGGAATTGTTTGTCAAAATCACTCGAAAAATCCTGTACTGTCATATAAGTTAGTATTTACTCTCTTTAATGGTCAATTTTCATAAGGCCTGAGTCTGCAAATGAGAAAAAACCAGTGCCACTCACAATGCAGTGATCTAGGAGTGGAATATCGACTAATTGCAGCGCTTTTACGAGGGTCTTGGTGAGATCCTGATCCGCTTCGCTCGGTAATGGGTTGCCGCTAGGGTGGTTATGGGCCACGATCAGGGCACTGGCGTTTCTGGCTAAAGCTTCTTTGAGAATCTCCCGGGGGGTAAACCGCAGTTTGGGTAATGGACCCCCTAAAGAGCTCCTGGCACTCGATCAGATGAAAGCGGGAGTCAAGGTATAGGCACAAGAAAACCTCATGAGGGAGGGCCCCTATTTTGGCTTGCAGGAACTCTCGCACCTGGCTTGGGGAAGAAAAAATCGAATCCTGAGCAAGTCTTTCCTCAAGGCTGCGTTTAACGAGTTCATAAGCCGCCTGTATTTGGGACCATTTTGATAAACCCATTCCATGAACCTGGATAAATTCTTCTGGGCTACAGGCAAGCAGGCGGGGAAGGCTGCCAAATCGATGCAATAAATCTTCCGCCAAGGCAACGGCGCTTTTGCCCTTTACCCCAACCCTTAAAAATATTGCGAGGAGCTCGGCATCAGCCAGAGCCCTGGCTCCGTAAAGGCGTAGTTTTTCTCGAGGCTGCTCGTTCTTGGGCCAGTCGGTAATCGGAGAATGTACGCCCTTCGTAGGCCTCGATACAATTAGCTTATGACCAAGCTTACCGTTTTGCCTAACTCCTATTTGACTCTCAACTATCGGCTCACTTTGCCTAGCGGGGATGATTACATCAATACTTTTGTCGATCGTCCTGCGACGGTTCTGATGGGCTCTGGACAATTTGCTCCTTGCTTTGAAAAAGTATTGCTAGGTTTAGGTGTGGGTGAAAAAAGAAGTGCGCTTCTATCGCCAGAGGAAAGTTTTGGCGAGCGCAAAGAGGATTTGGTTCAGTGGGTTTCTTTGAAAGCGCTCAAAGAAGGTCGTGACGAAGATACGGAATTTAATCCTGGTGATGTGATTGAATTTAATGCTCCTGGCGGCGCTCAATATGCTGGCGTCTTGCAATCGATTGATGACGAGGGTGCGTGGTTTGACTTCAATCACCCCTTGGCTGGAAGGCCCGTCACTTTTGAAGCGCAAGTCGTTGCTATTCTTTAAGACATGACAAAAGAAAATATTTCTATTGGTGCTGAAATTTTGATGGCGCAACCGCGCGGCTTTTGTGCTGGCGTGGATCGGGCAATCAATATTGTGAATGAGGCTCTGACTCGATTTGGGGCGCCAATCTACGTTCGTCATGAAATTGTGCACAACGCTTATGTAGTTAATGAGTTGCGTGATCGTGGTGCGATATTTGTTGATGGCTTGCATGAAGTTCCTAAAGGCGGCATTGTGGTGTTTAGTGCCCATGGCGTATCGCAAGAGGTACGTAAAGATGCGCAAGAGCGAGGTCTGCAGGTCTATGACGCCACTTGCCCATTGGTAACCAAGGTCCATCTTGAGGTAGTCAAGATGTGTAAGGATGGTTTTACGGTACTGATGATTGGTCATGCTGGACATCCAGAGGTGGAAGGAACTATGGGGCAAGTCAAGGAAGGGGTATTCCTGGTGGAGAAAGTGGCTGACGTAGAACATTTAACCTTCCCAAGCGACAAGAAGATTGCTTTTGTTACCCAAACAACGCTTTCGGTTGATGAGACTAAAGAAATCGTCGAAGCACTAACAAAGAAATTTCCCAATATTGTTCAACCCCGTAAACAAGATATTTGCTATGCCACACAGAATCGACAAGATGCTGTGAAATTTATGGCGCCACAAGTGGAAGTGGTGATTGTGGTTGGTAGTGCTGCGAGTTCGAACTCCAATCGCCTGAGAGAACTTTCTGAAAAGTTAGGAGTTCCTTCCTACATGGTCGATGCACCGGATCAATTAAAGCCCGAGTGGTTTGTAGGGAAGAAGCGAGTGGGCTTAACTGCCGGCGCTTCTGCCCCAGAAACCCTGGCGCAATCTATCGTCGATCGAATTCAAGAATTTGGACCACGTCAGGTCCGGGCACTTCCTGGTGTTGTAGAAGATGTTACTTTTTCGTTGCCAAAAAACTTAATCGACTAAGCTTTGGTTGAATTTGAGTGCCTTAGGCTACTTGCTTGAGGAGTTCACGCAATATGCCGCACATCTGGCGAATCTCATCATCACTCACGTTTAATGCAGGCATAAAGCGCAATAAATTGGGTCTTGGTGAGTTAATGAGTAAGCCTTCTGGGGCGCGATCGCGTGCCAGCTCAACCAGTTTTCCACCAACATCTTTGCCGAGCATCAAAGCGCGTAACAAGCCTTCGCCACGCTCACCCTCAAGGCCAAATTCTGCAGATAGCGCGAGTAGCTCAGACTTGAGGAGCTCACCTTTTCTTTTGACTTCATCTAGAAAACCAGGCGCTAAGAGTTGCTCAATCACGCTAATACCAACGGCAGTCATCAATGGGTTACCGTTGTAAGTTCCGCCTTGGTCTCCAGGGACAAAGCATGCAACCGCATCAGTCGCCATGAGCGCCGCTAGGGGAACACCACCGCCGATACCTTTACCTAAGGTCATGATGTCAGGCTCGATACTGTAATGTTGATAGGCAAATAAAGTGCCAGTACGACCACAGCCAGCTTGCACTTCATCGACGATTAAGAGGATGTTGTTCTCTTTGGTGAATTTGCGCAGCTCGCGCATAAATTCAGCAGAGGCCGGAATAACGCCTCCCTCACCTTGCACAGGCTCAATCATGACGGCAACGGTTTTATCGCTGACCAATTTCTTGACTGAATCTAAATCATTTAAATCCGCTTTTGGAAATCCTGAAACCTGAGGTGCAAACATCGTATCCCAGCCAGGCTTACCTGAGGCACTCATCGTTGCCAACGTTCGACCATGAAAGCTGTGATCAAACGTAATGATTTCAAAGGCGCCAGATTTATTGAGTTGACCCCATTTGCGTGCCAATTTAATCGCACCCTCATTAGCCTCGGCACCACTATTAGCAAAAAAGACTTTGTTAAAGCAACTGTTTTTTGTGAGCAGATCCGATAGACGAATCATGGGCTCGTTATAAAAAGCCGGACTTGGATTAATCAGTTTTTTTGCTTGTGTATTTAAGGCATCAATCATGCCGGCGTTGCAATGACCCAAGCAATTGACCGCCCAACCTTGTAAGAAATCTAAATAGCGCTTGCCGTTGTTATCCGTTAACCAAGAGCCATTACCTTCAACCATGGTGACTTCTGGTCGTTGCGTAATGAACATGACTGAATGGGTGTCGATGGCTTGAGCTGGCTTATTCATGTTGGCTTGGGGTTATCAGTGCAAAAAGTGTTTCTATTATCTCGCTTTATTGGATTTAGTTTGTGGCTAAATCAGCAGCGCTCGTAAAGGAATCTGCGAAGAATTCTTCCTCGGGAAGCTCGCACTGGGATGAAAAATCCTCACGTGCTGCATTGACCATCACTGGAGCTCCACAGGCGTAGACCTGAAAGCCTTTGAGGCTAGGATGGTCTGCCATGACAGCTCGGTGCATAAAGCCAGTGCGGCCCTGCCATGCGTCTTCTGCCAAGGCATCGGAAATCACGGGGATGTATTCGAGGTTGGGAATATCTTTGGCCCAGGTCTTGCATAGGTCATCGAGATAGAGGTCGCTTGGACGACGTCCGCCCCAATACAGATGAACGGGTCTATCAATCTTCTTTGCCTGCATTTGCTCGATGATCGATTTAATGGGCGCAAAGCCAGTGCCGGCGGCAACAAAAATAATCGGTTTCTTAGAGTCTTCTCTCAAGAAAAAGCTGCCCATTGGGCCTTCAAAGCGCAGGATATCTTTTTCCTTTAATGCAGGTGTAACTGCACCAAAGACAAAGTCAGTAAAGACGCCGCCAGGTAAATGGCGAATGTGTAACTCTAGAGGACCCTCTTGCTCGGGGGCGTTAGCAATAGAGTAAGCGCGACGTTGGCCATCTTTCAAAAGGAACTCTAAATATTGACCTGCCAAAAATTGAAAGCGCTCTGCCGCAGGCAGTTGCAGTTTCAGAATGGCAACATCGTGACTTGGCATGACGATGCTATTAACTCGACAAGGCACCTTACGAGTAGCGATATCTCCAGCACCTTGAACTTCACGGGCCTCAATCAATAAATCCGATTGAGGGTGGGCGCAGCAAAATAAAGTACCGCCAGATGTTTCATCGGCACTACTGAGGGCGCTTTGACTATGCTGGCCATGGGTCACTTGACCTTCAACAATCTTGCCTTTGCAGGAGCCGCAGGCGCCATTCTTGCAGCCATAGGGTAAGTTAATTCCTTGACGTAGGGCGGCTTCCAGGAGGGTTTCGTCCTGGTTGACAGTAAATTGTTTGCCGCTCGCCTTGAGCGTGACTTGGTAAGACACTCTCATTCCTTTCAATAAATCGTTACGATGTTATCTATGCAATCTTTTGGTAAACCTCGAATCCTGATTATTGGCTGCGGCGATATTGGCCTGCGAGTTGCTAGGCAGCTTGCGCGGAGTCACCGAGTCTTTGCCTTAACTTCTTCGCAAAGTCGCTTTCAGGAGTTGAGGGAGGTTGGCGCGATCCCCATTTTTGGTAACTTGGATCAGCCTGAATCTTTATGGCGGCTGCCTGGTTTGGCACAAACCGTCATTCATTTGGCCCCACCCCAAAATCTTGGAAATCGTGATTGCCGAACCCGCAACCTTCTCCGAATTTTAGCCCAAGCCCCTGATATCGTCAGGCGGCTCATCTATATCAGCACCACCGGCGTTTATGGGGATCATGGGGGCGCTCAAGTGAGCGAGACCACTCCCGTTAAGCCCCAAAGTGAGCGGGCCCAGAGGAGGGTGGATGCGGAACGTGCACTGCGCTTATGGGCACCAGCCCATGGAGTTGCACTTACGATTCTGAGAGTTCCTGGTATTTACGCAGCTGATCGTTTGCCACTTGAGCGCCTGCACTCGAAAACGCCTGCCTTGCTTCCGGAGGAAGACGCGTATTCAAATCATATTCAGAGCGATGATCTGGCGAGATTAGTATGTGCTGCGGCGTATCACGGTAAACCACAGCGGGTGATTAATGTCTGCGATGGTGGGCAAACCAAAATGGGTGACTACTTCGATGAGGTGGCTGATGCTTTTGGCTTAGATAGGCCGCCTAGATTGCCAGCAAGCCAATTGCAAAAGATCGTGAGTCCGATGCTGTGGTCTTTTATGCGTGAATCAAGACGGGTGACGAACACCCGCTTACCTGAATTAAAAACCCCGCTGCGCTATCCCAGCGTGGCCCACTTCTTGAAAACTATTTCCAAGAATCCTTGAGTCCAACCGTGCGATTAAAGACGGGCTTGCCTGGCTTTGAATCTTTTTGATCGGCAACAAAATAACCGTGACGCTCAAATTGAAAGCGATCTTCTGCCTTTGCATCTTTCATGCAAGGCTCTAAATAAGCAGAGATAGTTTGTTTCGAGTTGGTATTAATGGCATCCAAGAAATTCTTGTCACCGCTATCTGGGTGTGGATCGGAGAAGAGGTGATCATAAAGGCGCACTTCTGCAGGAATGGCCTCAGCAGCGCTAATCCAATGAATATTGCCTTTAACCTTATAGTTGTTTGAGCCCGCCGTACCACTCTTACTATCTGGAAAATGGGTGACATTGACTTGGGTCACATTGCCATTGGTATCTGTCTCAAAGCCAGTGCACTCCACCACAAAACCATGGCGCAAACGAACACGACTACCCGGTTGATCACCGATTGGCGGATAGAGACGGAAGAAGCCTTTGACGGGCTCTTGCATAAAGTCATCCGCTTCAATCCAGAGTTCTTTGGTGAAGTTAAATTCTCGATTGCCCCATTCAGGATGTTGTGGATGGCGAGGTGCTGAGCAAGGCTCGCTGGCACCCTCATCAAAATTTTCAACGACAAGCTTGAGTGGTTTGAGTACAGCAGTAGCGCGAGGTGCTCTGGCTTCTAAATCGTCGCGCAAGGCTTGATCAAGCGTGCTCATATCAATCCAGCTGTCAGCTTTAGAGACGCCAATGCGTTCACAGAACAGACGAATACTTTCTGGGGTGTAACCACGACGACGAATGCCCACAATCGTAGGCATGCGCGGATCATCCCAGCCTTCAACATGTTTCTCTTCTACCAACTGCAAGAGCTTGCGCTTGCTGGTGATGGTGTAGGTCAGATTGAGGCGCGCGAATTCATATTGGTGCGGAACGGGGTCTTTAAAGACGCCCAACTCTTTTAGGGAATTCACAATCCAGTCATAGAGTGGACGGTTGTTTTCAAACTCCAGCGTACAAATAGAGTGAGAGACATTTTCTAGGGCATCAGAGATGCAATGGGTAAAGTCGTACAGCGGGTAAATGCACCATTTGCTCCCTGTGCGGTGGTGATCCGTATGGCGAATACGGTAAACCACGGGATCGCGCATCACGATGTTTGGATGCGCCATGTCGATCTTCAGGCGCAATACATGTTCGCCGTCTTTAAATTTGCCATCGCGCATATCGCGAAAGAGTTGCAGATTTTCTGCAGGGCTACGATTGCGGTAAGGGCTATTTTTTCCTGCTTGGCCAAAGTTGCCGCGATTGGTATGAATATCATCCGCGCTTTGACTATCGACATACGCTTTGCCGTTCTCAATCAACACTTCAGCAAAGGCATATAGTTGGTCAAAGTAGTCGCTAGCGTGATACAGATTCGTACCCCAATCAAAGCCAAGCCATTTCACAGCATCCAAAATGCTATCGGCGTACTCAATATCTTCTTTAACGGGGTTGGTGTCATCCAAACGCATATTGCAGCGCGCACCACCAGCTTGCTGGTTGTAATCAGCAGCTAAACCGAAGTTTAGGCAAATACTCTTGGCATGACCAATATGCAGATAGCCATTGGGCTCCGGTGGAAAGCGGGTGATGATCGATGGAATCGCTTGCCCAGCCAAAGTAGTACGCTGGTTAAAGGCGCCACTAGCTAAGTCATGATCAATGATCTGACGTAAAAAATTCGATGGCTCCGCAATAGGGGCGGCAGCTTTGGAGGGTTTGCTATCTTGGGACATAGCGACATTGTAGAGAAAAGCCCCAAGCCATAAAGAAAAAGCCCGCAAACTGCTGCGGGCTCGATCTGGTGAAGGTGAAAGGAATTAATCTTCTACGAAAGCTTCTTCACGGGTTTTCTTCACTGCTGGCAGTGCCACGATCACCACCAAGAGGGCTGCTGCAATCAGCAATCCCAAGGACAGTGGGCGTGTAACGAAGGTTGTGAAATCACCTCGTGACAAGAGCAAGGCACGGCGGAAGTTCTCTTCCATCATTGGTCCGAGCACGAAGCCCAACAGCAATGGAGGAGGTTCGCAACCCAGTTTGAAGAAGAGGTAACCAATGATGCCGAAGGCAGCAGTTACATAAACGTCAAACACGGTATTGTTCACGGTGTACACGCCAATACAGCAGAACACCAAAATAGCTGGGTACATAAAGCGATAAGGAATCTTCAAAAGCTTTACCCAGATACCAATCAGTGGCAAGTTCAAGAGAATCAACATCACGTTACCAATCCACATAGAAGCGATCAGACCCCAGAACAATGCTGGATTGCTGGTCATCACTTGTGGACCTGGCTGAATGTTATGAATCGTCATCGCGCCAACCATCAATGCCATCACAGCATTTGGTGGGATACCTAATGTGAGCAATGGAATGAAGGAGGTTTGTGCAGCAGCATTATTGGCTGATTCAGGACCGGCAACACCTTCAATCGCACCTTTGCCAAATTCATGGCTGTACTTGGAAGATTTTTTCTCGACTGAGTAAGCGCCGAAGGCAGCCAAGGCAGCACCACCACCTGGCAGGATGCCCAAGATGGAGCCGATAGTCGTACCGCGCAAGATGGAAGGGATCATCCGCTTGATATCTTGTTTGGTTGGGATCATGGTGGTCATCTTGTTCAAGAAGCCCTCATCTTCGCCAGTTTTTTCAAGGTTACCCATGATTTCTGCGAATCCGAATACGCCCATTGCCACTGCCACGAAGCCGATACCATCGCTGAGTTCTGGTACATCAAACGCATAGCGGGAGACGCCAGAGTTCACGTCAGTACCAATCAAGCCCATCAACAGACCCAATACGATCATGCCAATAGCTTTAACTAATGAGCCAGAAGCCAGAACGACTGCGCCGATTAAGCCTAGAACCATTAACGAGAAGTACTCAGCAGGACCAAACTTAAATGCCAACTGAGAAAGTGGAGCAGCAAAAGCAGCCAAAACTAAAGTTGCTACGCAACCCGCAAAGAATGAACCCATGCCGGCAGTAAATAAAGCAACACCCGCTCGACCGTTTCGGGCCATTTGGTAGCCGTCAATCGCCGTCACCACCGAGGACGTTTCTCCTGGGATGTTGAGCAAAATTGCCGTTGTAGAACCACCGTATTGTGAGCCGTAGTAAATACCAGCCAACATAATCAAAGCAGCAATTGGAGGCAATGCATAAGTTGCTGGCAAAAGCATCGCAATCGTTGCGATCGGGCCTAGGCCAGGAAGAACGCCGATCAAGGTGCCAAGTACGCAACCGATCAAGCAATAGAGAAGGTTTTGAAGCGTAAACGCCGTATCGAAACCGAGGGCTAAATTAGCAAATAAGTCCATTTTTTAGAGTCCCGGTTAATTATTGTTGTAAGAAGAATGGCAGCAATGGGAACTGAAGCTTCAGACCCAGAACAAATACAGAGTAGGTAAACACGATTAAGAAGGTCGCATTAACCAAGGTACCTTTCCAATGGAACTCATGGCTAGCACTTGCGGACATGAAGACCAGTACGAACACAGCCACAATAAAGCCCATCGTTGGCAATAAGATGCCATAAAGGACTACTGAGCCAGTGATCAGGCCAATAACTCTCCAGTTAAAAGGAGGGATCTTTTCAATAGCAGCTTTGGCGCTGAGTGACTTCACTAGGATTAGCAGTCCCAGGGCAGTCATTAGCAAGCCAAGCCAGAATGGAAAGTATCCAGGCCCCATTTTGGCGGGGGTACCCATTTGGTACTGGGTAGCCATATAGGTAAAAAACAGGCCTATGACCATATACATGATGCCTGCGCCAAAATCTTTCTGATTACGGATATTCAAGTTGCGCTCCTTATTTATCGACTTAATTGCCGATCTATTTATTGATGTTGTGCGATTGTAAGGCAGGATGGGGGTATCTTGTCTAGGGTTTGCCCTAGACAGGTGCCAATGCGATAATTATTGCCATGAAAGTCTCCCAAATTCGCCAGGCATACCTGGATTTCTTTGCCCAAAAAGGCCATCAAATCGTCCCTTCCAGCCCAGTGGTGCCGGGAGATGATCCAACCCTGCTGTTTACCAATGCGGGCATGAATCAGTTCAAAGACGTATTTCTGGGTTTTGACAAGCGTCCCTATAGCCGGGCCACCACTGCCCAGAAATGTATCCGTGCAGGCGGAAAACACAACGATTTGGAGAACGTGGGCTATACCGCCCGCCACCACACCTTTTTTGAGATGTTGGGTAACTTTTCCTTCGGCGATTATTTCAAAAAGGATGCCATTCAATTTGCTTGGGGTTTATTAACCCAGGTATTGAAGTTACCGAAAGAGAAATTGTTGGTAACGGTCTACGCTGAAGATGATGAGGCGTATGAGATTTGGAATAAACAAATTGGCGTGCCTGCTGAACGGATTATTCGTATCGGCGATAACAAGGGCGCGCGCTATGCTTCAGATAATTTCTGGATGATGGGTGACACAGGCCCTTGTGGCCCTTGTACAGAAATTTTTTATGATCACGGAGAGCATATTCCTGGCGGTCCTCCGGGAAGTCCTGAGGAAGATGGTGATCGCTTCATCGAAATTTGGAATAACGTTTTCATGCAGTTCAATCGCGATGAAGCTGGCAATATGCATCCGCTGCCTAAGCCAAGCGTGGATACTGGCATGGGTCTTGAGCGTATTGCAGCAGTCTTGCAACACGTTCATTCCAATTACGAAATTGATCTCTTTGTCAATTTATTGAGAGCTGCCAAAGACGCTGTAGATCAGGCTGGCGGCGAGAACTGTGATGCGCAAAGCCCATCACTCAAAGTCATTGCAGACCATATCCGTGCTTGTAGTTTTGTAGTGGTAGATGGTGTAATTCCTGGTAATGCAGGTCGCGGTTATGTCTTGCGCCGCATTGCTCGTCGTGCAATTCGTCACGGTTATAAATTAGGTGCACGCAAACCATTTTTCTATCAGTTGGTGCCTGCACTCGTAAAAGAAATGGGTGAGGCTTATCCGGAGTTGCGTGCTGCACAAGATAAAGTAAGCGATGTGCTTAAGCAAGAAGAAGAGCGTTTTTTCCAAACGATTGCTAATGGCATGGAAATCTTAGAAGGTGCTTTAGCTGGCGGTGCAAAAGTGGTGGATGGTGAGACTGCTTTCCGCTTGCACGATACTTTTGGATTCCCGCTGGATTTAACCGCTGACGTTTGTCGTGAGCGTGGCGTTACTGTCGACGCTGAAGGTTTTGAAGTGGCCATGCAAAAGCAGCGCGATCAAGCGCGTGCTGCAGGTAAATTTAAAGTTGCCCAAGGTTTGGAATATAAAGGTAAACCAACCCAGTTCCACGGCTACGACACACTGAAACACGATGGCGCAAAAGTAACCGCTTTGTATGTGGATGGCACCGAAGTGCAATCCGTGAAAGCAGGTGATGCGGCTGTAGTGGTGTTGGATAACACTCCTTTTTATGCTGAATCAGGTGGTCAGGTTGGCGATAAGGGCGAGTTACGCAATGAAACCGTTCGTTTTGGCGTGGATGACACCTTCAAGATTCAGGCGGATGTCTTTGGTCATCAAGGTGAAGTGCTTGAGGGCGAAATCAAAGTGGGCGACGCATTAACTGCCTTGGTAGATAGCGTGCAACGTATGGATACGATGCGGAATCACAGCGCAACCCATATTTTGCATAAGGCTCTTCGCGAAGTATTGGGTGACCACGTACAGCAAAAAGGTTCTTTAGTGGATGCCGGCAAAACCCGCTTCGACTTTACGCACAATGCGCCCGTGACAGCAGAGCAGATCCGCCGTATTGAAGATATTGTGAATCGCGAAGTTTTGGAAAATAGCGCGACCTCAGGCAAAGTGATGTCTTTAGAAGATGCACAAAAGACTGGCGCCATGATGCTCTTTGGAGAGAAGTATGGCGATGAAGTGCGCGTTCTAGAAATCGGTAGCTCAAAAGAATTGTGCGGCGGTACTCACGTAGCCCGCACTGGAGATATCGGCAGCTTGAAGATTACTTCCGAAAGTGGTGTGGCCGCGGGTATTCGTCGTGTTGAGGCTGTTACCGGCAATAATGCTTTGCAGTTCTTGCAAGGCCTAGAAGATAAGATCAACGAAGCTGCAGCAATTCTGAAGACCCATCCAGGAGACTTAGTCAATCGCGTTGCGCAGCTGCAAGATGCATTACGTCAGGCAGAGCGTGAGCTAGAAAAAGCAAACTCCAAATTGGCTGCTAGCCAAGGAGATGAGCTAGCTAGCCAGGCAGTCGACGTCAATGGCCTCAAGGTCTTGGCAGTGCGTTTGGATGGTGCTGACGCTCAAGTGTTGCGTGAGACCATGGATGCGCTCAAGGCTAAATTAAAGACGGCCGCAATTGTGTTGGCTTCAGTCCAAGGCGATAAGGTCAGTCTGATTGCTGGCGTGACGGCTGACTCAATTGGCAAAGTCAAAGCTGGTGATCTAGTGAACTTTGTCGCGCAACAAGTTGGCGGCAAAGGTGGTGGTAAGCCAGAGATGGCCATGGCTGGTGGTAACGACCCAAGCAAGATTGGCGCTGCATTAGCTGGCGTGAAAGATTGGGTTGCTAGGAAATGAGCGAGAACATTGTCTTTAATGCAGAAGTAGATGCTATTGGCATGAACTGCCCGCTGCCGATTTTGCGTACCAAAAAAGCTTTGGCAACGATGCAGTCTGGTGAAGTCTTAAAGATTAAGGCAACTGATGCGGGCGCTGCCCGCGACTTTCCTGCGTTTGCTAAGCAGACTGGAAATGAATTGATTGCCAGCACCACCGAAGGTGAAGTGCTGGTCTTCTACATGAAAAGACGCTAAGCAGGCTTAACGTTTTTAAGTAAGTGAACGGCTTTTTAAGTAAGCCGCAAAATCAGTCGCTACTTCTGGGTGGCGCAAAGCAAAATCCACGGACGCCTTGAGGTAGCCCAGTTTGCTACCGCAGTCATAGCGAACCCCATCGTATTCATAGCCAAACACGGGCTCTTCTTTGAGTAGGGCTGCAATCGCATCAGTCAGTTGAATTTCGCCGCCTGCACCTGGTTTTACATTGCGAATGTGATCAAAGATTCTGGATGAAAGAACGTAACGCCCCACAACTGCTAGATTTGAAGGGGCATCTGCTGGCTTTGGTTTTTCAACAATGCCATCTAAGCGATAGATCCCTTTATTCACTTCTTGGCCTGAGATGATGCCGTAAGAGCTTGATTTGGCAGGGTCAATTTTTTCAACAGCCAATACGGAGCCCTCTTGTTCTTCATGCACTTTGAGCATTTGAGAGAGCACTGGTGGTTGACCGTCCAAGAGATCATCCGCCAAGATGATTGCAAAAGGCTCGTCGCCCACTAATTTTTCTGCACATAAAACTGCATGACCTAAGCCTAGGGGCTCGGACTGTCGGATGTAGACGCAATCCACATGATCGGGTTTAACGCTGCGAACGAGCTGGAGAAGGTCCTGCTTATTTTTAGCTTCAAGCGCTGCTTCTAATTCATAGGCTTTATCAAAGTGATCTTCAATCGCGCGCTTGCTACGGCCGGTTACGAAAATCAACTCAGTAATGCCAGCGGCAATCGCTTCATCAACGGCATATTGAATTAATGGCTTATCGACGACATTGAGCATTTCTTTTGGACTTGCTTTGGTAGCAGGTAAAAAGCGGGTTCCAAATCCTGCCACTGGAAAAACAGCCTTAGTTACTTTTTTGGAGTTGAAATGTAATGGCATCGGTAATCCGTTCTGTCGTTCTGTTTATGCGTAATGAGTTATTTCAGTCGCTCTAATTGTGCAACAAGCTTCTGATGGTTCTGCTCAAAGCCTGTAAGGCGTTGTTTTTCTTGGGCTACAACCTCAGCTGGGGCTCTGGCTACAAAGCTTTCGTTGGTCAGTTTAGCGTTTGCCTTGTTGATCTCGTTGGCCAGACGTTCAATTTCTTTACCTAGGCGGATAAGCTCTGCAGCTACATCCACCTCGATTTTGAGTAAGAGCTTGAGATCGCCAACTAAAGCCATTGGAGCACCTGGCGCCTCTTTTTCAAGAGCAGATTCATCGCTATAGATCTTGACTTCAGAAAGCTTGGCTAATGCCAAGAGGTAAGGAGTGGCCTTTTCCAAGAATGCTTGAGGACCGCTAATCCACAGCGGTACTTTTTGACCCGGAGGAACTTGCATTTCACCGCGTAAGTTTCTGCACGCATCCACAATCGATTTAATCTGAGCGACCCAGGCTTCACTCTTCTCATCGACTTTATCAAGTTGTGCAACTGGATAAGCTTGAAGTGCAATAGTTTGCTTTGCTTGATCCGCGAGAACTTTGCCAGTCTTGGGAGCAACTGTTTGCCAGAGTGTTTCCGTGATAAACGGAATGAGTGGGTGCGCCATGCGTAAGATAGTTTCAAGTACGCGTAATAATGTGCGGCGAGTGGCGCGCTGTTGTGCAGGAGTGCCAGTCTGTAGTTGAACCTTGGCTAGCTCTAGATACCAGTCGCAGTATTCATCCCACACGAATTGATAGATGCTGCTCGCAGTATTGTCAAAGCGATAGTTCTCAAAACCTTTAGCAACATCCGCCTCAGTTTTTTGCAGAATCGATACAATCCATTTGTCTGCTGGAGAGAAATCGAGATAACCATCAGGACCGCACTGGTCATCGCATGGAGCAAAGCCATTCTCTTCAAGGCTTCCAGGGCAATTCATCAACACAAAGCGGGTGGCGTTCCACAGTTTGTTGCAGAAGTTGCGATAGCCTTCGCAGCGCTTTTGATCAAAGTTGATGTTGCGGCCCAAAGAGGCTAGTGAGGCAAAGGTAAAGCGCAAAGCATCTGTACCAAAGGCAGGAATGCCCTCAGGAAATTCTTTCTTGGTTTTCTTACCAATGCTTTCTGCTTGCTTAGGATTCATCAATCCAGTAGTTCTCTTGGCAACGAGCTCTTCTATTTTGATGCCGTCAATTAAATCAATAGGATCCAAAGTATTGCCTTTGGACTTACTCATCTTTTGACCTTCAGCGTCTCTCACCAAGCCATGAACATAGACGGTGTGGAAAGGCACTTGGCCAGTAAAGTGGCAGGTCATCATGACCATCCGAGCAACCCAGAAGAAGATGATGTCAAAACCGGTCACCAATACAGATGAAGGCAAGAAGTGCTCGAGAGCAGGGGTCTTCTCTGGCCAACCAAGGGAGCTAAAGGGAACTAAGGCAGAGCTAAACCAGGTATCGAGCACATCGGGATCACGATTGAGCGCGCCGGTGTAGCCGGCTTTGGCTGCTTGGGCTTTGGCATCTGCTTCTGAGCGTGCCACAAAGATTTGCCCATCATCGCCATACCAGGCAGGGATTTGATGGCCCCACCAGAGTTGACGAGAGATACACCAGTCTTGAATGTTTTCTAACCACTGCGTGTAAGTATTGATCCAGTTTTCTGGAACAAGCTTGATATCGCCTTTGGTAACGGCATCCAAGGCGGCGCCAGCGATAGAAGAGCCTGGTTGATATTGGTTATCAGGACTTGGCTTAGACATTGCCACAAACCACTGATCAGTGAGCATCGGCTCAATAATGGTTTGGGTGCGATCACCGCGGGGCACCATCAACTTATGAGGCTGTACTTTTTCTAATAGTCCAGCAGTTTCAAGATCGGCAACGACTTGTTTGCGTGCCGCAAAACGTTCCAAGCCTTGGTAAACGGCTGGCGCATTCTCATTGATCTTGGCATCTAAAGTGAGAATGTTAATTAAGGGAAGTTGATGACGTTGGCCAACTGCATAGTCATTAAAGTCGTGCGCTGGAGTGACTTTGACAACACTAGTTCCAAAGTTCAAATCAACATAGTCATCGGCAATGATCGGAATTTCACGATTACATAAAGGCAGGTTTACAGACTTGCCAATGAGATGTTTGTAGCGTTCATCTTCAGGGTTCACCATGACTGCAACGTCACCCAGCAAGGTTTCTGGGCGGGTGGTAGCGACTGTGAGGTGTCCTGATCCATCTGTGAGCGGGTAGCGGATATGCCACATTGAGCCATCTTCTTCTTCGCTTACCACTTCAAGATCAGAAACAGCGGTGCCCAAAACAGGATCCCAGTTCACGAGACGCTTACCGCGATAAATCAAACCTTGCTCATGCAGCCGTACAAATACTTCGACAACTGCTTTGGACATTTTGCTGTCCATCGTGAAATATTCTTTAGCCCAATCAATTGATGCACCTAGGCGACGAATTTGACGAGTAATGGTAGAGCCAGAGGTTTCTTTCCACTCCCACACTTTTTCTAGAAACTTCTCTCTGCCTAAATCATGGCGAGAAACTTTTTGTGCATCGAGTTGACGCTCCACCACGATTTGCGTAGCAATACCGGCGTGATCAGTACCCGGTACCCACAAGGTATTTTTTCCGGACATCCGCGCATGACGAATCAAACCGTCCATGATGGTTTGATTGAAAGCGTGACCCATATGGAGGGTGCCGGTGACGTTCGGCGGAGGCAGCTGAATAGAAAAATCACCCTTATCAGCATCCATGCTGGCATCAGCAATCCCTCTACGCTCCCACTCTGGGCCCCAGTAGGCCTCAATCGGGGCAGGTTCGTAGGATTTGGCGAGTTCGTCTACCGAGCTGGTCGCTGGAGAATTAGGGGTATTTGAGGCATTTGGCATAAGAGGCAAATTATAATTGGGACGATGTACTCAGACTTGCTCGCGAACCTCAATCCAGAACAGCGCGAGGCAGTAACCCTCCCGCCCGTCAATGAAAATGGCCAGGCCCAATCCGCCTTGATTTTGGCCGGGGCAGGTAGCGGAAAGACTCGCGTTCTCACCACCCGTATCGCTTGGCTCATCCAAACCGGACAAGTTTCCCCCATTGGGGTCTTGGCGGTGACTTTTACCAATAAGGCTGCCAAAGAGATGATGCTGCGCTTGAGTGCTATGTTGCCTATCAATACTCGAGGCATGTGGATCGGCACTTTCCATGGTCTTTGCAACCGTTTATTGCGAGCTCACCACAAAGAAGCGGGCTGGCCTTCCACTTTTCAGATTCTGGATACGCAGGATCAGCTCTCCGCCATTAAGCGACTTTTGAAAGGCTTAAAGGTCGATGACGAGAAGTATCCTCCTAAGCAACTGCAATACTTTATTGCGCACGCCAAGGAGCGCGGTCAACGTGCCAAAGATTTATCTTTAGGTGATGATTTTCAGGCAAAGATGGCGCAGCTCTATGCCGCCTATGATGAGCAGTGTCAGCGTGAGGGCGTTGTCGACTTTGCTGAGTTGCTATTACGAAGCTATGAGCTCCTGAAACACAGCGAACCCATTCGGACGCATTATCAAGAACGCTTCCGTCATATTTTGATCGATGAGTTCCAAGACACGAATGCCTTGCAATATGCGTGGCTCAAATTATTGTCTGGCCATGATGCAAGCCGCATTAATGTCAGCGGTATGGGTAGTAGCGCAGTGTTTGCGGTTGGCGATGATGATCAAAGTATTTATGCTTTCCGCGGCGCAGACGTTGAGAACATGCGCCTCTATGAAAAGCAATATCATCCAATGATGGTTAAGTTGGAGCAGAACTATCGCTCGCACGGTCATATTCTGGATACAGCAAATCATTTAATTGCGAATAACTCTGAGCGCTTAGGTAAGAACCTGCGCACCGATGCAGGTCATGGAGAGCCAGTGCGTATTTACGATGCGCCCAGTGATCATGCTGAAGCCGCATGGCTTGTTGATGAAATCAAAGCATTGGTCAAAAGCGGCATTAAGCGCACTGAGATTGCCTTGCTTTATCGCAGTAATGCGCAGTCACGCATCATTGAGCACGCTTTATTTTCTGCGGGTATTCCGTATCGGGTTTATGGTGGTTTGCGATTCTTCGAGCGTGCGGAAATTAAACATGCATTGGCTTATTTGCGCTTACTTGAAAATCCCAACGATGACACCTCATTCTCGCGAGTGGTGAATTTTCCGACACGGGGTATTGGCGCAAGATCCATTGAAGCTTTGCAAGATGCCGCAAGAGCTCAGCAGTGCTCGTTGTATTTAGCTGCCTCATCTTTAGAGGGTAAAGCAGGTGCAGCGCTAGGTGGGTTCGTGCGTTTAGTAGATCACATGCGTGAAGCTACTCGTTACAATACTTTGCCTGAAACTGTTGAATTTGTGATTCAGCACAGCGGACTGATACAGCATTATTTAACTGAGCGCGAAGGTCAAGATCGCGTCGAAAACTTACAAGAACTGATTAACGCCGCAACGGCCTTTATTGCAGAAGAGGGTTACGGGCAGGATGCTGCTGCGGCCATGTTGCCTGGTGAAAATTCTCCTGGTGTGGTCGAGGTTTCACCACTAGCCGCGTTCTTATCCCACGCATCCTTAGAGGCGGGCGACAACCAAGCGCAAGCAGGGCAAGATGCTGTGCAGTTGATGACAGTGCACTCTGCTAAAGGCCTGGAATTTACCTCCGTCTTTATTACTGGCTTAGAGGAAGGTCTGTTTCCTCATGAGAATAGTGTGAATGAGCAAAATGGTTTAGAGGAAGAGCGACGCCTAATGTATGTCGCCATTACTCGTGCCAAAGAGCGTCTTTACCTCTCTCACACTCAGTCACGTATGTTGCATGGTCAAGTACGCTACAACATGCCATCCCGTTTCTTGGAAGAGCTTCCTGAAGAATCCCTGAAATGGTTAACGCCTAAAGCAAAGGATGCGCGTTGGGGTGGTAGCGCAAGATCAGGGTCAACTTGGCAAGATGGTTACACCCGTCAGCGTGAGTATGAGTCCAATGACTTCTTTGATTCTGGTAGTGAGAGACCAAGGCCTACGAAGCGAATTGGATCAGCCTCGACTGAAGTCAGAAGAATGGCGGCACCACCTAGAGGGGATTACCCCTTTACGATTGGTCAAAATGTCTTTCATACAAAGTTTGGTGAAGGACGAGTGACTGGCTTAGAGGGTGTTGATGCGGATGCAAGGGCGCAAGTGAACTTTAAGCGTCATGGTGTGAAATGGTTACAGCTCAGTATTGCCAAGTTAGCGGCAATCGACTGAAGTATCTAACTTAGACTGGCAGTACTTCATCCTCAGTAAAGCAGGCTTTCCAAGTCGCAAAGAAAGAGCAGTGCATGATCGTTAATCCCGCCATCGAGATCGGCGCGATCACGAAGGAAGCCGCCTGCCCTATATTCAGCGCATCAAAGGTCATTCCTACTGCGAGGGGAATAGCAATCAAAATGACGCTCCAAATAGCAAGATATAAAAAGAATGCGCCACGATTAGCCCAGCAAGCAAGCGCACTGGAGAAGAGTGCTTGTGCTACCGGCATATCAGCCCAAGCCACCAAGATAGGTGAGAACCACATCAACATTGCCACGGGAATGTAAAGGAGTGCACCAAAAAACAAGACTAAATAGATTTGGCGCAGCGCTTCTGGAGTGATGGCTTTGTCGCTAGTCATCAGCGGCAATAGCAATTCAAAATCCACTACGAGACTGAGCGTAAAGCTGAGTGCCAAAATCAAAGCGGCATATACCAAGCCTAATTGCAATATGCGCTTACGAATGAGGGGGGTGGATTGCAAGGCAACCAAATACACCATTGGACGAATACGTTCTTTTTGAATCGCTTGGCGACAGGCCGTCATAAATCCCACTGATAGAGTAGGCGTCAGTAAAAGTACAGCAAAGACCCCAATCACTGGAATGATGACCGCTAGCTGAGCAGCAAACACATACATAAAGACCAGCATTAAAAAGCCTAAAGGACTTTGCTTAAAGAGCCAGATGCCTTGTCGTATCCAGGTGTAGCCTTCTTTTGCTGCAAGGGTATTGAGTTTCATAATGAGCGACGGCTTAAGAGAATGCGTTCAAAGTGCATGGGGTCATGTGGTGTCAACATTTGGGCATCTCTGGGCAAATGAAAATCCCATAAACGAGAAATCCAGAAGCGTAGCGCTGCAGCACGTAACATTAACGGCCAACTGGCTTGCTCCTCTTTTGTCAGTGGGCGAACAAATTGATAGGCGTGCATTAAGGCATGCAAACGTTCGGGATCTAAGTCTTGTTTGTTCTCCGCAAGGCACCAATCATTTGCTGTCACTGCTAAATCAAAAAGCCATTTATCGGTACCAGCAAAATAAAAATCAAAGAAGCCACCTAGACGATCATTAGCAGTATCGGCTGCACCTTGAGGGTCAAACAAAACATTGTCCCTAAATAAGTCGCAATGACTTGCGCCGTAAGGTAAAGCGGCGTATTGGCTAGAACCAAAAAATTGTTCTTGAGTAGTTAGTTCTGTGCTGAGTAATTCTTTTTGCGCAGGATCTAAGTGAGGCAAAACGAGTGGAACTGTTTTTTGCCACCACGCAAGGCTGCGCAGGTTTTCTTGGGTCTTAGAAAAATCTTTTCCTGCGAGATGCATCTTCGCAAGCATTTCGCCTACCAGCGCGCAATGCTTTGCCTCGGGGGCTAGGCGGGATAGGCCCGGGAGCTTAGTAACAATCGCTGCTGGCTTGCCCTTGAGCGAGAACAAAATCTGTCCTTGCTTGTTTTCAATTGGCTTGGGAACTGGAATGCCTTGGATCGCCAAGTGACGCATCAACTCCAAGTAGTAGGGAAGTTGCTCTGCAGACAAGCGCTCAAAAATAGTGAGAACGAATTCTTGTTTCTTACCATCTAGATTTGTATCTAGAAAGAAATTCGAGTTTTCAATTCCGCCATGGATACCGCGTATTTCTGTGGCTTGACCGATATTAAAGTCACGCGTAATCCATTCGGAGATATCGCTTAATTCGATCGGAGTAAATACAGCCATAAATTACTAAGATACCGTGATGACTAGAAAGGGAGGCTAATGCTGGGCACGCTTAGCAGATCAGTTTCTCTCGGTACGCCAGGCATCACTGAAGTGGGTGGCGCCATTTCATAGCTGGTATAGGGCGTCTTGACGTCTACTTGGGTAGGCGCATTCACATCCTTGTATTCGGTAATTTCTGTGCCATTGCTAGCTTTGTATTGATAGCTTGGTTTGCGGGCCTCGGGCGCATTAATTACTCCTGTCCCGCTGACAGATGGTGCTAGGGGTTGGCTATTAATCCGATTGAGCTCTGTAGGACTTAAAGCCTGGCTGTTATTCTGAGCGTGGGTCACGCTAGAACCAAAAAGTCCAAAACAGACTAAAAAGCTCATCAGAGCAAGGTTTTGGCTAAAAAAATGGCCAATTAAGTTAGTAAGAGCATGCATCATTTTTCACCTTTTAAGGCCTACTTTCGGGTGGTTACTTAACCAGTCCTGTAGGCAATTCACAACTAGATTGTACGATTGCGGTATGACTAAACATAGACTCTTGTTGGTAGACGGTTCTAGCTACCTCTATCGTGCCTTCCACGCCATGCCAGACCTGCGAAATGGGGCTGGTGATCCTACCGGCGCCATCTATGGGATGGTCAATATGATGCGTCGGGCACGCTCTGAGATCAAAGCAGACCATATTGCCTGCGTTTTTGATGCCAAGGGGAAGACTTTTCGCGATGAAATGTACTCCGAGTACAAAGCGCATCGCTCACCTATGCCAGAAGACTTGGTGAAGCAAATCGAGCCTATCCATGCGATGGTCAAAGCGATGGGTTGGCCTGTATTAATGGTGTCTGGCGTAGAGGCTGACGATGTGATTGGTACTTTAGCGTGTCAGGCTACTCAAGCAGGCTGGGAAACCATCATCTCAACAGGCGATAAGGATTTGGCGCAATTAGTAAATCCCTCTGTCACTTTGATTAATACGATGACCAATGAAACGCTCGATATCGACGGTGTCATTGGAAAATTTGGTGTGCCCCCTGAACTCATCGTTGACTATTTATCGATCATTGGCGATGCGGTAGATAACGTTCCCGGCGTTCCTAAGGCGGGACCTAAAACAGCAAACAAGTGGTTAGCAGAATTTGGCAATCTCGATAACTTGATGGCAAATGCAGATCAAGTGAAGGGTGTCGTAGGTGAAAATTTACGCGCCTCCTTAGATTGGTTGCCACAAGCGCGCCAACTCATTACCGTTAAAACTGATTGTGATCTCTCCCCGCATTTGCCTGGCTTAGATGACTTGCATGCTAAGTCAGAGAACCCGCAACTTCTGCGAGATTTATTTGAGCGTTATGCATTTAAAACCTGGTTACGCGATGTTGAAAAGCGCCTGGAAAGCATATCAGATAAGACTCCAGAGATAGAGGGCGGATTTGATCTAGCGGGCACACCCATTTCTGAAGAGGTGCTTGAAGAAAAAAAATCCCGCGCGATTGCATCATCACCCACTAAGACTCTTTCACAAGACACTACTGATTTGCAGGATGCTATTGAGCGTCAATATGAGTGTGTAGTTGACGAAGTTGGCTTAGACAAGTGGTTGAAAAAGATTGAGGAATCCTTACTCACTGCAGTGGATACCGAGACAACGAGTCTGGATGCTTTGGCGGCAGAGTTGGTGGGAATTTCTTTATCAGTCAAACCGGGTGAGGCTTGTTATATACCCGTAGCGCACCGTAATGGCGAGACGCAATTGGATCGAGATTACGTTCTGTCACGTATCAAGCCATGGTTAGAAAACGCAAATCGATTAAAGGTTGGGCAGAATCTCAAGTACGACATTCATATTTTTGCAAACTATGGCATCACACTCCAAGGTGTTGCATTTGATACTTTGCTGGAGTCCTATGTGCTCGAGTCTCACATGCCTCACAACATGGATAGCTTGGCCGAGCGGCACCTGGGTGTGAAGACTATTCGTTATGAAGAGGTTTGCGGCAAAGGGGTGCATCAAATTGGTTTTGATCAAGTCGATCTTCAGGTCGCAACAAATTACGCAGCGGAAGATGCCGATATCACCCTGCGCTTACATTTAGAGCTCTGGCCACAAATTCAGGAAAGTCCGGGTTTGCTTTATATCTATGAGCAAGTGGAGATGCCAGCCATGCGTGTCCTCGGGATCATGGAGCGCAATGGCATTCGTATCGACTCAGCTCTATTGGCTAAGCAGGGCCAGCAGGTTGGTAAACGCTTACTTGAGTTGGAGGGTGAAATTCATCAGCTGGCAGGCCAACCCTTCAATATTCAGTCGCCTAAGCAGATTGCAGAGATTCTGTTCGGGCAACTGGAATTACCAGTGATTAAAAAGACCCCATCAGGGGCGCCGTCTACCGATGAAGAGGTGCTGCAGAAATTAGCTGAAGACTATCCTTTGCCGGCACGTATTTTGGATTACCGTAGCTTAGCTAAATTAATGTCTACCTACATTGAGAAACTGCCGCGCATGGCGGATCCTAAGACGGGCCGAGTGCATACGAATTTTTCTCAAGCTACCGCTGTGACTGGACGTCTTGCATCGAGCGATCCCAATTTACAAAATATTCCCGTACGTACTGAAGAGGGCCGTCGTATTCGGGAGGCATTTATTCCTGCTGATGGTTGCAAACTACTATCAGCTGACTATTCGCAAATTGAATTGCGCATCATGGCGCACATTGCTGAGGATGAAAATCTTCTAGAAGCATTTAGAACTGGTAAGGACGTGCACCAGGCAACTGCTGCTGAGATTTTCGGAATTCCCTTAGAAGATGTGAACTCTGAGCAAAGACGTTATGCCAAAGTAATTAACTTTGGATTAATTTATGGCATGAGTGCTTTTGGTTTAGCAGGCAATCTGGGTATTGAGCGCTCTGCAGCGCAAAACTATATTGCCAAGTATTTCGACCGCTATCCAGGGGTTGCACAATACATGGAGCGTACCCGTCTAGAGGCGCGAGAGAATGGTTATGTAGAGACCGTATTTGGCAGGCGCCTCTGGCTTCCAGAGATTAAGGGTTCTAATGGCCCCCGTCGTCAAGGCGCTGAGCGCGCTGCGATTAATGCCCCCATGCAAGGCACTGCAGCCGATTTAATTAAGCTGGCGATGATTGCCAGTCAGAACTGGCTGGAAAAAGAGAAGTTAAAGACTAGGATGTTGTTGCAGGTTCATGATGAATTGGTATTTGACGTGCCATTAGATGAGCTAGAGCTTTTGCAAGCAAAGTTGCCCGATTTGATGTGCAATGTTGCTGCGCTCAAGGTTCCTTTGGTGGTTAGTATCGGTATTGGCGATAATTGGGAAGAAGCACACTAAGGAGGAGACAAGCAATGAATGACAAAACACAAAACAGTAGAAGGGCTTTTATGAAGGCGTCTGCAATCGGTGCAACTGGGCTTGGCATTGGATTTGTAGCGGCATCCGAGCCAGTAATGGCTGCAGCCATTGAAACCGATTTCAAGGGCATTAAAGCGGGTGAACAAATGATCCCCGTCGGAAGCTTTCCTCTGCCGGCTTATGTATCCCGGCCTGAAAAGGCGACAGGTCCACTACCAATCATTATTGTTGTGAGTGAAATTTTTGGTGTACATGAACACATTGCAGATGTCACAAGACGATTTGCAAAGATGGGCTATCTTGCGATCGCTCTAGAATTTTTCACTCGTGCTGGCGATCCCAATGCTTACGGCACTACCGCAGAAATTTTTACACACATTATTTCTAAGACTTCTGATACTCAGGTCATTAATGATTTGCAGGCAGCACTGGTATGGGCTAGCAAAAATGGCGGTGATCTAAAAAGAGTTGGCGTGACTGGCTTCTGTTGGGGTGGTCGCATTACTTGGCTCGCTGCAACCTTGCCGCAGGTGCGCGCTGGGGTAGCTTGGTACGGTCGTTTAATTGGCGATAAAACCGAAGGTAACCCACGTCATCCAGTCGATATTGCCGCTGATCTCAAGGCGCCTGTGTTGGGCTTATATGGTGGCGCTGATACCGGTATCTCCTTGGAAAGTGTTGAGCAAATGCGCACTGCATTGGCGGAAGCGGCCCCTAAAAATCCTGCTGCCAAAGCATCCATGATTGTGGTGTATCCAGATACACCACATGCTTTCCATGCAGACTATCGTGCAAGCTATCGTGAAGGTCCTGCAAAAGATGGTTGGGAAAAGTGCGTAGGCTGGTTTAAGAAATATGGAGTAGCTTAATCCGCATGTCAGTTTTACAAAGCATTCTTTTGGTTACCGCGCTCGCAGGCACTGCCAGCGTATTGGTAGCCGCCAGTTGTTCCTTGGCATTGCTTGCCAAGATGGTGAACAACATGGTGAGTTTGTCGGTGGGTATTTTGTTAGCCACCGCCCTACTGCATTCTTTGCCTGAGGCTTTTAGTATGGAGGGTGCGAGCCCCCAATTACTATTTGCTACTTTGCTTGCTGGGTTGCTGGGATTTTTCTTGCTCGAGAAAATTGCGCTACTACGTCATGATCACCACCACGAGGGAGATGGTCACCACCATCACCATGGGCATGATGCCGAGAATGCTGGCCGGAGTGGTTGGATGATTCTAGTTGGCGATGGGATTCATAACTTTGTGGATGGCATTTTGATTGCGGCTGCTTTTATGGCTGACTATCAAGTGGGGATATTTACTGCGATTGCCATCATTGCCCATGAGATTCCCCAAGAGATTGGCGACTTCATCGTCTTGCTTAATGCGGGCTTCACAAGAACGCGCGCTCTGATCTACAACTTTATATGTGGTTTATCGGCGGTGGTTGGTGGTGTGCTGGCCTACTTCTTCCTAGAGAGAGCGCACGCAGCAATGCCCTATCTTTTAGTCATTGCTTCTAGTAGCTTTATTTATATTGCGGTGAGTGACCTCATACCGCAAATGCACCGTCGCCCACACTGGGCAGAATCCTTGCGTCAAACGGTGTTGATTGCCTGCGGCGTAGGATTTGTCATCCTGCTATCTTTGCTGCACTAAATTCTAAAAATAGATTTACAGTTCAATCGGTCTGCCAGGGTTTGAGCACCACTCGCTCCAGCTACCTGCATAAAGCCGCGAGCCCTTGAGTCCCGCAGTTTCCATGGCCAAGAGATTATGGCAAGCAGTCACACCAGAGCCGCATGAGTGAATGACATCAGACGCTTTAGTAGAGCCGAGTAATTCTAGGAACTCTTTATAGAGTTGCTCCGGCGTCTTAAAAGTAGTAGCTGATAAATTGTCTTTGAAGAAGTGATTGATTTCACCAGGGATGTGACCGCCGATAGGATCGAGTGTTTCATTTTCACCATGAAAGCGATCATTTGATCGGGCATCAATCAACAGATTCTTCTTGGAAGAGATATTGCCCACTACTTCATCTACTAGTACGAGACCGAAATAAGGTATGGGGGCTAGGGGTTGGGGCGCAGGGCTTGGTTTGCGGGGAACGCTGCCCATGGGACCATTCCAGGCATCTAAGCCGCCATCGAGTACGCGCACATTGGCGTGTCCTGTAGCTTTGAGCATCCACCATAAACGACTGGCATACACTGAGCCTTGCTTGTCATAGGCAACCACCAGGGTGTTGGCATGCATGCCAAGACGTGTTTTAGTTTGTGCCCATGCTTCAGGACTTGGTAGTGGATGACGTCCATTGCTACCGGTTTTAGACCCAGATAAATCTTGATCTAGATCTACATATATGGCGCCGAGCATGTGGCTCTCTTCGTAGGCTTGTCTGCCGGCTTTTGGATTGACTAAGTCAAAGCGGCAATCACACAACAACACATTCTCGCCACTATTGATGATTTCTTCTAACTGGTTTGCGGTAATTAGAGGAGTCATGAGGCTTCCTAAGTAGGTGAGTTGGGTAATGCCTTAATTATGCGCCCTGAAAGTTCATGACGCGGCGATACCATTCATGAAAATGTTGCATCCCATCTTCCATAGGGCTTTGATAGGGGCCAACTTCATTGACGCCACGTGCTAGCAATGCAGCGCGTCCAGCATCCATACGCTCTGCAATCTCATCATCTTCTATGCAGGTTTCCATATAGGCGGCACGTTCTGCCTCTACAAATTCACGCTCAAATAGGGCAATTTCCTCGGGGTAATAAAACTCCACGATATTGCGAGTTTTATTGGGCCCAAGTGGGTGCAGCGTAGAGATGCAGAGTACGCCGGGATACCATTCCACCATCACGTTCGGATAGTAGGTTAACCAGATGGCGCCATGTCTTGGAGTCTTGCCTTCATGGTGACGTAAGACTGCTTCATGCCATTTGCGATAAGTAGCTGAACCAGGCGTCTCTAAGTTCTTATGAATACCAACGGTTTGTACGCTATGCCAATCACCAAACTCCCAGCGCAGATCTTCGCAAGAAACAAATTTACCAAGACCCGGATGAAAAGGAACTACGTGGTAGTCCTCGAGATAAACCTCGATGAAGGTTTTCCAGTTGTAATTGCATTCATGCACTTCTACATGGTCAAGCATGTAACCATCAAACTTTAAATCTTCAGCAACACCGAGATTGGCTAAATCACTACGAACATCCCGTGGACCTTCAAATAAAAGTCCTTGCCAGTTTTGCAGAGGAGATTTTCCTAAATTCAGACAAGGCTTATTTTCGAAATGGGGCGCACCCAATAAGTTACCGCCCAAGTCATAAGTCCAGCGGTGCAGTGGGCACACAATATTTTCTGCGATGCCTCGACCATTGAGCATCAGTGCTTGGCGATGACGACAGACGTTGGACAGTAGTTCAACGCCTTGTGGGTTGCGAACCAATAAACGACCTTCATTTTCAGAGGTCAATGTTTGGTAAGACCCAGTTTCTGGAACCATGAGTTCGTGACCGACATAGCCAGGCCCCTGCTTGAAAAGCAGATCAATTTCTCGCTGATACAAGTCAGCGTCAAAATATGCCGAAACCGGCAGTTGTAAATTGGACGGCGCAAGCTGCTGCGCGGTAGCCAGATTAGTCATTCTCCCCACCCCCGAAAACGTCAGCCGAAGCTAAGCGGAATAACCAATCCAACCATCGACGGATCGATATTGGACAGGAAGGGAAGGATTATACCCATTTGGACCCCGTTTGCCTTGGATGGGTAGGGCTAAAATGAGAGAAATATCAAGGAAATCCTATATGCCAGCCAAGAAGTCTGAGAGCCAAAAACCCGGCCTTGAAGTTCAAATCGACCCTGATTTACGTTACGAGCAGGCGGTTAAAGAGCTTGAGAAGTTGATTTCTGACATGGAGTCTGGAAAGTTTTCTTTGGAAGAGACACTTTTGGCCTATCAGCGTGGCGCCGCTTTGCTTAAACATTGCCAAGCTGTCCTTGCTCAAGTAGAACAACAGGTTCGAGTATTTGAGGCTTAATGAGTTCTGCTGATCTCTTTCAGGAGTGGCTTACTTCCCACTCTGAGCGTACTGAGCTTGCATTAGATGCCTTATTGGATTCTGCGCAAACAACCCCGCTACGCTTACATAAAGCAATGCGTTATGCGGCGCAAGGCGGCGGCAAACGTATTCGACCACTGCTGGTTTTTGCTGCAGGGCAATTGGGTGGTGATGACAGCGCTGCCAAACAAATTGCTTTAGATTCGGCAGCAGTAGCAATCGAATGTATTCATGCTTACTCATTAGTGCACGATGACATGCCTTGCATGGATGATGATGATTTACGTCGTGGCCGTCCTACAGTGCATAAAGCCTACGATGACGCTACTGCACTTTTGGTTGGCGATGCTTTGCAAACACGCGCCTTTGAGGTCTTGACAAAGGCACAGTGCGCTGCCGATATGCGTCTTGCGATGATCAGCGCACTTGCCGCTGCATCAGGATCGCGCGGAATGGCAGGCGGTCAAGCAATTGATCTGGAGAGTGTTGGCAAGAAACTGGATTTAGCCGGCCTAAAACAAATGCATGCCATGAAGACTGGTGCACTTCTGTCTTGCGCAGTGCAATTGGGTGGTATTGCTGCTCAACTTGATGCTCAGCAAATGGCCAATCTTCAGAATTATTCTCAAGCGCTAGGTCTGGCATTTCAGATCGTCGATGATGTGTTAGATGCTACGGCTGATAGTCAAACCCTTGGAAAAACAGCAGGGAAGGACGCTATCAACGATAAGCCGACCTATGTGACCTTGATGGGTTTAGACTATGCACAGAAAACGGCTCAAGAGTTGCAAGAAACTGCTATTGCGAGTCTAGAGGGTTTTGGCAGCAAGGCTCAAGCCCTAAAAGATTTGGCCTTTTTGGTTGTGAACCGAGGCAAGTAAGTAAATACTAATTAGATGCAATGACCCTAGATTCCATTAACGCCCCTCAAGACTTAAGAAAACTGACAAGAGAAGAACTGCCTCCTCTAGCGGATGAGTTGCGCCAGTTTATTTTGGATTCGGTTTCTAAAACCGGCGGCCATCTTTCTTCTAATTTGGGTACGGTTGAGTTATCGATCGCTTTGCACTATGTCTTTGATACCCCTGCAGATCGCATTGTCTGGGATGTCGGTCATCAAAGCTACCCACACAAAATATTGACGGGTCGCCGCGAGCGCATGAGTACCTTGCGCCAGTACAAAGGCATCTCCGGATTTCCGCATCGTGCTGAAAGTGAGTTTGATGCTTTTGGTACCGGCCACTCCTCTACCAGCATCTCTGCGGCGATGGGTATGGCCCGAGCATTTCAGACTAAGGGTGAGCGTCATGTAGCCGTTGCTGTCATTGGCGATAGCGCAATGACCGGTGGTATGGCATTTGAGGCAATGAATAACGCAGGGGTCTATGACGACTTACCCCTCGTGGTGATTTTGAATGACAACGATATGTCAATTTCGCCTGCAGTCGGTGCATTGAATCGCCATCTTGCTAGATTGCTCAGCGGCAATATTTATTCAGCTACTAAAAAAGGGATTGATAGCGTTCTCTCGATTGCGCCACCTTTGCGCGAGTTTGCAAAACGCCTCGAAGATCACGCCAAAGGCATGGTCTCACCATCCACCATTTTTCAGGAGTTTGGATTTAATTACTTCGGTCCGATTGATGGTCATGACTTAGATGCCCTCATTCCGATGTTGCAGAACGTACGCCGTTTGGCCTTAGAAGGCCGTGGCCCACAGTTCTTACACGTGGTGACCCGTAAAGGTCAGGGCTATGAATTGGCTGAGGCAGACCCAGTGCTCTATCACGGTCCCAGCAAATTCAATCCTGAAGAGGGTGTTAAAAAACCCGCCGCTTCCAAGAAAACCTTCACTCAAGTCTTTGGCGAGTGGTTATGCGATATGGCTCATGCCGACCCATTATTGGTTGGCATTACCCCAGCAATGCGCGAAGGTTCTGGTCTAGTGGAGTTTGAGAAAAATTTCCCGAAACGTTATTACGATGTCGGTATTGCTGAACAGCACGCAGTCACTTTTGCTGCTGGCATGGCTTGTGAAGGTATGAAGCCAGTAGTGGCGATTTATTCAACCTTCTTGCAGCGCGCCTACGACCAATTGATTCATGACGTAGCGCTACAAGATTTGCCAGTCCTGTTTGCCTTAGATCGCGCAGGTCTCGTTGGCGCCGATGGTGCAACTCATGCAGGCGCTTATGACATTCCTTTCTTGCGCTGCATCCCTAATATGTTGGTACTGACTCCTGCTGATGAAGCCGAGTGTCGCGATTTATTGACAACCGCATTTCATCAGCCACATCCGAGT
Source organism: Polynucleobacter sp. AP-Latsch-80-C2 (assembly GCF_018882185.1). Lineage (GTDB taxonomy): Bacteria > Pseudomonadota > Gammaproteobacteria > Burkholderiales > Burkholderiaceae > Polynucleobacter. Next base: position 26,766 of record NZ_JACVOY010000006.1, on the reverse strand, counting down.
GCAGTGCGCTACCCACGGGGCGCGGGTGTTGGCACAGTACCTTCTAAAGAATTGCGTACCCTACCGTTAGGTAAGGGCGAGATTCGTCGCAAGTCAAATGCGCATGCTGGTAAGCGAGTCGCAATTTTGGCTTTTGGTACTTTGCTGTATACGGCGCTCGAGGTTGCAGAAGGCATTGATGCCACTGTCGCCAACATGCGTTTTGTGAAGCCTTTGGATGTTGATTTAATTAAATCCTTGGCAGCAGATCATGATTATTTTGTGACGATTGAAGATGGCGCCATTCAAGGTGGTGCAGGTAGTGCCTGTCTAGAGGCGCTCTCCAATCTTGGAATTCATAAACCCCTCTTGCAATTAGGCCTTCCTGATGAATTCATTGAACATGGTGATTACAACTTGCTCATGACCAAGTGCGGACTGGATGTGGAGGGTATCGCCAATTCCATCAAACAACGTTTTCCAGCCCTATTGGCAATAAATTCAGCGCTGGTAGGCAAATAAGCCCGTTTTGCTTGAAAATAGCGTTATGAATGATATGAATCCCGCCTTCCTGAAAGCCAGCGCCATGCCGGATGTGCAATCCAATGTGGATGAGCGTGCCTTGCCGATTGAGCAGGTTGGTATTCGGGGTGTGCGTCATCCTTTAACGATTCGTAGCAAGACGGGTAATTTTCCTTCAGTAGGTCAGTTTGAAATGGATGTCGCTTTGCCTGCGCATGTCAAAGGTACGCACATGTCCCGTTTCATGGCGCTATTGCAAAAACAAGATGAGCCAGTAGACAGCACAACAGTAGTTGCTATGGTCAATGAAATGTTGCCTTTGCTCGATGCTAAAGAAGGTCATATTCAATTTACTTACACCCACTTTGTCAAAAAAGCAGCGCCAGTGTCTGGTGTAGAAAGCTTGATGGATTACGAAGTCACTTGGATGGCGACGGCTAAGCAAAATGCCACTGGTGCAGGGGATGTTGAGTTAGGCTTGCGCGCTCAAGTGCCTGTGATGAGTTTGTGCCCTTGCTCAAAAGAGATCTCAGAATTTGGTGCGCACAATCAACGCTCTCATGTCACGATGACAGTGGTACTGGATTCGCAAACCAAAATGACAGTAGAGGATTTGATTACTGCTGCTGAGAGCGAAGCTTCTAGTGAGTTGTGGGGCTTACTCAAGCGTCCTGATGAGAAGTGGGTTACTGAGCGTTCTTACAGTAATCCAAAGTTTGTAGAAGACTTAGTGCGCGATGTGGCTGGACGTTTAAAGAGTGATCAACGTATTCGCTCCTTTGTGGTTGAGGCTGAGAACTTTGAATCTATTCACAACCACAGCGCCTTTGCCAGAATTAGCTTCGCTAAGTAATCTTATTTAAGGTTATTACTCGCCAAATCCCAGCGGGGTTTGATATCAAAGGCTCCCGATGTTGTGGAGCCATTGTTTTTTGTGAGCATGCGCAATGCGCCTGCAAATGCAATCATCACGCCGTTATCGGTGCAAAGCTCAAGAGGTGGGTAATGCACAGCAAATCCATTTTTCTTCGCCATGGCATTTAATGCAGACCGCAGCTGTAAGTTTGCGCCAACACCACCGGCCAAGACCAAATCTTTGCATCCTGTTTGTTTTAGGGATTTTTCAGATTTGCTAACGAGAACAGCAACAATCGAATCAACAAAACTTCTGGCAAGGTCAGCACGAAATTGCTCAGTCTCTGGATAGATTGCATCGACCGCGACATTATTTTTCGCAGCATATTTTTTTGCTTGATTGAGTACAGCAGTCTTCAATCCTGAAAAAGAAAAATCTAAATCGCCTGAGTGCAGCATGGGTTTAGGTAAGTCAAAGATACCTGGATGACCTTTTTCAGCCAACTTCGAGATGGCCGCACCACCGGGATAATCTAAACCTAGCAGCTTGGCAGTTTTATCGAATGCTTCACCAGCGGCATCATCTAAGGTTTCACCTAGAAGTTCGTATTGACCAATGCCAGAGACTTTCATAAGCTGGGTATGGCCACCTGATACCAACAGGGCAACAAAAGGAAATTCTGGGGCTGACTCTCCCAAAAGAGGGGAAAGAAGGTGTCCTTCTAGATGATGCACCCCAATTGAGGGGAGATTGAGGCTTTGAGCGAGGGCTTTGGCAAAAGCGCTACCCACGAGGAGGGCGCCAGCCAAGCCAGGCCCCTGGGTGAAGGCCACCGCTTCAATATCGGCCATTTTCAGGCCAGATTGGGCCATGGTTTGATCTAACAGGGGTAAAACCCGGCGTATATGGTCGCGGGAGGCGAGTTCGGGAACAACGCCCCCATAATCCCGGTGCATGGCGATTTGAGAATGCAAACCTTGCCCTAGAATGCCTAAAAACGCAGGTTTGCCCTCTTCCCAGGGTTTGGTGTTGTATAAAGCCACCCCGGTCTCGTCACAAGAAGTTTCTATTCCTAAAACAATCATTTTTTCGCTTGGTCGTGCTAGAATCGCAATTCAGTTAATTTTTCGATATTTATCGAGCATATACGAGTTAAACAAGCATGACTACAGTCCGCCTCCGCGAAAACGAACCATTTGAAGTGGCATTACGCCGTTTCAAGCGCACCATTGAAAAAAATGGTCTTTTAACCGACTTGCGTGCTCGCGAGTTCTACGAGAAGCCAACAGCTGAACGTAAGCGTAAGAAGGCCGCTGCTGCAAAACGCCATTACAAGCGTATTCGCAGCCAAATGTTGCCTAAGAAGCTTTACTAATAGAATTTAAAAGCTCTCTTCACCGAGAAGCTTTGAAACCCGCTGACGGTGAGACGCAGCGGGTTTTTGCTTTTTAATCGCTAGTAATCATTCAATATTAAATCCATCAGGAACTTAGTCATGACTTTAAAAGATCAAATCACTGAAGATATGAAATCCGCAATGCGCGCAAAAGAAACTGCACGCTTGGGCGCGATCCGCCTTTTATTGGCCGCTATTAAGCAGCGTGAAGTCGATGAGCGCATCGTGGTTGATGATGCGGGCGTCATTGCTACCGTTGAAAAAATGATTAAGCAACGTAAAGATTCCATCTCCCAGTTTGAAAAAGCAGGCCGTGATGATTTGGTAGCAATCGAAGTTGGTGAGATGACAATTTTGCAAGCCTACTTGCCAGCGCAGTTATCTGATGCGGAAGTCGAGGCGGCAGTCGCTGCAGCAGTAGCTTCAACGGGAGCTGCAGGGCCTCAAGATATGGGTAAAGTCATTGGTGCGCTGAAAGCCCAACTGGCTGGCAAAGCTGATATGGGCAAGGTTTCAGGTTTAGTTAAAGCTGCGCTCGCTAAGTAAACCAATTCATTAAGCGAATTCGTTTCATACTAGCTACATGGCGCTCATTCCCCAATCTTTCATTGCCGATCTCTTGAATCGGGTTGACATCGTTGATGTGGTTGGGCAACACGTAAAACTGAAAAAAGCGGGTGCGAACTTTCAAGGTTTGTGCCCGTTTCATTCTGAAAAGTCACCCTCATTTTCTGTTTCACCAACGAAGCAGTTTTATCACTGCTTTGGATGCGGGGCACATGGTTCAGCGATCAGTTTTCTCATGGAGTATTCCGGCTTGGGTTATGTGGATGCTATTGAGGATCTCGCACGTTCCGCTGGTTTGGATGTGCCACGCGAAGAACGTACTGCTAATGATGTAGCAAGAAAACAGCAGGCGATGGCCTTGAGCGAGGTGATGAGTTCGGCGGCCGATTGGTATCGCCAACAGTTAAAAGGTAACCCTCACGCGGTCGACTATCTCAAGGGCAGGGGTTTAACTGGAGAGATTGCTAAGCGTTATGCGCTGGGCTACGCCCCAGATGGTTGGCAAGGATTAGAAGCAGTCTTTGGCACTTACGCGAATGATGAAGTTACTAAGACTTTGCTCGAGGGCGGTCTGTTAATTCAAGGTGAGCAAACAGATAACAATCAGCCAGTAAAGCGTTACGATCGTTTTCGTGATCGCGTGATGTTTCCCATTCGCAATCCAAAGGGGCAAACGATTGGCTTTGGTGGACGCATCCTGGATCAGGGGGAGCCTAAGTATTTAAATTCTCCAGAGACGCCTTTGTTTTCAAAAGGCAATACGCTTTATGGTTTGTTTGAAGCAAGGCAAGCGATCCGTGCGCAAGAGTATGTCTTAGTGTGCGAAGGTTATATGGATGTGGTCGCTCTGGCACAGCTTGGGTTTCCGAATGCGGTAGCAACACTGGGAACGGCATGTACTGCAAACCACGTGCGCATGCTGATGCGTCAAACAGACAAGGTCGTGTTTTCCTTTGATGGCGACTCTGCCGGACAACGCGCAGCGCAACGTGCATTAGAAGCATGTTTACCACTCATGTCTGACGATAAAGAAATTCGTTTCTTATTCTTGCCAACTGAGCATGATCCCGATAGCTATGTACGTGCCTATGGTGCACCGGCATTTGAAAAAGTCATCAAAGAGGCTATGTCAATCTCTAGCTTCTTCTTTAAGATTGTGAGCGAAGGGCATGAGCTTACTACCCCAGAGGGTAGGGCACATACACACCACGCTGCCAAGCCTTTATTGCTCTCGATGCCACCGATTGCGCTGCGTACTCAAATTTTGCGTGAATTAGCGATTCGTACCAATACCACTCCTGCAGAGTTAGAAGCGTTCTGTGGTTTATCGGTGGCTCCTGCTCCAGTGCAGCAGCCTACGCAAACACGTACTCAAAATAATTTTCCAAATGCAAACAATCGACAAGGCGCACCTTGGCAAGCATCGAAAGGTTCAGCTAAGCGTGTTGCTACACAAAATATTGATCCGCCTAAAGCGCCTACGGATTTGGCGGAACAGATGTTACGGGTATTGATTCAGTTTCCGCATTTGGGTAAAGCGCTCGATGCTAATAAACGTGCATTGGCACTGAAGGCAGCTGAACAACGCTCAAGCAAAGCACTCGATTTAATGAGGGATTTATTGGTGCAATGCGATCAGGTAGAATTAGTTCCTGGTGCAGATGGTAAGCCTGGTGTTGTAGGTGCAGGCTCCTTTGCCATGTTTCAGGAACAACTCTCTCGAAGTGAGTTGGCGCCGCTCTATGAAATGCTGAGAAAACGAGTGATGGACTCAGATTTAGATCTTGATGGCGCCGCTGCTGATTTGGATGGTGCCTTTAAAAAATTGGAATTGACTCACCTAAAACAAGAAATGACGGACATTGCCCAGAAAATTGCTGGAAATACGGCAAATGACCAGGATCGGGCTAGATATCGCGAGTTAGGCGAAAAACTGAAATTCTCCTAAGAATTTTCTGAAATACCCCTAGAAATTCCCTTAAATTCCCCCATATTTATAGGAGAACAAAGGGTAAAAAAGTCGCAATCGACTATAATCCTCTGTTCCCAAGAAAAAAACGAATTAATTCAGCTACTTGCGCTTTGTTTTCAAGAAATTTGGGGCAAGTGGACAACGGGGCTGTACTTAATCAGTCGATATCAATAACAGTAATGTGAGTAAGTGCTAATAAATGCCTAATACCAAGACCAAAAAACCAGTTAAATCCGCTAAGTCAGTAAAAGCGGCTGCTAAACCAGCGCCAAAAGCCAAAGCCCCAGCAAAACCAGCGCCAAAAGCCAAAGCCCCTGCTAAGCCAGTAAAAGCGGCCGCAAAGCCAGCCCCAAAAGCCAAGCCTGCTGCTAAACCAGCGTCAAAAGCGAAGGCCCCGGCCAAACCAGCACCGAAGGCAAAGACTCTAGCCAAGCCCGCTCCAAAAGCGAAGGCGCCTGCAAAACCAGTTAAGCCAGTAAAGGCAGCAGCTAAACCTGCACCAAAAGGAAAAGCTCCAGTTAAGTCAGTAAAGGCAGTTGCTAGCCCAGCACCAAAAGTGAAAGCCCCTGCGAAGCCAGTGAAGCCTGTTGCAAAAGTGCCAGCGAAAGCAGCGAAGGTGGAGGTTAAAGTTGAGGCCCCTAAAAAAGCAAAGGCTGCCGCTCCTAAGGTCGAGGAAGTAAAAGAACTTAAAGGTAAAAAAGCTAAGGATGTAGTAGCCGAAGCGCCAGAAGTTGTAGAGGAAGAAAAGAAGCGTGGTCGCAAAGCTAAAGCCGATGCGCCAGCAGAAGGCGCAGAGCCTGTACTAACGGAACGTCAAAAAGCACGTGAGCGTAAGGCAAAAGAAAAAGCGCTCTTAAAAGAATTTGCTGCCCAACAGTTAGGTACTGAAGAGCAACAAGAGTTACGTCGTGCTCGCTTGAAGACTTTGATCAAGATGGGTATGTCTAAGGGTTACTTAACCCATGGCGAAATGAATGACGTGATGTCTGACGAATTGTCTGATGCAGATGCATTAGAGACTTTGATCAGCCTGTTAAACGACATTGGTATTACTGTTTACGAACAAGCGCCTGATGCAGAAACCTTAATCCTGTCTGATAACACCGAAGCTGCCGCATCTGAAGAAGAGGCGGAAGAAAAGGCTGAAGCAGCACTTTCTACAGTGGATTCAGAATTTGGTCGTACAACCGATCCTGTACGTATGTATATGCGTGAGATGGGTACAGTAGATTTGCTGACTCGCGAAGGCGAGATCGTGATTGCCAAGAAGATTGAGGCTGGCCTCAAAGACATGGTGATGGCCTTAGCAGCTTGCCCAGTCACCATTGGCGAGATCTTGAGCAACGTAGATAAGATCGCTAGCGGCGAAATGGAAATCGATCAATTTGTGGATGGCTTGGTAGACCCAAATGCGGAAGATATCAAGCTCGGACCAGAAGAACCAGAAATCGACCCAGATGCAGAAGAGGGTGATGAAGAAGGCGGTGAAGATGAAGGCGGCGGTGGCGGTGGTGCTGCAACAGCAAACGCTAAACAGCTCGAAGAGTTAAAGCAAATCTCCCTGGAGAAGTTTGCAATCGTTCGTACCCAAGCTGACAAGATGCGTCGTGCTTTCGATAAAGAGGGTTACAACTGTCCTGCATACGTTAAGGCGCAAGATGCCATTCGTGCTGAGTTGCTTGGTTTCCGCTTAACAGCGAAGAGTGTTGAGAAGTTATGCGACACCATGCGCTCACAAGTAGATCAAGTATGGAAACTCGAGCGTGGCATCGTAAGCTTGTTGGTAGACAAGGTTGGCGTTAATCGTAGTGAAGTTTTAAAAGACTTCCCTAAGATGTCCATGAATTTGACTTGGACTGATAAGTTGCTCAAAGAGAATAAGCCTTACAGCGCACTCCTGGAGCGTAACGTCCCTGCAATCCAAGAACTTCAACAGAAGTTGATTGATATTCAGAAGAATGTCGTTATTCCACTTCCAGAGTTAAAAGAAGTAAACAAGCAAATGATCGCGGGTGAGAAGCGTGCTCGTGAAGCTAAACGTGAGATGACAGTAGCCAACTTACGCTTGGTAATCTCGATTGCTAAGAAATACACCAATCGTGGCTTGCAGTTCTTGGATTTGATCCAAGAAGGCAATATCGGTTTGATGAAGGCAGTAGATAAGTTTGAATATCGTCGTGGATATAAGTTCTCTACCTATGCAACTTGGTGGATTCGTCAGGCAATCACGCGTTCTATCGCTGACCAGGCCCGTACGATCCGTATCCCAGTGCATATGATTGAGACGATTAACAAGATGAATCGTATTAGCCGTCAAATCTTGCAAGAAACTGGTCATGAGCCAGATGCCGCAACCTTGGCCCTCAAGATGGAAATTCCTGAGGACAAGATTCGCAAGATTATGAAGATTGCTAAAGAGCCGATCTCCATGGAAACACCAATTGGTGACGATGAAGATTCTCATTTAGGCGACTTCATTGAGGATGGCAATACATTGGCACCAGCTGAAGCGGCATTGCATGACTCTATGCGCGATGTGGTGAAAGACGTTCTCGATTCATTAACACCGCGTGAAGCAAAAGTATTGCGTATGCGTTTCGGTGTTGAGATGAGCACAGACCACACTCTCGAAGAAGTAGGTAAGCAGTTTGACGTTACACGTGAGCGTATTCGTCAGATTGAAGCTAAGGCCTTGAGAAAAATGCGTCACCCAAGCCGTAGCGACAAGCTCAAAACCTTCCTCGAGGAAGATTGAACCAAAGACTAAAGGGCCTATAGCTCAGTTGGTTAGAGCAGAGGACTCATAAAGTTGGATAGAGGACTAAGACAGTTTTACAACATTAGTTCTTAGCATTGCAAAGCTATCAGTTCAATACGCACCACCTTCTACGGTGGTGCGTGGGTTTGCGACAACACCTTCAAGCGTTTGTAGTCGCGAAATAATATTTTAGACAGCACACTAGCGTGCTATGTCGCTACTTCAACAATTTAATCTTGCACAAGTGGATGCTGACGCTGATAAGAATATCAAAGCAGTAGGTGGCAAAGCCACGCTGTATAAGCGTTCTAGCACACAGCATTGGCAAGTGCGATTTAAGTTGGCCAATAACAAATGGCACTCTCAATCTACATGCACGCCAAACAAAGATGAAGCTATTGCAAAGGCTGAGCTCATCTATCAAACAGTGCAAATCAAAACGCAGGCAGGCCTTACGCCAATCACAAAGACCTTTAAGCAGATTGCTGTAGATGAAGTAAAAGGGATGACCCAAGCAATGGCAAGTGGCGTAGGTAAGAGGACTTATAGAGACTATATCTTTGCCACTAACAAATACCTTATTCCCTTTTTTGGCAACTACACAGTAGAAAACATTACTACTGAGCTAGTAAGGGACTTTGAAGGATGGCGTATAGCTGTGATGGGAAGGATACCTATGCAAAGCACCAAGCGTAATCACTCATCAGCCTATATACGCATCATCAACCTAGCCAAAGAGCGTGGAGTGATTAGTAGCACTCGCGTGGTGCCAATGCTTGATAGCAAAGGAGAAAAGAGTCGTGCTCGTCCAGCCTTTAGTGATGGGGAGTTGGAAGCATTGATAGCTTATGTTCCAAGTTGGATAGAAACATCCTACACAGCAAGAACAAGGCAGATGCGAATCTTGTGTGGTGTGTATATAGAGTTCCTCGTCAATACAGGCATTAGGCATGGCACAGAAGCCTTACCCTTGCGTTGGAAACACTTGCAGTGGCACTACATAGGGGAGAAGAAATACCTACGCATATGGGTCAGTGGCAAAACTGGACCACGCTACTTGATTGCCAAAAATGAAGTATTGGCAGTATTAGAAAGGCTCATGCAATGGCAAGAGCTTGCCTACGCAACGCTAGACGCTTTGATTGAAGCCAAGCTAGATAAGTTGATATTTAGACTGACTACAGGCGAGCAAATCAGCAATATGGAAAACATCTTTCGCAATCTAATGAAGCACAGTGGCTTGATGTTTGACAGTGGAGGGCAAAGACGAACGCTGTATAGCCTACGCCATACCTATGCTACAAGGGCTTTGGCTAAAGGTGTTGATATTCACACGCTTGCAAGGCAAATGGGAACAAGTGTTTTGATGATTGAAAAGCACTACAGCAAGATAACTCCAATGCTCAGTGCTGAGAAGTTGGCTTAGCTATTTGATATTTTTTAAAATAAAAGGTTATCAAATAATAAGTCTGCGAACTAATAAAAAGATAAATTAATGGCTCAATAAAAAATTTAAATCTCATATTTTCACCAGATTCGAAAACGATACTAATCACAGCAATTATAAAAATTGGAAAACTAAAACCAATATCTTTAATAAGACTCTTAGAGGGTGTTCTAAGGAAATAATGCATAGAAAAAAATATAAGGACAATAGGAAGCACAGGCGCTGACATCAACTTTTCAGAATAGCTTTTCCATCTTATAGGGATGGAGTTCAGAATTTGATTTGAAGAAAAATAGTTACTTGACGGCTCCATATAAAGTAATAAATTTGTTTTATACATGCTTATAAAATCTTGGAATGACATATGCTTCAATTTAAAAACATAATCATTGATATATAATTTGTTCAGCTCAAGATGGACGCTATTATTAAAATTTTCTGAATTATTCGACTTGGTTTTATTTATTAATACAGATACCTTTGGGTTGGAATGCTCGATAGTTTTTTCATCAATAACATGTTGTTGACAGACCGCTAGCGAGCGACATAAATTCATACCCGTGAAGCTTGAAGTTGAGGTAATTCCAAATAGATAATATTGTTTAAAAAGAAAAAGGCTAATTACTACAGATGTAATCAATATAAATTTAAATAATTTCTTCTTGGGATACCCGATTAATAAAAGACTAACCCCAATAATTATTATCCAAGGCCATTGAAATATGGACCTCGTAAAAAAAAGTAGCAAAAAAGATACTGAAAGCAAAAGAGTGCTCACACTTTCATTATTTTTAATTTTCCAAGTAAGATAAAAAAACCAAAAAATTAAAAAAGAAGATAGGAGGGTGGTTTCCAACGTTGTGGAGTAGAGAAGGATTGCTGGACTGGCTGAAAATATAATTGTGCCAATTACCCCAAACCATATTCCTGTGAGCTTAACTAGCCAGCTATACATAACGAGACTCATAAGGCCATAAATCACCGCCCATAATATGTAAAGGCCAGTATCAACTTGGTATTGTGTTGAAAGATAGTCACCATCCCAGAATATATTTCCCAGCACCATTCTTAAAAAATCGAATATTGGTGGCTGTATGTGTAAATACCAGATGCTGGTTAAGGGTTCATTTATAAGGTCCCTTATTGAAATTGTTTGCATCATGCTCTCTGACGGTATTCCGTGAAAATATACTCCCGCAATTGCATTGGTTCGCATATGATTCTCGTAAATCAAGAGCAAGGATGTTAGGGAGATGCAAAGCAAAAAGCCAACGACTTTTTTAAATTGCATGCTGAGAGAGTGATGGGCATTTATCGTCATTAATAAATTATTATAGTAATAACTAAAATAACTATCAAATTAATCCCATATATTTTAATTTCTTATTCCCCTTAACAGCTTTGTATCGAATTCTATTGCTAGGAAGTTGATATGTTGAGAGTTAATTCGAATATAAACCATGCCTAAACTAAACATCACCCATCTACCAGAACGCTTGCAAAAGCGTTTGGAGCAACTTGAGCGTGGTGAAGCATTGGAAGCAAGAGATATCAATGCCTTGTTGAATGATGAGCAAAAGCAAAGACTAATGAAGGCTTGGTCAGAACAACAAGCATTACGAAAAAAACATAAACCACCAAAAACGGAAGAAGAGCAAAAGAAGATTGGTTGGAAAACAATTAGGGATGTGCGTATAGAAATCTACAAGCAAGCTATAGCTGAAACTGAAACTAATTTATTAGATGGCTATAAGGCTGAGTTAAAGAGACTTGAAGTAAAGAAAGCTCGTGTGTTTATGGATGCAGTGAGCTTGGCAGGAAAAGAAGGTAAGAATATGTTGAGTGCTGGAAATATTGCGCTTGCACGAGCTGGTTTTGGTGCCACTCACTCAAGCGTCAATCAGCGTGACAGAGAAATAAATGCAATGGAAGATGCACTACGCAAGCAATTAGAGGAACAAGCTAGTGATGAAGAAAAAGAGCAATTGGCTATTTTGAGAGAGCACGAAAAAGCACTAGAAAAGAGGAAAAAGTAGTGGTTTAGCAAAAAGCAGTGTTTTTGCGAATATAGACAAAAACCCTGCGTTTTAATAAACCCATATACCACCTAGCTTCCAAGCCCATTTTTTTAGCCAAAAACACTGCATTTAACTAAACCATCCATCCATACCACCAAAAACCATCTCAAACCAAGTTCCCAACTTGGTCAAACTACACCATCTCCACAGCATTTCTCATAAGCTCACTATTGCAATCTATATAGCATTGCACGCTACTCAGTGCCTTGTGTCCACTTAAACCCATAATCACACGCACACCAATACCTTTGTTGGCTAAGGTGGTGATGAAGGTTCGTCTTGCTGAGTGACTTGAACAGCCATCCAAACCCAAACGCTTATACAAGTAATGGAAGTGTTGCGTTAGTGTATTGGCTGTAAATCCATCGCTATCTCGCTTTTGACTGTAGAAGAACTTGGCATTGATATTGTCACAAGTGAGTAACTTTGAGTATTGCTGTAGTTCTTTACGTAATTTCTCATTGACGAATACTGTGCGTGCTTCATTAGTCTTTGTGTTCTCAGCCAATAATAGTATTTCGTTCTTTATATTGCCTTCCATATCTACAACATCTTTAATGCGAAGACTTGCTACTTCGCTGACACGCATGCCTGTGTTAAACATCATCATTACTAATGCTCTATTGCGTGCGCTGTGCTTGCGTGTAGCAACATAATCAAGCACTTTGCGTATTTCCATGTTGTTTAATACTTTTGCTTGCTTGGCCATAGTGTTCTTTCCAAAATAAAGGTTTGCTATAGCTAGATTGTGTTTTCTTTGTTTATTTTTTCCTACCTCTTGTTGCCAATATTCATTCATGTGTAATTTCTTCCAATAATCAATGACTTGCGTATGAGAACCACTGTTTTTGAACCAATACCAAAGGTTCTTCGTTAAATATTTGGTATGAGGTATTTATTGGCTTTGTCGTCTATTTCCCACATTCTTCAATAGACTTGCGTATAGCGTCTATGTGCTGTGTGTTTAATTCTCAGCTGTGTTGCTATTAGATAGTTAGATTAAATTGCTTGTAGAAGCAATTTGATGTGTTTGTTTAGAAGTTAGCTACGCTAACTTGTGCCTTCATAAAAGCTATCGCTTTTATTCAGCACTTTCTTTTTTAATTAACTTTAATTGATTTAATTGAATTTGCTATTAGATATCTTTTACTAGGAAGCATAAGCCACGCTTACTAAAATAAGCGTGGCTTATTGAGTAATCTCGTAAATACTTTTACTGAGGTTTTCATAACTGATACACACACAACTTGATTTAACAAGGAAGGTAGGTTCTGCTATCACCTTTTAAGTGCTCGTCTAACGCAACACTTCCACAGCGTATATCAGTAGCTTTGTGGAGTGTTTGTAGGTTTAATGTGGCGTCCTACTCACTTTATTCACGCATCACTGCATTACCAACTATTACGACTTCACATAATGTAACTGCCACAAGGTGGCGTCATTTAAGTATCTAATCAGTATTGCTGAGTAGATATAGTGAAGAAGCGAGTAATGAGCAACCCTTTCATACCGTCACACATCAGAACGGATTTAAGAGCACTATAGTAAACGGCGTGCCAACCTTTATCTCATTTGTATTTTATTTATGCAAGACCAAACAAAGCTAATTATTTATAGGTGATTTGTTTGGTTTGAGATGGTCTGATTTGGTGTTTGGTGGCAAATAGTGGTCGTCCAAGTGCATAGGCTGAAGCTACAGTAGGTATATGGGGTTTAAGGAAAAGCAGGGTTTTTATAGATTAAAAAAGTCTGCTTTTTGTTAAACCATATCTATATACCAACTTGGAGAAGCAAATGAGCACATTAGACGTATTGAAATTATCAACAGCAAAAAAGCCTACACATCTGCCACAAATTGTTTTACGCAGAAATAAACTATCAAACAAACTATGGGAGCAAATTCAATTAGCAAAAAGTCAAATTGAAGGCACGCAGTTTGTAGTAAAGAAATATAAGAGTGTGGTGGATAAGGAAACAGGCCTACGCAAACAAGTAGAAGTTCCCAAGCGTATTCGTGAGTGGTGGTTTAAGAATGAACAAGGCAAGATGTGCGTGAGCATTAGATATGGCACTCAAACCATTGAACTTACTAAAGGCAAAGGCAGCATTGAAGTAGATAGTGCTTCAGCGTTAATTAAAGCATTAGAGCTTGTCAAGCAAGCAGTAGAGAGTGGTGAGCTAGATGCACAAATCAACAACGCAAGCGTCAATGTGCGTAAGGTGTTTGATAAGTAGTTATATGAAACAGTTTCGTGCAACAGTAAGGGCAAGTGGAATGGTGGTGACTACGGTGGTGTTCGCCACTTCCACGCTTGAAGCACAAAAGATATTGCAAGCGCAGTTTGGCGCCAACAATGTGATTAGTATTCCTACGCAAATCCACTAAGCCTATGCTCGTCAAAGAAGTCGCCACCATCAAGCCTATAAAGCCACTGACGCCACAGCAACAGCGTATTGACACGCTCAAGCAACAAGTTAAACGCAGTCAAGAAGCTGTCAAAGCAGAGCGTCAGCGTCAGCAAGTGGCTAAGGCACAAGCTCAATTGGCCAAGGCTCGTCAGTCACTTTCTAGCTAGACTAAGGCATTATTAAACACTCGCACCCTATAAGGTGTAAAGGTTGGGAAAGGTTGGCACAGTCAGAACATTCGTCAGCATAGGGAAAACTATTACAATAGCCACTTACAGATTTACGCAAGATTTAACGGGCCTATAGCTCAGTTGGTTAGAGCAGAGGACTCATAAGAAAGAAGCCCTTGGGGTCTTGCAATAAAGACCTCAATAGATTCAAGAGCTTAGTGGTGAATTAGGTAGTCAAAATTGCTTACACACCGCTTACACACCGGAGCAAAAACCGAGGTGTGTAGTAAATGCGGTTTTTATGTGGTTTTGCAGTAAAAAACACCCGTTAAAAGGTGTGCAGTAAAAGTAAAGTTTTAGGGCCTATAGCTCAGTTGGTTAGAGCAGAGGACTCATGGCGTAAGTTGTGCCATATACGTGGAAACTGTATATGGGATGGTGTCAAATTCGGAGAAAGCTAAGTCTAGTAATAGATACGCTAACGCCGAGCCAAGCTTCAGCGTGAAAGTGCTGTTGAAGGTGTAGAGACTAGACGGCACCCATCTAAGTTCAGATGTTAAGTTTGAATATGATGAAGGCATAGTCCAGGGAGTAGTGAAAGCTACACAAACCGGAATCCTTTGGTCCCAGGTTCAAGTCCTGGTGGGCCCACCAGAAAAGCAAACCCTCATCAGCAATGGTGGGGGTTTTGTCTTTTGAGCGTTACTTTAAGTAACAGTTTTATCAAGCTAGTGAATCTGCCCACTCGATGCAAATTCTCTCAGAGCATTACCAGGTGTGATTGTACTTTTGTAAAGTGGTCCACAGGGAGTATCGGCCATCATCATTGAGAGTGAGTAGCAATCATCTGCATAATGCATGGACTGATAGCCTTCTAGGTGATAGGTGAACATATTCAAAATACCAATGATGCTGCGATTAGTTGATTTGCAATACACCACTTTATCAAGATGATCTAATTCCTGTTGCATAAAAGCTTCACTTACACCTTGAGATAGCAAGATCTTAAATAGGTATTGTGGGAATCGTTCTACCAAGTTCGATGCTGGGGCTAGAGGCATCAACACTGGTAGCAGGGTTCTTTCATTTACAAATAAGGCTACCTGTGGTTTTGAAAATATTGCCTTAGCATACCAATTACCCAAAATATTGTCTCCCTTCCCGGCGGGTTCGTTGACGCCTGAAGGTACCCGATCTAATAATTGTTTTGAGCAGTGTAAATAAAACATTGGAAAGTATCTCTTGATTAGGTCTAAGGTCGCCTTACTTTTTACCATATGTAGTATCAAGTATTTGAATTGTATTGAAACCCATAAATCCAAGCGTTACTTTAAGTAACGCTTGTCCCTTCGTAGTACCCCATAAACACCCCAATAATCACCATATATAGCCACACTTTCTTTTGGCTAAATTGACCCCAGTAATTTATCCAAAGAGGTTGCTCTAGCCTGGTGTCAGAAGCTAAAGTATGTGTATGGCAACTGCAAAAGAAAGTACACATCAACTCATACACCGTAACCTAACCCTCTATCAACGCGAGCATAGTGCCGTATGGCAATGTCGCTATAAGGTAGATAACAAGTGGATACGGGCAACTACCAAAGAGACCCAGCTTGATTTGGCGGTTAATAAAGCTAAAGAGCTATTGGTAGAAGCAGAGATTCGCAAGCGCTCTGGCATCCCAGTGGTAACCAAACGCTTTAAAGATATCGCCATGCTGGCTATTGATCGGATGGAGCGAGATTTAAAGGGCGGATTGGGTAAGTCAATCTACAAAGACTATATCCGTATTATTAATGAGCATTTCATACCCAGTCTTGGGCAAAGGCTCATTACCAATATTGATTACGATGCCCTGCAGCAGTACTACGACGATCGTGAGGCTAAGTATGGATTGGCTTTGTCGAACAGCAATCGTAAAACCCAAAATGCCGCATTTAATCGAGTTTTTGATGAAGCTATTGTTAGGGGTTACCTAACAGAGAGTAATCGCCCCAAGCTAGATGGCAAAACTAAAGAGAGCGTTCGCCGTCCTGCATTTGAATTGCATGAACTCAGGGCCGTATTAAAACTTCTGGGTCCATACATAGAATCAGGCAGAACTCGGGATGTGCGTGAGCGCAGAGAGATTCTTAGAGATTATGTAGAGATGTTGGTTGATACAGGGGCAAGGCCAGGCATAGAACTATTGGATATGAAATGGAAGCAAATCCGTTTCATGATGAACCCTATTAGTACAGTCACAGATCAATTGGATGAGGAGGGTGAAGTCATTGAAGTGCATAGTCTAAACCGTAGTTGTGAGATGACAGTAAAAGGTAAAACAGGGCAACGGCAGATTATTGGACGCTTGCCTAGCATTAGAGTTTTAGAGCGGATTGCTTTGCGAAACTACGGCGTGGCTAGCTCAATTAAAGATCCATTGGCTGAGCTGATTAAACCCACTAACGATGACTACATCTTTAGAACCAAAGAAGGCAGAGATTTAAGCGATGTCTTAAACCATATGTTTGATGGCTTCCTAGCCGACCATGGTTTACTAATAGATCCTAAGACCAATCAAAAGCGGGTGTTCTATAGCCTGCGTCATACCTATGCCACGTTAGCGCTTACTCACGATATGGTACCTATTCATACTCTAGCCAAACAAATGGGTACTAGCGTCTTAATGATTGAGAGGCACTATAGTCACTTACAGGTAATACAGGCTATTGAGCAATTGCGTGGGACTAATACTAGAAAGCTCATTGAGGCGGATAGTAAGGCGGCTGATAACTATCCTAGCAAGAAGCAGATCCAAAAGAATGAGGCATTAAAGATAGGGGCTGTATTAGCCTAGACTGCTGAATTTTTGTGCAAAAAGGGTGTTTGCCTGTTAAAAAATGCTCTTTTCTATATAGATCGATGCTAACATGTATAAAAATATCGTTTTTCTATACATATTAAAAGAACATGCATACACCCAAAATACAGCCGCTTGAAAGCCTGGATGGCGCAAGATTTGATACTCCAGCTATTTTAAAAAAATTAGCGGAAAGCAGCCGGCTACTTGCTGAGCTAAAAGGGGTGGCGGCAACCATTCCAAATCAAGGCATATTAATTAATACGCTTGGTCTGCAAGAAGCTAAGGATAGCTCTGAAATTGAAAACATCGTAACCACTCATGATGAGCTTTTTAAAGACGATCTGTTGCCAGAATCAGTTGATGGTTCTGCTGCCAAAGAAGTCTTACGCTATAGGCAGGCACTCAGAATTGGTTTTGCGCAAGTGTGTGAGTCAGATTTATTAACTAGTAATCATATTTTGCTAATTCAGGCAGAGCTTGAGCGAAATAATGCAGGTTACAGAAAGCTGCCCGGCACTAGCCTAAAGAACTCCCAAGGCGATGTCGTATATGAGCCACCACAAGATCCCGAAGAAATTATTCAATTAATGAAACAGCTTGAGCGTTTTATCAACGATTCAGATTTGTATCAAGTTGATCCATTGATCAAAATGGCTTTGATTCACCATCAATTTGAGAGCATTCATCCGTTTTACGATGGCAATGGCCGCACAGGCAGAATTATTAACGTGCTCTATCTAGTGAAAGAACGGCTGCTAAACATACCTGTTCTCTACTTAAGTAACTATATCGTTCGCAATAAATCAGAATACTACCGACTCTTGCAAGCGGTGCGTGATGATGATGCTTGGGAAGAATGGGTTCTGTACATGCTAGAGGCAGTACGCGATACATCGGGTCAAACTATTAAAAAAATTAATGAAATAAAAAATGCTCTATATGACTATAAACATCGCATTAGGGATAAGCATAAATTTTATAGCCAAGATTTAATCAACAATCTATTTGCTCACCCATATACAAAGATTGAATTTGTGATGCGTGATCTAAAAATTTCCAGACTTACAGCAACCAAGTATCTTGATAAGCTTGCTGAGGATGGATTTTTAGAAAAGAGAAAAATTGGGCGTATTAATTACTACATTAATACCGCTTTGAATCAAATTCTTTTAAGTTAAGCCTTCCAAAGCCTTCCGTAAGTAGGGATCAATATCTCCTTGAGTTAGTAACCACTGCTTGTAATCACTAGGAACATCCGCTAGCAACATTCCTTTATGTTTGCCAAATGGCATGGTGGTTGGGGTTCTAGCTTTCTCAGATTCCCCATACAATTCTTCAACGGTTTTAACGTCTAGCTGCTGACAAATGTGATCTAGGATCACTGCGCAAATACCCACATCAACAAGGGCTGAATGGGCATTACGTAATTGCTCGCGTGCTGTAGCTCGCTCTAAGTAATACATCAGTGCGCTTTGATTGTGGCTATCTAAATCAGGCCAAAGTTTACGAGCAAGTGCCAGTGTACAGATACGTTTGATTTCAGGTTTACCAATTACTTCCCAGTCAAAGTCCACGTTGTGCCCAATGATGTAGTCCACGTGTCCAGGCAGGGTAAAGCTAGCGGCCGGTGGGCAATTGACTAACTCTTCATCCATGATGTGATGTGTGGCTAGCGCACCTAGAGTAATGGGTTTACCAGGGTTATAACGCTGCACGAAAGGGCTGGTAATAGTAAAGGGTTCAATAGATGCAAGTTCAACCCAAGCAGCTTCTATTAATACGGGTTCTTTAATGCCTGTAGCTTCGGTATCGAAAATAATGGTTTTGGACATGGGTAATTAGGGTGGGTAGTTATGGGTGTAATTATGAGCGTTACTTTAAGTAACGGTGGCAATAGCATTTGGCATGAGCCTCGCATAGCCTGTCTGTCGTTTGGATAATCAATCCCTTTTTTGAGTGAAAACCACCAGAAACCAGCCGAATTCACATCAATTTGAAATTGGCTAGGGTCTAGATAAGTTAAAAATCTTGCGTTGAACTTGGATAAGATTTTGCCTTTCCTTTTCTGCCTTATACAGTTTCTTGGCTCTTTCACTGCCATTCTTTAGGCTAGCTAGTCTGGCTTTTTCAGGGGTAAGGGGTTTGATTGTTTTAATGGGTTTGATTCCGAATTCATAGAAGCGCATAACTGTATTTAAGCCAATAGCAATCAATCATGCATTTCTGTGTAATTAAGAACATTGCCTATCCCGTACTGCATCTCACCCAATTGTTTGGCTTCATATTGACCTTCCGCATACACAATCGTATTGGCGGTTTGGGTTTGGCTAATGCGCACCCAAAGAATATATTGTTTCATTTGGAAAATCCTTCCTTAAGTAGTCCAGCTGCTCGCTCAATTTGTGCATCTAGTTCACCAGCTTCCACAGCAGTCTTAATCATCTCTAGTGTGCGAATAAGCTCTTCAGGCTTATCTAGTTCAATAGCTGTTTTACCTTGGGCTATTTCTATGGTCTTTGACCCATAGCGCACAACGAGGCAGGACTTGCCATTTTGGGCAGTAAACCACCAGGGCTTAATGCGTTTGGGCACTTCAAGAGTTTTAATATTGCCTTCAATATCTTTTAATCGCTTGGTTTTGAGTGGGGCATAGCTAGCCCCTGCATTTTTAGCTTCTGCTAATTGAATTTGCTCCCACAGCTTATCGGATAGCTTATTACGCCTTTGGACAACAGTGGGCAATTTGGCGGGTTTGGTAAAGTATGTGTACGGCAATTAAAAAAGAAAGTACACATCAACTCATACACCGTACCCAACCCTCTATCAACGCGAGCATAGTGCCGTATGGCAATGTCGCTATAAGGTGGATAACAAGTGGATACGAGCTACTACTAAAGAGACTCAGTTTGATTTGGCTGTGAATAAGGCTAAGGAGTTGTTGGTGGAAATGGAATTCGTAAAAATTCTGGGATTCCAGTGATCCTTAAGGGCTTATTTGCTATATGACAAGGTAAAAGCGGGTCATTTATATAGGTTCCCAAAAGGAACTTATTGCGCTATAATGGAACCACCTAACGGAGAACAATCATGTCTATTAACGTGAAATTATCGGAAAACCTTGTTGAGCAAGCTAAAGTGTTTGGAAGTGTTGAGCATCGCTCAGTACCTAAGCAGATTGAGTATTGGTCGCAAATTGGCAAGATCGCTCAAGAAAACCCAGATTTGCCATTCTCTTTGATTCGCGAGATCTTGATTGCCGATCAAGAGCCAGTCGTTGGTGAGTACGTTTTTAACTAATGCGTTTACTGGTCACGGCCACTTTTGCAAAGGCTACAAAAAAACTGCATACACCGCAAAAGCTAGAGTTAGATGCTGCACTTAAGCTTATTTGCAAAGATCCTGAGATCGGCGAGGCAAAGGTGGGAGATTTGTTAGGCGTATACGTTTATAAATTTAGGTTGTCTCAGCAACAATGTTTATTGGCGTATCGAATTTTGGATGCAGAAAGTATCAAACTATTAACATTTGGCCCGCATGAAAATTTCTATAGAAATTTAAAACGTCAAGACGAGTAATGAGCGTCTTTAATTCAATGATTCATAGTGATAGTCGCTGGGTGAATGGTGTCAAATTCGCAGAAAGCTAAAGGTAGAAATACTTTGAGCGTGTAGAGACTATACGGCACCCATCTAAGTTCAGAAATGAATACGGTGAAGGAATAGTCCAGGGAGTAGTGAAAGCTACACAAATCGGAATCCTTGGCTCCCAGGTTCAAGTCCTGGTAGGGCCCACCAGAAAAGCAAACCCTCATCAGCAATGGTGGGGGTTTTGTCTTTTGAGCGTTACTTTAAGTAACGTTTTGCAGGATATATAAATTAATGAATTTGTCCACTCAGAGCGAATTCCCTTAGAGCATTACCAGGTGTGATTGTGCTTTTGTAGAGTGGTCCACAGGGAGTATCGGCCATCATCATTGAGAGTGAAAAGCAATTATCTGCATAATGCATGGACTGATTGCCTTCTAGATGATAAGTAAACATATTTAAAATGCCAATGATGCTGCGATTGGTTGATTTGCAATAAATCACCTTATCAAGATGATCTAACTCCTGTTGCATAAAAGATTCGCTTACACCTTGAGAAAGCAAGATCTTAAATAGGTATTGTGGGAATCGCTCTACTAGGTTTGATGCTGGAGCTAGTGGCATCAAAACTGGTAGTAGGGTTCTTTCATTTACAAACAACGCCACCTGAGGTTTTGAAAATATTGCCTTAGCATACCAATTGCCCAAAATATTGTCTCCCTTCCCAGCGGGTTTGTTTACGCCTAAAGAGACCCGATCTAATAATTGTTTTGAGCAGTGTAAATAAAACATTGGAAGGCGCCTCTGATTAGGTCTAAGGTCAACTTTCTTTTTACCATATGCGGTAAAAAGTTTGAATTTTATTAAAATCCATAAGCCTTACCGTTACTTAAAGTAACGCTCATTCTCGATTTATTGCCATTAGCCACCACAACTAGCCACAAGTTCTTTTGGCTAAATTGACCCCAGTAATTCATCCAAAGAGGTTGTCCTAGCCTGGTGTCAGAAGCTAAAGTATGTGTACGGCAATTAAAAAAGAAAGTACACATCAACTCATACACCGTACCCAACCCTCTATCAACGCGAGCATAGTGCCGTATGGCAATGTCGCTATAAAGTGGATAACAAGTGGATACGAGCCACTATCAAAGAAACCCAACTTAGTTTGGCGGTTAATAGGGTTAAAAGAGACTCAGAGTATCGTTAAACGCTATTTAAGCAGGGTTTCTTGTCAATTCCTGACTAAAAACTTTACAATGATTTCATAAAACTTTACAATAATTCCATAAAACTTTACAAAAATAGACATGAAATTTGCCAATACAAAGCGCTCCCAAGAGGTACGCCAGTTCTTGGTAAATGGCGTTAAAGCCAATCAACTCGATTTAGCTCATGCTGCAATGGCAAAGTTTGGCCTTACTAGGCAGGCTATCCATGCACATTTTGCAGCCTTAGTTAAGGATGGATTTTTAGCTTCCAGCGGAAGTACCAAGGCGCGTGTATATCAATTAGGTATAAAGCGATTTCATGACGGTCTATTTAAATTAAAGGGACTGGAGGAGTCTGAAGTCTATTCAAGTGACTTTAGTGAAATATTTAATGGCTTGCCTAAAGAAATTGCCAATATTTGCCATTACGGCTTTACTGAAATGCTAAACAACGCCATTGATCATTCGGAAGGTACTGAGGTCTATATTCATGTAGAAAGAACGCCTGATTTTGTTTCAATAGCTATTGTTGACAATGGCGAGGGAATTTTTAACCATATTGCTAGATTATTGAAGTTACATAATCCACGTGAGTCTATTTTGGAGTTGAGCAAAGGAAAGCTTACAACTGATCCAAGAAATCATACTGGGCAAGGAATCTTTTTCTCATCCCGAGCTTTTGATGAATTCTTTATTTTCTCTGGTGATTTAGTCTTTACGCATGCTGACGGTTCGGAAATAGACTTTTTACTACATAACGAAAACAGTCATCAAGGAACCAGGGTTGTCATGAAAATAGCGCTTAATTCAGAAAGAGTATTGCGTACGGTATTTGATAGTTTTAGTGGTACGGAAGATGAAGATTATGCGTTTAATAAAACCGTTGTTCCAGTGAAGTTGGCTCTATACGAAGGTGGGCAACTTATTTCGCGTTCGCAGGCGAAGCGAATTTTAAATCGTGTTGATCGTTTTAAGACTGTACTATTAGATTTTAAAGGTGTTGGATCAATTGGTCAGGCCTTTGCGGACGAAGTGTTTCGTGTTTTTATTAAACAAAATCCGCAAATTACCATTCACCCTATTAATGAGAGCTTAGAGGTTAAAAAAATGATTAAGGCTGCTCAAAGCAATTTAGGATAGAGACACTACGGCACCCAACAAAGTTCAGGAATGGATATGATGATGGCATAGCTCAGGGAGCGGTAAAGGCTACAGAAACCAGAAGCCTTTGGTCCCAGGTTCAAGTCCTGGTGGGC
Source organism: Polynucleobacter sp. AP-Latsch-80-C2 (assembly GCF_018882185.1). GTDB lineage: Bacteria > Pseudomonadota > Gammaproteobacteria > Burkholderiales > Burkholderiaceae > Polynucleobacter. The sequence continues at coordinate 3,719 of NZ_JACVOY010000006.1, read as the reverse complement.
CGGTAATCCCCCCTTAGGTACGTACCGGACACATGCTTTACGTCCGGTACCGACCACATGGTTTACACCTTTACCAATCACATCCCCAATACTTTGGGACCAAATGGGTTTTCTAAGGCTTGTACCCGAGAAGACTCCATATCAAAGTAAGCCATATCGGCGGGTACATTTAGAGCTACGTAATCAACAGCAATACTTAAACCACAAGACCGTGCAAAAGCTGATGGGTCAACTTGGCCTAAAGTCCACTGTTCGCCCTAAGCGCTATCGGTCCTATAAAGGCACTATCGGTAAGGTGGCACCCAATTTACTAGAGCGTAACTTTGGAGCAAGCAAACCTAATCAGAAGTGGGTCACTGATGTCACTGAGTTCAATATCAAAGGTGAGAAGGTGTATCTCTCACCGATCTTAGATCTATACAACCAAGAGATCATCTCCTATGAGATTGCTGATCGGCCACAGATTAGCTCGGTCATGCAAATGCTCCAAAGCGCATTTAAACAACTGGGACCAAAAGACAAACCTATGTTGCACTCAGACCAGGGTTGGCAATACCAGATGGGGCTGTATCAACAGGCCCTTCACCAGCAAGGCATTACTCAAAGCATGTCTAGAAAAGGCAATTGCCTAGATAACGCTGTCATGGAGAACTGGTTTGGGATTATGAAGACCGAGTTCTTCTACCAAAAGAAGTTTGAGGATGTTCAGTCATTTAAGGCAAAGCTAGAGGAATACATCCACTACTACAACCATGATCGAATCAAACAAAAACTAAAGGGATTGAGCCCGGTGCAATACCGAACTCAATCCCTCGTGCTAACCTAACTAAACTGTCCAACTACTGGGGGTCAGTTCACTAGGGTGGCTTTTTTGTTAATGAATCAATTTTTTAATTAACCCATTCTAATAATGAAGAACCTAGTGGTTGAGTGCCAAACTTAAAGCCAGGCTTAATGTCAGGCATAGCTATCTGACTTGGCAAATAAGTAACTTCTCCAAAAGGACCTTTAATCTTTGCAGTTGGTAAATCGGCTTCCTTCACAATATCCGCGAAAGGCAAGGCACCGCCTAAAGCACTTGCATCTAGCAAGCCCACTTCTTGAGCCCACATACACATTCTGGTTAAAGAGACGCGAATCTGATAACTACCGCCTTCAATAGAGCGACGGTATAACGCCGCTGCAACCGCTGCCGAACCCACATAGGCAGCTAAATAGTCAGCAAAAATTACCTGTAATGGCATGATCGGTGCATCTACCGCGCCCTCCGAATCAACATATCCAGAAACAGCTACCGCAAGCATGTCAAAACCCCTAAAGTTTGCCCACTCCCCCTCAAAATCAAAACATCTTAATTCATGAGAAATAATTCCTGGGCGACTAGTTGCTAAACGTTTAGGGGAGATTCCGCGTTGATCTAGATTCAAATAAGAGCAAGTAAATACGTCAGCGTTTTGAAGCAGCTTAAAGAACTGACGCTGGTCTTCTTCGACATCGAAATCACAATACGCCGCCCTTTTACCAATATCAGTTTCTAAACGCCAATTGGGATGATCGGGGTAATTTGGCTTACTTAGGTGCAAGACATCAGCGCCAAACTCTGCCAGGGTTCGACCTGTGATCGGTCCACCAATCACGTGGGTGCAATCCAATACTTTCATACCAGTTAGAGGTTGATCTAAGGCACCGGCCGGAAAAGGAATGGGATCGCTGTCACCAATTTTTTCTATTTCAACAACTGGCTTCTTCGCCAAACGAGCGCCCACTGGGTGCGCCCACCACTCTTCAGCAGTCCGAACCATACCAATTGCACCAGCCTCTTTTCGAATAGCTAATTCAAGCTCTTCGGCATTCCACTTCATAATTTCCGCTTCAACTGCAAATCGGGTTGGCTCACACTTGAGAACTTTAAACATGGCATCTCGTAAGCGTGGATAGAAAAGCTCGATCTTCACGAATCGGCCATCACGAGTGGGGTAAAACTCGGCACTCATCGGTGAATCAACATTACCTCCAGCCTCACCAAAGTCAGTAAACGGCAATTGACGTCCATTCTGTCTCATGTATGCAATTCCATGATGCTGGTGAACGCCACTTTCAACGCTCGTAGTAACGCTTTGTGGCTTACCACCACGCGCTACCCAGATATCACTTAGGGCCATGCCTAATGCAGCTTGTGCTGCAGCCATCAACTCACCAAATCGATGGCGGGATGCAAGTATTGGGTCCTTACCCAAAATAGTAACTTTTTCCTTAAAATCTGCTTCACGCTTTCCAATTGCGCTGAGCATCATGTCTAGCGCTTGTTGTGCAGATTTGCTGTCGACCTGGGCCATAAAATTTACCTTTAATTAAATTTGTATTAGTTATATAAATACAGAAAAAGTTTAATTGACTTGACATCATTAATGCCAATATTTGTGTTCGGTTTTAATTAAGAATACCCCACTAAATGAACTGCTGTCAATTTAGTACCACTGCCAGTGAGAGATTTTCTATATTAAATCATTGCATATAGCTAGGTTGGATTTGAGTAATTCTAGGCAACATTGCCTGTGGTGCTGGTGGTCTATAACCCAACGAACTATGTGGCCTTACTTGGTTGTAATGATCCTTCCATTGCTTGGTTAGAACCTTGGCTTCTTCTAGGTTGTAGAAGATCTCCCCATTAAGAAGCTCATCTCTAAGGGTTCCATTGAAGCTTTCGCAAAAGCCATTTTCCCAAGGCGAGCCTGGTTCAATGTAAGCAGTTTGAACCCCAATTTCCTTGAGCCAATCTCGCAATACTTGAGCTACGAACTCCGGACCGTAGTACATGCAGAATGGTAGTCAGCCGCAGCAATTTAAGCCATGCTGGTGATTGCGAGATCATCAATAAGGAGTATTGCTATGGCTGACCACTTAAACTGAATCGCTACCAATATCCTAGACACTTGCCAACCTCGCTTGGTACTGCTGTTCAAATCTTACCGGAGAAAGCCCATTGTTGTAACTATGGCGTCTAACCGGGTTGTAAAACATTTCGATGTAATCAAAGATATCTTCTCTTGCTTTTGCTCTGCTGGCATAGGTTTTACGTTTGATCCGCTCCCGCTTGAGTAGTTGGAAAAAGCTCTCGACTACAGCGTTGTCATGGCAGTTTCCGCGCCGACTCATGCTTTGCTTGAGGTTGTGTTCTTTTAAGAACGCCTGCCACTCGTAACTAGAAAACTGGCTGCCTTGATCGGAGTGGATCATCACGGTTTGCTGGGGTTTGCGTTTCCATAAAGCCATCAGCAAAGCTGAGACTACGAGCTCCTTATCCATCCGTCCTTGCATCGACCAGCCTACAATCTGGCGGGAGAATAAATCCAAGACCACCGCCAGGTACAGCCAACCCTCATGCGTGCGGATATAAGTAATGTCCGTTACCCAGGTCTCATTAGGCTCTAAAACATCAAACTGCTGAGCCAGGTGATTGGGAGCGGTGACATGAGGCTTACCAGCATGATGCCGTGGTTTGCGCTTGTAACCTGTTTGAGAGCGTAGGCCTTGCGCCTTCATCAAGCGATACACCCGCTGTTCACCACAAGCAATCCCCAGATCTTGCAGATCATCATGGATCTTGCGATAACCATAGATGGTGCCGCTTGCCAGCCACGCTTGCTTAATCTGGGTCACAATCATTTGGTTCTCACACGCTCGAGACGAGAGTGGCTCTTTAAGCCAGGCGTAATAGC
>NZ_JACVOY010000059.1 GCF_018882185.1 Polynucleobacter sp. AP-Latsch-80-C2 | reverse complement strand
GCCAAAGTATCGGTCACTAAGGTCAGGTTATGGTTGCCTGCAGCAATGGTGCTAGCGGTAGTAATGCTAGATGCAGTTAAGGTCACATCACTACCCAGTGTCACTGCGCCAGTGTAGGTTTGAGTACCGGTGGTGGTGATTGAACCGTTTAAGGTGATGCCATTGCCAGTTACGGCTAAGACATTGGCAGTGTTAATAGCGCTTAAGCTC
>NZ_JACVOY010000058.1 GCF_018882185.1 Polynucleobacter sp. AP-Latsch-80-C2 | reverse complement strand
ACACTACTATCAATTGTTGAGCTAAAAGTAATATCGCCACTCGTGCCTGCTGCAGAGCTAGTTAATACAATATCACTACCCAGTGTCACTGCGCCAGTGTAGGTTTGAGCACCGGTGGTGGTGATTGAACCGTTTAAGGTGATGCCGCTCGTGGTGGTAGAGAAGCTCGATAAACCGGTCATTCCGGCTACGCTCACTGCGCCAGTACCGGCAT
>NZ_JACVOY010000057.1 GCF_018882185.1 Polynucleobacter sp. AP-Latsch-80-C2 | reverse complement strand
ACCTTAACTGCCCATGCGATTACCTTAGCTAGCAGTAGCGCCATCTCGATTACCAATAGTGGTGCTGGTTCGATTGACGGCATCATTGCAGGTATCGGTGTTACTCTGACAAAAGCAGGAGTAGGTATCCTCACTCTGTCAGGTGCTAACACCTATGGTGGCGCTACTACTGTCAATGCCGGTACCTTACAAGTGAGTGGTAGTGGAACTGTAG
>NZ_JACVOY010000056.1 GCF_018882185.1 Polynucleobacter sp. AP-Latsch-80-C2 | reverse complement strand
TTGAGCTAAAGCTTATGTTTTGACCGGTACTACCGCCTGTAGTCAGAACCACATCACTACCCAGTGTCACTGCGCCAGTATAGGTTTGAGTACCGGTGGTGGTGATTGAACCGTTTAAGGTGATGCCGCTCGTGGTGGTAGAGAAGCTCGATAAACCGGTCATTCCGGCTACGCTCACTGCGCCAGTACCGGCATTGAGATTTAAGCTATGGGTATTA
>NZ_JACVOY010000055.1 GCF_018882185.1 Polynucleobacter sp. AP-Latsch-80-C2 | reverse complement strand
GCCAAAGTATCGGTCACTAAGGTCAGGTTATGGTTGCCTGCAGCAATGGTGCTAGCGGTAGTAATGCTAGATGCAGTTAAGGTCACATCACTACCCAGTGTCACTGCGCCAGTGTAGGTTTGAGTACTGCTTGTTTTAATAGTATCTGAATTTACAGTCGTTAAGCCTGCGGAGATAGAAAGTGTATTAAGAATGCTTGTATTACCCACTTTGCCACCA
>NZ_JACVOY010000005.1 GCF_018882185.1 Polynucleobacter sp. AP-Latsch-80-C2 | reverse complement strand
ATCTTCTGGAGTCTTGAGGTCCTTGGCTAGTTCGTTGGCTAAGGCTTGTAATTTACTACGATCCATTGTGTTGTGTTCCATGTGGCTATCCTTCTATGAAGGTTAATTGACCGCAGGAACTTACACAGAAATATTTACAGGGTCAAATGAGTCTACATATCCTGGCTTACAACCTTAAACGAGTGATGAACATCATGGGTAGCAGCAATCTAATGAAGGCGATGGCGACGTAAGGCGAGAGCCTTACTCAATCTGTAATAAGCAGACCTGAGTAACGCCTCTACGAGGCGTTACTAAAAAATCACAAATTACCAAAACAGAATTGTTGGCTCAACCAGAAGCGTTTGATTTAAGGCCAAAACCCGTGTACACGCTTTAAATCTAAATCAATGGAAGTATTTTGGGTTTTTACACAGCCTCGGCCACAAGCAGCCATTCGCTGAAGGTCTAGAAAAGGAACCCTCAAGACCTATTCAAGATCTCTGTCGATTTATGAATAATATATGTGTATAGTAAAAACTGTTTTTTAAACTTTTTAATACAGAGAGTAATTTGGCCAGTAGCAAGCAGGTCTAGTCAATTCCGATTACAGTTGCCAGTCAAACTGGCGCTGTTGAATTGAACCAGTTTTATAGTTAAAGCAGTATTTATTAAGCCGCTGCTTCTTTAAGGATATTTATGTTGTCTACTGCGCTTGCCAGTTTTGTTGCTGTTTTTGCTGCCTTATTCCCAGTGATTAACCCACTGGGGGACGGCCCTATTTTTCTCAATATGGTTCAAGGGTGCTCTGAGACCGTTCGCAATAAATTAGCGAGAAGCGTGAGTATTAATTGTTTTTTCATGTTGTTAGCTTCAATGTTAATTGGCCCTCAACTGCTATTGTTTTTTGGAATATCTCTACCAGCACTCAAGCTAGCTGGGGGAGCAGTAGTTATTGCAATGGGCTGGAATCTTCTGAATCAGAAAAGTGGATCCGATAAGGGCGCCAGTGGATCGGCGGGTATTACAGATGACACATCTGCAGGGAGCGCCTTTTTCCCGCTAACAATGCCTCTAACAGTTGGCCCCGGCTCTATTGCAACCGCAATTGCCTTAGTAGCTGCGTATCAAGACGGTAAAAGCCTTAATCTTATCAATGAACTACCTGCTGTCGTAGGTACGGTAGCGGCACTTTTTGCACTGTCCCTTACTATTTATTTTATCTACCGTGAGTCTTCTGGCATTCAGCGAGTCTTTGGGGTCAATGGCACTAATGTATTAATGCGTCTTTTCGCCTTTATTTTGCTTGCGATTGGAGTACAGATTTTTTTAGGTGGGATTAGTGGTTTTTCAGTAGATTTAAATAAAGTGATTTCGGCACATTAATACTTTATCTTTTTATTCCATAATTTTTTTGTAATTAACTTTTCGGAGATAGCTATGTGTACAAGAGTCGTTTACCTAGGTGAAAACAATACTGTTTTAACTGGGCGCTCAATGGATTGGGGTCAAGACATGCAAAGTGATCTTTGGCTTTTTCCTAAAGGGATGTCTCGTAATGGGGCCGGTGGCGCAGGTACACCAGAGTGGATTTCTAAATATGGTAGCGTGATTGTTGCTGGATACAACATGGGAAGCGCAGATGGCATGAATGAAAAAGGATTAGTTGCAAACATGCTATACCTAGCGGAGTCGGATTACGGAACTACTGAAGGCAAGCCTCCGCTTTGTATTTCAACTTGGATCCAATACACATTAGATAACTATGCAACCGTAGCTGAAGCAGTGGCAGCCCTTCAATCTGAGCCTTTTAGAATTTTGGCTCCAATACTGCCCAATGGGCGCCCATGCAGTCAACATATGTCTATATCTGATGCGAGTGGTGACTCTGCTATTTGCGAATATATCGATGGTAAATTAGTAATTCATCACAGTAAAGCATTTCAGGTGATGACCAATTCCCCGACTTACGACCAACAGCTAGCTTTGAATGCTTACTGGGAGCAAATTGGTGGCGCCACCTTCTTACCTGGAACCATTAGCGCAGCAGACCGTTTTGTGAGGACATCCTATTTTATTGGAGCCATTCCTACGGCGGTTGATAAAAATTATATTACTTCAGTGCCTGAGGAGAAGTTTCAGTATCAGGCTGTAGCTTCTTTAATGGGAGTATTGAGATCAATAGGAGTTCCCTTGGGGATTACTACTCCCGATAAGCCTAATATTTCTTCTAGTATCTGGCGAACAATCTCAGATCAAAGCAACATGATTTATTACTTTGATTCTGCTACTACGCCAAATACTTTTTGGGTTGATTTTAAGGATGTTGATTTTTCAAATGGTGCCCCAGTTAAAAAATTAGCAGTGGCGGGCGGCAAGTACTATGCAGGTAATGCCGCTAGTCAATTTGTTGCTGCAGAGCCATTTACCTTCCTAGCAGATTCTGTAACACAATAACTTGGTGCCTTGATGGAAGTATGGTACACGCACTTCCATCAAGCTAAATCTTGGCGTGAAATTTGTAAAAGCGTCTTTCTCTTCTGTCCTAAGAGTCTGCTTTGGGTCGGACTCTGCCGATTGGGCTTAGGCAGTGTGATTGTCTGCTTTGAATTTAAAAGCCGCCTGATGTATTCCTTGCGTGTCTAACGCCGAGTGTGAGTCTGAAGGAAAGGGCTAATTCTTATTGCCAATTTAAATGCACTAAAGCAGAGGGAAGGCTTGCATAAAAAGTGCTCTAAATCTGCATAATAGAACAAGTAGCAAACCAATAGAAACAAGGGGTTACGAGCCCCTGAGCGCCAATTCTATTATGCAAATTACTACTTGTTAGTCATTGATTAATATAGATAAAGTGTCACTCAAGTACATTGGCTACGAACCAAGGGGTCGTAAGTTCAAATCCTGATAGCCGCGCCAAATATGAGAACCTCCTGTCCGCATACTTAATATCTTTTCCTTATTAACTATCGTGCTTATAGCGCCCGGTGGTTCAGTAAATCAAATGCCCCACAGCAAAGAAAAACCAGTCTTACGCCAAGTTATTACAACCTCGAACGGGGCCTTAAGGGTTAAGCTAAGTCCTGAGGGTCCGAATTTAGTAGTCTTTACCTTGGGGTTGATGTGACAGGAGAGGTTGGGACGGCTGGTTAATCTCTTACTTTCGGCTTACTTAAGCCCAGAAAAGTAAAAAGGCTTTCAAGCCGATTGACCTGAAAGCCTTATACATACTGGTTGCGGGGGCAGGATTTGAACCTACGACCTTCGGGTTATGAGCCCGACGAGCTGCCAGACTGCTCCACCCCGCGTCTGAAGCTGTGATTCTACCATTTTTTGGACCCTCTTGTCGAGGGAACCCTCTAAAAGAAGCATAAATAAGGGCATTTTTAAGGGTTTTGAGAGCTATAAAGAGCCTCTTTTAAGGAGTAACATATTGCCACGCAACAACACCCAAGGGCTTATTAATGTCAGTTAGCAATCCTGAGTTTTCAGAATCATCCTTATTGAGGCCTGTGGAAGTCTCGCGAGAGAATAATCCGCATAAAAAAGGCGCCTCTATATCTCTGATGTTTGCTGCCATTGGTATTGTTTTCGGTGACATCGGCACGAGCCCTTTGTATGCTCTTAAGGAATGTTTTAGTACTGAGCATGGCATTCCTTTTTCCCCGGATGCTGTTTATGGGGTGATCTCCATGGTGTTCTGGGCATTTGCAATTGTTGTGTCTCTTAAATATGTGATGTTTGTGATGCGTGCAAACAATCATGGGGAGGGCGGAATTTTGGCCCTCATGGCTTTGGCACTGAGAACTGCACCTTCAGGATCTAAGCGTGCCAGTATGATCATCATGGCTGGTGTATTTGGTGCCTGCATGTTCTATGGCGATGCCATTATTACTCCAGCAATTTCTGTCTTATCCGCCGTTGAAGGTCTAGAGGTGATATCGAGCGATCTCACCCGTTTTGTTTTGCCAATCACCATCTTTATTTTGGCCGCACTCTTTTTTATTCAAAAGACCGGTACCGATGTTGTTGGTAAGCTATTTGGTCCAATCATGATGATCTGGTTTATTACGATTGGATTGATGGGTGTTCATCAAGTTATTCAGAACCCCGCTATTTTCGCTGCAATTAATCCCCTCCACGCTGTCGGATTTCTGATTGAGCATTCCTTGCAGGGCTTTATTGTTCTTGGGGCAGTGTTCTTAGTGTTAACTGGAGCCGAAGCCTTATATGCGGATATGGGCCACTTTGGAGTGAAGCCAATACGCATGGGCTGGTTTTATATTGTGATGCCATGTTTGCTATTGAACTATTTTGGTCAAGGAGCAATGTTTCTAAACAATCCTGAGACTATCTCTAACCCATTTTTCTTGATGGTGCCTGAGGCTTTTGTATTTCCATTAGTCATTTTGGCAACCTTGGCAACAGTGATCGCATCTCAGGCGGTGATCTCAGGCGCCTTCTCGATGACCAGTCAGGCGATCTTGTTGGGATTTGTACCGCGCATGAAAGTACGTCATACCTCTGATCGCGAAATCGGTCAAATCTATATGCCTTTTGTCAATTGGTCGCTGTTGGTTTTGGTGATTATTGTTGTCTTAGCATTTAAAAAATCTGAAAACTTAGCAGCCGCATACGGTATTGCTGTTACCACCACCATGATTGTGACAACATTTTTAGCGGCCATTGTGATGCGTATTGTTTGGCGTTGGAATACATTCCTTGTCGCTTTGGTGATTGGTGCTTTCTTGATCGTCGATTTAGCGTTTTTAACAGCAAACCTTCTAAAAATATTAGAAGGCGGTTGGTTCCCACTTCTGTTGGGTGCCGTTTGTTTCTTGTTCTTAATGACTTGGTATCAAGGCCGTAAAATCCTGCGCCATAATGCTGTTAATAATGGCATTGAACTAAAAAGCTTTATTGATGGCTTAATGCAACATCCTCCTCATCGGGTGGAGGGTACGGCAGTTTTTCTTACAGCCCACGTAGATTATTTACCGGTTTCTTTCTTGCACAATCTCAAGCATAACCACGTTATGCATGAACGAGTCTTTTTCTTAAAGGTTAGCATTTGGGATGTGCCCTATGTCAAAGATGAGGAGCGTATTACCTTGCGTGATTTGGGTAATGGAATTTATGTGGTTCGTGCAGTCTATGGATTTAATGAAACCCCTGACATGGGCCACATCATTGAGTTGATCGAGACATCCTCTGGACTTAAATTTGATTTGATGAATACGTCCTTCTTCTTATCACGCGATACGATTATTGCCTCTCCAGAGATTCCTGGAATGGCTGTTTGGCGTGAGCGCCTGTTCTGCTGGATGTATCAAAATGCTGGTCGTCAATCTGACTTCTTTAAGATCCCTGCCAATCGCTTAGTTGAACTTGGCGCCAAGGTGGAAATTTGAGAAGAGATCTACCGGCGCGCTCAAAAATATTGCTTGGGGCTTTATTGGTTGTTTGCTCTATGAGCGGTGTTGTTCTAGCTACTCCTGCTGAAGAGGCAGAGTTGGAGCAGCTCAACAAGATTGAACAAGAGCTTGAGTTGCAACGTGAGTGGGCCAAGTATCGCTGGAGTAATGAATCGTCCGCTTGCTATCTCAACTTTTGGGTGAACTACTGTTTAGGTGATGCTAGGGCAGAGTACCGTAAGGAGTTAGACCCTATTAGGGCGCAGGAAGTAGCTGTTCATGAGGCTCAGCGCAAGTTGCGCGAGAACATTAAAAATCAAGATGATATTAAGCGAGCCGCTGATCGTGCTGCTCCTGAGAAGGCTGCCGAACGTGCTGCCAATCAACGTGAGTACGAAGAGAAGCAAAAAGATGCTGCTGCTAGAGCGGCTGATTTAGAGCAGCGTCGTAAAGATGCCCCTAAGCGCGCCCAAGAAAATAAAGCTGGCACTCAACTCGACTAATTTAGTCGTTCTAAATTTCATTAGGTAAGCACTTGGCAAAAGTTAAAACGGTCTATATCTGTCAGTCATGCGGTGGCACATCTGCTAAGTGGCAAGGACAGTGCCCTTCCTGTCAGGCATGGAACACTTTGGAGGAGGGTCTTCCTGAGGTCAGTTCAAATACGCGGTTTCAGGGGTTAGCGCAGTCACTGCCTAGACAAAAACTTTCGGCAATCAGTGCCGAAGACTTGCCCAGATTTAGCACGGGAGTAGAAGAGTTTGATCGTGTACTTGGTGGTGGTTTAGTTCCTGGAGGTGTAGTGCTTTTGGGTGGCGATCCAGGTATCGGTAAATCCACATTGCTTTTGCAAGCACTGGCAGAAATGAGTTCTGCTGGTATGAATGTCCTCTATAGTAGTGGCGAAGAATCTGCTGCGCAGATTGCCTTGCGCGCTAAAAGAATTGCTTTGGATGCACCTCAGTTAGAAGTTCTCGCAGAGATTCAGCTCGAGAAATTACTTTCCATTATGGATACCGTAAAACCTCAGGTATTGGTGGTGGATTCGATTCAGACCTTGTATTCAGACTTACTCAGCTCGGCTCCTGGATCAGTTGCTCAGGTTAGGGAATGCGCAGCGCAATTAACAAGGGCTGCTAAGTCAAGTGGCATCTGTGTGTTGATGGTGGGTCACGTAACCAAAGATGGTCATTTAGCTGGCCCGCGAGTCTTAGAGCATATTGTCGATACCGTACTGTATTTTGAAGGCGACACTCACTCCTCATTCCGTTTGGTGCGCTCGATCAAGAATCGTTTTGGCGCTGTAAATGAGTTGGGCGTGTTTGCTATGACTGAAAAGGGATTGCGCGGCGTTACTAATCCTTCAGCAATCTTTTTATCGCAGCATGAGCAAATGGTTCCTGGTGCTTGTGTCTTGGTGACTCAAGAGGGTAGTCGCCCACTGTTGGTAGAGATTCAGGCTCTGGTAGATACAGCGCACGTTCCTAATCCGCGCCGCCTTGCAGTTGGGCTAGAGCAGGCGCGCTTAGCGATGCTCTTGGCCGTATTGCACCGCCATGCTGGTGTGGCTTGCTTTGATCAAGATGTTTTTCTAAATGCAGTTGGTGGTGTCAAAATTTCTGAGCCAGCAGCTGACTTAGCGGTTCTTCTGGCAATTCAATCTTCGATTCGCAATCGCGCTTTACCAAAAGAGTTAATTGTTTTTGGTGAGGTGGGTTTAGCTGGAGAAATTCGTCCCTGTCCGCGTGGGCAGGAGCGTTTAAAAGAGGCCGCTAAATTGGGCTTCACAGTGGCCATCATTCCTAAGGCAAATATGCCGAAGACCAAAATACCGGGATTAAGAGTGATCCCAGTGGAGCGCATTGATCAGGCGATTGCTGCAGCTGCGGAATTGAATTAGGGTCTTAGCGCAGGTCTTCTGCTTGAATCAGCAATACCTGTTCTTCACCTGCAGAAACTTCCATCCAGATTGCGGGTACCTGTGGAAATGCCTTTTTAAAGTGTTCATATTCATTGCCAATCTCAATCAAGATTGCGCCGCGCTCTGAGAGGTAATCGGGAGCAGCGGCAATGATGCGCCTGATTAAATCCATGCCATCGTCACCCCCTGCTAAGGCAAGTGCAGGTTCAGCGTGATACTCCGCCGGTAAGGCATCCATCGAGTGAGCATTGACATAAGGTGGGTTGCAAATAATGAGATCAAAAAGATTGTCATCATTAGGCTCGGGTAGTGCATCCCATAGATCGCCATTCAGCAATTCAATTTGAGAGTCAAGATTGTGGCGATCCACATTTCGAGCTGCTAGAGAAAGCGCAGGCATGCTGATGTCGCAAGCACTGACGTGAATATCAGGACAGGATAGCGCCAGAAGGATGGCAAGCGAACCATTGCCAGTGCAAAGGTCAAGCACCTTACCGTCAGCAGGCAACCATGGCTCTAACATTCCTTCAACGATGAGTTCAGCAATCCAAGAGCGGGGTACGATGCTTTGCTCGCTACAGTAGAACGGTATACCCATTAACCAGGCTTCACCCAAGATGTAAGCCAAAGGTTTGCGCGTCAGAATTCTTTCATCGGCGATGAGTAATGCCTTTTGTAACTGCTCTGACGTCAGAATGTGACCTGGCTGATCGAGTGCCTCTACAGGACTTAGATCTAGTTGTTTGCTAGCAATCCACAAGGCTTCACTTTGCGCATCTAAAGCACCATGGCCGTAGTGCAAGTTAGCAGAATCTAATTTTTGTGCAATTTTCTCAATGCACTCTTTTAGAGAAAGATTTTGTGAAGGCTCAGGATCCATATTGGATAAATGTTGGGTGATAAAGCGCTAGTAGAAATTAAGCAACCAGTTGCTCAAGGGTTCTGCGATAGATATTTTTAAGAGGCTCTACGTTATCGACAATGACACACTCGTTAATCTTATGGCTGGTGGCATTGAGGGGGCCGAACTCCACCACTTCTTTGCAGACTTTGGAAATGAAGCGACCATCACTGGTGCCGCCAGTAGTCGATAGTTCGGTGGTGATCTGAGTTTCTGCTTTGATAGCTGTGCTCAAGGCATTAGCCAGAGCGCCGTTGCCGGTCAGGAAGGGGCTTGCACCCAGATGCCAGTCAATCTGAAAATCTAGGCCAGCCTCTTTGAGGATTTTCTCAACACGCTCCTGTAGTTGCTCGGGCTTGCTTTCGGTAGAGAAGCGGAAATTAAAGTCTATAGACAATTCACCAGGGATGATGTTGTTTGCACCAGTGCCAGAATGAATATTCGAAATCTGAAAACTGGTTGGTTGAAAATATTCATTCCCTTTATCCCACTCTGTTTCTGACAGAGTGGCAATAGCGGGGGCTGCCAAGTGAATTGGATTCTTACCTAGATGAGGGTAAGCAATATGCGCTTGAATACCATTCACAATCAGTTTTCCTGAGAGGGAGCCGCGACGACCGTTTTTAATCATGTCGCCAAGGCGATCTACTGATGTGGGTTCGCCAATGACGCAATAGTCTAGACGCTGACCTTGTTTCTGGAGGCGCTCACACATGATGACGGTGCCATCGTGAGCGGGACCTTCTTCATCGCTCGTGATCAAAAAGGCGATAGAGCCCTCATGATTAGGATGGGTGATGATAAATTCTTCTGTTGCAACTACAAAGCCAGCTAAAGAGGTTTTCATATCTGCAGCGCCGCGCCCATAGAGCATGCCATCTCGAATGGTTGGAGTAAACGGATCGCTCTCCCATTTCTCCAGAGGGCCAGTTGGCACCACATCGGTATGACCGGCAAATACGAATACTTTGCCTTGATCGCCCGCAGTACCTTTTTTAATAGCCCATAAATTGGTGACCTGAAAGTTTTCAGGACCACTAACGATGCTTTCTGTTTGAAAGCCAATAGCTTGCAGTCTTTTGGCGATGAGATCTTGGCAGCCACCATCAGCGGGAGTGACTGATCGACAAGCGATCAGCGCTTTAGTAAGCTCGAGTGCGGCGCTCATAAGATCTTTTTATTCCAATTAGTCGCGAAGTAATTCGTTAATGGCTGTTTTTGCTCTGGTCTGGGCATCTACTTTCTTCACGATCACAGCAGCATACAGACTGTACTTACCGCAAGCTGAGGGTAGGGATCCTGGAACCACAACCGATCCAGCAGGAACGCGACCATAGTGCACTTCGCCAGTTTCACGGTCATAAATCTTGGTGCTTTGACCAATATAGACACCCATGGAAAGAACAGCGTTTTCTTCGATAATGACGCCTTCAACAACCTCTGAACGCGCGCCAATGAAGCAGTTGTCCTCAATGATGACTGGACCAGCTTGAATTGGCTCCAAAACCCCACCAATACCAACGCCACCAGAAAGATGAACGTTTTTACCAATTTGCGCGCATGAACCAACGGTAGCCCAGGTGTCTACCATACTGCCTTCACCCACATAAGCGCCAATATTGACGTAGGAAGGCATTAAAACAGCATTTTTACCGATAAATGAGCCGCGGCGGGCCATTGCAGGGGGTACAACCCTAAAACCGCCTGCCGCAAAGTCTGCCGCAGTGTAGTTCTCAAATTTGCTAGGGACCTTGTCATAGAACTGGGTGTAACCACCGGCTGCCATGGGTTTGTTGTCTTCTAGGCGGAAAGAGAGCAAAACAGCCTTCTTAACCCATTGATTTACTTCCCACTGCCCTACGCTACGGCGCTCAGCAACGCGAATACTGCCGTCATTTAGACCCTCTAAGACAGCGTTAACAGCACTGCGGATGTCTGCTGGGGCGCTTTCAGGGGAGAGGTTAGCGCGGTTTTCCCAGGCTTGTTCGATGATGCTTTGTGGTGATTGGCTCATGCTTTTTAGTTAACTATCAGATTGTTAAGGGATTTTGGCCCGGAATGTAGATTTATCATTATATCGATGGGGAAAAAACGCGTGTAAGGAGCTCCAAGCTTGCTATCATCTTCCCACTTTAGCTTTAGTTTTTATCCCCTTTATTTGAACCTCTTTTTTCCCTGCAAAGTACGCCGTGCAACTGAAATCCATCAAACTTTCCGGCTTTAAGTCTTTCGTTGACCCAACCCATTTTGAATTGCCTGGCCAATTAATTGGCGTCGTTGGCCCCAATGGTTGCGGAAAGTCAAACATCATTGACGCCGTACGTTGGGTTTTAGGCGAATCTCGCGCTAGTGAGCTGCGCGGTGAATCTATGCAGGACGTTATTTTTAACGGCTCTGGATTGCGTAAACCGTCTGGCCGTGCCAGCGTGGAACTTATTTTTGATAATTCAGAAGGGCGTGCTCAAGGTCAGTGGAGTGCATTTACCGAGCTAGGGATTAAACGCGTTTTAACGCGTGACGGTAATTCTAGTTATTACGTCAATAACCAAGTAGTGCGTCGTAAAGATATTCAAGATATTTTCTTGGGTACTGGTATGGGGCCAAGAGGCTACGCCATTATTGGTCAAGGCACTATCAATCGTATTTTGGAAGCGAAGCCAGAAGAGTTGCGTGTTTTCTTGGAAGAAGCAGCTGGTGTTTCTAAATATAAGGAGCGTCGCAAAGAAACTGCATCACGCTTAGAAGACACTGTAGAGAATTTAACGCGTGTTGAAGATATTTTGCGCGAGTTGGATCAACAGCTCACCCGTTTAGAAAAACAAGCAACAGTAGCTGAGCGTCATGCTGAGTTATCTGCTCAGATGAAGTCACAGCAACAATTGTTGTGGTTTGTTCGCCAAACCGAAGCTGGCAAAGAACAAGAGCGTCATGCCAACGGTATTCGCGATACGCAAGTAGGGCTTGAAGAGCAGACCGCTAAGTTGCGTCATGCTGAAGCTGAGCTAGAAACAATGCGTACCCAGCAGTACGCATTGCAAGACAAGGTCTCTCAAGCACAAGGCGATCTGTACCAAACCAATTCTGATGTCAGTCAGGTTGAGTCGCAGATTCATTATGTGCAAGAAGCGCGTCAACGTTTACAGCAGCAAGTACAAGATTTACAAGCCCAGCTGCAACGCTGGACGGTGCAAGAAGCAGATGCAGCACAAGCGCAGCGTACAGCCGAACACGAATTAAGT
Organism: Polynucleobacter sp. AP-Latsch-80-C2; assembly: GCF_018882185.1. Taxonomy (GTDB): domain Bacteria; phylum Pseudomonadota; class Gammaproteobacteria; order Burkholderiales; family Burkholderiaceae; genus Polynucleobacter. The sequence goes on along the minus strand of NZ_JACVOY010000005.1, from coordinate 199,317 downwards.
TTGGCTTCAGAAAAAGAGCAAACGCTATTGGCGGATCTAGGTAGCTTGATGGATCAAATGCCAGGTCGTGACGATGAGTATCAACAATCCGCCAGCGCATTGAATGCGGCGCGTGATAGTTTGGCTAGTATTGAGCAGCGCTTAGCCAGTTTGGGCGAGCGGATGCGTGCAATGAGTTCACAGTCTGATGAGTTAAAAGGGCGCGAAGCGCGTTTAACGAGTGAGTTAGATGGAATGCGTAGGCCGGATGCAGAAGCATTGCAAATGGCGATAGATCGTCATGCAATGGCGCAGCGTAAAGTTGAAGAATCTAGACAGCGGGCACAAGAGACACAACAACGTGTGCCTGCAGCCGACGAAGCCAGAAATACTGCCCAACAAAATATTCAAAGCGCCAATCAAGATCTGGCTCAAACGGAGGCGAAGTTAACTGCCCTTACGGCCTTGCAGGCTAGCGTTCAGGCACAGGGAAAAATTGGGCCTTGGCTTGAGAGCAAGGGCCTCAAAGAGAGTAAGCGTCTTTGGCAAGAAATCAAAGTTGAAAGTGGCTGGGAGGCTGCTTTGGAATCTGTATTGCGCGAGCGTTTGGCAGCGGTTACTGCAAAGAGCGTGCAAGAGACTTTGGTCTTAGCGAACGATGCACCCCCAAGCCGTTTAGCGATTTTGTTAACTGAAGACATTACTCCGGCGCATACCACTGTACCTGCTGATTTTGTTCCATTGTTAACACGTGTGCAAAGTGCTGGCGCACCACGACTGACTTCAGTATTGCAAGAGTGGTTAGACAATATTTATATTGCCAATAGCCTTGAGGATGCATTGCATCGCCGTGAAAAATTACCAGCAGGTGGCGCGTTTGTAACTCAAGAAGGCCATCTGGTTAGCAGAGTTAGTGTGCAACTTTATGCTGCCGATTCTGAGCAAGCCGGTATGTTGGCTCGTGCGCAAGAGATGGAAAGTCTTGAAAAGCAATTGCGCGCCCAACAGCTCATGCAAAGCGAACTCAAAGGCGAATTAGACCAATGTGTTTCCAATTACCAGGCTGCTCATCAAGCGGCTGAGCAAGCGCGTATCAATGCAGAGCATGCTGTTCAAGAAGCGCATGGCTTTGAAGTTGAAAGAATGCAACTGACTCAAGCTGAAGAGCAGTACAGTACTCGTGCCGCACAAATTGAGAATGAAATGAGTGAACTGCGCCAACAAATGGAGCAGTTAAATATTACTCAGGAGCAATCTGCTGCTGAGCTATTGGAATCTGAAGGTTCCAAGCAGGGATTGCAAGAGGCATTAAGCGTTGCCCAAGAAAAGCTAGAGCTTTCTACTCAAGAGCGCGATCGTTTGCGCGAGTCATTGCGTGCTGCCGAGATGGCTGCGCAAGAAGCTGCATTTGCAACTCGCTCATTACAACAACGGATTGCTGATTTGCAACGTGACCAAAGTACCGCGCGTACTCAAATCATGGAAATTCAAGATAAACATGATGCAGCGACTCAAGAATTAGAAGTCTTGAGCGATGAAGAAGCGCAGGATAAGTTGCAGGGGTTGCTGTTGGCACGCAGTGCGCGTGAAGCAGCGCTAGCTAATGCTCGTACTGAGCAAGATGCCTTATTGCATCAATTGCGTGAGGCTGATGAAGCACGCATGCAAGTAGAGCGTAGTTTGCAACCAATGCGTGACAAGGTGGTGGACTTGCAGTTGCGCGAACAAGCCGCTCGTCTTAATTTTGAACAATTTGCGACCTTGTTATCAGATGCCGAAGCTGACTTAACAGCTTTGGAAGCTAATTTCAGTCCTGATCTGAAGGTCGGCGCTTTACAAACTGAGGTGAATCGCCTAAATACCGAGATTCAATCACTTGGCCCTGTAAACATGGCTGCCCTCGATGAGTTATCAAGCTCTCGTGAGCGTAAACAATTCTTGGATGCCCAATCTGCTGACTTGAATGAAGCAATGCAAACCCTAACAGATGCGATTGCCAAAATTGATGCAGAGACCCGTGATCTATTACAAGGTACATTCGATCAAGTAAATACCCACTTTGGCAAACTCTTCCCAGAACTCTTTGGTGGTGGTCATGCTGAGCTGGTGATGACTGGAGAAGAAATCTTGGATGCAGGTGTACAGGTAATGGCTCAGCCTCCTGGCAAGAAAAACAGCAGTATTTACTTGTTATCTGGCGGTGAAAAAGCCCTGACTGCTATTGCTTTAGTGTTCTCACTCTTCCTCTTGAATCCTGCGCCTTTCTGTTTACTCGATGAGGTGGATGCACCATTGGATGATGCAAATACCTTGCGCTATGCCAAGATGGTTGCCAAAATGTCAGATAAGACCCAGTTTGTCTTTATTTCACATAACAAGATCACTATGGAAATCGCCCATCAGTTAATTGGTGTCACCATGCAAGAGCAGGGTGTATCTCGCATTGTTGCGGTAGATATCTCCTCAGCAGTGTCGATGGTGGAGGCTGCTTAAGTGGATGTAGAACAAATCATGACGACGTTGGGTTTGTCTGATTTGCAGTTTGCTTTGGCTGTTATTGGCGTGCTGATATTGATATCAGTCGCCATCCTCAATATTAAACATGCCTACACTCGTAAAAAAGCACGTGAGCAGCGCGACTTTTCAGGTGAAGATCGATTTTCTCGAGAACCTAGTTTTGGACAGGGTTTTGCAGAGTCAGAATCTGCTCAGCGTTCTGAGCCAAACTTTGGCGAAGTACTTTCACAAGCTAATGCCACTCCAGAAAAATTTTCCATTGATCCTCGTATCGATTGTGTAATCACCTTGAGGTTTGATCAAGCAATTAGTGGCGCCGAAATATTAGAAGAGATCGATACGTGGACTGATTTAGGTGCTCAAGCGAGTGCGCGCTGGATGTGCGAAGGTCTCAATGCAGATGTAGATGCTGCTGAATCTTGGGAAGTCTTGGTTCCGGAAGCCGATTATTCAGAATTGCAGTTGGCTATTCAGTTGGCTAGCCGTCGAGGCGCAATTGGCGTATTGGAGCTGTCTGATTTTTGCTCCCGAGCCCAAGCATTGGCTGAGACGCTTGGTTCGCAAATTGACATGCCTAGCGTCAGCACTATGTTGGAAAGCGCCAAAGAGTTAGATGCCATGGCAGCAGAGAGTGATATTCAGTTGAGTATCAATGTGTTGTTAGATGAACCTTGCCCATGGGGAAATTTTGATGCGCTAATGCGTCAACGAGGATTTAAGTTAGCACGCAATGGTAGGCAATATGAGTACTACAGTAATGGATCACTCATTTTTAATAGCGCAGAACTTGATCCCAATAGATCGGTTACTCAATTAACTTTGTTACTTGAGGTGCCTTTGGTTGCTCAAGATGAGCGTGCCTTTGAAAGAATGCTTGGTGAAGGCGTAGAAATTGCTCAGGCAGTCCATGGTCGCTTGGTAGATGACAGCGGTATTAATTTGTCTGAAGCTGCCGTGATTAGCATTCGACAACATCTCGATGCGCTCTATGCCAATCTGGAGAAGAGTGGCATCAGCTCTGGCTCTTCTACTGCCAGTAGACTCTTTAGCTAGGAAATTCCCTTGTCGTCTAATAGTCCGTCAAATTTAGCGGAACGTTACGCATTCTTGCAAGCAGAACTTGCTCGTCTTGAACATGCCTATTACGTATTAGATGCTCCTTTATTGCCTGATATAGAGTACGACCGCCTCTATCGAGAATTGATAGAGATCGAGACTGCTCATCCAGACTGGATTACTACTGATTCGCTATCGCAACGGGTTGGCGGTGCTGCTTTAAAAGAATTTGACTCTGTCCAGCATGCGGTTCCCATGCTTTCCTTAAATAATGCATTTGAGGATGCCGAGCTCGTAGCCTTTGATCGCCGTTGCCGTGAAGCGCTGCATACCAATCAGGTTGACTATGCGGGGGAGCTAAAGTTCGATGGCTTAGCCATTTCTTTGCGCTATGAGAATGGTGCTTTGGTAACAGCAGCAACCCGAGGTGATGGAGCCACAGGCGAGGATGTCACTGCCAACATCAAGACCGTGCGCGCCATTCCTTTAAAACTTATCGGAAAAAATATTCCCCAAGTCTTGGAAGTTCGTGGTGAGGTATTTATGTACCTCAAAGATTTCGAGAAAATGAATCAACAAGCAGCAGCCTTGGGAGAAAAAGAATTTGCTAATCCCAGAAATGCAGCAGCAGGAAGTTTGCGTCAATTAGATTCAAAAGTTACCGCAAAAAGACCACTTTCATTTTTTGCTTATGGCTTAGGCGCGCTTGAGCCGCAGTCATGGCTGCCAAAAACTCACGAAGAGTTGCTTAATACTTATGCAAACTTAGGTCTCCCTGTCTGCGCAGAGCGTCGGGTCTTGCACTCAGTAGAAGAGATACTGGCTTTTTATAACGAAATTGGCGCGAAAAGGGATTCATTGCCCTATGACATTGATGGCGTTGTCTACAAAGTCAATTCGTTTGCTGAGCAGGCTAAGCTAGGTTTTGTATCCAGAGCTCCTAGATTCGCATTGGCACACAAATACCCAGCGCAAGAAGCATTGACGTCCGTTTTAGGGATTGATGTCCAAGTGGGTCGTACCGGCGCCATTACTCCGGTAGCTAGGTTAGCGCCCGTTGAAGTCGGTGGCGTGACCGTCACCAATGCAACTCTGCACAACGAAGATGAAGTGAAGCGTAAAGATGTACGCATTGGCGACACCGTATCAGTACGCAGAGCGGGTGATGTGATACCTGAAGTGGTGTCTGTTATTCAAGATCGTCGTCCTGTTGATGCAAAACAATTTGTCATGCCAATACGTTGCCCAGTTTGCGACTCGCATATCGAGCGTTTAGCGGATGAGGCTGTAGCTCGCTGTAGCGGTGGATTATTTTGTGGGGCGCAGCGTAAACAGGCGCTCATTCATTTTGCCCACAGAAGGGCCTTGGATATTGAAGGTCTAGGAGAGAAGATTGTTGATCAATTGGTGGATCACAATCTGGTGAGAACTCCTGCTGATCTCTACCGCCTGGGATTTTCTGCGCTTGCAAACCTTGAGCGCATGGGTGATAAGTCGGCAGATAACCTCATTCAGGCCATTAATCAATCTAGAAATACCACGTTAGCCAGATTTATCTTTGCCTTGGGTATTCGGCATGTAGGCGAAACCACGGCTAAAGATTTGGCTAATCATTACCAATCAATGCATGCCTTGATGGATGCTGGCCCTGAAGATCTACTGACGGTTAAAGACGTGGGCCCAGTAGTAGCGGATTCGATCGTTAGTTTTATGGAAGAAGCCCACAACCGTGAAGTGATTGAGCAGCTCCTTGCTTCCGGTATGCAGCTTGCCGTTGAGGAAAAAGTCATTAGCGCAGCCGTGGCCGGAAAGACCTTTGTTCTCACGGGAACTTTCCCGACGATGACGCGCTATGAGGCTAAAGATCTCCTGGAAAAAGCAGGGGCAAAAGTAGCGGGTTCTGTCTCCAAGAAAACAGACTATGTTGTTGCCGGTAGCGATGCTGGTAGCAAGCTTACTAAAGCTGAAGAGATAGGTGTGCCGGTCATTGATGAAGCGGCCATGCTTGATTTGTTGAAGTAAGATGTAGAAACGATATACAAAATATAAATATCTCCACAACCTTATAAGGAAAAAAATGACCAAGTATCAAAGCACACTAAATTTAATTGGCCGAATTGCGATAGCCGCTTTATTTTTGCCAGCAGGCATCCAAAAGTTAATGGAAATCGAGGGTACTACGGGATATTTTCGGTCACTAGGCCTTCCAGCATTCACGCTGTTGGTTTGGGTTGTAATCGCAATTGAAATTTTTGGTAGTGTTGCTTTAATTCTCGGCTATAAAACCCGTTTTGTTGCTGTTGGTTTGGCAATCTTTACCTTGGGTGCAAGCATAGTTGGTCACCCATTCTGGGCAGCTCCTCAAGATGCCGTATTTATTGCACAACTGCTATTCGTGAAGAATATTGCTATATTGGGCGGCTTGTTAGTATTGGCTTCATCTGGCTCCGGCGCATTCAGCTTGGATGCTCGTAATAGCAAATCGTAATCAGAACCCAACTTTAGCTGTATTAAAAAACCACCCTTGGGTGGTTTTTTATTTGGGTGATTTTAAAAGTCTCAAGCCCCCAAAACCTCAAGCAGTTCGGTCTCCAGCTGAATCTGTAACTTTGGATTCTTGCTCAAGTTCATAGCATCCAATAAAAGGACGTCTTCCACTCTTTCGCCTAAAGTATTGATTCTGGCTGTGTGAATAGAAACTTGATGCTTTGCTAGCACTCTGGAGATGGTGTAAAGCAAACCTGTGCGGTCACTGGCAGATAAGGCCAGTGTGTAATATCTGCCCCGATCATCTGGAACCATATGAACACGGGGCTGAATCGGGAATGTACGCGACTGTCTAGATAAGCGCCCCATGCTTGGATTGGGAAGGGGTTCGGTGTTAGTCAAGGCTGCTGTTAATTCAAACTCGACCAATTGAATAATATCGCGATAGCTTCCACCTTCATCTACGAGATTGCTTCCTGAGATTTGGAAGGTATCCAAAGCGTAGCCATGACGAGTGGTGTGAATACGCGCATCCCAAATTGAGAAGCCATGTCTTTCGAAGTAGGCGCAGATTCGGGCAAAGAGATCTTCTTGGTCTTTTACATATACGGCAACTTGTAGACCTTCGCCAATAGGCGATAGTCTTGCTCTAACGATGGGTTGATCGCTATCAACCTTGTTATAGAGGTGGCGTGTAAGCCAGGCAATGTCTGATGAATCCTGCCTTAAGAAGAAGGCTACATCGAGTTGTTTCCAGAGCTCCTCATAGGACTCATCGTTGATGCCGTAGAGACGTAATTTTGTACGAGATTCTTCTTGATGTTGAGCTAACTCTGAAGAGGCATCTGGTTTAGCGCCACCCAAGACTCTCAGGGTTGCACGGTATAAGTCCTCTAAAAGCTTTCCTTTCCAGGCATTCCACACTTTAGGGCTGGTGCCTCGAACATCGGCAACTGTTAATAAGTAGAGGGCAGTTAAGTGACGTTCATCACCCACTTTTTTGGCAAATGCTCTGACAACATCAGGGTCGGTGATATCTTGTTTTTGTGCTACCTGACTCATATAGAGATGCTCAGCCACTAACCAGACTAATAATTCGGTGTCTTTCTTATCGAGACCATGCTCTTTAGCAAACTTGCGCATGTCTGCTCTGCCCAGTTGCGAATGATCGCCGCCACGGCCTTTGGCAATGTCATGAAAGAGCGCCGCAATCACAAGTAACCAAGGTTTTTCAAAGTGGGCGATTAAGCGGCTACAGAAAGGGAACTCATGTGTATGTTCAACCACCATAAAGCGACGTACGTTTCTCAGGACCATCAAGATATGTTGATCAACCGTGTATACATGGAATAAGTCATGCTGCATTTGCCCAACAATTTTTCTGAAAGCAGGAAGGTAGCGACCTAGAACGCTGCTGCGGTTCATGAGCTGAAATGCGCGGCTGACGCCTTCGGGTTGTTTCAGTATCTCGATAAAGAGTGAGCGATTGATGGGGTTGGCGCGCCACTTGCTATCCATTTTTTGACGAGCGTTATATAGCGCTCTAAAAATAGTTGCAGAGAGGCTTTTAACGTTTGAAGTTTGAGCGAATACTAAAAAGGTTCGCAGAATTTTTTCAGGATGCTTTTGATAGAGTTGAGGATCCGTGATATCTAAAACGCCCTGTCTTTCGATAAAGCATTCATTACCTTCCCCAGGAATAGGGTGAGTTGTCTTAGATTCTTGTGGAAAGAGCAGGGCTTCAATATTTTGAAGTAGAACATCGTTTAGCTGGGTCACTGCTTTAGCAGCCCAGTAATAGCGACGCATGATGGCTTCGCTGGCTTCGCGGGAATTTTCTTCCTTAACGCCCATCGACGCTGCTAGTGCTGCCTGTAGATCGAATGCAAGAACATCCTGTCTGCGTCCAGCTAGTAAATGTAAATTAGCGCGCAGTGTTTCTAAAAAACGCTGGTTCCGATTGAGTTCAGTTAACTCACGCTGGGTTACTAAGCCAGCTTGGTTTAAATCTTTGAATGTTTTGCCAAGTAGAGCGGCCTTACTTACCCAAGAAATAACCTGTAAATCGCGTAGGCCACCTGGACTTTCTTTGCAGTTTGGCTCAAGTGAGTAGGGAGTGTCTTGATATTTGTAATGACGCTGGATTTGCTCAGCTTGCTTTGCTTGAAAAAAGCTTCTTGGATCCAGTGAGGATTCAAACGCTTTTGCAAAATCTTTAAAGAGTTGTTTCTTGCCGCAAATGAGGCGCGACTCCAAAAGGGAGGTGCGAACAGTAATGTCTTGATCGGCTTCAGAAATACATTCAGCCACTGTTCTTACTGAAGAGCCAATTTCTAAGCCAGTATCCCAACAACTAGCAACAAATTGTTCAACTTTTTTGGATAAGGACTCAATGAGTTTGTCATCTGCAGGTAGCAATATCAGGATATCGATATCAGAGTATGGAAATAAAGCGCCTCTGCCAAATCCACCGACAGCCACTAAGGTTGCTTCACTATTTAATCCGTAGTGATTACATAAATTACTGAGTAGCTCATCGCTTAATTTGCTCAGTTGCTTGGTGAGTTTGCCAACGCCTTGGGTTTTTCGAAACTCAGCGTAGGCAATCTCTCGGGCTGCACGCAGTCCCGCGGCATCAGTGATTTTATTTTCTGCCTGAGACTTGCTCATGAATTTAAGCGCTTGCTAGTGTTGGTCTGAAGGAGAGGCCTTTAACGCACTCGGGCGGAGGATTACTGCCCTCAGACCAAGTGAGTACTTCAACACCAGTAGCTGTAACTAGTAGGGTGTGTTCCCATTGCGCAGATAGGCTGCGGTCTTTTGTTTTAACAGTCCACTGATCTGGCATTGTGCGAATTTCACGGCGCCCAGCATTGATCATCGGTTCAATCGTGAATGTCATACCTGCTACTAATTTTTCTCCGGTGCCAGGGCGACCGTAATGCAGAATTTGGGGGTCTTGATGAAACACCTTGCCGATGCCATGTCCGCAATATTCACGAACAATGGAGTAGCCAGCATTTTCAGCATGGGTTTGGATGACATGACCAATATCACCAAGTGAGGCACCTGGCTTTACTTGGGCAATGCCAAGCCACAAGCATTCAAAAGTAATTTGAGTAAGACGTTTAGCCAACACAGATACATCACCCACCATAAACATCCGGCTGGTATCTCCGTAATAGCCATCTGGTGTGATGACGGTGATATCTAAATTCACCACATCACCAGTTTTTAAAATCTTTTGACCAGGAATGCCATGACAGATCACATCATTGACTGAGGTGCAGATTGAAGCAGGAAAGGGTGGATAGCCTGGAGGTTGATAGTTCAATGGGGCAGGGATGGTCTTTTGGACATCGCGCATGTATTCATGGCAGATGCGATCTAGCTCGCTAGTGCTCACTCCAGCTTTAACAAATGGAGTGACATGGTCTAAAACTTCACTGGCTAGGCGACCAGCTTCTCGCATCCCAAGGATGTCTTTTTCGGCAGTAAATACACTATTCATGCCTTGATTATCAACGACTTGGGGAGTTTTAGCTTGCCTAATCTGCTTAAAATTTAGGCAATAAGTGCATTTCTGATGCTTATAACGGTGATTTAGGGGTCCAGAGCTCCAGTCCAGATGGGGGTAGAGCTAGCTAGACCCTTGATATTTAAGCTATAATTTTGGTCTCGGGTCTATTTTGGACTTGAAATCGCGGGTTGAGCCTTCCAGGGTGGCGTTTTTTAGCGCAGCTAGGACTCAATCTTAGAACTAAACCCTTAGGAGAAGTTATGTCAGTAACGATGCGTCAAATGCTGGAAGCCGGTTGCCATTTTGGTCACCAAACGCGCTTCTGGTCGCCAAAGATGGCCCCATATATTTTCGGTCATCGCAATAAGATCCACATCATCAACTTGGAAAAAACATTGCCAATGTTTCAGGATTCTCTGAAATTTGCAAAGCAAGTTGCTGCTAATCGTGGCACGATTTTATTTGTAGGAACTAAGCGTCAATCACGCGAGATCATTGCTGAAGAAGCAGCCCGCGCTGGTATGCCTTATATCGACAGCCGTTGGTTGGGTGGCACACTCACCAACTTCAAAACTGTTAAAGGTTCCCTCAAGCGTTTGAAAGACATGGCAGTTGCTAAAGAAGCTGGCGACTGGGACAAGCTTTCTAAGAAAGAAGCTTTGACTAATGATCGTGATCTCGACAAGTTGCAAAAAGCACTTGGCGGCATTCAAGATTTGAATGGTGTTCCTGATGCGATTTTCGTAGTGGACGTTGGCTATCACAAGATTGCTATTACTGAAGCTAACAAGCTTGGTATTCCAGTAATCGCTGTTGTAGATACCAACCACTCACCAGAAGGTGTTGATTACATCATTCCTGGTAACGATGACTCAAGCAAAGCTGTATTGCTCTACGCCCGTGGAATTGCTGATGCAATCCTCGAAGGTAAAGCAAACTCTGTTCAAGAAATCCTGACAGCAGTTAAAGAAGGTGAAGAAGAGTTTGTTGAAGAAGGGAAAGCTGAATAATGGCCGCTATTACCGCTGCAATGGTTGGCGAGTTACGCGCCAAAACTGATGCTCCGATGATGGAGTGCAAAAAGGCTTTAACTGAAGCTGATGGTGATATGGCTCGTGCAGAAGAAATTCTGCGTGTAAAGCTTGGTAGCAAAGCTGGTAAAGCTGCTTCACGTGTGACTGCTGAAGGTATTGTTGTTTCATTTATCAATGGCGCTACTGGTGCTTTGTTGGAAGTGAACTGCGAGACTGACTTCGTTTCTAAAAATGATGATTTCTTGGCATTCACAAACGAATGCGTCAAGTTGGTTGCTGAAAAGAACCCAGCTGACGTAGCGGCTTTGTTGGCATTGCCGATGGGTGATTCCACGGTTGATGCTGTTCGTAGCGCATTGATCGGTAAGATCGGCGAAAACATCATGCCGCGTCGCTTCAAGCGTTTTGCTGATAGCAGCAAATTGGTTTCTTACCTACACGGTACTCGTATTGGCGTGATGGTTGAGTTTGAAGGTGATGAGACTGCAGCTAAAGACGTAGCAATGCACATTGCCGCTATGAAGCCAGTTGCTCTGTCGATGGCTGACGTTCCTGCTGAATCCATTGCGATTGAGCGAAGCGTTGCTGTTCAAAAAGCTGCTGAATCTGGAAAACCACCAGAAATCGTTGAAAAGATGGTTGAAGGTTCGATTCAGAAGTACCTCAAAGAAGTTTCTTTGTTGAACCAAACTTTCGTTAAAAACGACAAGCAAACCGTTGAGCAAATGCTCAAAGCTGCAAATACAACAATCAAGGGTTTCACCATGTTTGTTGTAGGTGAGGGCATTGAGAAGCGTCAAGACGACTTTGCGGCTGAAGTTGCTGCTCAAGTAGCTGCTGCCTCTAAGGCAACTGCCTAACTAGTCATTGGGGCTTGCCCCGGATGGTCAGTAATACCCAAAAGGGCATAGAAACTAAGGTTTCTATGCCCTTTTCTTTGATCTATCCCAAGCCCTTTATAATTTGGCGGAGATATTAAAAAGCGCTTAAAGATCAATAAGCTAAGTAAGTAAATTACTTGGCAAATTACGGAAAATAAAAAACATGCCAGCCTACAAACGAGTCCTCCTAAAACTATCTGGTGAAGCCCTTATGGGTGATGATGCATTCGGCATCAATCCAATCACTATTGACGCCATGGTTTCTGAAATAGCGCAGGTGGTCAATAGTGGAGTTGAACTTGCTATCGTGATCGGCGGCGGTAATATTTTCCGAGGTGTTGCAGGTGGAGCCGCAGGTATGGATCGCGCTACTGCCGATTACATGGGTATGTTGGCAACCATGATGAATTCTTTGGCATTGCAAGACGCACTTCGTCAAAAAGGTGTTGAGGCTCGAGTACAGTCCGCCATTCGTATGGATCAGGTGGTTGAGCCTTATATTCGTCCGCGTGCTATTCGGGCAATGAGCGAAGGCAAGGTGGTTATTTTTGCTGCGGGTACAGGTAATCCATTCTTCACTACCGATACTGCAGCCGCCTTACGCGGTGCAGAGATGGGTGTTGAAATCATGCTTAAAGCAACCAAGGTCGATGGGATCTATAGCGCGGATCCAGTAAAAGATCCCACAGCAACCTTATATAAGACCATTACATTTGATGAAGCACTAATCAAAAATTTACAGGTGATGGATGCGACTGCGTTTGCGTTGTGTCGTGACCGTAAGCTACCAATCAAAGTATTTTCAATCCTCAAGCCAGGCGCTCTCATGCGTGTGGTGCAGGGTGAACCCGAAGGTACTTTAGTACACGTTTAATAGGAGGCCTGATGTCTGCAGCAGAAATTAAAACCAATACTGATCAAAAGATGCAAAAGTCTCTTGAGGCTTTGAAAACCAATTTAGCAAAAATTCGTTCAGGCCGTGCTAACCCAGGAATTCTGGAGCACATTCAGGTGGATTACTACGGTAACCCAACCCCTTTGAGTCAGGTGGCTAGCTTAGGTTTAGCCGATGCGCGCACAATTAATGTTCAGCCATTTGAAAAGACGATGGTTGCGGTGGTGGAGAAGGCGATTCGTGATTCAGACTTAGGTTTAAATCCAGCTTCGCAAGGTACTGTGATTCGTGTGCCAATGCCTGCATTGACTGAAGAGCGCCGCCGCGAATTAACGAAAGTAGTCAAGAGCGAAGGTGAAGAAACCAAGATTGCGGTGCGTAACTTGCGTCGTGATGCCAACGAGCATCTCAAGCGTCTTACAAAAGACAAAGAAATTTCTGAGGACGAAGAGCGTCGCGCTACTGATGAAATTCAGAAGATGACTGATAAAGCAGTCGTTGAGGTCGATAAGATTATTGTGGAAAAAGAAAAAGAGATCATGACGGTTTAGTACCTGTCAGAATCTTTACCTTTTATGACCAAGCACTCCAGTTCAACTTTAGCCGTTCCAGAGTCGAGCGCCATACCGCGCCACGTTGCCATCATCATGGATGGTAATGGTCGCTGGGCAAGCAAGCGCTTAATGCCGCGTGTCGCTGGGCATTCAGAGGGTTTGGGTGCGGTCCGCAAAATTGTTCAAGAGTGTCGTCGGATGGGTGTTGAATACCTAACTGTCTTTGCCTTTAGCTCGGAGAATTGGCGTCGCCCACCCGAAGAGGTAGGCTTTTTAATGAAGCTCTTTTTAAAGTCTCTTAAGGGTGAGGTTTCACGTCTTGCTGAAAACGATATTGCTTTGCGTTTAATTGGTGACTTGAGTCGCTTTGATTCTGCTATTCAAGAGATGGTGCAGTTTTCTGAACAAAAGACAGCAGGTTGCAAAGGTTTAACTTTTACGATTGCTGCTAACTATGGCGGTCGTTGGGATGTTTTGCAAGCGATGCGTCAATGTATTGCAGCTAACCCCAATCTTCAGCCAGAGCAGGTCACGGAAGAGTTGCTGCAGCCTCATCTCTCCATGGCTTATGCCCCGGAACCAGATTTATTTATTCGTACTGGTGGTGAGCAGCGCATCAGCAACTTCTTGTTATGGCAATTAGCCTATACCGAGTTGTACTTCACAGATGTTCTATGGCCTGATTTTGACGAGGCAGAGTTGCATAAAGCCTTTGATTGGTACAGTCAACGAGAGCGTCGCTTTGGGCGCACGAGTGCCCAGCTTGCATCGCAAGCGATGAGTGACGCAGTTTGATTTTTCTTTTAGTTACCCCATGTTAAAAACGCGAATCATCACTGCCATTGTTCTGTTGGCGGTTTTATTGCCGATTCTGTTTTTATTGCCTCCTGTATACATTGGCGCTTTTTTCTTAGTGGCGCTATTAGCGGCCGCCTGGGAGTGGAGTCGCTTACTCAGTCCTGAAGCTGCTCGTGCTGCGTGGTTGTACGCCTTATTTTGTTTAGCAATTATTTTGTTTTTGCTGGGAATGCAAAACGTAGCCTGGCAATTTGCTTTGTTACTCATGGCAGTGATCTTTTGGTTTTTCTTGGCCCCTTTTATTTTGGCAAAGGGGATGAACATTACTTTGCAAAAATTACGACCTTTTTATGTCGTACTTGGTTTGATTTTGTTGCCAGCTACATGGTTTGCGCTGGTATTCCTACGAGAGCTTGGACTGATATTTCTTTTAAGTACCATGGCCTTGGTTTGGGTAGCTGATATTGGTGCCTATTTTGTTGGTAAAGCCTTCGGTAAACGGAAGCTCGCTGCGCAAATCAGTCCTGGTAAATCGATTGAGGGTGCTTTAGGTGGGTTACTGCTTTGCTATGGGTATGCGCTGCTTTGCATTTTCTATCTACCGTTTGAATCTACCTTATTTGGTGCCTGGGCGATTCGATTTGGCTGGGTACCTACACTATTGATGGTGACAGTTTTAACCGTATTCAGTATTTTTGGTGACCTGTTTGAATCCCAGTTAAAACGAATGGCTGGCGTGAAAGACAGTAGTTTTTTATTGCCGGGGCATGGCGGCGTCTTAGATCGTGTTGACGCACTGATTCCCACTATGCCGATTGCAGCATTGTTAGCAGGTCTGGTGTAAAGCCGATGCGACATATTGCGGTTTTAGGCTCTACCGGATCGATTGGCGTTAATACCTTAGATGTCATTCGTAAACATCCCGATCGATTTAAGTTAGTTGCCTTAACTGCTAATACCCAGGTTGAGCTTTTGGCAGCACAGTGCGAGGAGTTTGCTCCAGCAATTGCTGTGATTGCCGATGCTCAGGGCGCTGCGCGTTTAAGTGCATTGCTCCTAGAGAAAAATATTCGTACTCAAGTTTTGTATGGCCCTGAGGCACTCGTTTCTGCCGTGACGGAGTCTGGTTGCGATACGGTCATGGCTGCCATTGTTGGGGCGGCCGGCTTAGTGCCTACCCTTGCAGCTGCCAAGGCTGGTAAGAGGGTATTGCTAGCCAACAAAGAGGCGCTGGTGATGTCCGGTAATTTATTTATGCAGGCCATGAAATCCGGAGGAGGAGAGCTTCTTCCAATTGATAGTGAGCATAACGCCATATTTCAATGCCTTCCCACTAAATTTGCCCAAGATCCTCATTCAGGATTAGGTGTTGAGGAGTTGTGGTTAACGGCCTCCGGCGGGCCATTTAGAAATACCCCATTAGATCAATTGGCGGCAATTACTCCAGAGCAGGCATGCGCTCATCCTAATTGGGTGATGGGTAGAAAGATATCCGTTGATTCAGCAACGATGATGAATAAAGGGCTAGAGTTGATTGAGGCCTTTTGGTTGTTTGGTTTGCCTTTAGAAAAGATCAAGGTATTGATACATCCTCAGAGCGTGGTGCATTCGATGGTGCGCTATGTAGATGGATCGGTCATGGCGCAGTTGGGGCAGCCTGATATGCGGACTCCCATTGCCTATGGATTGGCGTGGCCTGAGCGCATCGAGGCTGGTGTTGCACCACTCAATTTAGCTCAGCTTGCAGCATTAAGTTTTAGCGAGCCAGACCTTAAACGTTTCCCCTGCTTAGCATTAGCCTTTGCGGCTGCTCAGTCAGGTGGCGTAGCGCCTACAGTTCTGAATGCAGCCAATGAAATTGCAGTGGGTGCCTTTTTGGATGACGGTCTGCCGTATTTGCAAATTCCCGTGATAGTAGAAAAAACCTTAAGCGCTATTCAGAATGGCCCGGTTGATTCTCTGGAGCTCATCTTGGATGTGGATGCCCGTGCAAGAAGAGTGGCAAAAGACTTTATTGGCACACTCCAACAGTAATTTTTCTCAGCGCCTTAAAAAATCAACTAAGGACTTTATTTGCAAGCGTTCATCACACTAGCTGCTTTTTTGCTTACCCTGGGTGTATTGGTGAGCTTTCATGAGTTTGGCCATTTCTTCGCTGCTCGTTGTTGTGGTGTTCGCGTACTGCGTTTTGCTATTGGTTTTGGTAAACCACTTTTTACTTATCGAGCAAAGAATCAGACTGAGTGGGTGTTGGCAGCTATTCCCTTAGGTGGCTATGTCAAACTTTTAGATGGGAGAGATCGGGAGCAGGTGATTACTCTGGAGGATCAAGCAAGTGCCTTTGATGGCAAAAAACTTTGGCAAAGATCTCTCATTGTTGCTGCAGGACCGTTTGCCAATTTTTTCTTAGCTATCATTTTGTTTGCCGTGATTTATATCTCTGGCGTTCCGCAGTTACCAGCCGTTTTAGATACTCCTCCAGAGCACTCCTTGGCTGCCAAGTTAGATCTCATGCAAGGTGATCGAGTAGTGGGGTGGCAAGACTTGAATGGTGATGATGCAAGCAGTGTTTTAGGTGAATTTGAAGTGGTTCGAAGCTGGAATGCTTTGCGCTGGGATTTGCTCGATGCGCTTACGGCGGAAAACGGTTTTGCTTTAGAGCTACAGAGTCCTTCTGGAGGTCGATTTATAAAGGCCTTTCCGGCACCAGAATTGCCTAAAATTTCACCAAATTCTGACCCTATGCAAGCGCTCGGGATTAAGCCAACTATCATCCCGACATCTAACTGGCAGGAGCTGCAGTTAGGGCCTTTGGATGCGCTTCTTTACGCCTCCCATAGGGTCTGGCTCGTGACCAAAGTTTCTGTAAGGCTAATGGCCGGAATGTTCACTGGCAAAACATCTATCAAGCAGCTTGGTGGACCCTTGAGTATTGCTGATATGGCTGGGAAGTTAGCCCAGGTTGGCTGGCAAGCATTTTTTGCCTTTTTAGCCCTGATTAGCATCAGCATAGGGCTGCTCAATTTGCTCCCTTTTCCCATGCTTGACGGGGGTCAGCTCCTGTATGATGCATGGGAGTTGGTTGCTGGTAAGCGGATTTCGATTTCCATGCAAGAGCGGTTCCAGAAGCTGGGCTTTCTTTTGCTGATTTCCCTCTCGCTCCTAGCCTTGTTTAATGATTTACAACGCTATTTTTCGCCTTGAATTTTTTGATCTCTACTCCTTCTGTTTTTGCCCGTTTTGTTGCTCAACTGCTATTGGTGGTTGTCGCTGCTTTCAGCTTGAATGTCCAAGCCGCAGATTCTTTCGTCATTAAAGATATTCGCATTGAAGGTTTGCAGCGCGTAGAGCCAGGAACCGTCTTTAGTTATTTGCCTGTTCAAGTGGGCGACACCTTTACCGATGAGAAGGGTGCCGAATCGATTAAAGCTTTGTATAGCACTGGCTTTTTTAGAGACGTACAGATTCAAGCTCAAGGCAATGTATTGATCGTGATTGTTGAAGAGCGTCCAACGATTTCTCGTATTGAATTTACGGGGATGAAAGAGTTTGATCAAGAGATGGTTCGTAAATCCTTGAGAGCGGTTGGTGTGGCTGAGGCCCGTTTCTATGACAAGGCTTTAATTGATAAAGCTGAGCAAGAATTAAAACGCCAATATATTGGCAAGGGAATGTACGCCGCAGAGGTGGTAGCAACAGTGACTCCAGTGGAGCGCAATCAAGTAGCAATCTACTTCAACGTTGATGAGGGTCCTGTAGCAAAAATTCAGGAAATCAACTTTATTGGAAATAATGTTTTTAGCGAAAGCACGCTCAGAAGCGAGATGCAGTTAAAAACAGGTGGTTGGCTTTCTTGGTACAGTAAAGACAATCTGTACTCTAAGCAAAAGTTAACGGCTGACTTAGAAAACATTCGCTCTTACTATTTGAATCGTGGTTATCTTGAGTTTGTGATTGACTCTACTCAGGTTTCAATTACTCCCGACAAGAAGGGCATCTACTTAACGATCAGTGTGCGTGAAGGCACCCAATTTACCGTTAAAAACGTCCGCCTTGCTGGCGAGTTGTTGGGCAAGGAAGATGAGTTGATGCAGTTGGTAACGTTAAAAGCTGGAGATATCTTCTCCTCAGCCAAACTTACAGAGAGTACTAAGGCAATTGCAGAGGTACTGGGCTCCTACGGTTATGCCTTTGCCACCATCAATCCGCAGCCCGATATTCGTCGTGACCAAAGCGAGGTAGACATTACGTTGGTGATTGATCCGGGTCGTCGTATTTATGTACGTCAGGTCAATGTCACAGGAAATTCTAAGACTCGCGATATGGTGATTCGTCGAGAGGTGCGTCAGTTTGAAAGCTCCTGGTTTGACGGCGAAAAGATTGACTTATCGAAAAAACGTTTAGGACGCCTTGGCTACTTTACTGAAACAGATATCACCACCGAGGATGTCCCGGGATCTCCTGACCAGGTGGATGTCAACGTCAAAGTTTCAGAAAAGCCCACTGGCTCTGTGACTGTCGGTGCAGGTTTTTCTTCAACAGAGAAGGTCATTCTTTCTGCTGGTATTAATCAAGACAATGCTTTCGGTACAGGTACGGCGATTGGCTTGAATGCCGCACTGGGTAAGATCAATCAAAACATTGCCCTATCGCAATACGATCCTTACTTCACCGAAGATGGCATTAGTCGCTATACCGATTTGTACTATCGCTCATCCAAGCCTTTGTATTACACGGGTGATCCAAGCTACCAAATCAAGTCCGTTGGCTCGAATATTAAGTTTGGCGTTCCTTACAGTGAAATAGATCGGGTATTTTTTGGTTCCGGCTTAGAGTTTTATCGCATCACTACATCCTCGAGCACGCCTCAGCCTTATCTGACTTATGCGGAAAGCTACGGCATTGCGCCTCCTGGATACCCCGCGACTTTAACTACCTACAACATTCCGGTTACTGTAGGTTGGTCACGCGATGGTCGAGATAGCTCTTTGATTCCATCTGCTGGTTCGCTTCAGCAATTGTCTGCTGAGGTAGGCACTCCAGCAGGAAACATGACCTTTTACCGGATGTATGGCCAGTATCAGAAATACCACTCATTCTCAAAGGGCAACATCCTGTCCTTCAACGGTGAGGTTGGTTACAGCCAAGCCTACGGAAATAACCCCTTCCCAATTGTCAAAAACTACTATGTTGGTGGTATCGGATCGGTTCGAGGCTATGCCCCTGGCTCCCTAGGACCAACCTTCTACAACACCAATACGGGTACAAATCAGCCTACCGGCGGGCAGTCCAAGATTGTGACAAACCTCGAATATACGGTGCCCGTGCCGGGTTCTGGTGCCGATAAGACCTTGCGGGTATTTACCTTCGTGGACGGCGGTAACGTTTATGGCCAAAATATCAATCTCGTTTTACGCTATTCTTATGGCTTAGGTTTATCATGGATATCACCGCTGGGGCCGCTTAAATTCAGCTACGGTATCCCGATTAAGTCCTTACCAACGGATAACGTCCAGCGATTGCAGTTCCAGGTAGGTACAGCGTTTTAATTGTTTAAGGAAAGTTTTATGAAGCTTCATCATTCTTCAAAATGGATTCAAGCCGGCTTGGTTGCTGTGATTGCCACATTTTCTGCATCGCATGTATATGCCCAAGATGCTGGAACCCGTGTGGCGGTTGTGAACTCTGAAAAAGTATTTAACGAGTCCAACTTAGCCAAATCAATGCAAACGCGTTTGCAGAACGAATTTACAAAGCGCCAGAATGATCTTCGTGATAGCGCGCAAAAAATTAAATCAGCTGCTGAAAAGCTTGACCGTGATGCTGCCGTCATGAATGAAGCCGAACGTATTCGTCGTCAACGTGAGTTGGCTGACCAAGATCGCGAGTTGCAACGTAAGCAACGTGAATTTACAGAAGACTTAAATCAACGTACCTTTGAAGAGCGTGCAAAGATTGCTGAAAAAGCAAATCAAGTGCTCAAGTCAATTGCAGAACAAAGAAAGTTGGATGTGATTGTTCAAGAAGCAGCCTATGTCAGCCCGAAGGCCGACATCACCGATGATGTGATCAAGGCTCTGAACAGTCTCAAGTAAGCTTTATGCCTACCGCCATCGAGCTGGCCAAACAGTTTCAAGCAAGCTTGGTGGGGGAGGCCTCCCTCGCATTGAATGGCCTCGCTCCTTTGGAGCGCGCGCAGTCGGATCAAATATCCTTCTTATCAAATCCCTTGTATCGACAGCAGGCTAGCGATAGTGCAGCAGGCGCCCTGATTGTCAGTCAAGCAGACCTCGATTTTTTACAAGCTAACCCTAGCGCGTATTCTGCAAGGCGGGTGTATTTCGTTTCAAAGAACCCCTACGCTACCTTTGCAAGAATGGCTCAGCATTTTGCGCAATCTACTATGCCGCAGTATCAGTCTGGAGTACATCCCAGTGCTTCGATAGATCCGAGCGCCAGTATTCCGGCCTCTTGTCATATCGGCGCCTTTGTGCAAATTGGCGCTGGTGTGAAATTAGGTGAACGCGTAGCGATTTTAGGTAACACCACTATCGCAAGCGATAGCATCATTGGCAATGATTCAGTTATTCATCCTTCGGCGTCGATTTATTACGGCACTCAGATTGGCGAGCGTTGCATTATTCATAGCGGCGCAGTGATTGGAGCTGATGGCTTCGGTTTTGCGCCTGACTTTTCAGCCAGTGGCGGTGAGTGGGTAAAAATTCCTCAAACCGGAAGAGTAGTGATTGGCAATGATGTAGAGGTAGGAGCCTCGACGACGATAGACCGTGGCGCGATGAGTGATACGGTCATTGGAGCAGGCAGCAAAATCGATAATCAAGTGCAAATAGCCCACAATGTTTCGGTTGGTAGTTGCTGCGTTATTGCTGGATGTGCGGCTATCTCCGGCAGTACCAAGATAGGAAACTTCTGCATCATCGGAGGCGCTGCCAACTTCGCTGGACACCTCACGATTGCTGATAGAACTACCGTGTCTGGTAATACTTCGATTATTCGCTCCATTACCGAGCCTGGACAGCATTTCACCGGGGTTTATCCCTCAATGCTCCATAGCGCTTGGGAGAAAAATGCCGCTATCTTGCGCGGTCTAGATAAAATACGTCAACGCTTGCGTTTATTGGATAAAAACCAAAATAGGGAGTCTTAGGACTTCCGTAACCAGATTTATTAATTAAGTAGGTAATTTATGAGCAAAGCTATTGCAATCGATATCAATCAGATTCTAAAGTTGTTGCCGCATCGCTATCCGTTTTTATTGGTAGATCGCGTGTTGGAAATTACTCCGCGCGAGAGTATTACTGCTTTAAAAAACGTCACCATGAATGAGCCTTTTTTTCAGGGTCATTTCCCAGATTTTCCAGTGATGCCTGGTGTATTGATTATTGAAGCCCTTGCTCAAACTGCTGCGCTGCTGACTTTTTCGGAAGAGCGAGCAGAGAATGCGGTGTATTACTTTGCTGGAATTGATGGCGCACGTTTTAAAAAGCCAGTGTTACCTGGCGACCAACTCATCATGACGGCTAAGTTGGAGCGTGAGCGTGCAGGCATCTACAAATTCCAAGTACAGGCTACTGTTGATGGTGAATTAGCTGCAGAGGCCAACATTACTTGTGCGGTTCGTACGAAAGGCGCGTAATGACTCGCATTCATACAACTGCTGTAGTTGATAGCAAGGCTGAGTTAGCCAGTGATGTCGAGGTTGGACCTTTTTCAGTGATTGGACCTAATGTCAAAATCGGGTCCGGCACCAAGATTGGCTCTCATAGTGTGATTGAGGGTTACACCACTATTGGTCAGCAAAATATCTTTGCCCACTTTGCAGCAATTGGTGGGCCTCCTCAGGATATGAAATATCGCGGCGAGCCAACGCAATTAATTATTGGTGATCGCAATACGATTCGGGAATTCACTACGATCCATACCGGCACATCTCAAGATGAGGGTATTACGCGTATCGGTAATGACAATTGGATCATGGCCTACGTGCATATCGCTCACGATTGCCAAATTGGAAACCACACCATTTTTTCTAGTAACGCACAAATTGCAGGCCACGTTCATGTCAATGATTGGGCCATCATGGGTGGTATGTCTGGCGTGCATCAATTTGTTCGCATTGGGCAGCATGCGATGTTGGGCGGCGCCTCTGCTTTGGTGCAAGATATTCCGCCTTTTGTGATTGCTGCTGGAGATAAGGCATCTCCTCACGGCATTAATGTGGAAGGCTTAAAACGCCGCGGATTCTCAAGCGAGACGATTTCAGCTCTACGCCAGGCTTATAAGGTGCTTTATAAAGATGGCCTGAGCTTTGAAGATGCCAAGGTTGAGCTTCAGAAGATGGTGATAGCTAGTGCTGGTGATGCTGCTACTGCAGAAAAGCTAGCGCAGTTCCATGACTTTATTGCCGCATCTACGCGCGGCATCATTCGGTAACGATAGGTTAACTTTGCCTAAGTTAGCTTGTGTAGCTGGCGAACCCTCTGGTGATTTACTTGCAGCTCCAGTATTGAGTGCGCTAAATCAAATACCAGATATGTCCGACTTGGAGATCTACGGCATCGGTGGTCCTCGTATGCAGGCCGAAGGTATGCGTTCAGATTGGTCGATGGAGACCTTGAGTGTTCGGGGTTATGTAGAAGCCATTAAGCAATTGCCTGCAATCTTGAAGTTACGCAAAGAGCTCATTGCCAACCTCCTTGGCGAGGGTCGTCCAGATGTCTACTTGGGTATCGATGCGCCGGATTTCAATTTGGGCGTTGAGTTGCAATTGCATAAGGCTGGCATTCCGACTTTGCATTTAGTCTCTCCCTCGATTTGGGCTTGGAGAGCGGGGCGTATCAAAAAAATTGCACACGCGGTTGAGCGCATGTTGTGTATCTTCCCTTTTGAAACAGAGATCTATGATCGCGCTGGCGTCGCATCTACTTATGTGGGACATCCTTTAGCGAGTGATATACCGCTTGAGCCAAATACCCAGGCCGCCAGAGAAAAAATTGCTAAGACTTTACATATTGCTAGTAACACATTCGATGGCATTGTGGTTGCCGTTCTGCCTGGCAGTCGTGGTTCTGAGATTGAACTCATCGCCCCGGTCTTTTTTGAAACAATGCACCTTTTAATGGAGCGATTAAAAGGGCAGAAGCTCCACTTTTTAATTCCGGTAGCAACGCCTCGATTGCGTGAGCCTCTTGAGCAGTTATTACTCAAGACAAAAAATACTCATCCTGATATTCAGATTCATTTGCTCGATGGTATGGCAGATGAAGTGCTAGAGGCATCGGACGTTGTCCTCATTGCTAGTGGTACGGCAACCCTTCAAGCAGCTTTATGGAAGAAACCGATGGTGATTTCTTATAAGGTGCCTTGGTTAACGGCTCAGATTATGAAGCGCCAAGGATATTTGCCGTATGTTGGTTTGCCCAATATCCTGTGTGGGGCATTTGTAGTGCCTGAACTATTGCAAGATGATGCAATACCTGAAAAATTAGCCAGCGCATTACAAGATTGGTTGGATCATCCAAATAAAGTTGCCAAGCTGAAAGAACGATTTGCCCAGATGCATGAAACACTTCGTCGTCCTACGGGGCTCTTGGTTGCGCAGGCAGTAGCTCAAACGATTGCAAGCTCACGTAAACAGCGAGTGACGCAATGAGCGTCATTTGGGTCTGCGGCGTGGATGAAGCAGGACGTGGTCCATTGGTGGGGGCGGTAGTGGCGGGAGCAGTAGTGCTCGATCCAGGAAACCCCATCGCAGGATTAAAAGACTCCAAAAAACTGAGCCCTGCACGCCGCGAATATTTGTATGAACAGATTATGCAAAAGTCGAAAGCTTGGGGAATCGGCGAAGCCTCACCTGCTGAAATCGATGAGATCAACATTTTGCAAGCTACCATGTTGGCTATGCGCCGTGCTATAGAGGATTTAACGACCCGTTTAGGTGCTTGGCCCGATAAGGCACTCATTGATGGTAATCGTTGCCCAGAGTTGCCTATTACAGCTGAGGCCATTGTGAAGGGCGACACTAAGGAGCCGGCGATTTCTGCCGCCTCCGTCCTGGCTAAAGTCACTCGTGATCGTCAAATGCAAGAATTACACGAACGTCATCCGCAGTATGGATTTGCCCAGCACATGGGATATCCCACGGAGGCGCATTTCGCAGCCCTTCAGAACTTTGGGGTTTGTGCAGAGCATCGCCGCAGTTTTGCGCCAGTGCGCAGAATATTGGAGGCCTTATGAGTTTTGATCTCATTACCTCTAAAGAGAATCCCTTGTTTAAAGAGATTCGCGTACTTCAAGCTACGGGTTCTAAAGGTCAAAAGGCCAGGATTTCAAGTGGTAAAGCACTTTTAGAGGGTATTCATCTCGTTCAGACCTGGGTTGGTGATCCGGCATTAAGTGTTTTGCTGACCTCCGAGCTGGGGCTTCAAAATAATGAGATTGCCCATGCGGTGTATTCCCATCTAGAGAGCTGTCCTGATACCCGAGTTTCCCAATGGGACAGCGCGCTATGGGATCTGCTCAGTGATTTAGTGAATGCACCCCATATAGCGGGACTGCTGGACTTACCGAAGTCTTCTCTGACACTACCCCAATCGATTGGAACGTTGGCAGGAGATGTGTTGATCCTAGATCGCATTCAAGATGCTGGCAATGTTGGCTCAATACTCCGTAGTGCTGCGGCAGCTGGCTTTACTCAGGTGATTGCGATTACTGGTTGCGCGCATCTTTGGTCAAGCAAAGTATTGCGGGCAGGTATGGGTGCGCACCATTTATTAGATCTTTATGAAGGTTGGTCCAATCAACAAGTATTAAGTGCGGTCACAGCGCCATTGTTAGCCGCTACCGCAGACGCAGATTGCGAGCTATTTTCTCTTCAGGATGATTTATTGCATCCCGTTGCTTGGGTCATGGGAAGCGAAGGCCAGGGCGTTTCAGAAGATCTGTTGGCGCAGTCAAAAGGAATTTCTATTCCGATTGATCCACGTGTGGAATCTTTGAATGTTTCTACTGCGGCAGCCGTCTGTTTATTTGAGACGATGCGCGTTAGACGCAGTTAACCTAAGATTGTTTTATCCGATTTAATTGCCTGCAAAACGGTGGTCGCAATTTCTTCGATTGATTTGCTGGTAGTAACTACCCAAGGAATCGATTCCTTTTTCATCATCGCAGTCGCCTCGTTAATTTCATAACGACAGTTCTCAAGTTTGGCGTAATTACTTCCAGGGCGACGTTCATTGCGGATCTCCGAAAGTCTTTCGGCATCGATCATGAGGCCAAAGATCTTGCTTCTAAATGGTACTAAATCCGTTGGAAGGCGGCCACGTTCAAAATCCTCCGGAATCAAAGGATAGTTAGCGGCTTTGAGCCCATATTGCATCGCCAAATAAAGACTTGTCGGTGTTTTGCCAACTCGAGAGATGCCAACCAAGATCACATCAGCATCAGCCAGGTTTTGATTGGATTGACCATCGTCGTGGGCAAGGGAGTAATTTATGGCTTCGATGCGGTTTTTATAAGCATCCGTATCCGCATTGTGGTGAAGGCGGTTCATTGCATGGGTGGATTTAATACCCAGCGCCTCCTCCAAGGGGGCCACAAAGGTCTGGAACATATCTAATATCAAGCCATTGGCTTTGGCAACAATGGCATTGAGTTCTGAATTCACCAAAGTGGTGAAAACGATAGGCTGAACTCCATATTTGCTGGCCGCTTGGTTGATGCTGCTGACCGCATCATGCGCTTTATCAACGCTGTCCACAAAAGGGACGCGAATATGCTTAAAAGTGGCCTCAAATTGCGCCAAAATGGACTGACTGAAGTTCTCGGCGGTAATGCCGGTGCCGTCAGAAACAATAAAAACAATACGGGTTTGAGTAGACATGGATTTGGCTTAAAAGTCAGGGTCAGCACTACAATAGAATCATATTAAAGCATGCCCCATTTAGGGTGGCCGCTATACCAGTTTCCTTATCTTTAGAGAGTATTTTATGTCCAACCAACAGCAACAAAATAGCAGTATGGCAGATGCCTATGTTTTGCCTTTTGAGCAACTCCGGATGACTGATGTTGAGTCCGTCGGCGGTAAAAATGCTTCCTTAGGCGAGATGATCTCTCAGTTGGCTTCCACCGGTGTTCGGGTGCCGACTGGTTTTGCGACCACCGCATTGGCATTTCGGGATTTTCTCAATCACAATAATTTGACTGAGCGCATTCAGAAGCGTTTAGAAAATCTCAATATTGACGATGTTCGTGCTTTAGCAGAAGCTGGTGCTGAAATTCGTCAATGGATTGAAACAGCGCCTTTTCAGCCAAAGCTGGATGAAGAAATTCGTAAAGCATTTGCTGTATTAGATGACTCTGGCAAAGGTTCTTTTGCTGTTCGTTCCTCTGCTACTGCAGAAGATTTACCGGACGCCTCTTTTGCTGGACAACAAGAAACTTTCTTGAACGTTGAGGGCATTGATGATGTTCTCAAAAAGATTCGTGAAGTATTTGCCTCTTTGTATAACGATCGTGCCATTTCCTATCGCGTTCACAAAGGCTTTGCTCATGCTGAAGTTGCCCTATCTGCTGGTATTCAGCGTATGGTGCGTTCAGATCTGGGCGCAGCTGGCGTGATGTTTACTTTGGATACAGAATCCGGCTTTGAAGATGTGGTCTTTATTACCTCAAGCTATGGCTTAGGTGAGACGGTGGTTCAGGGTGCAGTGAACCCGGATGAGTTTTATGTATTCAAGACCATGCTAGCCCAGGATAAAAAAGCGATTATTCGTCGTTCCTTGGGTTCTAAGTTAATTCAGATGCAATTTGTGCCAAAGGGCTCTGCTGAAAAAGTGCAGACAGTGGACGTCACTCCTGAGAAGCGTAATCGTTTCTCATTAGAAGATAGTGACATTACTGAATTGGCCAAATATGCTGTCATCATTGAAAAGCACTACGGTCGTCCAATGGACATCGAGTGGGGCAAAGATGGTCAAGATGGCCGTATCTATATTCTTCAAGCGCGTCCTGAGACAGTGAAGAGTCAGGCGGCTGGTCAAGTCGAAATGCGCTACAAGCTGAAGGGTAGTTCCAAAGTATTGGCTAAAGGTCGTGCGATTGGTCAGAAGATTGGTGCAGGCCCTGTGCGCATCATCCGTGATCCAAGTGAGATGGATCGTGTGCAGCCAGGCGATGTATTGGTGGCTGATATGACTGATCCGAATTGGGAGCCGGTAATGAAGCGCGCTTCCGCGATTGTCACCAATCGTGGTGGACGCACTTGCCATGCAGCGATTATTGCTCGTGAGTTAGGTGTTCCCGCGGTGGTGGGTTGTGGCGATGCCACTGATCTACTGCAAGATGGCATGATTGTGACAGTTTCTTGTGCTGAAGGCGATGAGGGTCATATTTACGATGGCTTGATTGAGACTGAAGTGACCGAAGTTTCTCGCGGTGTTTTGCCAGAAATTCCAGTGAAGATCACCATGAATATCGGTAATCCTCAGTTGGCTTTTGATTTCTGCCAAATTCCGAATGCAGGTGTTGGCTTGGCGCGTTTAGAGTTCATTATCAATAACTATATTGGTGTTCATCCACGCGCTGTTTTGGAATATCCGAATATTGATCCTGATTTGAAACGTGCAGTTGAAAGCGTTGCCCGTGGTTATGCGAGTCCACGTCAGTTCTATGAAGATAAATTGGTTGAAGGTGTTGCAACCATTGCCGCTGCTTTTTATCCAAAGCCAGTGATCGTGCGCCTATCAGACTTTAAGTCCAACGAGTACAAGAAGTTGATTGGCGGATCACGTTACGAGCCGGATGAAGAGAATCCAATGTTGGGATTCCGTGGCGCTTCACGTTATGTTTCGGCAGATTTTGGTGAAGCATTTGCATTAGAGTGCGCTGCAATGAAGCGTGTTCGTGAAGATATGGGTCTTGATAACGTAGAGATCATGGTGCCGTTTGTTCGCACCATTAATCAGGCTAAACGCGTGATCGAGATGATGGAAAAGCTCGGACTAAAGCGTGGTGTTAATGGCTTGCGACTCATCATGATGTGCGAGGTTCCATCGAATGCGATCCTTGCCGATCAATTTTTGGAGTATTTTGATGGCTTCTCCATTGGATCTAACGATATGACTCAGCTCACGCTGGGATTAGATCGTGACTCTGGCATGGAGTTGTTGGCAATTGATTTTGATGAACGTGATCCTGCAGTGGAGTTCATGATTGCGCGTTCAATTGATGCCTGCCGTAAGCAAAATAAATACGTTGGTATCTGTGGTCAAGGACCTTCAGATCATCCAGATTTTGCACGCTGGTTGGTAGAGAAGGGGATTACTTCTATCTCATTGAATCCGGATAGCGTTGTTGCTACCTGGGAGATGTTGGGTAAGAAATAAACCTTACCGCTTGCAATATTAAAAAGGCCTAGTTCTCTAGGCCTTTTTCTTGGCCACCACTTTTTTAGCAGGCTTGCTAGTTTTGACTGCCGCCTTAGTTTTAACTGCTTTTACTTTAGGCGGCTGATGATGAATCGGTACAGGACTCATGCGCTTCGCAGGTGCTGAGATAGCGCTCGATTTATGAACGCCACTCCAGCTAGGCTCAGCAATAGAATTAAAGGCAGAGCGAAGTTTCTCCCCCCAAAGCTGATGAATCATCTGAAAGTAAGGGTTGGTTTCATCAAGGGTAACGAGCTTGCTGGGTTTTAAGGAATTCTTTTCGTAAACCAGTAAATCCAAAGGTAGGCCGACCGAGATATTACTGTTAAGGGTTGAATCCATTGAGATCAAAGCGCATTTAGTCGCAAGATTGAGCGGGGTAGAGAAGCTCACCACTCTATCCAAAATAGGTTTGCCGTATTTGGATTCACCAATTTGGAAATAACAAGTCTCAGGGGTTGCTTCAATAAAATTGCCAGCAGAATAAATATTGAAAAGGCGAGGGCGCTCACCTTTAATTTGGCCGCCGAAAATGAGATTGCAGTTAAAGTCGATGCCGGCCTTTTCAAGCGCTAGATGATCTCGCTCATAAACTTGTTTGATAGCATCTCCCACCACCACCGCAGCATCATGGCTATTCTCGGCATTCCAGAGATTCACGCCATTGAGTAACTGACCTTGCAGTAGGATTTCTTTTACTGCTTGGGTAATTGCTAGGTTGCCGGCACTCATCAGGGTAAAGAAACGACTTTTATCCTGAAACAGGGTCATCTTTCTGAAAGTACCAATTTGATCCACGCCAGCATTCGTGCGGGTATCGGATAAAAATACCAAACCATCTTTTAAGCAAAGCCCAACGCAATACGTCATACCAATACCCTTTTAATCATGTCAGGGGATTATCTCTTAAATACTCAAGAGCATCCTTAGGGTATCTGAGAAATGGAGATATTGGCGCTCAATTCTTCGCCACCACCGCCAGAGCGGACCCCTTTAACCGGCGCTGCTGAGTAGTAGTCTCGACCAACTGCAAGTCTAATATGGCGCGCGTCAATCAAGCAGGCATGGGTAATGTCAACACTGGTCCAGATACCCTTATCAATATCACTACAAAAGTCTATCCACGCATGGCTTGCTAGGTTGGGGGATTCTTCCGCAAAGAAATAACCGCTAACGTAGCGTGCAGGTATGCCAGAGGCGCGGCAAAGTCCAAGCATGATGTGGGCGTGATCCTGACACACTCCAGATTTCATAGCAAATGATTGTGCTGCAGTGGTTGCAAAATTGGTTTGGCCTGGCGTGTACACAATCAGCCCTTGAACGGCTTCTGCCATTTTGAGTACTTGGTCAACTGAATTTTTCTTGGGAATACTGTAAGAAAAATAATCTAGCATCTCTTCGGTAGGCTCAGTCAGATGGGTTTGTTGCAGAAGGTAGTACGGAGAAACCGCCTTAGCATCATCCATAAATTCAAAAGCATCTTCGGTATGCACTTCACCTTCCGCCTCAATCATCATTGAGGTGTACGGACTTTCTTGTACAAAGACGCTACATAGATTGCAAAAGCTATCGATTGAGCTTGAGGCCTTAATAGGAGTGCTAATTTTCCATTTATCTACTTGTTGGCCGGCAGTACTGGGAGGCGTCAGGCGCAACTCCTGAATAGAATAGCGCACTGGTGTTTCATAGCGGTACTCAGTGCGGTGACGGATTTTCAGGTGCATAGGATTTCTGTATTTTTCTTAGGCAACAGCCAGTGGGATGAGGTAAGCATTACTAAACTCATCAGCAATATGGTTAATACGTTCTAAGAAGGCTTCAATAAATTCTTCAAGACCTTGTTCAAAGACTTCATCAATATCGGAATAATCTAGGCTAGCTTTTAACTTTCCAAGTAAGCGCTCAATTTCTTTTGATTGCTGGTTTTTCATTTCTGAAATCAGTGGAATGAGTTCATTAACACAGCACACTAATGAACGCGGCATTTGCTTATTGAAGATCAATAACTGAGCAACTTGTTTAGGGGTCACTTGGTCGGAATATATTTGGCGATATATTTCAAAGGCGGAAACAGAGCGCAATAAAGCAGCCCAGTGATAAAAATCAAAGAACTCTCCAGCGGTACCTTCCTCAGCTCCTTTTTTGGAGCTCAAAACCTTTAGCGCATCCTGAACTTCATATTTGGTTTCTAAAATTCGCGCAGTGTTATCGGCTCTCTCTAGCAGGGTGCCGACGTTAATAAAGTAGAAAGCTTCATTTTTCAGCATCGTGCCAAGCAACACCCCTCTAAAGAGATGGCAGCGATGCTTTACCCATTCGAGTAATCGACTGGGGTCGGTTTGATTACGGGCTTCAAGGATGCGTTGTAACTCAAGCCAGGTCGTATTTTGGGTTTCCCAAGCTTCAGAGGTAATCTTGCCGCGAATAACACGCGCATTTTCGCGGGCAGCAAATAAACAAGAAACGATGCTAGAGGGGTTGCTGGTTTCATAAATCATGAAGTCCAATACATTCTCACGGTTGACGACATCGTACTTACTTAAGAATGCCTCTTCCAATTTGGAGATGGTAAGTAATTTTTTCCAACTCTGCTCTAAGAACTCTGCGGGCTGGGGGAGTAGTGAAGTTTGGTGATTTACATCGAGCATGCGAGCAGTATTTTCTGCACGCTCGGTATAACGAGCCATCCAATAAAGACAATCAGCGGTGCGACTTAACATGTTTACTCTTCCCTTATTCTTCTAACACCCAGGTATCTTTAGTGCCACCACCTTGTGATGAGTTCACCACTAAAGATCCCTCTTTAAGGGCCACCCTCGTTAATCCGCCTGGCACCATCTTGATGGTTTTGCCAGAGAGGACAAAGGGCCTAAGGTCAATATGTCTTGGAGCAACGCCTGACTCCACAAATGTTGGGCAGGTGGAAAGAGCTAGAGTGGGTTGGGCAATATATTTATCAGGATTCGCAATCAGATGGACTCTGAATTCTTCAATCTCTGCTTTGGTCGATGCTGGTCCTACCAGCATTCCATAGCCACCAGCGCCATGCGTGAGTTTGATAACTAACTTTTCTAGGTTGGCCAAGGTGTAAGCTAAATCATCAGGCTTACGACATTGAAAAGTGGGTACGTTATTCAGAATCGGTTTTTCACCCAGATAAAACTCAATCATTTCTGGAACATAGGGATAAATGGATTTGTCATCGGCAATACCGGTACCAATGGCATTCGCAAGAGTGACATTGCCTGCGCGATGCGCCGAGAGCAATCCAGCGACACCCAAAGTGGAATCTGAGCGGAATGCCAGTGGATCTAAGAAGTCATCATCAACGCGACGATAAATCACATCGACTCGCTCTGGTCCTTGGGTGGTTCTCATGAAGACTTGCTCATTCTTAACAAACAAGTCTTTGCCTTCGACTAGCTCTACACCCATTTGCTGGGCGAGATAGCTGTGTTCAAAATAAGCGGAGTTATACATTCCTGGTGTGAGGACAACCACGTTAGGTTTCTTAACGTCATCTGGCTTAACAGACTTGAGACATTCCAAGAGTAAATCTGGATAGTGCTCGACTGGAGCAACCCGATATTTTTGAAACAGATCTGGGAAGAGACGCATCATCATCTTCCGATCTTCAACCATATACGACACGCCAGAAGGAACGCGTAAGTTATCTTCTAGTACATAGAATTCGCCTTCACCAGCGCGAACAATATCGATGCCGGCAATTTGTGCGTAGATATCTCGTGGCACGCTGACGTTACGCATCTCTGGTCGGTACTGGGCGTTATTAAAGATCTGCTCGGCAGGAACAATGCCTGCTTTGATAATTTCTTCATCGTGGTAAACGTCATAAATAAAGCGGTTGAGTGCTTTAACGCGTTGACGCAAACCAGCCTCTAGCTGTTCCCATTCCTTTGCTGTAAAGATGCGGGGCACTTGATCGAAGGGGATGGTTCTTTCTGAGCCAAGGTCATCGCCGTAGACGGCGAAGGTGATGCCGACTCGTCTAAAGATGAGGTCAGCCTCAGCACGCTTGAGACCCATGAGGGTGTCACTTTGCTGTTTTAACCAGTTGTGGAAAATTTGGTAGTGGGGACGGGCCTTACCGGCTGCGTCGAGCATTTCATCAAAAGGCAATTTCATAGTTACAAACTAATGCCTTTGAAAAGACGGTTCTATCGGAATTGAAGCAGCTTGGTGCCGATATGCACTAATATGGTGCATATCTTCTCTCCTGCGAGGATGTAAGGCCGTTGGAGAGTCTACTCCCTATTTAAGCGTTTAAATCGCCTCTAGCGATTCTGCCCTTTTGGACTTCCCATTCACGCTCTTTGGTGGCGGCACGTTTATCGTGCTGCTTTTTACCCCGGGCCAGCCCAATCTCGCATTTCACATTCCCTTTGGAGAAATGTAGGTTCAGGGGTACCAGGGTATAGCCTTTTTGCTCCACTTTGCCGATGAGCTTGCGGATTTCAATGGCGTTGAGTAGTAACTTTCTGGTTCGAGTGTTGTCTGGAAGAATGTGGGTAGAGGCCGACAGGAGCGGGGTGATATGGCAACCGATTAGAAACAGTTCTGCCTTGCGAATGACGACATACGCTTCTTTAATGTGCACGCGACCGGCGCGAATGGCTTTAACTTCCCATCCTTCCAACACCAGTCCGGCCTCAAAGCGCTCCTCGACAAAATAATCGAAGAAGGCTTTTTTGTTATCGACGATACTCATATTTATTTAGCTTCTCAAGATCGATTATGGCAGACGTCTACAAGACCGTTTTAATTGGCCAATCAGCCGACCGTATGTATGGCTTGGTGACGGATGTGGCGCGTTATCCGGAGTTTCTACCTTGGTGCGGCGGGGTTGAAATCTTTGAGCAAACCGAAACCGTCCTAGATGCAAAAATCATGATCCATTTCAAGGGTATTAATCAGTATTTCCATACCCGGAACATCAATCATCGACCAGAAACGATCGATATGGTCTTTGTGGATGGCCCCTTTAAGCAATTTTCAGGCCAATGGAACTTTATTCCCCTCAAAGAGGATGCCTGTAAGGTGGAATTTAAGCTTCATTGGGAATTTAAGAGTGCCATTCTCGATAAGATTATTGGCCCAGTATTTGGGCACATAGCCGGAACCTTTGTGGATTGCTTTGTTAAGCGCGCTGAAGAGCTCTATGAGTAGTCAATTCTTAGAGATCATGCTGTGTGATGCCAGGCAAGGGCAGCCAGTCTTAAGCTCCGTGCAATTGAGTTTTCTGCCGGATGAGCAGCCTACGGTTGGATGGGCTTTAGTAAAGACTGGAATAGCAGCAGGGCCGGATGACCCCGTCTTATCCAGAAAGGGCTGTTTCGGGGTCTTTGGCAAACGCAAAGATTGGGATAGCCCAATCTACCCTCGGGATCGCTTAGAGCTTTATTCCCCCTTGCTGATAGACCCTAAGGCAGTTCGTCGTAAAAAGGCCAATCAGAACCAGGACGCCAAATTCCAAGCGGCTGCAGCTAAAAGAAAGGCTAGGAGGCTATAATCTGTTTTTGCGACTAGGGGTTTTGCATGCGACTCATTCAAAAAGCACTCACTTTTGACGATGTGCTCCTCGTACCGGCTTATTCATCGGTACTTCCTCGAGATGCCAGCTTGGCAAGTAAGTTAACTCGGGATATTTCACTCAATACACCATTGGTGTCCGCAGCGATGGATACCGTCACCGAAGGTCGTTTGGCAATTGCCATGGCCAGCGAGGGTGGTATTGGCATCATTCATAAGAATCTAAAGCCTGCCGAGCAAGCGCGTGAAGTAGCGAAAGTAAAGCGCTATGAATCCGGTGTTCTGCGCGATCCTATTACGATTGGTCCTGATGTCACTTTGCGCCAAGTAATTCAACTTTCTCGCGAGCATGGTTTTTCTGGATTTCCGGTTTTAACGGGTAAAGAAGTCGTTGGAATTATTACTAACCGCGATTTACGTTTCGAAGAAGATCTAGACGCACCTGTAAAAACCAAGATGACTCCTCGTGAGCGTTTGATCACTGTGAAAGAAGGTTGCTCTTTAGAAGAGGCCAAACGCTTGATGAGCCAACATCGCTTAGAGCGCGTATTGGTAGTCAATGACAAATTTGAATTGCGCGGTCTCATCACAGTAAAAGATATTTTGAAAGCGACTGAACATCCTAATGCCTGTAAGGATGGTGAAGGTAAGTTGCGTGTGGGCGCTGCGGTAGGTGTAGGCCCCGACAACGATGAGCGCATTGAGCTATTGGTTCGCGCAGGTGTTGATGTGATCGTTGTAGATACTGCTCACGGCCATAGCCAAGGCGTATTAGATCGCGTCAAATGGGTTAAGAGAACCTATCCACAAGTGCAAGTGATTGGCGGCAATATTGCTACGGGCGATGCTGCCAAGGCATTAGCTGATCATGGTGCTGATGGTGTGAAGGTGGGCATTGGTCCCGGCTCCATCTGTACTACTCGTATTGTTGCGGGCGTAGGTGTTCCTCAAATTACCGCGATTGTGAATGTGGCCACTGCACTCAAAGGCACCGGTATTCCACTAATTGCCGATGGTGGTGTTCGTTACTCAGGTGATGTGGCTAAAGCACTGGCTGCTGGTGCAAGCTCGGTCATGATGGGCGGCATGTTTGCCGGAACTGAAGAAGCGCCAGGCGAAGTGTTCTTATATCAAGGACGTTCATACAAGAGTTATCGCGGCATGGGTTCATTGGGGGCGATGGCCGATGGCTCTGCGGATCGCTATTTCCAAAGCGACATTGTTGCGAATGCAGAAAAGCTCGTGCCAGAAGGTATTGAAGGTCAAGTACCTTACAAAGGTAGTGTGCTTGCCATCTTGCATCAACTCACAGGCGGTATTCGTTCATCCATGGGTTACCTGGGATGCAAGACAATTGATGAATTACATGAGAAAGCCAATTTTGTGGAAATCACTTCAGCGGGCGTGCGTGAGTCGCATGTGCATGATGTGAAGATCACTAAGGAAGCCCCAAATTACCATATTGATTAAGAAATAAAAGCAGGCTGAATTTAAGGTAATCCTTTCGTGCACGACAAAATACTGATACTCGACTTTGGTTCACAAGTAACTCAATTAATTGCAAGACGTGTGCGTGATGCACGGGTGTACTCTGAGATCCATCCCTACGACTGCGATCCAGAATTCATTCGAAAGTTTATTCAAGAGCAGGGTGGCAAAGGGATCATTCTCTCTGGTGGACCAAACTCAGTGACTGAGGATGGTAGTCCGCGTGCCCCCCAAATCGTATTTGAACTCGGTGTTCCTGTTTTAGGCATTTGCTATGGCATGCAAACCATGGCTACCCAGTTGGGTGGTGCAGTTGCTTCAGCCGAGGCCTTAGGTAAAGCGCGTGAGTTTGGGTACTCGGAAGTGCGTGCTCATGGGCACACCAATTTACTCAAAGGCATCCAGGACTTTTCTACCAGCGAAGGCCACGGCATTCTGAAGGTATGGATGAGTCACGGAGACTCGGTAACAACTCTGCCGCAAGCCTTTAAGTTAATGGCCTCTACAGAATCTTGCCCAATAGCAGGTATGGCCGATGAAGAGCGTCGCTTTTATGCTTTCCAATTTCATCCTGAGGTAACTCATACTATTCAAGGCACTGCCATTATCGAGCGCTTTGTGCATACGATATGCCTGTGCAAGCCAGATTGGGTTATGGGCGATTACATCAGTGAAGCGGTTGAGAGCATTCGCAAACAAGTTGGTAGTGATGAAGTTATTCTGGGTTTATCCGGAGGTGTGGACTCAAGCGTTGCTGCTGCATTAATCCACCGGGCGATTGGCGATCAGTTAACGTGCGTATTTGTAGACCATGGACTGCTGCGCCTTAACGAAGGCGATATGGTGATGGAAATGTTTGCTCGCAATTTAGGGGTGAAGGTTATCCGTGTTGATGCTAAAGATACTTTTATGGGTGAGTTGGCTGGGGTCGCTGATCCAGAAGCTAAACGCAAAATTATCGGCAAGGAATTTGTAGAGATTTTCCAAACAGAGTCTGGAAAAATCAAGAATGCCAAATGGCTTGCGCAAGGCACGATCTATCCTGACGTCATTGAGTCAGCAGGTAAAGGTAAAAAGGGTGCTCATACTATTAAGAGCCATCACAACGTTGGCGGTTTGCCAGATGACATGCATCTCAAGCTGCTCGAGCCTTTGCGTGAGCTCTTTAAGGATGAGGTTCGCGAGCTCGGTGTTGCTTTAGGACTCCCAAGAGAGATGGTATATCGCCATCCCTTCCCAGGCCCTGGTCTTGGTGTGCGTATCTTAGGTGAAGTGAAGGCAGAGTTTGCAGAATTGCTGCAACGTGCTGATGCTATTTTTATCGAAGAGTTACGCAGTACGATTGATGAAGTGAGCCAAAAATCTTGGTATGACTTAACTAGCCAAGCCTTTGCAGTGTTCTTGCCTGTGAAATCAGTGGGTGTGATGGGTGATGGCCGTACTTACGAGTATGTCGTTGCCCTGAGGGCAGTCCAAACACAAGACTTTATGACAGCGCATTGGGCTCATTTGCCACATGAACTACTTGGCAGAGTTTCTAATCGCATCATCAATGAAGTGCGTGGCATCAATCGTGTCGTTTATGACATCAGCGGTAAACCACCGGCCACGATTGAGTGGGAATAAATCTAGCTCGGTTTACGTTTGTCTATGCTTGAGTTACGTCAAACCGCCCTTGAATTATTGGCTGTAACTGACCCTCAGATCAAAGTAGTGGGCGTTCAGGATTTGTTTGATCAATACCATCGGCAGGGTCTTGATCTCCATGCTTCCAAGTTATTGAATACTGGCGGCAAGGTTCTGCCTGGCAGGCCGCTAAAGCCCGAGCTTATTCCCCCATTAAACGTTCCCAAGAGATCAATGGCCACCGCCGAAGGTAGAGTTTCTTTATTACACTCCTTGGCTCACATCGAATTTAACGCGATGAATTTAGCATTAGATGCCATCTGGCGTTTTGCGGATATGCCAACGCAATATTATGTTGAT
The DNA here is from genome assembly GCF_018882185.1 of Polynucleobacter sp. AP-Latsch-80-C2. Classification (GTDB taxonomy): domain Bacteria; phylum Pseudomonadota; class Gammaproteobacteria; order Burkholderiales; family Burkholderiaceae; genus Polynucleobacter. Next base: position 162,125 of record NZ_JACVOY010000005.1, on the reverse strand, counting down.
TGGTTGCAGGTAGCCAAAGAAGAGTCCTATCATTTCAGCTTGATTGCAGCGCACTTACAGTCACTTGGCTTTGCCTATGGAGACTTTCCTGCTCACAATAGTCTATGGGAAATGGTAGAAAGAACCTCGGATGCGGTGATTGCCAGAATGGCTTTAGTTCCCAGAACGATGGAAGCCAGGGGATTGGATGCTGTTCCTGCGATACGCGATCGATTTAAACAAGTTAAAGATGTAAAAGTGGTTGAGATCTTGGAAATCATTCTTCGAGATGAAATCGGGCACGTCGCTATCGGGAATCAGTGGTTCAATTACTTATGTGATCAAGAGAATCTTTCTGCCATCTCAACCTATAAAACATTAGCAAGAAAGTACCACGCCCCCATTTTAAGAGGCCCTTTTAATTTAGAGGGTCGCAGGCAAGCAGGCTTTACCAGTGAAGAATTGGATTTGCTGGGACTAGACTGAAGCCATTCTATATAGCTTACTCAGGAAACTGCACCATGAAATTATCCCGCCGCACCTTTATCACTTCTGTTGCATTAACGCCGGTAGCTTGCGGCGTTCCATTGGGATATCAACGCGGTACCCCTGTGACTCAACCACAACCTACTCCCTTGGTAAGGGCGCCTCAGGTAGGGCAGGAGTGGACTTATATTCAGCGCAATGTATTTGATGGAAAAACACTTGGTCTGATCACAGATCGAGTGACAAGCATTGGCTCAACGATTGTGATTGAGCGTAATGATGAAGGTATGGGTAGATTGTCTAATGAAGTTCAGGGGCCATGGGGAACGGTTATTACTGATCCGCATTGGGCGCGCACCGTGACATTTAATCCTCCTATTGCATTGTGGCCTCAAGACCTGACGCCCACCTGGAGCAAGCAATTCATCACTAAATATGCTTTGGCGGGCTATCCCAATGCTTCCTATACCTGGCAGGAATATATGAGTGCCCATGGATGGGAGCAAGTTACCGTTCCTGCTGGAACGTTCTTAACCTTACGTTATCAAAACCTCATCAATTACGAAAGTGATGATGCTAATAAAGTGAACTGTATTCGTAAAGAGACTCTTTGGTTTGCGCCCAGCATTGGGCGATGGGTGGCGCGAGAGTGTTCTGGTTCATACATGATTCAAGGTGAGTTGGGAGCTCCAACTAATGAAGATAGCTACCAATGGCAATTAACTTCTTACAAGTAAAAATGTTGCGCAAAGTATTTATATTTGCATTGCCATCGCTATTGATGGCTTGTATCGCAACGCAGCCTTATCCAACATCAGTCACAATACCCGCGCCTATTGTCACGCCAAGCATGCGAGCACCCCAAGTGGGTCAGCAATGGGTCTATCAAGTTAGCAATGTTTTTAATCAGCAGCTTGTCGATACGGTGACCGAGACAGTGGTGTCGATCAGTCCGCAAATTCGGATACAGCGCAGCGGTCTGAAGGCGGGTTCATTGCCTGATGAAATTCAAGAGTCATGGGGGTATGTGTTGCAAGATCCTCAATGGAGTCCACCGCAACAATTTCAGCATGCTTTGCCCATATGGCCAGAAAAACTCATACCAGCTTGGTCCGACTTTTACCGCACGCGTTACCAAGTCTTGGCTTATCCGAATGGCAGTTATTACTGGGGTTTAGCTAGTAAAGCGCTTGAATGGGAGCGAGTTTCTGTGCCTGCTGGCCAATTTACTGTTCTTAAATACCACCAAGAAAATCCCTATTTTGAGAGCAATGATGTCTTTAGGGTTGGGAACTATCGCGAGGAAGATGTTTGGTTATCTCCGGAAATCGGTCGCTGGGTGGCGCGCAGATCCTTTGGGCGCTATATCACCCTGGGCGTTTCTTGGTCCAATGCCTACTGGGAAGACTATCTTGATTGGCAGCTAGTCTCCTGGAAGTAAATGAATTGCTTGGGTAAAGCGCTTAAAATATACGCATTACTATGTATACCGTTAAAGAACTTTTCCCTACGCTACAAGGCGAAGGAACCCACTCCGGAAGAGCAGCGGTCTTTTGCCGTTTTGCGGGCTGCAATCTATGGAGTGGACGAGAAGAAGATCGTGCTGATGCAGTCTGCAAATTTTGCGACACCGATTTTGTTGGAAGTGATGGTTTTGGCGGTGGTAAATTTGAAAACGCAGAGCTGCTAGCGGATGCCATTGAGGCAGCCTGGAAAAGTACTTCAGCAGGTCCGCAGCAACGCTATGTGGTTTTTACTGGTGGCGAACCTTTGTTGCAGTTAGATGAAGCACTCATTTTGGCCTTGCATCGAAAAGGCTTTGAAGTTGCCATTGAAACCAATGGCACTATCAAAATTCCCAAAGGGGTTGATTGGGTTTGTGTCAGCCCTAAGGCAGGTTCTGATTTAATTGTTTTGCAAGCAGATGAGTTGAAATTGGTTGTGCCTCAAGCAGATCATCACCCTTTGGAAACTTTATTGGCCCGTTTTGAGAAGATGGACTATCGCCATCGCTATTTGCAGCCAATGGATGGCCCAAATTTAAAGAGTAATACTGAGTTAGCTGTGGGGCTGTGCCAAAAACGCCCACTTTGGCGACTGAGCCTGCAATCTCACAAACTGATTGGCATTCGATAATTTGGCTTTTGCCAGAAATGACATAACCGAGCATGAGTACAAAACAACCCGCTATCTCCATTACCCGTCGCCTAGAATTCGATTCTGGACATCGCATTCCTAATCACGGCGGGCAGTGTCGCCATTTACATGGCCATCGCTATGCCGTTGAAGTTACCTTGACGGGCGAAGTGGCTGATCATCCAGGTAAAGCCGATGATGGCATGGTTCTAGATTTCGGTGACATTAAGCGACTCACCAATCAGCACGTCGTTGAGCCTTGGGATCATGCATTTTTAGTGGCCAAAGAAGATGAAGGTCTGGTTGCGTTCCTTGCTACTTTGCCAAATCATAAAACCGTCATCATGGAACATGTTCCTACTGTTGAAAATTTAGCCAATGCTGCATTTGCTATTTTGCAACCCATTTTTAAGCAAGCGTTCGGTGGGCGCCTGGAGCTTTCTGCAATCCGTCTTTATGAAACCCCCAATTGTTGGGCGGACGTTACTCGTTAATACATGATGCAAGCAGAGCTTGATCGTCGGTTCATGCAGCAAGCTATAGAGCAAGCTCAGTTAGCTGCTCTTGCAGGAGAAGTTCCAGTAGGGGCGGTCCTTGTGCGCGATGGTCAGGTAATCTCTACAGCGTTCAATAAACCCATTGCCAATCATGACCCTAGTGCTCACGCAGAAATGTTGGCATTAAGACAGGCAGCTGATGCTGAGCAAAATTACCGTCTACCCGGAACTACCTTGTATGTCACCCTTGAACCGTGCACGATGTGTGCTGGTGCTATGTTGCATGCGCGGGTTGATCGCGTTGTATATGGTGCTCCAGACCCTAAAACAGGTGCGGCGGGTAGTGTAGTTGATGTGTTTGCATCCAAGCAGATTAATCATCAGACTAGTGTTAATGGTGGCATCATGGCTGAAGAGTGCGGTCAATTGCTAAAAACTTTCTTTAAGGAGCGACGTTGAAATCCATTCACCTCATTGCTCCTTCTGGGGCCAGCTTAGATGCCAAAAGTCCTTTGGCGGGTATTGAATGGCTCACCCGTCAGGGTATTGACGTCCAGAATGTCAGCTGTGTAGAACGGGTTGATGAGCGCTTTGCTGGTGCAGATGCACAGCGCTTGAAAGAGCTCAATGCGCTTGCCAAGCTACCAGCACAAAGTCTAGTGATGGCGATGCGCGGTGGTTATGGCATTCACCGACTCCTATCCCAGATTGAATGGGAGGCGATTGCCAACGCTATTCAGAACGGTTTACAAATTTGCGGACATAGCGATTTCACGGCATTCGAGATGGGTCTATTAGCCAAGACGGGTGCAATCACTTTATCTGGCCCTATGCTCAATTACGACTTCGGTTGCCTTGATGATCAAGGGCAAGCAACTGCACCGAATGCATGGATGTGGCAGTATTTTCAAAGGGCCGTGATAGAGCGTCAGTTAGATTGCGAAGTTCAGATTCCCCAAGCGTATTTGGGTGACAAGAGCAGCAATACTATTTCTGGAATGTTGTGGGGCGGTAATTTAACAGTAGTCACCAGCCTGATCGGCACTCCTTATCTGCCAAGCGCAACACAAACACAGGGTGGCATTCTTTTTCTAGAAGATGTGAATGAGCATCCTTATCGGGTTGAAAGAATGCTGATGCAGTTATTCGATGCAGGCATATTGGCGAACCAAAGCGCCATCCTTTTAGGGGGCTTCTCTGCCTACCGTCTTTACGATAATGACCGCGGATACAGCTTGCAGAGTGCGATTGAAGCAATTCGTAAGCGTTTACCAAGCTCAATCCCAATCCTGACAGATCTTCCTTTTGGGCATCAACCCAATAAATTAACCTTGCCAGTTGGTGCCAAAGCTACTTTAGCCCTTAGTCCAGACGGTTACGCAATTCAGGCTAGTTGGTAGCATGTTTCGCTACAGAAAGATCATCATCAAACATCTTTCATTACTCATCTTTTTCGTTGCACAACTGTTTGCTGGAGGGGCGATGGCTATTGAAGAACCAAAATATACTGTCTTAGAAAAAACGGAGCCTTTTGAGTTGAGGCTGTATGCCCCAATGATTCTGGCTGAAGTGAAAGTCGACGGGGATTTGGACGAAGCCTCTAATCAAGGATTTCGACTGATTGCCGCCTATATCTTTGGACAAAATCAAGTCAGTCAAAAAATATCCATGACTACACCGGTGGCGATTGAAGAGCAGAGTATCAAGAGCGCCAAAATTGCGATGACCGCACCAGTCAACATTGAATCTAGCGCTGGCCAATGGACCGTATCATTCGTAATGCCATCTGAATACACTTTAGAAAGTCTTCCAAAGCCCCTCAATTCAAAAGTGCAGCTAAGGCAGATCCCGGCAGTAAAGCGTGCGGTTGTCCAGTTTTCTGGTTTTTACAATAGCCAAAAAGTGGCTGATAAAACACTAGAGCTAGAAGAGTGGATCAAAACACGGAACTTGCAAGCAAATGGTGTGCCAAAATTTGCTCGTTATAACCCGCCCTGGACCTTGCCATTTATGCGGCGTAATGAAGTGATGCTCGATATTGCAAACTAGCTTTAAGCTTTTGCCTCAAAACTTTTGAGTACAAATTTTGCACCAGCATCTATACCAAGAGCCTTGACTAAAACAGGCAATGCTTCTGCAAGATGTTTTTCCAGAGTCCACGGTGGATTGATGATGAACATTCCGCTAGCTTGCAGGCGGCGTTCTCCAGGTGCATTTTCAACGCGTAACTCCGTATGAAGCCAAGAGCGCTGATGTGCGGCAGCAATTTTTTTCATGCGATCTGGTAAAGCTGCAGATTCTCTTCGAGAGATTGCTGGGTACCAAATAGCGTAACAACCGGTAGCAAAGCGCTGTAGGGCTTCCTCGAGGGCGGATTCCAAATAGCGATAGTCTTGCTTATCTTCATACGATGGGTCAATCAACACGAGGCCACGTCGACTTGGGGGAGGCAATAAGCCTTTGAGTCTGGCAAAGCTATCCTCGGCATAAACGTCAATCTGCTTGGCTTGAGGGAGTTGATTGATATTGTGGCGAAGAATGTCAATTTCTTTAGGGTGGAGCTCAAACAGCTTTAGGCGATCTTGGGGGCGCAAGAGGCGTGCCAAAATAAAAGGAGATCCTGGGTAAACGCTTAGAGTTCCATCAGTATTTTCAGACTGAATACACTTTAGATAATGGGCAATACCTGACTCCACAGCAATGCCGGTCTTATGGCAGGACTCTAGATATTGAGCCAGTCGAAATATGCCACCATTTGCTTCTTTGCTGACTGTGGCAAAACCATCTTCTAGGTTGTAGATCCCAGCACCCGCATGGGTGTCAACAATCGTGAGGGCACCAGGCTTTTCTTGAAGATATTCAACAAGATGAATCAGTGTTAAGTGCTTCAGAATGTCAGCGTGACTGCCTGCATGGAATGCATGTCGATAGCTAAACATAGCTTTACTTTGCTTTAGTGAATTGAGCTTTGATAAAGAACACCAAAGTGAGAATAATGACAACAATCGCAGCGTATTGCAAAGGGAGGTTCAGCTCAAGATCTATGATTTGAGTTAGGTGCACGTAAATGGATAGCGCCCCTGCGATCGCAATCAAGCGCGGCAATATTTTTGTGGGTTGCAGTTGATCGTCAGGAATATATCTTGCTAAGATTGCGCCGATCATTCCACACCACATGCCAACTCCTGCACCTGCCAATACATCGGTAAGCCAGTGTGCACCAACTGCACTGCGCGATAAGCCAATTAAAACTGCAAAGACAAATATCAACAGCATGGGACGTCGCTTGCTGTTATCTACAGAGAAATACAAAGCGCTAGCAATGGCAAACGCAGTGATGCTGTGACCAGATGGAAAAGCTCTATTGAGCAGGGGTTCACCAATACGATAAAAGCTCCCATCTTCCAGTAAGCCGGCAGGCCTAGGTAAGTCAAACCAGGACTTGAGGAAGGTGCTAGCCAATGCTGCAATAACACCGGTCAGAATTCCTGCTGTTAATAGGCGAGGGGCAAGCAAGAGCAGCGGAAATGCTATGGCAAAAACGCCCCAACCATTACCAAAAAAAGTAAGCCAAGCCCAAAGAGTATCGGGAAGTATTTGAGTAAAGCGATTTACAAAGAGAAAGCTGCTGCTCTGAAACTCTCCGAAATAGATTGCTGTTGCAAGGGCAATGGGTAATAGCGGAATCAACCACGCAAGAGTGGGGATGGCTTTTTTGCTCATCCTGCTTAACGACCCTTTGCTTTATCTGCTGCGTCTAATTGCAAACGTACTTTTTCAAGAACTTGAGGTACGGTGATTGCTTGCATACAGACATTGTCTTGGCAAGGTGTTTTGCGATGGTTGGCAGCACTCACACAAGGAGAACAAGCAAGATTAGCGGTAATGGCGATCGAGTTACCAGCAGAGCCGTAAAGCGCTGGTGTCTCAGGCCCAAAGAGCACTACGGTTCTCAGTGGGGTAACTGCAGAGAAGTGACCAGGACCGGAGTCATTGGTCACCATGACATCGGAAAGTGTGTATAGAGGAGGTAGCTCAGCAAAGCTCACTTGCCCTGCAAAGTTCAATGCGTTTTTAACGTTTGCAACAGAGCGAACTTTCTCAACGTAATTTAACTCCGCAGGTGAACCAGTAATCAAGATCAGGTCTTGCGGGTAGCGCTGATGAATTGCTTGAATGAGTTCGGAGAAGCGCTGCTGTGCCCAGCGGCGTTGTGGCAAAAGATCGCTCGCATTCGGATTAATCAGAATTAAGCGTTCCTTGCCGGATGTATACGCAATACCAGAATCCTTCGCAAGTTTTTCAATACGGGTACGAACAGTTTCTAGCGCTGCAGGATTGATCACAGCCTGCTCAAGACGAACTTCTGAGTCTGGGATCTGAATCTTGCTAAACGGGACTTCAATTTCAGTTGCAAACGCCGCATGAATGAGTGAGAGAAAATTCTTCGTAATGTGAATATGCGGGTTGTAATGCACCTTGCGGGTCAACATAAAACCACGCCACAATCCTTCACCATGGAAAATGTGATAACCCACGCGACGTCTTGCACCACATAGGCCAGTCAAGATTGCTGTAAAGCGTGAGAACAACTCTAGATCAATGACGGTATCAATGCGATGACGTCGCGCAAGCATCAGAAAGCTGAAGGTATCTTTTATTAAATTGCCAACACTAGAGGAATCAATCGTAAAAATATTCTCTGGTTTTACGGTATTTAATAAAGTAAGGCTAGCTCGATTACTTTTGAAAATCAAAAAGTAGAGTTCAGCACCGCGTGCTTGTGCATTGCGCATAGCAGGATCTACAAGAATAGCGCTGCCCATTTCTGAGAGCTCAATAAAAAGGAGTTTCTTTGGGGTCTGTGGGCTCGAAGAAAATGCATTTTTGATGGTATCGATTAATGCGACTGCTGGGCTGATGAGGGCGCATAAAGGCACTCCAACCCAATGATCAATCGCACGCATTGTATTGACGCTAATAGCCATTATTTTTTGCTTTGAAAAATTATTTACGTTTCAGTAAAAAGTACGCACCAGGTAATACGGAGATAACAGTGATAGCGCCAAAACTAATAGAGGCCAAGACCGTAATCGATTGATTGACTCCCCACAGCGCTAGCACTGAAGAGAGAGTGGCTTCGCGTAGTCCCCAGCCAGAAATACTAATTGGGAGCATGAGCAATAGGCTCAGCGCAGGTAAACCAATCATCAAGCTAGCAATTGGAGCTGTTACACCATAGGCGCGCAGACAGCAGAAGAAAGTAAAAATCAGCAGGCAGTGAACCCCAATCGCATACGCTGCTTGACCAACGTTATACGGCCAGGAAAAAGCAATATGAATTCCGGGGAGTGCATTACGCATGTGAAAGCGTTCCAGAACTTTTTCGAGTAAGCGATAAGTTGGCTTAATAGCAAGAACGAGAGCGATGATTAAACCTACTGCAATCATGATACCTGTCACGAGGTAGCCTAAATCAGTACCCCAGGCTGCTAATGTCGCTCCACCAATAATCAAGCCAATGCCGCCTAAAAGATTATTGCCGGCTAAGCCAAGCAAGCGGTCTACCAATACCATGGCAAAACTTAATCTCAGACGCGGAGTGGCATGCTCGAGATCGACAGAGTGATACAACTCATTATCCAAATCTTTTTTACCCGTTAAGGTTCCAGTTTTATCGAGGTGAGTTGCTGTGATCGCGCGATAGCTATCACCACCCAAGGTACTTGGTAATCCCTGGTTGACTAATGCTCCAGTGAAATAGAGCAGGATGTAATTTCTGAAACGTCCTTGAAAGCCCACTTTACGCATTAAAAAAGCCCAACGAAATCCACCACAAAGACAAGCAGTAGTTGCGCTAATAAGGGCTGCTAAAAACCACCATGGCTCCATCTGAATCTCAGATTCCAAGATGGCATGCCAATCAATCCCGCTAGTTGCTTTCCAAAGGAGGCCAATGGATAACAAAATCCGAATAGTAGGCCAAGCACGTTTGAGGACTGATTTCCACCCAGAAGGGGCTTTTGAGGGTGTCTCTGAATGTAAGCTCATAGGCGTAAGGATAATGCCTTGCGCGTATAAGCTCTTGAATTTGGTGAATTAGTCGGCTAAACCAGCGTCTTGCCAGTTACTGCAAAGGCTAAAGTCAAATTTCGACAAATATTGACCAAAATGCCTAATTTCCAGGCTATCCAAGGGTTGGCAGCTCTCAAAGCCCACCTTAGGGCCAATAGGGGCTGCAAAAGGCATGCCAGACCAGTTTACGAGGATGATTTTTGCTCCCTTGGGGAGTTGACCAAACCAGAGATCAAATTGATCTTGGCGCTGGTCTAAGACGAATACTGGAGTCGGTTTTGCATACCAGGCGGCTCGGCTGGCGAGTGTCCAATTTTGCACGGCAATGCCATTCGCATTTGTTGCACTTGCTAATGCTGCTGCTTTTTGCCCAGCCATTTTCCAGCCATAAAGATCTGCAATGGGGTTGGATTTAACGGAGGTCGAAGTAATGCCCCCTGAAATTACAAATCCAAAACCGACTAAGCACAATGCAATTTGAACGCAAAACAATATTCGAATGAGCACGCGATGATTTGCGGCCCACGCTTTGGCAAGACCGATACCAGCAAAGGGCGCCAAACAAAACCAAGCGGGAGTAGTCCAGTGCGGCAAACCTCCGCCACCAGATAAGCTTGCAAAAATAGTAAAGGGAATAAAGAAGAATGCCAGTAAGGCAAACAGAGAAAATAGATTGGTGCGTACAAAGTCTTTTATAAATATTCCGGCACCCAAAATAATCAGAGGCCCAAAGACCGCAATCTGAAGCAATAAGAAGAGACCTACACCACGCCAGAGCCATACTCCGCCGCCGCCATGAGCGATCTGGTATTTAAAAGAAATCCAATCATTAGCCCAATTCCAATAGAGAACGGGACTAATGATGAACAGCGCAATCAACGCTGCAAACCAAAAGCCAGCTTGAGTAATCCAAGGTTTCTTAGGGGTACTTAGAAAAACTAGGAGCAATGCAAAAGCAGTGAAGGCTGCAGTATATTTACTGAGTCCAGCTAAGCCGAGCAAGACTCCCAAGATGAACCATTGACCAAAATGAAAAGTACCTTTGCGCAGCCAGATGAGTGCCATCCACAAAATGCCAAGACTAATGGGGGCTAATAAAGTGTCGGGTAACAAAGCAATCGCCAATATGTGGGGCATTGGAGCGGCAACAATAGCCAAGACTGCCATCAGTCCACACAGGTTCGCCGATGGAATCGTTGAAGTGAGGTAGCCCGTATTTCTGCTCTGAAGGAAATGATGAAGCTCAATGCTGACGCGATATACCAATAGGCAAGCAATGATCCAGAGTAGCTCTGGAACGATACGAATCAATCCTTCAGAGGAGGTGGCCGCTACCAGAGGCCACTGAATCCAGCCAACTAATGGCGGATGATCAAAATAACTCCAAGCAAGATGTTGGGCATAAAGCGCATAGTGAGCTTCATCGACGGAGAATTCAACCGCAAAGCCAAGCGCAAAGTGCACCGTGGCGGCTATGAAAATGCAGATCGCAGCCCAAGTTGTTGGTGAGTGGTGGCGCATGCTCAGATTTTAGACGCACTTAGCCTAATCTTTGGGACAATCAAGAGATGTTTATATATCTACGCCTTCCATTAGTGCTCGCCATTTCTTTGGTGTTAGGAGGGTGCGCTGACTTTGGCGGCGGAAAAGTACAGGATGAATCCGGTCGGGCCTTGAATGTGGACCAGATTACAGCTCAAGATGACTTACCTAAATTTTCTGTACAAAAGCCTCAAGAAGATATGCCATCTGGCTGGAGTTTTTACCGTATTGCCCCTAATAAAAAGAACACGGTTTATCGCCTAGAGAATTACCAAGGCAGAACTGTTCTCAGTGCCAACTCTAAAACCGCTGCCTCTGGCTTGGTGGTCAAGTTACGACCCAAAACGGCCCAAAATCTATGGCTAAAGTGGGAGTGGAAGGCAACAGGCCCAATTATTGGGGCTGACAATACCGAGAGATTTCATGATGATTCACCTTTAAGAATTCTGGTTGCCTTTGACGGTAATAAATCAAAGCTAAGCTTTAAGGAGAAGATGACCTTTGAGATGGCTAACCTCATCAGTGGTCAAGAGATGCCTTATGCAACCTTGATGTATATCTGGTCAACCAAATATCCCATCAATGCCATTCTCGATAATCCCCACACCTCTCGGATCAAAATGATTGTGGTGGATTCGGGTTCCGAAAAAGCAGGCGAATGGTTAATGCATCAGCGTGACCTTGCGGCAGATTATCGTAGTGCTTATGGAGAGGCTCCTGGGGAAGTCATCGGCATTGCTTTGCTAACAGATACCGACAACACTAAATCAGAAACGAAGGCGTTTTACGGTGATATCGAACTTATTCGTAAAAATCAAAAGTAAGATTTTTAGCGACGAGAAGGGTGCCAACGTTTTAGCAAGAGTGCATTACTGAGCACGCAAAAACTAGATAAGGCCATCGCACTACCGGCAAGCATTGGGGATAGATAGCCTAACGCTGCCAAGGGAATGCCGGTGGTATTGAATACAAAGGCCCAAAATAAATTTTGTCGAATTTTGTTCCAGGTTTTCTTGGAAATATCAATTGCATCTGCAACTAATGTGGGGTCACCCCTCATCAGAGTGATGCCAGCAGCTTGCATAGCGACATCGGTACCAGTTGACATAGCCATCCCCACATCTGCAGCAGCGAGAGCTGGGGCATCATTTACGCCATCTCCCACCATGGCAACCCATTGACGATGATGAATGTCGGACGTCTGGAGTTTGCGAATAATCTGGGCTTTATCACCTGGCAGGATCTGTGCAAATACTTCATCAATCCCAATCGATTTACCTACGCGATCGGCAGCAGCTTGGTTATCACCAGAAAGCATGACTGTGCGAATTTGGAGCTGATGAAGTGCAGCTATCGCTGTCTTAGCATTCTCTTTCAACTCATCACCAAAACCAATAATAGCAATGGGGGTAGCAGGAGTTTTAGCATTCATTAAAACGGAAACGGTTTGACCTGCTTCAAAACAAGTTTGCGCTTTTTCTAAGATTGATGTGATGTTCGGATTGTCGTGAAGCGAGGCAACACTCTGCAGGCAGAGCGTTTGATTTTCCCAAGGGCCCTGGGTAGGTTTGCCCTCAATGCCAATTCCGGCTAGTGCTTTGCTAGCGCTTGGTGGAATAGGTGTAAGGCCTTGTTCTTTAGCTGCGTCGAGTAAGGCTTTCGCCAAGGGATGCTCACTACCAAGTTGCAAGCCTGCGGCAGTTGTCAAAATATCTTCTGATGGAGTGGAGGAGGCGAAAGGAATGAGGGCAAGTAAACGCGGTTTGCCAATCGTGAGCGTGCCCGTTTTATCAAAGGCCACAATGCTGAGGCGATGGGCCTGCTCGAGCACTTGGGGATCTTTAATGAGAATGCCAAAACGTGCTGCAACACCTGTGCCAGCCATGATTGCGGCAGGAGTTGCTAAACCAAGAGCACAAGGACAAGCAATGACTAGAACAGAAACCGCGCGCAAAATGGCAATGGAAGCAGAATCTAAATACAGCCAATTTGCAACTCCAGTAATCACAGCGATGATGATGACGCTGGGAACAAAAATAGCGCTGACTTGATCAACCAATTTTTGAATAGGTGCTTTTTGGGTTTGTGCATCCTCTACAAGAGAAATGATTTTCGACAGCACGCTTTCAACACCAACTGCTTGCGCCTCAATCACTAAAACACCTTCTCCATTAAGCGCTCCGCCGATAACATTGACGCCAATCTGTTTTTTAACCGGCTCACTTTCTCCAGTGAGGAGGGATTCGTCGACATGACTCTTGCCCATGAGAATCAGGCCATCCACTGGAATACGCTCACCAGGTAAAACCAAGATGCGATCTTTGGGGAAGACCTGTTCTAGTGGGAGATCGCGGTATTCATTTAAGGGTGCGCCCTCTGTGATCACTATCTGAGGGTCGAGTACTTTGGCATGCTCAGGCCACAGTTTTTGGAGCGCTCTGATTGCCTCGCTAGTTTGTTGCTTGGCTCGCGCTTCAAGCCATTTACCGAGAAGTACCATGCAAATGATGACGGCAGAGCCTTCAAAATAGAGCTCATGACTGGCATGAGGAGAGCTCCACATTTGATAGATACTGAGGCCGTAGGCTGCACTAGTACCTAGAGCCACCAATAAATCCATATTGCCTACGCCTGACATCAGCGATTTAAATCCTGCCTTGTAAAAGCGCCAGCCCAAGAAGAATTGAACCGGCGTTGCCAGTAGGAGTTGCCATTTAGGCGCCAAGGCCCAATGGATGTCAAAGGGCATCAGAAACATCGGCAAAAAAAGTGGGGCAGAGAGGGCAAAGCCCAGCAAGACTCGTCCTAGGCCATCAGATCCCCAAAAGGTCTTCGCAGGCGCCAATTCTGCTTTGCCATGTGGGGAACTTAATTTGGCTTCATAGCCCGTTTTTTGCACCAGAGCGATGACATCACTAATTTGGATATCTGAGTCTGTTTTGAGGCGAATTCTGGCTTGTTCAGTGGCTAAATTGACAGTAGCAGCTTCTATACCTGGGATTTTATCGAGCGCCTTCTCGACCCGCCCTACGCAGGAGGCGCAAGTCATGCCACCAATATCCAAGGTAAATAGTACTGAATTTGTGTCTTTTAGAGCCTTCATATAGAAGATAATCTATTTCATGTGCAACTATTTCAATGCAAAAGGCCTCCTATGTTGACTTTAAAAGTATCTGGCATGACTTGTGGAGGCTGCATTAATGCGGTAACGAGGGCAGTGCAAGCGCAGGATCCTCAGGCCAAGGTGCAGGCAGATTTGGCAACCCAAACCGTGAACCTTGAAACCAGCCTGACACCTACGCAGGCGAGCCAGTTAATTACGGATGCGGGATTTCCTGTTTTAAACTGAATTCGTAAGCCTTGATAATTTGTAGGGCAAATTTGGGGTGAGGTAATCGAGAGCGCTGCTTAATCCCCTACAAGCAAAATAAGCTTTGTGCGGTTAATCTACCCACACATTCAATATTCACAAAAAGTTACAAAACTTACAGTCTCCTATATTGGGAGCATTTCTTAGGAGAGAGCGGTGGCGGTTACTGTTGAAGCGGTTCAAGCGGCCTTAAAAGGTTTAATTGATCCAAATACCAAGATTGATTACGTAACAGCTAAAAACGTTAAAAATTTACGCGTGCAGGATGGCGATATCTCTTTGGAGATTGCATTGGGCTATCCGGCCAAAAGTCAGTTTGAAATGATTCGTAAATCGATCATTCAGGTTTTACGTGAACTACCGGGCGTTAAAAATGTGAGCGTCAATGTCACCAGCCATATCGTTTCACACGCTGTTCAACGTGGCGTCAAATTATTACCGGGCGTTAAAAATATTATTGCAGTAGCAAGTGGCAAAGGCGGCGTCGGTAAATCAACTACTGCTGTTAACTTGGCTCTAGCACTCGCTGCCGAAGGTGCGCAAGTTGGTATCTTGGATGCGGATATTTATGGCCCAAGTCAACCGATGATGTTGGGTATTACGGGCAGACCAGAATCGATAGAAGAAAATACGATCGAACCGATGGAAGGGCATGGCTTGCAAGCGAGTTCCATTGGTTTCTTAATCGAAGAAGATGCACCCATGGTATGGCGTGGACCCATGGTGACCTCTGCATTAGAGCAACTTCTTCGCCAAACGCGTTGGCGTGATCTGGATTACCTGATTGTCGATATGCCCCCTGGTACTGGCGATATTCAGCTCACTTTGTCACAAAAGGTGCCTGTAACTGGTTCAGTGATTGTGACTACACCGCAAGACATTGCACTCTTAGATGCGCGTAAGGGTCTCAAAATGTTTGAAAAAGTCGGCGTACCCATTATTGGCATTATTGAAAACATGAGCACTTATGTCTGCACCCAGTGTGGTCACGAAGAGCATATCTTTGGTGCTGGTGGCGGTGAAAAAATGTGCAAAGAGTACGGCGTTGATTTTTTAGGCGCCTTACCCTTAAACCTGTCGATTCGTGAACAAGCTGATGCTGGCCGCCCAACGGTGGTTGCAGATCCCGATGGGGCCATCAGCGCTATCTATAAAAACATCGCTAGACAAGTTGCTATCCGGGTTGCTAATCTAGCCAAAGATATGAGCAGTAAATTTCCTAACATCGTGGTTCAGAACACCTGAGGACTTATGCGCTTTGCAGTTTTAATGCGTAAGCAAAATTTGGATAACCCATGGATCTCGTATCGGTGGGTCCCTCAAGAGGTATTGCCCGATTTTGGTCAATTTCATTCTCAAGATCTCGAGCAAGAAAAGATTGTAGGTCAGTTTTTAGGGCGCGATGCTGAAGGAGAATCTTGGTTATTTACAGGATTTGAGTTGAGCCTATTTCCTGATGAGGCTGAAGGTTACTATCTCAATGTCTCTGCAACAATACCTTGCTGGTTTGTCATGTGGCGCTTGGAAGAGGACTTCGAACGCTTTTTGGATGAGCAATCCATTCCGCTAGCAAAAGCTGATACTAATTTTGCTGTGCCCCATCGCATTTGTGTGAGTTATAACGAAGCTGGCCGTCTACTTGATGGCGGTGAATCGGTCGACACCGTTCCGATGAGTGATGAGCATGCATCCTGGCTACAGGAATATGTGAATGAGCATTACCGCCCGGAACCTAAAAAGCGCCACCGTCCTGCATCATTCAAGGGTGCAGATCGCCCTGCGGAGGAATGATGGCTGATGGATTTTTAAGCCGCTGGTCTAAGCGCAAAGCTGGTAAAGATGAAGAGATGGAAAAGGTTGGCGAAGAGGCCGTCGAGCCCTCAACACTTCCGGCAATTGAAGAGCCAGCACTACCACCTGTCACGCTAGAGGATGTTGAAAAAATAGATCGTTTTGATCCTGACTTTTCTGCGTTTATGCGTCCAGATGTTGACCCAAGAGTTCAACAGGCTGCGCTCAAGAAAATGTTCAGTGACCCTCACTTTAACGTGATGGATGGTTTAGATATCTATATTGATGATTACTCTAAACCTGAGTTGCTGCCACCAGAAATGCTGCGTGGTTTAGTGCAGAGTGATTTGTTAGGAATCTTTAAAGCTGATAATGAAGCTGCTTCTAAGTCTGGCAAAGAGGTGGAGGTTGCCCCAATAAAAGAATTGGCTGATCAGGCTTCCGTTTCAGATAAGCCTGCTGATTTAATACCCCCAACATCGTTGCAAAAGCAGGTAGTGGACAATACGACCGATAATCTTGCCCAGAAGAAAAATATTACAGAAGATAAGTCATGAGTCAAAAATTAGTTTGTAACTGCAACGGCACGATGCCCTTGGATTCGAAGGCGTTGGGTATGCCAGTACACCGCTCATTATGTAGACAGGAAGTCGGATCATTTTTACAAGCCCTAGATGGCTCGGACTCACTGGTGGTTGCCTGTACTCAAGAGGGTGCTTTATTTGGGGAATTAGCTGCTCAAGCTGAGAAGCCATTGATTGCGCCATTACGTTTTGTCAATATTCGGGAGGTAGCCGGCTGGACCCAAGAAGCTAAAAACTCCACTCCGAAGATTGCAGCTTTATTAGCTTTGGCTGAGATGCCCGAAGCAGAGCCTGTCCCCGTTGTGAATTATGCAAGTGAAGGTAGGCTCTTGATTATCGGCGCTGGAAGACAAGCCATTCCTTGGGCTGAGAAGTTAAGTGACTCTTTAGATGTATCAGTTCTCTGTACCGAACCCGGAGATTTACCGCTCGCACGAAACTATCCCATCTATACCGGGTCGGTCAGTAAATTAGATGGCTACTTAGGTCAATTTTCTGTCGATTGGGATTTGCAAAATCCAATTGACCCCGAGATGTGTACTCGCTGCGGCGCATGCGTTGAAGTCTGTCCAGAAAATGCAATCGATCTTTCTTTTCAGATAGATTTGAGTAAATGCAAATCGCATCGAGATTGCGTCACTGCTTGTGCAAGCATCGGTGCCATTTCTTTTGATCGAGCCGATTGTCAGCGCAATGCAGAATTTGATTTGATTTTGGATTTGCGTACGGATCCTAAAATGCGGATGAGCCAAACTCCACAGGGCTACTTTGCACCAGGCGCAGATGCCTTTGAGCAAGCTTTGATCGTGAATCAGTTGTTGGAGATGGTGGGTGAGTTTGAAAAGCCTAAATATTTTTCCTATAACGAGAAAGTGTGTGCACATGGCCGCAATGGCAAAGTAGGCTGCAGTGCTTGTGTCGATGTTTGTTCTACGGGCGCAATCTCCTCGATCTTCAAAGGTGGTCAAGGAAGCGTAGAAGTTAATCCTAATTTATGTATGGGTTGTGGCGCATGCGCTACGGTATGTCCGTCCGGTGCCATGCGTTACAACTATCCGAGTGTGGTTCACCAGGGCAAAGAATTGAAAACTTTGGCCACGGTTTATATGGCTGAAGCCAAAAAGCTGAATCAAGCGCCTGCCCCTAGCTTGCTGCTACATATCCTTAAAGTGGGCACTCAGTTGCTTGATGGCTTGGGTCGTTCAGCGCACGTATTCCCAAAACAATTTGAGGGATTGCCATCCTTTGTGATTCCTTATGGCATAGAGCACATCGCATCAACTGGTTTGGATTTGTGGTTGGGAGCACTTAGCTATGGTTTTGCTGAAATACATCTCTTATTAAGTGGTGACGAAGATCCCGCTTATCGCGCAGCCTTACAAGCCCAATCAGAACTGGCCAATGCTATCCTGCAAGCCTATGGTTTTGACGCTCGCATTCATTTAATACAGACTCATTCGGCTGATGACTTGCAGCCGATTTCTAAAGCGATGGGTGGCTTACGACAACGTGGTGCATTGGCTGCCTTATGCCCTCCAGCAAGTTTTGGTTTGTCACTGCAGAAACGTGAAACGCTTGAGGCTGTACTGGAGTATTTGCAGAAACACGCCAAGACGGCTTTGCCAGAAGCGGGTGCCGCCTTACCGAAGTCTTCCCTATTGGGCGGCCTCAGTATTAATCAGGATGCCTGTACCTTATGCATGTCGTGTGTCAGTAGCTGCCCTGAAGGTGCCTTATTAGACAACCCAGATGAACCCAAGCTCTCCTTTATTGAGAAGCAGTGTGTTCAATGCGGCATTTGTGTTCAGACCTGCCCAGAGCATGCGCTAGTTCTTGTGCCGCGTCTGCAGAGGGTTGAGCAGCGCAAGCAGAAGGTGGTTCTCAATGAGACCCAAGCCTTTCATTGCATCAGTTGCGGCAAGCCTTTTGGCACGCTCAAGATGGTTGATTTAATGCTGGCGAAGTTAGGTACTCATGGGGCATTCTCGGGTGCCGCCATGGATAGACTCAAGATGTGTGGCGATTGCCGCGTAGTGGATATGGTGAAAAAAGAAACATGAGCGATACAGCAAAAGAAAGTACATCAACAGAGGTTGGCGATATTGGCTTGCCAGAGGATTTAGCGCGAGCTGACTTATACGGATTAATTGCCCGCTTTTTTCAG
Organism: Polynucleobacter sp. AP-Latsch-80-C2; assembly: GCF_018882185.1. GTDB lineage: Bacteria > Pseudomonadota > Gammaproteobacteria > Burkholderiales > Burkholderiaceae > Polynucleobacter. Next base: position 143,501 of record NZ_JACVOY010000005.1, on the reverse strand, counting down.
CTTCCACCAGATCAAACCCTTTTAGATCAAATTGCTGCAACTGCCGATCAACACGATGCTGCTGATGAGGCGCCTTTAGCAAAGCTGTGGATGGATGTAGTGGAAGTGGCCAAAAACAATCCAGCCAAGGCCTGGCATGACGAGTTTGACCTCAATTTCATTAGCGTAGGCAAGCCGAACGTTATCCTTAATGGATCTTTCTATATGGCTGGGCACTTAAATGAAAAGCCATTGGTCAATATCCGTAAGGCCTTAGAGGATTTTGGCCTAGAAGCCGCTGATGAGGTCACTGAAACTGAAGACCATATTTCAGCACTCTGCGAGGTCATGAGATATCTGATTGCTGGAGATGATGTCGAGATTTCAAACCTTACAAATCAAAGGGCTTTTTTCAATACTCATATTCGCCCTTGGTATGGCGAATTGTGCGATGCATTAGAAGACATTCCTGAGATGCATCTTTATCACCCCGTTGCTGCATTAACGCGTGAGTTTTTGGCCATCGAGGGCCAGAGTTACGACATGATTTAATGTTGCATAGCAACATTTTTGGCTTAAAGCCTTTAGCATTTTTATATGTCTGCAATATGTCAAAAATGCAATTACACTTGACGCAAATCAAGAGTAATTTAATAGGAGTACAGCATGAACACTAAAACCAAAGCCTTAGAAATGGACGAAAACAAGCCGTCCCGTCGTAAGTTCTTTATTGGTGCAGGCGCCACCGTAGGTGCTGTTGCTGTTGCCACCCAAACCTCGGTTGGTAAAGCGGTCATTCAAGAAATTGGTAGCACCGTGAAGGCCAAAGAAGAGGGTCAGCAAATTACTGCGCATATGCGTAAGTATTACGAAACCACTTTGCTGTAATTCAGTCTTTTGTATCCATTGTTATTCAATAAATAAAAAAACTTTCTCAGGGACAACATATGAGTCTGACTCGTAAATCCAATACCCCACAAAGCAGTCGCTCGACATCTCACCTGATTGGGAGTTTGTCACGCGGCCTCAAGGCAGCAGTTCCAACCATGGATCGCCGCACATTCCTGAAGCGTTCAGGAGTAGGTGTAGGCGCCGGTATTGCGGCTAGCCAATTGAGCTTTGTGCAAAAAGCAGTGGCTGAGCCAAGCAAAGCCATGCTGGATGGCAAAGGAAAGATTGAAGTTAAAAGATCTATTTGTACCCATTGTTCTGTTGGTTGCGCGGTAGATGCCACGGTTGAGAATGGCGTTTGGGTTCGTCAAGATCCCGTATTTGATTCCCCTATTAATATGGGTGCGCACTGCGCAAAGGGCGCGGCCTTACGCGAGCATGGTCATGGTGACTACCGTTTGCGTTATCCAATGAAGCTGGTTGATGGAAAGTACCAGCGTATTTCTTGGGACCAGGCTTTAACTGAAATTACTGCGCAGATGAAGAGCATTCGTGAGAAGTACTCTCCGGATGCGATGTTCTTTATTGGCTCATCCAAACATAACAATGAACAGGCCTACTTACTGCGTAAGTGGGTTTCTTTCTTTGGTACCAACAATACAGACCATCAGGCTCGTATTTGTCACTCCACAACCGTTGCAGGTGTAGCGAACACCTGGGGTTATGGCGCGATGACCAATAGCTATAACGACATGATGAATGCCAAGGCTGCTTTGTACATTGGTTCAAATGCTGCTGAAGCTCACCCGGTTTCGATGTTGATGTTGTTGCATGCAAAAGAGAATGGTTGCAAAGTGATTGTGGTTGATCCACGTTACACCCGTACAGCAGCGAAGTCTGATCAGTTCATCCGCATCCGTTCTGGTACTGATATTCCTTTCTTGTTTGGCATGCTGTATCACATCTTCAAAAACGGCTGGGAAGATAAGAAGTACATCAATGATCGCGTTTACGGCATGGAAGAAATCCGTAAAGAAGTGATGGAAAAGTGGACTCCAGCCTCTGTAGAAGAGGCCTGTGGTGTGCCTGAAGCTCAGGTTTACCAAGCCGCTAAGACAATGGCGATGAATCGTCCTAGTACGGTTGTTTGGTGTATGGGTCAAACCCAGCACACTATTGGAAACGCCATCGTGCGTGCTTCCTGTATTTTGCAATTAGCCTTAGGTAACGTAGGCAAGTCTGGTGGCGGTACGAATATTTTCCGCGGTCACGATAACGTTCAAGGCGCTACTGACGTAGGTCCTAACCCAGATTCATTGCCTGGTTACTATGGTTTGGCAGCAGGCTCATGGAAGCACTTCGCTACAGTGTGGGGTGTTGACTATGAATGGATTAAAGGCCGCTATGCACCTGACATGATGGAGAAGTCAGGTACAACAGTTTCTCGTTGGGTTGATGCTGTTCTAGAAAAGAACGACATGATTGACCAGCAGACCAATGTAAAAGGTTTGTTCTTCTGGGGCCATGCACCTAACTCACAAACACGTGGTCTTGATATGAAGCGTGCAATGGATAAGTTAGATCTGCTAGTAGTAGTGGATCCGTATCCAAGTGCGACTGCTGCAATGGCAGCTATGCCGGCAGCAGAAGGGCAAAAAGTAAACAAGAATCGTAATGTTTACTTATTGCCAGCAGCAACACAGTTTGAGACTTGTGGATCTGCTACAGCATCGAATCGTTCATTGCAGTGGCGTGAGAAAGTCATTGACCCACTCTTTGAATCTGTTCCTGACCATGTGATCATGCAGGCTTTCGCTGATCGTCTTGGTTTTGGTGAAGAGTTGTCAAAGAATTACAAAATGCTCAACTCAAAATTTGCCGGTAAGCAGTGGAAAGAGCCGCAAATTGAAGACATCTTGCGTGAAATCAACCGTTCATGCTGGACGATTGGTTACACCGGTCAAACTCCAGAACGACTTAAAGCGCACATGAGAATGGTTGCAACATTTGATCCGAAGACCTTGAAGTCCCGTGGTGGTGTAGATCCAGTAACAGGTTACGACACGACTGGTGATTACTATGGATTGCCTTGGCCTTGCTATGGCACAGCCGCTATCAAACACCCAGGTTCACCAAACCTCTATGACACAAGTAAGAGTGTGATGGAGGGTGGCGGTAACTTCCGCGCAAACTTTGGTGTTGAGCGCGAAGGCAAGAGCTTGTTGGCTGAAGATGGTTCTTATTCCAAAGGCTCTGCAATTACCACCGGTTATCCTGAGTTTGACCACGTTTTGGTTAAGAAGTTGGGTTGGTGGGATCAGCTTACCGACGATGAGAAGAAGCTTGCTGAAGGCAAGAACTGGAAGACCGATTTGTCTGGTGGTATTCAACGTGTTGTCATGAAGAACGGATGCCATCCATTTGGTAACGCCAAAGCTCGTGCAATTGTTTGGAACTTCCCAGATGCCATTCCAATTCACCGTGAAGCGCTTTACAGTACTAACGCACCAATGATGCGCAAGTATCCAACGACCGCGGATAGAAAGAATTTCTGGCGCTTGCCAACACTCTATAAGACTCTGCAAGATCAAAACTTGAATGAGAAACTTTACGAGAAGTTCCCGATCATTCTGACCTCTGGTCGTTTGGTGGAATACGAGGGCGGTGGTGATGAGACTCGTTCCAACCCATGGTTGGCAGAGTTACAACAGGAAAACTTTGTCGAGATTAATCCTCAGGCTGCTGCAGATCGCGGTATTAAGAATTGGGACTATGTTTGGGTTAAGTCTCCGACTGGGGCAAAAATCAAAGTGCGCGCACTCGTTACTGAGCGTGTTGACCAAGGAACTGCTTTTGTACCATTCCACTTTGCGGGATGGTGGCAGGGTGAAAATATTCGCAAGTACTACCCAGAAGGTGCTGCACCTGTAGTTCAGGGTGAGGCGGTTAATACTGCGACTACTTATGGTTATGACATGGTGACGATGATGCAAGAAACCAAAACCACCATGTGCCAAATCGAAAAATTTGCCTAAGTTAAAAAATAAAGTCAGGAGAACACAATGGCAAGAATGAAATTTATTTGCGACACAGAGCGATGCATTGAATGCAACGGCTGTGTTACTGCCTGTAAGAATGAAAACGAAGTTCCTTGGGGCGTTAATCGTCGTCGTGTTGTCACGGTCAACGATGGCATCATCGGTCAAGAGAAATCAATATCAGTTGCTTGTATGCACTGTACAGATGCTCCTTGTATGGCTGTGTGCCCAGTGGACTGTTTCTACCGCACCGACGAGGGTGTAGTACTGCATGACAAAGATATCTGTATCGGTTGCGGATACTGTTCATTTGCTTGCCCATTTGGTGCGCCACAGTTCTTAAGTAAAGGTGCTTTTGGTACTCGCAGCAAGATGGACAAGTGCACATTCTGTAGCGGTGGCCCAGAGGAAAACGGTAGTGTTGCCGAGTTTGAAAAATATGGCCGCAATCGTTTAGCAGAAGGCAAGTTACCTTTATGTGCTGAGATGTGTTCTACAAAAGCTTTGATCGGTGGCGACAGTGATGTGATTACTGGTATCTTCAATCAGCGTGTTGCTACACGTGAAAAGAATGGAAAGTATCCAGGATCCAAAGCCTTCGGATGGTCTACTGCTTATGGTGGTCCAGATACTCCTGCACCCACTCCAACTCCAGCAGCAAAAATTCCAGGGGCTAAATAATGAAATTCAATTTCAAAATTCTTGGCCTATGTGTTGCAACAGCTTCTCTATTAGCCGCATGTTCTGAACCACCAGAGATTGCTGCTAAAGCTGCTAAGCGTCCTGATGTCGCGCCTTACATGGGGGCTAACGATGGCTTCATGACTAAGGGTTGGACGCCTGGTAATCAAGCGAGTTGGACAGAGTCTATCGATAAGCGTAACCAAGCTCAAAACGAATACAGTCGCGTTAAGTGATCAACTCAATAACAATAAATAAAACGAAAACGTTTAAGGACATGTGTATGAAACGATCATTCTCTAAAGTTCTGCGCACTTTGGTAGTGGCTGCTGGCTTATCGCTCAGTCTCGCAAGCGGAATGAGCTTTGCTGAGCGTGCACCGATGGTGCCGTTACCATCCCCTAGTGGAGTAGATATTCCACCTTTGTCTGTTCCTGCCAATCCAAATAGCTTAGCAAATGGAACACAAGCGCAAGCGCAGCCAGCAAACCCCTCTATTTTTACTGCGCCAAATAGCGATCCACAGAACTACGTCAGCATCCCTGACAAGCAAGCTGGTGTTTTAATTCAGCGCGCAGGTCAAGAATGGCGTTTGATTCGCAACGGCATCATTACTGTGTACGGCGGTTGGCTTTTGGCAATTGCGTTCTTCGGCATCATTGCGATGTACACCATCAAAGGCTCAATCAAGCTACATGAGCCAATGTCTGGCGTAAAGATCAAGCGCTTTAGTGCCTTAGACCGCCTGATCCACTGGACGATGGCAGCTAGCTTTTTGGCCCTAGCGTTCACCGGCCTCATGATTTTGTATGGCAAGTATTTTGCAATGCCGCTCATGGGCGGTGTGGCTTATGGTTCATTCCTAATGGTTTGTAAAAATATCCATAATTTCACGGGCCCATTATTTACTTTAACCATTGTGCTCTTCTTCCTTCTTTTTGTTGGCAAGAACATCCCTGGTAAAGGTGATCTGGACTGGTTGCTCACTTTTGGAGGCATGTTCAGCGGCAAGCATGTGCCAGCAGGCTTCTTCAATATGGGTGAGAAGTTTTGGTTTTGGTTTGGCATGACTTTCTTAGGTCTATTGATTTCAGCATCCGGTTTCGTGCTCGACATGATTGTGCCGTTTATGCAGATTGAGTATTTGCGTGGCACGATGCAGATCGCCAACATCATTCATAGCAGTGCGGCGATCTTGATGACTACGATGGCAATGGGTCATATCTACATTGGAACGATTGGTATGCAAGGCTCGATTGACGGCATGAAGACAGGTTATGTTGATGCTACTTGGGCCAAAGAGCACCATGAGCTCTGGTATGACAAACTTAATAAATAAGGACAAAGCCATGAAAAAAATCATTGCTTTTACATTCGGCGCACTCGTATCAGTTGCTGCATTTGCAACTTTGCCTCCATTAACTCCTGAGGCGCAAGCTGCTGCTGATTTGGCAAAAGCTAAAGCCGCTTATGGGGATAAAGTAGGTGCTTATCAACTCTGCCAAGCTCAAAATCGTGTGGCAGATAAATTTAGAGTATCAGGCACCCCAGCGCCAGCCGCATGTGTTGCACCACCACCATTTGTTGCCCCTGTAGCAGCTGCGCCAGCGCCAGCAAAATAATTACTCGGAGAGTAACTCTTGACGTAGGTAGCGTTTAGCGGCTTGCGTTTGAGGATCGGAGAAGAAGGGGCCTGCGGGTCCCTTTTCTTTTATCTCACCACCATCTATAAAGATGATGTATTGCGCAAGTCTTTGAACTTGGGCAAGCTGGTGCGAGGAAAAAATAATATCAGAGCCATTTTGATCAAACTCTCGAATCAGTTTCTCTACTTGATCTGTGGCATTTGGATCCAGGTTGGCGGTTGGCTCATCTAGTAAGACTAAATGAGGCTTTTGTAAGAGCGCCCTTCCTAAACATAGCTTCTGTCTTTCTCCGGCAGATAGCTTATGGGCCGGGCTTGAAGCAAGAGACCTTAAGCCTACTTTCTCAAGCACTTGATGAATATCTGCAGCAGTAATATTGGGATAAGCATCGGCTACCAAGCTGAGATTTGTTCGTGCTGATGCCTTGATCATGGGCGTATGGTGCAAGACAAGCGCGGTGTTGGTCTTAAATGAATAAGTCACCGTTCCCGTATCGGGTTTAATTAACCCATCTAATAGTTTTAAGAAGGTCGTTTTTCCAGCCCCATTGGGCCCAATGCAGGCGGTAATTCGATCTGCAGGAATCATGGCATGTGGGATGCTCAAGATTGTTCTGCCATTGCTCATCACACTGACATTCTTGAGCTCGATGAACTTGCTAAATTTTTCGGCGGTGTTAACCATAACGGCGCTCCGCAATTTGACGAACTGCAAAAGTAAAGAGGTTGGCAACGAGCACTATCGTTAATAAGGCGATCCCCAATGCAAGAGCTAACGGTAAATCTCCCTTGCTGGTTTCTAGTGCTATGGCGGTAGTCATGGTTCTAGTGGAGTGGTCGATGTTCCCGCCAACAATCATGACGGCGCCTACCTCGGATATCGCTCTGGCAAGGCCAGCAAGAATCGCAATGGTGAGGGAAAAACGGCAGTCCCAAATCAACCATTTGTAGCGCGATAGAGGAGGGAGCCTCAGGCTTAAGAAGGAATCGCGGTGAATGCGCCAGGAGTCCTCTAGGATTTGCCTGCTTAGAGCGGCAATTAAAGGGGTTGTAAGTAGTATTTGGGCTAGGATCATGCCCTTGGTAGTAAAGAGCCATCCCCATGCCCCTAGAGGGCCTGAGCGAGACAGCAGCAGATAGACCACCACCCCAACTATGACGGTAGGAACCCCCATGAGGGTATTGAGGGTCACAATAACGGCCTTTTTGCCCTTAAATTCTTCTGTAGCCAAAAGAGCGCCAATAGGTAATCCTAGCAAGGTGCCAATCAGAAGGGCAGAAAGGCTGACCTGCAGAGACACAAGCACGATGCCAATTACCCCGCCATTCATTTGGGCAAGGAGGCTTAGGGCATCTTGAAAAGCAGTAAACATGCGGTCGATTCTATCAAGGGGATGGCAAAATGGTCTCAATGAGACAAATCACCCTAATTTTGACCTATGGCCCAAATCGTTTGCCTCTGTAACGAGGTGTTTGATGAAGAGCTTCGTGAGTATTTAGATGCTAATCCGGTTAACTCGATTGATGAGTTAAGGGAGCAGGCATCTATCTGCAACAAGTGCATGCAATGTCAGGACTTGGTTGAGGGTGAAATCTATTTAGCTCGCCAAAGGCGCCAACAAGCATCTGGGCAGTCTTCATGAGTATGGTGGGTAGCAGTCGATTTACCGTGATGAGTATGAATGTTCACAAAGGGTTATCTCCTTTGCATCGACATTCCACTATTTATCAGTTGCGCCAAAGAATGCGCAGCCATCATCCTGATCTACTATTTTTACAAGAACTTCAGCAAGAACATCGTGGAAGATTGCGCCGCTTTGGACAATGGCCATTAACAGAATTAACGCACTTCTTATCTGAGGATTTTTGGCATGATTGGCATTACGGTAAAAACGTAGAGTATCCAGATGGGCATCATGGCAATGCAATCTTGTCTAAACACCCTCTACACAAAGGAAATAATTACGATATTTCTGCCTATCGATTTGAGCGTCGCGGACTTTTGCATAGCATTACGCAATTCGAGGGTCTAGATAAACCCATTCATTGTTTTTGTGTTCACTTGGCTTTATTTGAGCGCGGTAGAGAGCGTCAATTAGAAGAAATTATTCATTACATTAAAGTCTTGGCCCAAGATGGCCCTACGATTGTTGCTGGAGATTTTAATGATTGGCGTAATCGCGTGAGCGCCCCCATGCGAGAGGCTGGCTTTGATGAGGTATTTGAGGTCTTAACAGGGGCGCCTGCAAAGACCTTTCCAAGTATTAGACCGATGTTACCGATGGACCGTATTTATGTGCGCGGCTTAAGAATCCATTCTGCGAAAATATTGCATGATTGGATGAAGTTATCAGACCACCTAGGAATTACTGCTGAATTGGAACTGCTATGAATGAGCTGTTAAGTATATTTTTGCATTCAACCTTTAATATGAAATTGAATGGACTTCTACTGGTCCATTTTTTATTGGTGACTTATTTCATTGGGGTCATTATTTCGGTGAGAAGGCCGGTTGGCGTTGCCTTTGCTTGGATCTTTATCGTAATGAGCTTTCCCATTGTCGGTATCAGTCTCTATATATTGATTGGTGAACGACCTGTCGGCAGAAAATTAACCCGGAAGATTAATCGCATGAATCGTGAGTATGAGCAGATCACTGAAAAAATGCGCCAGGATTATGCTGTTGATAGAGAGAAGATTCCAGCTGAGGGTAGAGCCCTCAGTCTCTTGGCTGAATCCCAAAATGGTACGCCCGTAGTTTGCGGTAACCGTCTTGAGTTACATACCAATTCATTAAAAATTTTGCAAAATTTCATCGATGAGATTAATCAGGCAAAGAAAAGTCTACATCTTGAGTTTTATATCTGGGCTTTGGGTGGAGATGCGGATCGAGTAGGTGAGGCTCTGATTGCAGCCTCAAAGCGTGGAGTGAAGTGCCGTGTATTGCTCGATTCCCTTGGTAGTGGCGCTTGGTTTAAATCTAATTGGCCCGCACGCTTCCGTAATGCAGGTATTCAGGTAACTGAGGCTTTGCCGATTCAGATTGGGCGCTTCCAGTTCCGCAGAGCCGATCTTCGTTTGCATCGAAAGATCTTTGTTGTAGATGGCGCGATTGTGTGGACTGGCAGCATGAATATGGTTGACCCCAGAACCTTTAAGCAGGACTCCGGAGTTGGAGAGTGGGTCGATGCCATGGTTCGTGTTGAGGGCCCGGTTGCGGCACAGTTTGAGCTTACGTTTTCATTTGACTGGAGTGTGGACAATCCAAACATCACCCACTTTGATGATCGGATACCGCCTGTAGCGCCTTTTCAGGGCGCTGCTATTGCGCAAGAGCTGGCTTCTGGACCAGTGTATCGTGATGATGTTTTGTATCAAACCATGCTTTCAGCAATGATTGATGCACGGGAAGAGCTTACTATCACGACGCCATACTTTGGCCCTGATGATGGTTTGATGCAGGCGCTGATGGCTTCCGCAAGACGCGGTGTAAAGGTAACGCTGATTCTGCCAAAATTAAATGACTCCACTTTAGTTGCTTGGAGTAGTAAGAGTTACTATGCCGATTTAATGAGTGCGGGCGTTCAGATTGCCGAATTTCATGGGGGCTTATTGCATACCAAGAGTTTGTTGATTGATAAGCGAACAGCTATTTTTGGTTCCGTCAATTTTGATCAACGTAGCTTGCGCCTCAATTTTGAAATCAGCCTCATTGTGTATAACGAAGATTTTTGCGCTGATCTTAGCAAGTTGATACAAACTTATTTGGCGCAGTCTGATCTAGTCAATCCACAGGTATGGGCTAAGCGTCCACGCTGGCATCATTTTCTAGAGAATGCAGCTCATCTCACATCGCCACTACTCTAAATCGCGCCGCTAGAGCGCATATTGGCAATATCAGAATCGCTTAGACCCAATTCTTTCAAAATGGCATCGGTATGTTCGCCTACTGATGGAATCGGGTCCATTCGATAGTCATAAGTATTATTTAATCCAGGCGGTAAAAGGGCGGGGATACTTCCGGCAGGGGTATCGACATTGACCCAGCGGTCACGCTCCTTTAGCTGTTGGTGATTCCACAGACCCTTCATATCATTGAGTCGTGCATTGGCAATCTGTGCCTTCTCAAGCTTGGCGATGACTTGTTCAGTCGTCAGCTTACTAAAGCACTGATCAATAATTGCCAAGAGTTCAGTACGCTTTTCATTGCGTTTAAAGTTCTTATCAAAGCGCTCATCTAAAGCGAGTACAGGATCCTCAAGTACGACATCGCAGAATTGAGCCCATTCCCGTTCATTTTGTAAACCCAGCATGACCGTTCCACCATCGCCTGCCTTAAAGGGGCCATATGGATAGATCGTTGCATGAGAAGCGCCATTTCGGGGTGGTGGTTCAGCCCCCTCGAAGGCGTAGTACATGGGGAAACTCATCCACTCGCCGAGGGCTTCAAGCATCGAGACATCAATGACAGAGCCTTTTCCAGTTTTGCCTCGCTGTAATAGGGCTGCCAAAATATTGGTATAGGCATACATGCCTGCAGCAATATCAGCAATTGAGTTGCCAGCTTTGCTTGGCGATTCTGGGGTACCCGTTACCGATAAGAAGCCCGCTTCACTTTGGATGAGTAGGTCATACGCCTTTTTATCACGGTAGGATCCGTTGTTGCCATATCCTGAGATGTCACACAATATCAAATGCGGATTATCTTTTTGCAGTAGTTCTGCCGTCAATCCCATGCGCGCCGCAGCGCCGGGTGCTAAGTTCTGTACCAGTACATCCGCAGTTTTTAAAAGCGTTTTAAGTGCGGCTAGTGCTGCGGGCTGCTTGAGATCTAAGCATAAGCTTTCTTTAGAACGATTTACCCAAAGAAAGTGAGAGCTCTGACCCTTCACTTGTTTGTCGTATCCACGCGCAAAGTCACCGCTACCGGGGCGCTCCACCTTAATGACGCGCGCTCCTAAATCAGCAAGCTGTCTTGTGCAAAAGGGCGCTGCAATTGCATGTTCTAGTGAGATAACGGTAATGCCATCTAGTGGGCGAATGCTCATATCAATACCAGTTAAAAGGATCTTGGGAGACCAAGAATATGCTCGGCCACGTAGGAGTAGATTAAGTTTGTTGAAATTGGGGCAACTTGATACAGACGTGTCTCTCTGAATTTTCGTTCAACGTCGTATTCATTAGCAAAGCCAAACCCACCATGAGTTTGTAGGCAAACATTAGCAGCCTCCCATGAAGCCTTAGCAGCTAAGTATTTGGCCATATTGGCTTCTGGTCCACAGGGTTGATGGCTGTCAAAGAGTTCACAAGCTTTAAAGCGCATTAAATTTGCAGCTTCGGTTTCAATATAACTATCGGCAATTGGGAATTGAATGCCTTGGTTTTTTCCAATAGGGCGGTCAAATACAACGCGCTCATTAGCATAGCGTGTAGCGCGATCAATAAACCAATAAGCATCACCAATGCACTCAGCAGCAATCAGTACTCGTTCTGCATTTAAACCATCTAAGATGTATTTGAATCCTTGACCTTCTTCACCGATTAAATTTTCTGCTGGAATTTCTAAATTATCAAAGAAGACTTCATTGGTTTCATGATTCACCATATTGGCGATGGGTCTGACTTCCATGCCCTTACCAATGGCATCTTTGAGGTTGACGATAAAAATCGACATACCTTCTGATTTACGCTTCACCTCACTCAAAGAGGTAGTGCGTGCCAGTAGGATCATCAGATCAGAGTGTTGAATCCGAGAGATCCACACCTTTTGACCATTGACAATGTATTTATCCCCTTTTTTAACGGCAGTTGTTTTGAGCTTGGTGGTATCAGTTCCTGTAGTAGGTTCAGTTACCGCCATACTTTGAAGTCGCAACTCACCAGAAGCAATTTTGGGTAAATACATTTGCTTTTGTATTTTTGATCCATGGCGAAGTAAGGTGCCCATGTTGTACATCTGGCCATGGCAAGAACCTGAGTTACCGCCCGAAAAATTAATTTCTTCCATGATCACTGAGGCTTCAGCTAAACCCAGGCCAGAGCCACCGTATTCTTCAGGGATTAGAGCTGCTAACCAGCCGGCATCGGTCATTGCTTTAACAAAAGCCTCTGGATAGCCACGTTCGTGGTCGATTTTTTGCCAGTAGGCAGAGTCAAAGCTCTTGCATAGGTCGCGCAGGGCCTCGCGCATATCTTGGTATTGGTCTGGCTTAGGGATCGGTTGATTCATTAATGTCTCAGTTAATCAATTTTTGGTTTATTTGATGAATTGGACAATAGTTTAAGCAAGATTTGAAAATCCGTGAAAATAGCAAAAAGAAGGGGACAATAAGCCCTAGAAATGAATAAAGGGCCAAGATTTTGCCAATTGAAAATTTACCTCAACAAATCCTGAAAACTTCTGGGATGCTGCCTTAATGGAGCAGATGTTCGGACATTTTTTCTCATGGTTTGGTATGCCCTCTGTTGGACTGCCTGCTGTATTCATTAGCGCATTTATTTCCGCAACGCTAATTCCCATTGGTTCGGAGCCCATCCTATTTGGCTATGTCTCGATTGAACCGCAGATGTATTGGATCGCTATTATGGTGGCGACAGTTGGTAATACTTGTGGAGGCATGCTTGATTGGTGGCTTGGATTCATTGGTCGACGTAGTTTTGAGTCATTAAAGGGGCCAACGCATGGCCGTGTGCAAGCTTGGTTAGCAGCGCGGGGCCCGAAGATGCTCCTACTATCTTGGTTGCCTGGTTTTGGTGATCCACTCTGCTTTGCCGCAGGATGGTTGCGACTCGCATGGATGCCATGCTTAATTTATATGTTCTTTGGAAAACTGTTTCGTTATCTCACGATAACCTGGATGCTAACCTTAGTTCCCAATAGTATTTGGCATCAGCTTGGACATTGGTTGCATTTGTTTTAAACCGCGCAATACTTTTGCTGAATATCATCGTTATTCAGTAAATTCTGAGCCGTATCATGAAATACGATCTCGCCCTGATCCAAGATATAAGCACGATCTGAAATCTTCAAAGCCTGTTGGACGTTTTGCTCTACCAAGAGGATGGTTAAACCCTTTTGCTTAAGATTGGCAAACAATTCAAACATCTCATCGACTAAGACTGGCATGATGCCTTCGGATGGCTCATCGAGTAGGATGACTTTTGGTTTTCCAATCATCGCCCTAGCAATAGCTAGCATCTGCTGCTCGCCACCAGACATGGAGGTGCCATCCTGATGAAGACGCTCTTTGAGGCGGGGGAAGGTCTCTGCAATCTCATCCACCATGGCACTCATATCGCCACGATTCTTTTGGGCAATGATGCCAAGCTCTAGGTTTTCCTTTACGGTGAGGCCAGGAACAATCCGGCGGTCTTCAGGGACATATGCCAAGCCTAGATGGAAGCGGGCGTGTGCTGGCATATCTAAAAATGAAGTCCCATCAATCGAGGCTGAACCTTGGCGCTTAGAGAGTAAGCCCATGAGGGAGCGCAGGGTGGTTGTTTTGCCTGCACCATTACGACCCATTAAGGTCACGATTTCACCTTTGTTTATTTCGAGTGAGATGCCTTGTAAAACGTGGCTTCGGTCATACCAGGCATTTAAGTTTTCAACACGCAACATAGATCGCTTTCAATTTAACCTTGGCCCAGGTACACGCGGCGTACCTCTGCATTATTTTGAATTTCTTCTGGAGTTCCTTCAGCTAAAAATTCGCCATGGTGAAGAACAATGATGCGTTTACATAATCCCATAATGAGTTTCATCTTATGTTCAACCAAAATAACGGTACGCTCACTTGCTAAGGTGCGAATGAGATCCATCATGACGAGTGTTTCTTCAGGTGACATACCAGCCGTAGGCTCATCTAAGAGTAGTAGGCTAGGATTGCAAGCCAATGCCATGGCAATCTCGAGGGCCCGTTGCTGGCCATGGGCTAAATCCCCAGTCTTCTTATTGCGAAGATGTTCTAAATTGACTCGGCGCAATAGTTGATCGGCTAGCTCGATTGGTTCAGGGTAGCTTTGGGCATTCCGTAAAAAGTTATAGCGTGCGGTTTCCATTTGCGCTGCCACTCGGACATTTTCATGAACGCTTAATTGCTTAAAGACATTGGTAATCTGGAAACTTTTGGATATTCCAATGCGGGCAAACTCATACTGTTGCATGCCGGTAATATCTTTACCGTTAAATAAAATTTGACCGCTAGTGGGAGGGAATGCACCACTCAGAACATTAAAGAAGGTGCTTTTCCCTGCGCCATTGGGACCTATGATGGCAGTCAAAGTTCCAGGCATAAAGCTAGTGGATACGTTTTGCAAAGCTTTGAACTTACCAAAACTTTTGCTGACATTGCGCGCTTCAAGAATAGGGGTTTTATTAGCGTTATTCATTATTTTGAATCCTGCCCAATTTGGAGCTTGCTCAGAATGCTTCCCCAGATTCCTTTTGGGAAGAACAGCACAAAGAACATAAAGACGAGGCCGATGACCGCCATCCAATGTTTTGTGAAGGTCGTCACTACATCCTCAAGATAGAGCATGACTGCAGCACCTATAAAAGGCCCAAAGAAAGTACCCATGCCGCCCAAGATACTCATCATCACCGCCTGACCTGATTGCAAGTAATGCAAGGAGTCGATCGGAACAATAGAAAGATGGAGGGCGCGCAAAGAGCCAGCTAATCCACAAATCGCGGCAGATAAAACGAAGACCAGTAATTTGGTGCGGGCCACATCAAAGCCACAAGCCGATGCCCGTTTCTCATTTTCACGAATCGCTTCCATCACGGCACCAAGGGGTGAGTTGAGGATGCGTGAGATAAACCAGATAGCGATGACTACAAAGAAGAGAATGATGTAGTACTTCACCAGGGGATTTAAAAAATCTACTGGGATACCCAAGATATTGAAGGTATCGACTCTCACGCCACGCAAACCATTTTCACCGCCAGTAAGGCTCTCAGATTTATAGAACAAGTAGTACATGATTTGGCCAAGCGCCAATGTCACCATTGAAAAATAAATGCCTCGGGTGCGGATCGCCAAGAAGCCCATGATGAGTCCGGCGATGGCTGATCCAATTACGCCAATCAGAATAGCGGTTCCCCAGGGTAGTCCATAGTGAACAATGCTAATGCCGGTGAGATAACTGCCAGTACCTAAAAAAGCAGCGTGGCCGAATGAGAGTAGGCCCATATAACCAAAGAGCAGATTAAAGCCCATGGCAAATAAGCCGAAGATCAGGATGTTGATTGCTAATGCTTCATACGGCATGATGAACGGAAAGATAGCCAAGAAAAGCGTGCTGGCTAATACGCGATGACGTGCAATGAATTGGAAAAATGAGTTCATATCGTTATCTAGGTCTTAGCCCATCGCTCCTGCTTTACCAAAAAGTCCTTGCGGGCGAATTAATAACACAACAGCCATCAGAACAAAGATAGAAAGTTCGGCAAGATCTGGAAAGAAGAGGGAAGTCATGCTGTAAACGATGCCTACTAGTAAGCCCGCTACTACAGCCCCGACGGGAGATCCCATGCCGCCCACAACTGTCACCACAAAGGACTCGGCCAAAATGGGTATGCCCATTTCTGGGTTTACTGAGCGAGTGGGGGCAGCTAAGATACCGGATAAGCCAGCGATAGCACAACCTAGCGCAAACACGAGCAACCAAACCTTGGCAATATCAACACCCAGAACTTTCACGATCTCTTGGTCGGCAGCGCCCGCTTTAATAATGAGACCGTAACGGGTTTTTTGAATAAAGAACCACACACCAAAAATAATGACCGCGGTCGCAGCAATTAAAAATAAACGATATTTAGGGAAGTAGCCAATACCTACATTGACGGTGCCGCCTAAGCCCTCGGGGGTGACGGATGGAAGACCTTCGATACCAAAAGTGACGCGCATTACCTCAATCAATACGTAGGATAGGCCAAATGTCAGTAGGAGGGGGTAATCGATACCGCGACCATACAAAGGCCTCACCAAAAAACGTTCCGTTACTAAGCCAAGGCATCCTGTCAGGATGGGGGTTAGCAATAAGCTAAACCAGAAGTTTCCAGTAACGCCTAAAAAATAAACGCCTAAGAAGGCGCCAACCATAAAGAAGGCGCCGTGGGCAAAGTTCACTACATTGAGCATGCCAAAAATCAAGCATAAGCCCAAGGCTAATAGCGCATAAATACTACCGAGAGCAATCCCGGTTAGTAGTTGCATGCATAAAAGTTCGAATGTCAGACCAGTCATAGATGTACTCAGAAAAACTCCCCTTGACCCAAATAGATCAGGGGGAGTAGTTCAAGGCATTCAGATGAATGCCTTGACGTGTTTGCCTTAGGCTTTGTGACCCAATTCTGCGCAAGAACGCATGTTCTTTTCAGTCGTGGGTTCGATCGTCAAAATATTGAAGACGTCATACTTGTCTTTCATATTCTTAGACTTGGATTCCACAATAATGACAGTCTGAACTGCTTGATGATCACATTTACGATAGTACTCAGGTCCTTTGTACCAGTCGTACTTCAGGTTTTCCATGGCAGTAACTACCTTCATGGTGTCAGTTGATTTTGCAATCTTGATGGAAGCTAAAACACTCTTCACACCAGCGTAACCTAATGCGCCGTAATCAGACGGTACAGAGCCGTTATACATTTTGCGGAATGCATCGTTGAATGCTTTAGCAGTAGGGATGCGATCCTCTAAACCCCAGTAGTAGGATGTGCCGCCGATGATGCCTTCAAAAGCTTCAGGGCCACCAGCAAGGCGTGAGGTATAGAGCAAAACGGGGGTCACAATTTTCATGCTGGACTTCAAGCCAAAGTCGGTACATTGTTTGGCGGCATTTACTAAGTCACGACCGAAATTACAAAGCACCAAAATATCGGGATTCAGAGCTTTAATGCGTGGCAAGAAAGCAGAGTAATCCGATGCGCCCAATGGATGACGAATATCCGCTAGGGTTGTCGCACCCATTTCTTTTCCAGCACGCTCAAAGGCGCGAACCATCTCATGACCATAGGCATAGTCAGCGGTTAAGAATACAATCTTTTTGCCAAATCGTGGAATGGAGTAGCGAGCAACAGCGCCAGCGGTCATGGTCGGATTTAACGCTTCGTGGAATGTATAAACGCTCCAGTCTTTTGCTTCATTGATGGCGTCAGATTGACTAATAGAGTTAAAGAGCACTTTACGTTCTTTGCAAACTGCATTAATCGAGAGTTGAGTAGCAGCCGACAGTGAGCCAACGACGTAATTCACTTTATCTTTTTCAATCAACTCTAGGGTGCGAGTTGCAGCTTCACCTGGGTTGAGTTTGTCATCGCGCACTAAGAGTTCAGCTTTGCGTCCATTAAAGCCGCCGGCATCATTAAATTCTTTGATAGCCAATTCAGCAGCCTTGACTTGGTCTTGTGCTTCTGCAGAGAAGGGGCCGGTTAAGGGTGTTGGAAAACCAATCTTAATGGTGTCTGCTTGAGCATTTGCTACGTTTAACCAGAGTGGAGTGCTCGCTACGGCAGCTCCACCGATCAATACTTTTCTTCTGGATTGATTCGTTACTTTTTGTTTCATGGTTGTCTCCTCCATATAAAACCTGTTTAAATAAGAATACTTTTTTATGTTCTAAATCTTAACTGAATGCACCAATGAATGCGTGGACTCAGGCACTGCTTTCCCTTGGGCTAATAAATCACTGATATCGATTGCAGTTTCAGCCATGACTGTGTCGGCATTGCGTTTCAGGTTTTCGCTATTAGGGGTACCTTTGCTACCCTGGGCCTGCATATATCGACCTAAATATTGCGCTCTGGCTACCACTTGCTGACCCAGTTGAAGCCGCTCATCTCTATACGCTTGCAATGCAGCGGGAGTTGCCCCCAGTTGGGCAATATGTTTAGCAATCACCATTGCCTCATCGCCTGCCTTAGTGACGCCCATACCGACATGTGGCCTTCCAACGAAAGCAGCATCACCCATTAAAGCAATGCGCCCAAATACAATTTCCTCGGAGCGCACATCGTAAATCGCCTGCAAGAATGGCGCTGCCGTTTTTTCCAGGATCTCTGCGTATTGCGGCGCCAGAATCTCTTTGGCTTTTTGGCGCATTTTGTGAATATGTTTCCAGGAAACTTTCAGAGGTGGAATTCCGGCTGGATAGTAGTGGCCATCATCATCCGTCAAGAGACTAACAAGCTCATCGTTTTCAGAGGCGGGGCGATACCAGACAAAGTTGTAACGGCGCTTTCCTGGACGTGTGTCATTGCCTGATCCTGCTACTGGATAGCCCAGCATTTGTTCGCCATTTGGTAGGCAAAAGCCAAAACGATTGAATAAGGTATCTAAGGTGTATTTGGAGAGACAGGCTTCATCACATACACCACGCCAGGCAATGTAACCAGCATATTCAGGTTGGATCTCTGGAGCGACTTGTGCTCTGACCCCAGAGCGGATTCCATCAGAAGCAATTAATACTTCTGCTTCGTATTGACTGCCGTCTTCGCAGCTTACATACACAGCATCATTATCTTGCTTGACTGCAATGACGGTTTTGCCCTGTAGATAGCGTTCGCTAGGAAAGCTTTCTTTAAGCATCTGATACAAGCGACTCCAAGAGGTTAATACTTGTGACAACTCCATTTCACCCAGGCTTTGCCCATCTTCACCTAGCGTCACTCGCTTTGTTACTGGAACACCCAGGGTGTCATCTACTGTTACACCGGCAGCACGCAGCGCATTCGCTAAAGCATCGTGCGTCACAATCCCTGCACCTCTACCATCTAGTGAACCTAGGGCTTTCTCCAATAAGGTGACGTCATGACCTTGGCGCAGCAACATATTCGCTGCAAATAAGCCTCCAAGAGATCCGCCCACTACCAGAATTTTTGCCATGAATGCTTTCTTATGCCGCCTTGGCGTCTAAAGCAGCTTTTTCTTCTGCTGGATAGTTCAATTCGATGACCACACCATTGGGATCATCTAGAAAGATCTGATGGAGTTTGAGAACTGGAACGGTACGCTCGCGGTATTGAACCTTCATGGATTGAAGCAGTGCAATTTTTTCTTCGAGACCATTTGCAAAGAAGGCAATATGGTCAACTGCACCTGAGCCGTGCAGAGAAGAAGGATCGCGATCTCCAAGATATTTCTTTAAGCCATTGGGATCATTCTTATCAATCGCAATCAGATGGAGTACGGCATTGGCCCAGCTACTCTCATCACCGTTATAGAGCCATACACCAGGAAAGGGAAATTCTGGTCTTGGTCCAACAGTTAAGCCCAATAATTTAGTAAAGAACTCAGTCGTTTTTTCAATTTCAAGACTGCGAATGGAGAAGTGGTTAAGGCTTAAGTTGGACATGTCGACCTTTGGAATTAAGCAAATAGAGATTTAGCGGAGTGAAGGTAGGATTGCACGCGATCACGAATAATTTCTTGTTCGGTGTCTGGGCTCTCTGCGGCATATATCGCTTGACCATAGATCCAGCGGCGCATGCCAATGTAAAAGATACCACCATGTAAGCCCATGAGGAACTCCAGTTCCCGCTGAGTAGGCTTAGGTGTAGTCGGTTGATTGCAGTACTTGCGAGTCTCGCGTATAAGTCTTGGTAATAAGCGCGAGCGCAATAACGCAAAGAATCGATCGCTAATACTGTGATCACTCAAGCCTGAGAAAATTAAGATGCGTACAAAGTCATAGGTGAGGACAGTATTGGTGTAATCCAAATAAAAAGCATTGAACTTTTCTTCAGGAGTCAGCGACTCATCATCCAGTAGTGTTTCCCACTCGGGTTTCCACCTGGATTCAAATACCTCTTTGTAAACTTCTTGTATCAGTGCGTCTTTAGTTGGAAAGTAGTGATAGAGGAGGGTGTGGGTGACACCTAATTCCTTGGTCAGATTTCGGAGCTGACCGTCAATCCCGTATTTGGCAAAAAACTGAATGGCGCGATCCAAAATTTGACGTTTCCGCTCGGCAGTACTCATCCGACGCCTCGTTGGGGCGATGGCATCTACCGAATTTTCGGCTTGATTTGGGCTGGAAACGCTATCTTCAGTAAAACGCATGGATTCTCAGGGTTTATCCGAATTTGGACTTATTGACCAAAAGTTAAATAATGGTACATTGTTGAACAATTGGTCGATAAGACTCTATTCGTACAAACCCCAAGGAGAGTAAATGGAACTCAATGGCGAGCAACTCATAGCCGCTCCAATCCCAGATGTATGGAGGGGATTGAACGATATTGATGTGCTGGCTAAGTCCATTCCGGGTTGTGAGGAAATTAGCCGAATCTCTCCAGAGGAGGTTCATGCCAAGGTGATGTTCAAGATTGGCCCTGTCAGGGCACGTTTTTCGGGCAAATTGCTCCTCAGCGACATTATTCCTGACCAGTCTTGCTCTATGGCTTTTGAGGGATCTGGTGGCGCAGCTGGCTTTGCCAAAGGCAAGTCCCGCGTTGAGTTGAAGCAGGCAGAGGGTGGAACTTTGATTTCATACACGACTGAAGCCTCTATTGGCGGAAAGTTAGGACAAATTGGCGGGCGCTTAATTAGCGCATCAGCAAAAAAGATTGCAGATGATTTCTTTCAAAAGTTTGCAAAAGAATTAGGCGGGGAGACAGTGGTGCTGGAGTCTGGTACTGGTAGTGAGTAGTAAGGCAGTCATAAAAAATAAAAATTGCAGTAAGCGCATTAGCAAAAAAACATAAAGCCTTAAGGGCTAAAAAAATGGCAGTGGAGGAGACACAATGAAAGCCGCAGCATTTGATTATGTAAAGCCAAAGGCCTTGCCTGAGGCCTTATCTCTATTGTCTGAGGCAGGTGAGGATGCGCGTTTAATTGCAGGCGGTCAAACCTTGCTGGCCACATTAAATATGCGTCTATCAGAGCCAAGCGTACTGATTGATATTACGGATATCGCTGAGCTAAAGGGCATTAGCGTAGTTGGCGACCAGCTCAGAATTGGTGCGCTAGTAACGCACACCGAAATTGAAGATTCAGAGTTAATTACCAAGCATGCGCCCTTATTAAAAGCTGCAGTGCCACACATTGCGCATCGTGCTATTCGTAATCTGGGTACATGGGGTGGATCATTGGCGTACGGCGATCCAGCAGCAGAATGGCCAGCATGCAGCTTGACTTTGAATGCCGTCATGATTATTTGTGGTCCTGCAGGTGAGCGCCGTATTTCCGCTCAAGATTTTTTTATTGATCTTTACACCACCTCACTTGAGCCAGATGAAATCCTCGTGGCAACCGAATTTCCAATTGCCACTCAGGATCAAGTTTTTTATTTCCATGAGCTAGCTAGAAGGCATGGCGATTATGCCGTTGCAGGTTTAGCTGCGGTAGCTAAGAAGCAGGGCGATGTCTTAAATGATTGCGCTTTTACTTTTTTCTCTGTGGGCGCTACTCCAGTGATGGCTACTAGCGCACAGAACTTGGTTGATGGTCACAAGCTTGACGAAGCCTTAATCGGTAAAGCGGTAGCAGCAGCTCGCTCAGAGATCGAGGCGATTGCCGATATTACGAATAGTGCAGAAGCGAAACAACATTTAATCGGGGTATTGCTTGAGCGTGGTCTCAAGCATTTGGTTTCCTGAAATACGTCAGAAAAGAATTCGGAGATTTTGATGAGCATTAAGAAAAAAATTGCAATGACCGTGAATGGCGTTTCTGTAAAAGCAGAGATAGAGCCGCGAACCCATTTAGTAGATTTCTTGCGCGAAGAACTGCATTTAAAGGGCCCCCATCTTGGCTGTGAACAGGGCGCCTGTGGTGCCTGCACCGTGAAGGTAAATGGTCAAATTATTCGGGGATGTTTATATCTCGCGATTCAGGCGGATGGTGGCGAGGTTGAGACGATTGAAGGTCTTACCAAGAGTGGTGCCTTGTCGGATCTGCAGGAGTCTTTCATGCGTCATAACGCGATGCAATGTGGGTTCTGCTCCTCTGGAATGTTGTTAGCTGCAGCCGAATTAATTGAACTAAGACCCAAAGCGACGCGTGAAGAAGTGCGCGAATGGATCTCGGGAAATTATTGCCGCTGCACTGGTTATCACTCGATTGTGGATGCCATTGTCGATGTATTGGATGCACGTGCTAAGGGTCAAAAAATCAAACCCGTTGTTGCTCACGCTTAATCGAATTAGGAAACCGTAAGATGAATAAGCCAAGTGATTTAAAGGGACTGGTATTGGATCCCGTGACCAATGATCAACGCTATATTGGTAATAGCGAACCAAGACACAGTGCAAGACGCCTTCTAGAAGGCCAAGGAACTTATATCGATGACATTAAGTTACCGCGCATGGGACATGTTGTTTACTGGCGCTCCCCTGTGGCGCACATGAAGATTGGTAAGATTCATAAAGATGAAGCAAGCAAGATGCCGGGCGTACTCGCAGTGGTGGATGGCGTGGAAATGGCAAAAATTTGTAAGCCTTGGGTGGCAACGCTAGGCCACTTAGCGGGCATGAAGTCTGCGCCACAACATGCCTTAGCGATTGATCGCGCATGTTGGCAGGGTGAGCCGGTAGTGGCGGTAGTAGCAGAGACCCGAGCACAAGCTGAAGATGCTTTGCAGTTAATTGATGTGGAGTGGGAAGAGTTGCCGGCTGTTGTCTCTATGGAGACTGCCTTGGATCCACAGACGCCATTAATTCATCCTGAGCTTGGTGATAATTTATGTTTTACCCGCAGCTTAGATGTCGGAAATGTAGATGAGGTATTTGCTAATGCTGATGTAGTCGCGGAAGCTACCTTTGGTTTTGGTCGACATACTGGCGTCACCCTCGAGCCTCGTTGTCAGATTGCGGATTACAACCCAGGTGAGCGGCGCTTAACGGTATATCACTCCCAGCAAGCGCCCCACATGATGCAAGATTTGTATTGTCGTCAGTTTGGTCTATCCGAATCCGATGTGCATGTGATCTGCAAAGATGTTGGCGGTTCCTTTGGCATCAAAGTACATGCCTATCCTGATGATTTTGCTACGGTTGGCTTAGCAATGATGCTTGAGCGCCCCGTGAAGTTTGTGGCGGATCGTCTCGAGTCATTTACGAGCGATATCCATGCGCGTGAGCATCGTATCAAGGGTCGTATTGCTGCTAATAAGGCAGGCGATATCTTGGCCTTTGAGATTGATGATTTAACTGCCATTGGTCCTTATTCAATGTTTCCGAGAACCAGCGCCATCGAGGGTAACCAGGTGGTCAATTTAGTTGGCGGACCCTATAAGCATCAACACTATCGCGCCAAACTCAATGTCGTATTTCAGAATAAAACGCCAACTTGTCAGTATCGCGGTGTGGGTCATCCGATTGCCTGTGCAGTTACCGAGGGCTTGGTAGATTTAGCGGCACAACAGTTACAGATGGATCCTTTGGAGTTCCGTAAGCGCAATGTGATCCCGGATGATGCTTATCCTTGCTCAGGAATTTCAGGAATCAAATTAGAAGTTCTTTCGCACGAGCAATGCTTACGCACAATCGAAAAGATGATGGACTATCCTGCCTTGCGTAAGGAGCAAGAGGAATTGCGTAAGCAGGGCATCTATCGCGGTATTGGTTTCGCAACCTTGATTGAGTTGACTAATCCAAGTCCAGCATTTTATGGTGTCGGTGGGGCGCGGATTGCCTCTCAGGATGGTGCAACAGTCCGCCTAGATCCAAGTGGAGTAGTTTCGGTATTAATTGGTGTTGGTGAGCAAGGCCAGGGTACTGAGGGTATCTATGCCCAAATTGCAGCGGATGCGGTTGGAGTCGCCATCAATCAGGTACGCATTGTTACTGGCGATACCGATGTCACTCCTTATGGGGGTGGAACCTGGGCATCACGGGGCGCAGGCGTTGGCGGTGAGGCAGTGCTTTTAGCTTGCCAAGCTCTACAAGAAAATATTCTCAGATTAGCAGGGGCAATCTTGAACAGATCTGCTACTGAGTTATCAGTTCGCAGAGGTCATGTGCTAGATAAAGCCAGTGGTGAGTCACTGCTACCTTTTGGTGAGATTGGACGGATTGGATATTTCCGAACCGATACTCTGCCTGCAGGATTTTCAGCTGACCTGATGGTGACGCGTCACTACACCCAGAAAGAGTACCCATTTATTTTTACGAATGGCGTTCAGGCTTCTTATGTTGAGGTAGATCCCGAGACTGGTTTTGTAAAACTACTCAAGCATTGGGCGGTAGAAGATTGCGGTCGAGTGATTAATCCTATGTTGGTCGATGAGCAAGTTCGCGGCGCTATTGTTCAGGGTATTGGTGGCGTATTGTTTGAGGAATGTCTCTATGACGAAAGCGGCTTGTTACGCAATGGCAGCATGGCAGACTACTTGGTACCTATGGCCAATGAAATGCCGGACATAGAGGTAGCGCACGTAGAGACGCCAACGCAATCTTCCAAGCTAGGTGCAAAAGGTGCAGGTGAGGCTGGTACTGCGGGTGCGCCTGGTGCCGTACAAAATGCAATCAATGATGCCTTGGCACCATTCAAGGTAAATGTCTTTGATCAGCCTATTACTTGCGAAAAGATCCTGCGGGCCCTCAAAAAGATCTAATTTTTCCTCTGATCCTTATTTTCTTGGTGCATACCCCATCCTCATGGGGTATGGGTATCCTGTAACATCAAGTTTTAGCGGTCGCTATTTTGCGACCCCCCCTGATTAACTTGATACGGTATTGAAGATATGTCCACATTAAAAGGTAAAACAGCCCTGGTAACAGGTTCTACTAGCGGTATTGGCTTGGGAATGGCAATTGCATTGGCAAAGCAGGGCGTCAATATTATGGTGAATGGCTTTGGCGAAAAAGAGGAAGCCTTAGCAAAAATTAAAGCTTGCGGCGTTGAGGTAGATTATCACGGCGCAGATATGAGTAAGCCTGCTGAGATTGAAGATCTCATCAAGCAAACTGAAAAACGTTTTGGTTCCTTGGATATCTTGGTGAACAATGCCGGCATTCAACACACCGCCAATATTGAAGATTTTCCTACTGATAAGTGGGATGCCATCATTGCGATTAACTTAAGCTCTGCTTTTCATACGACGCATCACGCCTTGCCTGGAATGAAGAAACGCAATTGGGGTCGCATCATCAATATTGCTTCAGTTCATGGTCTGGTCGCATCTACACAAAAAGCAGCCTATGTCGCAGCCAAGCACGGTATTGTCGGATTAACAAAAGTCACCGCCTTGGAAAATGCGCGCACTGGCATTACTTGTAATGCTATTTGCCCTGGTTGGGTTTTGACACCCTTGGTCCAAAAACAGGTAGACGCTCGTGCTGAACGTGAGGGGATCT
The DNA here is from genome assembly GCF_018882185.1 of Polynucleobacter sp. AP-Latsch-80-C2. Lineage (GTDB taxonomy): Bacteria > Pseudomonadota > Gammaproteobacteria > Burkholderiales > Burkholderiaceae > Polynucleobacter. Next base: position 117,964 of record NZ_JACVOY010000005.1, on the reverse strand, counting down.
CTAACGAGGCAGCAAAGCAAGCGCTGGTTTCTGAGAAGCAGCCTTCAGGAGAATTTGTAACTCCTGAGCAGTTGGCAGCTTTAGCGGTATTTCTCTGTGGACCAGATGCCTCTGAAGTTCGGGGCGTAGCCTGGAATATGGATGGGGGTTGGACTGCTCAGTAAATCGCTAGCAGCCCTGCCGCATATCAATACAGCCGAGTGATTACTCGGCTGTAATTTTTCTATCAGAAATAATCTTGCCCCAAGTGGCAGATTGACTAGCAATATATTTAGCAAGATCCTGACGACTACTAGGATTCGGCGTTAAGCCATGTTCTGCTAACTGTTTGTTAGTGGCCTTATCGCTGAGTACAGCAACCAATGCTTTATTCCATTTTTCTAGAATGACATCAGGTGTTTTGCCTGGCGCTACAAACGCATACCAATTCACAGCATCAAATCCTGGATAGCCAGATTCTGCAATCGTAGGAACGTTTGGTAGGGTTGGCGCGCGCTTTAAGCCAGTAGTAGCGATCGGAATGAGTTTGCCATTCTTGATGTAGGGATCAGCGGTAGCTAAAGCGGAATAGTAGGATGAGACCCGGCCACCAAGGAGGTCAACCATTGCAGGGCTGCCACCTTTATAAGGAACGTGAACAGTATCTATATCTGCTCTATCGTTTAAAAGCTCACCCTGTAGATGGGAGGCTGATCCGCTGCCAGTCGAAGCAAAAGTAATCTTGCCAGGGTTTTTCTTGGCCATCGCAACATACTCTTTGAAATTCTTTACGCCTAACTCAGGGATGACGACTAAAACGTTAGGAAAGGTAACGCCCATCGTAATCGGTGCCAAATCCTTTTGAGGGTCATAAGGCAACTTCATTAAATGAGGTGCGATAGACAGTGGGCCAATGGAGCCAAACAAAATAACGGAACCATCAGGTGTCGCATTGGCAGTATAGGCATGAGCAATATTGCCGCCAGCCCCTGGCTTGTTATCGACGATCACATTTTGACCAAGATCTTCGCTGAGTTTTTTCGCAATGATGCGGGCAGCGCTATCAGCAGATCCACCGGGGGCAAAACCAACCACAATAGTGATTGTTTTCTTGGGTGGAAATTCCTGTGCTTGGGCATGCTGTAGGCAGCCCAAGATGGCAAAGCTTAATAGTACAACTGCTTTAGTGAGGTGGCTTAACTGCATCTTCATGTCTCTATATATTTGGGTTTTAATCTGTGCAAATCAATATTCATAGTTTATCTATTTTTCTAGTAATTCATGGTTCTCTAGTGGGGGAGGGGCAGATTCCGGTTTTTGGGCAATTTTGAGTAAGAATTCCCCATTTGGGTGAACTTAAACAAATTCACTAGAATCGTTTATAGTTACACCGCATTCTTATATAAAGGAGATCCTTTCATGGCTTCAATTTTGACTTCATTAGGGCGCACCGTATTTGCTGGTTTTGCGCTTCTCGTATTAATTATTTTGGCTTTAGGCGGCAACTTTGCTTCTGCTGAATTGCCTTTCATTTTCCGCTGGTTGCACGTGATGTTTGGTGTGATGTGGATTGGTTTGCTCTGGTACTTTAACTTTGTGCAAATTCCTTCTATGCCAAAGATTCCTGATGAACAAAAACCAGCCATCGGTAAAGTCATTGCCCCTGCTGCATTGTTCTGGTTCCGCTACGCTGCTTTGTTTACAGTAGTAACTGGTTTGATTGTTGCCGCTTTAAACGGTTACTTGCATCAAGCCTTTACATTGCAAGCGCCATTCCGCGCTATTGGTTTAGGTATGTGGATTGCTTTAGTGATGGCTTTCAACGTTTGGTTCATCATTTGGCCAAATCAAAAGCGTGCCTTAGGCATGGTTACTGTTGAAGCTGATGTAAAAGCTAAATCTGCACGTGTTGCAATGTTGACATCCCGTTTAAACACATTGCTTTCAGTGCCAATGTTGTTCTTGATGGTTGCTCAATCACACAACACAACATGGTTTGTGATCGTTTCATAAATCACTCTCTGAGAGTAATTCTCTGAAGTTAAAAAGGCCCGCCATGCGGGCCTTTTTATTGGCAATGAATTTAAGCCGCTACCAGTAGGCGCTCAGACAGCGTTTATTCCAGTATCGGCGGCAATTCTTTAGTAAGTGCTGCACGTTGGGTGGTAGCGCTTCCCATTAAGGCAAAGCCTAGCAACCTGCCTTCAGGTGATTCAAAGCGTGCCTCTACTCCACCATCTACCATGATTGTTTTCCAATGGCCAGACACTCCTTTGGCCGGCGGAGAAACTACTGTCGGTAATGCGGGTGTCTTGACCATGACTGGCATTGCGGGATAGATTAGGGCGGTGGTTTGGCCGGTGAGTGTTGGTGCTAACGCTCTGGCTGCTTGCATGATTGGCATTACATAGGGGAGAACTAGCCCATCAACTTCGGCACAATCACCAATCGCAAAGATATTTTTTACGCTCGTTTCCAGTTCGCGATTCACCACAATACCCAAGTTCGTTTGCAAACCAGCAGCTTTCGCTAAGTCTAGCCGTGGTCTAAGTCCCACTGCTGACAGCACAACATCACTGCTCAAGCAGGCGCCATTAGCAAGGGCAATTTCAAGGGCATCATTCTTGTGGTCAATGCTTTGTAAGGTTGTCGCAAAGTGCCAGCGAACGCCAGCAGCACTTAATTTTTCTTGAAGCGCTGTTGCAGCTTCGGCAGGCAGAAGGCGCCCTAAGGCTTGAGGTGCTAGATCGATGACATCCACTTCGTAGCCGCCAATCACCAAGTCATTGGCGAATTCGCAGCCGATCAGTCCCGCTCCCAAAATGGCAATTCTTTTTTTGCCATCAATCAGCTGGCGAAATTTTGCATAATCCTCTAAGTCATTGACGGTGATAACTTCATCCGCAGCATCGCCTTGTAGAGGTAAGCGAATTTGATCTGCACCTAATGCAAGAACCAATTTCCCATAAGGGAATGAGCCTTGATTGGTTACTACTGTCTGACCAGTCACGTCAATGGCATTGACTTCAGTGTGTGAAAGAATGGTAATTTCTAATTGGGTAGCCATGCCATCTTGCGGTGTGGATACTAGTTGGGCAGCATCCTTTTTGCTGGCGAGGGCAGTCGAGAGCATAGGCTTGGAATAAAAGTATCCAGGCTCTTTGGTAATGAGGGTGATTGGAATCGTTTTATCTAATTTTCGTATTTCACGAATCACTGTGTACCCAGCCAATCCGCTACCAATAATGGTGATGGCAGATTGGGGTAATGATGTTTTTTGTTCCAAAGCTGAGCTCCCTAGTGCTGCGTTATTAGATGAAAGACTTAGCTTACCTGAACCATTTCAAAATCAGACTTGGCTACTCCGCAGTCTGGACATTCCCAGTCTTCCGGAATATCAGCCCATGCGGTGCCAGGAGCAATACCATCTTCCGGCAAGCCTTTTGCTTCGTCATAAATAAAACCACACACGATACATTGCCAAGTTTTCATCTGATTTCCTTAATAGATCATTCATTTTAAATTTAATTACTCATTGCTGCTCAACCGGCTGCAAATATCTTTGCCTTCTCTAAGGCCTGTTTATAGTGATTCGCATGACGTTCTTCTACATTTGCGAGGGCTGCAAAGCGTTTTGCTGCCTTTTCTAAGACTGCTTTAAATTGCTCAGCATGCTCTTTAGATTCTGCAATTTGCTCATCAATCTCTGTTACTGCAGCGGCATTGCCTTCTTCTACAGCAGTCTTGCGAAAGCTTGGATACATTTCTGTGTATTCATAGGTTTCACCTTCAATAGCGATCTCTAAGGCATGCGCTGGCGTGATTGTTTGCGCAGGGTAGAGCAAATCTAAATGACCAAAAGCATGCATGATTTCTTGATCGGCAGTGGCTTCAAAAATCTTAGCTGTTTCTTCGTCGCCAGCAGCACGAGCCAGTTTTGCAAAATAGCGATACTTAATATGAGCCATAGATTCACCAGCAAATGCAGACTCCAAATTTTGGAAGGTTTTAATTTCAGGACGTGCCATCTTGCTCCTCTTTCTTCAATGATTAACAGTGTTAGGGGTTTAGGTATTCATGCTTCCTTCACCATGGGATGAAGTTTGCGCTGAATTGATTAATCAGTCCAATGAATAGTAATGATATTATTTATCTAATAAATCGATAAGGAGGCCATATGGCTTATTTACCCTCTTTAAGGCAGTTGAGCTATCTGGTGGCGCTCGCTAAGGAGCTCAATTTCACGCGGGCTGCCGAGGCTTGCTTTGTTGGGCAATCCACTCTGAGTGCGGGATTAAAGGAGCTCGAGGAGAGTCTTGGGGTTCAGTTATTTGAGCGTGATCGTCAAAATGTCTCCATTACGCCTGCTGGCTTAGAAGTACTAGGGCGCGCTAAGACTATTTTGGCTGCCTCCGAAGATTTGGTTCAGCGGGCCGAGTCACTGGGCAAGCCGATGTCGGCAACGATACGCTTGGGTGTAATTCCAACGATTGCCCCATTTTTATTGCCTTTGGTAATGCCCAAGATCCGCAAGCGTTTTCCTAATCTCAAAATTACCTTGCGCGAGGATTTGACGGCCAATCTCTTAACCAGACTTGCAGATCACCAGTTGGACTTTGCATTAATTGCTTTGCCCTATGAGCTTGGTAATCTTCTAGTGGAAGAATTATTTAGCGATGAGTTTTGGTTGGTTGCCAGAAGTGATGATCCCGCCTTAAAGGCAAAAGAAATCACGCTACCCATCAAGATGGCGGATCGTTTGTTATTACTGGAAGAGGGTCATTGCATCCGTGAACACAGTATGCAAGCTTGCAAAAAATCCGATATCCGGAATGTCGATGGCTATGAGGCAACTAGCTTATTAACTTTGATTCAGATGGTGGAGTCAGGGCTAGGCATAGCCTTGTTGCCGGAGATGGCCATTAAGAGTGGCCTGCTCAATCATTCTGATCTCGAGGCACGTCCACTAGCAACGCCAGCTCCTAAAAGGGTCATTGCCTTGGTAGCTAGAGCATCTACTGCACACCAAGAAGAGTTTTTAGCTTTATCAAGCTGCATAAAAGAATGCTCAGAAATGAGCCAGGGCCTGAAGCGTACCCGAGGCATTTCTAAATAGACTCTCCTGCGCTCTAGAGTAAAACTTGTTACAGTCATCCATTCGAATCATTTTCAGAAAATAGAAAGAGTTATATGTCCGGCAAAGAAATTATGTTTACCCCCGTTAGTCTCGGTGCAATTCAATTGAAGAATCGTCTCGTTATGGCACCTCTCACAAGAATGCGTGCTATCGCTGGACATGTTCCTAATCCACTCGCTAAAACCTACTATTCACAGCGTGCCGGTGCTGGTTTGATCATCACTGAAGCCACTCAAATTTCACCGCTGGGTATGGGCTATCCCGCGACTCCTGGAATTTACACACCAGAGCAAACTGCGGGATGGAAAGAAATTGTTGAGGCAGTACATGCTAAGGGTGGAGCGATCGTTGCGCAGCTATGGCACGTCGGACGTATTTCTCATTCTTCATTGCATCCAGAGCATGGCGTTCCAGAAGCGCCTTCAGCAATTGCTCCTGCAGGTCAAACTTATGGGGCTGATTGGCAGCTGCAAGATTATGAAACACCAAAAGCAATGAGTGTTGAAGATATTGCTCGCTTACTCAAGGAGTATGAGTTGGCGGCACAAAATGCCAAAGCAGCGGGTTTTGACGGTGTTGAGATTCATGCGGCCAATGGATACTTATTGGATCAATTTTTACAAGACAAAACCAATCAACGTCAGGATCAATATGGCGGATCAATAGAAAATCGCTTGCGTATTTTGGGCGAGGTTATTGAAGCGGTTGCTAAAGTTTTCCCAAGCGATCGCATTGGTATTCGTCTTTCACCTTATGGCACCTTTAATGATATGGGTGACAGCGATCCAGTAGCATTATTTACTGCCGCTATTCAGAAGTTGAATGGCTATAACTTGGCCTATGTGCATATGATTGAGCCGCGCTCAACCAGTGCTGGTGGTGGTGACCAAGTACTTGAAGATGCTCCTATTACCTCAGAAATGTTCCGCTCCGCCTATCAAGGAAAATTTATGACTGCGGGTGGATATGATCAGGCGATGGGTGAGAAGGTTTTGGAAGATGGTTTAGCGGATGCAGTAGCTTACGGACGTTTGTATATTTCGAATCCAGATTTAGCGGAGCGTTTCCAGAAAAATGCACCGTTAAATCCTTATAACCGAGCTACCTTTTATGGCGGACAAGAGGCTGGTTATACCGACTACCCAACGCTCTAATGTCACTTCTGCTTAACGCAGAATATAAGACCTCATTCTTTCGGGAATAGAGGTCTTATTTTTTATCTTCAGGATCTTTGAGAAGATCGTAATGATTGGCTACAAGCAGCAATGCGAGAGAGGCGCAGCCCATTGCAAAGAATTGCCATTGATGCAACATGGCAGTGCCTACAACGGTCATTAATACAGTCCAGCCAATTGCCACTTTAGCTTTTTTAGAGAGTGGTTTCATCCTGTGTAATCCTTAAGCGTGCGCTTTAATCTTATTTAACATGCGACGAAGTGTATCGTCTTTCAGTACGTAATGTTGCCATAAGCCGGCTAAGGCATGTATTCCAATTAAGAAATACAGCGAGTTTCCTAAGAATTCATGAATTCCTTCTACTGTCTTTTTCATCTCTGGATTAGGGGTGAGCAGTTGAGGCCATACCAATCCAAAGAAATGGATTTCTTTGCCACCATACTGAAAATACAGTACGCCAAAGATAGGCGCTATTAAAAGCAGGGCGTACAGTAACCAATGCATTGCTTTAGCTAAAGAGATGAATACAGGTTTTGGGTTGCTGGGCTTAGGAACGCCATAAACTAAACGAATTATCAGTCTGAGAGCCATTGCTATAAAGATGAGTTGTCCAAAGACACCGTGAACAGTTTTACAAAGCTCACGAGGCTCGCTACCCTTTGGGAATTGCCCTTTTAATTCGATGGCAATGAAGGCCGCTATGAATAGGAGGAAAACGAGCCAATGTAGGAAGATGGAAGCAGGGTGATAGTGTTTGGTTTGCATACATTGGATGTGAATAATTTATTCATTAATATAAATGATAATCATTCTTATTACCAATACATCTTATAGGGTTAATTCATCTCTAATTACCCCCTGAGGGTGGGGATGATCTTAGTTATTGAGTCTAACTTTGGCGCTCAACTCGTTTACAGCGCCTCGCTTATCGAGTTGCGAGAGCCTCAAAGCCTCGATTTCAAAGTCTGCTTGGCCAGGATGAAATTCTTCATCATTTCTCAGGTCAATGACGTATGTCCAGATGAGTTCGCGGCCGCGGTTCTTAAAAACATCTACTACTCGTTTCATGTATACCGCCTATTTATGGACGCTGAATTGCTGCGGGTAAATGAGTCTTTAAAGACTCTTTGAGTGTAATTAAATTCTTTGGTTGAATGCGAATGACTCCGCCTCTAGGGCTATCAATATCTGCAATCAAGAAAAAAGAGATGGCAATCACAAAGGGGAAGATGATGAATAAGCCAACATTCTTTTTGAAGTTGCGTGCACCAAAACCAATCAATAGACTAGCGCAGATTGCAATAGCACCCATCAAAGTCCAGGCCGTATTGGGAATGCGATTCCACCAAGCCGCTTGAACAAAGCCCTGAGCATTCAGAACATCATTCATGCCTGAAACTACTAACATCATCATGGGAGTATTGTGAGTGCGAGCTTGTGGAAGCACCTCATTCCATAAAGCTTCTTGTAACTCATCAGTCTGTTGGCGAATATTGATCACGACTTCATGAGGTTGTTTGGAATAAAACAAAATACGAAGATCTAAATATTGATTAAGTAAATCTTTAGTTTTGGCCGCAGAGCTTGAGGGTAAGAGGTCAGCCCTAAGGTACTCGGTACCAATCGCATTGGCTTCGGCCTCCTCTAATACCTCACGTTGATCATGGCGATTGATCGCCATGGAGAAGGTAAAGCCGATGATGAGGGCTAGCAGGGTGAGGGTTGCTGTTTGAATAACTCCCAGATCCTGCGAGGTTTCACTGTCTTTCGTGCGATAGCGGCTGAGAAAGATGTTGCCAATCCAAACCGCTAGGGTAAATACGACAAAGGAAACCCCAAATAGGATGATAGGGTGGTTTAGTAAATATTTAATTTAAAAAGTTCCTGGGTACAAAATATCGGTCGTTACATTTTGAATATCGCGATGGCCAACGTGTGCCATAGTGATATCTAATTCATTTTGAATGATCTCAAGACATTTGGTGACGCCTGCTTCACCCATAGCGCCCAAGCCATAAAGAAATGGACGTCCGATCATGGTGCCCCGTGCACCTAGAGCCCAAGCTTTCAATACATCTTGACCTGAACGAATGCCGCCGTCCATCCATACTTCAATATCGTTTCCAACTGCATTTACGATGCCAGGGAGCGCGGCGATGCTAGAGATGGCGCCATCTAATTGACGTCCACCATGATTCGAAACTACCAAAGCATCGGCGCCAGAATTTGCTGCCATGCGAGCATCTTCTTCATCCAAAATACCTTTGATGATGAGTTTTCCGCCCCAGAGTTTTTTAATCCACTCCACATCTGCCCAGCTCAAGCTAGGATCAAATTGCTCTGCGGTCCAAGAAGAAAGCGAAGACATGTCACCTACACCGGATGCATGACCAACAATATTGCGAAAAGTTCTACGTGGCGTCATCGCCATACCCATACACCAGCGCGGCTTGGTGGCCATATTGATCATATTGGCAATGGTGAGTTTAGGAGGCGCTGTTAAACCGTTTTTTAAATCCTTATGTCGTTGCCCCAGAATTTGTAGATCAAGCGTGAGTACTAAGGCTGAGCATTTTGCGGCTTTAGCGCGCTCAATGAGTCGTTCTATAAAGCCGCGGTCTTTCATCACGTAGAGCTGAAACCAAAATGGTTTAGTAGTTCTCTCGGCCACATCTTCAATTGAGCAAATACTCATGGTGGATAAGCAGAAGGGAACGCCAAATTTTTCTGCAGCAATCGCCGCCAAAATTTCTCCATCAGCGTGTTGCATGCCAGTGAGGCCGGTAGGTGCTAAAGCAACTGGCATGGTAACTTCTTGGCCAACCATGGTGGTTTTGGTCGTGCGGTTATTCATATCAACGGCTACGCGTTGACGGAATTTAATTTTTTGAAAATCAGACTCATTCGCTCGATAGGTGGACTCTGTCCAAGAGCCTGAATCGGCATAGTCATAAAACATCTTGGGAGTGCGTTTTTTATGAAGTACTCGTAAGTCTTCAATATTGGTGATGATTGCCACTATTTGTCCTTCAATTAATTGAGTATTGCCTTATTTATGCTCTATCTTAGCAATACCGAGGATTTGTTTCTACAATGGTGGGGTATCCCTTGCTTGGGGCCCCTGAATACCTATTCATCCTTGAACCTCCTAAATGCCCCAGCTTAATCTTGCAACCGTTTTCTACCTCCTCACTGCCACGGCCTTATGGGCTGGAAACGCTATTGCAGGACGCGCATTGGTTGGAAGTGTTTCTCCGATTACCTTAAGCGCTTTACGCTGGGGTTTGGCTGCCTTATTGCTGCTGCCTTTTGGTTGGCGTGTATTTAAGCCCAGCAGCCCATTATGGAAGAATAAAGTTCGCTTTTTACTGCTCGGATTATTTGGGGTGGGAAGCTATAACGTGCTGCTCTACCTTGCACTACAGACTTCTTCAGCTATTAATGTGACGCTGATTGGAGCAAGCATGCCGATTTGGATGCTGATCATTGGCGCAGTCTTTTATCAAGTCAAACCCAGTTTCTTGCAGATGATTGGAGCGGCCGTCTCTCTTGTCGGCGTCTCAGTTGTATTGACCAGGGGCGATCTCAGCGCTTTGATGTCAATGGAGATGGTGGCAGGGGATCTATTAATCATGATCGCCACAATCCTTTGGGCTTTTTACAGTTGGATGATCAGTCGTCCTGGAGCCAGTACTGAGCGTCAGTGGCCATGGGCAGATTTCTTGATGGCTCAAGTTTTAGTAGGTCTTGTTTGGACAGGTTTTTTTGATAGCTTTGAAATTGCTACTGGACATGCCTATGTTGACCTTAACTTATGGACGGGATCATTGATCCTATTTGTGGCTATTGGCCCCTCATTGATTGCTTATCGTTGCTGGGGCTTGGGCGTTAATGGGGCTGGACCTACGGTTGCTGCCTTTTTTGCTAATTTCATTCCTTTGTTCACGGCACTTTTATCAGCAGCCATCCTGGGCGAACCACCTCGCTTATTCCACGGCGCTGCCTTTGCATTAATTGTGGCTGGCATCTGGGTCTCATCGCCAAAAGGGCGCCCTCCCAAGTCTTGAGAGCTTGGCCCTGGTCCAGGTAAGAAACGCAAAAAAATAGTACAGTTACTCCTTTAGCTTTTTTGATTTTTCGGAATGTATGGTCGATGTTCTCGTAATTGGTGGCGGCAATGCTGCTCTTTGCGCCGCCTTGATGGCGCGTGAAGCTGGTGCTAGCGTAACAATCCTGGAGTCAGCCCCCAAAGAGTGGCGGGGCGGAAACTCTAGCCACACTCGAAATTTGCGTGCGATGCATGATGGTCCTCAGGACGTCTTGTTGGGAACCTATTCTGAAGAAGAGTATTGGGAAGACTTGCTCAAAGTAACGGGTGGCCTAACGAATGAAGCGCTTGCTAGGATGGTCATTCGATCTTCATCCAGTTGTCGTGCATGGATGATGAAGCATGGTGTCCACTTTCAAGCGCCTTTGTCGGGAACCCTACATCTCTCACGAACCAATGCATTCTTTATGGGTGGTGGCAAAGCGTTGGTGAATGCCTATTACCGTAGTGCCGAGAAATTGGGCATTCAGATTCGCTACGATTCCCCAGTAGATTCTCTTGAAATTAAAGACGGACAATTTATAGCGGCCTATGTTGGCAAAGAGCGTATCGAAGCAAAGTCGTGCGTATTAGCTGCTGGTGGATTTGAGTCCAACCGTGAGTGGTTGAAAGAGGCGTGGGGAAAAAATGATATTGGTGAGTTCCCAGCAGATAATTTCTTGATTCGCGGTACTAAATTTAATATGGGTGTTCTTCTCAAATACATGATTGGGGCTGGAGCAGATTCCATTGGCGATCCAACCCAGGCACATATGGTTGCTATTGATGCGCGAGCACCTCTGTATGACGGTGGCATCTGCACCCGCATTGATTGCGTATCTTTGGGCGTAGTGGTGAATAAAAATGCAGAGCGTTTTTATGATGAGGGTGAAGACTTTTGGCCCAAGCGTTACGCTATTTGGGGTCGATTAGTTGCACAACAGCCTGGTCAAACTGCTTACTCCATTATTGACTCCAAAGCCCTTGGGCGTTTTATGCCACCCGTCTTTCCTGGAGAGAAGGCAGATACCTTAGAAGAATTGGCGGATAAGCTAGGTCTTGATCGCGCCACTTTTTTGAAAACGATTCAGGATTTTAATGATGCATGCGTTGATGGCAGTTTTGACCATACTTCTTTAGATGATTGTCATACCGAAAACTTAAGCCCTCCGAAAACCCATTGGGCAAGAAAGATTAATGTGGGCCCTTTTTATGGTTATGCCGTGAAGCCAGGAGTGACGTTTACTTACTTAGGCCTAAAGACTGATCACGATGCCACCGTTTACTTCGATGGTAAGCCCAGCAAAAACCTTTTTGTTGCAGGCGAGATGATGGCCGGTAATGTGCTGGGTAAGGGCTATACAGCAGGAATTGGCATGACTATTGGTACGGTGTTTGGCAGGATTGCTGGTGTGAGTGCTGCAAAATCAATTGGCTTAAAAGCGGAGTTAAATGATGCAGCAGCTTAATTCTTTAATCAAGGAAGCATCTAATCTTGGTGGCGGAAGCGCAGACCAAGAGGTCGCACGCATCATGCAGATTTGTAATGCTTGTCGCTATTGCGAAGGTTTTTGCGCTGTCTTTCCAGCGATGACAAGACGGATTGAATTTAATACAGCAGATGTGCATTACCTTGCAAACCTCTGTCATAACTGCGGCGCTTGTTTGCATTCATGCCAATATGCACCTCCACATGACTTCGCGGTCAATGTCCCTTTAGCGATGGCGAAGGTCCGTCAGGAAACTTACATTGATTTTGCATGGCCACATGCCTTTGGAAAACTCTATAAAAAGAATGGCATTACGGTTGCACTGGCAAGTTCGCTTTCTCTCATTGCATTCTTGCTGTTAACTCTAGCGATCAATGGCAACTTGATGATCACTCCCAATGGCGGAAACTTTTATGCCATCTTCTCGCACAACACTTTAGCGTTGATGTTTGGCGCAGTATTCTTATTTGCTATTCTGGCTTTAGGGATTGGCGTTACCCGTTTTTGGAGTCAAATTTCCTCTGGATCTATTTCCGGTGCGGCTGCTGCTGAAGCTACGCATGATGTCTTAACACTGAAGTATCTCGGTGGTGGACACGGTGAGGGTTGCAACAATGAGAATGATGCATTCTCCCTTTGGAGAAAGCGTTTTCATCACTTCACTTTTTATGGTTTTATGCTGTGCTTTGCTGCAACTAGTGTGGCCACTTTGTATCACTACCTTTTAGGATTGTCAGCACCTTATGCTTTGAATAGCTTGCCGGTGATCTTGGGAACACTTGGCGGTATTGGTTTGCTTGTTGGCCCGTCTGGTTTGCTCTATCTCAATTTCAAGCGCGATAAGGCGCATGGCGATATCGATCAAAAGCCAATGGATAGGGCGTTTATTTTGCTGCTCTTGCTTATCAGCGCTTCTGGATTATTGCTATTGGTATATCGCGATACCGCTTGGATGTCAGTTTGGTTAGCGGTACACCTAGGTTTTGTGATGGGTTTCTTTTTGACGATGCCTTATGGCAAGTTTGCCCATGGCATTTTCCGCACTGCAGCATTATTAAAGAATGCAGTTGAAAAAAGGCAAAAAAGTACGCTTCAACTTGGTGCCGATTAAGTTAATGCATCCAAAACCCAACATGGGATGCCTCCAATAGGGGTCGTAAATCCCTTTTTATTTTCGATCCCCATAAATAGCCTTAAATCAGTATCATTTAGGGCTCACCTCAGAAATTCTTAGGAAACTACTATGCCAGGCTTATTACCAAACGTTGATCCAGATGGATTATTGGAGTTCTCAGTCGTTTATACCGACCGCTCCCTCAATCACATGTCTGAAGAATTCAAGCGTGTAATGGTTGATATTTCAAGCGTCCTCAAGGACGCCTACAACGCAAGCTCCGCGGTCATTGTTCCCGGTAGCGGCACTTTTGGTATGGAAGCGGTTGCGCGCCAATTTGCAAACCAGCAGAAGTGTTTGATCTTGCGTAATGGTTGGTTTAGTTATCGCTGGACCCAGATTTTTGATATGGCCAACATTACGAATGACATTTCGGTTTTGAAGGGCAAGCAATTAGAAGATACGACACAGGGTGTCTTTGCTCCTGCGCCAATCGAAGAGGTGGTTGCTTTCATTAAAAAAGAAAAGCCAGCTGTAGTCTTTGCTCCTCACGTGGAAACTTCTGCCGGAATTATTTTGCCGGATGATTACCTTAAAGCGGTAGGCGAAGCAGTTCGCTCGGTGAATGGTTTGTTTGTTTTGGATTGCATCGCCTCTGGCGCGATGTGGGTTGATATGAAGGCATGTAATGTCGATGTATTAATTACAGCACCACAAAAAGGTTGGAGTAGTTCACCATGCTGCGCATTAATTGCCCTCGGCGATAGAGCTCGTGAGCGTATTGATGCAACTCAAAGTAGCAGCTTCTCAATGGATCTCAAAAAATGGCTCCAAATTATGGAGGCCTATGAAAAGGGTGGCCATGTGTATCACACCACGATGCCTACTGATGCCTTGAAGATCTTGCGCAATGTGATGAAAGAAACTCAAGCGCTTGGTTTTGCTGCTCTAAAAGAGAAGCAGATTGAGTTGGGCAATAAGGTGCGTCAATTGCTAGTCTCTCAGGGTTATGACTCCGTTTCAGCTAAAGGCTTCCAAGCCCCAGGCGTGGTGGTGAGTTACACCAAGGATCCGGACATTCAATCTGGTAAGAAATTTATTGCTCTTGGCCTACAGACTGCTGCAGGTGTTCCACTGCAATGCGATGAAAGACCAGATTTCCGCACATTCCGTATCGGTTTGTTCGGCCTAGAAAAATTGGCCAATGTAGATCGTACCGTGCAGAGTCTTGCAAATGCGTTGGAGAAAATTACTGAAGCAGAAGCTCAGCCAGCTTAAGTTACAGTAGTTATAGATTTAAAAGGCCATCAGTTGATGGCCTTTTTTATTTACGGGCGAGTGGGTTGGGAGTAGCTTCACCAATTTTATGAAGTGTATTGTTGTCTACATGATGGAATAAGGCATCCTGATCTTTAATCTTCATCACGGTATCTTGCTCATACGACCAGGTTCCATTGTCATGAATATTAACCTGAATACGATATTCAACCGTTCTAAAGGCGTATTCTAAAAATGGATTAGAGGAGATGCCGGCATTAGGATCTCCTTCTTTTGCATAGAGCTCAAACTGTCTCGCATCCATCTTTGCTGTTCCACACGCCATTGTTGTCATTCCGCGTGGAATGGTGAGCGTGTGAATGACGTTACCTGTTGCAGGTTCCCATAACCAATAACCCACTTGATCATGATAGGTTTTGACTTGATCTGGCTTGGTGATGTGGGTGTGATAACGCAGTCCATAAAATAATTGGGGGCCATTAGTCTGGGGGTCAATGGGTTGCAACTCAATGCGCTCAACATAGGCTTGCTTCTTTGGTCCGTCTGCCTTGGGTTTGACATCAAGACCTCGTACCCCCTCCCAAATTCCGGCCATACCAGTCAAGGGTCCCAGCATGCTGAGGGTATCAACTGAGTAGCCTTGAGGCTCAGTAAAAATATCACTGGGAAAATCGTTCATAGACAACTTTCTAAAAATGAAGCATTTAAGTCAAATTTTTGAGTATTATCAAATTATCCACAAACATTAATGGAGAATTTCATGATTTCTCGTTTTGCTCGCTTAAGTATTACCTCCTTGATCTCGGCTGCTATTGGCCTATCCCCTTTATCAGTCATGGCGGCTGATCCTGCTCCAGCCCCAGCGCCGGCGCCTGTTGCTGCACCTGCCGCCGCTCCAGCTCCTGCACCTGTTGAGCAGACGGTGGAGAAAAAGACTAAGAAATCAAAGAAAGATAAAAAAGCGGAGAAAAAAGCAAAGAAGAAGTCTAAGAAAAAGGCTAAATCTGTTAGTCAACCTGCTGCACCTGCCGCTGCTCCAGCGCCAGCACCTGCTGCACAGTAGCTTGGTAAACCCCTCCTCAGTTGAGGGGTTCAGCACCGTCAAAGTCATCAGATTTATTTTTATCTGATGACTTTTTGCTTTCTGGGTTGTTCCGCACCAATAACCACATTGCTGCAATCACTAGGGACATTCCGCTAATCTGCATCCAGGTAATGGGTTCAGCTAAAAAGAGATAGCCCATAAAAATAGTGGAGACTGGGCCTAGTATTCCGGCCTGTGCAACCAAAGGCGACCCAATCCGATTAATCGACACCATAATCATGAGCATGGGAATGACGGTACATAGGCTGGCATTCAATAAGCTTAGCCAATAGATTTGAGGTAGCTGTTCAAATATTGCGCTTGGGTTATAGAGGAGTGATTGCGTGATGCTAAATACTGCAGATGCAGAGCTGGCATAGAACACTAAACGTACGCTACCAATGCGTTTGACCATTTCTCCGGCGCCAATCATATAGATAGCGTAGAAGCATGCACTGGAAAATACGAGAATCATTCCAAGCCACGCGCGTATCCCGCTGGAGCTAGCATCTTGAATGAAGACAATGATGACCCCTAGGTAGCCGACTACTAAGGCATACCATTGCAAACGTGAGATCGGTTTTTGTAAAACAAAGTAGGAGATGAGCAGCACAATCGTTGGGGTGAGATATAAAACGATTCTCTCTAGTCCTACTGAAATATATTGCAAGCCTAAGAAATCAACGTAACTAGAAAGAAAGTAGCCCAGAAAGCCTAGGCCAATTAACTTGCCTCGATCAAGCCAAGTAAGAGGGCTCATTACGCTCTTGCGTGAGTGCCACCAGTAGATTCCACAAAACATGGGAAATGCCATCAGCATCCGGAGGGCAATGAGGGTCTCAGCATTAGCCCCATCAGCATAGGCAAACTTAATCAGAACCGCTTTTCCGGAAAACAGCATCGACCCAATCGCGGCCATAAGGATGCCGTACACATAACGTCGATGATGTGCTGCGCTTACTGAATGCATAAAGATTTATAGAAGCTTATTCAGTAAGCTTCTCATCTCCAAAATAGTTTCGGATGGCGTGAGTCCAATGGGACCCACCCCTTTGCTCACCAAGCTATCCGCTGCAAGAGCATGGAGTTGAACGGCAATTTCAGTAGACTCCCAAAGACTAAGGTGATGCTTCACCCCTTGGGCAGCAATTGCAGCAATGCTCCCAGTGAGAACATCGCCCATCCCACCGGTACCCATACCGGGATTTCCTTCTTGACAAACGGTAATGGGGTTTACTGGGGAAGAGAGTAGGGTGTGTTGACCCTTCAGAACCACTATTGAACCTGTCAACTCAACGAGTTTCTCTATAGAGCCCAATCTGTCCGACTGAATTTCTGCTCCACTACATTTCAGTAGCTGAGCGGCTTCACCGGGGTGAGGGGTCAGAACAGTTTGACCTGGAAATTGTTGATTGCGGCCTTGCAGAGTTTTTAGTAATTCTTTCGAGGACGCTATTTGGTTAATAGCATCTGCATCGATTACCAAAGGGATCTTAGGTATGCTCAGTGCCTTCTCAAGACTAGTCAGGGCTAAGGTTGAATTTCCGAGCCCAGGTCCAATGGCGATGACATCAGACTTGATATGCTCAAGACCATTCACTACTTCCATATTGGCCAGTCGAATCATGAGTTCGGGATGATCCATGCAGGCATGGGCTGAGCTAGGGTCAAGCATTTCTAAAATAGTCCATCCCGCACCCAAATGCATACAAGCATTACCTGCTAGTAAAAGTGCGCCCGCCATCCCTGGTGCACCACCAATGAGTACAACTTTGCCGGCATCTCCTTTGTGCTCAGCGGGGTCTCGCTTAAGGTGAACAGCTAAGGAAAGCGCATTGAGTTGAGTTGGAGTTTGGGTCATCTTTCTAGGGGATCGGATAGATATCTAGGCTGTTTTCTTATTGTAAGGCGGAGTATGCTGGAAGAATGAAGATTCAATTTCTGGGTGCGGCAGGCGAGGTAACCGGCTCACGTCATTCGATAGAGGTTTTCCTCTCCGGAAGATCGCGTCGTTTCATGGTTGATTTTGGGATGTTTCAAGGGGGTCGTGAGGCCACCAACAAAAATCTAGAGCCATTACCATTTGCTGCTAAAGATTTAGATTTTGTCGTGCTGACTCATGCGCATATTGACCATAGCGGCTTATTGCCTCGGCTGTGTGCGCAAGGATTTAGTGGCCCCATCTATTGCACTAGCGCTACTTTTGAATTACTAAAAATCTTATTGCCCGATAGCGCCTATTTGCAGCGCTCAGATGTAGATAGAGCTGAAAGAAAACAAAAGGCAGGAAAGTGGCATGGTGAGATGCCCGTCGCACTCTATTCTCGTGAAGAAGTTGAGATGGCTCTGGCACAACTTGAGGTGCTAGATTATGGTCAAGTGATAAGCCCTTTGCCAGGCATCCATTTAGAGTTTCATAATGCTGGGCACATCTTAGGTTCAGCTATTGCAGTTCTTGATATTGAGGAGGATGGGCAGCAGAAAAAACGCTGTGTATTTTCTGGTGATATTGGCATGAAGGGTAAAGTGCTAATGCCCGATCCCGATCTTATTTCCAATGCAGATGTTCTGGTAGTTGAATCTACTTATGGCGATCGATTGCATCGTAGCTTGCAAGATACCGAGAAAGAATTTATTGAAGTAGTTTCCTCAACCCTGCAGGGACATGGCAATGTCGTTATCCCTGCATTTGCAGTGGGGCGTACACAAGAAATCTTATTTTTATTAATTGACTTAGTGAAAAGAGGTTTACTGCCACATCTGAGTATCTGGGTAGATTCCCCAATGGCCACAGCAGCAACCCATTTGACTCAGCATTTTTTCTCTCAGCTTGATACGCAATCTCAAGAGACTTTCGCCTGGTTTAAGGACCATCCAGCAGCAGTAGATCTGCGCTTTATTGCAGACGTGGAAGAGTCTAAGGCCCTCAATAGAATTAAGGGCGGTGCAATTATTATTTCTGCAAGTGGCATGTGTGATGCTGGACGGATTGTGCATCATTTGTTTAATAATTTACCGCGAGCTCAGAGCTCGATTGTGATTACGGGCTTTCAAGCCTACGGCAGCTTAGGTAGACGTTTGGTGGATAAAGCTAAGAAGGTACGTCTATTCGGAGAGGAGGTGCTGGTAAGAGCCTCTGTGCATACTATCGGCGGTTTATCAGCGCATGCTGATCAAGCGGGCTTGTTGGATTGGCTTAAAGGCTTTACTGCATCACCAAAAACAGTATTCGTGGTGCATGGTGAGCCTGAGTCTTCTTCTGTATTTGCTGCGACCATCCGCGAGGAATTGGGTTGGCAGCAGGTCATCATCCCTGAGAGATTGCATACCTATCAGTGCTAAAGTAAATTGGCTTATTCAGCCACCTTAGCACCTTGAATGTTATGACGTTTCATTGCTTCAGCGACAAAACCAGAAGACTTCAAGTCAGTAATGATGCTACTTAAGTATGTCGTTGTCTTTTCATAATCGGGACGTGCTTTCGGAATGCCGATGGCTTGATTAATGACCATGAATCGACCAGGCAACATACGTAACCCTTGGTAGCGTTTTGCATCGCTTTCTAATTGCTGCTTTACTCCAGCGGCAACATTACCTTTACCGGCCATAAAGTCATCAATCACCGCTTGGGAGCTGGCGGCACGTAATAAAGCAGCATTTTTGATTTCACGTGTCAGATATAAATCGTAGGCGCTCCCTTTACCAACGACGATTTCTACTCCCGAGCGATCCACTTCTTCATTGGTCTTTAATGAAGAATTTGCTTTCACCATATAGGCACCCTCTATTTGTATATAAGGTGGGGTATAGCTGACATCAGCTCCTCGCACAGGATCAATGGCAACAAAAATCATATCGATATTGCCTGTCTTGATAGCATCCACAGTTGATCCAGCAGTTTGAAAAGGAATCAACTCGACTGGAATGCCTGAGCGCTTACCAATTTCATTGGCAATATCAATCGTGACCCCTTTTGGTTTTTGGGTAGCAGTATCAAGACCCGCTAATACTGGGTTACCAAGATTAATGCCGACTCGTAGGGTTCCTGTAGGGGCAAAGGATTGAATCATTTTGGGGTCGATTTGGTTCATGGGCTGGCAAAAGCTTGCTGGTGAAATTAATAGGAAGAGCAGGGCGGCGATGATTTTCATCAGGTAATGATATAAAAAAACCGCGGCGAACCGCGGTTTAATTTTCCTTGAAAAAGAATTATTTCTTAGCGTCTGCTGCAGGGGCAGCTGGAGCTGCGGCTGGAGCATCTTTTTTAGCCTCTTCAACGTGAGTAGCTTCAGCACCGTGCTTCTCGCCACCCATATCAATATTACCGTCACCCTTAAGGAGTAAATAGGCTGTGGCACCAACTAATACTAGTACCATGATGATGATTGAACGGTTGCTCATTGCTTTTCCTTCGATTTGGTTGAAATTGTGACAATATTAACCTTTCTTCGAACCTGGGTAAATCCATATAAGCCCTAGGCTAGGTGTTAATACTAGTTTTTGGCTCAAAGCCAATAAATGGAAGGCTTGGTATTCAAGCGCTAATATGAAACATTGTCTACATCAAAGATAGCCTTATGAACTCCAAGCTTCCAACCAATAATTCTCAAACAATCACGGATTTTCTAAACCTGAAGAAGAGTCAGATTTCAGAGGAAAGTTCTAGCGATTCCTATAAATTTGCCTTTGACGATGAGGCATTTCTAGCGCGTCGAGAAACCATTGGAATTCGTTTTGAGCTCGAATTACTCAAGCCAGAAATTCTGTTAAATGAGCATGGCATTGAGCACACTATTACTGTGTTTGGTTCGACCCGTTTTGTCAGTTACGACCATGCGCTAGACATGGAAGCTAAAGCTACTACGCCTGAGGCTTTAGAGATTGCTAAAAAAGCCGTATTGCACAGTAAATATTATGAATCGGCCAGAGAGTTTGGTGGCATCGTAGCGCAATACAACGCCACACAATCCGAGGGAAGCAATAAGCTTTATATCTGTACCGGTGGTGGCCCTGGAATTATGGAGGCTGCGAATCGCGGCGCTTTTGAGGCGGGTGATGAAACAATCGGATTTAATATCAGTCTGCCAAGAGAGCAGCATCCGAATCCTTATATCAGCGAGGGTTTAAGTTTTCGGTTTCATTACTTTGCGCTACGCAAGATGCACTTCATGCTCAGGGCAAGAGCAATTGTGGCTTTCCCAGGTGGATTTGGATCCTTTGATGAGTTGTTTGAAGTGCTAACTTTAATGCAGACCAAGAAGGTGGCTCGCTTCCCAGTCATTTTGGTGAGTAAGTCTTTTTGGATGGAGATGGTGAATTTCAAGCAAATGATTGAATTTGGTGTGATAGATGAAACGGACCTCGAGGGGGTATATTTTGTCGAAACTGCTCAAGAGGCATGGAACATCATTCGTGATTGGTACAGCCTGGCTTAACAGCCCCTGTAAAATGGCCTAAATATCTCAGACCATGAATACACATCTCAGCCTCGCTACCGAACTAGACTTGCCAGCCTATTTGCTAGGTGCAAGCATCTTGATCGTGGTGATCATCTTTCACGGTATCGCGCTGCTGCAAATTGCTAAGCGCTACGAAGTGAGAACATTCTTATATCTCTCTGAAAAGAGATATTCATCAGTTGCCATTTGTTTTTATATCAGCGTATTTGGTTTGTTCTTAGCCCATATCGCTGAGATTGTGATCTGGGGATTTGCTTTATATCTATTCCGCTTATTACCTAATCTTGGGGATAGCATTCTTTTTGCTGGCAGCACTTATACCGCCATGGGCTTTATGGAAGATATCCTGCCAAACGGCTGGAAGATGCTGGCAGTCATTATTGCGTTCTCTGGCATGTTTGCTTTTGCTTGGACAGCATCTGTCATGATTTCTATGACGAAAAATTTTCGTCAGGCTTACACCAAACTGCACATGGAAAAACTCAATATTTCTTCGGAAATCATTGATCGCTTTCATTGATCCATGAGCAAAATATGGGATGCCGTCATTATTGGCGGTGGTGCTGCAGGTTTATTTTGCGCTGGTGTTGCGGGGCAGTTGGGTAAAAACGTTTTAGTGCTTGACCATGCTGAAGTATTGGGTGAAAAGATTCGCATTAGTGGCGGAGGCCGCTGTAATTTCACTAATGTGCATAGTAGCCCAGCCAATTTTCTTTCTTTAAATCCCCATTTTGTTAAAAGTGCATTAGCCCGATATTCCTCGAAGGATTTCATCAAGCTTGTCACTGCATATGGAATCGATTATCACGAGAAACATCAAGGACAATTATTTTGCGATGACTCTGCTATGCAAATTATTGCGATGTTGATGGCAGAGTGCGCTAAGGGAAAGGTGACGATACGTCATCCTGTCTCTGTGCAGTCCATCGGACATGAAGGTGATGAATGGCTCGTGCAAACTCAGCAAGGTGTCGAGAAGGCAAAGGCAGTTGTCATGGCCACTGGCGGATTACCAGTTCCGGCTATTGGAGCCAGCGCCTATTCTTTGGATATTGCTAAGCAGCTTGGTTTGAATGTGATTGAGCCAAGGCCGGCATTAGTACCTTTGTCCTTTACGGCCGAAACTTTCGGAAATCTGAATGACTTAGCGGGACTGGCTGTCCCAGTCAGGATTGCCTCGGGCTCTAAAGGCCAGCGCTATGGTGCCTGCCGCTTTAATGAAGATCTGCTACTAACGCACAAGGGGCTTTCTGGTCCAGCAGTGCTGCAAGCAAGTAGTTATTGGGTCGAGGGTGAACCTATACATGTAGATTGGTTGGGTGCAATTGAGCGCCCTGGCGGTTTTAATTGTGATGCGTTATTTAATCATGAAGATAATCATTTAAAGCTCACGGAAACAATACTGGCATCTGTCTTGCCTCAGCGCCTAGCCAAAGCATTTGCTGAGCAAAAAAATCTACTCGGAAAGAAGTGGGCTGAAGTTTCAAAAAAGGATCGACAGTCACTCAAAGAATTGCTCACCAACTGGTCAGTTAAACCAGCCGGAACCTTGGGCTGGAAAAAAGCAGAAGTGATGTTAGGTGGAGTCGATACTAAAGACTTAGATGGTCAAACGATGATGTCTCGTAAGCATCGGGGACTATTCTTTATCGGCGAATGCGTGGACGTCACCGGCCATTTAGGCGGGCATAATTTTCAGTGGGCCTGGGCAAGCGGTTTTGCCTGTGCGCAAGCACTTTAGGCTAGCAAGGTAGCCTTACCTAACCGCTTATTTTTTCTTCTTTTCTCGAGAGCGGATATTGAGCAACTCTACAGATAAAGAAAAGGCCATAGCCACATACACATATCCCTTGGGTATGTGAACGCCCATACCTTCGGCAATCAGAACCACACCTACGACCGTCAAAAAAGAAAGTGCCAATACTTTGATCGAGGGGTGACGATGTACAAAGTCTCCGATGGGTTTTGCTGCAATGAGCATGATCATCACAGAGACAAGTACTGCCGCAATCATGACGCTAATTTGATCCACCATACCGACGGCAGTAATCACGCTATCAAGTGAGAAAATGATATCGAGTAGTCCAATCTGAATGACAGAGCCTATAAATAAAGTAAACATCGATTTATTAGCATTCGAACTACTGCTAGCGCTGTCACCATCCGCATGATCGCCAACTTCTACCTCTGTATAAATTTCTTTTGAAGCTTTCCAAATTAGAAAGAAGCCGCCCAGTAATAAAATTAAATCTCTTCCGCTAATGGAGTGATCCAGAATGATCAACAGCGGGTTGGTTAAGCTCATGACCCAAGATAGGCTGAGCAATAAAAGAATGCGGGTTACCAGCGCAAATATCAAACCAAAACGACGCACCTTTTCACGAATCTCTAGAGGAAGGCGATTGGCTATGACGCTAATAAAAATAATGTTATCAATGCCCAGAATAATTTCCAAGGCAGAGAGTGTTAAAAAAGCGATCCAGGCATTGGGGTCGCTCACTAGCTGTAGAAGGCTATCGATCATGTTTGCTTTTGCAGGGTTTTACTTAAGGTAAAGTGTATCTAAGTAAATTGAAGGTGTAATTTCTATGGTTAAGCCCACACAAATCATCAGGACATTCTTGCTTGGGGCCTTGCTTCTGTTAGCTTTTGGCGCTGTGCATGCTGCTTACCCCGATAAACCAATCAAAATCATCATTGGATTTCCGGCGGGCGGACCTCTAGATGCCCATATCCGCCTGTTGATTGAAAAATTGCAAGCTTCACTGGGGCAACCTATTATTGTGGATTACAAGGTTGGTGCGGGTGGTGCTGTGGGCGCTCAATTCGTCGCGCAATCTCCGCCGGATGGCTACACATTGCTATTGGCGAATACCGGCACAATGGTGATCAATCCAGCGATTTATACAAAATCACCCTATGACACTCTGAAGGACTTTCAGCCGATAGCGCGGACTGCCCAACAACCATTAGCGTTAATTGTGAATAAGGATGTCGCCGCAAATTCTTTAAAAGAGTTTGTTGCTTATGCCAAAGCAAACCCAGGTCTAATAAATTACGGCTCTGCTGGTAATGGCGGCATTTCACATTTAGTTCCTGAGATGTTGAAAAATGAAACGGGCATATTCATGGTGCACATTCCATTTAAGGGGAGTGCGCCTGCGTTTACCGATTTGATTGCTGGGCATGTGCAATTTATGGCGGAATCCGTTCCTCAAGCTGCAAACTATGCCAAACAAGGAAAGGTGAAGGCCCTTGCGGTTACTAGCGCAAAGCGTAACCCTGCATTGCCCAATACACCAACCGTCCTAGAGACGGGTGTAGCTAATCTTGAGGTAGTTGGTTTTTATGGAATCTTGGCACCTAAAGCCACTCCTCCTGAAATTACTAACAAGCTGAGTCAGGCATTTAAGGAAACTCTTGAATCTCCTGATATACAAAAGAAGATGATTGATCAGGGTGCAGATCCCGCTTATTTAAACGCCGAGCAATTTACAAAGTTTTTAAATAACGAAATGCCACGTTGGGCTAAGGCGGTCAAGCAAGCAGGGGCAAAAGTGGATTAGAGCAAGACTTGTTGCTTAATTAGGCTGGTTGCGCATCCAGTCTGCAGTATTAAAAAAAGATTCCTCTAATTGCTTGGCCACATCGCCCTCGATACCACAATCCTCTAACGCTTGATACATACAAGTTAACCATTGATTGCGCTCTTTAAGGCCAATCTTAAAAGGTAAATGTCGTGCGCGTAGCATTGGGTGGCCATACTTTGGTGAGTAGATATCAGGTCCACCCATCCAGCCAGTGAGGAAAAATTTCAGCTTCTCTCGTGAGTTTGAGAGGTCCTGAGGATGCATTTCCCTTAGCTCCACCAAGCTAGGCTCAAGAGCCATGAGGTCATAGAAGCGATCAACCAATTCATCGATCTTATCGACCCCACCAATACAGTCATAAAGGTTTTTTCGTTCACTCATACCTTTATTTTAATGCCTGGAAACGGGACAATTGGCAGTTTTCCTTTTTCGGTATAGAGTGGAATCAGAGTCAGATAGGGCAGTTTCATAAACTTTAAAACAAGGGAGAGTGAAGATGGATACAAAAGATCTACAAAAATGGCAAAGAGAAAAAGCAAAAGAGCTTTTTGAATATTCGCATAAGCTATTAGATGCCGCTAAAAAATTAAGTGAGCATCATATTGCCGAGATGGAATGGGGTATGAAAAATGCCTTGGATAGCGCTAAATCAGCAGCTAAGAATGACTTGTCGAAGCTAAAAGACTTACAAGAAGAAGCTGCGAAAGAGGCTGCTAAGCGTGCAGCTTCATACCAAAAGAAAGTTAAGTCAGTGCTTAAGGATATCAGCGAAGGCGCGGCTGATGAGACTGAGAAGCATCTTGAGCAAGTTCGAAGTTCATTAGTAAGTTGGCTGGAGGATGCTGAAAATAAAATGCCGGCTCAGGCAGATCGGTTATCTAAGGTCGTGAATGAAATGTCCACTACGGGGCAGAATATGTTTAAAGAAGGTAGAAAAATTGTCAATCAAGTGGCGGAAGCTGCTGAAAATAAAATTGATGATCTCGTGAATAAATCTTCTGGCGGAAAAAAGTAAAGCGCGTTACTTCAATCAATCAAGCCGCCCTTAGCAAATAAGTGGCGGCTTTTTTATTTCCAGCCCTGTAACCATTTTTCAGAATTCGTGAGATCGCGCCAAGGAATCTGCGAAGTTTTCTTGCTGTAAACCGCTTCAATCTCGACGAATTCAATGGCTTGCTCAGGCTCTTCAGGTAGGATGACTTTGCTTACTAAGAAGTGCTTTTGTTTAGCAATGGGCTGAACCGCAGTCCATTTGCTGAGTAGTAATTTCTTGGGGCTGATGCGGTTCATGGGCTTAAAGTGCGTTGCATTGATATTGCTGACGATTGCCTAGGAGCGCCCCTGTTGAAGAGGTGAAGGTATAAGTGGATTCTTGAATATCAGCCGGGCACTTTTGTGCAAAGTAGCTGCGCTCACCTAAGCTGCCACAATAATCGAGCTGAAGATCCTTAAATTGCATTTGTGCTTTTTTAAGCACCATAGATATCTTTGTCTCCGTTGATGATGTGCAGGTCCAGGTGGTGTAGTTATCTCGCTCACATGCAGTAAGGGACATAAGGGCAATCAAAATTACTAGGAGTTGAGGCTTTTGGCTAATCATGGACCAAGCATAGCGAAGTTTTCAATTTTCTGCCCTAGAACTCTTTTTAGGATTAATATTTACAGCAGATTGTTTGCTAAAACAACGACTAACCAAATAGATCAAGGAGACGAAGTGGATACAAATCGAAGAGATGCCCTTAAATTAGGTGCTTCAGCCGCTATGGGCAGTATGTTTATTTCTAGTGCAATCGCAGCCCCAGGTGACTCCCAAAATATCGTTGTTGAACCGCTGACTGGTAAGGCGGGCTTCCGGGTTGCTAATTACATTCCAAAAATGGGCGCTTCATCAAGATTGGGTCTTGTTACCAATGATGGCTTTGTGGTGGATATACCCGCAGAAGCTACGCGTCAAAAAATCAAACTTTCTTTTGATCCGACTTCCATGGTTTCATTGGCAGCCGCTGGAAATCAAGGGCTATTAGATTTAGCTGCGATCTTTAAGGGGCGTAGCACTAAGCTAGCTAATGTAAATCAAGTAGCCTTACTTTCTCCCATCCCTAATCCTAGTAGCAATATTTATTGCGTCGGCTGGAACTATCTAGATCATTTTGAAGAGGGTAAAGATAGACGTGCTGATCAGGGTGTAAAAGAATATCCAACGGTGCCGGTGCTCTTCACTAAGGGAACGCAAACCATGAACGGTCCGTTTGACACCATTCCTTATGATGGAAGTTATTCCACCATGATTGATTGGGAGGCGGAACTCGCTGTGGTGATTGGGAAGAAGGGTAAAAATATCTCTGAGGAAAATGCCATGGATTATGTTTTTGGATACGCGGCTTATAACGATACTACGGCTCGTGATGTCCAACAAAAGCGCCATTCTGGCCAATGGTTTAAAGGTAAGAGCTTGGATGGCCATGGGCCTATGGGGCCTTGGATCGTGACTGCAGGCGGTGTTAACTTGGATGACACGCGGATTATTTGTCGTGTGAATGGCGTGGAGAAGCAAAACGCCAGTTACAAACAGATGTTCTTCAAAATTCCAGTAGTGATTGCCGAGCTTTCTCGCAGCCTCACTCTATTGCCGGGCGACATCATTGCCACTGGAACGCCATCAGGCGTTGGCAATAGTAGAAAGCCTCCAGAGTTTTTGAAGCCAGGCGATATGATGGAAACTGAAATTACCGGGGTCGGCATCATCCGCAACAAGATTGCTTAATTGCAAAATGAAAATGCCGGAGCTTAAAGGCTCCGGCATTTTTTTATGGCTAAAACTCACAGTACCCAAAAGTGGTGAGTGCCATCCTTGCCTAGCTGCTCCACAAGACCAAACTCCCAATCCAAGTAGGCTTGCATCGCTTTTGGATCAACGCTGGTCCCCTCATAGGGGCGCTTATATCGGTCTAAGGCTGGGGAGGCTAAATGGGTAGGCCCCTTTTCTACCTCTAAACCTGCATCCATCCAGGCTTTAGTGCCGCCCTCTAATACGTAGACCTCTGCATTGCTGAGCGCTGCAAATTCAGGGGCTGCAAAAAAGGCTAATTCACTAGGGGTACTAGTCAGTACGTAGCGGTCGACTTGAGGAATGCTTTTTAGCGCTTCCTTCAGTTGTGAGCGAAGGGCATACCAACTACCGGGAACGTGTCCCTTAACGTAATTAGCATGGGTACTGAAATCAATGGCGATCGTATTGCTATCAGTCTTTAGCCATGAAGAAACCGTTTTAGCATCAACGGTTTTTACTCGAGGGAGTGAGGGCAAAGCAGCCCTCCAAATACCTTTTTCAGTAAGCATTTCTTTTTGCATGCCATCCAGTACATAAACATCCCAAGCCATTTGAGCTAACCAGGATGCTGGCATATTGGCTCTCACGCCACTTGGATCGGCAAGCACAATCCGTGCACCCCGAACAGGAGCCACCATTTCAGTTTCTTGAACTAGTTGGCCCCCTGGCACTGATCGAAAGCCTGGAAGATGACCCGCTTCATATTCTTCTGGTGTACGGGTATCAAAGAAGTAAGTAGTGCGGTCTGTTTGTGTTTTCCAATTCTCGATATCGGCTAGGGTAGCTCTTTTAACTCCAGTGCGATCGGCAACACTACGTGCACGATCTGCGGCAGTATTTGCTGTGCCTTCGCTCACTTCGGTAAAGCGACGCGTTTGTCCTTTATCGAGATCCTGTCCTGCCAAGGTCCAGCCAATAGTCCCGTTGCGCAGAGCGTTGACCTCATTAGGGATACCCGCATTAATCAAGGATTGTGTGCCGATAATGCTACGGGTTCTCCCGGCGCAATTGACAATAATTTTCGTTTTAGGATTGGGCGCAAGCTCTGGTACCCGTAGTACTAACTCTGCACCAGGGACACTAATGCCAGTTGGAATACTCATGGTGTTGTATTCATCAAAGCGGCGGACATCAACTACCACTACATCTTCTTTGGCATCTAGCATCTGCTTCACCTCCTGAGCAGAGAGGGAAGGGGTATGTCTTTTTGATTCAACAAACTCACCAAAGGACTTGCTTGGTACATTGACGTCCTTAAATACTTCACCACCAGCAGATTTCCAGTTGGAAACCCCACCAGAAAAGACGGACACGTCGCTATAACCTAGAGCAATTAAACGTTCCGCAGCAAGTTGTGCATAACCTTCGCCATCATCCAAAGTAACCACTGGAATATCATTGCGCGGTAGTTTGCTAAAGGCATCTATTTCAATGTGAGATAGAGGAAGATTAGCGGCAAATAGTGGATGCTCTTGTGCATGGGGATCTTCTTCGCGTACGTCTAAGAAAGCAATCTCCTCTTTATTGAGAAGTTTGTTACGAATAAATGTGTAGTCTTTAGTGTTGATGCTCATATTGCCTCTAATGATTTAAATTAATCTAATTTGGCGTTGGATTTTTTAACCACTTCACTCCAGCGCACTACTTCTTGGTTGATATAGGTAGAAAGCTCAGAGCGTGACATTTTGGGAACGCTTGCACCCATGCCTGCCCAGCGCTCCTTGATATCGGGAGAGGCTAGGGCTGTTTGCACTTCGGCACTCATCTTTTCAACAATATCTTTTGGCGTCCCTTTAATTGCCCAAAGAGCATACCAGCTAGAGACAACGAAATTGGAGATGCCTAATTCTTGCGCTGTTGGAACATTCGGAAATGCATCGCTTCGTTTGCTGCTGGCGATAGCAATCGCTGTGAGCTGGCCATTTTTAATAAATGGTGCAGCACCTGCCAATGTGTCAAACATCATATCTACTTGTCCTGCCACTACATCTTGGAGTGCCGGTCCTGTGCCGCGATAGGGAATGTGGGTGATGAATAACTTGTTTTGCATCTTAAATAATTCACCTGTCAAATGCTGTGAGGTGCCGTTGCCAGTGGAGGCGTAATTATATTTACCTGGATGCTTACGAATCTCTTCAATGATGGATTTGAGATCATTCTTTGGAAACTTAGTGGGGTTAACAACAATCACATGCGGAACACTGCCGATAATTGCAATCGGCTCAAAATCTTTGGTGATGTCATAAGGAAGACTGGGGTACATGCTTGGAGCAATCGAGTGGTGCACTGCACCAAGTAGCCAGGTATATCCATCGGGTGCCATTTTTGCTGCAACTGCAGCACCAAGAGTGCCTCCGGCGCCACCGCGGTTATCGACTACGATGGAAGTGCCAAGCTGAGTGGAGAGTTGTCTCGCCAAAGGACGCCCAAAGGCATCTACGGCGCCACCTGGAGGAAAGGGGTTAATAAAGGTGATCGGCTTTCCTGGGTTGGGCCAGGAGCTCGTTTGGGCGCCTGCCGTGAGGGCAATTAGGCTTGTTACCGCCAATAGAATCCACTTTTTTAGCATCTCTTAAGTCTCCGAGTATATTTTTATCCAATGTACCCATTTTGGCTGAACCCTGCTTTCTAAGCGTTATCCCTGATGAAATGGGCTAATTTCTATAGTTTTTATAGGGATATACTGACTGCGTTGTTGGAATGAATATTTTTTAGATTAATAGGAGACACGATGTCACAACACGATACATTGTTAGCTGCTTTTGAAACTTACAAAGCCGAAAACGAAAAATTTATTGAAAAAGGAATTAAGGCATCAGCAGCGCGTGCTCGTAAAGCCTTGCAAGAAATTGCTGGTGCATGCAAAGAGCGTCGCAAAGAAATTACTGCTGCAAAAGAGGCGATGGAAGCTAAGAAGTAATTCTTTCCCCAATGTCATAGCAAGCCTAGCCTTCAAACGCTAGGCTTCTTTTTTGGGTGCGTTAAATAGCTACCCCAAACAGGGTTAGCTTCATGGCTTTATTTCGAATGGGAACTAAAGCTTGGTAGTCGGGACTATGCGCCCATGCATAGGCATCTTCCGTGCTGGGAAACTCAAGTTCAACATAAGCATGAAAGGGTGCACAGCCTAGCTCATTCCAAAAGAGTTCAGTTATCGTTCCGCGCACATGGATGTGGCCTCTATATAGCTCTACTGTTTGACTGACCTGATTGCGGTATTGCTCAAAAGCACCTTGATCCGTTAATTCAATTAAACCTATAACTTTGAATGACATATCACCTCGTGAAATTAGCGCAATGATAGGAGTGTATATCCGCGCTATAGTAAAGGAATGAACCGTGAAGAATTTATCCAATTACTAAAACGAGAGGCTTATCCTGATCCCGTGGAGGTGCAGCGTGAACCTAATGGGCATTTAGATCTGCATACGCATCCATTTGAGGTTAAAGCGCTTGTCTTAAGTGGCAGTATTGATTTGGTCATTGACCATCAGAGTCAAACCTTTGGGCCGGGTGATATTTTTCATTTGAGTTACGAAGAGTTGCATGCAGAATCCTATGGCTTACAGGGCGTGAAATATTTAGCCGCTAGAAAGCAATCCGTTATTTAATTGGGGGCGATATGAAAGTCGGATTTATTGGTTTAGGCAATATGGGTTTGCCAATGGCGCTCAACTTGCTAAAAGTAGGTCATGAAGTGATGGGTTTTGATTTAGTCCAGAGTCAGTTGGAGGCATTCTCTGGTGCTGGTGGTGCTATTGCATCCAATGCAAATGCCACCGCCAAAGATGCCGATATTGTGATTACCATGCTGCCGGCCTCACGGCATGTTGAAGGCCTATATCTTGGGGTTGATGGTTTATTAGTACATGCAAATCCCAAGACTTTATTAGTTGATTGCTCAACAATTTCACCTAAGGTTGCCCAGGCCGTAGCAGCCGCCGCAAAAGAAAAAGGTCTCGCTATGATTGATGCGCCGGTTTCCGGTGGAACTGCTGGCGCGCAAGCGGGCACCTTGACCTTTATGGTTGGCGGAGAAGGGGTGGATGTAGAGCGTGCTCGTCCCTTACTGGAAAAAATGGGTAAGAATATTTTTCACGCAGGTAACAGTGGTGCCGGCCAAACGGTGAAGGTCTGTAACAACATGTTGTTGGGTATCCAGATGCTGGGCACTAGTGAGGCTCTCCGTTTAGGAATTGCCAATGGCATGGATCCCAAAGTGCTATCGGACATTATGTCTAAAAGTTCGGGTCGCAATTGGGCATTAGAGTTGTACAACCCTTGTCCAGGTGTAATGGAAAATGTACCCTCATCTAAAGGCTACGCTGGTGGCTTTGGCGTTGATTTAATGCTGAAAGATTTGGGGCTGGCTGTAGAAAATGCTGAAAATCTAGAAGCTAATATTCCGCTGGGTAAATTGGCGCAATACTTATATGAAAGCCATAGCAAAGCCGGCAATGGACAGCTCGATTTCTCGAGTGTCTTCAATCTACAGAAAGCCGATTAAGAAACCACCACCGGTTTATCTTGAGATTTACTCATCTGCCCAATGACGCGAGCGCCTAAAAAGTGGTGTTGATTGAAAATTTCTAGTACCGTCTTAACAGTTTCAGGGCTGCACGATACTAAGAGTCCGCCACTAGTTTGAGGATCGGTTAATAGTGCTAACTGTGCTGCGCTAAAGTTTGCAGGGATGGCAACATCATGCCCATAACTCTCCCAGTTGCGACCAGAGGCGCCAGTCACTATTCCATCCTCAGCAAATTGCTCAACATTCGAAAGAAGGGGCACTTGGCTCCAGTCAATGTGCGCCGTGCAATGAGACCCTCTTGCTAGCTCTAACATGTGCCCCGCCAAACCAAAGCCAGTGACATCGGTGAGGGCATGAACACCTGGAAGCTTTGCAAGGTCGGGGCCTGCAGAATTGAGTTTGGTGGTGTTGGCAATCATCTCTTTGTAACCATCTGGTCCGAGCACATCTTTTTTTAGCGCTGCTGACAAGACGCCAACACCTAGTGGTTTGCCGAGAATGAGAACATCACCTGCCTGTGCGGAAGCATTACTTTTAACGCGCTTAGGATCAACGATTCCAATGGCCACTAGTCCATAAATTGGTTCAACAGAATCAATCGTGTGTCCGCCAGCAATGGGAATGCCTGCGCTACGACATGCTTCAGCGCCACCTTCCAGGATGCGAGCAATCGTTTTGTTGGATAAGACTTTAATGGGCATACCCACTAATGCCAGAGCAAACAAAGGGGTGCCGCCCATTGCATAGATATCGCTGATGGCATTGGTAGCCGCAATTTTCCCAAAATCAAATGGGTCATCCACAATCGGCATGAAGAAATCGGTTGTTGCTACGATTGCCTGGGATTCATTAATTTGATAAACCGCCGCGTCATCGGATGTCTCAATGCCGATGAGTAGTTCTTTCGGAAAGGGCAGTTGCGGAACATTCTTCAAAATCTCAGAAAGAACACCTGGTGCAATTTTGCAGCCACAGCCGCCTCCATGCGATAGGGAGGTTAGGCGGGGTTCAGTGGGGGTAGTGGGTAAATTCATAGCAGAACAGTATCAGACTTCAATCTATTGACGTAAAAGGGACTCAATTTTTCCTTTGACCGCATCGGAATCAACATTATCTATGGCGCCTATCCACACACCCTCAACCTTAGCATTTTTACCAATGAGGAAAGTAGTTGGAATGCCTCTAGCTTTCCAGGATTTGTAGGCAATGCTATTTCGGTCTAGCAAAATTTCAAGCTTATTCTCTGAAATCCCATTACCCTTCAAGAACTGGGTAATACGAGGCTGCATTTCTGCAAGATTTACTGCAAGAACAACCAAGCCTTTGGATCGATAGTCTTCCTGCAGTTGAATGAGTTCATTGAATTCTTCTCTGCAGGGTTCACACCAGCTTGCCCAGAAATTGACAACGACAACTTTGCCTTTATAGGCGTTCAGGTCAATTGTTTGGCCTGATAAATTCTTTAGCTGCAAGCTAGGAGTTTGATTTACTCCTATTTGGGAGGGCGACTTCCATTCTGCATGTGAATGGCTGCTCAAAAGCACTAGACAAGAAAATGCCAGCGAAAAAATTGAAGTCTTGGCTGGCATATCCATTAGAAGAAAAGAGTAATAGGAAAGGAAATGCTTACCCAATACGTCTGCTAGTGATTTTGTATTTAAAGTTGTCTGGATCCAAGGAGTCGAAGCGACCTTCTGTATTTTCGGCTTGCGGATACATCAAGAAAGGAATGTCTCCATTTTTACCTAATTTAGATCCAGGCAGGGATAAATCATGGTCGTAGTTATAGGCCATCCAATTCATTTCCCAGTTGCCGAAAAGATAATCACGAATTGCCACTACCCTGGGATCGGTGACTGCTAAACCGCCAGTTTCTTCTAGGATGACTTTACGCACATCGGCAGGATCAACGGGGATCCAACCATAGCCAGCTGCATAGAATTCTGCACGGCAATGTTGAGCTTTGGTGATATCGCCAGCCTTACCCAAGCTCTTATAGCCACGAGCAGAGTCCGCGACACGAATACCGTAGACATCACGCGCAGGAAGGCCGGCGGATCGTGCTAATGCCACAAATACGGCATTGATATCAGCGCACTTACCACCAAGATTATTGGTTTCAAGCATGAGCTTCACATCGCCTTGACCGCAACCACGAGTGCTGGCGTTGCGATAGGTATTGTCAACAACCCAGTTGTATATAGCTTTTGCTTTATCGATATCACTAGCGTTATTTGGTAGCTTGGCAAGGGCTTCTATAGATTTGGATTTAACGATGCCATCTACAGGTAGGTAGTGGGTTCCACGAGTCCAAAACTTTTGCTCACCCTTGCTTAATTTGATGGCGGGGTTAGGAGTAGAAAACGTTTGATTACGATTGCGTGTGCTTATCAACATAGATACCTTGACGGTATGACTATCTGCTGACTTATCCCATTTAGTCCAAAGCATGCGAGCTTGCCTGTTTGGGGTTTCGTAGACTTGACTGATTGCTTTTGGATCGCTCGCTTCAGATCTAATGGCTAGCGTTTTAAAGTAGTCAGTATCGAGAACCAGTGGCAGAGGAATCCAAGTTTCTGCAAAGCCTTTTGGGGACTCTAAGTTAACTTCCGTCACTATTTCGTAAGTAGTCCACTCGGATGTAGTTTGAGACAAAGCATTCGAGATTGGGTTGAATACTGGCAGCACGAAAGCGCCAGCGAGAGTTTTGAGGACTGAACGGCGATTAAAGGTCATATGTTTTTGCTTATGCTGTGGTCAATTAAAGTTCTATTTTATAGGATGAGTTATCTGCTAAAGCTCTTCTTTGGTGGGCTGCTGCGCTTGGCTGCAGGTTTACCTCGTCCTGAGTTCGCGTTACCGCCACCAGGTTTTTGAGTACTCGGTTTTCTAGATTGTTGGTGCTGCTGGCTGCGTAATTGGATCGGTTGTGCCACAGCATTTGGATCTGGTTCAAATCCAGCAATAATTTCTTGCGGCAGTTTTTGCTTAATCAGCCTCTCAATATCTCGAAGCATTTGGTGTTCATCGACACATACCAAAGAAACTGCCACACCATTTGAGCCAGCACGGCCCGTTCTGCCGATGCGGTGAACATAGTCTTCTGAAACATTTGGCAGATCAAAGTTCACCACATGGGGTAGTTGATCAATATCAATACCGCGTGCAGCAATATCGGTTGCAACTAATGCTGTGAGTTTCCCAGCTTTAAAGTCAGCCAAGGCTTTGGTACGTGCTGACTGGCTTTTATTGCCATGAATAGCCATACAAGTAATGCCATCTTTTTCTAATTGAGTTACCAGCTTATTGGCACCATGCTTTGTGCGCGTAAAGACTAGGACTTGTTTCCAATCGTTGCCTTTAATGAGGTGAGCAAGCAAAGCCTGCTTCTTAGTGCGATCCACAGGATGGATTAATTGGGCAATTGCCTCATTGGTGCTATTGCTACGCGCTACTTCAATTAACTCAGGAGAATTCAATAAGCCGTCAGCGAGGGATTTGATTTCATCTGAAAAGGTTGCAGAAAATAACAGGTTCTGACGCTTTTTGGGCAAGGCTGCCAAGACTTTTTTAATATCCCGTAAAAAGCCCATATCCAGCATGCGATCTGCTTCATCTAAAACCAAAATCTCAACCGCATCCAAAGAGACGCATTTCTGTGACATTAAATCTAAAAGTCGACCTGGCGTTGCCACCAAGATATCTAGGCCAGCAGCAATCGCTTTGATTTGTGGATTGGCACCAACACCGCCAAAGATGACGGTGGACTTGAGGTCGGTATATCTGCCATAAGTCATTACAGACTCTTGAACTTGAGCGGCTAATTCACGGGTAGGGGTCAGAATCAATACACGCAATAAACGCTTACCGCCGCTTGTTTTGCTGCTACTAAGCCGTTGCAGAATAGGAAGCGTAAATCCAGCGGTTTTACCCGTGCCGGTTTGAGCTGCAGCAAGTAGATCCCCCCCTTTTAAAACAGCGGGAATAGATTTGGCTTGAATAGGGGTAGGGCTGGTGTAGCCTTCTTCTGCGATAGCGCGAAGAATGGGTTCGGATAAACCGAGTTCTGTAAATAACATAGGGACCAAAGAAATATTGGCCCGTATTCAATTAAAAGACTATCCCGGCCAATGGGGTGAACTGCCACGCTAAAGCATTTGCAGTAAGAATCTCTATTTTAAGCCATTAGCTCCGTGTGCCAATTTATTGAGACTGGCTCCAGAGGTTAGGCACAAGCCTATTGGCATAGCCGGAAATAAAGACTTTCTCGCTACCCGTAATAGGATCAAATACGGCGCGCTCAACTTTGACCATATTTCCGCCATAAACATGAATGCTGATTGAAGTTTGGTCTTGATGGTTATTGGCAACTTCATGAATGTCATGTGTATTGGGGGAGACGGTATCGACATGGCCTGGTGAACAGATCGTGGGTGATCCAGGCTTATAGCTTCCATCCGCTTGTTGGTAGTAGAGAGTACCTTTCTCTTGACCGCGTAATTGGCCAATCATGCCCCAAACAGTATGGTTATGTACTGGCGTTTTTTGACCAGGGCCCCATACAAAGCTGAGGATTGAAAATCGATCAAAGGGATCTGCATACAGTAAATATTGCTGGTAATACTGAGGGTGCGGCTGAGCGAATTCATTAGGAAGCCAGTCATCAACCGAGATTAAATTCTCGAGCAGCTTTTTTCCTTGGGTGAATATCACTTCTTCGCTAGCGTGTTGTTCTAGCAAAACAGTGAGTCCTTTGACAAAAGTCAGTAATTTTCCATCAGCCATATTTCAATCAATCAATAAAAAGCCAGTCAGGTATTGCTTTAGGTTTTAGCGTCGTGGTGTCGACACAAACAATGTGAAGTAGAGCGCTTGCAATAATTTGTAAGTCATCGGCATTGCCTTCATGAATCATGCGACTAGCGGTTTGCTTTACTGCAACCTGGGTTCGGCCGCGATGTTCAATTACTTGATCAATATAGAGAAGATCGTCTAGTCGACCCGGTTTATAAAAGTTCATCGTGAGCTCGCGAACGGGCAATAGAATGCCAAACTCATTCACTAACTTGGTGGGGCTGAGGTCGTGTTGATAGAGCCATTCAGCTCGGCTGCGTTCAAAAATCTCAAGATAGCGACCATGGTAGACAAAGCCAGCTGCATCAGTATCGGAGTAACAAACGCGATGTAAATAGGGGGTAGGGGTCGTAGGCATTTGAACTGAATTTAATTTCGGTAATAGAAGAATCATATTACGATGTGGAATACCTGCTTCATCGTAAATATCCCCCTGTACCCGAAAACCGTGTTTTTCATAAAAGGGAATAGCTACGACTTGAGAATGTAGGACGAGGCTCTGTATGCCAAGGGATCGTGCATGTTCAATGAGTTGCTCTAATAGGGCTCGTCCAACCCCAGTATTTCTATAGTCAGGAAGCACGGCCATTCGGCCGATTTGGCCGCATTTATCCTTAAGGGGCACTAGTCGGCCTGTGCCTATGCACTCAGATTTCTGAAAAGCGAGGGCATGGGTTGCCAGTGGGTCGAATTCATCTAACTCCAGATCTTCTGGAACCCCTTGCTCTTCGATAAAGACTTTTTGACGAATGGCAAATGCTGCCTTTGCAGCTTCTTGCCAGGATTGAATCAAGATCACTAAGGTCCAGTTCTCTAAGTTATGCGCTTGGGTTGAATTCCTAAGCTAATTTACCAAACTTGCCAAAACAGGGTCTAAAGGGAGAATGGCACTAGGACTAGGAATTTAAGGTGGCATGGGTACAATGAATGTGTGACCTCCCTTTGGATGCACATTTAACCTTCACCCCTTATTAGGAGTTATCTTGAAAAAAACACTCATTGCTAGTTTATTTGCATCGGCAGGTCTTGTTTTCGCAGCCTCTGCAATCGCCCAAGTGCCAGCCAAAATGGTGCCATTGGCAGCGGATGCAGTTGTATTAAATGCTACGGTTGATTCTGTTGACGTTAAAAAGCGCATCATCGTTCTAAAGGACGCAAACGGTAATTTGGCGCAAATGAATGTATCAAAACAGATTAAAGATTTAGAAAAAGTTAAAAAGGGAGATGTATTTTTGGTTGAGCATGCGCAAGCTGTTGCTGTTGGTCTTACTGCCGCAGTGAAGGATGCAAAACCAGGCGTTTCTGGAGTGCGCTCAGTCACTATTGCTGGCAAAGGTTCTGCCAAGCCATTTGAAGAAACTACAGATACTATTTATGCCACCGTCAAGATTTCTACGATCGATGCAAAAACACGTATTGTGACTTTCACTATGCCTAGTGGTGAGAAGCAAAAAGTTAAAGTGGATCCAAGCGTTCTTGGACTTGAGAAATTTAAAGCAGGCGATGACGTGATGATTGAGTTCGTAGACGACACTGCGATTGGTTTCGTAACGCCTAAGAAATAAATCAGTAAATCAGTATGAGATCCAGTAGTTTATGGATGTAAAAAGCCCGCAATTGCGGGCTTTTTCATTAGCCTTGCATCACTTAAGCGCTTTTGGCTACCATCACATCAGAGGCTTTAATAACCGCCCATGCTTCATCGCCTACCTTGAGGTTGAGCTCATCGACCGCCTCATTGGTGATAGATGCAGTGACAATATGACCGGCGCCAATATCTATCTTCACATGTGAAGTCGTTTGGCCCATCTTGAGCTCAACAACTTTTCCATTGAGCGTATTGCGTGCGCTGAGTTTAACTTTTAGTTCCATGATTTCTCCTAGTTAAATTTATTTCTTAGCATTTGGGAAGAAAAGTTGTTCCCCACCAACTTGATAACTGGCGATAACGTCTTGACCATTCTTTGACAGAAGCCAGTCAATGAATGCTTGTCCTTCTGCCTTTTTAACATTGGGAAATTTTGCGGGATTCACTAACATTACACCGTACTGATTAAAGAGCTTGGGATCGCCTTGAACAAGGATTGCAAGATCGCCACGATTTTTAAAGGTGAGCCAGGTAGCACGATCTGCCAGGATGTAACCGTTCATGGCGGAGGCGGTATTGAGGGCAGGCCCAATCCCTGAACCAGTTTCTTTGTACCAATTTGTTCCTGGGGCGATGGTAATTCCGGCATCCTTCCAATAGCGCAGCTCAGCTGCATGGGTGCCACTCTTATCGCCGCGAGATACAAAAGGTGCTTGTGAGCTAGCAATCTTTTTAAAGGCTGCTTGAATATCTTTGCCTCCACTAATTTTTGCTGGGTCAGACTTTGGTCCAATGAGGACGAAATCGTTGTACATCACTTCATTGCGCTGGGTAGCATAGCCTTCAGCAACAAATTTCTCTTCCGCTGGTTTGTCATGAACAAAAACTACGTCAGCATCACCACGGCGTCCAATATCAAGGGCTTGTCCTGTGCCA
This sequence comes from Polynucleobacter sp. AP-Latsch-80-C2, assembly GCF_018882185.1. Lineage (GTDB taxonomy): Bacteria > Pseudomonadota > Gammaproteobacteria > Burkholderiales > Burkholderiaceae > Polynucleobacter. The sequence continues at coordinate 78,831 of NZ_JACVOY010000005.1, read as the reverse complement.
ACGGCAACAACCTTGACATCAATGCCGGTCTTCATTTTAAAAATAGGCAAAATGAATCCAAATAAACCAGATTGCTCTGTAGAAGTGGTCGAGGAAACGACGATGCTTTTTTCCTGAGCATTTACAGGCTGGATCATGAGGCTGATGGTTGTGATTGCGAGTGCAAGGAAGCGCATCAATAAAGCTTTCATTTGTTGTCCCTAAGGTGTTCAGTTAATATCTGTCATATTACAAAATATCAATATGCAATAAATTACATATGCGAATTCAGATTAGGCCAACCTTAGTCTTTGGCAGCAAGGCAAGCAAAGATCCTGCAGTCATTGATTTGGTATGGCTGACGGGCTTATTAAAGGATATAGATCAGGGCAAAACCTTGATGGCAGCATGTAAAAAGGCTGGCCTGTCTTATCGCAATGTTTGGCAAAAGGTCAATGAAGTAGAAACTGCATTGGGCTTTAAGCTGATGGATCGTGTCCGTGGGCATGGCTCCCAACTTTCTGAATACGCTCAATATCTCATTCAATTTACAGATGACTTTGATGATAAGACTCGGCGTCTTGGTCAAACCAGTCTTGCACACTTAGAAGAAGGCTTTGCACTCTTTCGTGATAAGTCTGAGAAACAGTGGAAATTTGCCAGCAGTAGTGATCCCATTATTCAGGCTGCTGTAGGTGATTTTGAAAAATTCGAATTAAGCACTGCAGGTTCTGGTGAAGCTCTAGAGCGTTTGTTCAACTACGAAGTAGATATTGCCGGATACCATGTTTCAGAGCCTCAAGCCTCGAAGACCATTGCCAAGCGTTTGCAAAAAGAGGGTATGGAGATATTTCCAGTTATGAAACGAGTTCAGGGCTTAATGGTTGCTAAGGGGAATCCACTCAATATTTTAGGGATCAAGGATTTAGTGCGTCCCAAAATTCGTTTCATGAATAGACAAAAAAGCTCAGGTACAAGACTGTTGTTAGATACGCTTTTGACAAAAGAAAAAATAGATCCCAAACAAATTAATGGTTACGAGCGAGAAGAGTTCACCCATTCCGCTATTGCTAACGCTATTCTTGCCAAAAAGGCAGATGTTGGAGTGGGCGTGAAGAGCGTTGCGATCGAGAATGGTCTAGATTTTATTCAGCTGAAAGATGAGTTATTTTTCTTGGCCATGTCTGAGGAGCTAACTCTTAACAAGGATGTGATGAAGCTGGTGCGTCGTATTCGTCAGCTATCGGAAGAGTTCGCGGGCTATAAGTCCGTGGGTTTAAAGCGGCAAATCACCGGATGGATTTAAGCTTAAACTGATCTTATCCAACAAGGACCCATTTTGCGCACTCTGATCGTAAGTCTCATCTTGCTATGTTCTCAAAGCCTCGGCGCTCAGCCGGTGATGGTTGCAGTTGCGGCCAATATGAAAGAGGCATTTACGGAAATTGCTGCTGCATATAAGACTAATAATCAATCTGACTTTAGAGTGGTTTACGGATCTTCAGGAAACTTTACCGCCCAAATCATGAATGGCGCTCCATTCAAACTCTTTATATCAGCAGATGAGCATTTTCCACTTGAGCTATACAGGCAGGGAAAAACGATTAATGAGGGTACTGTCTATGCCATTGGTAAATTGACATTCATTTCTAAAAAATCATTTAATGCCTCATCACTAAAAAATAAGGCTGATCTCGCTAAGTTAATTGGCAACGCAAACAAGGTTGCAATTGCGAAACCGGATCTAGCTCCATACGGCAAAGCGGCTATCGAGTACCTGAAAGCAGAAGGGCTTTGGGAGCTGGCAAAAGATAAGTTGATCTATGGTGACAATATCGGCGTTGCCACGATGTATGTTGTTTCTGGTGCTGCCGACGTGGGTTTTACTGCGCTATCGCTTGCAAGCTCTGCCGATGTTGCAAAAGAAACTTCCTATACCGTGCTTGATAGCAAGCAATACCAGCCCATTGCTCAGCGTATGGTCTTAATGAAGCGCGCACCTAAAGAGGCGATCGAGCTATATCAATTTATGCAAAGCCCACAAGCTAAGGGCATCTTGCAAAAGTATGGCTACATCACCCCTTAATCGGGCTTCATATATTTAGCCATCTCTTGCAGTGTCTTATCAGGAGAATTATTAAGCTCAGAAAGTACCGCTGCATAATCTTGGGCAGGACGGTTTTGACTTAATTTAAATTTGCCCACTAAGCTGCTGATCTCAATTTCAATTCCGACGATTGCCTTGAGCATCATCTGAACGTATTCCTCGGGAGCATCATCTAATTTCCAGTGAGATTGATAAGTTGGCTCATGGATATTGGTCATTTGGGCAACATGGCTTCGCAACCAGTCGGCATCATGAATAACGCGAAGATTGCCTTGTGCATGAACTACTGCGTAATTCCAGGTGGGGACCACTTTTCCAGCCTCTTGTTTGGATGGATACCAAGATGGTGTCACATAGGCATTGGGACCATTAAATACCGCAGTCAGTTGCGGTACTGTTTGTTCAGCAATGCGGAGCAGGGGATTGGTCTTGGCAACATGCCCAAATAAGCGAGTCTTGTCCTCGCTAAGCATTAAAGGGAGATGATTAATTTCCGTTTGGCCATCAAGCACACCAAAGAGGGTGGCTAATGGATATTCTTTGATGAGCTTAGCCAAGATCTCTAGATCATCAACTTGGAAGTGTTTGGGCAAATACATGAACAGCGTCTCCGAGGCTATAGGAATAAATAACACTATGCCTTAAGCCTCGAGTTTTTGTCATGGATCAAGCACTAAAGGGCGTAAATAGACCATTATTCAGCATGGGATGAGCATCTTTTATGAATGATATTCATTTTCATTAATGGATATAATGGCTTATTAGCTCATCAAAAAGCGTATTGAATGAATTTAGACCAGGTCGATTTGGGTAGTTTGTATCGCGTTAGCGAAATTATTGCTCCAAAGGGTGCTCCGCAAATTAAAGGGCAGCTGGAAGACATTGGATTTTTGCCTGGCGAGCAGGTCAGCGTGCTCCGTAAGGGATTATTGGGAAAAGGTCCTTATATGGTCCGCGTGGGGGCCTCCACTTTTGCGCTGCGCCAATCTGAAGCGCGCATGATTTCTGTTGAATGTATTGCGCATGTCTGAATCCAAAATTCATTTTTTCTCAAATGAACCTGTTGTAGCTTTGCTGGGCAACCCCAACTGTGGGAAGACTGCTTTATTTAATCTATTGACTGGCAGCCGACAAAAAGTCGCCAACTACTCTGGTGTAACGGTTGAAAGAAAAGAAGGGCGCCTCCCCTTAGATTCTGGAAAAAATATTCGTATCTTAGATTTGCCTGGTGCTTATAGTTTGTATCCTCGCTCCTTAGACGAGAAGGTAACTTGCAATGTCCTCTTAGGTAGGGCGCAGGGTGAAAAGCGACCTGATCTCGTCATTTGTGTTTTAAGTGCGATGAACCTCAGAAGAAACTTGCGCTTGGTGCTTGCGGCTAAGCGCCTAGGCCTTCCTTGTGTTGTGGTGTTGAATATGCTCGACATTGCTCAGCGCCAAGGCTTAAGCATTGATACAGCAGCTCTATCGGATGAGCTCGGTTTGCCCGTATTAACTAGCGTGGGAATTGAGGCAAGCGGTGCAGATGACATCAAGGCATTTTTATCCAAGCTTGATTGGCGCAACTTAAGTGCTATGCAGACTGGTACGGGTGATGCCACATTAGAAAACGTGGCCTCTCACATTGCGCATACTGAGTCAGACAATATTCAAGTGCAAAAAATCTTGCAGCGCTTGGGCTTGGATAAGATTATTCCGGACCAATTGAGTGATCGCCTAGATTCCGTGCTGTTGCATCCAGTCATTGGCCCTATCATTTTGGTGGCATTACTGTTTTGTATATTTCAGGCGGTATTTAGTTGGGCAACCTTACCGATGGAGCTTATTAAAGGTGCTATTGAGATCTTGGGCGCCCAAATTGGAGCCTTGCTGCCAGATACCTGGGTTCGTAGTCTTCTGATTGATGGAATATTGGCAGGCTTGGGCGGCGTCATCATCTTCCTTCCCCAAATCTTAATTTTGTTCTTCTTTATTCTTTTGTTGGAAGAGTCGGGTTACTTGCCGCGTGCTGCGTATTTATTGGATCGAGTGATGGGCTCAGTTGGCTTGTCTGGCAGATCTTTTATCCCACTCTTATCCAGTTTTGCTTGCGCTATTCCCGGCATCATGGCGACGCGCAGTATTTCAAATACACGTGATCGCTTGGTCACCATTTTAATTGCACCCATGATGACCTGTTCTGCACGCTTGCCGGTGTATGCATTATTAATTTCGGCATTCATTCCAGAGCAAAAGCTTTGGGTAGGCATTGATTTGCAAGGCTTAGTCTTATTTTTGCTTTACCTGTCTGGCATCTTAGGTGCCATGGGCGTGGCCTGGATATTAAAACGCTTTACAAGTGAGCAGTTCAAAATGAATGCACTCATGATGGAGCTTCCAAGCTACCATCTGCCTCGCATCAGTAATTTAGCAATTAGCCTTTGGCAACGCGCAGAGATATTTATGCGTCGGGTAGGTGGAATCATTTTGATCATGACGATTGCTCTGTGGGTGCTCTCTAGTTTCCCATTTCCACCCGAGGGTGCTACTGGATCGGCTATTCAATACAGTTTTGCTGGCATGTTAGGGCAGGCTTTGGCTCACATCTTTGCGCCCATTGGATTTAATTGGCAGATTAGTATTGCCTTAGTTCCTGGTATGGCTGCTCGTGAAGTGGTAGTTAGTTCCTTGGCAACGGTCTACGCTTTATCGAGCTCTAGTGCCGATGCTGCAGATGCTTTAGTGCCATTAATTTCTGCAAGTTGGACTCTAGCAACTGCATTGTCGCTTTTAGCTTGGTTTGTATTTGCACCTCAGTGCCTCTCTACGATTGCTGCGGTAAAGCGGGAGACTGGTGGTTGGAAAATTCCTATCATCATGCTCAGTTACCTATTTGGCTTGGCGTATTTAGCCGCCTTCATTACCTATCGAGTCGCCTGCTTCTTTGGCCTAGGATAGAAAAAGCCACCCGAGGGTGGCTTTTGATTTGGCGAAGTATTTAAATACAGTCAATCCGTAAATGAAATCCTTATTCGGCAATAAAAGTATTTTCGAGTTTGCCAATGCCACCCATCTCAACAACGACGACATCGCCATTCACTAAATATTTTGGCGGCTTAAATCCAATACCTACGCCTACCGGTGTACCAGTAGCAATGAGATCACCAGGATAAAGTGTGATGCCCGCAGAAACAGTAGCGATCATATTGGGAATATCAAAAATCAAATCTTTGGTATTGGAGTTTTGGCGTAACTCCCCATTGACCCAGCATTTCACAGAAATATCATTGGCATCAACTTGGTCGGCGGTGACGACCCATGGACCCATTGGGCAAAAAGTATCAAAGCTCTTGCCCAAGAACCACTGTTTATGGCGCTGCTGCCAATCGCGCGCAGTAACGTCGTTTATGGCCGTGTAGCCCCAGACATGCTTCATTGCATCTGCTTCGCTAATACCTTTGCCGCCCTTACCAATAACAATCGTTAATTCCGCTTCGTAATCAATTGCAGTTGAAACGGCAGTAGGGATGATGACATTGGTATTAGGCCCTGTGACAGACTCGGGTGGTTTAGTAAAGAAAATAGCGTGACTTGGAATATCTTCACCTGGCTTGGCGCTAGCATCAAATCCGCTATTGGAGAATTCTTTAGCGTGCTCATGATAATTTTTTCCTACACAGAAAATATTTCTGCGAGGCCGTGGAACTGGCGCTAGTAAGCGAATATCCGCAAAAGCATGTTTTGCTACGGGCTTAGGTAATTTGCCATTTAAATCAGCGCGCAAAATCGCAACGATGCCATCCTCGCTAACATCCACTCCTAGGTCGAACTCATCTATCGATGCGCCATCGGCTGAAATAGAGCCCACACGGGTTTTGCCTGGCTCACTCTTTAAAGAAAATGCTGCATATTTCATGATTGCTATCTCCGTTGGGGTTCTTGTATGGGAAAACCCCTGTTTATTGTGATGAATCTTATAGTAGGATAAAGAATATAAATAATAACTAAATAACTACTATGAGACAAAAAATGAATGCTAGTCGTTTACTGACCTTAATAGCCGCTTCTTTGCTATTTGGTACTACATTTGCACAAACACCGGAAGTTTGGCCCACAAAATCGATCACGATGGTGGTCCCATTTCCGCCGGGCGGGGTAGCAGATGCCGTTGGTAGGCCGGTTGCCGAGGCCTTATCCAGAATTCTAGGTCAGCCGGTGATTGTCGAAAACAAGGCGGGTGCTGGAGGCGGCATCGGTATGGCGGCGGTTGCTAAATCTAAGCCCGATGGCTACACCATATTGATGGCCTTATCTTCCATTTCGATTATTCCTGAGGCTGACAAAATTGTGGGGCGGGAGCAATCATTTCAGTTAAACCAGCTCAAGCCAATTGCCCGTTTTACAGCAGACCCAACCGTTTTAGTGGTGCGGGCTGATAGCCCTTGGAAGGATTACAAATCCTTTGTGGCGGCAATGCGAGCAAATCCTGGTAAATACAACTTTGGTTCTTCGGGCAATTACGGCACGATGCATGTGCCTATGGAAATGTTGAAGTCCTCTGAAAAGTTTTACATGGTGCACATTCCATACACAGGAGCTGGTCCTGCAATTGTGGGTCTACTAGGCGGTCAAGTGGATGCGATTGCAACCGGACCATCTTCTATCGTTCAGCAAATCAAAGCCGGTAAAGTTCGTGCGCTAGCCCATTGGGGTGATGGCAGATTGGCTAGCATGCCGGACGTACCTAGCTTCAAAGAAATGGGTGTCAAGGTTGAGTTTTCACAATGGGCCGGCCTCTTTGTTCCTAGTGCTACACCCGATGCCATCACCAATAAGTTACGTGATGCGGCTAAACAAGCTGCTAATGATGATCGTGTTCGCGCAGTGATTAACGGCGCTGGTAGTCCGATCCAATATCTCGATGCACCGGAGTTCAAAGTTTACTGGGATAAAGAGTCTGCACAGATGGGTGAGATAGTGAAAAAAATTGGCAAGGTTGAATGATGAAAAGATCCTTCATTTTTAGCGTAACCAGTTTTTTACTGTCTGCCTCAATCACCACCACCTTAAGTGCGGCAAGTGTTCAGGAACAGATGGAGCAAAACCCCACTGTCAAAACAGCGGTGGAAGAGTTGGTCATCGCCAATCATATTTTGTATGACCAAAATGCAGTTGATGGTTATGGTCATATTAGCGTTCGTAATCCCAGCAATCCGAATACATTCTTTTTAGCCAGAAGTGTTGCCCCTTCAGTAGTGCAGGTTGAGGACATCATGGAGTTTGATCTGAATGGCAAGGCCTTGAATGGCGACACTCGAGTGGCTTATGGTGAGCGTTTTATTCACAGTGGGGTAATGCGTAATCGCCCTGATATTAATTCGGTAATCCATGGACATGCTGCGCCGATTCTGCCCTATGGACTAACGGGTACCACGCTAAAGCCTGTTTATCACATGAGTGCATTTTTAGGTGAGGGCGCGCCTATTTTTGAGATTCGGAACTTTGCCAAGCCAAGCCCTGATACTGATATGTTCGTGAGTAGCCCAGAGCTAGGTGATGCGCTATCTAAGACAATGGGGATTCAATACTTTGTGTTGATGCGCGGGCATGGATACGCAGCAGGAGCTGACTCGATTAAGAAGGCAGTATTCAGAGCGGTTTATGCCATTCAAAATGCCAGTATTCAGTCTGAAGCGATGAAGATGGGGCAGGTACAGTATTTGACTGTTGGCGAAACTGTCAATTCTCAAGAAACAATTGAAAAGACTATTGGTAGGCCATGGCAACTGTGGAGTGAGCGGGTCAAAAAGCCTTAGGCGCTTTTTGTTCCCCAAAATAAAAAGCCACCCGAGGGTGGCTTTTTACATAGTGCATCTATAAAGATGAGTGATGCTTAGTCTGCAATATTTGACTTGCGAATCACTGGACCCCATTTATTAATCTCTGCTTCAAGATGGGCTTTTAATCCGGCTGGAGTCATCTTTTGAGCTGGCACGATATCAATGTTCGAATCAGCTAAGCGTTTTTGTACGTCAGGGGAGTTGAGTGCCTTAACGAGGGCGGCATTCAATTTATCCAAGATTGGTTTTGGAGTGCCCTTAGGCGCATAGAGGCCATGCCATACCTTGACCTCAAAACCTTTGAGACCTTGCTCATCCAATGTAGGTACATTTGGAATTGCTGGGAGGCGCTTGAGAGTGGTGGTGCCGTAGGCTTTCACGCTACCATCTTTGATGTAAGGAATGGTTTGGGTAGTTTGATCGCAGAGTAAATCTACTTGACCGCCCAAGAGATCTGTCAAAGCAGGCCCAGTACCTTTGTAAGGAACGTTAGTGAGCTTGACGCCTAGACGACTCTGAAAAAGCAAGCCACAAAGTTGTGAAACGGCACCAGGACCAGCGTTCGCCATAGTGATTTTTGCACCATTGGCTTTGATATAGGCTTCCAGTTCTTTAAAGGTCTTAGGAGGCAAATCTTTTTTAGCCAAGAGCACCATTGGTACATCTGCTACCTGACCAATAGGCTCAAAACTGGTGAGTGGATCGTAAGGGAGTTTGTCATAGAGTGCATTCGCAGTAGCCATGCCCATATGATGTAAATAAATCGTATAGCCATCAGGTGCAGCACGTGCAACCTTAGTTGAGGCAATCGTGCCACCAGCACCATTGACGTTTTCAACAACAATGGTTTGGCCAAGGGACTGCCCCATTGGCACTGCAATCAAACGAGCAACTGAATCAGTTGGGCCGCCAGCAGCAAATGGAACAATCAGGGTAATCGATTTGGTAGGCCAATCTTTTTGGGCCATCGCAGTATTGCTGATTAGCAAAGCACTAGCGGCAACGCTAGCTACAATTCCCGTAATGAGGGATTTCTTGAATTTCATAACAGTCTCCATGTTTTGCTATATGTTTGATTTTGCCATTTTTAAGGCTTTAATGGGCTGGTAATTACCTAGTATTTACCAGCAAGTGCAATGGTTCTTTGGGCCAATAAAACCACCGGGCGGTCAATCATGCGCCCATCCAGTTTGACAGCGCCGCCATTGGAGTTCTGGTCCGCTTCAATAACCCGATGCGCCCAGGCCAATTCGTCATCTGTGGGCATAAAGGCTGCTTTTACGATGCTGACTTGCTTAGGGTGTATGCATAGTTTTGCTCCAAACCCCATTCTTTTTGCCCGCTGCGCATCATTGCTAATCCGAGCGCTGTCATCTGTTGATGGAGTAACCCCATCAATGGGAGGGGCGATTTTGGCAAGACGTGAGGCCAAAACAATTTGGTAGCGAGCAGTTTGAAGTTCGGTTTCATCTTGGTCGCACACCATGCCGAGGTCTGCCTGTAAATCGAGATTGCCTAATGCCAAACGAATGACTTGATTGGAATTTGCAATTTCGCGAAGATGGTCTAAGCCCAGTGCAGTCTCAATCATCGGAATGATGGCGGTATTAGGCAAGATGAGGGCTGCACCATTTACTTCATCTGCCAATTCACTTTTAGGAATCAAAATACAAGGGACATTTAGTTCTTGCGCCAAAATCAGATCCGCTGAATAGAATCGGCTACCCGGCGCATTGGTGCGTATTACTAGGCGCTGTTTTTGTTCATCAGTAAAGTTTGGCCAAGCTGAACGGATGGCATTACGTGCATCTTCTTTATTCTCCTCTGGCACCGCATCCTCAAGGTCCAGTACTACTGCAGTAGCGCCACTATCTAATGCTTTAGAAAAGCGCTCAGGGCGTGTACCTGGTACAAATAAAAAGTTACTACTGAAAGCTAGGGATGTGAGTGATTTTTCAAGAGGGTTCATAAGGGAGGGTATTAAAAGTTGGGTAGCAATAAGCCTATCTTGGCCTGTTTACGGATATTCCACAAGACATCAATCGCATGACGCATTTCAGCGGGATTGGCTCCGCCACTAAATGCTGCTAAGCGCATGGCCTTATCGGTGATCTCAGATCGGCTCAGAGTATTACCGGGATCGCCTTTGGGTTCATCAACGCGACCTTCCAATACTTGACCATTGTTCAAATACACTTTCACTTTTCCGATCCAGCGCTGAGGATAGGCGCTATCTACTTCAGGATCAAGTGTCATTGTCACGCGATCACGAAATAGACAAATAGCGTCATCATGAAAATGCTGATCAAATTCTTGCAGTCCCGCAAATTGGTAGTGGGCAATTAATGCCAGAACCGTGCCCATCGAAAACTTCGATTGATGAACAGTTGCAGGATCAGTAACGGGTCCTAATACGTCAATCGCTCCTTGATGAACTAGAGTTTCAACGCTAGTAATATCGCTAGGCTTGAGTTGATGTGACAGCATCACTTGCAAGAGGGCATCAGCAGCAGGGTGAGTATGCCTGCAAGAGGCGTGATATTTAAAGCTAGTCTCTGCAAGCGTCCAACGACTTCCAAGTTGATCCACCAATTTGCTTGGATCGGCATCGCTAGACATTCCCGCTGCCAGACCTTGCTTGCCTTCTAAGATATGTTGGGCACCAGTGAAGCCAGCCAGCGCAATGTAGGCTGACATTAAGCCGGTAGAGGCAGCATGTGCCGTATGCAATTGTTTAGAGTCAGCAGCATCGCGTAAGAATTCCCAAAGTCCTGCGGATTGCGTACCTGCAGAACCAAAAGCATTGAGCATTTGACTGGGATTGAGTTTTAGTAAGCGACCAACGGCAGCGGCAGCGGCAATTGTTCCGGCAGTGCCCGTAGTGTGAAAGACTTTGTAATGCGAGCGACCTAAAAATTCGCCGACGCGAATACCCACTTCATATCCTGCAACTGCCGCCACCAATAAATCCTCACCTGACGCACCGATTGCTTGAGCGCAGGCGAGTGCTGGAGGAAAAACGACGGTAGCTGGATGAAAGACTGAGCCGTTATGGACATCATCTTGTTCTGCAACATGAGATGCAGCTGCATTGGCCATAGCTGCTAAAAAAGGACTAGAGTTTTTGCGTGCAATGAGAATCTCGGAGGGGCCAGAGTGAGTAGCGGTGAAGCCACCCATATCTTGTGCAAACTGCGTAATGATTTCAACTGGGCGAGACCCTTTACCTGCGATGGCCGAACCAAACCAATCTACTAATAAGTCTTCAGCGCGACTCATCACGTCTGTAGGAATATCTTTCGCTTGAAGCTTAGAAGCAAAGCTCGCCAATTCTTGGGATAAATGTTGAGTTGTCATAGAGTCGTTCCTTAGGCTAGTACTGCAGTAGCCTGCATGGTAAGCCAGCCTTCATGGTCTTGCGCCCAGATGGTAATGGTGTTTCCTGAAGGATCTTTGTCTAGATCTGGCTTAGCGGAGACTTTAAATATATTGATGTCAAAAGTTGGGCGAATAGCGCGGAACTCAAAACTTTTTAATTTGCATCCCGGAATACTTTGCCGCACAAGATCTACCAGCAAGGTGGCGATGAGCGGTCCATGAACAATGAGTCCTGGATATCCTTCAACCTCAGTCACATATTTACGATCGTAATGAATGCGATGACCATTAAAAGTCAGTGCAGAGTAGCGAAACAAGAGAACATCATCGGGTGCAATCGTTTTGCTCCACTTGGCATCGCTTGGTGCTGCAGTTGGGGCAACCGGTTTGTCATCTGGCCCTGGAGCATCGCGATACACAATGTCATGTTCTTCAATAATCGCAAGGCCATGTTGGTTGGAGATTTGGTGCTCCACCAAAACAAAAATCAAGTCACCAGTTCGTCCAGCTTTATGGGTAATCGATTTAATTGTAGACACACGTTCGATTTCGTCACCAACAGACAATGGCGCTAGCCATTGAATTCGGCTACCGGCCCACATGCGGCGCGGAAGCGGAACTGGAGGCAAAAAGCCACCACGCTTCGGGTGACCATCAGGGCCAATTTCTGATTCTCGTGCGTGAGGTAGAAAATAGAGCCAGTGCCACAACTCAGGTAAGAAGCTTCCTGTCGCTGGCCTTGGATCATCGCGATCTAAGGTGGCCGATAAGGCGCGAACTGGAACGGCCGTAATGGTGTCAGTTAGTAACTCAGATTTACCGAGCCACTCTTGTAAGTGAGTAATAGTTTGGGGTTCGATTCGCATAAGTCCCATTATGCCAATCTTAGAGAAACGCTTATGCCATTAAGGTGGTGACAAAATAAATCAATAGGCCAGCTAGTGCACAGCCACCCAGCACACTCATTACCCCTTTTTGGAACCTAAACAAGGCGATTGCTGCCATGAGGCAGATGACCATGGAGATCCAAGAAATAGAGCCGCCAATACCCCTGGGTAGAAACACATGATAGGCAAAAAAGAGACCTAAGTTAGCAATGACGCCCACAACGGCTGCGGTGATCGCGGTTAATGGCGCAGTAAATTCAAGCTTGCCATGAGTCGACTCAATGAGGGGGCCGCCTACCAAGATAAAAAAGAAAGAGGGTAAAAAAGTAAACCAGGTAGCAACGCAGGCACCAATGACGCCAAACCAAAATGGATTGCTGCTACCAATCAGGTGCTGGATGTGGCCGGCAAGATACCCAACAAAGGCAACCACCATGATGAGTGGTCCAGGGGTTGTCTCACCAAGTGCTAAGCCATCGATCATTTGATTTGCGCTTAGCCAATGAAAGTGATCTACCGCACCCTGGTAAACATAAGGCAGTACCGCATAGGCGCCACCAAAGGTAAGAAGTGCTGCTTTGGTAAAGAACCACGCGAGCTGCGGATATAAGGTTTTCCAACCAAAAATGAAGAGCAGTCCAAGCATGGGCAGCAGCCAGCACGTTAATGCAATGATGCTGTGACGAATTGTTTTTTGATAACTAAATAGAGCGTGTGCTGGTGTTGGCGTGTTGTCATCAATGATGGCGGCACCATAAGATTGATCAGCAGCTTTTCCATGGGAATTGTTTTTTTGAAAATATTCGGGATAGCGTTTGCCACCCCAAAAGCCAATCGCCGCAGCAATCAACACAATTATGGGAAAAGCCAGATTCAGAATAAAGATGGCAAGAAAGGATCCAAGGGCAATCCATTGCAGCGCTTGGTTATGGAGAGTGCGCTTACCAATACGAACCGCAGCATGCAAAACAATGGCGGTGACTGCCGGTTTGATGCCAAAAAAGATTGCGGCAATCCAGGGTACCTGCCCAAAACTCAGATATATCCAAGAGAGAGCAATCAAGATAAAAAGAGAGGGGAGTATAAAAAGCGTGCCAGCAAGAATGCCACCCCAACTGCGATGCATCAGCCAGCCAATATAGGTCACTAATTGTTGTGCCTCTGGCCCAGGCAGTAGCATGCAGTAGTTCAGCGCATGTAAAAAGCGCCGCTCCGAAATCCAGCGACGCTTCTCGACTAACTCCTGATGCAAGACAGCAATCTGTCCTGCGGGCCCGCCAAAACTAATGAAACCCAGTTTGGCCCAAAACTTCAGAGCCTCACGAAGCGGAACGCTCAAGCGTCTTCCATTCCGCCAACGACTTGGCTAAAGCCGTTATCAACATAGATGATTTCAGCGGTAATGCCGTTTGCTAGATCAGACATGAGAAAGGCAGCAGAGTTACCAACATCATCAATCGTCACATTGCGACGTAAAGGTGCAGTCTGCTCAACCGCTTCAAGGATCTTGCCAAAACCTTTAATACCAGAAGCGGCGAGGGTTTTAATTGGACCAGCAGAGATACCATTCACGCGAATACCTTTAGGTCCAACGGAGCCTGCAAGGTAGCGAACGGATGCCTCTAAGGAGGCTTTCGCCAATCCCATTGTGTTGTAGTTCGGTATATTGCGCATAGAGCCTAAATAAGTCAGGGTCAGCAATGCGGATTTATCACGCAACATCGGAAGCGCTTCCTTAGCCATCGCGGGAAAGCTATACGCAGAAATGTCGTGGGCAATTTTGAAGCCCTCGCGGGATAAACCTTCCAAGAAGTCACCGGCAATCGCCTCGCGAGGAGCAAAGCCGATCGCGTGTACAAAACCATCGAACTGGGGCCAGGTTTTGGCCAAGTCCTTAAATAGGGCGGAAATTTGCTCATCACTGCCAACATCACAGTCAAAAATCAACTCGGTATTGAATTCTTTAGCAAAATCAACGATTCGGCCCTTAAAGCGCTCGCCGACATAGGTAAATGCCAGTTCTGCACCTTCGCGGTGGCAGGCTTTAGCGATGCCATAGGCAATAGAGCGGTTCGAAAGTAGGCCGGTAATAAGAATTTTTTTGCCGGAGAGAAAACCCATGATGTGTCCTTTGCGTCAAATATGATTTGCTAACTACAATTGTTGCATATATGCCCAGACTGATCTCCATTCGCCAAATGACCGTTTTTTGTCTACTGGCCCTCTTAGCAGGGTTTGGACTCAGTTCGGCAGAGGCTACTCAGGGGATTGCGCAATATGGAAAGCCAAAATATCCCGATGGGTTTAGTCACTTTGACTACGTCAATCCCAATGCGCCTAGGGGTGGCACCCTTACTTTGCCCAATCCAGGGCAAAGAACCAGTTTTGATAAGTTCAATCCTTTTACTTTGCGAGGCGTGACTGCGCCAGGCATTGAGTTGATGTTTGAATCTTTAGCAGAGGGTAGTGCGGATGAGGTATCCAGTATTTATGGTTTACTTGCTGAGGATATTGCAGTGGCAAGTGATCATAAGTCTGTCACATTTCGAATTCGTCCTGAGGCAAAATTTTCCGATGGCACACCAGTCCTGGCCGCAGATGTTAAACACAGTTTTGATATTTTGATGAGTACTAAAGCACATCCAAGATACAAAACAACTTTTGCCGATATTAAAGAAGCAGTAGTGTTGTCGGATAGATCAGTACGTTTCGATTTTAAAAACAACAATGCTGAGCTGCCAATCCTAGCTGGAACTCTCCCCATCTTTTCTCGTAACTGGGGAAAGCAAGCTGACGGCTCTACGGTTCCGTTTGATAAGCTTGCATTCGAAGTCCCTTTAGGTAGCGGGCCATATTTGATCGAATCATTTAAAGCGGGTAAATCCATTGTCTTAAAGCGTAATCCGCAATACTGGGCTGATCAACTTAGCAAACCCCTGAATGTCCGTGTGGGTTTCTATAACTTTGATCGCATTCTCTACAAACTTTATAGCGATGATGCGGTTCGCTTAGAGGCATTTAAGGCGGGCGAGTTTGACGCCATCGTGGAATACCGCGCCAAGATTTGGGCCAAAGGCTATGTGGGATCTAAGTTTGATAACGGCACTTTATTAAAGAAAGCGTTCTTAAATCACAATGGCGCAGGCATGCAAGGTTTTGCTATGAATCTGCGTCGCCCACTGTTCAAGGATGTGCGTGTACGTGAAGCCTTAGGTTATGCCTTGGATTTTGAATGGCTTAATCGCCAAATATTTTTTGATCAATACAGTCGCATTAATAGTTATTTTACGAATAGCGATTTAAGTGCAAACTTTGATGGGCCAAGAAGACCCACTGAAGCCGAATTAAAACTCTTGAGACCATTAAAGGCTAAATATCCGCAGTGGGTTCCTGATGCAGTATTTGGGCCCATGCCTTCTGCCCCATCCACTAAATCACCTAGTAGCTTACGTCAAAATTTACGCAAAGCAAGAGAGCTCTTGATGCATGCAGGCTGGCAGTATCGCGACGGTGCACTTCGCAATGAACAGGGCGAACCATTTCGGTTTGAAATTGTCGAGGATGGTGGATTCTTTTTAAGAGTAATTTCAGCTTATATCCGCAATCTGGAAAAGTTGGGGGTTCAGGTGGATATTCGGACAAGCGATTTCGCTCTTCACCAAAAACGGATGGATGAGTATGACTTTGATATGACGACCATTCGTTTTCCAGACTCACAAAATCCAGGCAATGAGTTACGAGATCGTTTTGGCAGTCAGGCTGCCAAGGAGAAAGGTTCCGACAATGTGATCGGGGTGCAATCACCGGTGGTAGATGCGCTCGTTGAAGAAATTACTAAAGCGCAGGATCGAGAAGAGTTGCGTGCTGCTACAAGGGCGTTAGATCGAGTTCTATGGAATAGCTACTTTGTAGTTCCGCAGTGGTACAACCCAACCCATCGTGTGGCCTATCGTAAAGAGATGCGTTACCCCGAGCCTCCTTTGTATTATTCAGCTGAGCCCTGGATTATGCAAAATTGGTGGAAAGAGGAGTCTAAATAATGCAAGGACAAATACGCACTTACATCTTTAAACGCCTGCTCTTGATGATCCCAACCTTATTGGGCGTTCTGACATTGACCTTTGCAGTGGTGCAGTTTGTACCAGGCGGCCCGGTTGAACAGATGGTACTGGAGTTAAAGGGGAAGGGTAGCGCCGCAACTGGGGGATCAGAATCATCAGGTGCTGGCTCCACATATCGTGGACGTCAAGGTGTTGATGCACAGCGCTTGGAGGAGGTTAAAGCACTTTATGGCTTTGATAAACCCCCAATAGAGCGCTACTTCATGATGTTAGGTCGATTCGCTAGATTTGATTTGGGGCAAAGTTATTACCAGCATCAAAGTGTTTGGGGCCTCGTCGTTTCTAAGTTGCCCGTATCGATTAGCATCGGTTTATGGACTTTTTTCATTACGTACTTAGTGTCCATTCCCTTGGGTATTGCAAAAGCCGTTCGTGATGGTTCTCGCTTTGATGTCGTCACTAGCAGTTTTATATTGGTGGGCTATGCCATTCCAGGGTTTGTTTTAGGAGTTTTGCTCTTAGTGGTCTTTGGGGGCGGGAGTTTCTTGCAAATATTCCCCCTACGAGGTCTTACATCCGATAACTGGAGTGATTTGAGTTTGATGGGTAAGATCATGGATTATCTGTGGCACTTAGTTTTGCCAATAACAGCCTCTGTTCTTGGAAGTTTTGCAGTGGTAACCATGCTTACCAAGAATTCTTTCTTAGAAGAGATTCGCAAGCAGTATGTGTTAACTGCCAGGGCAAAAGGCTTAACTGAGAAGCAAGTTCTCTGGAAGCATGTGTTTCGTAATGCGCTTTTGCCACTGGTGACTGGCTTTCCAGCAGCATTTATCGGCGCATTCTTCACGGGTTCGCTATTAATAGAAACACTCTTCTCATTAGATGGGCTTGGCTTACTATCATTTGAGTCTGTGATGCGCAGAGACTATCCAGTGGTCCTTGGGACTTTGTATTTATTCACTTTGATTGGTCTATTTACCAGGCTTATTTCAGATCTTTGTTATGTTTATGTTGATCCGCGCATTCAGTTTGGTGCCGGAGGTGGTTCATGAGTCGTTGGCACCGATTTAAGAATAGTCGCATCGGGTATGCCAGCTTATGGATCTTTTTGATTCTCTTTGGCATCTCTTTATGTGCCGAACTGATTGCTAACGACAAACCTTTGGTAGTGCACTACCAAGGCCATCTCTATTTTCCGATTATCAAAAGCCAACCTGAGACCGTTTTTGGCGGAGACTTTGCTACTCCTACTGATTTTTTAGATCCCGATATCCGTCATAACATCACAAGTAATGGCAATTGGGCTATCTATCCTCCCATTCACTATAGCTACGAGACGTTGAATTACTTCTCTAAAGATCCAAACCCAGCACCACCTTCTTGGGAAAATTGGTTGGGCACGGATGATCGAGGGCGTGATGTTCTGGCGCGTCTGATTTATGGTTTCCGTTTATCTATTTTATTTGGATTGGCGCTCACTATTGTAGGCGTGAGTGTCGGCATTGCTACAGGTGCTTTGATGGGTTTTTTTGGTGGCAAATTTGATTTAGTCTCACAGCGGCTGATTGAAATTTGGTCAGCGATGCCAGAGCTATATCTACTGATTATTTTTGCCTCGATCTTTAACCCAAGCGTTTCTCTCTTGATCATTCTTTTGGCCGCTTTTGCATGGATGGACTTGTCTAGCTATGTTCGTGCAGAATTTTTTCGCAATCGCGCCTTAGAGTATGTGCGGGCAGCACGGGCATTGGGCTTAACCAATTTACAAATCATGTGGCGTCACATCTTGCCCAATAGCTTGACTCCGGTGATTACTTTTTTACCATTTCGTATGAGTGCAGCTATTTTGTCTCTAACAAGTTTAGATTTTTTGGGTCTTGGTGTGCCACCAGGAACTCCAAGTCTTGGCGAATTGCTTTCTCAAGGCAAGAGTAATCTAGATGCATGGTGGATCTCCCTTTCCACTTTTGTGGTTTTGGTAACAACCCTCTTATTGCTTACTTTTATTGGCCAGGCATTGCGTGATGCATTTGATTCACGCAAGGCGGGCCTGATGAGTGGAGGTCGATCATGAGTAAGACGCCCACTAATTCTCAGAACCTAAATACTGCTTTATTGAAGTATGAAGATCTCAGTATTTCTTTTGGATCAGGTCGCCGTGAAAAATTTGCCGTAAAAAATCTCGATTTAGAAATTGGCATTGGTGAACGTGTAGCATTAGTAGGGGAGTCAGGCTCAGGCAAAACCTTAACCGCACTTGCTCCATTAAGGCTAGAGCCGGAAGGTGCAAAGGTATCTGGCCGCATCGTATGGAATCAACAGGGTGGGCGCGCCACAGTTGATTTATTGAAGCTACCGATACAAGACATTCGACAGATTCGAGGACGTGAAATTGCGATGGTGTTTCAAGAACCTATGACTGCGCTGAATCCCTTATTTACTGTCGGTAATCAAATTATTGAAGCGGTGCAAATATATCAACCTTTAATTTCTAAATCAGATTGCGTTGATGCTGCGATTGATTTATTAAGAAAGACTGGTATTCCTGAGCCGGAGCGTCGTATTCATTCTTACCCACATCAACTGTCTGGGGGTCAAAGACAGCGCGCCATGATTGCGATGGCGCTTGCTTGCAAGCCTCGCTTATTAATAGCAGATGAACCAACTACCGCTCTGGACGTGAGTTTGCGTTTGCAGATTTTGGAGTTGCTCATCGAGTTGCAGGAGGAGTCCAAGGATCATGGCGGTATGGGAATATTGCTCATTACCCATGATCTCAATTTGGTAAAACATTTTGCCCAGCGCGTGGCAGTTCTCAATCAAGGCAACTTGATGGAGTCAGGTCCCACTAAGCAAGTCTTTGAACATCCAACAGATGCTTACACGCGCGCTTTAGTAAATAGTGAACCAGTGCGTGATTTGGCTCCAGTGATTCCTTTAGCCCCGGTATTGTTAAAAACAGAAGAGCTCTCAGTTGCTTATCCGAGCCAAGAGTCTGGCTCCTGGTTCAAGAAGGCGGCACCTCATAAAGTATTGCGTAAGGTGAGTTTTGCATTAAAGCAAGGTCAAACCATTGGTGTGATTGGCGAATCAGGTTCTGGAAAAACGACTCTGGGTATGGCGGTTCTGGGTTTGCTAGGAGATTCTGCTGCTCAGGTCAGCGGTGAGGTTGATGTGCTCGGAAATGATTGGCAAGCGCTCAAGCCAGTTCAGAGGCGTGCTATGCGCTCTAGTTTGCAAGTGATTTTTCAAGATCCCTTTGGCTCACTATCACCGCGCATGAATGTGATGCAAATTATTTCTGAGGGATTGGATATTCACTTCCCCAAGTTATCCAGTGCAGAACGTGAGGCTCGGGTGTTGGATATGTTGCGTGAGGTCGGCATAGATCGCTCAGCGCTCACACGTTATCCCCATGAGTTCTCTGGAGGGCAGAGGCAACGCATTGCGATTGCGAGGGCATTGATATTACGTCCGCAAATTCTAGTGTTAGATGAGCCTACTTCAGCATTAGATGTCTCTATACAGAAGCAAGTATTGGCACTTTTGTCCGAATTACAGAAAAAATATAACTTGGCTTACCTCATGATTAGTCATGATTTAGCAGTGATCAGGGCAATGTCTCACGAGGTCATGGTCTTAAAGGATGGCAAAGTCATTGAATTTGGTGATACCGAAACCCTGATAAAGCATCCCAAACAGGTCTATACCAAGGAGCTATTTGCCGCTGCCGCGCTAGTTTAGATTCCTCTAAAACCTTGGCTCCAATGGGCTAATTTGGTGCATTTGCCCTGTTTTAAGGCAAATTTATCATTAGAAACAATGACTTAAGACTACAGTCAAAGCTTGGTTAATCAAGCGTTCTTTGTTAAACTGATCAGATGTCGTTGAAAAACACACTCTTTCCAAAGCTGGCTCTAAGCCTGCTGGCCCTGTATTTTGCGGCGGCAATTTCTGCGCATGCTGCTGATGCAGTAGCGGAGGCTACGCCTGAGTTGGTGGTTCCTAAAGAGAGCATGTTCCAGGCCGGTAAGTCTTATATCTCTCGCGTCTCGGATCGCTTGGTGGACACCGTCACCGGTAAGTCTGATGAATTAATTAATCGCGCCATGGAAGTCATTGGTGTGCGCTATCGCTGGGATGCAGAGTTGCCTCAGTCCGGTCTCGATGGCAGCAGTTTCGTTGGCTACGTCTTTAAAGACAAATTGGGATTTTTATTGCCGCGTAAGTCGACACAAATGAGTCGTGTTGGTAAGCCAATTAATCGTGAAGAATTACAACCAGGTGATCTGGTGTTCTTTAATACGATGCGTTTAACCTTCTCTCACGTCGGCATTTATGTTGGAGACAATAAATTTATCCACTCTCCCTCCAAGGGGACTAGCGTTCGCGTTGATGATCTAGGCAGTCTTTATTGGGATAAGCGCTTTGATGGCGCGCGCCGCTTAGATGGTAGTGACAACCTCGATGACACCGAGCGCCAAGAACTTTTAAACGAAGTCAAAAATCTCAAGCGTAACTCACGCAGTCTTTAACTTTTCTTTAATCAGCGTCATTTGCTCCTGAGCAGCAACTTCACCTGCCAAGATCGCTGC
Source organism: Polynucleobacter sp. AP-Latsch-80-C2 (assembly GCF_018882185.1). Taxonomy (GTDB): domain Bacteria; phylum Pseudomonadota; class Gammaproteobacteria; order Burkholderiales; family Burkholderiaceae; genus Polynucleobacter. The sequence goes on along the minus strand of NZ_JACVOY010000005.1, from coordinate 58,002 downwards.
ATTTCTGGATCTGAAATCGCCACTACTCATTTGCAATAGATGGGGTTGAATCACAATGTCAGCACTCTTTAATTCATATTGATTGATGCTTCGCTGCATGATAGAAATAGTTTGTTGCAATACCCCCAGAGTGCCGCTGGCATCCTGATGTACTGGTTCCGAGGAAATGTTGACCGCAATCACGAGGGTTGCTCCCATCTGCCGGGCATAACTAACGGGTACCGGCGCTACAAGGCCACCATCGACATATTCTCTGCCGCTAATCACAGCCGGCTGAAATACGCCTGGCACACTGCAAGAGGCTCTTACCGCTAAACCAGTATTGCCTGTGCGAAACAAGATTCCTTTGCCTGATTGCAGATCAGTCGCAACAATCCCCAGGGGGATGCGCATTTGCTCAATACTTTTGTTTTGAACCTCACGGTTCACCATATTCTGTAATGCATCGCCTTTGATCAGTCCGCCAAAACGTCCGGCGAACGGCAGACCCCAGTCTGCAATCGTTGCCTCATCTAAGTTCAATGCGAGACGATTCAATTCATTTCCTGTGGCGCCAGAAGCAAGAAGGGCAGCAATGACGCTGCCTGCGCTGCTGCCCACCACAATATCGGGACGGATCCCCTGGGCTTCCAAGGCCTTGATTACGCCAATATGGGCAAAGCCACGTGCTGCTCCGGCACCGAGAACTAATCCGACCACTGGTTTGCGAGTGCTAAATAAACTGCAGGAGCTCAGGGCGCCAGCTCCCAGGAGGCCTCCTAGTGCAGCGCCAAAGCCCAAAACACGGCGCCGTGAAGGGGATTGGGCTTGAAGGGGGGTTTCTTGGTCCGAAAATGGAGTCATATGGCTATTGTATTGAGCCTACCTTATAATGGGTGCACGGTGAACGAAAAGAACTTCGTTTCAGCGCGGACATATCTGCTAACAAGAATTCAGGGATAAATTGTCCGTAGTAGCTAAAGAACACCAAAAACCCATTACTGAAATACATTATTTAAAGCTCAGTCAGGAATATTCCTGCTAGCCCGACTTTTATGGACGATCACAACAAGCGCGTAATTGAAACAGCCCTCCTGTGCGCGCAGGAACCACTGACAGTGAATGATTTGTCACGCTTATTTGTCGAGGATGTTGCTACCGCTGATATTGACGAGGCCTTGGTAGAAATTCAGCGTACGTGGGATGACAAGGGAATGGAGCTAGTACACATTGCTACTGGTTGGCGTTTCCAAAGTCGCTTATCTATGCGCGAGTACCTTGATCGCTTGACGCCAGAAAAGCCGCCTAAATATTCTCGCGCTGTAATGGAGACCTTGGCGATCATTGCCTATCGTCAGCCCGTAACTCGTGGTGAGATTGAGGAAATTCGCGGCGTTGCAGTGAGTAGCAATGTGATGAAGCAATTGGAAGATCGTGGCTGGGTTGAAGTGATTGGCCACAAAGAAACAATTGGTCGCCCAGGTCTCTATGCGACCACCAAACAATTTTTAGATGACTTGAGTCTGACTAATTTACAAAGCCTGCCCATCTTAGAAGATGCTGCGCCTATGGCTGCTGCAGAGCAATTAGGTCAGGCGGTAATGGAATTTGATCCTGATGCGACAGTAGAAACTGTGGTGATCAATGAAGGCGATCAAACCATCATTGAGGTTATTGAAGAGACAACTACAGTAGAAATTACTGAAGAAGTAAGCGTAGAAATAGAAGAAGTTATCCCAGAGTCTGATGAAAACTCAGACGAAGCAAAATAATTATTAATGACAAGCTCAAACGAAAACGATTCATCTCCGGTAGTAAATACATCGGCAGCCCCTACAAATTCTGAAGGTGCGTCCTCTCAAGAAGGCGGCGCAAAACCTGAAGGTCGGGAAGGTGGCGATCGCCGTCCCCGTCGCCAGGGCAGCGGTAAGCATCCGTTTAATAAGAAGCGCACTTTCAATAAAGACAGGCCACGTCGTGAGGGTGATTCCTCGGGCGCTCCTAGAGAGCCTGGTGGCAATCAATCAGCCAAGCTAGCGCCTAATCCAGCAGATATTGAGGCCTTGTTTGCTTCTGTAGTTTCTGGAGAATTTGATGCGGCATTAGATGCGCCAGAAGCACTCGAGACAAAAAATCCGGATGGTTTAGATGAAAGCGCGATCTCTCATCAAACTGGTGCAGAGCGACGCGCGCAACGTGCCCAGCGCTCAGGCGATGATGAAGATTCTGATGTTCCAACAGAAGAAGAAATGAGCAGTTTGCAATTTGCTAATGTTGATGATTTGCCTCTCAGCTTGCGTGATGAAGTGTGGTCAGATCTCGACGGTCTTGATGACGATGCTGATGATGAAGATACCGTCAAGCTCCACAAAGTATTAGCAGATGTTGGTATGGGCTCGCGCCGGGATATGGAAGATTTGATTATTCAAGGTCGCGTCTCCGTGAATGGTCTGCCTGCACATATTGGCCAACGTATTGGCCCTACTGATCAAGTACGTATAAACGGCAAGCCAGTACATCGCAAGATTCAAACCAAGCCACCACGCGTGATCATGTATCACAAGCCCTCAGGCGAAATCGTGAGTCAGTCCGATCCAGAAGGCCGTCCAACAGTGTTTGATCGTTTGCCAAAACCACGTCAAGGTCGTTGGATTGCAGTAGGACGTTTGGACTTTAATACCGAAGGCCTATTGCTATTTACAACCTCAGGCGAGTTGGCTAATCGCTTAATGCATCCTCGTTACGGCGTTGAGCGTGAATACGCTGTCCGTATTTTGGGTGACCTGAGTCAAGAAAACATGACTCAATTAAAGACCGGCATCACCTTAGATGACGGCCAAGCCAAATTCTTACGTCTTTCTATGGGTGGCGGGGAAGGTGCAAACCGTTGGTACCACGTTGCCCTGACTGAAGGTCGTAACCGTGAGGTGCGCCGCATGTTTGAAGCAGTCGGGCACACCGTCTCTCGTTTGATTCGTACGCGTTATAGCATTTTCTTATTGCCTCCACGTTTAAGACGGGGCAAATGGGAAGAGATTGAGGCGGGCGGCATTTATAACTTGATGAAGTTTGCAGGCTTGAAGATGCCTCAGCCTCAAGATAAAGGCCGTAATCTAAATTCACAGGGTCGTGATCGTCACGCCACTCCAAGTGGTGACTTTCAGCCAGACCCAATGCAAACCTCGGTTTCTTATTGGGGTTCACGTGATGCACTAACCCTCGCAAGTGGTCACAACGGCCTAACCCATCAAGGGCGGGGCGGTAAGCCGGGCGGTGGATCGGGTGATGGTCGCGGACCTTTTCGGGGGCGTACCCAGGGTGGTAGACCTGGTCAAGGCGGTCAAGGTGGTCAGGGCGGACAAGGCCAAAATCGCAATAAAGCCAAAAAAGTGCACCATGGCCAGTCTGCTTTTGTGACGGCAAACCCCCAAATCCCAGGAAATGGACCTAAAAGAACCGCCCCTAAAGGGCGAAAACCCTTCAATAAGGGTCCGAGAAAGCCTCGAAACCCCGGCGAAAGCTTCTGATTTCTAACAGTTTTCCCCTAAATCAGCTATAATTTTGGTCTTACTGCAGGATTCTGCAGTTTTTAGTTGTTACCGACTGATGTTGCGATCAACGTAAGTCGGCCTGTTCTGAATTTCGAGAATATGGGCTTCAAAGCCCATTTTTTTTTGCCAATTTGGCATGAAGGGGTGTCGTGAAGGATCAGCAGGTTATTTCTGCAGAGCTGGAAAACTTGGGTTACACGCTAGTGGAAATTGAGCGTGAAGCCGGAGGTTTGCTGCGCGTCACGATCGAAAACCCAGATTATGAGCGTTTAATCAACGTTCTCGATTGCGAAAAGGTAAGTCATCAACTGAGCTACTCGTTGCCGGTTGAAAACATTCCTTATGAGCGTCTTGAAATTTCTTCACCGGGCTTAGATCGTCCAGTGAAGTCAGCGGCGGATTTTGTGCGCTTTGCTGGCATGGAAGTAGACATGAAGTTGCGAGTCGCGGTTGGAACTCGTAAGAATTTTCGTGGTGTGTTGCAAGGCTTGCTGAGCGGTGAATTAGATTCGCCTGATGCGAAGTTTGGTTTGGTATTTGAGGGTGCTGATGGTCAGCCCTCTCAATTGGAGTTTTCTTTGGCCGAAGTCGATAAGACTCGGTTGGTCCCTGTTATTGATTTCAAAGGAAGAAAGTCATGAGCCGAGAAGTTCTCATGTTGGCAGACGCTTTAGCGCGTGAAAAGAACGTTGATCAAGCAATTGTGTTTGAGGCGCTCGAAATGGCGTTGGCATCAGCCACTAAAAAACGTTATCCAACGGAAGATGTTGATATTCGTGTGTCCATTGATCGAGAGTCTGGCGAGTACGAAACCTTCCGTCGCTGGTTGGTTGTGCCAAACGAAGCAGGTTTGCAAGAGCCAGATAAAGAGATTTTGCAATTTGAAGCTCAAGAACAACTTGCAGATATGGAAGTTGGCGACTACATCGAAGAGCAGATTGAATCTTTAGCTTTTGGCCGCATCGGTGCACAAGCAGCTAAGCAAGTGATCTTGCAGCGTATTCGTGATGCTGAGCGCGAGCAGATTCTGAACGACTACCTAGAGCGTGGCGAAAAAGTCATGACCGGCACCGTTAAGCGTGCTGATAAAAATGGTTTGATTATTGAATCTGGTCGTGTTGAAGCTTTATTGCGTCGCGATCAAATGATTCCAAAAGAGAATTTGCGTTCTGGTGACCGTGTACGCGCCTATATCCTTAAAGTGGATCGTGAAGCACGTGGCCCACAAATTGAACTCTCGCGTACATGCCCAGACTTTTTGATTAAGTTGTTTGAGAATGAAGTTCCTGAAATGGAACAGGGCTTGCTAGAGATTAAAGGTGCTGCTCGTGACCCTGGCATCCGCGCCAAGATTGCTGTAGTCACTTATGACAAGCGCATTGATCCAATCGGTACTTGCGTTGGTGTTCGCGGAACTCGCGTAACAGCAGTGCGTAATGAAGTTGCTGGTGAGGCTGTAGATATTGTGTTGTGGTCTGAAGATCCTGCACAGTTTGTGATTGGTGCACTAGCACCTGCACAAGTTTCCTCTATCGTGGTTGACGAAGAGCGTCATGCAATGGACGTAGTCGTTGATGAAGAAAACTTGGCGATTGCCATTGGCCGTAGCGGACAGAACGTACGCTTGGCTAGTGATTTGACTGGTTGGCAAATCAACATCATGACTCCAGAAGAGTCAGCCGAGAAGACAGAAAAAGAAGCTTCTTCAGTGCGTCAATTGTTCATGGATAAATTGGACGTTGACCAAGAAGTGGCCGATATCTTGATTGAAGAGGGTTTCAATACTTTGGAAGAGGTTGCGTATGTACCGCTTTCTGAGATGTTGGAGATTGATTCATTTGATGAAGACACAGTCAATGAGCTGCGTACCCGTGCTCGTGATTCTTTGTTAACGATGGAGTTAGCAAAAGAAGAGCGCATCGGTGAAGTTTCACAAGACCTGCTTTCCTTAGAGGGAATGACAAGTGAATTGATTGCAAAGCTTGCTGAAAATCAAGTTCATACCCGTGACGACCTTGCTGAACTAGCTGTTGATGAGCTGGTTGAGGCGACACAAATTGACGAAGAAACTGCGAAAACGCTCATCATGAAAGCGCGCGAACACTGGTTTACTTCATGAGAGGAAGTAGTGCATGGCAACAACAGTAAAAGTACTCGCTAATGAACTCAAGCGCACTTCAGTAGATCTTTTAGATCAACTGAAGGCTGCTGGGATCGACAAAAGTTCCGAGGACGATAGCATTACCGAAAAGGACAAAACAGTCCTGCTCGAGCATTTGCAAAAAGCACATGGCAACGCTGATTCTGGGGCTCGTAAAAAGATCACTTTGATCAAGCGCGAGAGCTCAGAGATACGTCAAGCGGATTCCGCTGGACGTACCCGCACCGTTCAAGTTGAGGTGCGCAAGAAACGTGTGCTGGTTAAAGCTGGGGATAAAACTCCTGTAGTTGAAGAGGCACCAGTAAAAGCAGCTGCACCTGCAGCGCCTGCTAAACCAATACTCTCTGAAGAAGAGTTAGAGAAGCGCGCAGCTGAAGCGACTCGTCAAGCTGAATTATTAGCTCGTCAAGAAGCAGAAATGAAAGCGGCTGAAGAAGCCCGTCAAAAAGAAGCGGCTAATCCAGTGGTTGAGAAGGAGATAGAAGTAGTTGATGCTGCTCCTGATGCATTAGCTCAAGCTGCTGAGAAAAAAGCGCAAGCCGAAAAAGCGGCAAAAGATTTAGCAGCAAGCAAAGAAAAAGAGTTGGCAGATATTCGCGTGCGTCGAGCTGCTGCTGAGGCAGAAGCCTTAGCAATTCGCGACATGATGAGTGCGCCAGCACGTGTTCTTAAAGCACCTAGCGAAATTGCAGCTGAAGAAGCGAAAAAAGGAACGCTCCATAAGCCGGCTAAAGTTGAAGGCGCGGATGATAAGAAAAAATCCCCCGCTAAAGTTGGTGGAAAAACGATTAAATCGTCAGAGACATCTTCTACTTGGCAAGAAGAGGGTGCTAAGAAACCTGGTGGCCTCAAAACTCGTGGTGATTCATCGGGTGGTGTCGGTGGTTGGCGTTCTGGTGGCGGGCGTAAAAAACAACGTCAAATTGCTGAAGCAAACGTTGATACCAATTTCCAAGTACCAACAGAGCCAGTGGTTCACGATGTTCAAGTTCCAGAAACCATTACTGTTGCTGAGTTAGCTCATGCGATGGCGGTGAAGAGTGCAGAAGTGATTAAGTTGTTGATGGGTATGGGCCAAATGGTCACGATCAATCAAGTGCTCGATCAAGATACTGCCATGATCATCGTTGAAGAAATGGGTCACAAAGCACATGCAGCTAAATTGGATGATCCCGATTTAGATCTTGGTACCGATGGACACGATGCAGAGTTATTGCCACGTCCCCCAGTAGTTACCGTCATGGGTCACGTTGACCACGGTAAAACATCTTTGCTCGATAAGATTCGTGCAGCAAAAGTGGCTACAGGCGAAGCTGGTGGTATTACTCAGCATATTGGCGCCTATCACGTAGAAACGCCACGGGGCATGATTACCTTCTTGGATACCCCAGGTCACGAAGCCTTTACGGCAATGCGTGCACGTGGTGCTAAAGCAACCGATATCGTGATCTTGGTAGTGGCTGCCGATGACGGCGTAATGCCGCAAACCAAAGAGGCGATTCACCATGCAGTTGCTGGTGGCGTTCCATTAGTAGTAGCGATCAATAAGATTGATAAACCTGAAGCTAACTCAGAGCGCGTTAAAACTGAGTTGGTAGCAGAGCAAGTCGTTCCAGAGGAATACGGTGGCGATGTGCCATTTATTCCTGTGTCCGCAAAAACAGGCGAAGGTATTGATGCATTGTTAGAGAATGTTCTCTTGCAGGCAGAAATTCTTGAGCTCAAAGCCGCTAAAGATGCTCCTGCGCAAGGTTTAGTCATTGAGGCACGTTTGGACAAAGGTAAGGGTCCAGTTGCGACGGTATTAGTTCAGTCTGGAACACTCAAGCGTGGCGACATGCTCTTAGCTGGCTCCACCTTTGGTCGTGTTCGCGCGATGATGGATGAGAACGGTAAGCCATGTAATGAGGCAGGCCCTTCTATTCCGGTTGAGATTCAAGGTTTGGCAGAAGTTCCTGCTGCAGGTGAGTCCGTTCAAGTGGTTCCTGATGAACGTAAGGCACGTGAAATTGCATTATTCCGTCAAGGTAAGTTCCGTGATGTGAAGTTAGCAAAACAACAGGCCTTTAAGCTCGAAACCATGATGGAGAATATGGAAGAGGGCGCAATTGAAGCGAAGTTGTTGCCACTCATCATCAAGGCAGACGTTCAAGGTTCGCAAGAGGCCTTAGCGCAATCCTTAATGAAGCTTTCTACACCAGAGGTTAAAGTTCAGATCGTTCACGCAGCTGTGGGTGGCATTACTGAAACTGACGTTAACTTGGCTGTTGCTTCTAAAGCGGTCATTATTGGCTTTAACTCTCGCGCTGATGCAGCTGCACGTAAGTTGGCTGAGAACAATGGTGTTGATATTCGTTATCACAACATTATTTATGACGCTGTAGATGAAGTGAAATTAGCATTGAGCGGCATGTTGACCCCAGATAAGAAAGAAGAAATCACCGGATTGGTTGAAATCCGTCAGGTCTTCTTGGTATCTAAGGTTGGTGCTATTGCGGGTTGCTTGGTAGTAGACGGTGTTGTTAAACGCACCTCTAGTGTTCGCCTCCTGCGTGACAACGTGGTTGTCTGGACTGGTGAGCTCGACTCTCTCAAGCGCTTTAAAGATGACGCAAAAGAAGTTCGCGCCGGTGTTGAGTGTGGCCTGTCATTAAAAGGCTACAACGACATCAAAGAGGGCGACCAACTTGAAGTCTTTGAAGTTACTGAAGTTGCGCGTTCACTGTAATCCTGAGCAATATGCATAAAACTAGCCCGCATCGTAACCAGCGTCTCGCCGATCAAATTCAGCGAGACCTGGCCGAACTGATTCCTCGTGAGTTGCGTAGTCCAAGCCTAGGCCTAATTACACTGCAAAGTATTGAGCTCACACCAGACTTGGCGCATGCCAAAGTCTTTTTTACTGTCTTAGGCGCAGAACCTGAGCATGCATTAAAGGCGCTTCAGGAAAAAGCAGGCTACTTACATTCATTGTTATTTAAGCGTTTGCATATTCACACTGTGCCAACTTTGCATTTTCACTATGACAGCTCAGTTGAGCATGGCATAGAAATGTCTCGATTGATCGATCAAGCGGTAGAGAGCGATCATAAAGACGAGAAGCAATAATTCTCATGTCTATTCGTATCGATGGAGTGGTTCTATTAGACAAACCTGCGGGCATGAGTTCGCAAGGTGCGGTCACCGCTGTTAAACGAGCGTTCAATGCGGATAAAGCTGGACATACCGGCACTTTAGATCCGATGGCAACTGGCCTACTGCCAATCTGTCTTGGCGAGGCAACAAAGTACTCTCAGGATTTATTGGAAGCCGATAAATCCTATGTGGCTAGAGTCAAGTTTGGCGCGCGCACTGATACCGGTGATGCAGAAGGCCAGATCATTGAAGAGTCGGCCTTGCCTCTATTTGCTGACGAGGCTGCTATCAGATCAACGCTCGATGCTTTACTCCCAAAATTTACAGGCCCGATTTCTCAAGTGCCTCCGATGTATTCCGCCTTGAAGCGTGATGGTAAACCTCTTTACGAATATGCCCGTGCGGGTGTTGAGCTTGAGCGCGCTCCACGTGACATTACGATTCATCAGATTCGCTGGACCGATATTCAGTGGCCTGAAGCTACATTGGAAGTGAGTTGCAGTAAGGGTACCTACATTCGTGTATTGGCAGAAAATCTTGGCAATGCTTTAGGATGTGGCGCCCATTTAACAGGCTTGCGTCGTACTGAAGTGGGGCATTTAACTTTAGAGCAATCTTTTACGATGGAGTCGATTCAACAAGGCTTAAAAGATAGTTCGACTTATATATTGCCAGTAGATGCACTTTTGCAAACCTTGCCGCACCTTACGGTAGATGAGCAACAGGCTAAACGCTTGGAGATGGGGCAACGCGTTCCACTCAATTTACCTTCCATTGAAGCATTGGTTCGCATCTATCGTGCTACCGCTGCTCCTCACAACTTTATTGGTACTGCTGATTGGCGTTCAGGTGTTTTACACCCCAAGCGTCTGATTTCGCAGGCTCATTAACTCTTTAACCTTATTTCAACCAGAATTTCTTATTCTTAACTTTAGAAGCTTCACATGACTAAACGCGCACTTCGTAACATTGCTATCATCGCCCACGTTGACCACGGTAAAACGACCTTGGTTGACCAACTCTTACGTCAATCTGGCACATTCCGTTCCAATGAAAAAATGACCGAACGCGTCATGGATTCAAACGATTTGGAAAAAGAGCGTGGCATTACTATTTTGTCCAAGAACTGTGCTGTTGAATATGACGGTACACACATCAATATCGTTGACACGCCAGGACACGCGGACTTTGGCGGCGAAGTAGAGCGTGTGCTCTCCATGGTTGACGGTGTTCTCTTGTTGGTGGATGCGGTTGAAGGCCCTATGCCGCAAACCCGCTTTGTAACTAAGAAAGCTTTGGCTTTGGGTTTAAAGCCAATCGTGGTGATTAACAAGGTAGACCGTCCAGGCGCCCGTTGTGATTACGTTATTAATGCGACCTTTGAGTTATTTGACAAACTTGGCGCTACTGAAGAGCAATTAGATTTCCCAATCATCTACGCATCAGGCTTAAATGGCTATGCAGGTACAACAGAAGATGTTCGTGAAGGCGATATGCGTCCATTGTTTGACGCCGTATTGAAATACGTTCCTGTGCGTGATGATGATCCAGATGGTCCTTTGCAGTTCCAAATTTCTTCCATCGACTACAACAGCTATGTTGGCAAGATTGGTGTTGGTCGCATTAGCCGTGGTCGTATTAAGTCCGGAATGGAAGTTGTTTGCATGAACGGTCCTGATGGCGTGCCATTTAAGGGTCGTATTAATCAAGTATTGAAATTCAAGGGTCTTGAGCGTGAGATTGTTGACGAGGCAGTTGCAGGCGATATTGCATTGATCAACGGTATTGAAGAATTGGCTATTGGTACAACGGTTTGTGCGGTTGATAAACCAGATCCATTGCCAATGCTCAAGATTGATGAGCCAACATTGACGATGAACTTTATGGTGAACACGAGCCCATTGGCTGGTCGTGAAGGTAAGTTTGTAACGAGCCGTCAGATTCGTGAACGTCTTGACCGCGAATTGAAGGCCAATATGGCTTTGCGTGTACGTGAAACTGACGACGACACTGTATTTGAAGTTTCAGGCCGTGGTGAGTTGCACCTCACCATCTTGGTTGAGACGATGCGTCGCGAAGGCTACGAAATGGCAGTTTCACGTCCTCGCGTAGTGTTCCATGAAGAGAATGGCGTGAAGATGGAGCCCTATGAAAACTTAACGGTTGACGTAGAAGATGCTACTCAAGGCGCCGTGATGGAAGATTTGGGTAAGCGTAAAGGCGAACTCCAAGACATGGTCAGTGACGGTAAAGGTCGTACCCGTCTTGAGTACCGTATTCCTGCTCGTGGTCTGATCGGATTCCAAGGTGACTTCATGACAATGACCCGTGGTAATGGTTTGATGAGTCACACATTTGATGCCTATGCACCAGCAAAAGACGGTATTTTGGGCGAGCGTCATAACGGTGTATTGATTAGCCAGGATGACGGCGAAGCAGTTGCCTATGCCATTTGGAAGCTACAAGATCGCGGTCGTATGTTTGTAAAGCATGGTGATCCTGTATATGAAGGTATGGTAATCGGTATCCATAGTCGTGACAATGACTTGGTTGTGAACCCAATTAAGGGTAAGCAATTAACGAACGTCCGCTCTTCAGGTACCGACGAAGCAGTTCGTTTGGTAACACCAATTGATTTGACCTTGGAGTATGCGGTTGAATTTATTAGTGATGATGAGTTGGTTGAGGTAACACCAAAAAGCGTACGTATTCGTAAGCGTCACCTCAAGGAGCATGATCGCAAGAAGGCATCACGCGAATAATCGCTGATAAGACCTTGCTATCCAACAAAAGTCACCTCCGGGTGGCTTTTGTTCTTCCTTGAAATCAAATCTTCAAAAATATCAGTAAGCAAAGTAAAAATATATCCTCATGCTGCCATCCATCGAACAACGTCTTGCCCAAGAACTTTCTGCTAAACCAGCTCAAGTAGCTGCTGCTATAGCCCTCATGGATGAGGGTGCCACAGTTCCATTTATCGCTCGTTATCGTAAAGAAGCTACTGGTGGCTTGGATGATGTTCAATTGCGATTGCTAGAGGAGCGCTTAAGCTATCTCCGTGAGTTAGAGGAGCGTCGTAAAACCATTGTTGCTTCAATTGAAGAGCAGGGCAAGATGACGCCAGAGTTGCTCAAGGCCATTATGTTGGCAGAAGATAAGACTCGTCTTGAAGATTTATACCTGCCTTATAAGCAAAAACGGCGTACTAAAGCGCAAATTGCATTGGAAGCTGGGCTAGAGTCATTGGCAAATGATTTGCATGCCAATCCATCGTTGGATCCTGAGATTGAGGCAGCAAAATATCTTAAAGAAGCCTTTAAAAGCGAGCAGGGTGATAACCCCGGCGTGCCAGATGTAAAAGCAGCGTTAGAGGGTGCGCGTCAAATATTGATGGAACGTTTTGCAGAGGATGCAACTCTCGTGCAATCCTTACGTTCTTATTTGCAAGATCATGGCGTAGTGGAATCCAAAGTGATTGCTGGTAAAGAGCAGGAGGGTGAGAAGTTTGCTGATTACTTTGATTACTCTGAGCCGATTAAGGCTATTCCATCTCACCGTGCATTAGCTCTATTTAGAGGTCGTCGCGAGCAGATGTTGATGGTAAATCTGCGTCTTGATACCGAAGAAGAAAAGCCCAAATGGGATTCACCGCATAATCCTTGCGAATCCCGCATTGCCAATCATTTCAAGATCAAGAATGATGGCCGACCTGCCGATGCTTGGTTGGCTTACACAGTCCGCTGGACTTGGCGCATTAAATGTTCTCTGCATCTAGAGTCTGAATTGATGACAGCGTTACGTGAGCGTTCAGAAACCGAAGCAATTAATGTATTTGCACGCAACTTAAAGGCTTTGCTTTTGGCTGCACCGGCAGGTCCAAGGGTCACCATTGGATTAGATCCCGGGATGCGTACCGGCGTTAAGGTAGCTGTAGTAGATGCCACAGGAAAAGTCTTAGATACCGATGTAATTTACCCCCATCAACCAAAAAATGATTGGGCTGGTTCATTACGCACCTTGGCTAAGTTGACTGAAAAGCACCATGCCAGCTTGATTTCGATTGGCAATGGAACCGCTTCGCGTGAGACTGATAAATTGGCTCAGGAGCTGATTAAAGCCAAGCCAGAACTCAAGCTCACCAAGATCGTGGTCTCTGAAGCGGGAGCATCGGTTTACTCTGCCTCTGAATATGCTTCAAAAGAATTGCCAAATATGGATGTCTCATTACGCGGTGCAGTATCGATTGCACGTCGATTGCAGGATCCCCTGGCTGAGTTAGTAAAGATCGATCCTAAATCAATTGGCGTGGGTCAGTACCAGCATGATGTGATGCAAACCCAGCTCGCTAAATCCTTGGTAGCGGTGGTAGAGGATTGTGTGAATGCTGTAGGAGTGGATGTGAATACTGCCTCAGCACCTTTATTGGCAAGGGTCTCAGGACTGTCATCCACAGTAGCCGAGGGAATTGTTTCTTATCGCGATAGTCATGGCGCATTTACATCCAGATCTGAACTCAAAAGTGTTCCACGCTTAGGTGAAAAAACATTTGAGCAGGCTGCCGGTTTCTTGCGCATCATGAATGGTCCAGATCCTTTAGATGCATCTGCAGTGCATCCTGAATCCTATCCCTTGGTTGAGAAGATTCTGAAAGATATTAAGAAGGGTGTCAAAGAGGTAATCGGCGATGCGGGTCTACTGAAATCACTTTCACCAGAAAAGTATGCCGACAGTCAGTTTGGTATTCCAACGGTGACTGACATCATTAAGGAATTGGAAAAACCAGGCCGTGATCCGCGTCCAGAATTTACCACCGCAACCTTTAAAGATGGCGTTGAAAAAGTGAGCGACCTTAAGGTGGATATGATCTTGGAAGGCGTGGTGACTAACGTTGCTGCTTTCGGTGCCTTTGTAGATATTGGCGTACATCAAGATGGCCTAGTCCATATCTCAGCACTCTCCAATACGTTTGTTAAGGATCCTCATACTGTTGTTAATGCTGGTCAGGTTGTGAGAGTTAAAGTGCTTGAGGTGGATGAGCAGCGTAAGCGGATCGCCCTAACAATGAGATTGACTGATGAGGCGCCAAGAGCAAAATCAACTTTAGCAGAGGGAAGACCAGCTGCTCGCGCGAGATCTACAGAGGCAAAAAAACCTCAAATGGATAAGCGCTCAGCACCCCCGGTAAATAGTGCTATGGCTGATGCATTTAGCAAGCTAAAGGGTGGTTGAAGCATAGTTATATTTGTAGTAACATTGCTACATTATCCGAAAACGGAGATGTGCATATGATTACCACCCTATCTAGTCGCGAATTCAATCAAGATACTGGCAAAGCTAAGAAAGCCGCTGAATCAGGGCCAGTATTCATCACTGATCGAGGCAGACCCGCTCATGTATTGATGTCATTTTCTGACTATCAACGCTCCATTGGTAAGCGTAAGAATATTTTGGAGATGCTCAGCCTGAAGGGTGCGGGGGATATTGTTTTTGAGCCCGAGAAAATGACTGGCCTTACAAATATTGTCGAGATTTCTCTTTAAATGTATCTACTAGATACAAATGTAATCTCGGAGTTTAGAAAAGCTGCCGATGGAAAAATCAATAAACGAGTAAAGCGTTGGGCTGACGAAATCGCACCTGAGTTAATGTTTATCTCTGCAATTACTGTTTTAGAGCTTGAAACGGGTGTGTTGAAAATAGAGAGGCGAGATAAAAAGCAAGGTCTGATATTAAGAAAGTGGCTAGATAAGATGGTTATCCCCACTTTTATGGAAAGGGTGTTGCCGGTGGATCTTGCGGTGGCTCAGCGTTGCGCAAGCCTCCATGTCCCTAATCCAAAGTCAGAAAGAGATGCGATGATTGCTGCTACTGCAATCGAATATCGAATGACTATCGTCACTAGAAACGTTGGTGATTTTAATCAGTCTGGGGTCAAGATCTTTGATCCTTGGGATTGATCCCTTTAATCAGAGAGCTTGCTTCTTTAGGCTCTAAAGGGCTTGATCAGAGCCTCTAGACCATAGGCATCATTTGCTGCCCTGAGTTCGTCAATCTTCTCGCGTAATTTTTTAACCTCTTTGCATTTCAGGGGCTGAATTTTCTTGCGGCTTAGGCCATAAGTATCAACCAAATAGCGCACTCGTGAGAGGCAGATTTGCAAACGAATAATCCAGTAGATGGCAAAAAGACCGGGTGCAAATAGCAGTAACAATAAACTCATATAGATCCCTATCTTAGTAGTGGATTGATCTGGTTATCTTGATTAGATAACTTGACAGTCCACTCCTAAACAATGCGCTTCTAGAGCAAATAAAACAAGTCTTAAGTAGATGCTTTCAGCGCTGAAAAGCTTTCTGCTTGCGCTCTATGCCAATAGAGTTCGTAGACTCTGGATAAATTCGGTATGTTGATGACGAAATTATCTTGTAATAGTAGGCCTGCAGGCATCTCCGGCATGAGAATAGATAACAGACTCACTTCGTTTTTGCTGATGCGGCGAACAATATGAGGGGCGTCAATTTCACCGGGGTGGTTTAAACCAGCTGCTTCTACTAATTCCTTGAGGGCTCGTAAGCTTTCATTGTGAAAGTTAAAGACTCGTTCCGCTTTATTGGGAACAACCAAAGCTTTCTGGCGTTGCGGATCTTGGGTGGTAACGCCAGTAGGACAAAAGCCAGTATTGCAAACCTGCGCCTGTATGCAACCCACAGCAAACATGAATCCTCGTGCGCTATTACACCAGTCTGCACCCAAGGCGAATGCCACAGCCATATCAAAAGAGCTAATGATTTTTCCAGAACAACCAATCTTGATATGATCGCGTAAATTAACGCCTACTAAGGTGTTTTGAACAAGGCGCAATCCCTCTTGCAGTGGCGTGCCCACATGGTTAGTAAATTCAACAGGAGATGCGCCAGTACCACCTTCTGAGCCATCAACCACAATAAAGTCGGGATGAATATTGGTTTCAAGCATTGCCTTGACAATGGCAAACCATTCCCAGGGATGACCAATGCACAATTTAAATCCGACTGGCTTGCCGCCAGACAGATCTCTTAAGCGCTTAACAAAATGGAGTAGCTCAATCGGGTTAGAAAATGCGGAATGTGAAGCGGGAGAAATGCAGGCTACACCTTCTGGAACGCCGCGAGCAGCAGCAATCTCTGCTGTTACTTTTGCCCCTGGCAAAATGCCGCCATGTCCAGGCTTTGCACCCTGACTTAGCTTAATCTCTACCATCTTCACTTGAGGATCGAGTGCATTAGCCTGGTACTTTTCGCCATTGAAGCTACCATCGGAATTGCGGCAACCAAAATAGCCAGAACCAATTTCCCAGATCAAGTCACCGCCATGAACGCGGTGATACTCCGAGATGGAACCTTCGCCAGTATCGTGAGCAAAACCACCTTTTTTTGCGCCAAGATTCATTGCCAAAATAGCATTTGCGCTAAGCGAGCCAAAGCTCATTGCGGAGATGTTGAAAATGCTGGCGTTATAGGGAAGCTTGCAATCTTTGCCGCCAATCATGACGCGAAAATCATGAGTAGGTAATTTTGTCGGCGCTAGGGATTGGTTAATCCATTGGTAGCCCGGAGCCATGACGTCTAGAGTGGTGCCAAAGGGAATAGAGTCCGGCACTGCTTTGGAGCGTGAGTAGACCAAGGTTCTTTGTTCGCGTGAAAAAGGGGTTTGGTCGTTATCCCCTTCAATAAAGTATTGCCGAATTTCAGGGCGGATATATTCCAATAGGAAACGTAAATGCCCTATGACGGGGTAGTTACGCAAAATAGACATTTTTGTTTGAAAAATGTCGTAGAGACCGATCACCGAGAGTAATCCAAACAGGATTAAGAATTGCCAAGCACGCTCATGTAGCTCTAGGGCAACGCCACTAGCAATAGCGCCTAATATGCAAATGGCAAATGGAATATATCGAATGTGAAAAAAATTGCTTGATTTGATATTCATTAAATCCTCGGTTCAGGCCTGCAGTATAAGCCTTCAACGGGGGTCTAATTGCGAGATAATAGGCCTATTAATAGTCAGCAGGTGGGTGGGATGAAAGTCAATTCCGAAGGGGTCTCTTCTTCGCGCGTATTTTTGCCAGCAGGGCAATCCTATGCCAATTTATTGGACTTTTTCGCTTCTCAATTTCCGCATATCGAAGTCAGTGAGTGGCAAGCGCGTTTTCAGGAAGGGCTAGTAATGACCCTGGACGGTAGGCCTGTAGCAGCTAGCGACCGATACCAAGCCAATATTCATTTGCAATACTTTAGGCGCCTAGCCCGAGAGCCAGAGATTCCCTTTAAGGAAAGCATTCTCTTTCAGGATGAGCATATTTTGGTGGCTGACAAGCCCCATTTTTTACCGGTGACTCCGAGCGGATTGTATTTGCACCAAACCTTACTTAATAGGTTAAAGAAAGCCACCGGAATCCAAACGCTCAGCCCAATTCATCGAATAGATCGGGATACTGCAGGCTTGGTGATATTTTCTCTAAATCCAAATGAGCGAGCCAACTATCAAAATCTCTTTAGAGATCGAGTCGTAAAAAAGGTTTATGAGGCAATTGCGCCATACTCGGAAGATCTCAGCAATAAACTTCCAATGACATATCAATGCCGCCTAGAAGAGTCACAACATTTTTTGCAAATGCAAGAAGTGAAGGGTGAGCCGAATGCCGATACTTATATAGAGTTAATCGAAATATCTAAGCCTTGGGCAAGGTATCGACTTACCCCTGGTAGCGGTAAGAGGCATCAATTACGTTGCCACCTAAATGCTCTCAACATTCCCATTAAAGACGATCAGATCTATCCCGTATTAACCCCGTACCAAGAATATGATTTGGACTTTGAAAAACCTCTCCAGTTATTGGCCAAGTCAATTTACTTCACCGATCCCATCACCCAAAAGCCCAGAGAATTCCACAGCCAAAGAGAGATTGGATAACTCCGCCAAAAGCTAGCGCAAGGTCTTCAAACCGAGATTCCTTTGACATAAATCAAGCTTTTTGGTGAATCTAGTTGCAAATAGGAGTATGGTGAAAGATTCACCATTATCAAAATAGGATAGCAATGTCATTAAATCACGCAGTTATTTGGATTGACCATCAAGAAGCGCACGTCATGTTTTTGAGCGAGGCAGCCAGCGAAGCAGAAGTGATCCGTTCCAAGTCATCACATGCACACTTGCATCACAAGGGTGGCGAAGTAGGTAGCGGCAGACTGAAGTTGGATGAAAAATATCTACACTCTGTGATTAATTCAGTAAATGAAACTAAAGAGATTTTGGTGATTGGTCCTGGATCGGCAAAGTTAGAGTTAATTAAGCACGCACATCATCATGATCCTAAGATCGCTGCCAACATTGTTGGAGTTGAAACAGTAGATCATCCAAGTGATAAAGAAATTCTTGCTTATGCACTTAAGTTTTTCTACAAAGCGGATCAAATGTTATGAGTATGGAGCCCTTAGATTCTGATGGCTTGCCTGGCCATGATTATTTCTTGGATGCGGTTAATCATATTGACCAAGCAGTAGCAGATAGCAAGATTCCTGCTAGTGCTGCCAAGGGAATTGTCTATAGTTTGGTTGAAACGCTTGGAACGATGGTGGGTGATCCGGATTTACCAGCACACCTTAAATCTGGTTACATGGGCGCATTAGATCTTGCTGTTGAATTAGAGGCAAAGATCGCTAAATTGCGCTAGAAATACTCGCTAATTATCTCCTGACGGGTCTAGCTATGGGGCAACTTTGGTTGCTCCTTTTTTATTTGTGTTCTCCCTTTAAAATAGCGCTCAAATAAAGATTAATAAGAAGTGCATGACTAATACCCAAAAGAAACGCCTTGCTGTTGCACCAATGATGGAATGGACAGATCGCCACTGTCGAACTTTTCATCGCACCTTGACCAAAGAGGCTATCCTGTATACCGAGATGGTGACAACGGGCGCACTCATTCACGGGGATGTACCACGTCATTTAGATTATTCCCAGGATCAACATCCAGTAGTGCTCCAACTAGGTGGCTCTGAGCCAAGTGATTTGGCTAAAGCTGCAGAACTTGCGCAGCAGTGGGGCTATGACGAGATTGATCTTAATTGTGGTTGCCCTTCGGAGAGGGTGCAGCGAGGCGCTTTCGGTGCGTGCCTGATGGCGGAACCCAATTTAGTTGCTGATTGCGTCAAGGCAATGAAGGGTGCTGTCGACATCCCGATTTCCGTAAAGCATCGACTTGGTCTAGATTCCATGGATGCAGAAAATTCAGAACAAGATTATCAATTTGCGCTCAACTTTATCCTAGCGGTGGCTGATGCTGGAGCTAGTCAGGTAACCATACATGCACGCAATGCAGTGCTCAAAGGTTTGTCTCCTAAAGAAAATCGTAGCAAGCCACCACTGCGTTATGGCGTCGCTGCAAAACTAAGATTGGATGCGCAAAAACAATTCCCCAATTTAAACGTACTTCTCAATGGCGGATTGGAATCGAATGATCAGATGGCCGGTCATTGGGATGACTTCGATGGCTTCATGATTGGTAGAGCTGCATATCATTTTCCTGCCATGCTTTTAGGTTGGGATGATTTAATTAATACCAACGGCGATGCCGCAGGCTATCTCTTTAGTGAAACTAAATGGCATCGCATACAGATTGCATTGGTTAAACAAGTTCATGCCTGGTTTGATGAATGTAAAGCTAAAGGCAAGCCCTTTTACATTGGCGCCTTCACAAGACATATTTTGGGTCTAGCGCATGGTAGGGCAGGGTCACGCTATTGGCGCCAAAGACTCTCAGATCACCATGCTTTGGCCAAGGTGCAGAGCAAGGCAGCAATTACCGACTTTTTCATTGATGCCAGCCTAACCCTGGGGGATTGGGCGGCTTTTGAGTTCGAGGGCGCTTAGTTGGGGCTCCGGAGGGGTATTTTTGACAGGTTTTTGAGCAAAAAGCTATAATCTAGGTCTTCAGTGGCGGACGTAGCTCAGTTGGTAGAGTCCCAGATTGTGATTCTGGTTGTCGCGGGTTCGAGCCCCGTCGTTCGCCCCACCGAATTTCAGATTAAAAGCCCCGATACGGGGCTTTTTTCATTTCAGAATGTCTTATTTTTTAGCAATACGTGCTGATCTGGCAGACTCAGCCGCAAGATTTGACATCTTTACTGCTTCTGCGGCGGCAATGGCTGCACGCTTAGTAGCTTCCGCTGCTTCAGCAGAGGCCAGGCCAGGCTGGACATGGAAGACCCCTTATGGCGTTCCTGCTAAAGACTTAGAGCCTGCGGTACAGCTTAATCAAAAAGAAGCTGAGTCCATCTGTCGTTACTACGGCAAACGTTTACCAACAAATGATGAATGGATTTCAGCTGCTTTCTTGGAGCAAAGAAATAATCCTCCTGCTGGGTATGTCAAAGGTCAGCGCTATCCTTATCCGGGTGGGAGCACTTCAACATCATCTCACTGCCTAAGTGGCTGCGGTGATTACAAAGGCCTGGCTCCTGCGGGAGCGCTTAATCGTGGCACTGGGCATGTCATCACCGGCACAACGAAGCCCGGAGTGAATGGCTTATTTGATATGGGCGGCAATGTATGGGAATGGACAGCTACTGAGCGTAATGGCGGCTACATTACCCGCGGTGCTTCATGGTGGTATGGCCCAGATCGACAGCAAGAATCTGATGTGGAGTCCAAGCCGGGTGATATAGCCGTGGTTTACATTGGATTTCGATGTGTGGCTGATGCCGTGAAACAATAGGGGATGTCAAACTCTGCAATTGAATCTTCCGAGATAGAAGTAACGCCTGATTACCAGGCTGTCATTGATGCCATTGACCGGCGTGATCCTTATATTTTCGTCAGTGGTAAAGCTGGCACAGGTAAAACAACCCTGATTGGCTATCTACGAGAGACCATTCCCGGCAATGTTGTGGTCGTTGCTCCAACAGGTGTTGCTGCTCTTCAGGTGAAGGGGGTGACAATCCATTCTTTCTTTAGATTGCCGCCACGCCTCATCTTCCCAGAGGAAGACATCAAGCCACTGCGCGATAAGCGCTTATATAAAGACATCCGCCTGCTCATTATTGATGAGATCTCGATGGTGCGTGCTGACGTAGTGGATGCAATGGATTTGTTTCTACGTGAGAACGGCCCTCAAAAGGGAAAGCCTTTTGGCGGCATACAAGTGATGTTTGTGGGTGACTTATTTCAGCTACCGCCAGTCGTATCGAGCGCTGATATGCAGGTGCTTTCTGAGCGCGGTTATGAAGGCCCCTACTTTTTCTGTGCCATGGCATTGCATCGCAAAGATGTCGCGATGGTAGAGCTCTCAAAAATATTTCGTCAAAAAGATGAGCACTTTGCTGGTCTCTTAAATCAGATACGCATTAATCAAGATATTGATGAGGCACTTGATACATTGAATGCTCAGTGTTATCGCCAGGATCAAATGATTGATGAAGATACGATTACGCTAACGACGACCAATGCCAGGGCCGATCAAATTAACGGCGCTGGACTGCGTGCTATTGAAAATGATATCAAGGTTTATGCAGGCAAAACGACCGGCAAGTTCAATGTAGATGAGCGCAATTTGCCGTCTGCAAATCATTTAGCGCTTAAAGTTGGCGCTAAGGTAATGTTTACCGCTACGGATAGTGGCTTTCCGAAGCGCTGGGTCAATGGCACGATTGGAGTAGTGCGTGAGCTACTACCCGATAAGGTTAAGGTGATGGTCAAAAATGGACCCTATTCCAATACTGTTGAAGTGGTAGGGCACCAGTGGGAGTCTTATCGTTACGATCATGACATGATGTCGGGGAAGATATCCCCGCAGATCATCGGAACTTATGTGCAGATTCCGTTAATGCTTGCCTGGGCGGTGACAATTCATAAGAGCCAAGGAAAGACGTTAGATAAGGTGAAGGTTGATCTATCTTCTGGCGCTTTTGCATCAGGGCAGGTCTACGTAGCACTCAGTCGTTGCAAAACGATTGAAGGTATTTCGCTACAAAGACCCATTGAACCTAAAGACGTTAGCTGTGATCAAGAGATCAAGCGCTTTTATCTCAATTGCCTGCCTTCCCCGTAGGGGTGTTTTAAGCTCTTGACTACGTTCTTATTTAGTAATAACATTGTTATTACTATGAACAAGAAACATAATTCTATAGATCCGCCAACAGGCTCGTTGTACATCTCAGTGAGAGCTATTGGTAACTCCAGAGGAGTGGTCATTCCAAAAGTGATCCTTGAGCAGCTTGGTATCGATGAGGGCATTGATTTGACGGTTGAGGGTGAGAAAATTATTCTGAGTAAACCAAAAAATCTAGCCCGAAAAAATTGGGCGAATGATGCAAAGGCCATTGTGCTGGCTGGTGAAGATCAATTGATAGCAGGTGACTTCAATAACGATAGTGATGGAGACTGGGTTTGGTAAGAAGTATTGTTGGTCGTGGAGAGATTTGGTTAATTAACCTTGATCCAACTAAGGGTAGTGAGATTAAAAAAACTCGACCATGTCTTATAGTCTCGCCACAAGAAATGAATGACTATTTGCATACTGTCATTATTGCGCCAATGACAACCAAGGCTAGATCTGCAGAATTTCGTGTTCCAATTACTCATGACAAGAAGCAGGGGCTTATCCTGCTAGACCAGATTCGAACCATAGACAAGACTCGCTTAGTGAAAAAGATCGGCTCATCTAGCCCAAAAACCTTGCAGGCTAGCCTGAGGATTTTGCAAGAAGCATTTGCAATTTAGCTTTTATTAAAACCCAGCAGCCAATCCATCTCTGCGGTGATCGCTTCCTGCAATAAAGGCAGAGTCTGATTCTTCACTGATCATTGCAATAGCTTGGGCACTACCAAAGTCCAGGCTATTAGCTGGCATGACTGCTACATCATGACCGAGGTTTCGTAATCCTTCTACGACGCTTGCCGGCATAGCAGCCTCTACCGTTAACTTGCCAACATCATCAATACGCCAGCGGGGCGCGTCAGAGCAGGCCTGAGGATTGAGATACTCATCTACAAAGCGCATCACAAACTGAATATGCCCCTGGGGTTGCATATTGCCACCCATGACACCAAAAGCCATGGCAGGTTTATTCCCCTTTGTTAAAAAGGCCGGAATAATCGTGTGGAAAGGGCGTTTACCTGGCGATACTTGGTTAGGGTGACCCTCTTGGAGGCTAAAGCTCATGCCGCGATTGTGAAAGGCAATACCGCTTGGCGCCACTACTCCAGAACCAAAGCCTTTGAAGTTCGACTGAATATACGAAATCATCATTCCTGACTGATCGGCAGCGCAAAGATACACGGTGCCACCCGAATGAGGATCACCAGGACCATAAGTGCCGGCCTTGCCATGATCAATTAATGCCGCTCTGCTTGCTAAATAATCTCTATCTAGTAGGGCGCTTGGAGCTACTTTCATGGTGCTGGCATCAGACACATAAGCATACGCATCGGCAAAAGCCATACGCATTGCTTCTACTTGTAAATGAATGCGCTGCGCAGAGTTCGCTGGGTATTGTTTGACGTTCGCTGCTTCTAGTATGCCCAGTGCAATTTGCGCGGCAATGCCAGAGCCATTCGGTGGAATTTCATGGAGGGTGTAGTCGCCATAATCGAAAGCTAAGGGTTCTACCCATTCAGTGGTGTAGTCAGCAAAGTCTTGCATGGTAAAGCACCCACCGGTAGATTGTGCAAAATCCACCATACCTTGTGCGAGAGGGCCTTTGTAGAACGATGCTGTTTCTGTAGCGGCGATTTCTTTTAAAGTTTTTGCTTGGGCTCGATGTCGCCAGATCTGTCCAGCGGCGGGTGCTTTTCCGTCTAGTAAAAAATTATCTGCAAAGCCAGGTTGATTTTTCAAAATCGGAATTGCTTCGCGCCATTGACGCGCAATGACAGGTGAAACTGGAAAGCCATTCTCGGCATAATTTATCGCGCGCTTAAAGAGTTGCGCAAAGGGAAGTTTGCCAAATTTACGAGACAGCTCTAACCAACCCACAACCACGCCAGGAACAGTTACCGTATTCCAGCCAATGAGATCCATTGCTGATTTGCCAGAAAAATAGTCAGGCGTCCAAGCGGCAGGGGCTTTACCAGACGCATTTAAGCCATGCAGTTTCTTGCCATCCCAGATCAATGCAAAACCATCACCTCCTAAGCCATTCATCGTTGGCTCAACTACCGTGAGGGTAATGGCGGTAGCGAGTGCTGCATCCACGGCGTTACCACCATTTTGAAGAGCCTCAATACCCGCTTGGGTGGCGAGGGGTTGAGAGCTAGCCACTGTATTTCGGGCAAGAACTGGAGCGCGAGCACCACCAAAGGGAGGGGAAATCAACATAGAAGGCGTCATTGGCAAAAGGGTTAAATAAAGTCAGCCGATGATTGGCTTAGTCCACTTTGACATTCGCTGACTTTACTACTTTCTCCCATTTGTCATGCTCTTTAGCAGTAATCTCAGCTAATTGCTCTGAGTTGGCAAATTGCGGATGAATGCCTTGAGATGCCATGCGCGCCTTAAAGTCTGGGTTGGTCAAAATCTTCCGAATTTCACGTTCTAATCTTGCAACTACTGCGGGAGGCGTATTTTTTGGAACGTAAATCCCGTACAAGTTTTCCACATCAAATTGCTTCATGCCATCTTGACCTAAGGTCGGTACATTGGGCATTAATGGTGAACGTTCTGACGCAGCAATCGCGATAGGACGAAGCTTGCCACTTTGAATATGTGGCAATGAAGCTGTCACACTATCAAACATCATCAAAGTATTTCCAGCGATGAGGTCAGGTAATGCGAAGCTACTGCCCTTATAGGGAATATGCGTGCCCGTGGCACCAATCCGCTGCATAAATAAAGTGGCTTCCAGATGAGAGAGGCTGCCATTGCCCTGCGATGCGTAGCTAAAGTCACCTTTCTTGGATTTAATAAAGGCGATCAGCTCCGGTACGTTTTTTGCCGGAACACTTGGGTTAACGACGATGAGATGAGGTACCGCTCCAATTAATGCAACCGGCATAAAGTCCTTGCGCAAATCTGCGGGGGGATTTTTAAAGAGCGCTTGAGAAATCGATTGATTGGTCAGGGCACTAATATGAATGGTGTATCCATCAGGAGCGGCTTTCGCTGCAGCTCCAAGTCCAATCATTCCTCCGGCTCCAGGCTTGTTTTCCACAATGATTGATTGGCCTAGCGCCTCACCAAGGGGCGCAGTTACAGCACGCGCAAAGACATCCGTTGAACCGCCCGCAGGGAAAGCTAAAACGGCAACAATCGGTTTTTTGGGCCAATCTGCCTCATTCGCGGCATGAACCGATACGGATAAGTTAAGGAGCGTAATAAGGCTCAGGGCCAATAATTTTAAGGTAGTCATTTCAATATCCGAATAAGTGATGCGTACTATAGTATTAGAAATTGCAGGTGCACCTTAGAGAAAGTTTTGAACAATCCATGTCAGAAGCAAATAACACTCCGAACGATCTAGACATGTCAGCTTATTGGCTGCCATTTACCCCAAACCGGTATTTTCATCATCACCCTAAGATCATGCGATCTGCCAAGGGAGCTTACTACTTTGATGATCATGGTCGTAAGTTATTTGATGGCCTTTCTGGGCTCTGGTGCTCTCCATTGGGGCATGCTGATCCACGTATTGGTGCAGCCATCAACGAGCAATTTAAAACAATGGATTATTGCCCGGCATTTCAGATGGCAAGTGAGGCAACCTTTAGTCTTGCTAATCGCATTGCCAAAATGGCGCCTCAGGGTTTGGACAAAGTCTTTTTTACCAATTCAGGATCAGAAGCGGTGGATACGGCATTGAAAATTGCCGTTGGCTATCACCGGGTTATGGGTAATGCTTCACGCTTTAGGCTCATTGGCCGTGATCGCGCTTATCACGGTGTTGGTATTGCTGGGATTTCCGTTGGGGGAATGGTTGCGAATCGCAAAATGTTCGCCAATATGATGATACCGGGTGTAGATCATTTACCGCATACGCTTAATCTTTCTCAAATGGCTTTTTCAAAAGGGCAACCAACCTGGGGTGCGCATTTAGCGGATGAGTTAGAGAAGATCGTTGCATTACATGATGCCAATACCATTGCCGCCGTGATACTGGAGCCAGTGCAGGGCTCTACTGGAGTGATTGTTCCGCCAGAGGGTTACTTACAAAAGATACGAGAGATCTGTACTAAGCATGGCATTTTATTAATCTTTGACGAGGTCATCACGGGCTTCGGTCGTTTAGGCGCGAACTTTGGAGCAGATCGTTTTGGGGTTACTCCAGACATGATTACTTTCGCAAAAGGGATTACCAATGGTGTTATTCCCATGGGTGGCGTGATTGTGAGGGGTGATATCTATGAATCCATCATTGCGCAGGGCGGTCAAGAGCAGGTTATTGAATTCTTCCACGGCTACACCTACTCGGGGCATCCCATTCCAACTGCAGCAGCACATGCCGTATTGGATATTTTTGAATCCGATGAATTGGTAAAGCGCGCCAGAGAACTGGAGCCAGTACTTGAGGAAGGCCTACATGCACTCAAAGGAAAATCAGGCATCTTGGATATTCGCAACTTTGGTTTATCCGGTGCGGTTGAGTTGGATCCGGTGCCGGGTAAGCCTGGACTTAGAAGTATGAAGGTGCTCGAAGCCTGTATCGAAAGAGGTGCTTTAGTCAGGGTAGCAGGGGATACCATCGCAGTTGGGCCTCCATTTATTTCTAAGCCTGAAGAGGTCCAATTCTTGTGCAGCGTATTGGGCGAAGCAATTGATGCAGTAATGAAAAATTAGGACACAGATGAATTCATTTAGAACGGATTTTAAAAAACGACTTGCACAACCAGGTTTGGTGGTGGCACCTGGCGTATATGAGATGGTTTCTTTGCGACTTGCTGATCGCATGAATTTTGAAGCCTTGTATATGACGGGCTATGGAACGGTGGCGTCTTTGTTGGGTTTGCCTGATGCTGGCTTAGCCACATACACCGATATGGTGGGTAGAGTCACTGCCATGGCAGGGATGGCAAAAACACCATTGATTGCTGATGGTGATACTGGTTATGGTGGCTTATTTAATGTAAGGCATACGATTCGAGGGTATGAAGCAGCAGGGGCTGTCGCCATTCAATTAGAGGATCAGGAATTTCCAAAAAAATGCGGGCACACTCCAGGAAGGCGTGTAATTCCATTGGAAGATATGGTGAAAAAAATTGAAGTGGCTGTGAGTTCACGCACTGATCCCAACTTTCAAATCATTGCCAGAACTGATGCACGTACCACTCTAGGTTTGGATGAGGCTTTGAGACGTGGTGAAGCCTATGCAAAAGCGGGCGCTGATATTTTGTTTATCGAATCTCCGGAGAGCGTTGATGAAATGCAAACCATTTGTCAGACCTTTCAGGGCACGCCTTTGATTGCAAACATGGTAGAAAAGGGTCGCACTCCCGTATTGTCAAAAGAAGAGCTCGAAAAACTGGGTTACAAAATTGCAATCTTTCCAGTAACCGCATTGCTTGCTTCAGTGCAAGCAATGACCCAGGTGTATGAACAATTTAAGAGTACAGGATCCTCGGTAAATCCAGCGGTAGATTTATATGACTTTGGTGAACTATCGAAGTTGATGGGGTTTGAAGATGTTTGGGAGTTTGAGAAGAAGTTTGTAGAAACTAAATAAAAGTGAAGGCCTGAAATGAGATTACGTCACTACTGCATTTCTTTAGCTGTTTTGTTCACTGGCCTGATTTCATTTTCAGCTACTGCGCAATCAAGCTATCCCAATCGTCCGATTCGCTTAATAATCCCCTTTACCCCAGGCGGTGTTACTGATACTTCTGGTCGCTTCATTGCTGAGCAGCTTTCACTCAAGCTTGGCCAGCAAGTCATTGCCGATAACCGTCCAGGTGCCTCTGGCAACATCGGCACCCAAATGGTGGCTACTGCAGAGCCGGATGGATATACCTTGCTGTTGGGATATGCCGGTACTTTATCGATTAACCCATCGCTTTTTGACAAAGTGCCTTTTGATAGCCTGAAGGACTTCGCGCCCATCGGAAAAATTGGTGACGCTGTATTGATTCTGGTGGCCAATAATGATTTCGCAGGCAAAAATTGGGCCGAGGTGATTGCCATTTCCAAGAAGGATCCTAATGGTCTTTCTTACGGCACTTCAGGTTCTGGAGGCACTCCTCACATTGCAGGTGAGCTCTTGAGGCAAAAAACGGGCGCCAATTTAGTTCACGTTCCTTATAAGGGTGGTGGTCAAGCACTCATCGATTTATTGGGCGGCAATATTCCATTGGTCTATACCGCGGTAGCCGGTGCTAATCAGTACGTGAAGTCAGGGCGCGTTAAAGCTATTGCCGTATCTAGTGCAAAAAGAAGTCCAAGCCTGCCTGATGTCCCGACCTTTATCGAGAGCGGCGTTAAGGATTTTGAGATTGATGATTGGGTAGGATTATTGGCGCCAGCTAAAACACCTAAACCCATTGTGATGAAATTAAATCAGGCTCTCAATGAGATTTTGAATTCGCCTGAAGGCAAAGCAAAACTCCTTGGAATGGGCATTACGCCAACGCCTGGAACCCCTGAAAAGTTTGGTGAGCAAATTAAGTCGGACTTGCTCAGATTCTCTCCAATCGTGAAGGGTATGCAAATTAAATCCGAGTAAGGCAAATTGCTTTTTCTAATGATTAAATAAGTGATAGATGATGGGGATGGCAATGGCGCTAATCACGCCATTCATTCCCATCGCCAGGCTGGCGTAAGTCCCAGCTTCAGGGTGAATGCTAAAGGCTCTAGAGGTGCCTATGCCATGGGCACCAATGCCAATCGCAAAACCTCTTTGCCACCAGGCTTTCATACCAAGCGCATTCAAAACGAAGGGCGCCAAAATGGCCCCCATGATCCCGGTGCTCACTGCAAAAATAGCGGTTAAGGTTGGCGAGACGCCAATGCGTTCAGCAATACCCATGGCAATTGGTGCAGTCACTGACTTGGGGTACATCGCTCCAGTGATGCTGGAATCTGCGCCTAGTAGTGTTGCAATGCCAACCGCACTCAGAATCGATACGAGACCGCCAGTCGCTAAGGAAAAAATGAGCGGTATGGATCGACCTTTGAGGCTATGCAAACCTCTGTAGATCGGGATGGCCAACGAGACTGTTGCCGATCCCAGTAAGAAGTGAATAAATTGCGCGCCTTCAAAATAGGTGGAGTAGGGCATCTCAATCAACTGAATAGTGGTGGCCACTATTAGAATTGCAATCGCTACTGGATTTGCAAGCGGATTTTGTTTGCTCGTCTTGTAGATGGAGAGGCCAATTTGATAGGCAGCTAAAGTGATAAACAGAGCAAATAGCGGACTACCGGAGAGATAGACCCAAATCTCCACAATCGAATGTTTTTCAGTCATGCGCGTCTTTCTTACTCAAAAAACGAGATACCAGAGCGCTAGAAGCAATGGTCAGCACTACGCTACCAATCAGTGCGCTAATAATGGCGATTGCATTGGCTTTTAACTGAGGCAGAAAAAGCACAACACCTACTGCAGCAGGAACAAAGAGTAGTCCCAGGTATTGACTAAATCCATCAGCCACCATTGCCAGCTCTGCATTAATCCCTTTTCGAATCACCAACCAAAGTACCAGTAGCACTAGGCCGATGACCGGTCCCGGCAGGGTAGGCAGCAGAAATTTGGAGACGAGTTCCCCGAGACTTTGAAATAACAGGATTTGAACGAGGCCGAATATCATGTTTCGATCTTACAGCCTCGTATTTATGTTGCAAAGCAATAAAGCAATTCTTGGTTAAGATAACATCAACAAAAGCAGGGGCTTTAGATTAAAGCTCCAGATATCAGAAAAACCCACAGGAGACCACTCATGGCTGAGTTAAATGTCAATGGCAAGAAGTACAAGATAGATGTAGATCCAGACACCCCATTGCTGTGGGTTATTCGCGAGCAGATTGGTTTGACAGGCACTAAGTATGGCTGCGGTATTGGTGCCTGCGGTGCTTGTACGGTCCTTTTTGAGGGCCAAGCAATGCGTAGTTGCTCCCTGCCGGTTTCAGCTGCAGAGGGCAAAAGGATTGAAACGATTGAAAGTCTTGAAAAAAATGGACAGCTTTCAAAAGTGCAAAAAGCTTGGGTCGACAATCAAGTACCACAGTGCGGCTATTGCCAATCCGGTATGGTGATGGCGACTACTGCGCTATTGCGTAACACTCCCAAGCCTACTGATGCGCAAATTGATGCTGCTGTTACTAATATTTGTCGTTGCGGAACATTCCAGCAAGTGCGCGAAGCAATTCACGCTGTAAGCAAGGCATAAGGGGATAAATATGACAACAACTACAAATACATCGCGTCGCCAATTTATCGTTGGTTCTAGCGCTATTGCTACTGGCCTTGCTATTGGCCTCGATTTTTCGATGATCTCTGCAGCAAATGCTGCGATGGGTACAGGCACCACTTCAATGGCACCTTTAGCAACCCCAGAGATTGGCATCTGGGTTGTAGTGAAGCCCAATGATGACGTAATAGTTCGTATCGTTCGCTCTGAGATGGGGCAAGGCACTATTACCGGTTTGGCACAATTGGTCGCCGAAGAATTAGAGTGTGATTGGAAAAAGGTGAGTTATGAATATCCAACGCCATCTGAAAACCTAAAACGCAAATTGGCATGGGGAAGCTACTCTACCGGTGGTAGCCGTGGTATCCGCACATCGGAGCAGTATGTTCGTAAAGGTGGTGCAGCAGCCCGCATGATGTTGATTCAGGCGGCAGCAACCCAATGGAATGTGCCAGCTTCTGAATGCGTAGCTAAAGATAGTGTCATTACGCACACGCCAACTGGACGCAAAACTACTTTCGGTAAGGTTTCTGTTGCAGCGTCCCAGATGGAAGTGCCAAAAGAAATTACTTTAAAAGATCCAAAAGAGTGGAAGCTCATTGGAAAGCCAGTCAATCGTATTGATGGCGTTGCAGACAAAGTGACTGGAAAGCAAATCTATGCAATTGATTTGAAATTCCCGGGCATGTTGGTAGCTACCATTAAAGAGTCACCTGTATTCGGCGGCAAAGTCAAAAGCTATGATGCGACTAAAGCCCAGTCTATGAAGGGCGTGAAGAAGGTTGTGCAAGTTGGCGATACCGCCGTAGCCGTAGTGGCGGATACCTTCTGGCAAGCAAAAACTGCGATGGAGCAAGTCAATATTGTTTGGGACAGCGGTCCTAATGCCAATGTTTCAAGCGCCTCAATTAAGAAGATGCTCGAAGATGGTCTTTCTCATCCCGAAGGATTTGTGCATAACACTTATGGCGACATCAAGGCTGCCTTAGCAGGATCCCATAAGACTATTGAGTCAACCTATTTTTATCCATTCTTGAACCATGCAACTTTGGAACCACAAACAGCTACCGCTAGATGGACCCCTGATTTATGCGAAGCTTGGGTACCAACACAGGATGGTGAAGCTTCTTTGGCTGCGGTTATGGCGGCGTCAGGCTTACCGGCTGATAAATGTCAGGCTTATAAAGTCAATCTAGGTGGCGGATTTGGTCGTCGTGGCGCATTCCAGGATTTCACTACCCAAGCAGTCAATATTGCTAAGCAAATGCCGGGTACCCACATTAAGTTGATCTGGACTCGTGAAGAGGATATGACCCAAGGCCGTTACCACCCAGTCATGATGTGTCGTTTGACTGCATCAATGGATAACAAGAAAAACGTTACCGGCATCAACATGCGTTTATCGGGTCAATCTATTTTGGCTGCTGTACGTCCAGCAGTAGTTGCTGCTAATAAAGGTAAAGATCCTTTGGCTTTCCAAGGTCTTGAAGATTCTGGGGAGCATGGCTTTAACTACAACTTCCCTAATATCACCATTGACCATGCAATGCGTAATACGCACGTACCTCCAGGCTTTTGGCGTGGCGTGAACGTAAACCAAAATGCAGTGTTTATCGAAACCTTTATGGACGAGATTGCTGAAGCAGCAGGTGAGGATGCGGTTGAATTGCGTATCAAACATATGGGCAATCACCCGCGCTCTATTGCTGTACTCAAAGCAGTTGCTGATGGCATTGGTTGGAATAAACCCGCTGCGCCTGGCATATTCCGTGGAGTAGCGCAAATGCGCTCTTTCGGTAGCTACGTTGCTGCAGCCTGTGAGCTTTCTGTGACTAATGGCAATGAAGTAAAGATTCATCGCTTTGTAGCTGCAACCGATCCAGGATACGTGGTTAATCCTGCTCAGGTTGCTCGTCAAGTATCTGGATCTTTTGTTTATGGATTGTCAGCCCTCTTTGAAGAAGAGATCACCATTGAAAAAGGCGCTGTAGTACAGAAAAACTTCGATACCTTTGGTTCGATTCGTTTGTACCAGATGCCGAAAGTAGAGACGATCCTGATTCAGGGCGGCGGTAAAGAGTGGGGCGGAGTTGGTGAGCCAACCATTGCGGTTGCTGCGCCTGCAGTGCTCAATGCGATTTATCGTGCAACAGGTAAACGTCTACGCACTGTGCCATTGAAGAACAGCGGCTTTAAGCTGGTTTAATCATTAGCACTGTGAAGCGACTGTGATGAGAAAGGGGTATGTGCTGGCATGGTTGTTGCTAGCCATCCTCTCCCTCAATACTGCGCTAGCACAAACGGTAGTCGGGGATTCCATTGCGGAATCCCTTTCCGCTTCTCCAGGTGATGTAAAGCGTGGCAGAGCAATCGTTGCTAGTCGTCAAACTGGCCTCTGCCTCTTGTGTCATAGCGGCCCTTTTCCGGAGGAGCGCTTTCAGGGCAATTTAGCGCCAGAGCTCAGCATGATTGCGAGTCGCCTCAGTGCTCCGCAATTGCGAGCGCGGATTGTGAATGCAGCTCACTTTAATCCTGGAACAATCATGCCAACATATTACAAAGCAGATAATTTGGTGCGAGTGGCCCCCAAGTTTGTTTGCCAACCTATTTTGAATGAACAAGAGATTGAGGATGTGGTGGCATTCTTAGTGAGCTTAAATAATGGTAAGTCACAATAAAAATGAATCTATCTAAAACAATCAATCGTCGCCAGTGGTTTATATCTATACAAAAGATGGGTCTATTTGCCCTTGGCGCCTGGTTTAGTCCCATGACGGTATTTGCCAAAAAAGAGGAGGCCGATAGCGTTATTCAGGCGATTACAGGTGGAGCTGTAATCAAGGACGGTCGCGTTACTCTGGTGATACCTCCGCTCGTTGAGAATGGAAATTTGGTAGTTCTCAAAGTGAGCGTCGAGAGTCCTATGACTGAAAATAATTACGTTAAGGTGATTCACGTGATTGCAGAGGGCAATCCACTGCCCAATATATTTACTGCCTTTCTCACCCCGCGTTCTGGTACCGCCGTTATTACTACGCGAGTGCGCTTGGCAGATAGTCAGCGGGTATGGGCCATTGCGCAAATGAATGATGGCAGTTTCTGGCAGGGCTATGCTGAAACTTTAGTAACTCTTTCTGCATGTACGGAGATGGTATGAGTAAAACTTCACGTACCTCTATTACGATGCCAGCACAGGCTAAGAAGGGCAGCATTATTGAGATCAGGGCAATCGCTCAACATGATATGGAGTCAGGATTTCGCTATACAGAGGGCGGAAAGATTATTCCGCGTGACATCATTCGGGTCTTTACCTGCAGCTATAACAGTGTCGAGATATTCAAAGCGGACTTTTATCCTGGTATCGGTGCAAATCCATTAATCATTTTCACTACCATCGCTACTGAAACTGGCATGTTGGAATTTAAGTGGGTGGGTGATGATGGTTATGAGGCAATCAATCAGGCGCGTATTACGGTTTCGTGAATAAGCAGATTGCCCTTTCTTTCGTTAGTATCCTGTGCGTTTTAATGGCAGCGCCCAGTTTTGCTTTTGATAACAGTACAAGTAATAAAAAACAATCCAGTTATGAATTAATGACTCAAGAGAACAAGGCTATGCAAGATGATGCCAGCCTTAATCCGGCAATGTTTTGGGTGGGTGACGGCGAGGGTTTATGGCAAGCACAGACAGGCCCCACCAATAAGAGCTGCGCAAGTTGCCATGGGGATGCTAAAAAATCGATGAAAGGGGTGGCGACGCAATTCCCTAAGATCGTCGATGGGAAATTACAAACCCTTGAGGGGCAAATTAATCAATGTCGAGCAGTGAGGCAGGGTGCTCCTAAGTTAGCCTATGAGAGCAAAGATCTCTTGGCATTCACGGCGCTCATTGCCATGCAATCAAAAGGGATGGCAATTTCCGTAAAGGAGACTGCCGCAAATAAGGCGGACTTGAAACAAGGTCAGCAGTATTTCATGCAACGAATGGGGCAACTCAATCTATCGTGTGCTCAATGCCATGATGAACGTGCTGGTTTAAAGTTGGGCGGTAGCGTCATACCGCAAGGACATCCCAATGCCTATCCCATTTATCGACTGGAATGGCAAACCCTTGGATCTTTGCAGCGTCGACTTCGCAATTGCATGAGTGGTGTACGTGCTCAGCAGTTTGAGTATGGCTCTTTAGAAATGGCTCAGCTTGAGCTCTATCTGATGTGGCGTGCAAGAGGCATGCCCCTAGAGTCTCCAGGGGTCAGGCCTTAATAAATCAACTTAGTCTGAAAAGACGACTGAGGTAGCACCGTTAATCAACACTCGATCATGCAGGTAGTAACGAAGTGCACGAGAGAGTACGGTACGCTCTAGATCGCGTCCCTTGCGTACCAAATCTTCCGGTGTATCGCCATGGGTCACACGTGTGACGTCTTGCTCAATGATGGGGCCTTCGTCCAAGTCGCTGGTGACAAAATGGGCAGTAGCACCAATCAATTTAATACCTCGGGCATGTGCTTGGTGATATGGCTTTGCGCCTTTGAAGCTTGGCAAGAAGGAGTGATGAACGTTGATGCATCGACCAGATAATTTAGTGGATAAATCATCAGACAAAATTTGCATGTAACGTGCCAAGATCACCATATCCACTTTATTCTCAGCAACGATTTCTAAAAGCTTCGCTTCTTGAGCTGGCTTTGTCTCTGCAGTAACAGGTAAGTGATAAAACGGAATATCGGCAAAATCGATGCTGGCATATACCTCTCGCGGATGGTTTGAAACAATTCTGCAAATGATCATCGGCAATTCACCAATACGCCAGCGATACAGTAAATCTACTAAGCAATGATCAAGCTTTGAAGCCATGATCAATACCCGCTTGAGGTCTTTAACGGCGCGTAATTCCCAGGTCAACTCAAATTGCTTGGCTATCTCTAAAAATCCTTTTTGAAGAGTAGCTGCATCGGTAGGGCAGCTAAAACTGACGCGCATAAAAAAGCGCTTTGAAGCTTTGTCATCAAATTGCTGTGCTTCCTCAATATCTCCACCTGCATTAAAAATATAGGTAGAAACGGCTGCAACAATGCCGGGCTTATTAGGGCAGGTGAGTGTGAGGTAATAATTTTCTGTGGGCATGGACTTCAATATTCAAATAGTTGCTGATAAATGCTGATTTTAGACTGTTCAGTCCAAATGAGGCGGATGCTTACTTGTAGCCTGCTGGTGATTGATCTGCCAACCCTGGATAGGGTTCGCTTTTATCGGTAATACCGGGCATTGCGATATCTATACAGATCGCTTTTCCGCCAACAAGATTAAATAAGCTGCAATCTTTTTTGGTGGCCGCTGAGGTGACATGCTCTAAAGGAGATTTTCCAGTGGTGACGGTTGAGGCTAGGCTGGCCGCTGTGGCAGGGTTAGCTACTGCAGCAGTAGCGGTGGCAGTGCCAGCGGTGCTAGCAGACGCTGTTCCTGCACTGCCTAGTGCTGCCAGAGGTGCGGCACAACCAGAAAAAAGAAGTGCAGTCATTAGAAGGCTACCGAGCGCAAGCGCTCGAATCCAAGCGCAGTAACTATTACTTACTGCGACAAGCAACGTTAAATACTCCCGCAGTCCACGAGCCATTTTCAATAGGTTCAAAAGTGCTCTCTGGTGTTTTTACAGCCTCAAAGACATAAGGCTTCTGAGCAACGGTAGGCGCAACTTTAATATCTTTTCCATCTCTACTTGGAAACATTTTGACTTCCAAAGGGCGGTACATTGCCGTACTGCAATCATATTCATTTAAGCCAACAATGGAGTTCACAAATTCACCAGTTTTTGGATCTTTGCCCGTTTTCTTAAAGCTGAGCATGGACATCATTTGGGCTTTATCGCCTTCCACTTTTAAAGTGGCGGTATCTACTAAAACAACGGTTTGTTCATTTTGGCCAATTTCTTGCCAAGCAGCGAATGCGCCATTTGCAAAAGATAAAACAATGGCTGCGATTGAAAGTTGAGCGAAGCGTATTTTCATGAAACTGATTTCCTGTGGTAACTAGTGATCTATCTCTTTAGCATTCTAAACGCCAAGCACTAATGAATGGCGCCTATCTTGGTTTAAGTTCGAGCTCACGGGTGATCTTGGCTGGCTTCATTTGAAGTGGTAAGTACTCATTTTTAGCCCAGAGAGGGGTCATGTTGCGATAAAGCTTGCTCTGCACCCATCCAGATTGGCCTGTTTGATAAATAAAGAGAGACTGCTCAAGATCGGCTAGGTCATAAATGGTCCGTAGGCTGGGGGCCTGGAAGGTCTCATATGGATTACTAGACCTGAGAAGCTGCAATCGACCCACATTGATAGAAAAGCTGTCGCCTGCAAATGGGGTTTCAATATTAAAGAGCGATCCCAATAGGGGCACCTTCGTTAGTGGGCGGTGTTCAGAAACAGCACTATGGGCTTTTCCCCAGACCCAAGTTTTTGGGTCATTGCCATACTCTTTGCTTAAGTAGACGAGTGCCTTGTCATAAGCATTATTAGAGGATTCAAGACAGGATTCAACGGCTTGGGTTTTAGGATCATCGCACCAAGGGCTATTCGGATTTTGTAGTTGCGTTATTAGGGGTAGGCGGAAGTGACGCGCTCCATAATTTTCGGTAAATAGATAACTCAGTCGAGAAAAGAGATTACGGGTGAGCTGATCAGCCCAGGCATTAAAGATTAACGCCGCAGCACTATCAGCCTTCATATCCCCATTAAAGCTTTGGCTAATCTCCATGGCTTTTGGACCAAGAGTATGGGTAGGTCTACTGGATTTAAATAAATCCAGTAGTGGAGTTGCTCCCAACGACAGGGTATCGGCCTGCATTGCTTTCATCGAATCTAGGTTATGAATATTTTTCGCTTTAATGAGATCAACAATCCGGTCATAGCGTGTCGGCAAATCCCAGTCTCCCGTTAGAGGATTAGGGTCATTCGCGGCAATGATTTTTTGATTAGCAGTTGCAAGCCATCCTTGCTCGGGATTATTGCTAGCTGGTAAATGGTCAAAGGGGATGTAGCCAGTCCAGTCATACTGCTTATCCCAGCCCAGTGCTGGTGCAACCCCGTAGAGTCCTTGGTGCAAAGTTCTTTTTGGTGCGACCCCGGCTGCCTGATAGGCGATATTGCCTTCCACATCTGCCATCACAACATTTTGCATGGGGGCGTAATTTTTACGCAAGGACTGCTGAAACGATTCCATATTGCTCGCTTGATTAAGCTCGAGCAAACCAGCTACGGATTGATTCTCAATATCTAAGGCTGTCCAGCGTAATGCCAGGGCATATTGCTCAGTATTGATCGTGCGCTTAGCCCGTGCATAGGCATCAGAGATGACTGGTCCATGCCGAGTTTCTTTGACTAAGAAGGTAAGGGGTGCCGCACCTTTGATTTCGATGATTTCTTGGCGGACTTTAAAAGGCTGCGAACCATCGGGGCCGCGATACATTCCAGGATTCTTAGTGTCAATTTGTTCTATGTATAAATCTTGCACATCAGGACCCGTATTGGTGAAGCTCCATGCAAATTTATCGGTTCGTCCTAAGACAATTCCCGGAATACCCGGAAGGCTTGCGCCAATCACATTTATGCCAGGAGCATCAAGGTGTGCAAAGTACCAAATAGCAGGCGCTGATAGGCCTAGATGGGGGTCGTTTGCTAATAAGGGCTTGCCACTTGAACTGAGTTTTCCACTCAGCGCCCAATTGTTTGAGCCAATACCATCTTTACCTCCCGGCAAGTCAAGAAAGGCTAGCTCTGTGGCAGGAAGATTTTTCGATTTCTCTTCTGCTGGCCCAGTGGCGGGATTGAATACTTTGATATCCCGGTACATTTTTGCAAAATCCAGATTACTGAGGATCTCATTTTGATTGTGTGGCGGCACCACTTCCCAAACTTGTTTGGTACTTAAAAACTGCGAGAGTTCTAGACGTTGTAATTCTTGTTGCCAATTACCACCCAGATCGTAGGCCATCATCAACATCCAGGCAACGCTATCGGTAGGTGACCAATGCCCAGGTTTTGATCCAGTTAAAAAATACTCAATGGGTAGAGCCCATCCTAAACTGGCATTGCCTGTATTGACGCCATCAGCATACGCTTGCAGCAGATGTTTTGTAGCGGCAGGGTAGCGATCATATTGACGCTCTGCGGCACGCTTGATTCCTAGTGTGCGGATAAATCGATCAATGGGAACGGTGTCTTTGCCCAGGATTTCAGAAAGGCGACCGCTGCCAATTCGACGGTTCATTTCAAGCTGCCATGAACGCTCAGTAGCATGCAAGTAACCCAGAGCAAAAAGAGCGTCTGAGGAGGAGTTGGCTTTGATGTGGGGAATGTCGCTCTCATCAAATGAAATGACAACCGAATCCCCCAAATTTCTCATTACACGCTTTCCGGAGACGGCGGTTTGGGCGGAGAAAAGGTAGGTAACGATGGCAGCTAAGACGATCAGCAGCAGGGCAACAAGTAGCCATAAGAATGGCTGTAAGCGCCTATGCAGTCTTGAGGTCGTGCCACGGGTTTTCATGAAGACAGTTTAGTGGTTTTAGGCGGGGCTGGGCTTAGCCCAAGGGGGTTCAGGCTTCCCGAGACATTCTGGGCTTGCATGCTAAAATTTCGCTTGTCTTGATTTATATAGCGCAGCAGTTACTGCTAGTGCGAGCCCGAGTGGTGAAATCGGTAGACACAGCAGATTTAAAATCTGCCGACTCAAAAAAGTCGTGCCGGTTCGATTCCGGCCTCGGGCACCAATCGAATAACAGCGGAACTAGTTAGCGAAGGGAAGAGGATCCTAAGGGTCTATCCACTTCAAAGATATCGCTACTGCGTAAGTAAAACGATTTGCCATGCATTCTGGCAACAAGACCCAGCTTTTCTACTAAGACATAGCCATTTTCAGCATCATAGAATTGATCATCAATATGGTAGTGAATCACATTGCCAATGACGATATTTCTATCGTGCCCAATATTCATAATCTCCACTATTCTGCATTCCATATTGATGGGAGACTCTGCAATCCTAGGTGGCTTGACTTGAATAGATGGCGCAGCCGTTAAACCAGAAAACTGTAGCTCATCTTCACCGGCCGGAAGTGGGCTTGCACAAAGACTCATTTTCTCAACAATCTCTTCAGAGACCATATTGACGACAAATTCTTTGGTGAGCTGCATGTTGCGCACGGTATCTTTTGGAACACCTGGACTTTTAGAGTCGATACCCAACACCACAATCGCTGGAGTGCTCGCCATAATATTAAAAAAACTAAAAGGCGCTGCATTCACTCTACCTTCGTCATCTTGCGTGGTTACTAAGGCAATCGGACGCGGAAGAATGCTGCTCATCAGCAGCTTATAGCGTTCTTTTTTATCTACAGCGTTGAGATCTATATGCATATTGGGTTGAATTCAATTTCTAATCTAAGGTAATACCGGCTTTATTGATAACGACTTTCCAATCAGCAATTTCAGATTGAATTTGCTTATTCATTTGCGCTGGTGTGGTGTGGACCGTGGTCCAACCTTGCTCTAGAAGCTTAGCCCTGACCTCGGGCATGGCAATGATTTTTCCTAGCTCTAGATTGATCTTGTTGATTACTGCAGGTGGTGTGCCACTGGGCGCCAGAATCCCATACCAGGAACTTACCTTGAAGCTAGGAACACCTTGATCTTTGATGGGTTTGATGCCAGGAAGTGTTTCCAAAGGCTTATCGCCTGTTACTGCAATCGCGCGTAGCTTGCCAGACTTGATATATTGAATTGCTGCGGGCACTGTTGAGAAACTCATTTCAATATCGCCAGCTAATAGCGCTGTGGTGACGGGCGCGCCACCTCGATAGGGGACGTGCACAATGTCTACCCCAGTTAACTGGTTAAATACTTCTAGGGAGAGGTGGCCTGTAGTAGCGATTCCTGAAGAGCCTGAATGTAACTTGCCAGGATTGGCCTTTGCATAGGCAATCAGCTCTTGGATATTTTTTACAGGCAGCTGGTTGTTTACAACTACAACATTTTCGACGTTCACCAATACATCCACGCCAGCAAAATCTTTTTCTGAGTCATAGCTGACTTTTTTCATGACGCTGGGTAAGACTTCCACGGGACCAACCGAACCTAGAAGCAGGGTATAGCCATCTTTATCTGCTCTCGCGACTTCCCCTGCGGCTATCACGCCACCACCGCCCGATTTGTTGTCCACTACTACTGTTTGCTTCCAGGCTTCACCTAGTTTTTGGGCTAGAAGACGGGCTAGGATATCCGTGGCTCCACCAGGTGCAAACGGACTAATAATCTTGATAGGCTTATTGGGATAAGTTGCCGCAGAATCTTGGGCTATACAAATGGAGCTGATGCCCAACAGAAACCCTAATGCAAGCAGGCGGAGTCTAAGCTTAAATAGCATCATTTGAATTGTCTCGAAATCTTTTAGTTTTAATGGGTACTACCAAGATAGTTTATAGGGAAAACGGCCTTTGTGAGGCAGGTCATTTTTCCAACCCCTTAATTCAATAGATTGAGATAATTTCAGCTTTAGTTCGACACTACATTTTTGATATGAAACTTCATCCTTTAAAGACCATTCTGTGCAGTCTACTTTTGATGCAATGGCTTCAATCGTCATTGGCATTTGCTCAGAGTGTTGCCTTTAGCTGCACTAGGGTAGAGCGTGATTTCACGGAAACTTATGAGTTGCAAGTCAAAGCTGCTAGCGGGAATTTACCCAACCAAAAAGGGAAGGTGTTCTTGGATGGGCGAGACTTAGATCGAGTAGGTGCAGATGGCAATCAGACGATTAAGAATGTGCTGATTACGAAAGAGCGCATTTCATATCTCAGTGATACCCGCTTTGAGGCAGAGGTATTTGATGGTGTCTCGTATCCGTCAGGCTCGGTCACTTCGATGGTCATCATTGACCGTGCATCCGGCAAGCTTCGCAAAATGGACACAGTATCAGGTGGAATTCTGGCCTCTAGCTTAGGTGAGGGCACCAAATCCTACGAGGAACAGTGTGTTCCCCTGAAAGACGGCAAGCCGTCTATTGATTAATTAGGCTCAGTAACAAAGCCTAGCTTGGTTAAGCCAGCGCGGCGCGATGCAGCTAGTACCTGTGCCACATATTCATATTTCACAGACTTATCTGCTCGAAGATTGATTTCAGGTTGCGGATCTTTCTGGGCGGCCTTTTCGGCATAGCCATCAAACGTTTTGAGATCAATGGCCGTGCTATTCCAAAAAATCTGACCCGCAGCGTCGATGGA
Source organism: Polynucleobacter sp. AP-Latsch-80-C2 (assembly GCF_018882185.1). Lineage (GTDB taxonomy): Bacteria > Pseudomonadota > Gammaproteobacteria > Burkholderiales > Burkholderiaceae > Polynucleobacter. Next base: position 16,539 of record NZ_JACVOY010000005.1, on the reverse strand, counting down.
GAGTTGTACAGACTCTGGCTTCACTTCATTACGTACGCTATTAGCTTTAGGTAGCTCCACTTTTACTGCCTGCTGAATCACGGGCAAAGTAATGATGAAAATAATCAGGAGTACCAACATGACATCCACCATCGGTGTCATATTGATTTCAGCCATGATGCTGTCTTCGTTCTGATCGTTCTGTAGATTAAACGACATGTTTATTCTCCGGAATGCACGCGTGCACCAGTGACAAAGTACGCTAACAAGTCATTACCAAAGCGATTGAGGTCAGCTACCAGCAACTTATTGGCGCGATTAATGGCATTAAAGCCAAGCACCGCAGGGATTGCCACTGCTAGACCCAGTGCGGTCATGATGAGGGCTTCACCAATTGGGCCTGCAACTTGGTCAATTTGAGCGCTACCTGAAGTACTAATCGAGATGAGTGCATGGTAGATGCCCCATACAGTTCCGAAGAGTCCAATAAAGGGGGCGGTAGCACCAGTCGAACCTAGAAAGGTGAGCCCCTTTTGCAATTTGGCTGCCACACCATCAATACTATTTTTAATGCTTCTAGCCATCCACTCGGAATAATTGAGTGTTTGCAATAACTCGCGATGGTTGGTCGCTTGGTTTTGATGATGATGTGATGCTTCAGTAGAAGCTTTGGCAATTTGATAGTAAGGATTATTAGCGTGATTGCTAAATACTTGAATGCCTTGCTCGAAAGAAGTGGCATGCCAAAACTTTTCCAGTTCAGGCGTCAGCTTGCGTAAATTACGCAAGTCCCAAAAGCGCGTGAGCAAAATGACCCAAGTCACAATCGAGCAAGTGAGTAGGGCAAGCGCAACAAAGCGAGTGATGGCATCGCCTTCGAGCCAAAGATTTGCTAAGCCAAATGGTGTATTCATGATGATTAATTCTTTAAATTAAATTTAATTAAAAGGTTAGTAGAAATTCTGGCGGGAGACCCATTGACCAAAAACGGTTTAAAGCGATAACGTTTGCCAATCTCTGTTGCAGCGCGATCCAATCTTGGAAAGGTGCTCGACTTGAGCATCGCTACCTCTTCAACTGCCCCCGTTTCATCAATAATGAGCTTCACAACAACATCACCTTGTTCTCCCGAGCGTTTTGAAAACGAGGGGTAGTAGGCATCAGCATCTGGCTGATAAACAACAACCAGTTTACCAATGTCGGTCTGAATAGGTGTGCCGCTTGCGCCACCTGTGGTGGCAGGAGCAACACTCGCATTGGGGAGGGTTGATTCACTCTTGTTGGGTGGGCTCGTTTGTGCCGATTGGGTCTGTTGCTGTGGCTGGGTTGGGGCAGGTTTCTCGGTCGATTTTTCATCTACCGTTTTCTTCTTCTGTTCTGGTTTTGGTTTTGGTGGGGGTGGTGCGGGCGGCTGCTGACTCTTATTGGCAGTATCAGGGCTCACTAGATTGGCCATGACCCGTGCATCATCATCAGTCTTAGTTGGTTTTGATGTCCAGTGTAAAAATTCGAGCGCAGGCAATGCATGTAAGAGTAGAACAATACCAATAATGATCCGCTCCGTTTTATTAAACGGCAGATGGGTATCTAGCTTGTGTAAGAAAGCATTCATCGAATGCTACTCAAAGATTTGGCTTGAATATGGTGCGAAGTCATATCGCTCGCCATTAATTCTTTGGCCATATTTAAGAGGCTTTGCTCGTCCTTGCTGCTAATAAAGGTAAGAGTACAAGACTGTGCAGCCCGCGAAGTTTTATCCTGCAACTCTAGTTGTCTTTTGAGTTGTCGTACGACTGCTTCACTAGTGTCAATGAGATTAATAGACTCACCGAGGAGTTTACGAATCGCTCTACGCAAAAATGGGTAGTGGGTGCAGCCTAAAACTAGGGTATCGGCCCCAGCATCTTGAATGGCTTCCAAGTGTTTGGCTAGCAACTCTAATGTTGCTTCGCTGTCGGCTTGACCGGCTTCAATGAGTGGCACTAAACCTGCGCCAGATTGTTTGATGAACTGACAGTTACTCGGTAGTGTTGCTAATAGCGCATTAAACTTATCGCTCTTTAAGGTGGCTTCAGTGGCCAAGACGCCCACTATGCCATTTTGTGTTTGCATGGATGCGGGCTTAATGCCGGGCTCGACACCAATCACCGGAATAGCCAAGGATTCACGAATCTCTTGAATACCTTCGGCAGTAGCGGTATTGCAGGCCACGACGATAGCATCGCATCCCTCATTTAATAACTGGGTACATAAGGCAAGGCTACGTGTGGCGATCCAATCGCTAGATCTCTCGCCATAGGGCGCATTCGCTGAATCAGCCAGATAGATGTAATCGTGTTGTGGAAGCTGACGCAGAGCCTCATCCAAAATGGATAAGCCTCCAACGCCAGAATCAAATACGCCAATAAGTGCCAATGGGAACTTTGTTAATTGACTGCTTATGCAATCTTGACTGGGATACCAGCAATTTTTGCCTGCCACTCGCGTGGACCCTCTTGGTGCATCGAGATACCTTCAGAGTTCACGGCAACAGTTACTGGCATATCTTTGACGTCAAATTCATAAATCGCTTCCATGCCAAGGTCTGCAAAGCCAACTATTTTAGAGGTTTGAATCGCCTTAGATACGAGGTAAGCGGCACCACCAACCGCCATCAAGTAAGCCGACTTATGTTTCTTAATCGCTTCGATTGCTTCTGGTCCACGTTCAGCTTTACCGATCATGGAAATTAAACCAGTCTTGGCAAGCATCATTTCAGTGAACTTATCCATACGAGTTGATGTGGTCGGACCAGCAGGACCAACGACTTCATCGCGCACTGGATCAACTGGACCAACGTAATAGATAACGCGATTTTTAAAGCTCACCGGTAATTCTTCGCCCTTGGCCAGCATGTCGGCAATACGCTTATGAGCAGCATCACGGCCAGTCAGAATTTTTCCATTCAGGAGCAGGGTCTCACCTGGTTTCCAGCTGGCTACTTCTGCTGGAGTTAAGGTATCTAAATTCACACGTTTGGATTTATTGACATCTGCCGTCCATGTGACATCGGGCCAATCTGATAAGGAGGGTGCCTCTAATTTAGCTGGACCATCGCCATGTAAATGGAAGTGAATGTGACGGGTGGCAGCACAGTTTGGAATCATTGCAACTGGGAGGGAGGCGGCGTGTGTTGGATATTCCATGATCTTGACATCTAATACTGTCGCAAGACCACCTAAGCCTTGTGCACCAATGCCCAGCTTATTGACTTTGTCATAGATCTCTAAGCGCAGCTCTTCGGCGCGCGTCTTTGCTCCACGGGTGATCAGTTCCTGAATGTCCACGGGGCCCATTAAGGACTCCTTAGCCATTAGCATGGCTTTTTCAGGAGTGCCACCAATACCAATTCCCAAAATGCCGGGAGGACACCAACCCGCACCCATGGTTGGAACAGTTTTGAGAACCCAGTCCACGATAGAGTCGGATGGGTTGAGCATGACCATCTTGGCTTTATTTTCTGAGCCACCACCTTTGGCAGCGCAAATCACTTCAACATCATCACCCGGGACGATTTCATAATGAATGACCGCAGGGGTGTTGTCACCCGTATTTTTACGTTTTCCGGCTGGATCAGAAAGAACGGAGGCGCGCAACATATTGTCTGGATTGAGGTAGGCACGGCGTACGCCTTCGTTCACCATATCAGTGACGCTCATCGTGGCATCTGGCCACTGAACATTCATACCAATCTTGAGGAATACCACTGCAATGCCGGTGTCTTGGCAGAGTGGGCGATGGCCTTCTGCGCACATGCGGCTATTGGTCAGGATTTGGGCAATCGCATCTTTGGCGCCATGACCTTCCTCTAGTTCATAAGCCCTACCCATGGCAGTAATGAAGTCCTTAGGGTGGTAGTAGGAAATGAACTGAAAGGCATCAGCAACGCTTTGGATGAGATCGTTTTGTTTGATATTTGTCATAGTTTTCGGTTAATTAGTAAGGTTTGCCCTATTTTAAGGGTTTGCCATAGAGCAAATCCCGAGTGTTTTCACTTATCTTCTAAGGTCTTGGAGGGTGAAAACCTCCATTTTGCGACATTTTGGCAAAAAATAGATGATTGATTATTAGATAGAGGGCTGTGAAGCATGGAACCATTAAAGCAAGAAACCCGCGTATTTAACCCACCAGCAGACTTCGTAAAAACTGCTGCTATTCCGGGTATGGAAGCCTATAACAAGCTTTGTGATGAAGCCAATAAAGATTATGACGCTTTTTGGGGTCGCCTTGCTAAAGAGAATATCTATTGGAAAAAGCCATTTACTAAAGTATTGGATGAGTCCAAAGCTCCTTTCTACAAGTGGTTCGAAGATGGCACTACCAATGCCTCATATAACTGTTTAGATCGCCAAGTTGAAGCTGGCTTAGGTGATAAGACTGCCATCATTTTTGAAGCAGATGACGGCACAGTCACTAAAGTCACTTACAAAGAGATGCTAGAGCGCGTTTGCAAAATGGCAAATGCCTTACGCAAGATGGGTGTTAAGTCTGGCGATAGCGTCATCATTTATATGGCAATGACCATCGAAGGCATTGTGGCGATGCAAGCTTGTGCTCGTATCGGTGCAATTCACTCTGTTGTGTTTGGCGGCTTCTCCGCCCAAGCTTTGCGTGATCGCATTATGGATGTTGGTGCGGTTGCGGTGATTACTGCTGATGGGCAGTTCCGCGGTGGTAAGGCATTGCCATTAAAAGCGATTTGTGATGAAGCACTATCAACAGGCGAGTGTCCTAAGGTTAAACATGTGATCGTCAGCAAGCGTACTGGTCTTGATATTCCAATGACGGCTGGTCGTGATGTTTGGATGCAAGAAATTGTGGCCAATGAATCTACAACCTGCGAGCCAGAGTGGGTCAGCGCTGAGCATCCATTATTTATTCTGTACACATCCGGTTCTACCGGCAAGCCAAAAGGCGTACAACATTCAACGGGTGGTTACCTCTTATGGGCAATCCTCACAATGAAGTGGACCTTTGATATCAAACCAAACGACGTTTTCTGGTGTACTGCTGATATTGGTTGGGTAACAGGTCACTCCTATATTACTTATGGCCCACTTGCAGTAGGCGCAACTGAGATTGTGTTTGAAGGTGTACCAACCTATCCAAATGCTGGCCGTTTCTGGGACATGATCCAAAAACACAAAGCCAGTATTTTCTACACAGCACCAACAGCGATTCGTTCCTTGATCAAAGCATCAAGTAATGATGAGGCAGTGCATCCAAAGAGTTATGACTTAACTTCATTACGTCTCTTGGGTTCTGTAGGCGAGCCAATTAATCCTGAAGCTTGGATGTGGTACTACGAGAATGTCGGTGGCTCACGTTGTCCGATCGCCGATACATTCTGGCAAACCGAAACTGGTGGTCATATGATTTCTCCATTGCCAGGTGCGACACCAATGATTCCAGGTTCATGCACCTTACCATTGCCTGGTATCCAAGCGGCTATTGTTGATGAAGCGGGCGTGGATGTGCCAAACGGTCAGGGCGGTATTTTGGTTGTTAAGCGTCCATGGCCTTCCATGATTCGTACTATTTGGAATGATGCCGATCGTTTTGTGAAGTCTTATTTCCCAGAAGAGTTGGGCGGCACTTTATACCTCGCGGGTGATGGTGCAATTCGTAACAAAGATACGGGTTACTTCACTATTACTGGCCGTATCGATGACGTATTAAACGTTTCTGGTCACCGTATGGGCACAATGGAAATCGAATCTTGCTTGGTAGCTAACCCATTGGTTGCTGAAGCAGCTGTGGTTGGTCGTCCAGATGATTTGACTGGTGAGGCAATTTGCGTATTCGTAGTTCTGAAGGGTGGTCGCCCAACAGGTGACGATGCCAAAAAGCTTGCAACTGAGTTGCGTAACTGGGTTGGTAAAGAAATTGGCCCCATTGCTAAACCGAAAGATGTGCGCTTTGGGGATAACTTGCCTAAGACCCGTTCCGGCAAGATCATGCGTCGCTTACTGCGTGTGATTGCTAAGGGCGAGGAAGTAACTCAAGACACCTCTACTTTGGAAAACCCACACATCTTGGATCAGCTCAAAGAGTCGCTATAAGCCAGATTTATTAGGGTTTGGGGCAAAACCCTTTCCGCAATCGTATAATCATTGTTTCGGAAGGGTGGATGAGCGGTTTAAGTCACACGCCTGGAAAGCGTGCGTAGGTTAATAGCCTACCGCGGGTTCGAATCCCGCCTCTTCCGCCAGCAGTAATCAAAACCACCTTCGGGTGGTTTTTTGTTTTTCAAATCCCGTAATATTCGACTAGGATATAACCAACAATGGAGACAAAATGATATTTGCAATATTACTAATGGATCGCCCAGGTGCTGGCGAGTTACGAATTCAAATCAGACCAGAGCATCGCGCTTATCTTGCGCAGCTAGCCGATCGCATGGCCTTTGCAGGGCCTTTAATGTCTGATGATGGCAAGACTCCTATTGGAAGTTTATTGGCCATTGATTTTGCAAGTAGGGCAGATGTAGAGGCTTGGTTAAAGGATGAGCCCTATACCAAAGCTGGCGTGTACGAAAAGCCAGTAATCCATGCCTTTAATAATATGTGGGCGCAAAAGATGGGCTTCCCACCAGCATAAAGACTGAGATTTCTTTTAATCCCAAGCAAGAAAAAAGCCACTATTAAAGTGGCTTTTTATTTTGTGCAGAATGAGTAGATTAAATCGGCTTAATCTCCAGCTTTCTAAATTTGATCGTACCGCCAGCGGATTGCAAGGCAATAGGACCATCTGCAAATTTACTGTCTTTTCCTTCGGAAGTGACTACGCCATTGAGTGATACCTTGAACTGCGAACCATTGGCAACGATTTCCATCGTGTTCCAGCGTCCACCTGCTTTATGGATTGGATTGACTTTAGCGACATCCACAATGGCACCAGTCGAATACTCTTGTCCTGGGCGTGTATCCCAAATATTGACTTCATAGGAGCTTGCGGCGCTGACTTTTGCGGGATCTTGGCAGCGAATAAAGATGCCGCTATTGGTGTTTGATTCTGCCCAAAACTCTGCGCGAATAATAAAGTTCTTGTAGCTTTTGCTGCTTACCAAAAATCCTGCGGGCTTATTACTTTCAATCATCCCTTTGCCAATAGCCCAGTCTGCATTACCTGTGATGTTCCAGCCATCCAGGCTGACACCATCAATCAGCTGGGTATAACCATCCTGGGATTGGGCGCACACATTTGTGGCTGATAGTAGGGCGGCGCTAATAGAAAAGACAACTGCGGCAAACCGACGGTGGATTGATCTCATGGGGGGGCTCTCCTGACTAAGTAATTTTTTATTCTGTATTTGCTACTGGGTCCTATTGTTGCTGAGTTTGTGTAGGTATGACAAGTAAACGCTTTCCCTTAACTTTGCGCCCAGAATCCAGTAGACTTGAGGCATGAAATCTACAAAAATGCGCATTCTTTTTGCATCTACGCTATCTCTTGTCCTGCTCTCGGCTTGCAGCTCGATTGAATCTTCAGCCCAAGAGGATTGCACTTCCATTGGCTGGCAGATTGGGACGCCGGGATATAACGATTGCTACCGCGCACGTCTGTACGAACGCAGGCTGGATTATTCCCTCCCGCCAGGCGATCGACCTAGACCCTCTCTGATTTAACCTAGGGTTTACCCTTAGTCTAATCCCTTGAGCGCCGTCAAGGACTTAGGGGATGAAATCACTCAAAATCAGGTGTTGTTTGATCAAGAAGGGCTTTAGAAACATCCTTTTGGATGATGTTTTTTCTTGATTAAATAAGAACAATGAATAAATAGCTTGGTGCGTAATGCGGCAGGCAAATAATTAGAGACTACATGTTATGAATCACCCCAAGCCTTCTGGAGAAGTCAACGCTGTTGCGGTAGCGACTGCTGACGATCTGAGGGAGACTATTCGTCGTAAAAGCAAACTGAAAGGACGTCAGGCGGATGATGCCTCCTTAGCGGAAGTGCGACGTCTCATTGGCAGTGCACCGCACCGTCGTGATTTGCTGATTGAAAACTTACATAAACTAAATGATGCATATCGCGCCTTGCACGACCATCATTTAGTAGCCCTTGCCAAGGAAATGAATTTGCCAATGGCTGAGGTTTATGAAGTGGCGACTTTCTACCACCACTTTGAAGTAGTGCGTGGCAATGATACTGTTGCTGATATTACTGTTCGTGTGTGTGATGGAGTTTCGTGCGAATTAGCAGGAGCAAAAAATCTCTTAGCCAAATTGCCAGCAATTTTGGGCAACGATAAAATTAAAGTAGTTGCTGCTCCTTGTGTTGGACGTTGTGAGCAAGCTCCAGTAGCCGTCGTTCATCAATACCCAGTTCTATTTGCTACTGCTGAGAAAGTTGCAGCCGCAGTACAAAACAATCTAACAACGCAACCATTGGCTGTTGATGATGCGGATTTTGAGCCAGGAACATTAGCTGAGAAGGGCGTTTCTCCGCAGGGAGATGATCAAGTGGTTTCGCCTGCTTATGTTGGCTATGAATCGTATTGCGCACAAGGTGGTTATGCCTTAGCTAAAGAAATTTCTAGTGGCAAGAAAGATGCCGAGAGCATTATCAAGGCCATGGAAAATTCTGGCTTGCGCGGTCTTGGCGGCGCAGGTTTCCCTGCTGGTCGTAAGTGGCGCATTGTGAAAGATCAAGTAGCTCCGAAGTTGATGGCAGTAAACATTGACGAGGGTGAGCCGGGTACTTTTAAAGACCGTACTTATTTAGAGCGTGATCCCCATCGTTTCTTAGAGGGCTTACTCATTGCTGCCAAAGTCGTAGGCATTGATGCTTGCTATATCTACTTACGCGATGAATACCATGGCTGCCGTGAATTGCTTGAGACAGAATTGGCGAAGCTAAAGGCGAATCCACCATTCCCATTGCCAACGATTGAATTGCGTCGTGGAGCAGGTGCTTACATCTGTGGTGAAGAATCTGCCATGATCGAAAGTATCGAAGGCAAGCGTGGTGAGCCCCGTATGCGTCCTCCGTACATTGCGCAAGTCGGTTTGTTTGGTAGACCAACGCTTGAGCACAATTTCGAAACCCTGTATTGGGTGCGCGATATCGTGCAACGTGGACCAGAATGGTTTAGCTCTTTTGGTCGCCATGATCGCAAAGGCTTGCGAAGCTTTAGTGTCAGTGGGCGCGTGAATAAGCCCGGCGTAAAGCTGGCTCCAGCAGGAATCACGATTCAAGAGTTGATCGATGAATATTGTGGCGGCATGCAAGCGGGCCATCAGTTTTATGGTTACTTACCAGGTGGTGCATCTGGCGGTATCTTGCCTGCAACGATGAATGACATTCCGCTCGACTTTGATACTTTGCAGCCTTATGGATGCTTTATTGGTTCTGCAGCGGTGGTGGTCTTTAGTAATCAAGATAAGGCACGTGATGTTGCCCTCAATGTGATGCACTTCTTTGAGCATGAGAGTTGTGGCCAATGCACCCCATGCCGCGTGGGTACTGGAAAAGCTGCCAAGCTCATGCAAGCTAAGTCTTGGGATCAATCTACTTTAGAAGATTTAGCCACTGTGATGGTCGATGCTTCTATTTGTGGCTTAGGACAAGCTGCACCGAATCCGATTCGCTGTATTCATAAATATTTCCCGCAAGAAGTTGCCTAAAACTAGGGAAAGACAAAAAGAACATGAACGCACCAACCAATTCCAAAGAGCTTGAACTACAAACAGTCGAGTTCAAATTAGATGGCCAAACCATCGTTTCCTACGAAGGCGAGACTATTCTCAAGGCAGCTAAACGCCATGGGATCGATATTCCCCATCTCTGTTTTAAAGATGGCTATCGCCCTGATGGTAATTGCCGTGCTTGCGTAGTCGAAATCAATGGCGAGCGCACTTTAGCCCCGAGTTGCTGCCGAAGCGCAACTCCCGGCATGGAAGTCAAAGCCAATAGCGAGCGTGCTCTAAAGAGCCAAAAACTCGTTTTAGAGATGTTGCTCTCGGATATGCCAGATGAAGGCTTTAAGTGGGTTGGCGATAGCAAAGAGCAAGAACAAAAAAATCAACATGGCGAATTAAGTACTTGGGCGGCACGCCTGGATGTGACTGTGCGTCCAGAGTTGAAGGCCTTACGTCGTGACAAAGTCAGTGCAGATATTTCTCATCCGGCAATGGCTGTCAATTTAGATGCTTGCATTCAATGCAATCGTTGCGTTAGAGCCTGTCGTGAAGAGCAGGTCAACGATGTGATCGGTTACGCCATGCGTGGTGGTCATAGCGAAATCGTTTTTGATCTCAATGATCCCATGGGTGATAGCACCTGCGTTGCTTGTGGCGAGTGTGTGCAAGCCTGCCCAACCGGCGCTTTAATGCCTAAGGGGTTAATTGGTTCGCAAACAGTGGATCGTAAAGTCGATTCTGTATGCCCATTCTGCGGAGTAGGTTGCCAGATTACCTATAACGTTAAAGATGACAAGATTGTGAGCGTTGATGGTCGTGATGGTCCTGCCAATCACAATCGTTTATGCGTCAAAGGTCGCTTTGGTATGGACTATATTCATAGCCCACAGCGCCTAACTAAACCGCTCATTCGTAAACCGGGTGTTCCGAAGGATGAGACGGCAACCCAGAATCCTCAAGATTGGTCCAATATATTCCGTGAGGCAACTTGGGAAGAGGCACTAGAGCTTGCTGGTGGAAAACTCAAAGCGCTTAAAGATAAACATGGTTTAAAAGTATTGGCTGGCTTTGGTTCGGCTAAAGGCAGCAATGAAGAAGCTTATCTATTTCAAAAATTAGTACGCACGGGCTTTGGCAATAACAACGTCGACCATTGCACGCGTCTTTGTCATGCATCCTCTGTAGCCGCATTGCTAGAGGGCGTAGGTTCTGGAGCGGTAAGTAATCAAGTAAATGATGTAGAGCACTCGAGCATGATTATGTTGATTGGATCTAATCCAACAGCGAACCATCCTGTTGCTGCAACTTGGTTTAAAAATGCTGCCAAACGTGGTGCCAAGATCGTCCTTTGTGATCCACGCATGACTGATATTAGTAAGCATGCTTGGCGCACAATGCAATTTAAGCCTGATACTGACGTGGCGATGCTCAATGCCATGATCTATACGATCATTGAAGAAGGTTTGGCGGATCAAAACTTCATTAAAGAGCGTGCCAATAACTTTGAGGCTCTCAAAGAAAATATCAAGGGCTACAGCCCTGAAGCGATGGCACCGATCTGCGGCATTCCGGCAGAAACCTTGCGCGAAGTTGCTCGAGAGTTTGCTACTACCAAGTCAGCGATGATTCTGTGGGGTATGGGCGTCAGTCAGCACGTGCATGGCACGGATAACGCGCGTTGCTTAATTGCCTTAGTCAGTATTACCGGTCAAATTGGTAAGCCTGGATCTGGACTGCATCCATTGCGCGGACAAAATAACGTTCAGGGCGCCAGTGATGCTGGTTTGATTCCGATGATGTTCCCAAATTACCAACGTGTAGACCATGATGCGGCACATGCCTGGTTTGAGGATTTTTGGCATACCAAGCTTGATAAAAAGCCGGGCTATACCGTGGTGGAGATCATGCACAAGATCACTGCTCCTGATAGCGATCCCGATAAGATTCGCGGTATGTATGTAGAAGGTGAGAACCCGGCGATGAGCGATCCCGATTTAAATCACGCTCGTCATGCGCTCGCTTCATTGGAGCACTTGGTTGTTCAAGATATCTTCATGACTGAAACGGCGCTCTTAGCTGACGTGGTTTTGCCAGCAAGTGCTTGGCCTGAAAAGGTGGGCACTGCGAGCAATACCGACCGCATGGTGCAGATGGGTAAGAAGGCGATTAACCCTCCTGGGGATGCCAAGCCTGATCTGTGGATTATTCAGCAGATTGCAAAACGCATGGGTCTGGATTGGAATTACCAAGGCCCTGATGATGGTGTAGCAGAAGTCTATGACGAAATGCGTCTGGCGATGCATGCTGCGATCAAGGGCATCACATGGGAACGTCTTGAAAAAGAATCTAGCGTTACCTATCCTTGTTTGTCTGAAGAAGACCCAGGTCGTCCAATCGTGTTTGATGATCACTTCGCTACTATTGATGGCAAAGTCAAACTAGTACCTGCCGATATCATTCCGGCTAATGAACGACCCGATGCTGATTATCCATTTGTCTTAATTACGGGACGCCAGTTAGAGCATTGGCATACCGGCAGTATGACCAGAAGGGCAACGATCTTGGATGCGATTGAGCCTATGGCTACCGTTTCCATGCATGGTGAAGATATGACACAGCTCGGAATTGTTGCTGGTGATGTCATTACAGTCCAATCTCGTCGCGGCGAAGTCGGCATTCATGTACGTAGAGATGACGGCACACCAAGAGGTGTGGTCTTCATTCCATTTGCTTACTATGAGGCAGCAGCCAACCTCATTACCAATGCGGCCCTAGATCCATTTGGCAAGATTCCCGAGTTTAAGTACTGTGCGGTGAAACTCACCAAGGGAGGGCAAGCAGCACCAGTGATGGGGTATGGAACAAATGACCCTAAGCGACAGACTGTTGTCTCTCAATAGAAATCTACATTGATTGGAAAACAAAAGAGCTGCTTGATGCGGCTCTTTTGTTTTAATAACCACATTTCATTTATTACTACTTTTGTAGTAAAATAAAGCATTCGGGAGACCACCATGGGCATGCCAGTCAGAATCGATGATGATTTGTATGAGTTAGCTAAATTAGAAGCTAAGGCCGAACATCGCACTATTGCTGGCCAAATAGAGTTCTGGGCTACGGTAGGGCGTGCCGCAATAGATAATCCTGATCTCCCTGTCTCCTTCATCATAGATTCTTTGGCTTCCATGGCTGAACCAAGGGATCAAGGTACACCCTTTATTCCCCGCTCTAGGAAGGCCTAATGGCGCATGCAATTATTCAAATGCGGCGCTTTGCAAGACAATACAAGAAATTAAATGACAATACTGCTAGAGATGTTGATGAAGCTGTAGTCCAAGTCTCCAAAAAACCCTCCCTTGGGGAAAGGAAGAGGGGCGACCTATCTGATTTGAGGGTTTATAAATTTAAAAGCAAAACTCAGCTTTATTTGCTTGGTTATACGGTTAGCGAAGGGTTAAGGTTGATTTATCTAGAGGCCATAGGACCCCATGAAAACTTTTATCGAGATCTTAAGGTCTAGCTAACCGACGTTTTTATGATTTGCCCTTTAGAATGATCTCTCTATGGCTAGTTCAAAACCCTCACCCAGCTCACCAGACGCAAAAGCAGATCTGCCGGTCCTCATTATTGGCGCTGGTCTAGCAGGTTTAACTGTTGCGTTGCATATGGCAGAGACTCAACCCGTCATTGTGATGGCCAAACGGGGTTTGGGCGAAGCGGCAACTGCCTGGGCGCAGGGCGGCATTGTTGGAGTGGTGGATAAGGAGCATGACAGCATTGATTCTCATGTGGCTGATACCTTAGATGCTGGAGCTGGACTAGTCGTTGAGTCAACCGCCCGTTACATTGCTGAAGAAAGTGCAGAAGCCATTCGATGGTTGGTAGATCAGGGCGTTCCTTTTACCACTGATGAATCTGGTCCAATGGGCTTGCATCTCACTCGAGAGGGTGGTCATAGTCATCGTCGTATTGCTCACGCTGCTGATGCTACTGGCAAAGCGATTCATGAAGTGCTTTTAGATAAAGCACGTGCCCACAAGAATATTCAATTACTAGAGCATTGGATTGCGCTAGATCTCATTACCAATCGGCATTTGGATGTTAAGACCCAAAGAACAAAACCAAATCGTTGTTATGGGGTTTATGCACTGGATATTAAAAATAACCGTGTAGAAACGATTGCCGCTAAGTCGGTTGTATTGGCAACGGGTGGAGTGGGTAAGGTTTATCGCTACACCAGCAACCCCGATACCGCAACAGGCGATGGTATTGCGATGGCTTGGCGTGCAGGTTGTCGTGTGGGCAATATGGAATTTATTCAATTTCATCCAACCTGCCTGTATCACCCGAGTGACCGTACCTTCCTGATTACCGAAGCCATGCGCGGTGAAGGTGGTTTATTAAAGCTACCAGATGGCACGCGCTTTATGTCTGAGCATGATGATCGTAACGAGCTTGCTCCACGCGATATCGTAGCTAGAGCCATCGACTTTGAGATGAAGAAGCACGGTTTGGATTATGTGCATCTAGATGCAACCCATTTAGGCGAAGCTTTTATCAAAGAGCACTTCCCCATGATTTATGCCCGCTGCTTAACTCTAGGTCTGGACATTACCAAAGAACCAATTCCAGTAGTGCCTGCTGCGCACTACACCTGTGGTGGTGTAGTGACTGACCTTAAAGGTCGCACTGACTTGCCGGGACTGTATGCAGTAGGCGAAGCAACCTATACAGGATTGCATGGTGCTAATCGTTTGGCAAGCAACTCCTTGTTAGAGTGCGTGGTGATTGGTAAGGCGGCGGCACAAGATATCTCCGAACTTAAAACACCAGTTCTGCCAAATCTTCCCTTATGGGATGAGAGTCAAGTGGAGGATGCAGATGAGCAAGTGGTTATTGCCCATAACTGGGATGAATTACGTTCGCTGATGTGGAATTACGTTGGTATTGTGAGAACGAATCGACGTCTAGAGCGGGCTCTGCATCGTATTAAGCTATTGCGATACGAAGTCCAAGAGTATTACGCGAACTTTAAAGTCACGCGCGATTTGATTGAGTTGCGTAACTTATTAGAGTGCGCAGAACTCATCGTTCGCTCGGCCTTAATGCGCCGCGAGAGTAGGGGGCTGCATTACAGTCGTGACTACCCTGGAACCTGGGCCGTTTCTTATCCAACCATTCTGACACCGCAGGCTGAAGGTAATTCAGAAGGTTCAGAGACATAAACTATTTATAGATCGCCTTAAATGCTGCGGAGAATCTCATGAGCGGTTTTAAAGAGGATGTTACTGAGCACTTATCAGCGCTCTATCAAACAGTGGCTGACGAAGTTGGTGGTTGGTTTAGTCTCCTCAGAGAAATCTGGCCATTGGTGGCGTTGCTACTTGTAGGTTTACTTGTCCTGATCTGGTTTGCTAAGCCAGCGCCCCCAACAAAAGTGTTAATGGCCACTGGCACTGGTGGATCCTATCGCGTGCTAGGCGAAAAATATCAAGCCTACTTTAAGACTAAGGGCATTCATCTTGAGTTGGTAGAGACCCATGGATCTCAGGAGAATCTACAGCACCTCATTGACCGTAAAGATCCGATTCAAGCGGCATTTGTGCAGGGTGGAACAATGTCTAATGAAGATGTGACTGGGGTTCAATCTCTCGGTAGCGTGGACTATGAGCCAGTGTGGATTTTCTATCGCAGTAACGCTTTTGATGAAAGCAAAAAAATACTGGATCGTGACATCATTAAATTGAGAATGGGTATAGGCCCAATCGGTAGCGGCACACATCTACAAGCAATCAATATCTTGAAACTCAATGGGCTATCTTCTAATGGACCCAATCTGATTTCCATGAATAATATTGATGGAGTGCATGCTCTAGAAAAGGGTGATTTAGATGCATTGATTTTGGTCGATGGTTTTGACTCTCCTAGTGTCCAGAGCCTCATTCTCAACCCTGATATTCGTTTAGCAAATTTCAAAAGGGCGGATGCTTATTCCCGTCTCATGACCTATTTTGAAGAATTAACCGTCCCGATGGGTGGTTTTAATTTAGCAAACAATATTCCTGCGCAACCAATCGATCTGATTTCGACGACAACCAACCTATTGATCGATGATCGTTTGCATCCCGCGATTCAGCTATTGTTTCTGGAGGCTGCAAAAGAGATTAATGGGGTGAAGAGTTATTTTTCTAAGGCTGGAGAATTTCCGTCCTATCGAAATAATGAGGTGCCACTGAGCGATGAGGCACGTTATTTCTATCAAAAGGGTACCCCGGCCCTGATGAAGTATTTGCCATTTTGGTTGGCTGAGTTTATTGAGCGGATGTTTATTTTGTTAGTACCCTTTGCAGCCTTTGCTTATCCCATTATTAAATCGATTCCAAACTATCGAGTGAACCTGGCTCGCAAACAAATTAACTCGATCTACAAAGAGCTAGAAAAATTTGAGCAAGCAACGATTGAAAATTTTGACCCCAATAAGCGTTATGAGTACATTGAAGTTCTGAACGAGATGGACGCAGGGTGGTGGAATCAAAAGCAGCTAAGCTTGTAACGGCAGACTGCTATACCCTCAGAAACAATATTGAATTTATTCGTAATGCGCTAAGTAAGCAGACTATATATAAAGGCAAGGAAGTCTAGCTCGGAATTTGACTTTGAACGAATAGTCCGAGGGAATGGATCCGAAGAGTCTATATAACGTCGAGCTTTTAGTTTAGGCAATTTGAAATAAAAGCGCCTAAGCTTATAACGTAGATTCAAACACGAAGTGCAACACGGTTTAAGGACTGCATAAATACTTCATTGGGGGTTTTAAATCCTAATCGTTTTCTAGGTCGGTTGTTTAAACGGTCTTGGATCATTCTAAGCTCCTTA
>NZ_JACVOY010000054.1 GCF_018882185.1 Polynucleobacter sp. AP-Latsch-80-C2 | reverse complement strand
TAACTGCCCATGCGATTACCTTAGCTAGCAGTAGCGCCATCTCGATTACCAATAGTGGTGCTGGTTCGATTGACGGCATCATCGCAGGTACAGGTGTTACTCTGACAAAAGCAGGAGTAGGTATCCTCACTCTGTCAGGTGCTAACACCTATGGTGGCGCTACTACTGTCAATGCCGGTACCTTACAAGTGAGTGGTAGTGGAACTGTAGGCAACACCA
>NZ_JACVOY010000053.1 GCF_018882185.1 Polynucleobacter sp. AP-Latsch-80-C2 | reverse complement strand
ACCTTAACTGCCCATGCGATTACCTTAGCTAGCAGTAGCGCCATCTCGATTACCAATAGTGGTGCTGGTTCGATTGACGGCATCATTGCAGGTATCGGTGTTACTCTGACAAAAGCAGGAGTAGGTACTTTAACCCTAGGCAACGCCACCACCAACAGCACCTACAGCGGTGGCACGACTGTCAATGGCGGTACCCTCAAAGCGGGTTCAAGCTTCCAGCCA
>NZ_JACVOY010000052.1 GCF_018882185.1 Polynucleobacter sp. AP-Latsch-80-C2 | reverse complement strand
ACCTTAACTGCCCATGCGATTACCTTAGCTAGCAGTAGCGCCATCTCGATTACCAATAGTGGTGCTGGTTCGATTGACGGCATCATCGCAGGTACAGGTGTTACTCTGACAAAAGCAGGAGTAGGTACTTTAACCCTAGGCAACGCCACCACCAACAGCACCTACAGCGGTGGCACGACTGTCAATGGCGGTACCCTCAAAGCGGGTTCAAGCTTCCAGCCAT
>NZ_JACVOY010000051.1 GCF_018882185.1 Polynucleobacter sp. AP-Latsch-80-C2 | reverse complement strand
GAGCTTAAGCGCTATTAACACTGCCAATGTCTTAGCCGTAACTGGCAATGGCATCACCTTAAACGGTTCAATCACCACCACCGGTACTCAAACCTACACTGGCGCAGTGACACTGGGTAGTGATGTGGTTCTGACTACAGGCGGTAGTACCGGTCAAAACATAAGCTTTAGCTCAACGATTGATGGCAGCTTAGCAAATAGCCAATCATTAACTCTTAATACTG
>NZ_JACVOY010000050.1 GCF_018882185.1 Polynucleobacter sp. AP-Latsch-80-C2 | reverse complement strand
CTACAGTTCCACTACCACTCACTTGTAAGGTACCGGCATTGACAGTAGTAGCGCCACCATAGGTGTTAGCACCTGACAGAGTGAGGATACCTACTCCTGCTTTTGTCAGAGTAACACCGATACCTGCGATGATGCCGTCAATCGAACCAGCACCACTATTGGTAATCGAGATGGCGCTACTGCTAGCTAAGGTAATCGCATGGGCAGTTAAGGTTGCTGTATTAATGGTGAGGCCAGTTAATGGTGT
>NZ_JACVOY010000049.1 GCF_018882185.1 Polynucleobacter sp. AP-Latsch-80-C2 | reverse complement strand
GGTATTGCCTACAGTTCCACTACCACTCACTTGTAAGGTACCGGCATTGACAGTAGTAGCGCCACCATAGGTGTTAGCACCTGACAGAGTGAGGATACCTACTCCTGCTTTTGTCAGAGTAACACCGGTACCTGCAATGATGCCGTCAATCGAACCAGCACCACTATTGGTAATCGAGATGGCGCTACTGCTAGCTAAGGTAATCGCATGGGCAGTTAAGGTTGCTGTATTAATGGTGAGGCCAGTTA
>NZ_JACVOY010000048.1 GCF_018882185.1 Polynucleobacter sp. AP-Latsch-80-C2 | reverse complement strand
GGCGATTACGACCTATGACCAGTTAAATGTTAGTAGTTCTAATAACTTGACTATTAGCACGGGCGGCGCAGTGAGCTTAAGCGCTATTAACACTGCCAATGTCTTAGCCGTAACTGGCAATGGCATCACCTTAAACGGTTCAATCACCACCACCGGTACTCAAACCTATACTGGCGCAGTGACACTGGGTAGTGATGTGGTTCTGACTACAGGCGGTAGTACCGGTCAAAACATAAGCTTTAGCTCAA
>NZ_JACVOY010000047.1 GCF_018882185.1 Polynucleobacter sp. AP-Latsch-80-C2 | reverse complement strand
AAAAGCAGGAGTAGGTATCCTCACTCTGTCAGGTGCTAACACCTATGGTGGCGCTACTACTGTCAATGCCGGTACCTTACAAGTGAGTGGTAGTGGAACTGTAGGCAACACCAGTAGCTTATTAACCCTAAGCAGCGCTACTTTAGATTTACAAAATGCACTGACGATCGGCTCTTTGTTAATGACTGGCACTAATCCAGCCATTACTAATACTGCGGGTACCTCTAGCCTGACAGTTAACGGTACTTCAA
>NZ_JACVOY010000046.1 GCF_018882185.1 Polynucleobacter sp. AP-Latsch-80-C2 | reverse complement strand
CGGCAACAGTAGAGCTAAAGAGGATATTGCCAGCGCTAGAGCCAGTAGTGAGTACGCTCGCACCACCTAAGGTTACTGCGCCAGTGTAGGTTTGAGCACCATTGGTGGTGATGTTGCCTTTCAAGGTTGAAGTACCGTTAACTGTCAGGCTAGAGGTACCCGCAGTATTAGTAATGGCTGGATTAGTGCCAGTCATTAACAAAGAGCCGATCGTCAGTGCATTTTGTAAATCTAAAGTAGCGCTGCTTAGGGT
>NZ_JACVOY010000045.1 GCF_018882185.1 Polynucleobacter sp. AP-Latsch-80-C2 | reverse complement strand
CACCATTAACTGGCCTCACCATTAATACAGCAACCTTAACTGCCCATGCGATTACCTTAGCTAGCAGTAGCGCCATCTCGATTACCAATAGTGGTGCTGGTTCGATTGACGGCATCATCGCAGGTACCGGTGTTACTCTGACAAAAGCAGGAGTAGGTACTTTAACCCTAGGCAACGCCACCACCAACAGCACCTACAGCGGTGGCACGACTGTCAATGGCGGTACCCTCAAAGCGGGTTCAAGCTTCCAGCCA
>NZ_JACVOY010000004.1 GCF_018882185.1 Polynucleobacter sp. AP-Latsch-80-C2 | reverse complement strand
CAGGCGGTCACGATCGCTGAAATACGCAATTGTCATTTAAAGTCTTAAGAGGTGCGTTGAGATCGGAATGATTAGTATGATCATATCCAAATCTTGTTATCGATATTATCGATTATTAAATCCAATTTAATTCATTGGACCGATATCTCAATATCCCCCAGAATCACTTCACCGCCATTAAAAAACTAAAGGAGCGAGAAATGAAGAATCATCACCACTTATCTGAGGGCCTGTACTTTCTCAATCACGAGTTTGAAAAGGATTTAGCCACCTTCTTTTGCACCAGAAAATAGGAGAAAGATATGTCAGCTTTTATCCAATCAAAGAATCCAATGAAGTTATACGCAGGAGTTTGCATCAATGCTCTTGGAGCTGGATTAACTGTCTTTGATATCGCCAAGCACTTTATTCGTTAAACACATTTAATTAGAAGGAAAAGTATCATGAATACGCTAGATAAAGTAATGTACACAGCCCACACCCACACTACTGGTGACCGAGATGGCAAGGCAGTTAGCGATGATGGCCTGCTGAATGTAACTCTATCAGCACCTAAAGCCATGGGTGGAGCTGGTACGGCCACTAATCCAGAGCAATTATTTGCAGCTGGTTACTCAGCTTGTTTTATGGGAGCGCTTAAGCACGTAGCAGGATTGAAAAAAGTAAAGGTGCCTGATGATGCTTCAATTGACGCCAGTGTTGATATCGGTCCAATCCCACAAGGATTTGGTATCGCTGTTAAGTTGGCCATAGCCTTACCAGGCTTAGAAAAAAAGGTTGCTAAAGACTTAGTCGATGCGGCTCATCAGGTTTGCCCCTATTCCAACGCTACCCGTGGCAATATTGCAGTTGATATTTCCGTCTTATAAATCATTATTTCCAATGAAGGGGAACTTATGAGTAACAAATTAACTAAAACCATAATAGATATTGGCATTAGTGAAAAAGATCGCAAGACCATTGCTAAAGGATTATCAGAGCTTTTGGCGGACAGCTACTCTCTCTATTTGATGACTCATAACTTTCATTGGAATGTGAAAGGTCCAATGTTTAACACCCTTCACGCTATGTTTATGACTCAATACACTGAGCAATGGGCAGCGCTTGATTTAATAGCAGAACGAATCAGGGCGCTTGGGGAACCAGCACCGGGTACTTATAAGGAATTCTCAAAGCTTACCTCCATCAAAGAAGTAGATGGAGTGCCCAAGGCGATGGATATGGTCAAGTATCTTGTGAAGGCTCAAGAGGCTACTGCGAAAACTGCTCGCAAACTTTTCCCTTTAGTAGAAAAAGCGAATGATCAACCTACAGCGGATCTATTAACTCAACGACAAGATATTCACGAGAAAACTGCTTGGATGCTAAGAAGTTTATTGGAAGAGTAATTCCATCGGCATCGTTTAAAAAGATAGATTGATATTAGGCCTAAAAGAAAATAGCCCAATTCAATTGATGGGCTATTTTCTTTACTCCCCGGGGAGAATTACTCCGTCAATACAAAGTCTTCAATCATCTGCTCTACCGACCGCTTCTGGCCGAGGCTGTGTAAAAACCCCCAATAATCCCCCTGTTTTTGTAAACACCTAAGCACCCTCAAACGTTAATTAAGTATCACTAATTAACGGGTGTTCATGAAGATGAAACGATTCATTACTGTCCAAGATCGAACCCAAAGTACTTTATTACCTGAGCTGCTTGATGAGTACATCACCGAAGAAAATCCCGTGCGCGTCATTGATCTGTTTGTCGATCAATTAGATTTAAAGAGTTTAGGTTTTGAAGGAGTAGTTCCTGCTGATACTGGTAGGCCGTCCTATCATCCTGCAGTGCTGTTGAAATTGTATGTCTATGGATACCTTAACCGTATTGCATCGACTCGTCGCCTTGAAACCGAAGCGCTACGTAATGTTGAACTCATGTGGCTCATTACCCGCTTAGCTCCTGACTTTAAAACCATTGCGAACTTCCGCAGGGAGAACGGCAAAGCCATCCGTAAAGTCTGCGCCCAGTTTATTGAGTTGTGCCGTCAGATGAATCTCTTTACCGACGCGATGGTGGCAGTCGATGGCAGTAAATTTAAAGCCGTGAACAGCTCCGATCAGAACTTCACCCAGGCCAAGATCAAACGTCGTATCCAAGAAGCTGAAGCCAGCATTGCGCAGTACTTAAAAGACTTAGAGGCAGCTGATCTGCGCTCTCCAGCCCAATCAACCGCACACCAAGCCAGACTTAAAGAGCGCATCGCGCTCTTTACAGAGCAGATGGCGCAGCTACAAGCTATTGAAGAAAAAGTACAAGCAGCACCAGATAAACAGATCTCCATGAGTGATCCCGATGCCCGGTCGATGCAACACCGTGGAGGCGGTATCGTGGGCTATAACGTGCAAGCTGCTGTAGATACCAAGAACCATCTCATCGTTGCCCATAAGTTAACCAATGTCGGGCATGATCGCAGTAGCCTAGCTAAGATAGCAAACCAAGTCAAAGAAGCGCTGCAAGTAACGCAGCTGACCGTAGTGGCAGACAAGGGTTATTACAGTGGTGAACAAATCAAAGACTGTATGGACTTGGGTGTCACTCCCATCATGCCTAAATGTAAAACGTCTAGCAATCGATCTAGTGGTCTGTTTGATAAGAATGCGTTTATCTACCACCCTGATAAAAATGAATACGAGTGCCCTGCAGGGCAAGTATTAACAGAGCGATTTAAAACCGTGGAGCATGGTAAGAATCTGATTGCATACTGGAGCTCGAGCTGCAAAAACTGCGCCTTAAAGCCTCAGTGCACTACCGGAACAAACAGAAGAGTCAAGCGCTGGGAACATGAAGCAATGCTCGATCAAATGCAGGGCAACCTAGAAGCCATGCCTGATGCGATGAAGATTAGGCGTTGCACGATTGAGCATACTTTTGGCACACTCAAGAGCTGGATGGGGGCGACGCACTTCCTCACCAAAACCAAAGAGCACGTCAGTACAGAAATGAGTCTACATATCCTGGCTTACAACCTTAAACTAGTGATGAACATCATGGGTAGCAGCAATCTAATGAAGGCGATGGCGACGTAAGGCGAGAGCCTTACTTAATCTGTAATAAGCAGGCCTGAGTAACGCCTCTATGAGGTGTTAATAAAAAACCAATATTTACCGAAACAGGATGCTTGAGCCCCTCAGGGAGCTTTATTGAGAAACCAAAACCCGTGTGCACGCTCTAAATCGAAATTAATGGAAGTGTTTTGAGTTTTTACACAGCCTCGACCGAATTGAGACATTTAAGATTGCAACCTAGTGAGTTATCGGCGTCCAAATTAGCTTTAAAAGCAGCCACAGATCCCATTAAAGAAAAGTCATACTCTCGCCGCCCCTCAGTCAGGGCGCCTCAGTAAGTGCAGCATTTATCTCCTCTGGGCTAATATCCAGTTTTTTAAGAATCAAAGGTAGTACTGCATGGATCGCCCTCATTCCTTCCAGCAATTCATTCATATAGATATCTGGATGGCTGCGCTGACTTTGAAATATCCACATATCCCGGTCACTAGTGTCATCCCTTATGTTCTCAGGATTCTCGGTTATTAGGTCATTCAATTCGGCTTCAAGCGGAAGGCCTAATTCATATGCCTTCGCCTTAACTTCACCAATTAAATTGCTGAAATCACTCATCGTGATGAACTGAAACTTCCCAAATAAAGGCGCGATTTCTTTATTCACATTGGCCTTTGCTGTAGCAAGCTCAAGCTGACGATGCAAGATCTCTTGCTTGGCTTCCAGATTTTGAAAGTTTGGATGATTTAATCCCAGGTTGGATACATACATTCCAATGAAATGATCAATGCAGGCGTAATTATCAAAAATTGATCTGATTAAATGAATGAGGGGCTGCTCTTCAAATGCATCTATCGTCGCATCAACCTTATCATTGCCCTCGCCATAGTGGTCATACATTTCCTCATATTCCCATTGCAAAATGAACTCTTGCGGAAAAGGTTTTGGGATGTTGACTCCAATGAGGGCTAAGATTCTCATTAGCTCGGCACAAACCGCTTCATCCTCAATCCCATAATCTAGTTCGGCCTCATTGTTATACATTTGGTAAGTGATCAATTTGGCCCATTTTTTAGCGTCGTCCACCGATCCGCAAGAGATTACAAAATCGGGATCAAGGTCTCCAGCCTGGGTTATATCGCGCAGTTTCTTTTCCATAACTGCCGACATTGACTCCCCATTCTTCCACTTGCTGATCTGGACTTTTGAGACACCCATCTCTATAGCTAATTCTGTTTGATTGCATTTCAATATCTCTAAGGCAATTTGCACCAGCGTTTTTCCGTTTGACATATGTACCTTTTAAAAGTTACTTAATTATTATTAATGTTAAGTAACAATTTACACCTTTATTTGAAGTCATAAAAATTAGTTTTTGAATGCCTGCTATGTATAAGGTCCAAAGTTTTACGTAATTAGTGGGGCTATACAGGGGTTTTGATTGACAACGCCTATATTTCCAAGTAATTTATTAAAATGCAAAATAACTTGGAAATAATAGATCTTCCCGAAGATTCCATCCGGCAATATATTGACGCTAAAAGCGCATTTACCGCTTTAGAGCAGGCTAAATTACGGTCGGCAGAGTTTCGTGGAGGAATGGTTTGGAAAACCGTTAAAGGTAAGGAATATCTGGTGCGCACGACTACTAGGGGCGACCAAACCGGCCTTGGTGCCAAAAGCGCTGAAACAGAAGCCATCTACAACAAATTTACCGCCGGCAAAGCGCGCGCAGCAGAACTCTCGTCAGGGTTAAAGCAAGCCGCTGTAAAGCATCAGCGACTAAATCGTGCGCTAAGGGTGGGCAGAACACCCAACATCATTATTGATATCCTGGTTGGGTTGAGTGATGCTGGCATGTCTGACAAGTTCACCATTATTGGCACTAACGCACTATATGCCTATGAGACTGCCGCTGGGGTCCGCCTTAATGAGGCTCATCTGGCAACTCGGGATGTTGACTTGCTATGGGATAACCGTAAAAAATTAAGCTTGTTTACTCAAGAAAATACCCTTGCTGGCGGTATGCTGGGCTTTCTTCAGAGCATTGATTCAACCTTCACGCTGCGTGATGACCAGCTGTATACCGCTGTTAATAAAGATGGCTATGAGGTTGATATTTTGCGCCGCATGGGTCAGGGCAGTGATGCTGAGCCTGGTCGCTTTAGTACTCTGGTTGATGATTTTTGGGTAGTAAAAGCGCGTAATGCAGATTGGTTACTCAGTGCACCCAAATTTAGTGAGGTTATCGTTGGCGTTAATGGCAAGATGGCCCGTATGAATACAGTTGATCCACGTGCTTTTGCTTTATTTAAGCTGTGGATGGCTGATCAACCCGATAGAGATCCGGGCAAGCGCATCCGTGATGCTAGTCAGGCCCGTATTGTGGTTGATGTGATTAACAGTCATTTGCCGCAATATAGCTTTGAGGATATCAAGGTGTTTCCATCAGCCGTTGCCGATAAGATTGCAGTTGATGATATGGGTAACCGGAGAATTGTTAAGCCCCTGAAGTGAAGTTGAACGTTTAATTTGAATTAAGCAACGCATTAAAATTGAGGCATACTCATTCTGTAGGGCGTAAGTGCTCAACAAGACCCCTCATTGAAAATCCGTCAACAAAGTGTCAACCTAAGCTGATAAAAACGTGATCCAATGTGGTTTAATATTAACCAAGCCCAATGACTGTATAGGGGAGGCCTTACTGGCAAAGCTGTTAAACTGCTTTGTAATCAGTAGGTGGTCTGTTCGAGTCGGACAAGGGGCACCAAAATCAAAAGGCATCTAGGTTAATAAACTTAGAAGCCTTTTTCACTTTCAGTGATGCAGATTAGTCTTGTGAGTCTCAGGCAGATAGAGCAAGGCGACAATCGCGCCGCTTGCTAAGAAGATGGTTGGATACCAAAGTCCAGCAACATCACTGCCCCATTTTTGATTTAACCAGGTCACTATCAAAGGTAACAATCCACCAATCCATCCTGCTGCCAGGTTGTGTGGAAAGGTTGCAGCACTACTTCTAGTCTTTGCGGGAAAGAGTTCGGCCAGAAGGGCGGTTTGTGGACCAACCACCAAGGCGAGTGCAAGGGATAGGCCTGTGAGCACTAGTACGATCATGATGAGATTTGATGTCTGTCCAAATACTTGCAGCAATTGATATGCTGGATGAATAAATATCGCCCCGAGGAATAATCCACTGACAACTACAGGTTTTCTGCCGATCTTGTCAGAGAGCCAGCCAGCAAATAGCGTTAAGGGGAATAGGGCTAAGGTTGCATAAATACTGAGTTCATCAACCAGCTGCGGCGCAAGCTTGACAGAAGTTTTGAGAAAGATCGCCGTATATACCTGCACAGAAAAGAAGAGTACTGCGCCGCCTGCAGAAATGCAGAAGAAAAGCAGGAACATTCTCTTGCGCGTATGCGAATCTCTGAAGTTATTCAAGAAAGGATTTTTGACTTTCTTACTGCTTTTATTAAGCTCCAGAAATACCGGAGTTTCTTCTAATGCCATGCGCGCTTTAAAGGCGATTAGTAGCAGCACAATCGAAACCCAAAAAGGTACACGCCATCCCCAGGATAAAAATTCTTCATTGGTAAGGCAATGGTGTAATAGGGCAATTTGCAAAGTAGAAAATAAAATTCCCAATGGCCCCATCAGTTGCAAGAAGCTGGTTTTAAAACCTCGATATTGATCGCCCGCATGCTCGGTTAAATAAACTGCGCTCCCACCGATTTCGCCGCCGGCAGACAGACCCTGCATCAGGCGTAGGCTGACAAGTAAGATTGGCGCCCAAATACCTATCTGTGCATAGCTCGGTAAAAAGCCTACGCTGACAGTAGCTAGCCCCATCAAGGCGATGGTGATCATAAAGACAGGCTTACGACCAATACGGTCGCCCATAGAGCCAAATAGAGCGGCTCCAATGGGTCTGACTACCATTCCAACACCAAAGGTCGCCAAGCTTGCCAAAAGGCCTGTGTTGGGGTCGCTTGAGGGAAAGAATAAGGGGGCAAATACCACTGCTAAAGTGGCAAAAGTTAAGAAGTCATACCACTCTAAAAAAGTACCAAAACAGGCTGCAATAGCGACTTTTCGGTAAGAATGGGAGGATTGTGATTTTTCTAAGTTATTGATTTTATTCAATTTAATACTTTATTAGTGAATATATGTTGCATAGCAGCAAAAAGTTCTTGCATTGTCATATTGCTTCAGTTAAAGTTTCATGGTGCAGTGCAATATTTAAGGTAAATGAATTCTCCTTAAATGCACTTAATTGATTAGTTGTACCACTTAATTACTGGAGAAATACATGAACCAAGACCAAATCACCGCTAAATTGTCCCAAATGAACAGCAAAGGCCTCGAGGCTTCTTTTTCTTTAAGCGAAGCTGCTTTGGAAAATGCTCAGAAATTGGCTGAATTGAACTACGCTGCATCTAAAGATGCATTAGTAAATGCTCAAGACGGTATTCAACAAGTTTTGACTGCTAAAGACCCAAAACAAGTTACTGAAATGATGAGCGCTGATGCATTGCAAGCTGCTGGTAACCAAGCTGCTGCGTACCAAAAGAAAGTTTCTAAAGTATTGCGTGATGGCAATAAAGAATTTGCAAACGTTGTTGATGCGAGCATCGACCAGTTGCAAGATGGTTTTCAAGACTGGATCAACACTGTAGCTGCTAACGCACCTGCTGGTTCTGATGTATTTGTATCTTCTTTCAAAACTGCATACGGTAGCGCATTGCAAGGTTTCGAGCAGTTCCGTGCTGCAAGCAAAGAAGCTTTTGCAACTGCAGAAAAAACTGCTGACCAAGCAATTGATGCTGTTCAAGGTCAGATGGCTCAAGTAAAGAAAGCTGCTACACCTGCATCACGTAGCCGTAAATCTGCTTAATTAACTTTGATAAGTTGGTTGTAGTTTAGTAATGCGCCTTAAAGAAAACCCCGCTTAGTGCAATCTAGGCGGGGTTTTTGTTTGTCTTAAATAAAGACTTTATTCAGTATCTACAGAAGACTCAATGAGGGGCGCAGATAAATTCTTGCTAGGCTTAACGCCTAATTCGCGTACCTTCTCAGCAGAGCGAATAAGGTTTCCCTTACCGCTCTTGAGTTTGTTGAAGGCGTCGTGATAACTAGTTTGCGCCTGATCTAAGCGTTGACCTAGTTTCTCTAGATCATCTACAAAGCCAACAAACTTATCGTAGAGGTTGCCACATTGTTTGGCAATTTCTAAAGCATTGCGATTCTGATGATCTTGTCTCCAGAGGTGCGCAACAGTTCGCAGAGTTGCCATCAGAGTGCTTGGGCAAACAAGCACAATATTTTTTGCCAGTGCTTCTTGATAGAGATTGGGTGCAGTTTTGAGGGCCAATAAGAATGCTGGCTCAATTGGCACAAACATCAACACAAAGTCCACAGAGCCAATGCCATATAAGGAGCTGTAGTTCTTTCCAGAAAGGCCTTGTATATGTTGGCGTAAAGACTGAATATGAGCCGCTAACTCCTGTTCTGCAGCGGCTGGATCGGTTGCTTCTGCATGCCGTGCATAGGCAGTAATGGAAACTTTGCTATCGACTACCAGGCTTCTGCCTTCAGGAAGTTTGACAACAACGTCGGGCTGCAGTCTGGAGCCATCGATTTGGGTATGACTATCTTGTACTAAGTATTCTTCGCCCTTACGTAAGCCCGAAGATTCCAGAATAGACTCTAAAACCAACTCACCCCAGTTGCCCTGAACTTTAGAGTCACCCTTTAAGGCTTGCGTCAAAGAGCGTGTCTCATCTGACATGCGCAGATTGAGGTTGGCAAGGCGTTCGATTTCACTCTTCAGCGCAAATCGTTCGCGAGCTTCATTGCCATAAGAGGTGCTGACCTGCTCTTTAAATTCTGTGAGCTTGGTTTGTAAAGGTTTGAGAAGGGCATCTAAGCTGGCAGCATTTTGTTCCGTAAAACGCTTAGATTTATCTTCCAAAATTTCATTCGCTAGGTTTTTGAATTGACTAGTCAAGGCTTCTTTGGCTTCATTCAGTGATTCAATTCTGCCCAGGCCCTGCTTGCGCTCAGAATCTAACTCGGCTTCTAGGCGAATCGCATTTTGCAATGCCTGATCCCGCTCTGTACGCAAGCTAATAGCCGCAGCAGACTCTGTTTGCGCTATTAGCTCAGTGCGCGCAAGAGTAGAGCGCATATTCAATGCATAAACTAAAAGGCCTACACAAAAACCAAATGGTAGGCCAAATAGCAGCAGAGAGCTTAGGTCAAAAGTCACAGGGTAATGCTGAAATTAAGCCTGAACTAACTTCTTGAGCTCACCCGATTGGAACATTTCAGTCATGATGTCTGAGCCACCAATAAACTCACCGTTGATATACAACTGAGGAATGGTTGGCCAGTTTGCATATTGCTTGATACCTTGGCGAATACCTTCGTCCTCTAAGACGTTCACGGTATGCAACTTATCAACACCACTTGCGCGGAGGATATTGATGGCATTTCCAGAAAATCCACACTGTGGAAACTGGGCAGTGCCTTTCATAAACAAGACCACGGGGTGGCTTGTCACGATTTCTTTAATTTGAGCTTGTGTATCCATAAATTCTTTCTAGAAGAGCGGTATATCTATCAATGCGCCTATATAAATCGGCACTAGTCTAATTTTAAGACTTTATCCCAAAAAGGGTTATTCAAACACCCTATTTCCTGCCGGAGGCTACCCGGCGATGGCCTGCTAAATCGAGGTGGGTTTGAATATCAAGCAAACCGGCAGATCTCATGAGGTCGACTACGGCATCAGACTGATCAAAGCCGTGCTCGACCGCAATCAATCCTTTGGGATTTAAATGCTGACTGGCTTTGGAAATAATGCGTTCTAGGCAGCTCAGCCCATTTGCTTCATCGGTAAGCGCATTGAGCGGCTCAAAGCGTAGGTCGCCTTGGGTTAGGTGGGGATCGCCACTTTCGATATAGGGTGGATTACTCAGAATGAGATCAAAGCATGCCTCTTTACTAATGGCGTCATACCAGTTTCCCTGAGCAAATTGCACTTGGCCCTCTAGATGTAACTGTTTTGCATTCAATCTTGCAATAGCCAATGCGTCTGGCGATTGATCGGTTGCTATGACAAATGAGCTTGGCGCAGCACTGGCAATAGCTAATGCAATTGCCCCAGAGCCTGTACCTAAATCGAGTAGCTTAGCTTTGCCGCCGAGTTGCGTGATTTCACGAAGTCCAATTTCAACTAGCAATTCCGTTTCTGGACGTGGAATCAATACACCTGGTGCAACTAGTAATTCAATATTGTGAAAACCTTTTTTACCCACTAAATAAGCAATGGGTTCGCCATCAAGGCGCTTGGCCTCAAGCATCTTCCAGTCCGCCAATGCATCGGCGTTGAGCGTCATCTCATCTCGAGACAGCAGGGCTGAGCGGGGTAGTTGATAGTGCTGCTCAAGGACGTGTGCTAGCAGCAGGCGTGCCTCACTTTGAGGAAGGGTGGAGCTGCGCAATAAGTCGCGCAATGACAAATCAGCACGCATCAATTATTAGCTATCGCCAAGAGCAGCGAGCAATTCCGCTTGATGTTCAGATGCCAGGGCATTGCAGAGATCATCGATATCCCCGTCCATCATGGCATCTATCTTGTAGAGCGTGAGGTTAATGCGGTGATCGGTAATGCGACCCTGCGGGAAGTTGTAGGTGCGAATACGATCGCTACGATCGCCCGTGCCAACCAGTGATTTGCGGGTTTGGGCTTCAAGCTGATGCTTCTCGCGTTCGCGAGCATCCATGATGCGTGATACCAATACCTTCATTGCTTGTTCGCGGTTACGGTGTTGGCTGCGATCATCTTGGCACTCAACCACAGTGCCAGTGGGCAAATGGGTAATCCGCACTGCGGAGTCTGTTTTATTAATATGCTGACCACCAGCTCCAGAGGCACGGAAGGTATCAATACGCAGTTCAGCTGGATTAATTTTGACAGCTTCTAGTTCATCGGCTTCAGGCATTACCGCCACCGTACAAGCAGATGTATGAATCCGTCCCTGCGTTTCAGTTTGGGGAACACGTTGTACACGATGGCCGCCAGATTCAAATTTGAGGCGTGAGTAGACGGATTGACCTACTAAGCGTAGAACAACCTCTTTGTAACCCCCTAAATCGGATTCAGCGGCGCTGACAACTTCTACCTTCCAGCCTTGGCGTTCTGCAAAGCGGGTGTACATGCGCAACAAGTCCCCAGCAAACAGGGCGCTCTCATCACCACCAGTGCCTGCACGAATTTCTAGAAAGACGTTGCGCTCATCATTCACATCTTTGGGAAGCAGCAGTTTTTGTAGTGCAGCCTCTAGCGTCTCCATTGTTGCAGTCGCTTGTTTTGCCTCATCATCCGCAAAGTCTTTCATCTCCGGATCTTTACGCATTTCTTCGGCGGCTTGGGCATCTGCCTCAGCTTGCTTATATAAACCAAATTGCTCTACTACCGTAGCAATATCAGAATGCTCACGCGTGAGTTTCCGATAAGCATCCATATCTTTGGTTGCTTCTTCAGAAGTTAAAAGGGAATTAAGTTCGGCTAAGCGTGTGTCTAGGTGATCTAGCTTAGCCCGCATGCTGGGCTTCATCTAATGGTCTTCTAGCTTGGAGTGCGAGGCGAATAACTTGGGTAACAACTTCATCAGGGCGTCACGCTCAGCGCCATTGGAATGTTGTAATGCATGCAGAGAGCCATGTAAAAATTTATTAGTCAGACCTTGAGCCATGGCATTGAGAACTTCTTGTGGGTCATCGCCACGCATCAAGCGTTTCATTGCACGCTCAAGCTCAAGCTGTCTTAAGCGTTCGCCTTGCTGTTGAATGTCCTGAATAATCGGAACAGCATGGCGACCTTGCATCCAGTGCATGAAGTTGCCAACGCGATCTTCAATAATGGCTTCCGCCTGACTAACAGCTGCTTGACGTAAGTTAGTCCCTGTCTGAATCATGACCCCTAAATCATCAACGGTATAAAGATAGACATCATCGAGCCTGGAGATCTCTGGCTCAAAGTCCCGCGGAACGGCTAGGTCAATCATCACCATCGGTTTATGGCGACGGACTTTCAGGGCGCTTTCCACCATACCAAGACCGATGATGGGTAAGGAGGAGGCGGTGCTCGAAACAATAATGTCGAATTCATGCAGGCGACTAGGAAGATCCGATAACTTAAACGATTCCGCTTGAACGTCTTGCTCAGAAATGGAGTCTGCCAATTCTTGACCGCGTTCAATCGTACGATTTGCAATGGCGACATTTTTGGGTTTGCGCGCCACGAAGTGCGTTGCACACAGGGTGATCATGTCACCAGCGCCAATAAATAAAATGCGTTGATCAGAAATCTTTTCAAAGATCCGTTCTGAGAGACGTACAGAAGCTGCTGCCATTGAAATGGAATGTGTACCGATTTCGGTTGAGCCACGAACTTCTTTAGCAACAGCAAACGTTTTCTGAAAAAGTTGATTGAGGTAAGTACCCAGTACCCCTGCATCATTCGCAGTACGAACCGCATCCTTCATCTGCCCCAAGATTTGGGTTTCACCAATGACCATCGAATCTAAGCCGCACGCTACTCTGAAGGCATGACGCACAGCATCGGATTGGGGAAGGGAATAAATATGGGGCTGTAGGCTGCTTGGCGCAAGCTGCTGTGTTTTTGCGAGCCAATCAAAGGTGGCTTCGTGCAAGAGACCAGCGGCGCTCGCATCATTCGCAGCGCAATAGACTTCAGTGCGATTACAGGTCGACAAAATGGTTGCCTCGGGCAGGCCAGCCTGATTCGCGCCAACAAGGTGTTGGCGAAGATCGTGCAACGCTTCTTGAAGAAATTCAGGGTCAAAGGCGACCTTTTCCCGAATGGCGACCGGCGCTGTGTGATGATTGATGCCGAGTGTCAACAACTTCATAATGGGGATTATAGATTTGATGACGCTATTAATGGGGGTAACAATGGGGTTTTTGGCTTTTCTGCTAATTGGTGGGGCATCTGGCGCCTCAGCCTGGATTTTTTACCCCAGCAAGCCTGGCGTATCAAAACCTGGAAAGCTCCTTGTGGCAGTCCTCCTGGGCTTTCTAGCTGCTGCTGCCAGTTCTTATTTAGGGCAATACCTGGGTTTTTTCCAATCAGGGCAGATGTTCGAATGGCTCAGCGCCATATTGGCCTCTTGTTTGGTGGGCTGCGTCTTTACGGCTTTTGCCAAATAGTGTGGCGGCTAGACCAATCCAAGCCAAAGCGCTAAGGCTCGGTTCACTCTTACCAATAGCGGTTCTTCTATTTCCCCGATCACAGAACCAATTTTTTCTTTTTTAATGCTCATGATTTTGTCCATCTGAATTTGACTATCTTTTGATAGCCCATTGAGTTGGCTTGGGGCAATATCAAGACGGAATATTGGCCCCTGAATTAATCTACTGGAAATTAATGCAACCGTGATGGTTTCGTGGATGTCATTAAAGACATCCGATTGAAGAACTAGAGCAGGCCTTGGTTTTCCAAAATCACCCTGAAGGGCAATCGTCACGATTGAGCCGCGTTTCATAAGTCCTGCAAATCAGATAGGGCAAGATCCATAAAAGCCATCAGTTCATGGTCTTCCCGGTCGGATTGTGCGGCCAAAGCAGACTGACGGCGACACTCTTCAATAAACCCGGTAGAGCGTGTATCTGGAACCCAAATTTGAACGGGTCTTAGGCCAGCGGCGCGTAGAGCGAGACGGTGTTTTTGAACCCTTTTGGCTGTATTGGAGGACATTTTTCTAATCCCGATCGTTTGTTACATGTAACATTTTAGCGCCGAAAGTAGACGCTTTGCCAGTTTTTATTTAAACATCTAAATTAAATGAGGTTTATTTGATGAGGGCCGCTGTGAGGCTTTATCCACTGAATTACAGGCTTTCCGTGAGACTCTAACCATGTATTGGTTTTGCTGAAGTGGCCACAACTCTTTTGACCCCCGGGTTCTAAAAAAGGCTTATCGGTTTTATAGACGCCGAGTCCTGAAGGGTGGGACGATTGCAGAATAAGTTGGCCGACACTATTAGTAATTAGCGGTAATTTGGATTGAGCGTGTCCACCCCATAGCATCCACGCGAGATTGGGTTTGTGCAGTGCCAGTGCGTAAATCAATTGGTCGATCAGAGTCTTCCAGCCTAGGTTAGCGTGACTACCTGCTTCACCTAATTTCACACTCAAGGCGGTGTTTAGAAGTAGCACCCCTTGCTGTGCCCAGTGATGCAAATCGCCGTTGGGAAGGGCGCCAAATTGTTCAAGCAACAGTGCTTTGCTGATGTTGCGCAGTGAACTTGGAAATGCACGTGAGTTGCTTGGAATATCTGCAGGAATTGAAAAAGCTAAGCCTTGTGCAAGTCCTGGCGAGTGATAGGGATCTTGGCCGAGAATAACGACTTTTACAGAATCCACCGGTGTTAATTGCAAGGCTTTAAAAAAATCTTCAGGCGCCGGACGAATGAGATCAGAGCCATGATCTAAAGCTGACTGTAAATTATTTTTTAA
Source organism: Polynucleobacter sp. AP-Latsch-80-C2 (assembly GCF_018882185.1). GTDB lineage: Bacteria > Pseudomonadota > Gammaproteobacteria > Burkholderiales > Burkholderiaceae > Polynucleobacter. The sequence goes on along the minus strand of NZ_JACVOY010000004.1, from coordinate 214,762 downwards.
TGCAATCCATGCGCTTGATTGAAAGTAATCACCAAGTAACTCTCGCCAATCTGAGGGGATATCTTTTTCTGAAAAAGCGTACATTAAGTTGATGTTGATTTGCTCATTGAGCTCAGTTCATATTGGTTAGGGATTTGGCTATCTTCTAAAAAAGCCATACGCTCATGCATTAAGTCATCCCGATAAAAACAGATACTCATGCTTTGGCCTTCGCATAAGCTGCCAAGAACCCGATCCCAGCGGGCATTGGTAAGGCGTTGGCCATTAATGCTTGCTAGTAGGTCACCTGCCGCCAGACCAGCGGCCTGCGCCAGTCCGCCGTCTAAAACGTGGGTGACCTTTAGCCAACCACTCGATTCCGTATGGCGCATTCCAAATTGCAGCTTCAGCTTTTCTAGTTTGGATTGGGGTTTAGCTTTTACTGAAATCAGTTTTGAGCCAATCCATTTTTGAATGGGAATATCTTCTGCGCCAAAAATATATTTGGTTTTGATGGTATTCCAGGTTTTAGTAAAGCCATCGCCCAGCAAGGAGAGGATCAAATCATCTAATCCATCTTCAGCAATGCCCTCTAAGGTGAGCCCATGTTTTTGCCAAATCAAGCGCATGAGATCGTCGAGAGATTTCTGATTTTTAGAGAATGCTCGAATTTGTAAATCCAGCCCTAAGGCAAGTAGAGCTCCTTTGCCGTAGTAACTGACCACAGCGTTAGGGGTATTTTCATCTGCCTGATAATACTTGGTCCAAGCATCAAATGAGCTGTCCGCTAGACTCTGTTTGCGTCTGCCGGGGCCCCGCAAAATACCATTCCAATTATCGGCAACTAATTTCAAATACGTTTTGAGATCAATCCGCTTACTGCGGAATAATTGGAGATCATCGTAGTAGCTTGTAAAGCCTTCGAATAGCCAAAGCAGGCGCGTGTGATTTCTACGATCGAGTTGATATGGTTGAAAGGCTTTGGGCTGAATGCGCTTTACCAACCATGCATGAAAGTACTCATGACTACATAAACCTAGAAATTCACGATAGGCATTTTCTTCAAAGAGTACCTTCTCTTGCGGAATTTGGTCGCGCCGACATAACAGGGCAGTGCTATTGCGATGCTCAAGACCACCATAGCCATTCAGTACAGCATTGACTAAAAATAAATAGCCATCAAATGGCGCCCGTTTTGTTTTGGGCTCAAATAACGCAATAGTAGATGTACAAATGGCTTGCAGATCATCCGCTAGACGACTGGTATCGATCGGATGTACGCAGCCTTGAATGGCCATACGGTGGTCCACGCCTTGGGATTCCCAGCTGATCAATTGAAATTCACCCATTGCTATAGGATGATCTAAGAGGTCATCGTAGTTTTGTGCGAGATAAAAACCAAAACCACGCGAATCGGTTTTGACAGCCCTCAAACTAGTCTGCACTGTCCAGTGCTCTGCGGTAATCGCCTCAGGTGCAAGAATGGCTAGAGAGCACGGTACCTGCTCTTGACCTTGCGCTGCCAAGCAGAGGCTGCTGGCATTAAAGAAGGCGCGCTCGGTATCTAGATAAGCTGCGCGTACAGAAGAATCAAAGGCATACACAGTAGTTACAACATTGACTGCGCCACTTCCCTTGGGTAGGCGCCACCGATCGTTATCAATTCGCTCTAAGGAAAGTAGTCTTCCATTTGCATCTGCCGAATACGCCTCAATAGATTCAATCTGCTTACTAAAATCCCGAATTAAATAACTTCCCGGAATCCATGCTGGCATTTGTAGGACTTGCCCATCAGGATCGGGATTGGCAATATGCAGCTTAACTTTAAAGCGATGACCATGAAGGTCTGCTGGCCAGACGGTGTATTGAATTTCGGGAAGATCGGATTGACTCATAGAGATTATTTAAGTGAGCTAAATTTCTTTTCGATATCGGTGATCTGAACGGCGCCTGGGAAGCGACTCCCGTCTGTAAAGAAAAGGGTGGGCGTTCCAGTAATCCCATAAGACTTTGCAAAAGCCATATTTTTGTCTAAGGGAGTGCTGCAATCACTCTTGCCGCTAGGGGCAACCCCATTAATCATCCAGTCGATATAGGCCTTATAGGGGTCAGTAGAGCACCAAATTTGCTTGGATTTCTGAGCGGAGTCTGGCGACAAAATGGGAATCAGATAGGTATAGATGGTGACGTTATCTAGTTGCTGAAGGGATTTTTCAAGACGCTTACAGTAGCCGCAATTAGGATCTGAAAAGATCGCTAACTGGCGACTTCCATTACCGCGGACAGTTTTGATGGCATTAGCTGGAGAAAGATCAGTCCATTTGATGCGATTGAGATCTGCCTGTCGTTGCTCGGTAAGATTTTTACCGGTTGCCAATTCAATAATCTCACCCTGGATTAGATATTTTCCAGTGCTATCGGTATAAAAAACATCATTGCCAACCAGTACTTCATATAGGCCATTAACAGGGGCGGGTGAAACGCTACGAACTTTGGCATTACTCCCTAATTTTTTTTGCAGATCTGTTTTGAGTTGCTGTTCTGCTTGCGCATGTACTAGTTGAGTGCAAAGCAGGGTAGCAAATACAAATGCACAAGCTGTTAAAAATTTATTCAAAATCAATTTCCCCTAGGGCGCGTTCAATGAGACGCTGTTTTATAAAGTGGCTTTTATTTACTAGGCCTAGACCCCAATTCCGGAGCTGGCGCTCGGTGTTGCTTGATGCAGAAAATAATTTCTTAAGTTTGTCAGTAACCCATAGTAATGCGCTGGTATCACCCTGACGCTGTCGTTCATAGCGCCGCAATAGCACGGGGTCGCTTGGCGAGCGGAAAGATTCGCGTTTACCGAGAATGTTGAGTAAGACAGCAACATCACGCAGCCCCAAGTTCAAGCCTTGTCCTGCCAGTGGGTGCATGACGTGGGCAGCGTCACCAATTAAGACCACCTTCGGTGAAGATTCTGGACCTATAAAGCGACTTGCTCGAATTTTTCTCAGTGGGAAGGCTGTGGGCGCTGAGTTAAGTGTGAGTTCTCCGAGTTGCTTTTCGATTGAGCCATTGGCAATCGTCGAGAATTTCTCAGCCCATTGGACTTGATCTAGTTTTAATAATTCCGCTGCATTCTCTGGTGAAGTTGACCACACCATGGACACTTGCTTGTTGGGTAATGGCAGCATTGCAACGATGTCGCCGCCAGGTAGGAACCACTGAAAGGCGGTTTCTAAATGGGGATAGGTGCAATTCCAATTGGCGACAACGGCACTTTGAGAATAACTTTCTTCGCTGGTAGTAATTCCGAGTTCGGATCGAATGGGAGAGTTGGCGCCGTCCGCAGCAATAACTAACTGAGCGCGGATCGTAGTGCCATTTTGAAGCTTGAGGGTAACGCCTTCAGGATCGACCTCTATTTTTTCCAGAACATCAGCAATACGTTCTAATTTATTTTGAAAGCGTGAAGCTTGATCAAGGGTATGTTCAATTAAATTGGCTTCACCAATCCAGGCTAGTTGAGGTGTACCTGCCTCAAATGCAGAAAGATGTAGCTGATCATTTTTTTCGCCGCGATCACCATAAATTCGCATATCGCGCACTGGTTGAAGGCGAGTATGGTCAAGCGCATCCCAAATCTGTAAGTGGGCCAGTAATTTTTGGGTACTTGGGGAAAAAGCATAAACGCGCTGGCCCCATTGCATGCCCTGGGGGCTAGGGACTGGCTGCCCTAGGTCAGGAGCAATTTCCACGGTTTGCAGGCCGAGTTGCGCCAAACCGAGTGCACAAGCTTTACCAGCAATGCCTCCCCCAATTACTGCCACATCTACTAAGCGAGTTTGGCTGGAATGGGCGGGGGATTTTGAGGGTGTTTTTAAGTGAACTTCTGACATAACTCGATGATATCGAAACCAGCCCCTTTACAATACGGACATGTCTTTGAAATGTGGCATCGTCGGCCTGCCTAACGTCGGCAAATCTACCCTCTTTAATGCGCTTACCAAGGCTGGAATCGCAGCGGAAAACTATCCTTTCTGCACGATCGAGCCAAACGTAGGCGTAGTTGAGGTTCCTGACCCCCGTTTGGCCGCCCTGGCTGAGATTGTGACGCCAGAGCGTGTGCTGCCGGCTGCAGTCGAGTTTGTGGATATTGCGGGCTTGGTGGCTGGCGCTTCGAAAGGCGAGGGCTTGGGAAACCAATTTTTAGCCAATATTCGGGAAACAGATGCCATTACCCATTTAGTGCGCTGTTTTGAAGACGCTAACGTGATTCACGTTGCAGGAAAAATCGACCCGATCTCCGATATCGCAGTAATTGATACTGAATTGGCCCTATCTGATTTAACAACAGTTGAAAAAACCCTTCAACGGTCAAGTAAGGCAGCAAAGTCAGGTAATGATAAAGATGCTGCAGCCTTGGTGGCTATATTAACTAAGGTACAAGCCCATTTAGATCAGGCTCAGCCAGTGCGCAGTATGAAGCTGACTGAAGAAGAAAATCTTCTTTTAAAACCACTTTGTCTAATCACGGCAAAACCAGCGATGTATATCGCTAACGTCAAAGAAGATGGTTTTGCTAATAACCCCCATTTAGAGGCTGTGATTCAGCATGCTGCTAAAGAAGGCGCCCCAGTAGTGGCAGTGTGCGCAGCAATCGAAGCTGAGATTGCCGATTTAGATGATGCTGATAAGGCCGAGTTTTTAGCTGACTTGGGTATGGAAGAGTCTGGATTGGATCGAGTAATTCGGGCGGGCTACAAGCTATTAGGTTTGCAGACTTACTTTACAGCGGGCGTTAAAGAAGTTCGCGCTTGGACTATTCATCAAGGCGATACAGCGCCACAGGCTGCAGGTGTTATTCATACTGATTTTGAGCGTGGCTTTATTCGTGCGCAAACCATCTCATACGAAGATTTCGTTCAGTTCAAAGGTGAGGCGGGGGCCAAAGAGGCAGGCAAGATGCGCGCTGAAGGCAAGGAGTATGTTGTTAAAGATGGAGACGTTCTGAATTTCTTATTTAATGTCTAACTCAATATCAGTTCTTCAGTAATAAAAAAGCCCTTCTAGTGAGGGCTTTTTTATTGAATACTAATTTAGCAAAGAATGCTCGATCACCCTGCTTTAGCGGCCTTCTCTAGGCACTTTGAAATCTCATCGTAACGTTTGAGTGCTAGCTTGGTTGGTACCACTTCCTTCTTACGCCCATCGACATTTGCAGCCATCTTGATATAACCCATCGCACTTAAGTTTTTTAAGCGACCATGCAAAGTAGCTTGTGAGCCCAGTGAGGAGAGTGAGATTAAATCGCCAACCAAGACAGATTGTTTTGCATGAAACGAGAGAATGATCTTATCGAGCAGACTTTCTTCTGTGCAGTCGAGCTTCTTGCCAGGGTTCATGCGATCAAGCGCATCAATCAGATTCAAAAAGCGAAGGTAAGAGGTTTTATTAATTGACATGGTATTGGTTTGAATAGCGATTCACTTAATAGCTATTCACCTGATGTAAACACCTAGAGTATATCTTTAAAAACCACTCCAAACTTGTTTGTTACTTGTCCGCACATATTAAAAAATTATTCTGATGCTTGGTAATGGATAAAACATTTTCTACGACACCGATGGCGTGGTTCTCTGAGCTGCTAATTAGTTCGTTGTCGTACACAATTCTCTATTACTTAAATCAATGGCTCACAATAGATTTAACTTACGACTTAGGGGTCAATTGGATTTATTTGCCCGCCGGTCTTCGATTATTTCTGACATTAATCTTTGGCTTGCCCGGCGCTATGGGCATCGCGCTTTCCTCATTTTTAATTAGTTATTACGGGGCTTTTCCGCTGGGCATCACGGCCTGCATTGGTATTGGCGTGATATCAGGGTTCGCGCCTTACTTGGCCAGAATCTTTGTTGTCAAAAATATTCATCTCGCTCCCGATCTGAGGAATCTTAGCGTTCAAAAGCTGGGCTTATGTATCTTGATTTATGCCTTATGGAGTGCGGGCCTGCACCAGTGGTGGTTCATGACTGTAGGCCTAGAGAATGCGGGAACGATCAAGCACTTTTTAGTGATGGTGCTGGGAGATATCTTAGGCTCTGTATTACTGATTGCCATCATTAAATATGGCATAGATCTTTTTAAGGGATCTAGAAAAACAGTTCACTAAGTGCGGAACCAGGATCTTGGGCTCGCATAAAAGCTTCGCCGACTAAAAACGCATTGATTTGGTTATCGCGCATGAACTGTACGTCTGCACGATTCAAAATTCCTGACTCAGTCACCAAGGTCTTATTGCTAGGTACCATCGACAATAGCGAGAGCGTGGTTTGTAAAGTAACCTCAAAGGTTTTGAGATTGCGATTGTTAATCCCGAGTAAAGGCGTCTTTAACTCTAGCGCTTGCTCAAGTTCAGGCGCGTTATGAACCTCAACCAAGACATCTAAACCCAATTCATGGGCGCACGCTTCAAGCTCTTTCATTTGATTCAACTCAAGGCATGCAACGATCAGCAAGATGGCATCAGCACCAATCGCACGGGCTTCATACACTTGATAGGGATCAATCGTAAAGTCTTTGCGCAACACGGGAATGGAGCAGGCGGCATGAGCTTCTTGTAAATAGGCATTGCAGCCCTGAAAGTAATCAACATCCGTTAATACGGATAAACATGCGGAGCCATGCTGCTCATAAGAGCGTGCAATTTCTGCAGGATTAAAGTTTTCGCGCAGGATGCCTTTACTTGGGCTTGCCTTCTTGATTTCGGTAATAACACCAGCTTTTCCAGAGACAATCTTTTGATTGATAGAGTTGATAAAGCCGCGTGGTTGTAATAGAGCATTTTGATTATTCGCAAGGGCTATTTCACGTTGATTGCCCAAAGAGATTTTCTGAGAGATCGCCGCTATCTCTACTTTTTTGGTGGCAACAATTTTGTCGAGAATATCGCTCATAAATAATTACTTAGATTGGGTTGCGCTAACAAAGGCGTCGAGTTTTTGACGGGCGGCGCCTGAACTAATTGCTGCTTGAGCCATCGCAATGCCACTGGCAATATCTTTAGCCACGCCAGCAACATATAAGGTAGCACCAGCATTAAGACAGACGATGTCACTTGCTGCCCCAGGTTTATTGTCAATCACGTCTAAAACGATTTTCTTTGACTCTTGGGCATTAGCTACTTTGAAGCTATTTGTAGGGGCTGTATTCAGGCCAAAGTCTTTAGGGTGGATCTCGTACTCACGAACTGCGCCATCTTTGAGTTCGCCGACTAGAGTTGGTCCTTCCAGAGAAATTTCATCCAAGCCATCGCGGCCATAGACTACGAGGGCATGTTCCATACCTAGGGCTTGCAACACCCGTGCCTGAATGCCCACTAGATCCGCATGAAAGACGCCCATCAGGATGCGCTTTGCATCAGCTGGGTTGGTGAGTGGCCCCAGGATATTGAAAATAGTGCGTACACCCAATTGTTTGCGAATCGGTACGACATTTTTCATGGCAGGGTGATGGTTAGGTGCAAACATGAAGCCGGCACCCACTGTAGAAATACACTTTGCTACTTGCTCTGCTGACAGCGCAAGATTCACTCCTAAGGCTTCTAGTACATCAGCGCTACCGGATTTACTACTGACGCTGCGATTGCCATGCTTGGCAATCTTGGCGCCAGCTCCTGCAGCAACAAACATAGCTGCAGTAGAAATATTAAAAGTATGGGCACCATCACCGCCAGTTCCTACGACATCCACGAGGTGGGTGCGATCTTCTACGTGTACTGAAGTTGCAAATTCACGCATGACTTGAGCTGCTGCTGCTATTTCTCCAACGGTCTCTTTCTTAGTACGCAAAGCTACCAACAGACCTGCCACCAGTTCAGGAGACATTTCGCCACTCATGATGAGGCGCATCATCGCCGTCATCTCATCATGAAAGAGTTCACGATGTTCAATACAGCGTTGTAGGGCTTCTTGTGGAGTAATGGGCATGGCGCTGAGGACTTATTTATTTTGCAGAAAATTCTTGAGCAAGGCGTGACCATGTTCAGACAGAATGGACTCTGGATGGAACTGCACACCTTCTACTGCAAGCTCACGATGGCGTACGCCCATAATCTCGCCGTCTGAAGAGGTGGCTGTTACTTCGAGTACGTCTGGTAATGAGCTCTTCTCAATTGCTAGAGAGTGATAGCGGGTGACTTTAAAAGGATTAGGTAAGTCCTTAAAAACGCCTACGCCAGTGTGATGAATATCATCCGTCTTGCCGTGCATGACTTTTTGTGCGCGAACAATATTGCCCCCAAAGGCTTCACCAATGGCTTGGTGACCAAGGCAAACACCCAGAATCGGAATGTGTCCCGCATAGCGCTTAATGGTACCAACAGAAATACCAGCCTCCGCAGGGCTACAGGGGCCAGGTGAAATGCAGATACGCGCAGGATTAAGTTTTGCAATATCTTCTACTGCAATTTCATCATTCCGAAATACTTTTACCTCTTCCCCAAGTTCTGCAAAATATTGCACGAGGTTATAGGTAAACGAATCGTAGTTATCAATCATGAGGAGCATCGAGACCTCCTTGTACTAAATCAGCAGCAGTCAGGACGGCACGTGCTTTTGCTTCGGTTTCTTTCCACTCGGCAGTTGGGTCGGAGTCGGCTACAACGCCAGCACCTGCTTGTGAGTGCAGCATGCCATCACGAATCACGCCCGTTCTGATCGCAATTGCAACATCCATATCACCTGAGAAGGAGAGGTAACCAACCGCGCCCCCATAAACTCCACGCTTCACAATTTCCATTTCATCAATGATTTCCATCGCACGAATTTTGGGTGCTCCAGAGAGAGTGCCTGCTGGGAAGGTGGCGCGCAATACATCCATATTGCTCATATTGTCTATAAGGTGACCTTCTACTGAACTCACAATATGTTGCACATGGGAGTACTTTTCAATCGACATTGAGTCGGTCACTTTGACTGAGCCCGTTTTGGCGATACGACCAACGTCGTTGCGCGCCAAATCAATCAACATCACATGCTCAGCAATTTCTTTGGGATCAGCCAAGAGCTCTTTGGCAAGCCGCTCATCTTCATCAGGATTAGCGCCGCGAGGACGAGTCCCTGCGAGTGGGCGAATAGTCACAATTTTTTCTGCAGCCCGTTTTTCTTGGCGTACCAAAATCTCAGGAGAAGATCCTACGATTTGCATATCGCCAAAATCGTAGAAATACATATAAGGCGATGGATTCAGAGAGCGCAAGGCTCTATAGAGGGCCAATGGTGAGTCTGTGAAAGGCTTGCTGATCCGCTGTCCAATCACCACCTGCATGCAGTCGCCCGCCAAAATATATTCTTTGGTTTTCAGTACAGCCTTCTCAAAATCTTCCGCTTTAAATTTTCTGATTAACTCAGTCTTCGCGCTTGGTAACGATGCAGGCATAGCAACTGGCTTAGAAAGACAGGCTAATAATTCTTTTAATCTGGCTTGAGTGCTATCAAAAGTATCGGGCTTACTTGGATCGGCATAAACGATCAAATAAATTTTGCCTGCAACGTTATCAATGACTGCTAACTCTTCGGTAAGCATCAGTTGAATATCTGGTACTCCTAACTCATCTGGTAATTCATGTTGGGCAAGACGCGATTCAATATAGCGAACGGTGTCATATCCAAAATAACCAGCTAAGCCTCCGCAAAAGCGTGGTAAGCCAGCTTCAACCGAAACTTTAAAGCGCTTGAAATAAGCGTCAACGAAGTCGAGGGGATTATCCGTGTTGGTCTCGACAACTTTGCCATCAGTAATCACCTGATTCACTGGTGCCAAAGGAGTGCCAACGGTTTTGACAATTGTCTTGGCGGGCAGGCCAATAAAGGAGAAGCGGCCAAAACGTTCGCCACCCAAAACCGATTCCAAAAGATAGGTATTGGTCTTACCAAATGCTTGTGTCAGTTTGACGTACAGGGATAGTGGAGTCTCAAGATCAGCAAGCACTTCCTTCACCAAAGGAATGCGATTGAAACCCTGCTTAGCGAGGGCGTTAAATTCTTCGCGCTGCATTACGCTTTACTCAACTTTCCTAATTCCGTGTGCATAGATTCAATCACACTGGCGTAATTGTCTTTGCCAAAAATTGCTGAACCAGCAACAAAAGTATCTGCGCCAGCTTTGGCAACTTGTGCAATGTTGTCTACCTTGATACCGCCATCAACTTCAAGGCGAATATGGCGCCCAGTTTCTGCTTGGTATTGGTCTAAGCGCGCTCGCACCAGAGCAATTTTATTCAGAGTGCTGGGAATGAAAGACTGACCACCAAAACCTGGATTCACTGACATCAATAAAACTAAATCGAGTAACTCAAGCGTATGGTCGAGATGATCTAAGGGAGTGGCGGGATTTAAAACCAATCCTGCTTGACATCCTTGATCTCGAATCAAGTTGAGTGTGCGATTAACGTGTGGACTAGCTTCTGGATGAAAGCTGATGATGTTAGCGCCAGCTTTTGCAAAATCAGGAACGATGCGATCAACCGGTTCAATCATGAGGTGAACATCAATCATGGCTGGTTTGCCATCTTTTAGGGCATGCGGACGAATTGCCTCACAAACTAAAGGGCCAATGGTGAGGTTGGGAACATAGTGGTTGTCCATCACGTCAAAGTGAATCCAGTCAGCGCCGGCCGCTAGGACATCTTGGACTTCCTTGCCCAGGCAGGCAAAGTCAGCCGACAAAATGGAGGGGGCGATAACAAATTGGCTATGAGACGGTGATTTTTGGCTTTCCATCCCTAGATTCTAGCTTGCAGTTGGCCTTGGGATGGAGCAGAATTCGTGCATGAACCCCCACGAAATAAGCATTACGGTCAAGACCCAGTACCTTCCTGAGCAATCTGACCCCGATAACCGTCAATTTGCCTTCGCCTATACGGTCACTATTCGCAATACTGGTACAGCCAGTATCCAGCTCATAGCCCGCCATTGGTTCATTACGGATGGGGATAACGAGGTTCAGGAGGTTCGGGGCTTAGGTGTTGTTGGGCAACAACCCTTATTACGTACCGGCGAACAATTTGAGTACACCAGCTGGGCGACTTTGCCCACGCCAGCGGGCACGATGCGTGGTGAGTATTTTTGCGTCACTGAGGAGGCTCAGTTTTTCCAAGCGCCTATCCCAGAGTTTGCGTTAGTAATGCCGCGTACCCTGCATTAAAACGCTATTTTTTGCCCTTACCTGTCCAAAGGACAATAAATAACAAAAGTCCCAATGCAATTGCACCTTCAAGAACAAAGAGCAGCATGGGGTATTCATCGAATAATTTGGCAATCATGTTTTCAATATTTAAATTTATACAGCCGGTAACAAAACAAACTTTAGTAGCAAGTGTATTCGCTATCCTGATTGGTGGTTTGATTGCGGGTTGCTCAACCCCACCTACGCGAGGCACGGGATATCGCTCTGGCTCAGGTGCAGCGCCAACAAATTACAGCTCTCCGATCGCCAGTTTTAATGCCGTCTCCTGGCAAGCCTTGCCAGGCTGGCAGGTAGATGACTTATCTCAGGCTTGGCCTGCATGGTTGAGAAGTTGTGAGGCACTACGTAAGCGCAATAGTGAAATCAATTGGCGTCAGGTCTGCTCTCAAGTTAGCAATGTTTCAGCAAAAGACTCTCAAGCTATTCGGCGATATTTTGAAGACAATTTTCAGGCTTATGAAATTCGCAATAGCGCAGGTAGTGAAATGGGTTTGATTACTGGTTATTACGAGCCCGTCATGAATGGTTCACAAACTCGCACAGGTGCTTTCACCATACCTCTCTATGCTTATCCCAATGTATGGCGGCAAGCAAGACCTAATCCGGGCTCAAGCCGCGCGGAGTTGATGAGCTCAGGTATTTTGAAGGGTTCCGAGATTGCTTGGGTTCAGGACCCAGTGGCAGCAGCCTTTATGCAAATTCAAGGATCGGGAAAAATTCGTTTGCAAGATGGGCGCGTGTTGCGTTTAGGTTATGCCGGAACCAATGAACAACCATTTAAATCTTTTGCACAATGGTTGCTCGACAGAAAAGAAATTACCCGTAGCGAAGCAACCATGCAGGGAATCTCGCAATGGGCAAAACGCAATCCCGATCGCGTCAATGAAATGCTCAATGCCAATCCGCGCTTTGTCTTTTTTAAAGAGCTTCCTGAAAATGTCAGTACCGATCTCGGCCCTACGGGCGCCTTAAATGTCCCCTTAACGTCTGAGCGCAGTATTGCTATTGATTTGCAAGCAATGCCCCTTGGCGCACCAGTATTTTTGGCAAGCACCAAACCCCTGAGCGATCAACCTTTGCAAAAATTGGTGATGGCCCAAGATACGGGAAAAGCGATTGTGGGAGGCGTTCGCGCCGACTACTATTGGGGTTCAGGGGATGCTGCTGGAGAAATGGCCGGGCGCATGAAACAAAATGGCAAGATGTGGGTATTGCTACCTCGCTAATTGAATACACCTTAGAAAGAAAACGATGAGCTACAAAACTATTTTGACTGACGTGGATGGTAAGGTTGCCACCATTACCCTCAATCGCCCTGAGGTTCTCAATGCACTGAACGACGAATTGATGAATGAGTTGGGCACAGCTTTATTGGGTTTTGATGCCAATGACAACATTGGTTGCATCATCATCACCGGTAGCGAGAAAGCATTTGCTGCTGGTGCAGATATCGCTTCGATGGCAAAGTATGGATTTAAAGATGTCTATCGCGAAGATTTTATTTCTCGCAACTGGGAAGAAATGAAAAAAGTGCGTAAGCCTGTAATTGCAGCTGTTTCTGGATATGCCCTTGGTGGTGGTTGTGAGTTAGCGATGATGTGCGACACCATTATGGCTGCAGACAATGCCAAGTTTGCACAGCCCGAAGTAAAGTTAGGGATCATTCCCGGTGCCGGCGGAACCCAGCGTTTGCCACGCGCAGTATCCAAAGCAAAAGCAATGGATTTGGCGTTGACGGGTCGCATGATGGATGCCGCAGAGGCAGAGCGAGCAGGCTTGGTAGCGCGTATCTTCCCACAGGCAGATCTATTGAAAGAAGTAAAAGCGATCGCCAAAGGTATTGCGGATATGCCTTTGCTCACTGCGATGATGGTGAAAGAGGCGATCAACACAGCTTATGAAACAACGCTGTCTGAGGGTATTCATTTTGAGCGTCGCTTATTCCACGCTTGCTTTGCAACGAACGATCAAAAAGAAGGTATGGCGGCGTTTATGGAAAAACGCCCAGCCAAATTTACGAACTCTTAATCTTGTTCTAGGTAGCGCTGAGCAAGCTTGATCCAATAGCTTACGCCTACCGGAATAAGAGCATCGTTAAAGTCGTAGGAAGGATTGTGAAGATGGCATGGGCCCATGCCATGACCTGCTGAGCGATGGTCACCATCACCATTGCCTAAGAATACATAGCAACCCGGCTTCTCAAGTAAGAAGAATGCAAAATCTTCTGCACCCATCGTTGGATCTATTGAGGTATCGACGTTTTGAGGGCCAACAACCTCACCCATGACTTCAGCAGCAAAAGCCACCTCTTTGTCATAATTAATTAAAGGCGGGTAGCTTCTTCTAAAAACAATTTCTGCCTGACAATCAAATGCACCAGCAACGCTATGGGAGATTTCTCGAAGGCGTTGTTCAATGAGATCTAGTACTTCTAATGTAAAGGTGCGAACTGTGCCGCCAATGAACGCGCTATCCGGAATGACATTACTGGTTTCGCCTGCATGAAATTGGGTAATCGACAAAACGGCTGCATCGACAGGGCGCTTATTGCGTGTAATGATGCTTTGCAATGCCTGCACAACTTGAACTCCAGTAAGTACTGGATCAGCGCTGTTATGCGGTAAAGCAGCATGACCGCCTTTGCCTTTGATGGTGATTTCAAAAGCATTACTTGAGGCCATCATCGGCCCGGTGGTAACGCCAAAGCTACCTTCAGCTAAACCAGGCCAATTGTGTAAACCAAAAATAGCATCACAGGGAAACTCTTTGAAGAGACCGTCTTTAATCATCTCTTTTGCACCAGCGCCGCCTTCTTCGGCTGGCTGGAAAATGAAGACAACGGTTCCTTTGAAATCCCGATGATTCGATAAATATTGAGCAGCACCTAGCAACATGGCGGTGTGGCCATCATGGCCACAGGCGTGCATTTTTCCAGGGTTACGGGAAGTATGTTCGAAAGTGTTGTGCTCTTGCAGTGGGAGAGCATCCATATCAGCGCGCAGGCCGATCATTTTTCCTGGCCCCAGATCGCCATCTAAACGACCAACTACGCCAGTCTTACCCATGCCACGGTAAACCGAAATACCCCAACTAGCGAGAGCTTCAGCGACGAGATCGGAGGTGCGATTCTCTTCAAAGCGCAACTCAGGGTGAGCATGAATATTGCGTCGAATATCTTGGATATCTTTTGCGGAATCGATAATTTCTGGAAGTAAATGCATGCCTTCATCTTATCCGAAAATGTATTCAGATGCGCCTTGAAGCCTAGCTACAGGGTCTTTAGGGCCTTGGCAGGCTTAGGTGCTGCGCAGCAAATGAGAGCGCTGCGATTGAATATGGTGCGTTATTGGGTTTTTGCAGGGATTTTGGCAAAGTGGGTATGCACCCTAGAAAAGGGGCAGGTATTTTTGAAATGAGCGTCTGAATATTTTGATCCAGCAGCGGCATTTCAGTTGAGAGTGAGTTGGCAATCCAGCCGGCAATCTTCAAATGACGCGATTTGATGGCTTCGCAAGTGAGTAATGCATGGTTAATACAGCCTAATTTCATACCTACAACCAGGATGATCGGTAAACCTAGGCTTTGAGCCAAATCCCCAAGATCCTCTTGAGTGTTCAGAGGGATTAAAAAACCACCAGCTCCCTCAACAATGACAGCGTCACCCTGTTTGCAGATCTGCTGATAAGCCTGGGTAATAGTGTTGAGATTTAATGGTTGTTGTTGTTTTTCGGCGGCAAGATGCGGTGCGGCAGCCATCTCCAGCAGGTAGGGGCAAAGCTCCATTTGCTCAGGCTCTAAACCAGAAGCAAGACGTAAGGTTTCTACATCTTCATTGAGTAGTTTTCCTTGAGCGTCTTGATAGCATCCTGCTGCTACAGGTTTAAAGCCTAAGGCTGTAAATCCTGCTTCGCGCAACTTCAAAATCAACGCACCAGACACTAGTGTTTTGCCAACCTCAGTATCTGTACCAGTAACAAAATATCCCTTAGCTTGACTCATGATGTACTTGCCAAAACCTCTCGCTCAATCGTTTGTAGAGTGCGAATCAGTTGACGCACATCATCAACGCTATGGTTGGCTGAGAAAGTGATGCGTAAGCGTGCGCTACCAGCGGGTACAGTGGGCGGACGTATTGCTGGAATCCAATATCCTGCTTTATCTAACTGACTTGCCGCCAAAAGAGCGTTGGCATTACTACCCAGAATGACTGGCTGAATTGGTGTACGAGAAGGTGCTTTTTCCCATTGAGAAAAAATCATTTCTTGTTGCCAAATCCCAATCAATTCCGATAATTTCGCTCTGCGCTCTTGGCCTTCCGGGCCTTCAATCATCTCAATGCTTTTGAGGAGGGCATGAGCAATCGCTGGCGGTGTAGCAGTGCTGTAGATATAAGGGCGACCCTTTTGGATGAGCCATTCGATAAAGGAATCTTGGGCACAAATAAAGGCGCCACTAACTCCCGCAGCTTTGCCTAACGTGCCAACATAAATGATGCGAGCGGAGTTCAGATTTTCTTGTTCCAAAATCCCGTGACCTTGTTTGCCTAGCACTCCAAATCCGTGAGCATCATCAATCAACAACAGCGCATCAAATTCTTCGGCAATTTTCAGGAGTGCTTGCACAGGCGCAAGATCACCATCCATACTAAAAACACCATCAGTCACGATGAGCTTTAGAGGTCTCAAGTCTTTCTGCAAATCTGCTCTTAAAGAGTCCAGCTGTTGGTGATTAAACAAGGTAATGGAGGCTTTATCTTGAGCGCTAGCCAAACGAACGCCGTCGATGAGGGAGGCATGATTGAGTTTGGCTGAGTAGATGCTGGCTTCGCCCGCGGGCGCCAGTCTTACAAGGCCAGTAATTGCAGTGAGATTGGCAAGATAGCCTGTACTAAAAAATAATGCGCGCGCTTTAGGAATATGGGGGCTCTGAAACGAGGCTAATTTCTTTTCCAATAACTCATGGGCAACGCTGTGACCACTAATTAAATGGGAGGCGCCACTCCCAGCGCCATACAGTTGTGCGCCCTGGGCTAGTGCGCTAATCAGAGCAGGGTGATTGGCAAAACCCAAATAGTCATTGCTACAAAAGGCAGTTACTTCACGTCCGTTGATTGTTATCTTGGTATCGCATGCTGAGTCCGTAACGCGTAACTGACGTCTCAGTAGTTGCGCATCCAAATCGGCAATTTGTTTTTCAGCCAGGTTCATGGCATTAAACGAATGGGTCATAACAAAACCTGCTCAAGTGCGCCCGCTACATTTTTGCCCATTTGCATTGCTTCATCTGTGCTCAAGATATAAGGCGGCATGACATAGATAGTGTTACCGATCGGTCTAATCAGCAAACCTTGATCAATGCATGCAGAAAACATCTCTCGTGCAAAAGTTTTGGAGTTCTTTAAATATTTTTCCTTAACATCGAAAGCCAAGATCATGCCTTTTTGCCGCCAATGCTCAATGCGTTCGTCAGACTTTGCCCACGCAAATGCATTTGCTAAATCGCGAGTGCGCGCTTTATTTTTTTCTAGAACATTTTCAGTTTCAAATATATCTAGGCAAGCAAGAGCGGCGGCACAGGCCAGTGGATTTCCAGTGTAAGAGTGAGAGTGCAAAAATCCATGCTTGGTTTCTTCTCTGTAAAACGCACGATAGATTTTGTCTGTGGTGAGGCACAGTGAGAGTGGGAGATACCCACCGCTAATCCCTTTTGAGAGCGTCAGGAAGTCAGGCCAGATCTGGGCTTGTTCGCAAGCGAAAAAAGTACCAGTGCGTCCACAACCTACGGCGATCTCATCGGCAATTAAGTGAATGCTGAAGCGATCACACAGGGCGCGTACTAGACGAAGGTATTCTGGTGAATACATTGCCATTTGTCCTGCGCATTGCACAAGGGGTTCAACAATAATCGCAGCAATATTCTCATGTTCTTTTTCAAACAGAATTTCCAATTCTGCTGCAGCGTGTTTCGCAACATCTTCCGCAGTCTCTCCGGATTTAGCTTTGCGTGCATCTGGAGATGAGACAGTAAAGACGTCTTGTAAGAGCGAGCCATAGGCTTCACGGAAGATCGCAACATCGGTTACGGCTAACGCACCTAGAGTTTCACCGTGATAGCCGTTTTGGAGACAAACAAATTTTTTCTTCTGAGGCTTCTGATTCAGATTCCAATAATGGTGACTCATTTTGAGTGCAATCTCGACCGCAGAGGCACCATCAGATGCGTAAAAAACGTGACCTAAGTTCCCCTGGGTAAGTGCAGATAATTTTTCAGAAAGCTCCACTACTGGTTGGTGAGTAAATCCAGCGAGCATCACATGCTCAATTTTTTCTAGTTGCTTGGTAATGGCTAGGTTGATGCGGGGATTGGCATGACCAAAGAGGTTGGTCCACCATGAACTAATGCAATCGAGCAGAGCATTTTCAGCTTCGTCATAGAGCCAGGCTCCTTTTCCGCTGGCAATAGCAATCAAGGGAAAAGATTCGTGCTGCTTCATCTGGGTACAGGGATGCCAAACAGCAGCCAAACTGCGATCCACCAGGGAGGATTGATTTAGATCAGAAATAACCTTCATGTTTGGTATTTGACCACTAGTTTTTCCTAAATTAAGCCTGTATCTGTTATGTTTATGGCTTGAATTGACCTATTTTCTGGAATTTACCTATGTTGGACACTCAAACCGTAGAAAAACCCCTCACTCTCGTGAAATCTCAAGCGAATTTACGTAAAGAGGTGGATGCTTCTGGGGAATGGTCGGTTGCACAAATAGAGGCCTTATTTGACCTGCCTTTTAATGAGCTCATGCTCAAAGCCCAGGAGACCCACAAAGCCTTTTTTCCTGAGGGCGATGTTGAGCTGGCTACCTTGTTATCAATTAAGACTGGTGGCTGTCCTGAGGATTGTGGCTACTGCCCGCAAGCGGCCCGTTATGACACGGACGTTAAAGCTGAAAAGTTGATGGGTCTAGAGGAAGTCCTCGAAGCGGCTAAAGCGGCTAAGGCTGCTGGCTCAAACCGCTTTTGTATGGGTGCCGCTTGGCGTGAACCCAAGGACCGCGATATTGAGAAAGTCACAGCCATGATCAAGGGTGTTAAAGCTCTCGGTCTGGAGACTTGCGCTACCTTAGGGATGTTAGAGGCTGATCAGGCCCAAGCATTGCAAGAGGCTGGACTGGACTTTTATAACCATAACCTAGATACCAGCGAGGATTTTTACCGTTCTGTCATTTCTACTCGCGGCTATCAGGATCGTTTGGATACGATCTCCAATGTTCGTGCGGCAGGCATGTCTGTTTGCTGTGGCGGTATTGTGGGTATGGGCGAATCCCGTGAGCAACGCGCAGCCTTTCTGGCCCGTTTAGCCAATTTGAGCCCTTATCCTGAGTCGGTCCCAATCAATCACCTGGTGCCGGTTGCCGGCACTCCTTTGGCCGATCAAAAGCCTTTAGATCCCCTGGAATTTGTAAGAACTATTGCGGTTGCACGTATCACGATGCCCAAGGCACGAGTGCGTTTATCTGCCGGGCGTCAGGAATTAGGACGCGCAGTTCAGGCAATGTGCTTTATGGCTGGCGCCAACTCGATTTTTTATGGTGAGCAACTACTCACTACCGGTAATCCCGAGGCAGAACAAGACCGCGCCCTTTTGGCTGAACTTGGCTTAAAAACCAAGCAAAGCTGCAAAGCCGAAGTTTTAGTCTAGTTTTTTAAGTCTATGTCTCCGATAGATCGCCTCATTATTGAGTTTGATACGGCTTTGCGTTCGGTGGTCGGTGGCGCAAATGCACAACGCTCTACCCCCGGTTCTGAACACAACTCAAAATCAGTTTTGGATGCGCAAGAGCGCAAACATGCCGCTGGATTAATGCGCGTTAACCATGTGGGTGAAGTTTGCGCTCAAGCGCTCTACCAATCTCAAAAATTAGTGGCACGAAATCCGCAAATTCAGGAGATGCTTAGTCACTCGGGACAAGAGGAAATGGATCACCTTGCATGGTGCGAAACCCGCCTCCAAGAGCTAGGTTCTCATACGAGTTACCTCAATCCGTTTTGGTATGCGGGATCCTTTGCAATCGGCTTGGCAGCTGGCTTAGCGGGCGATAAGTGGAGTTTAGGTTTTGTAGCTGAAACTGAAAAACAAGTTGAAAATCATTTAGAGAGTCATCTTGAAAAATTACCGCAAGAAGACCATCGCTCACGTGCGATTGTTGAGCAAATGCGAGTAGATGAAATTGAGCATGGACAGGCAGCCTTGCAAGCGGGCGGGGCAGTATTGCCAGAGCCTATTCAAAAAATGATGCAGATAATGTCAAAAGTAATGACAAGCACTGCTTACAAAATTTAAATTTGAATTACCTATCCGAGAATCAATTTTTGAATAATTTTGTTATGTTTTGATTTAGGCTACTGTTTTTAAATACAGTATATTGATGCATTATCTAGCTCTATAGCTAAGATCTATTCTTAAGTATATTTTCCAAGCCATTGTTTCAAGTAGCTATTTTACTATCACCATTTTGTGAACACATGACGCTAAGTGTTTGTAAACACTAGAGAATTTCCCAAAAAAATACCCAAAAACACTTGACCCCCTATTAGTGATCCTCTAAAGTGGGAGGAAGTGTGAAAAAGTGGGGTAAATGGTGTTTCAAGGTGCGTCAGCTCTCAATTTAGATGCAAAAGGTCGGATGTCTGTTCCGGCTAAGCATCGTGACGCCTTGTTAGTTCAAGGTGAGGGCCGTATCACGCTCACAAAACACCCCGATGGTTGTTTACTCCTCTTCCCAAGACCAGAGTGGGAGACTTTTCGAACAAGGGTTGCGCAATTGCCGATGGATGCCCACTGGTGGCGCAGAATTTTTCTTGGTAATGCTGCTGAATTGGATTTGGATAGCGCTGGCCGTATTTTGGTGAGCCCAGAATTACGTGCAGCAGCTGGTATCGAAAAAGAAATCATCTTGCTGGGCATGGGAAGTCACTTGGAGTTGTGGGATGCAGCAACATACGCCGCAAAAGAACAGGCTGCCATTGCACAAGGCATGCCTGAAGCACTCAAGCAATTTAATTTTTGATGACAGGGTGCCATGAACATGATTCATCGCCCAGTGTTACTGGCCGAGGCGGTGACGGCGCTAATCAGCGGCCCACTCATTCAAGAACAAAACCCAACAAAAAATATTTTGCTGATCGATGGAACGTTTGGGCGCGGTGGTCATACCCAAGCCTTGCTCAAGCAATTGCCAACATCGGCGCAGATGATTTCCTTCGACAAGGATTTGGATGCGATCGCAGTAGCTCAGCAGATCAACGATCCGCGCCTGAGAATTGTGCACGACAGTTTTGCGCAAATGGATCAATACGCAGAACCAGAATCAGTCGATGGAATTTTGTTGGATTTGGGAATCAGTTCGCCTCAGGTAGACGAAGCACATCGCGGTTTTTCATTTCGTCGCGAAGGTCCGCTCGATATGCGCATGAATACGGACCATGGTCTAACAGCTGCTCAGTGGTTGGAGCAAGCGCCGCAGGAGGAAATCACACACGTGATTAAGACTTACGGAGAAGAGCGTTTTGCATTTCAAATTGCGAAGGCTATTGTGGCCAAGCGCGAAGAAGGCTTGTCTCCGCAAACTACGACACAGCTTGCCAGCCTGGTAGCAAGTGTGGTGCGCACTCGTGAGGCTGGCCAAGATCCCGCCACCAGAACTTTTCAAGCATTACGAATTTTTATCAATCGCGAATTAGAAGATTTAGAGCTTGGTTTAAAGGCAGCACTGCGTTTATTAAAACCAGGAGCAAGATTGGCGGTAATTAGTTTTCATTCTTTAGAAGACCGTATCGTGAAACAGTTTTTGCAGGCGCATTCAAAAGTGGATGTGCCTCGGGGTCTGCCGGTGCGTGAAAAAGATTTACCGCAAAGCGAATTAGAAATTATTGGACGCGTGAAACCGAGCGATGCAGAGGTTTCAGAAAATCCTCGTGCTCGTTCTGCCATTATGCGTGTAGCAGAAAAGCGCATGGGGGAGTTAGTATGAACCGCGCTACCTTAACATTGCTCGCTTTGCTATTGGTTTGCGCTCTATCGCTAGTGGCGGCACAGCAGCGCGCACGGAAATTATTTCTTGCTCAAGAACACGCCCAAATTGAAGAGCGTAAATTAAATCAAGAATGGCTGCGCTTAGAGTATGAACAGCGCAATCTTTCTAAATCTGCCCGTATTCGTGATGTAGCACGCAATCAACTGCATATGTCACCGATTTCTCCTGAACGTACCTTGTACTTGAGAGAGGTCAAATGAGGCCGGTAGGATTTTCAACTTCTCCTAATTTAGTTTTGCGTCTGCCGATGTGGCGGTCACGCTTAATGCTATTCCTGCTGTTCTTCGTCTTCATGTTGCTATTAATCCGAGCTTTTTGGATTCAAGGTCCGGGAAATGCATTTTATGAAGCCAAAGGTGTGCGTGGTACGCAGCGCGAATTAGAGTTGCCTGCAAGTCGTGGAAAAATTCTAGATCGCAATGGTCAAGTGATTGCTACTAGCTTAGAAGCAAAGTCTGTCATCGCCTATAACGATACGGTGCCAGATGATCTATCTGCCGAGAAAGTCAAAAGTCTGGCTAATCTCTTGCAAATCAGTGAACCAGAGTTGCGCAAAAAACTCAAAGAAGAGCGTAAGCAGGTTTTCTTAAAGCGCCAGGTTGATCCTGTAGTGGCGCAGCAAATTAAGCAATTGGAAATTCCAGGGATTGGTTTGAACAATGAATATCGTCGCTTTTATCCAGAAGGCGAAGCGATGGCGCACGTTGTAGGTTTTACGAACGTCGAAGATCGTGGTCAGGAAGGTATGGAGCTCTCCAGAGAGAAGGAGCTCGCCGGACATCCAGGACAAAGAAGAGTGGTGGTAGATCGTCTTGGTCGAGTTGTAGAAGAGATGGCGATTTTGCAATTGCCTCAAAACGGAAAAGACTTAAATCTATCGATTGATAGCAAAATTCAATTTCTTGCCTATAACGCAGTAAAGAATGCGGTTGAAGAGCATCATGCAAAAGCGGGTGGTGCGGTGGTTTTAGATACTCAGACTGGTGAGATCTTGGCTTTGGCAAATTATCCAAGTTATAACCCAAACGATCGTAAATATTTAACCGGCGAACAATTGCGTAACCGGGTTTTAACTGACACCTTTGAGCCAGGCTCGACTATGAAGCCTTTAACAATTTCAATTGCATTAGAAAAGGGTGCCATTGCGCCAAATACCAATATGGTCATCGGCGCTAAGTATCTTATTGGCCCAAAGCCTATTACGGACACTCACCCATATGGAAATTTAACAGTAGCCCAGATCATTCAGAAGTCTAGCAATATTGGTACTGCAAAAATTGCCATGAACTATCTTTCTGCGCAAGAAATGTGGGATTTGTATACAGCGGCTGGATTTGGGCAGGCTCCGAAGATTGGCTTCCCAGGCGCCGTTGCTGGGACATTACATCCTTATAAAAAATGGGTTCCTTCTGATCAGGCGCGTATTGCGTTTGGTTATGGTGTTTCTGCTTCGCTCTTTCAGGTAGCGCGTGCCTACACGATCTTTGCGCGTGATGGCGAGCTAGTACCGTTAACCATTGAACGTAGTCCAGAAGTTAAGCCGGGTACACCAGTGATTTCTGCTAAGACTGCGATTGAGATGCGCAGCATGCTCGAGACAGTAACTGAGCCAGGCGGTACTGCAATTAAAGCGCAAGCTGAAGGTTTCCGCGTTGGCGGTAAGACGGGCACAGCTCATAAATTGGTGGGCAAAGGCTATGGCAATAAATACCGCGCCTATTTTGCAGGCTTAGCGCCAATTAGTGCTCCTCGTATTGTGGTGGCAGTAATGATCGATGAACCGACTGGTGGCAGTCATTATGGTGGCGACGTTGCGGCCCCTGTCTTTTCTGCGATTGTCAGTGAAACCTTGCACACCTTAAATGTCCTGCCTGATGCCAAAGTGAAGCAAATGGTGTTGCAAGATAAAGCACCGGAAGAAAGCCGTACGGCAAATGTACAAGCCCAGCATGTGGTTCTGAAAAGATGAGGGTGGCGTTGAATATAGAACCCAATCGCTTGATTGAATACTTACATAGCCTAGTAGATAGCTCTGCTAAGGTGAGTGCAGATAGTCGCCAGATTCGGTCTGGCGACATCTTTTTTGCCTATCCAGTGGGTCACGGCAACGCCTTACGTGATGGTCGTCAATATATTGATGCAGCACTATCTAATGGTGCAGCAGTTGTAGTGTTTGATCCAGCAGATTTTGGCGCGCAATATTTAGATCATCCACATTGCGTTGCAGTAGAAAATCTTGCAGCTAATGCGGGAGATCTTTGTGCGCAATGGTATGGCTATCCCAGCAAGCAATTGCAAATAATTGGCGTAACCGGCACCAATGGGAAAACCAGCATTAGTCAGTGGTTAGCAAGCGCCTTAGATGGTGTAGATCATCGCACTGCCGTACTAGGAACCTTAGGAACGGGTTTTGTTGGCAATCTGGTTCAGACTGGTTACACCACTCCGGATGCGCCGCGTTTGCAAACGCAATTACAAGAGTTGCTCGAGGCTGGCGCTAAACAAGTGGTTATGGAAGCGTCCTCCCATGCCCTAGAACAAGGTCGTATTGCCGGTATTGAATTTAATTGTGCGGTATTTACTAACCTCACTCAAGATCATTTGGATTACCACGGCAATATGGCGAATTATGCCGATGCAAAAGCGAAGCTATTTCAAATGGCGGGTCTTGAGCATGCAGTCATTAATTTTGACGATGCATTTGGTCGCGAATTAGCGATGCAGTTGTTAGCAAAGGGCGCTGTCAAAGTATGGGCATATGCACTAAGCAAAGCAGCATTAAGTGGCTTTGAGAAATTTGGTGATCGACTTCAACGAGTCTATGTAAATGACTGCGTCCTCAATGGCGTCGGTTATGACACTGAGTTTATTCATGAGGGTGTGAGCTTAAATGCAATACACATTCCGGTTGTAGGTGAATTTAATTTAAGTAATGCTTTGGCAGTGTGGGCTGTACTGCTGACGCAGGGGTTAAGTGCGGATGAGGCAAGCAAGCGTGTTACAAAGTTGCGCCCTGTTCCAGGACGCATGGAATTAATCTCCTTGGGTAACAGTGCTAAGTCCGATGGTTTGATGGTCATTGTTGACTATGCACATACTCCAGATGCTTTACAGAAGACCTTGCAAGCGATTCGTCCGATTGCAGATCAGCGCCATGGAAAAATTTGGTGCGTCTTTGGCTGCGGAGGCGATCGCGATAACGGTAAACGTGCCCAAATGGGTGCGGTTGCGGAGAAGCTAGCGCATCACATCATTATTACTAGCGATAATCCTCGCTCGGAAGATCCCCAGGACATCATGAACATGATTAAGGCGGGTACTAGCGATCAGGCTCAGAATATTCAAATGATTGCCGATCGTGCTGCTGCCATCATGGCAGCAGTTCGTCACGCGGATGCTTGCGATATTGTTTTGGTAGCTGGTAAAGGCCATGAAACGTCACAAGAAATTAATGGCAAAAAATTCGATTTCTCTGACCAGGAACATATTCTCTTGGCAGCCGGGGGTGTAGTCTGATGTCGCTGATGGCAACCCTCTCATCGCTTCAGGCAATGTTGCCTGGCAGCACACTGATCAATACTAGTGAACTTGCCGCTCAGAAAATCAATATTTCTAGGGTCGGAACAGATAGTCGCCAGATTGATGCAGATGAATTATTTGTAGCGCTAACGGGTGAGCGTTTTGATGCGCATGATTTTTTATCCGATGTAGCTAAAGCGGGTGCGGGCGCTGCACTGATCAGTACGCAGGATAAGTGCCCCAAAGAATTAGCGGCGATTTGTGTCCCCGACACTAGAGTTGGACTTGGACTCTTAGCTGCCGCTTGGCGTGCAAAACATTCGATTCCTTTGGCATTGGTAACTGGCAGCAATGGCAAGACTACGGTTAAAGAAATGATTGCTGCGATTTTTAAGGCAGCAGTTGGTGAAGATTGTACCCTGGTGACTAAAGGCAATCTGAATAACGATATTGGTTTGCCATTAACTTTATTGAAGCTACGCTCAACAGATAAGTTGGCGGTAGTGGAGTTGGGAATGAATCACCCAGGCGAGACAACAGTATTGGCAGCCATTGCCCGGCCTAATATTGCATTAATCAATAACGCGCAGCGTGAACATCAAGAATTCATGGCAACAGTCGCTGCTGTTGCTGAGGAGCATTCAGCAGCAATTAAGGCTTTGCCTTTAAATGGGGTGGCAGTATTTCCTGCGGATTCTGAGTTTGGCAACGTATGGCGCAAAGCGGCTGCCGGTCGCAAGATCATGGACTTTGTATTGAACTCTGGTTCAGCAAATGATAGTGCAGCTGTCACAGGGCGACTTTTAAATAATGGCCGAGTGCAAGTGCAGGCCGGGCAAGTTACGGTCGAGATTCAACTCAATACCTTAGGTAGTCATAACGTACGCAATGCTTTGGCAGCATGTGCTGTTGCTCTAGCTGCAGGTGTCAGTCTTGAAAAAATTAAGCAAGGTCTTGAGGCCTTTACACCTGTAAATGGTCGTATGCAGGCTAAGTCAATGGATTCCAATCACACCCTCATTGACGATAGCTATAACGCAAATCCAGATTCAGTTCGTGCTGCAATCGACGCTTTGAAAGCGGCCGGTAATGGAGCTTGGTTAATTTTGGGTGATATGGGTGAAGTGGGTAATCAAGGGCCAGAGTTTCATCGTGAAGTAGGCGCATATGCAGCCGCGCAAGGCGTAGATAAATTGTTTGCTCTTGGTGAGCAATGTCAGTTTGCGATCGCTGGCTTTGAAGAAAGTAAGCAAACACTTTCACTGACTGCCAGCTCTCAGCATTTTGCAGATATGGATTTACTCATTTCAACCTTAAGAAATGAATTACAGAATCAAGCGGTACATAGCAGCAGACATTTGAATATTTTGGTTAAAGGCTCTCGTTTTATGCGTATGGAGCGTGTAGTACAAGCTTTGTTAGAGGAGGCTAAAGCATGCTCTTAGCCTTAGCGCAATGGTTACAGGACGATTTTGGATTTTTCCGGGTCTTTAACTACATCACCTTTAGAGCGGTAATGGTAACAGTGACTGCTTTGTTGATTGGCCTAGCAGCTGGCCCATGGGTCATTCGGAAGTTGAGTGAATTGAAGATGGGTCAGGCTGTCCGTACGGATGGACCACAAACCCATTTAGTAAAGTCTGGCACCCCAACGATGGGTGGAGTGCTGATTTTGATTGGTATTTTTGTTTCATGCATGTTGTGGGCAGACTTAAGCAATCGCTTTATTTGGATTGTGATGATTGTTACGTTTGGCTTTGGTTTGATTGGTTGGGTTGATGACTACCGCAAGGTCGCTCGTAAGGACCCTAAGGGTATGGCTTCAAGAGAAAAATTCTTTTGGCAAACGCTGATAGGTTTGTTTGCTGCAATCTATCTGGCTTTTTCTGTTTCAGAAGTGAACAACCTTAAAGTATTGCAACTCTTTTATGAGTGGGTAAAAAGTGGGTTTGCATTAGATCTTCCAGCCAAGACCAATTTACTACTCCCCTTCATTAAGGAAGTTAGCTATCCCTTGGGCATGATGGGTTTCATTATTTTGAGTTACCTAGTCATCGTAGGTAGTAGTAATGCTGTGAATTTGACAGATGGCCTTGATGGCTTGGTCATCATGCCAGTCATTTTGGTGGGCGCCGCATTAGGCGCATTTGCCTATGTGATGGGTAATGCAATTTATGCCAAATATTTATTGTTCCCCTACATCCCAGGTGCTGGTGAGCTCATGATCTTCTGCGGTGCTATGGGTGGAGCTGGTTTGGCATTCCTTTGGTACAACACGCATCCTGCACAAGTATTTATGGGTGATGTCGGTGCACTTGCATTGGGCGGAGCTTTGGGAACCATAGCAGTCATCGTTAGACAAGAAATCGTACTGTTTGTCATGGGTGGCATTTTTGTTGCAGAAACATTTTCAGTGATGTTGCAGGTGTTCTGGTTTAAGTTCACCAAGAAGCGCTATGGAGAAGGTAGACGTATTTTCCGCATGGCACCTTTACATCACCACTTTGAATTAGGTGGCTGGAAAGAAACACAAGTGGTGGTTCGTTTCTGGATCATCACCATCCTTTTAGTCTTAATTGGCTTATCAAGCTTGAAGTTACGGTGAGTCAATAATCCATATGCTTAATTTAGAAAATATTTTCGCCAACCCTGCTGCCATAGCTGATGCAGGCTATGAAGCCCCACATCGTTTTCTGATTTTGGGTCTAGGGGAGTCAGGCTTGGCCATGGCGAAATGGTGTTTGCGTAATGGCGCTCAAGTGCGCATGGCAGATACACGCGATGAGTCTACATTATCGGCCCGCCAACTCGCTTGGGTTGATGAGTTAAGAATGGTGGGCTTAAAGGATATTCAATTTGGCCCTTTAGCTGATGACTTGCTAGTCGACATTGATGTCATTGGTATTAGTCCGGGCCTATCTCCATTGCAGGAGCCTGCTCAGTCCTTCTTAGTGAAGGCCAGAAAATCGAGAATCGATGTCTGGAGCGAGATTGAATTTTTTGCGCGAGCCATTGCTGCCCTAAGCCGTATGGCCCTGGAAACCCAATCAGCCTATGCATCTACTGTCTTAGCGGTCACTGGCACGAATGGTAAAACAACTACCACTGCATTGACTGGGCAATTGTGTGAGCGAGCCGGCAAGAAAGTTGCCGTTGCGGGAAATATTAGCCCAGCAGCGCTAGAGAAATTAATGTCTTGTTTGGATACATCTGATCAGCTTGAAGATATGCCAGATATTTGGGTATTAGAGTTATCTAGCTTTCAGTTGGTCTATACCTATTCTTTAAATGCAGCAGCAGCAACAGTTCTCAACCTCTCTCAAGATCATTTGGATTGGCATGGAGATATGCAGAGCTACGCAGCTGCGAAAGCCAATATATTTGGCAAAGACACTATTTGTATCTTGAATCGTGATGATGATTTAGTCATGAAGCTATTAACTGACGACCAAAAGGCAGAGCATTCGATAGTGACGTTTGGGGCTAATCGACCTGATGAGCAGGGTGCTTTTGGCATTGAGCATGATTTACGTGCAGGCGGAATTGATTGGCTGGTATGGGCTGAGGTTGATGAAGATCTTGAGCCAAAGCCGAAGCGGCGTCGTAAAGGCGCTGCAGTAGAAGAAGATGAGCCTTTACGTTTAAAACGTTTAATACCAGCCGATGCACTACGTATTCGGGGGCGTCACAATGCCTTGAACGCCTTAGCCGCATTAGCTTTGGCAAGAGCCGCCAATTTACCGATGAATGTTTTATTGCATGGATTGCGTGATTATCATGGCGAGCCACATCGTGTTCAAAGTATTGCCATCGTCAAAGATGTGGAATATATCGATGATAGCAAAGGCACGAATGTCGGTGCTACTGTTGCAGCCTTAAATGGCTTGGGTAACAGTGAATCTGGAAAGAGAATCTGGTTGATCGCTGGTGGCGATGGCAAAGGGCAAGACTTTGGTCCCTTACGTGAGCCAGCCTTACGTTTTGTTAAAGGCATCTTCTTAATTGGTAAGGATGCAGAAAAAATTGCTGAGGTTCTGAGTGATGAAGTGGCATGCATTCTCAGCGCTACCTTACCAGCAGCCGTTCAAGCAGCAGCAGCGCAAGCGCAGTCTGGAGACTTGGTTTTACTCTCGCCAGCTTGTGCAAGTCTTGATCAATTCCGCGACTACGTTGAGCGCGCTGAATTATTTGCTTCTGAGGTAGAAGAATTGGGAATGCGTTTCGAAGGAGTTCAAGTATGAGCCTAAGAGAAAAAATCTTTCCTGAAAACCGGATGGGTTTAAACCGTTTCTGGAATTTTTCTCGTGGCGGAATTCATAATTTCCGCAGTGGCTTAAGAGATGCCGTCTCTGGCGTTGAGCAAACCCGTTCGCGCATGATGGACTATGACCAATTATTAGTATGGGCAGTCTTATCATTGGCTCTGATTGGTTTAGTGATGGTTTATTCAGCCTCCATTACCTTGGCTGATGGACCAAAGTATGCAAACTACAGTAGTAACTTCTTTCTCATTCGTCACTTGATTTCTCTGGCGATTGCTGTGGGTGTGGGGATTTGGGCATTTAAAATTCCTACAAAAGTATGGGATCGTTACTCGCCAGTGATTTTTGGTTGCACTGTGCTGCTTCTTATTGCCGTCTTGATTCCTGGAGTGGGTAAGGGTGTGAATGGCGCTAAACGCTGGATCCCCTTGGGTCTGATGAACTTCCAGCCTTCCGAGCTCATGAAATTTGCAGCGGTGATCTTTGCTGCAAGCTATACCGTGCAACGCCAAGAATATCTTCACTCTTTTGTGAAGGGCATGTTGCCTATGGGTATTGCAGTTGCCTTGGTTGGTGGTTTGCTGATGGCAGAACCAGATATGGGTGCCTTTGTGGTGGTGGCATTGATAGCATTTGGAATTCTATTTTTAGGCGGCATTAATGCCAAATTATTCGGCGGTCTCATTGCGGTTGGCTTAATGAGCGGCGCTACGATGATTGCTTTATCTCCCTTCCGTCGCGGCCGTATGTTGGCGTTTATGGATCCATGGCAGGTAGATAACGCCGCAAATAAGGGATATCAGTTAACGCACTCTCTCATGGCATTTGGTCGTGGAGAATGGTTTGGTACAGGCTTAGGCGGAAGTGTTGAGAAGCTCCATTATTTGCCTGAAGCACATACTGATTTCATTATGGCGGTGATCGGTGAAGAGCTTGGCTTCGTTGGCGTCGTCGTCATGATCTTCCTCTTTTATTGGATCGTGCGTCGTGCATTCATGATCGGTCGTACGGCTTTGCAATTGGACCGAAGCTTTGCAGGACTCGCTGCAAAAGGGGTGGCTATTTGGATTGGCTGGCAAGCCTTTATCAATATGGGTGTGAATTTAGGCTTGTTGCCTACTAAAGGTCTGACATTACCATTAGTGAGCTACGGTGGTTCAGGCATATTGATGAACGCAGTAGCGATTGCAATGCTACTCAGAATTGATTACGAGAATCGCATTTTGATGCGCGGAGGGAAGCTGTGACAAGACCCTCTATTTTAGTGATGGCTGGAGGTACTGGGGGGCACATCTTCCCGGGCCTTGCTGTCGCTGAATATTTGCGGATCTGCGGTTGGAGTGTGTCATGGTTGGGAAACCAAAATGGCATGGAGTACCGTCTTGTGAAGTCTTGCGATTTTCCATTTGAGGCAGTTGATTTTGGCGGATTGCGTGGCAAGGGACTCAAGGCCAAGTTAATGTTGCCAATCAATTTAATGCGCGCCTGTTTCCAGAGCTGGAAGATTATGCGTCGACTAAAGCCAAGTGTTGTATTGGGTATGGGCGGATACATTACCTTCCCAGGAGGCTTGGTAAGTAAGTTACTAAAACGTCCATTGGTTTTGCATGAATCAAATGCAGTTGCAGGCAGCGCTAATCGTGCGCTCGCCAAAATTGCAATGCGTGTCTTAACAGGCTTTCCAAATACGATGAAACCTGCCGAGTGGGTAGGTAATCCAATTCGTCAAGAATTTGATCATGTGCAAGCGCCTGCTTTACGTTATGAGCAGCGTCAAGGACCCTTATCGATTCTGGTGGTGGGCGGTAGCTTAGGCGCTACAGCCTTAAATGAGAGTATTCCCGCTGCACTAGCTTTGATTCCTCAGGAGCAGAGACCTACCGTTATTCATCAGGCGGGTGATAAGCATTTAGCCGATTTGCAAAATCGCTATGCAAAGTTAGGAGTTGTAGCTGATATTCGTCCGTTCATTGACGATATGCCGTCAGCGTATGCACAGGCAGATTTAGTAATCTGCCGTTCTGGTGCGATGACGGTATCCGAGTTAGCTGCTTGCGGAGTTGCCTCCTGTTTAATTCCTTTTCCGCATGCGATTGATGATCATCAAACTGCGAATGCCAAATTTTTATCTGATGCAGATGCTGCCATTTTATTGCCGCAGCAATATCTCAATCCACAAGATTTAGCATTAATGATTCAAAACCTCAATCGTGCCGATTTAAAAGAGATGGCATTGCGTGCTCATGCTTTATCTAAGCCACATGCCACTCAGCGTGTAGCTGAGGTATGCGCTAATTGCGCAGGAGTAGGCATATGAAACATATCGTTCAACAAATTCATTTTGTAGGTATTGGCGGCGCTGGTATGAGTGGCATTGCCGAGGTCTTGTTGAACTTAGGTTACCAAGTATCGGGTTCGGATTTGGCGGAGAGCGCCACCACTAATCGTCTTCGTGAATTGGGCGCTGTCATTTATATAGGACATGATCCTAAAAATGTCGGAACAGCAGAGGCGGTAGTGATTTCAACTGCAGTTGCTGGTAATAATCCCGAAGTCTTGGCTGCACGTGCTGCGAAGATTCCTGTAATACAGCGAGCTGTGATGCTTGGTGAGTTAATGCGTCTGAAGCAGGGTATTGCGATTGCTGGGACACATGGTAAGACCACTACCACCAGTCTAGTAGCTTCAGTATTGGCAGAAGGGGGATTAGATCCAACCTTTGTGATTGGTGGGAAGTTAAATTCTGCCGGCGCTAATGCGCGCTTGGGGCAGGGTGACTTTATTGTGGTCGAGGCTGATGAGTCTGATGCTTCTTTCTTGCAGTTATTCCCGGCAATGGAAGTGGTAACCAATATTGATGCTGATCATATGGATACCTATCAGCATGACATGGCTAGATTAAAACAGGCATTTGTGCAATTTATTCAGCGCATGCCTTTTTATGGTGTTGCTGTGCTCTGTATTGATGATGCCAATGTGCGGGACATCATTCCATTTGTTTCTCAGCCGGTTCTACGCTACGGTATATCGGATGATGCGGACATCCGTGCAAGTAATGTTCGTGCGGATGGAACACAAATGCATTTCACAGTAGATCGTCGTACGGTGCGTCGTCATGGTAATAAACCAGGTCCACTCAATATCACCCTCAACTTACCTGGTTTGCACAATGTTCGAAATGCTTTAGCGGCTATTGGTATTGCAACTGAGTTGGGTGTTGGTGACGAAGCAATTCAAAAGGCCTTATCTCAATTTGGTGGCGTAGGTCGGCGCTTTCAGCGACATGGTGATATTGCCTTGCGTTCAGGTGGAAGCTTTACCTTAATTGACGACTATGGCCATCATCCTGTTGAGATGGCCGCAACTTTAGCTGCAGCACGAGGTGCTTATCCAGAGCGCCGTTTGGTGCTAGCGTTCCAACCTCATCGCTTTACGAGAACACGCGATTGTTTTGGTGAGTTTGTGCAAGTCCTAAAGAACTTCGATGCTCTTGTGCTTACAGAAGTCTATCCCGCTGGCGAAGCCAAAATTCCAGGTGCCGATGGTAAGAGTTTGATGAAGGCAGCGCTTGTTGAAGATAAGCAATCGACATCATCGCTGGATTCAAATGCCGTGATGTTTGCAGCAAACGTTGCTGAGATGCCAGAAAAGTTAAGTCAAGTTTTAAAAGATGGAGATGTATTGATTACGATGGGTGCAGGATCTATTTCGGCTTTGCCAAACACTTTGGTGGAGGCAAAAAATGTCTAAACAGTTGATGGATTGGGGGCAGCGTGTTCAGGCACAACTATCTAGTTTAGACGTCAAGTCTTTGGGTCGAGTGGGAGTCCTTTTAGGGGGTCGCTCAGGCGAACGTGAAATCTCCCTCATGTCCGGTAATGGAGTATTAGAGGCACTCCTATCTAAGGGTGTTGATGCCCATCCTTTTGACACGGGCTTGCGTTGCCCAACTGAATTGGCCGGTGAAAAGTTTGATCGGATATTTATTTCCTTGCATGGTCGTTATGGTGAGGATGGAACTATCCAAGGTCTATTAGAGCTCCTGAATGTGCCTTATACCGGCAGTGCAGTATTGGCTTCAGCTTTAGCGATTGACAAAATTGCCACCAAACAAATTTGGCTGAGCAATGGCTTGTCTACGCCAGAGTTTGAAGAGCTCACTGCTACAAGTGATTGGAATGCAGTAGTCAAAAAATTAGGACTACCGTTGATTGTGAAGCCTGCGCATGAGGGTTCATCGCTTGGTCTTACTAAAGTGAAATCAGTCGATGAGTTACCAGATGCCTACCAATTAGCGGCTGGGCTAGATAAAAAAGTCATTGCCGAGACTTGCATTATTGGAGATGAATTAACCTGCCCATTAGTAGGTCAAGGAAATACGGCAGAGGCTTTACCGGTCATCAAGATTATTCCGCCACAAGCCAATTACGATTTTCATAATAAGTATTACTCAGACGAAACTAAATATCTTTGCCCTACGGGCTTCAAACCAGAAGTTAATGCCCAGATCCAGGCTTTAGCTCTCGCGGCTTACAAGGCTTTGGGATGCCGTACCTGGGGTCGTGCTGATGTGATGTTGGATGAAAAGACTGGCAAGCCCTATCTCTTGGAAATGAATACCTCTCCAGGAATGACTTCACATTCCCTGGTGCCTATGGCGGCAAAAGCAGCAGGTGTTGGCTACGCAGATTTAACCCTCTGGTTATTGAGCCAAACCTTAGAGCAAAAGGTGGGATTTAAGGGATGAATAATTTCATGGACCGGTTCGGCGAAATTTTCGCCATGCTGATGTCTCCACTCTGGAATCACCCAGAGCGGATGCAAAAGCTGAGCCGTTTCTTGATGCGTTGTTTCGCAGTCATGCTAGTGATTGGGGTTTTAGTCTGGCTCAGTCAGCGCCCCGTCTTCGAGTTAAAACAAATCCAAATTGAACCCGTGGCCGGTCAAACCCTCAAACACATCAATAAACCCATTGTGAAGCAACAGTTTCTTGAAACTGTGCAGGGCAATTTCTTTAGTGTGCGATTAGAGGACGTTAAGCGTGGCTTTGAAAACATGCCTTGGGTACGTCATGCCAATGTTCGTCGCGTATGGCCAAACGGATTAGTGGTGAGTATTGAAGAGCAAAAGCCTTTTGGCACTTGGGGTGGTGCTGATAGCCATACCTTGATGAATACGCATGGCGAATTATTTTCTGGGCGCTCTTCCGAAATTGGTGATGATGTTCGCCTCATTGATTTTTATGGCCCAAGCGATGCCGGCAAAGAAGTGATGAGTCTTTATGACAAAGCCACAACCTGGTTTAAGCCATGGGATGTGGAAGTGAGAAGTCTTGCGCTGACGGAACGCTATGCCTGGCATGTGAAATTATCCAATGGCATGAAAGTGGAGTTTGGGCGAGATGAAGAAAGTTCTGACAAAAACTTAACTGAAGAACGGGTTGCACGCCTGTTTAAGTATTGGCCACAGGTTCAAGAAAAATGGGCGAATCGCGTTGATGCAGTGGACTTGCGATATGCCAATGGATTTGCTGTGCACTTGGCATCTGCCAGTGTAAAAAAGAATGACGTAGATGGTAAAAAAAGTGAGCAGAAGCAATGAGGAATTGGAATGAGTAAAGACAATCGCGATCTATTGGTGGGTTTAGATATTGGAACCTCCAAGGTGGTTGCCTTGGTGGCTGAATTGGCGCCAGATGGTCAATTTAATGTCGTAGGCGTTGGCCAAACCGCATCTAAAGGTTTGAAGAAGGGCGTCGTTGTCAATATTGAGGCGACTGTGCAATCTATTCAGAAGGCGCTTGAAGAGGCTGAGGTAATGGCAGATCGCCAAATCGTTCAGGTCTTTACTGGTATCGCTGGTAATCACATTGTGAGTTTTAACTCTAGCGGTATGGTGGCGATTCGTGACAAGGAAGTTGGTCAAGGTGATGTAGAGCGCGTACTTGAAACTGCTAAAGCAATTAATATTCCAACAGACCAGCAGATTCTGCATATTCTGGTTCAAGAATTCATCATCGATGGTCAAGAAGATGTGCGTGAGCCAATTGGTATGAGTGGCCTACGCTTAGAAGTGAAGGTGCATATCGTTACTGGCGCTGTGAGTGCCGCACAAAATATTGTGAAGTGTGTACGCCGTTGTGGCTTAGAAGTAAACGATCTCATCTTGCAACCTCTAGCTTCGAGCTTAGCGGTATTAACGGATGATGAGAAAGAGTTGGGCGTTGTTTTGGTCGATATTGGTGGCGGTACAACCGACATCGCGATTTACTGCCAAGGATCTATTCGTCATACGGCAGTTATTCCAATTGCAGGTGATCAAATCACCAATGACATCGCGATGGCGCTTCGTACTCCAACCATTGATGCAGAGGATCTCAAGATTGCTCATGGAATAGCCCGTCAAGAATTAGCTGATCCGACAACCATGATTGATGTGCCTGGCGTGGGTGATCGTGAGCCTCGTCCAATGTCTAAGCAGGCTTTGGCTGCGGTGATTGAGCCCCGCGTTGAAGAATTATTTACTTTAGTTAGAGGCGTGGTTCGTGACTCTGGCTATGAGGACATGGTCTCCTCGGGAATTGTTCTAACGGGAGGCACTTCATTGATACCCGGCATGGTAGAGCTTGCTGAGCAAGTGTTCTTACGCCCTGCTCGTATTGGTACTCCAGAGTACCGCGGTCATTTGCATGAAGTATTACGTAGCCCCAGATATGCCACCAGCATTGGTTTGCTGATGGAAGGTCAAGCGCAGTTATTGCGCGGTCGTCGTGTTTCTCAGTCAGGCGCGTTACAAGGGGTTATCTCGCGCATGAAGGAATGGTTTGCAGGGAATTTTTAAGTTTTTTCGTCGTCGTCAATGTAGTAATTTAATTACCTAGGAGGGTATATGGAATTTGAAATGTTAGATCAAGATACTGCTGGCAAAACCATTATTAAAGTGGTTGGAGTCGGTGGCGCTGGCGGTAATGCCGTTCAGCACATGATCCGTCGCGGAGTAAACGGCGTAGAGTTCATTTGCATGAACACCGATGCAGGCGCTTTGCAGCGTTCTGAAGCATCTGTGAATTTGCAACTGGGCTCTAGCGGATTGGGAGCTGGTGCAAAACCTGAAATCGGTGCTTCTTCAGCGATTGAAGCGCGTGAGCGTATTGCTGATGCATTGCAAGGTGCTCATATGGTGTTCATCACCGCTGGAATGGGCGGCGGTACTGGAACTGGTGCGGCTCCTATCGTGGCACAAGTGGCTAAGGAGATGGGTATTCTGACAGTCGGCGTTATTAGCAAGCCATTTGATTTCGAGGGCGTTAAGCGCTTGAAAGTTGCTGAGAACGGTGCTTCTGAGCTCGAGTCATATGTAGATTCATTGATCGTTGTGTTGAATGAAAAACTATTTGAAGTGATGGGTGAGGATGCTGAGTTTGATAAAGCCTTTGCTTGCGCCGATGATGTGTTGCATAACGCGGTTTCTGGTATTGCAGAAATCATCAATGTTCAAGGTCTGATTAACGTTGACTTTGAGGACGTAAAAACAGTAATGGGCGAGCAAGGTAAAGCCATGATGGGAACAGCAACTGTTTCGGGCATGGATCGTGCACGCTTAGCAGCAGAAGCTGCTGTAGCTTCACCATTGCTTGAAGGTGTTGATTTGTCAGGCGCACGCGGTGTATTAGTCAATATCACTGCAAGCCGTTCATTGAAATTGTCTGAGACTCGTGAAGTGATGGCTGCGATTCGTGGTTATGCAGCTGATGATGCAACGGTGATCTTCGGTACTGTATATGACGATAGCTTGGGTGATGCTTTGCGTGTAACAGTAGTTGCTACTGGATTGAATAATCCACAAGCCCGTCAAGCACATCAACCAGAAGTAGTGTGGAGACAGGCTACAGGTACACATGACGCAATGCCAACGATGGCCGATCTCAATAGCTTTGCTCCTGCCAGCCCATCGGCTGCAATGAGTAAGGTGGGTATGGACTCTGCTTTAGGTGCTAGTGCTGCCATGGCTGGAGGTTTATCTTCCGTGCCTGCGCAATCAGCTGGTGCTGGTAGTGTTGATTACAGCCAATATGATTTGCCACGGGTTTTTCGTAGCTCTCGTGAAGCGACTCCTGCGCCTACATTAGGTGCGGATAGCTCTCCTCAGGCTAAATCCATGTTGGACAAGGGGGCTGATTACTATGAAATACCAGCCTTTTTGCGTAAGCAAGCAGATTAATTGACTGCTCAATACAATAGGTAGTTGCGAAATGCCAGCGCGGGCGCCCCTCCGGACGACGAATCCCGCGCTTGCGTTGGCATACTAACGAACAACTAATTATTGGAGATGTCATGATTGCTGTTGGACAAAAATTACCTAACGCTACTCTTTATGAATTCATGAATGAAGAGAGCGAAGGCTGCTCCCTAGGGCCAAATGCATTTGAAGTTGAGAAGCTGTTAGCGGGTAAAAAAATTGTCATTTTTGCTTTGCCTGGTGCTTTTACGCCTACTTGTTCTGCAAAACACGTTCCTGGATATGTGGAGCACTACGATGCAATCAAAGCAAAAGGTGTTGACGAGATTTGGTGTATTTCTGTAAACGATCCATTTGTCATGGGTGCATGGGGTCGTGACCAAAAGGTCGGCAAAAAAATTCGCATGATGGGCGACGGCAGTGCAGAGTTCACTAAAAAAGTAGGCTTAGAGTTGGATTTAACTGCCCGCGGTTTAGGTGTGCGTTCAGATCGTTATGCCATGATTGTTGAAGATGGCGTAGTGAAAATATTAGATCGCGAAGCTCCAGGAAAATTTGAAGTAAGCGATGCTGCATCTATTTTGAAAAAGCTGTAATTCACATCCCCTGAATAGAGAAACATCATCATGATGAAGCAACGCACTATCGCTACTCCGGTGAAAACCGTAGGGATTGGCTTGCACTCTGGGCGTAAGGTAACGATTTCGATCAAACCTGCACACGTCAATTCAGGGGTTCAATTCGTGCGTGTTGATACACCAGAGCATTCGGTAGTTCCTGCCACTGCTCTGGCTGTGTGCGATACCCGCCTCGCCTCTGTGATTCAAAAAGATGGCGTTAGAGTCTCTACGGTTGAGCACTTGCTTTCTGCTTGTGCTGGCCTGGGCCTAGACAATCTCTTATTTGAATTAGATGGGGAAGAAGTTCCCATCATGGATGGTAGTGCTGCATCTTTTTTATTCTTAATTGAGTCTGCTGGCATTGTTGAGCAAGAAGCTCCACGTCAGTTTGTAGTGATTAAAAAACCAATCGAGGTTCGTGAAGGCGATAAGCTTGCACGCTTAGAACCATTCTTTGGATATAAGTTGGATTTCACCATCGACTTTAAACATCCAGCTGTAGATAAAACAGGCCAACGTTTCGTAGTGGATTTTGCAGAGCATGCTTACCGCAGTGAAATTGGCCGTGCTCGCACTTTTGGTTTTGCTCACGAAGTTGAAGCATTACGAGAGATGGGTTTAGCTCGTGGCGGCAGCTTAGATAACGCAATTGTTTTGGATGAGCATCGTATTTTGAATAACGAAGAACTTCGTTATGAAGATGAGTTTGTGCGCCATAAAATTTTGGATGCCATTGGCGATTTGTATTTAGTTGGCCATCCGATTGTTGGTGCTTATGTAGCTGAGAAATCAGGACACGCCCTAAATAACGCCTTGCTACGCAAGTTATTAGAAGATCCAAGTGCCTATGAAATTAGTACTTTCTCAGCCAATAAGGCACCTGAAGCTTATTCACAAGAGAGTCAGCCTCTCTTTTTCTGATAGATTCTTCCCGATTACTTAGGTTTACTTAGGTTTATTTTGTAGCAACTTCTCAACTGCCTTACGCAAACTTGAGTCAGGCGCCAATTTTTCAAGTAATCCTTGCCAAGATGATCTGGCTATTTCATTTAAACCAGTGGGTTTTCGTAGCGCTCCAGCATCGGTACGGGGTTTTATTTCCCGGCTTGCTGGCGCAGGCTTCACCTGCACCTTGATGGCGCTACAAACTAAGCCATTCTTCGCTAACTCATTGATTAAACTAGGTAAAACTTGTTGCAGACGGCTTGCAATGCTGGCGTTGCCGACGAGTAAAAACAACTCATTTTGGGTGCCTTGACGCCATCCAGATTCGATTTTTTGACTCAAGTGACCCAATTCGAGCGTGGTTAAGGCTCGCGCGAGGATGGACTTCAGCTTGGCTAGATCCTCGGTCTTAGCCAAAATGCCCCCCAAGCCCTCAGAATCCCGAAGGTAATCAACCCATTCATGGGCTGTTTGCTGACGTTTCGGTTTAGGAGCAAAGTTCATAAAAAAGGGGTTGCGGGTGATAAACTCAAGGACTTCATTTTCTTCAATATCCCATGGTAATCGGTCTTCTTAAAACCCTGGTCGGCAGTCGTAACGACCGCCTCTTAAAGCAGTATCGCAAAGTCGTTGCCAAGGTTGGCGCTTTTGAGTCCAGCCTTCAAGCTTTGGATGATGCTGCATTGGCCGCAAAAACTGAGCAATTTAAAGCGCGCTTAGCTGCGGGCGAGTCGCTGGACGACATCGCCCCGGAGGCATTTGCTGTAGTTCGCGAAGCCAGTGTGCGCGTTATGAAGATGCGCCATTTTGATGCCCAGATCATCGGTGGTCTAGCATTGCATCAAGGCAAGATTGCTGAAATGGGCACAGGTGAAGGAAAAACTTTAACTGCTACGCTTCCAGTATATTTAAATGCACTGACTGGTAAGGGTGTGCATGTAGTTACAGTAAATGATTACCTTGCTCAGCGCGATGCTGAGTGGATGTCCAAGTTATATAACTTTCTAGGAATGCAGGTAGGGATCAATCTTTCGCAGATGGATCACACTACTAAGCAAGCAGCTTACGCAGCAGATATTACCTACGGTACTAATAACGAATTTGGATTTGATTACTTGCGCGACAACATGGTGCAAGATTTAGGTCAACGCGTACAGCGTGGTTTAGCGTATGCCATCGTCGATGAGGTCGATTCGATTTTGATTGATGAAGCGCGTACGCCATTAATCATTTCCGGCCAAGCAGATGACCATACCGATCTCTACCTCAAGATTAATGCACTTCCCTCTTATTTAGATTTGCAAATTGGCGAAGAAAAAGCGGATGGAACTGGTGTTGAAAAGCCAGGTGATTATTGGGTAGATGAAAAGTCTCAGCAGGTATATTTAACTGAGCAAGGTCACGATAAGGCTGAGGCTGTATTAGTGCAATTAGGTGCTCTCAATGATGGCAACTCCTTGTATGCTCCGCAAAACATTACTTTGATGCACCATGTATACGCAGCCTTGCGTGCGCATTCCTTGTTCCACCGCGATCAACATTATGTAGTGCAAAACAACGAAGTCATCATCGTTGATGAATTTACTGGCCGCTTAATGCAGGGTCGTCGCTGGTCCGATGGATTGCATCAAGCTGTTGAGGCCAAAGAAGGCGTTCCGATTCAGAATGAGAATCAAACCTTAGCGACGATTACATTCCAGAACTATTTCCGCATGTACGGCAAGTTAGCTGGTATGACTGGTACTGCTGATACTGAAGCTTACGAATTTAAAGAAATTTACAACCTCGAAACGGTTGTGATTCCACCAAACAGAATTAGTCAGCGTAAAGATCGTCAAGATCAGATTTATAAGTCATCGCGCGAGCGTTATGATGCCGTGATTAAAGATATTGAAGATTGCTATGAGCGCGGCCAACCCGTACTAGTAGGAACTACTTCGATTGAAAATTCTGAGTTAATTGCGAAGATGCTTGATCAACGCAAAATGCCTCATCAAGTTTTGAATGCAAAACAGCATGAGCGTGAAGCGGAAATTATTGCGCAAGCTGGCCGCCCTAAGATGATCACGATTGCCACCAATATGGCTGGTCGTGGAACCGATATTGTATTGGGCGGTAATGTTGGTAAGCAATCCTCATTGATTGAAGCAGATTCAGCGTTTGCAGATGCAGAGAAGGCCGCAAAGATTAAGAGCCTTCAAGATGAGTGGCAAAGCATTCACGACCAAGTCTTAGCTGCTGGTGGTTTACATATCATTGGTACTGAGCGTCATGAAAGTCGACGCATTGATAACCAGCTAAGGGGTCGCTCAGGTCGTCAGGGTGATCCAGGTTCCTCACGTTTTTATCTTTCTTTAGATGATCCTCTTCTGCGTATTTTCGCTGGCGATCGCCTGCGCGCAGTCATGGAACGCTTGAAGATGCCAGATGGCGAGCCAATTGAAGCAGGTATGGTGACTCGCTCGATTGAATCTGCGCAACGTAAAGTGGAAGGCCGCAACTTTGATATTCGTAAGCAATTGTTGGAGTACGACAATGTTGCGAATGATCAGCGTAAAGAAACTTATCGCCTCAGAAATGAAGTCTTAGAGAGCAGTGATGTTGGTGAGTTAATTGCTAATCTGCGTGAAGACGTACTTCGTACAGTGTGCTCTGTATATGTGCCACAAGACTCCATGGAGGAGCAGTGGGATTTAGCGGGTCTTGAGAATGCCCTTGCAAGTGAATGGGGTCTCACGGTAGATTTACAGAAGTGGGTTGAAAGTGCTGAGACGGTGGAAGATGCTGAAATCCTAGAGCGTGTTCAGCAAGCTGCTAAAGCGGCATACGATGCCAAAGTGGATTTAAGTGGTAGAGAGTCCTTTGCTGGTTTTGAGCGCTCAGTGCTTTTGTATAGCTTAGATACTCATTGGCGTGAGCACTTGGCTGCATTGGATCATTTGCGCCAAGGTATTCATTTGCGTGGCTACGCTCAGAAAGATCCTAAACAAGAATATCGCCGTGAAGCCTTTGAGTTGTATAGCGAGCTCTTAGATGTAATCAAGAATGATGTTGTGAAAAGCATTATGACCGTGCAAATTCGAAGTGCTAGCGAGTTAGATCAGGCCTCTGAATCCATGAATGAGGATTTAGCTAAGCTATCTGACGTGCAATATCAGCACGCGGAAGCGGATGCTGCGATCTCCAATGCGCCAGATCTGGCTGATGTTGAATTAACCCCAGCACCTTTGCGTACAGGACCTAAGGTGGGTCGCAACGATCCTTGTCCTTGTGGCAGTGGCAAGAAATATAAGAGTTGCCACGGCGCTCTAGCGTAAATAGTTAGCCTCCGTCTCCGAGAGCCCAGTGAATGCTGGGCTTTTTTCTTGGTGAAATCCCTAGTAAATGATATGGGCAAGACATGAGTAAATCTGTCATGATTTGAGAGTGCTGCAAGGTTGAATTTATATTCGCAATAGAAAAAATCTAAGGGGGGTGATATGGCTATTTCTTTTAATCTCAATGGCAAAGCCGTTCGTTTTGAAGGGGACCCTGAAACCCCTATTTTATGGGTTCTTAGAGATCATATGGATGTAACGAGCCCTAAATATGGTTGTGGTGCAGCTCTGTGCGGAGCTTGTACTGTTCACCTTGAGGGCACTGCCATTCGCTCCTGCTCAACCCCGGTTTCAGCCGCAGCTAGCAAATCAGTTACAACCCTGGAAGGCCTACCAGCAAAAATGGGTAGCGCTCTTCAAGAGGCTTGGATTGAGTTTGATGTGCCACAGTGTGGATATTGTCAGACAGGGCAAATGATGTCAGCAGCTGATTTGCTAGCCAAAAAATCAAAGCCAAATTCTGAAGAGATAAAAAACGCAATGAGTGGAAACATCTGTCGTTGTGGAACTTATTCTCGGATTGAAAAAGCGGTTAAACGTGCTGCAGATAAATTGGCCTAAGGGGTAAACAATATGAAAAATAATTCCGTTAAGAGTTTAGGTCGTCGCCAATTTATTCAGCATGGTGCATCAGTATCAGGTGCATTTGTTCTTGGAATGTACCTGCCATTAGCTAGTGAGGCAGCTACTAGTGCTTCTGCGCAGCCTGCATTAGCAAATGCTTGGATTCGTATTACGCCCAATAATCAAATTACTTTGATTTGTGCTCGCTCAGAGATGGGTCAAGATGTCTACACATCAATGCCTGCTTTGTTGGCGGAAGAATTAAATTTGCCACTCTCCATGATTAAGGTGGAGATGGCAGGTGTGGCGCCGGTTTATATCAATGCCTTGCTGGGGGGTCAAATTACTGGCGGCTCAACATCTGTTCGCGAAGCCTTCGATAAGCTGAGAACAGCCGGCGCAGCGACTCGCACCGTGTTAGTAGAAGCGGCGGCTGCACGCTGGAAGGTATCACCTGAAAGTTGTCGGGCAATGAATGGCAAGGTTACTCATGTTGGCGGCAAGTCCGCAACTTATGGTGAGTTAGCTGCCGATGCGGCTAAATTACCATTACCTGAAAAGCCAGCCCTAAAGCCGCCTACAAAATTTATGGTGATCGGTAAAGAAAGTATGCGGCGTTTGGATACGCCCTTGAAAGTAGCTGGTAAAGCCATCTATGGAATCGATGTCAAGATTCCTGGTATGGCAATT
The DNA here is from genome assembly GCF_018882185.1 of Polynucleobacter sp. AP-Latsch-80-C2. Classification (GTDB taxonomy): domain Bacteria; phylum Pseudomonadota; class Gammaproteobacteria; order Burkholderiales; family Burkholderiaceae; genus Polynucleobacter. The sequence continues at coordinate 171,243 of NZ_JACVOY010000004.1, read as the reverse complement.
GCTTCTTTGGCGCAATGCCCAGTTATTGGAGGAACACCTACTTCATTTGATGCATCTGCTGCCATGAAGGTATCAGGCGTGATAAAGGTAGTTCAGATTTCAGATGGTGTCGCAGTATTAGCTAAAGATTTTTATGCGGCTCGAAAAGGGCGAGATGCTCTCAAAATCGTTTGGAATGAAGGCCCTAATGCAAATTTGAATACCGCCATGATTCGCAAAAGCTTAGAGGAGTCATTGACGAAAAAAGGCGCCACTATTAAGACGGCTGGCAATACTGATGCCGAGTTGGCTAAAGGCAAAGTCATTAGCGCCCAGTATTTCTTGCCCTATTTAGCCCACTCCACAATGGAGCCAGTCAATTGTTCTGCTGATGTATCTAATGGTAAGTGCAGAATTATTGGGCCGATTCAGTTTCAGCAGGGTGGTGAAGCAGTTGCTGCTGCAGCAGCAGGTGTAAAGCCTGAGGATGTCACCATTGAAACAACATTCTTAGGTGGTGGTTTTGGTCGCAAATTAGAACTTGATTTCATTCGACAAGCTGCTGAGATTTCTAAGGCGGCTGGCATGCCTGTCAAGATGTTGTGGACAAAAGAAGATGACATTACGCATGACTTCTATCGTCCTATGAGCCTTCATAAGGTAGAGGGTGTATTGGGTGCAGATGGAAAATTAAATGTTGTTAAAGCGAAGATGGTTTCGCAATCCGTTACTGCTCGTGCATTCCCTGGGTTTGTAAAAGATGGCTTTGATCCTTTCATGGTCGAGGGCTCTCAAAACGTGACCTATGATGACGTACCAAATTTGGATCTTACCAATGTTATTTCTGATACCGGCGTGCGTGTTGGATATTGGCGCTCGGTAAGTAATGCATTAAATGCATTTGCTATTGAAAGCTTTGTTGATGAAGTCGCATTGGTGGCCGGCAAAGATCCTGTTGCATTCCGCTTGGCATCGCTTGGCAGAAAGCATCTGAGAGCAAACACTGTGCTCAATATGGCTGTGAAAATGTCTGGTTATACCCCTGGTAGTAAGCGTTTTGGGGTGGCGCAGATGGAATGTTATGGCACCTATTCAGCCTGTGTTGTTGAGTTAGATCCCACTGCAACTCAAACTAAAGTAAAGAAAGTGACTTTTGTTGCAGATTGCGGAATAACAGTTCACCCTGATCAAGCGAGAGCGCAATTAACGGGCGGAGTAATTTACGGTCTCAGTGCAGCCCTTAATAATGAAATTACGATTGAAAATGGTCGAGTACAACAAAGTAACTTTAATAACTACCCATCTCTACGTCAAAATCAGGTGCCTGTGGTTGAGGTTCATTTGATTCCAAGTGAAGAAAAGCCTGGTGGCTTGGGCGAAGTCGGGGTTCCTTTGGTAGCCCCTGCTTTGGTAAACGCTATTGCTGCCGCAACTGGCAAGCGGATACGTGAGTTACCAATCAAGGTATAGGGTGTTACAAAGCTAGCTCTAAAGTAAGTCAAGAAGCGCGCCATACTCTGGCGCGCTTTGTTTTTGTACGTCATCTACAATTGTCGAACTATGACCGTTAACTTACCTCTCCCTCAAAAATCAGACCTCAAGCCTATTGCAGGCTTTGAGATGGGTATCGCTCAGGCCGGAATTAAAAAGGCCAATCGCAAGGATCTATTGGTCATGAGATTGGCGCCAGGTTCGCAAGTAGCTGGTGTATTTACGCTCAATCGCTTTTGTGCAGCCCCCGTTCAAGTATGTCGAGAGCATTTGGCTCAAGAAGGTCGTAACGGCGAGATTCGGGCATTGGTCGTCAATACAGGCAATGCCAATGCGGGCACCGGTGAGCAGGGCATGAAGCATGCCCTAGAGACCTGCGCCGCTTTAGCAAATGACCTCAAATTAAACCCAGAGCAAATCCTACCTTTTTCTACCGGTGTGATTTTGGAGCCTCTACCCATTGAGAAAATTATCTCTGCTTTACCAGCGGCAGTTGCAAACTTAGGCGAAGACAATTGGTTGGATGCGGCTGAAGCCATCATGACAACGGATACTCAGCCGAAGGCTTGCTCCGCTTCAGTTCAGAGTCCTGCTGGCCTAGTGACGATGACTGGTATCTGTAAGGGTGCCGGCATGATTCATCCTAATATGGCAACGATGTTGGGCTTCATCGCTACTGATGCAGGCTTTGCACCAGGCTTGTTGACCGGCTTGACCCGTGAGGTTGCCGACCAATCATTTAATGCCATCACTATTGACGGTGATACCTCAACAAATGATTCTTTCATCATCATGGCGACGGGAAAATCTACCGTTCAGATTAGTTCCACAGCTGATGCCAACTATGCCATTCTGCGTGATGCCCTGATTGCGATCGCTAGAAAGTTAGCGCAAATGATTGTGCGTGACGGCGAAGGCGCAACAAAATTTATGACTATAGAGGTCGTTGGTGGCAAGACGGTTGAAGAATGCCGTTTAGTAGCGAAGGCTATTGCCCATTCACCTTTGGTAAAGACAGCCTTTTTTGCGAGTGACCCTAATCTTGGGCGAATCCTGGCAGCCATTGGGTATGCGGGTATCTTAGACCTGGATGTTGGCAAAGTTCAAATGTGGTTGGGAGACGTTTGGGTTGCCAAGGATGGTGGGCGCAATCCTAGTTATCAAGAGGCTGATGGCCAAAGGGTCATGCAGGCTTCAGAGATTACGATCAAGATTGATTTAGGTCGTGGCACGGCTTCGCAAACGATGTGGACTTGTGATTTATCGCATGAATATGTTTCGATCAATGCAGACTATCGCTCTTAATAAAGCCAAAAAATCATGAATGAAAAATTAGAGCAACTTTTAAATCATCTCGAAACTTTCCTGCCTAAGCCTTTAACGGAGAATGAGTGGAAATCTTCTACTGCATTTAGATGGCGTAGACGCGATAGTATTTTTGGTAGCATTGGATTTATGCAGCCGGTTAAGCATGTTGCAGATATTACCTTTGACGATCTGAAGAATATTGATCGTCAGCGTGATGCCATTCGGGACAACACCAAAAACTTCATTCAAAAAAAGCCCGCTAATAATATTTTGCTCACTGGCGCTAGGGGTACTGGTAAATCTTCCTTAATTAAAGCGAGCTTGCATGAATTTGCAAGTCAGGGCTTGCGCTTGGTCGAGGTTGAGAAAGATCATTTAGCAGACCTAGCGGATATTGCTGATATCTTGGCCGAGCGGCCTGAGCGCTTTATTGTTTTTTGTGATGACCTGTCTTTTGATGAAGGTGAATCAGGCTACAAGGCCATGAAATCAGCCTTAGATGGCTCAGTTTCTGCGCAAGTCGACAATATTTTGATTTACGCTACTTCAAATCGACGCCATCTTCTACCCGAATATATGAAGGATAACGAAGGTTATTCTTATAGTGATGATGGCGAAATTCATCCGGGTGAGGTGGTTGAAGAAAAAATTTCTTTATCAGAGCGATTCGGATTATGGCTGTCCTTTTATCCCCCCAAGCAAGATGAATATTTAGCTATCGTGGCACATTGGCTAACGCACTTTGGCTTAAGTGCGTCACAGATTGAAGCAGCACGTTCCGAAGCTTTAGTCTGGGCGCTTGAACGTGGCTCACGTTCTGGTCGTGTCGCGTGGCAATTTGCTAAACATTGGGCTGGATCGCACGCTTAAAAGCGGTTTATTTTATGGCTCAAGATCAGCGTCCCGTCACAGAAGTTGCGGCTGGTATCTTATTGGATACACAAGGTCGCTATTTATTAGGACAAAGACCAGAGGGCAAGCCCTATGCTGGTTACTGGGAAGTGCCTGGTGGAAAAATTGAAAAAGGGGAGTCTGTTTTTGAGGCTCTCAAGCGTGAGCTGCAAGAAGAGTTGGGTATTGAGATTGAGTCTAGTGAGGAGCTGACGGTTCTAGAACATGATTATCCTCATGCTTATGTGCGTTTGCATGTGAGTGTGATTCGCCAGTGGTCAGGTACCCCTGTAGGCTGTGAAGGTCAGGCTTTATCGTGGGAGTTGCTGACAGCAAAAACACCTTCAGTTGAACCCCTTTTGCCGGCCGCTTGGCCAATGCTGGAAAGGCTGAGAGAGCTACTCGCTTAAAACTGACAGAGCGTCAGCTTGAATGGCACATCTACGTTGACGTGCTGTGCTTTTTTATCCCGATCTGCTTTTAAGAAACGAACCGAGAGTAGATATTTATTGGCGCTAATTTCTGAGAAGAGCGTGTCATCTTCAACAGCCAGACGCATTAATTGATAGACTTTTCCTGAGGGTGCTTGCTGAAAAGAGCCATTGTGTGCAACAACATCTTTGGCTTCACCCGATTGACGAAGTAAGCGTAAAAATAATTGACAAGCTTCTTGCCATGGCAAGAGTGGTGTAACAAATTGATCGAGTAGTGCGCGACGTTCACTCGAGGGGCTATTTTTCCAGGCATGATAGCTCGGTAAATCTATCGGGCTGGTGCCGCCGGGAATATTTAATCTAGTGCGGATGGCATTGAGCCACTCGCTTTCTGAGATGGCTAAATTTGGCCTACCCATCGAACTGTTAATGCTACTTGCAACAGAATCAATTTCACTAAGGGTTTGGGTAAGAGCTTCTTGATCTACTTTTTGCGATGACTTAAGACCATTCAAGTTGTATTTCTGACGCTCAAATTCTTTTAAGAGTAATGACTTGATGTCACCGCGTGATCCGATGTCGCCGAGATCAAACAAAATCGAGATTGCATTGTGGTGAAGTTCAGGATCGTCAGAGCGATTAAAGTGATTGAAACGGGCGTACAAATACTCCAGCCGAAGCATGCTTCGAACTAATTCGTTGAAGGGGTATTCGTAAACAATCACAAGCCCATATTCTATGACGAACTGGCTTAAGCTTTCTTAATCCCTAGGATTTTTTGGTGCAATTGCTCAACAGCCAATTTGAGCTCAGCCAAGCTGCCTTGGTTTTCAATGACGGCATTTGCCAGCCGAAGTCTCTGTTGACGGCTTGCCTGGGCGTTTAATATCCCTTCGACCTCAGTTCTAGATAGCTTGCTGCGCTGCATCACCCTCTGGATTTGGGTTTCCTCTGGGCAATCAACCACTACCAGGTAATCAACTTGGCCTGCCCAGCTTCCAGACTCAATTAAGAGGGGAACTACAAAGACAAGGTATGGAACACCAGTATCGGCCAATTCCTTGGCCTGCTTTAGGGTCTCTTGGCGAATTAAAGGGTGGGTAATTTCCTCTAAGGACTCTCTGGCATCCGGAGAACCGAAGACAAGGGTTCGCATTTTGGCTCTATCTAGAGCGCCATTAGGCTCAATAAACTCAGGTCCAAATTTCGCCTGAATCAGCGGAATAGCAATTCCACCAGGAGCGGTAATCTGATGCGCTATCAAATCGGTATCGATGATGCCGGCACCCATTTGACCAAGTAAGTCGCTGACTGCTGTTTTGCCTGAACCAATTCCCCCGGTTAAGCCAACTAAAGGCAGAAGTTCCCTTAAGGTACTTAAGGGAGATTGCTCAGAAGGAATGGTAGGAGATGCTGTGGCCATAACAACTCAATAATGCCAGCAAAGGCAAGAAATGGCCCAAAAGGAAAGGCGTGACGAGTATTTTTTTTGCGCCATTTCAAGTAGATCAGCCCACCAATAAGGCCGGAGACTGAGGCAATCAGTAGGATGCTTGGTAAAGCCGCCCATCCCAACCAAGCGCCAAGAGCCGCCAGTAATTTTGCATCCCCCATGCCAATTCCATCTTGCTTTTTAGTTAGACGGTAAAGACGATTTAAGAGCCAGAGAGACCCATACCCAATAGCTGCCCCAGTAACAGCGCTAACAGGATCAACAAAGCTTATAGGTGATAGCTGATTAAAAAGAATGCCAGCAATGATGAGTGGCAGGGTGACAAAGTCTGGAAGCCTAAAGCTGCGTAAATCAATGTAGCTCAAATACAGTAAAGCCAGTATGAGCAAATAACGGATGAGGTCAAGATTATTAAGTAAACGCATTACACAATCTGTCCAAGATTAAAAATCGGGAGATACAGGATGATGACTAGGCTACCGATGATTATCCCAACAATCACAATTAAAAGGGGTTCAAGTGTTTGGCTAAGGGTATTTAATCGATTGCTTAGTTCGGAACCCAAAATATTGGCACGCTTGCAAAGCATGCTATCTAGCGAACCGCTCTCGGATGCAATCCTGAGTAATTGCAGTGTTTCAAGATCAAATAGGATCTGTTTTGGATCTGCCCTGGTTAATGATTCTCCTAATGGCCAGCCTCGAGTGAGCTGCTTAAATACCTCGGCGCTGAAATCATGGCTAAGCCAATGATTGGATGATTGGGCTGTAACCCGCAGGGCGTCTGGCAAGGAGAGTCCTGAAGAAATGAGGTGGCCGAGTGTTCGACACCAATGCGTTAAGGTAGCCAGCCTTAATAGCGGGCCGAGGATAGGAAGACGAAAACTGAGCCGATCACATTGCCTTTGTAGGCGCATAGACTTCGCCCAACTAAGGTAAAAGGTGACAATGCTTAGAACCAAGCCAAACCCAAGCTCAAGAAAGTAATGCTCTATCAGGGAGGAGGCTTGGATCAACATTCGCGTGGGCCCCGGAAGCTCTGCCTGAAAGTTGGCAAATACATCCTTAAAGACGGGTACCACCCAAACCATCATGACAATTACCAGTGCCAGAGAGGTCGTTAGAGTGATGAGGGGATAAGCCAGCGCTTGCTGTACTTTACGGCGTAATTCAATTTGCGCTTCGAGTTGTTCGCAGATGGCGGTAAGTGCAAGTTCAATATCTCCCGTGCGTTCACTCACACTGATGAGATTAATCAATTCCATCGAGAAAAGATCGGCATTCAAACGGAGACATTGTGACAGGCTGTACCCATTTTTTAATTGAGCATGAATGTTTTGTAACCATGCATGCCATGATTTGGGCGCGGTTTGGTAGATCAGCTCGATGGCATTTAGAAGTGCTAGGCCAGCCTGCAGTAAGGTAAGGAGTTGCCGAGCAAAGCCAAGTTGATCTTGTTTGGATAGTCTGTGACTCATGCCCAGGTACCCACTTCCGCGGCTAGAGCATCCTGTGTAATCCAGCCTCTTTCAACATGGCGTATTCCTGCGGCATGCATAGAGGGGTAACTTAAGTCAGGATTTAATATATGGGATGTATTGAGTACCTCATGAACGCCCAGACGCCCAAAGTATCCAGACCCCTTGCAGGACTCACAAATACTTTGTTGTGAATTGTCTTGTCCATGGCAGTGTAGGCAAGTTTTGCGTACTAAACGTTGAGAACTAATACTGCGAATGCAAGATTCAAGTGCGCCTTGATCAACACCAAGATTTTGCAATCTGGATACGGCAGCACGAGCATTGCGGGTATGCAGTGTGCTTAAAACGAGATGCCCTGTTTGCGCTGCTTGAATAGCAAGTTCAGCGCTGGCCTTATCCCGAATCTCACCAATCATGATGACGTCTGGATCCTGTCTGAGCAGGGCTCGAATGATGATTGAAAAGTCGAGGCCTGCTCGTGGATGGTAAGCGACTTGATTGATACCTGGTAAACGAATTTCAATCGGATCTTCAATAGAGCAAATATTGCGGTGCATGTGATTAAGCGCCTGCAAGCAGCTATACAAGGTACGCGTTTTACCGCTCCCGGTTGGGCCGGTCACCAAAATTAATCCATTGACTTGGGACAGAGCGCCTTTAAAAATATCCAGTTGCTCAGGTAATAGGCCTAATTGGTCTAGCGCGAGTTCATCAATTCGGTTTGGCAGAATACGAATGACTGCTTTTTCTCCATAGAGGGTTGGCAGTATGGATACTCGGCAATCTATATCCGGTCTAGAAAAATCATGACCTATACAAAGGCGCCCATCTTGTGGAAGGCGCTTTTCAGCTATATCAAGCCGCGCCAGAATTTTGATGCGAGTAATGAGTCGTTCGTGGAGTTCAGCAGAATATTGGGAGTGCTTTTGTAATAAGCCATCTACTCGGATGCGCACTAAGGTGTTGTGCGGGCCGGCCTCAATATGAATATCACTCGCCCTGGAGTTAATCGCATTAACAGCGATTTCATGCCAGATCCGAATAATGAGTGAGTCATCATGATTTACTCTCAATCTTGATCGCTATTAGTAGCGGGTCGATATAGTTTGACGGTTTTAATACCCTGCTCATCAAATTGCACGATCTCCATCACGACTCCTGCAAGGCGCACGCTGACATCATGATCAGGAATCGCCTCAAGCTTGTCCAGCAGTAATCCATTTAAAGTGCGCGGACCATCTAGCGGTAAATTAAGATTGAGAAGGCGATTGAGGTCGCGAAGTGAGGCGCTGCCGCTGGCTAAGTAAGTGCCATCAGCAAGCCAATGAGGGTCGGTAGATAGGTTCGAGAAGGATGTTGTGAACTCACCAATTAACTCTTCAACAATATCCTCGAAGGTAACGAGACCTAATACTTCGCCATACTCATTTACAACCAAGCTCAAGCGTTGTTGGTTGTCTTGGAAAAATTGCATCTGCTGCAGTACGGGTGTGCCGCTGGGGATGAAATAGGGTTCATTCACCAAAGACTTAAAGTCCTCATGTTTTAGATCGGTATCACCAAGCAGAGAAAGCGCCTTCTTCACCGACAAAATACCAATGATGCGCTCTGAGTCACCATCGCATACAGGTAATTTGTTGTGATAACAGGTCTCTAGCTGCTGTATTACTTCATCGATCGGTCTAGAAAGATCTAGAACCTCAATCTTGGATCGAGGCGTCATGACATCATCCACTGTAATTTTTTCTAGATTGAAAAGGTTGAGCAAAATATTGCGATGGTGAGTTGAGACGAAGCGATTGGATTCCAGCACGAGGCTACGTAACTCCTCTTTGCTCATCGCCCGGCTATCTGCAGAAGACTGTAGACCGGAGACTCGCATCAGGCCAGAGACAAAGCTATTGATAAGCCATAGCAGGGGCTTGAAAATAAAGGTGAGGGGCAGGATGAACCAGCCAACGCTGGAAGCAATTTTTTCTGGAAAGGCTGCGCCAATGACTTTCGGTGTGATTTCGCTAAAAACAATAATTAGCAAGGCAACAACGAGTGTAGCGATAGATAGAACGAGACCACTTTCTCCAAAAATATGAAGCGCAATACCGGTAACTAAAATCGGTAGGATGGTATTGATCAAATTATTGGAGATCAGTAATACGGAAAGTAATGAATCAATGCGCTTGAGAAGTCTTTCAGCTAAAGCAGCACCAGCATTGCCGCCATTGGCCATGGCACGTAGCCGATGACGATTGGAAGACAACATGCTGGTCTCTGCCATGGAAAAAAAGCCAGATAGTGCGAGTAGAAATAGGACTAGCGCTAGTTGGCCTATGAAGGGCCAATCGTCAAAAAAGGTGTCCATGTGATTTGCCTGCAATAAGTAAGATGGATTCAATATAGCAAAGTGTTATTTCACAAGCTATAGCTTGGGCGTAAAGCTACGTCATCTCATCTCTGAATGTGTGTGAGAATCTTCCTTATGGCTTCCTCTCCCCAGAAAACTTCTCCCGACCTGCAGTATTGCGTCATTGAGGCGCCCTTTGGGCGTTTGGGGATCGAAACAGAAATGGTGGAGGGTAGTTTGATGGTTTCCAGAATCGACTATTTGCCTGTTAAAGCAGTGTTAATCAAACCCCGGAATCAATTGGCTCGTGAAGTAGCTAAACAATGCCAGGCTTACTTCAAGAATTCAGATTACCTCTTTGATCTACCTTTGAAGCCACAGGGTACGGATCATCAAAACAAAGTTTGGAATAGCGTATTGAATATTCCCGCTGGCCAAACAAGCACTTATGGGCAGGTCGCAAAACAAATCAAGAGTGGGGCGCGTGCAGTGGGAACTGCTTGCGGTGCCAATCCCTATCCTCTCATTACACCTTGTCACCGCGTAGTTTCTGTGCAAGGTCTTGGTGGCTTCATGAAAGAGGATGCACCAGGGTTTTATCGGCAGATCAAAATCTGGCTTTTAAAGCACGAGGGAGTAATTTAAGTTCTATTGAGTTTTCTCAGTGAACCAGTCGATAGATAAAAAAATACTTTCATCAAAATATCACTAGAGGCAGCGAGCTTCGTAAGGCTGTAAAAGCCCATGACGGTGCTGCGAGAGAGTTTGACTTCATCTTTATGAGCAAATTGCTTACGATTGGCAATCTTAGAGAGGGTCATGGCAGCTAAGCCAAATGCCAAAAAGCAAAACTGTCGCATCCCAATATCTTGCTTGGGTATTAATTGGATATAGCGCAAGGAGTCTTCCAGTTTTTGATAGGCAATGCACAGTAACTCCGATTGGCTGACGTTGGTTGGCTTCCAAGACACACCACGAGCCCTATCTTCAGGGGAGTCCTTCAATATATTGGTCATTTGTAGTGCTTGACCAAAGGCGATGGAAAGGTCCTCATGTCCACCGATATGTTTGGCAAATTCAGGAGAGTGGTTGCTAAAAATAGTGGTGAGGAGTTCGCCAACAACGCCTGCAACTACATAACAGTATTCTTCGAACTCTTGAAGATCTTTAAGGCCTAATGCATTTTGTTTGCCATGAAAGTGCGACATGCCATTGGACATAATCGAAACGCAGCGACTTACAGCGGCCTGATCGCTAAGAGAGCAGGTATGCAAAATACGGAGAACCGTTGGTGTATGAATAATTAAATCCAACTCATCTTGATTGCTGTAATTCTTGAGGGCCTCTAGACAAGGGGTTACAAAAGAATCAACAGAAGATTTTTCAAGGACCGCATCTAAAAAAAGTTTAGAGAGTGCTTGTTTAGTGCCTGGACTTAAGTCTGCGGCATCTTCAATCGTATCGACGATGCGGCACAGCAAATAGGTGTTGCCAACCACTTTCTCGATAGCTTGGGGCAGCAAGGGAATGGTCAATGCAAAGGTGCGGGAGACTGATCCCAGAATGGTTTTCTGATATGCCAAATCGGCATGAGGGTTCTCTTCAAGGGAATTCACCCTTGAATTATGTCAGACCAGCCCGCATCAAATTGGTACTTATTCCCTTATTGCTAAAAGTGACAAGGCCATATAATTTGACCAATTTCCTTAAGGAGAAACTGGGCGATGTTGATTTGGTTTGTCATCATCTATTGGGTGGTATCGGTAGGCATAGGCTTATGGGCCGCCCTACGCGTGAAGAACACTGCAGACTTTGCTGCAGCTGGCCATAGCTTGCCCTTGCCTATTGTTACGGCAACGGTTTTTGCCACTTGGTTTGGATCTGAGACTGTCTTAGGTGTTCCGGCCACCTTTTTGAAAGAAGGTTTGGGCGGCATTGTTGCGGATCCTTTTGGCTCTTCACTCTGTTTGATTTTGGTGGGACTCTTTTTTGCAAGACATCTCTATAACCGTCGCATGCTCACCATCGGCGACTTTTTTCGTGAAAAATATGGCCGCACAGTAGAGGTACTGGTTACCTTATGTATTGTGGTTTCCTATTTAGGTTGGGTAGCTGCACAAATTAAAGCGCTCGGTTTGGTATTCAATGTAGTTTCCGAAGGTAGCATTTCACAGACGGGTGGCATGTTGATAGGCGCAGGAAGTGTGTTGATCTATACGCTCTTTGGTGGCATGTGGTCTGTAGCAATTACAGACTTTATTCAGATGATCATCATTGTGATTGGCATGCTCTATATTGGCGGGGAGATGACAGCACAGACCGGCGGCATCAGTGTTGTGGTTGAGCATGCTTCGGCTGCGGGGCTGTTTAGTAATTTCTGGCCAGAAATGAATCTGGCATCCATTCTTGGCTTTACCGCAGCCTTATGCACCATGATGCTCGGCTCAATTCCGCAGCAAGACGTTTTCCAGCGTATCACTTCATCAAAAAACGTCAACATCGCAGTACAGGCAGCCCTTTTGGGTGGCGTGCTGTATTTCATCTTTGCTTTTGTGCCGATGTATTTGGCGTACTCTGCAACCCTCATCAGCCCTGATTTAGTGAAGCAATATTTGGATACTGATCCACAAATGATTTTGCCAAAGCTAATTTTGAATCATGCCCCTGTCTTTGCTCAGGTCATGTTCTTCGGTGCGTTGTTGTCCGCGATTAAGAGTTGCGCAAGTGCAACCTTATTAGCACCATCGGTTACCTTTGCGGAAAATATTGTGCGAGGCTTTTTTAAACATTTAACCGATCATGATTTACTGAAAGTCATGCGTATTACAGTCTTGTGTTTTGCAGTAGTGGTGACCTTCTTTGCCGTGAACTCTGAATTGTCGATTTTTAAGATGGTAGAAAGTGCCTATAAGGTCACTTTAGTGGCTGCTTTTGTACCGCTGGCTTTTGGAGTCTATTGGCCTAGGGCAAATTCTTTAGGGGGTCTTTTGGCGGTGGTCTGCGGTTTAACGGTATGGATCAGCTGTGAAGTTTTGGCTCCCCACGATATCTTGCCTCCTCAATTGGCTGGTTTATTTGCCAGCATTGCAGGCATGCTTTTAGGGAGTCTGGTGCCAAAAGATATGCTCAAGGCGGTCTAAAGGGCATATTGCCTAAAAATTAGGCAATAATATTTTGTTGCAGTGCAAAATAATCTCCTCTAATATGGCATTAATTCAAAAATTTTTGTTCTTATGGAGTTCCTATGAAAATTTGTGTGATCGGTGGAGGAGGCGCAATTGGCGGTTATCTTGCTGTCATGTTGGCCCGAGCCGGCAATGATGTCACTGTCGTTGCGCGTGGCGCAACATTAGCAGCAATTAAAGAGCGTGGTCTCGCGCTAATTATGGATGACCAGCCTGAGCCTTTAGTTGCAACGGTAAAAGCGGTCGAAAAAATTAAAGATGCAGAAACACCGGATGTCATTATTCTGGCAGTCAAGGCGCATCAAGTGGAGCCGATTATTGATGACTTAGCTGCCATCATGGGACCAGAGACAATCTTGATCCCAATGCAAAACGGTATTCCATGGTGGTACTTCCAGAAGTTGGGTGGCGAGTATCAAGATCATGCTGTTGAAACAGTTGATGCTGGTGGTCTTGCTAAAAAAGCAATTAACCCAAACAACATTATTGGTTGCGTAGTGTATCCAGCAACCTTTACTCAAGCTCCTGGTGTGATTCGTCACGTAGAAGGCAATCGCTTTCCGCTGGGCGAATTAGATGGCAAGACAACAGATCGTATTCAGAAAATCTCCGAGATGATGACTGCTGCAGGATTTAAGTCACCGATTTTGGATGACATTCGCTCTGAAATCTGGCTCAAGTTGTGGGGCAATATGACCTTCAATCCGATTAGCTCTTTAACGCATGGCACGCTAGAAGGAATCTGTCAGTACCCATTAACCAAAGAGTTGGCACGCAATATGATGGCTGAAGCGCAGACCATTGCTGAAAAATTAGGAGTAACTTTCCGGGTTGATATTGAGCGTCGTATCGCTGGTGCTGAAAAAGTCGGTAAGCATAAAACCTCGATGTTGCAAGACTTAGAGGCTGGTCGCAGTTTAGAGATTGATGCTTTGCTTGGTTCTGTTATTGAGCTTGGCAAGATCACTAAAACGCCAACGCCTTGTTTGAATACCGTATTTGCTTTAACTAAATACTTGGATGAAAACGTTCAAGCTTCTAAAGGTAGTTTGGCGTTGCCATCGGTTTCTGGCTACTAATAAAAGAGAGCCACTGAGTTAGTGACTAAGCCCTATAAAAAAACCCTTGCTTTGTGAGTAGCAAGGGTTTTTTGTTATTTGCTCAGAATGGATTTATTCGAAGCGATTATCCAAACGACCTACGCCATCAATAATGATGCTGACATTGCTGCCGGGTTTCATAGAGCCTACACCAACTGAAGTGCCGCAAGCAATAATGTCACCTGGTTCCAATGGCACATCTTGTGAAATCAGACTGACCAATTTTGCAGGCGGGAAAATCATATCGGCAATAGGATAGTTTTGACGCTCTTGCTCATTCAAGATGGTCTTGATGTGGAGTTTGCTTGGATCAACATCAGTCGTGATGTAAGGACCAAACACACCAAAGGTATTAAAGCTTTTTGAGCGTGTCCACTGGGCATAACCCGGGTCACGATTGAGAATTTCAATCGCGGTGACATCATTGATGCAGGTATAACCAAAAATGGTGTTTGCAGCTTCAGCTTCGCTGACTCCATGACACCGCTTGCCAATCACAATCCCCAGTTCGCCTTCATAAACCACTTTGCCTGAGTAAGACTTTGGTGTGCGAATCACTTGGTTAGCTGCTAAAAACGAGTTATTGCCTTTGAGGAAGTACAAAGGCTCTGCAGGTACAGCATGCTCCAGCTTGGTTACTAATGCATGAAAGTTATCTACCATCGCAACCATTTTGGATGGCGTACATGGTATATCAATCGTGACGTCTGCTAGCTTGAGCGTCTCTCCAGTGGCCTTAGGTTGATTAAAAAGATCGCCGGTATAGACAGCGATTTGATCGCCTTGAACTTGCCCTAAACCACTTTTTCCTTGGTGTTGATATCTCAGCCATTGAGCCATAATCAGTTCCTGTGAAGTTTAATATTTAATAAGCAATATCTTACAGGGATGTATTGATGGCAAAGACTTCAGAACTGCCTTTTGCACCAGAACAGGATCAGCCAGTTCGCTATATCGAGCGCACCCGAAGCTATTACTTCGGATTGGGTTATGACAACCCTTACGTATGGGCACATTACTTGGATGTGCCATTTGCGCCCTTAAAGAAACCTCTCAATCAGTCTGCACTCGGCCTCATTACTACCGCCGTACCTTACGATGCTGATAAAGGGCCTCAAGGAAAGGGGTCACCCTATAACGCGGCTGCAAAGTTTTATCAGCCCTATAAAAGCGCTATCAATCAAAAACTGGATTTGAGAATTGCTCATGTGGGCGTCGATCGCAAAAATGCCAATATGGAAGAGCTTGAATGTTGGTTTCCGTTGGCTGCGGCAAGACGTGTGGTTGAGATGGGCAGACTCCGGATGGTATCGCCAAACTTTTATGGTTTACCAACGAATCGCAGTCAGCGTCACACATTAGAAATTGATGCCCCGATTATTTTAGAAATGTTGCGTGCAGATAATGTGGATGTTGCCGTTTTAATTCCGAACTGTCCGATTTGTCATCAGAGCCAAAGTTTGTTGGCGCGGTATTTGGAGGCAGCTGGTATTTCGACGGTTGTCATGGGTACCGCGAAGGACATCGTAGAGTACTGCGGCATTCCACGATTTTTATTTAGCGATTTTCCATTGGGTAATGCTGCTGCTCGTCCAAATGATCCAGCATCGCAAGACCTTAACTTTGAGCTTGCTCTGAAGTTATTGGAATCTGCCCCAGCCCCGAGAACCACGGTGCAATCACCCCTGAGGTGGTCTATTGATGCAGATTGGAAGTTGGATTATTCCAATCTAGAGAGATTATCGAAGGAAGAAATTGCGCGCTTAAGCGAAGAGGCAGAGAAGGCGCGCGTTACCGCGCGTGAACTGAGAATGAACAGCGTTGGAAGTTAAAACTACTTAAGTTTGTCTAGCTAGAGAGTATTCGCACAAGGCATGTAATGCGCTAGTAGCTTCATTTTTTGGGAAGTTTTTAATGCGATCTAAGGCTAAGTCTGCTTCGCGTTTGGCAGCAGCCTGGGTGTAATCTAAAGCGCCTGAACTTTGTACGGCTCGCAAAATTTGTGCGAAGACGTCATCAGGTAAATCTTGGTTTTGTTCAATCGCTGCGCGGACTAATAAACGCTCTTCGTTTGTACCGTTTTCTAGCAAATAGATGAGTGGCAGTGTCGGCTTGCCCTCGCGCAAATCGTCGCCAGCATTCTTACCCATTTGCGCCGCGTTTGCGGTGTAGTCCAACAAATCGTCCATCAACTGAAATGCTGTACCAATGTGTCTACCAAAGGCAGCGGCTTGTTCGCGATGCACATCGCTGGCGTTTGCCAGAATGGCGCCAAGTTCAGTAGAGGCTTCAAATAATTTCGCAGTCTTATAGCGAATCACTTGCAGATAACT
Organism: Polynucleobacter sp. AP-Latsch-80-C2; assembly: GCF_018882185.1. Classification (GTDB taxonomy): domain Bacteria; phylum Pseudomonadota; class Gammaproteobacteria; order Burkholderiales; family Burkholderiaceae; genus Polynucleobacter. The sequence continues at coordinate 155,248 of NZ_JACVOY010000004.1, read as the reverse complement.
GGTTTCATCTACTTCTGGATCGTTCATATTCAGAAGTTGTAAAACTTCGCCTTCAGCGATCGTATTGGTTGCATCGGACAGAATTTGCATGACCCGTAAGTCATTTGGGCCAACCATCATCTGGAAGGCTCTGGAATATAAAAAGTCACCTACTAAGACACTTGCTGCGTTGCCAAAAGCGGCATTAGCCGTCTCTCGACCTCTTCTGAGGGTGGATTCATCAACCACGTCATCATGCAAAAGGGTGGCCGTATGGATAAATTCCACTACTGCTGCCATTTCCAGGGAATGGGGGGTTGGCTTGCCGTTGGCCAATGCTTTAGCCACCAGCATTAGCAGGGCCGGTCTGACCCGCTTGCCGCCTGCTTGGATGATGTAAGTCGAGATTTGGTCAATTAAGGCGACTTTTGAGGCTAATCGAAGGCGAATAACCTCATCTAAGGCCTTGAAATCTAAGGAAATTGGGGCCAGGATTTGGCTTAAGTCATTGGTTTTGACAGTGCTCGTCATGCAAGATATAATAATGGGCTTAGCTTCTCCAGGGTGGATTAGCTTAAATGTAGATATTAATTGAGGTTTCAAACCATGTACGCGGTCATAAAAACCGGTGGCAAACAATATAAAGTTGCTGCAGGCGAAAAATTGAAAATAGAACAGATACCAGCGGAAATCGGCAGCGAAATCACTCTTGACCAAGTCCTCGCCGTTGGCGAAGGCGCTTCACTGAAATTAGGTGATCCATTGGTTAATGGTGCAGCTGTGATGGCCACTGTCGTCTCCCAGGGACGTCACGATAAAGTGACAATCTTTAAGATGCGCCGTCGCAAGCATTATCAAAAGCACCAAGGCCATCGTCAAAATTTCACTGAAATTTTGATCAACACGATTAAAGCCTAATTCAGGGTAGGAGAAAGATATGGCACAGAAAAAAGGCGGCGGCTCAACACGAAATGGCCGCGACTCAGAATCGAAACGCTTAGGCGTTAAGGTATTTGGTGGCGAGCATATTAATGCTGGCAGCATCATCATTCGTCAACGTGGCACACGTGTTCATCCAGGTGCAAACGTTGGTATTGGTAAAGATCACACATTGTTCGCCTTAATTGACGGTCAAGTGGAATTCGGCGTTAAGGGTGCTTTGAAGAAGGCCCAGGTTTCAGTTCTCCCGCGTTCATAAGACGCCTGACTGAGACACGTTTGATTCAGATTTATTCCGAATTTAACTCTTAGGAACAGGCCTCGCTAAGCGAGGCCTTTTTTATTCATGAAATTTATAGACGAAGCACGTATTGAAGTCATAGCTGGCCAAGGTGGCGCCGGGAGTGCCTCCATGCGCCGCGAAAAGTTTATTGAATTTGGCGGTCCCGATGGTGGTGACGGCGGCAAAGGCGGAAGCGTCTGGGCCATTGCTGATCGCAACATTAATACCCTGATTGATTATCGCTACGCAAAAACGCACACCGCTAAAAATGGTGAGCCTGGTCGTGGTGCGGATTGCTATGGTCGCGCAGGGGATGACATTGAATTACGGATGCCAGTGGGAACCATCATTGCTGACTACGATACTGGCGAACCCATCGCTGACTTAACAACCCATGGTGAGCGCTTATGTTTGGCTCAGGGTGGCGTAGGTGGTTGGGGCAATATTCACTTTAAGAGTAGTACCAATCGTGCGCCACGTCAGAAGACCAACGGCAAACCAGGCGAGCGTCGTAAGCTGAAGTTAGAGCTCAAGGTCTTGGCGGATGTTGGATTGTTAGGAATGCCAAACGCAGGTAAATCCACCTTGATTACTGCAGTTTCTAATGCACGTCCAAAAATTGCTGACTATCCCTTTACTACTTTGCATCCCAATCTTGGTGTGGTGCGGGTTGGGAATGAGCGCAGCTTCGTCATTGCCGATATTCCAGGTTTGATTGAAGGCGCGGCAGAAGGAGCGGGTTTAGGTCATCGCTTCTTACGTCACTTACAGCGTACCGGTGTTCTATTACATTTAGTCGATATCGCCCCGTTTGATGAAAACATCGATCCGGTTGCAGATGCCGTTGCGATTGTGAATGAGCTGCGTAAATATGATGAAGCTTTAGTTGAGAAACCACGTTGGTTGGTGCTCAACAAGGTCGATATGATTCCTGAAGAGGATCGTAAAAAGGTTGTGGCGGATTTTGTGAAGAAGTTTAAGTGTAAGGGTCCCGTATTTGAGATTTCTGCTTTAACGGGTCTTGGCTGCGACAAGCTTTGTTACGCCTTGCAGGATTATTTAGATTCTGTTCGTCGTGATCGCGATGATGCTGAGGAACGATTGGCCGATCCTCGCTACCAAGATCAAGCCGAAGACAAAGCTCCAGATTAAATCCGTATTAGAGATGTTTCATTGATATGACTGTTCAAAAATCCAAACGAATTGTTGTCAAGGTAGGTTCAAGCCTCGTAACCAATAACGGCGAAGGCTTGGATCATGCTGCTATTGCGATGTGGGCTGATCAAATGGCGGCATTGCAAAAAGATGGCCATGAGGTATTGATGGTGAGCTCCGGCGCGATTGCTGAAGGCATGCAACGCTTAGGTTGGACTAAACGTCCTCAAGAAATTCATCAACTGCAAGCTGCTGCTGCAGTAGGTCAAATGGGCTTGGTGCAGGTCTACGAAAGTTGTTTTGCACGCTTTAATTTGCGTAGTGCTCAAATCCTATTAACCAATGCGGATTTGGCGCATGCAGAACGCAATGCGAACGCTAAGGCGACGGTAGATACTTTGCTCAAGCTGGGAGTGGTCCCCATCATCAATGAAAACGATACGGTTGTTACGGATGAGATTAAGTTTGGTGACAACGATAGTCTGGCAGCTTTAGTAACGAATCTAATCCATGCTGATCTTCTTGTGATTTTGACGGACCAAGGCGGTTTATATACTGCTGATCCACGTCAAAATCCCGATGCAACCCTCTTATCGGACGCGGTTGCTGGCGATCCTGCTTTGGAAAAAATGGCTGGCGGCGCGGCGAGTGAGTTGAGCAAAGGTGGGATGCTCACTAAGGTCTTGGCTGCAAAGATTGCTGCTCAAACTGGAGCATCCACTGTGATTGCCTCAGGACGCGAACCGCATATTCTGACTCGCCTATTGGCAGGCGAAAAAATGGGTACCTGCTTGACAGCAAAATAAGCTTTGCTGAGTAATCTCAATAAGGTGGCGGCGCAATACTGCCAGTAAAATTCCTGGGGTTAAGATTTTGCAGTACCTTCTGCAGGACTTTTTCTTGAGTGAGTAGGTTACAAAAAGCCCCTTGTGCTAAAGCTGCCTGATAACGATTAGGAACAGGATCGCTAATGGCTCGCCATGCAGACAAAGGGTTTTCTTTCCACTTACCATTTTCAAAAGTGCCATATAGGCGCCATTGAAATGAGTCACATCGAATGCCTTCGTATTGCAATTGCGTTTCACCGCTAGGATTGGTAATGGCGACTGTGTAGCGTGTCACGCCATCAGCACCAATCAAAATAGAGTTGGTATCTACTGCAAATTTGAAAATAGTGGTGCGTGAAACATAAAAAGGTTGCAAGGTTGATGGATTGGGGGGATTCAGAGGCAATGCAGTGATTCCTTCCTTAAACACCATCGGTGCAAATGGGTCTAGGCCACTCTCAAGTGAGTCGCCGGCACATCCCACAATACTGAAGCATAGGATTGCACTGCTTAGATAGAGATGAGAGCGCTGGATGAATAGCATCATGTTGATTTTTGTTCTGGGTCAGGTTCTTTGGGATGATCTTCATTATTTGAATAAAAAGACTGTATGAGGTCAAGAGGCGCGCCCCAGGCAAGTTGTTGCATGCGCAGTCCGCGAGATAGGTAGCGCGCTAACTCAGAGAGGGCAAGTTGATAAACCTCTCTTTTGAAGTCAATAACGCCATCGAGCTGAATCCAGAAAGGAACCCATCGCCAAGCATCAAACTCAGGATGTTCAGAGGCGCGCAATTGAATATCGCTATCCAGACCTACTAATCTCAGTAAAAACCAAATTTGTTTTTGTCCGCGGTAAGCGGCTCTGTGAACGCGGGTGGCATGTTGACGGCGCAAGTATTCCTCAGGGACGTCGTAACGAAGCCAATCCCTAGTTCGTCCAATAATTTGGACATGTTCCGGCAGCAAGCCAACCTCTTCATGCAATTCGCGGTACATGGCCTGCTCAGGGCCCTCGCCATGTTGTATCCCGCCCTGCGGGAACTGCCACGAATGCTGCCCAACGCGTTTTCCCCAGAAAACCTCGTTACGGGCGTTGAGGAGGACAATGCCGACATTGGGGCGATACCCTTCACGGTCAAGCATGATCGTGCCTCAAATCCTTTAAAATCAATGATTTGATTATATCCATACATGAAAGCATCACAGTCATTTCTCGCCACGCTAAAAGAAGCCCCTTCAGATGCTGAGGTGGTTTCGCACAAGCTCATGGTGCGCGCAGGTTTAATTCGCAAACTCAGCGCCGGTATTTATAACTATTTACCCTTAGGTTTGAAGGTAATTCGCAAGGTAGAGAACATCATTCGCGAAGAAATGAATCGTGCGGGTGCCATCGAATTGTTAATGCCGATGATTCAGCCAGCTGAGCTGTGGCAAGAAACAGGCCGCTGGGAAAAGATGGGCCCTGAATTACTGCGTATTAAAGATCGTCACGATCGTGACTTTTTGATTCAGCCAACTTCAGAAGAAGTTATTACTGATTTGGCCCGCAATGAAATCAAGAGTTATAAACAGCTCCCGGTCAATTTTTATCAAATTCAAACAAAATTCCGTGATGAGCGTCGCCCCCGTTTTGGCATCATGCGTGGTCGTGAGTTCAGCATGAAAGATGCTTACTCATTCGATCGTGATACCGAAGGCTTGAAGAAATCGTATCAAGTGATGTTCGATGCATACACCAAAATTTTTAAGCGCATGGGTCTGCAATTCCGTGCCGTCACTGCTGACAACGGCGCTATTGGTGGTTCCGGTAGTCAAGAGTTTCATGTGATTGCCGATACTGGTGAGGATGCGATTGTGTATTGTCCAAACTCCGATTACGCAGCCAATCTAGAGGCGGCAGAATCTCTGGCATTAATGGCCTCACGGGCTCCAGCAGGTGCTGCTATGGCAAAAGTACCAACACCAGATAAGACGAATTGTGCTGATGTTGCGAAGTTCTTAAATATACCGCTTGAAAATACTGTGAAGTCTTTGCTCTTTGCAGCGGATCAGGAAAATGGGCCAGCAAAACTCTTTATGTTGTTAGTGCGTGGTGATCATGAACTAAACGAAGTGAAGGCCAGCAAAGTACCGGGTATGACTGAATCTCGCTTTGCTACTGAAGCAGAGATCTTGCAAGCATGCAAGGCACCCGCTGGTTATTTGGGTCCAGTCGGCGTGAGCTCTGAAGTCACGGTGGTGGCTGATCGTACAGTTACCAATATGTCTGACTTCGTGTGTGGTGCAAACGATGCGGGACATCACTTAACTGGTGTGAACTGGGGGCGTGATTTACCTGAGCCTTTGGTATTGGATATTCGCAATGCGGTGATTGGTGATCCATCACCGGATGGCAAGGGTGCCGTGGACATCTGTCGTGGCATTGAAGTAGGCCATGTATTCCAACTGGGTACACGTTACTCTGAAGCGATGGGCTGTACTTATTTAGATCAGCAAGGCAAAGCACAGCCTATGGTGATGGGTTGCTACGGCATCGGTGTAACGCGTTTACTGGGCGCTGCGATTGAGCAAGGTCACGATGAGCGCGGCATCATTTGGCCGATTTCGATGGCGCCATTTGAGGTAGTGATTTGCCCAATGAATTACGACAGGTCAGAGCTTGTTAAGGCAACTGCTGACCAACTTCATGATGAACTCATTGCTGCCGGCATCGATGTGATTTTGGATGATCGCGGTGAGCGTCCAGGTGCGATGTTTGCTGACTGGGAATTAATTGGTGCCCCATATCGCGTGGTGATTGGTGACCGCGGTTTAGCGGACGCTGTGGTGGAATTTAAAGGGCGGACTGACGAAGAGTCACAAAATATTCCACTTGCTGACATCAGAGAAAAAGTCATTGCTTCCGTTGCAGCAGCCAAGAAATTGGTTGCTTAACTAAGAACCAATTCAGTTCTATTTTTTAAATAGCCCGCCGATACCTTTGGCTGCGCCTTTTGCGGCCATGGTCGCCATAGTGCGGGCCATTTTTCCACCTTTGAATTGCTTCATCATGGTTTGCATTTGCTCAAACTGAACCAGGAGTCGGTTGACTTCTTGCACCTCTACGCCAGCACCAGCAGCAATTCGACGCTTGCGACTGGCTTTGAGTAATTCGGGTTTGCTCCGTTCGCGAGGCGTCATGCTGTCAATAATTCCGCGCATGCGTTTCGTTTGTTTGTCAGCGTGACTAAGATTCGTTTTTGAAGCGGCTTGAGCAACTTGACTTGGTAATTTATCCATCAAGCTAGCCATGCCACCCATCTTCTGCATTTGTAGCAATTGATCGCGGAAGTCTCCCAGATCAAATCCACCTTTAGAAATTTTTGTTGCTAGCTTTTCTGCTTGAGCAACATCCACATGTTGTTGTGCTTGCTCGACCAGCGCCAGAATATCGCCCATGCCCAAAATGCGATTGGCCATGCGTTCTGCATCAAAGGCCTCCAGGCCATCCATCTTTTCTGCTACACCAATAAACTTGAGCGGGACGCCAGTCACTTGGCGAACAGAAAGCGCAGCACCACCGCGTGAGTCACCATCGAGCTTGGTGAGGATGACGCCAGTTAAAGGCAGCGCCTCATGGAAGGCCTTAGCGGTATTGACAGCATCTTGACCTAGCATCGCATCAACCACAAATAAGGTTTCAATCGGATTGAGGCTGGCGTGCAAGGTTTTAATTTCTTGCATGAGGGTTTCATCAATACCTAAGCGTCCTGCGGTATCGACAAGTACGACATCGAAGTAGTGACGACGCGCCCAATCCAGAGCAGCCAGAGCAATGTCATTTGGCTTTTGATTGATATTGCTTGGGAAAAATTCTGCACCCACTTGCTTGGTAACCGTTTCTAGCTGTTCAATAGCAGCAGGGCGATAAACGTCACAAGAAACCGTGAGTACTTTCTTTTTCTTTTTCTCTTGTAGCCACTTCGCCAATTTACCGACTGAAGTTGTCTTACCAGCACCCTGCAGACCAGCCATCAAGATCACCGCAGGAGGCTGAGTCGCTAAATTAAGTTCACCACTTTGATTGGTATCGCCGCGCATGACTTCTGCGAGCTCTCTTTGAACTACGCCTACCAAGGCTTGACCAGGGCTAAGACTGCCAACCACTTCTTCGCCCAAGGCTTTAAATTTAATTTGCTCTAGCAAAGACTTCACCACTGGTAGGGCTACGTCGGCCTCTAATAAGGCCAAGCGGATCTCCCGCAGCATCTCTGCGGTGTTGCTTTCGGTGAGGCGGGCTTGCCCACGCATTGTTTTAACAACGCGCGATAGGCGATCGGTGAGGTTCTCTAGCATTTATGGATTAGACTTTCTAGATGGACATTTTAGGTTACTCAAGTTACGGATATCTGCCTTGTGCACTTTATTTGCTTCTTTTGCTCTTTTTAAGCTTCAGAGCAAAGGCTGGCGTGGAGTCTCCTACTTCAAGCGCCTTGATACAGGCGGCTATCTTTGGGACTTTGGTTATTCATGGCATTCAATTACATGACTCTGTTTTTACGCCTTCAGGCTTTGTATTTGGATTTGCCCAAGATTTATCCCTGATTGCCTGGGTGGGTTTGGCTTTTTACTGGTTTCAGTCTTGGTTTCTGCCTATCTCCAGCTTACGCTGGGTAGCCATTCTATTTGCATTTATTTGCACCATCTTGCCCAATCTATTTCCTGGCACCTTGATTTCTCCAAAGGCGGTTTCAGATCCTTGGTTTAAGGGCCACTTTATTGTGGCAACCATATCAGTGGGCCTACTCAGTTTGGCAGCGATGCATGCAATGTTGATGAGTATTCAGGACCGTGCCTTGCATCGGCAGCTGGCCATTGTCCCCAATAGTCGCGCAGCGCATTGGTTAGAGGACTTACCCCCATTAATGACCATGGAAAGCCTCTTGTTTAACTTACTGTATGTTGGCTTTGCTTTACTCAGTCTGACAGTATTTTCTGGTTTACTGTTTTCGCAAACGCTCTTTGGTAAGCCGTTGGTGTTTGATCACAAAACTATTTTTGCGCTGCTCTCTTGGTTTTTATTCGCTGGCCTCTTAATTGCCCGTTGGAGAGTGGGTTTACGTGGGCGCGCGGCAATACGCTGGGTCCTCAGTGCATACACTGCCTTATTGCTAGCTTATGTCGGTAGCCGTTTTGTGTTGGAAGTCATTCTCCAAAGAGCATGATCCGTGTTTAAGTGGCTTCTCTTGATTGCAGGCTTTACTCTGTTTTACTTTTGGCTTAAAGGCAATAAGCAGGCCAAAGTTCAACGCGAGCAATCCGCTAGATCCAATCCCCGTAAGGCTAAGGCGGCGGTTGAGCCAGAGGCAATGGTTCTCTGTCAGTACTGCCAAGTACACCTTCCAAAGTCCGATGCGTTAGTGAAGGAGGACCGTTTTTATTGCTCGAAAGAACATCTGCAAGCACTCGATCATCAGGGTTGGTTGGGCAATGCTACTTGGAGAATTTCTCCAAACCAAGATAGTCGACCTGAAAACGTGACACCTGACTTAGTGGTGGTTCATCACATCAGTCTTCCCCCGGGGGCTTTTAAAAGTCAGGCCTCTAGTCAATACATCATTGATTTTTTTCAAAACAACTTAGATACCACTGCGCATCCCTATTTTGAGGAGATTGGTGCTCAAAAGGTATCCAGTCATTTTTTAATTACCCGTTCAGGTCAGTTAATTCAATTTGTCTCTACACACAACAAGGCTTGGCATGCTGGGGTTTCTGCATTTTTCGGTCGGGAAAAATGCAATGATTTTTCAATTGGTATTGAGCTGGAGGGTGATGGCGATACTCCTTTTGAGGAAGCGCAATATCAAGTACTGGCAAATTTGATTAAAAAATTAAGCAGTTCGTATCCAAAACTGCAATTTGCAGGACATAGCGATATCGCTCCAGAGCGAAAAACTGACCCGGGAATATTTTTTAATTGGAAAAAGTTCCAAAAAGAGACAGGCATTTCTCAGGAAAAATTACCTTACGGACTAGATTCCCGCTAGAGCTCATTTTTGTATGTGAGCATATGCTCACTTTTCTAGCCTTTACCTAAAAAGGGCTGAAAAATACGCACCAAAATGACCCCAAAATAAGTACAAAACTTAGTAAAAATACTTATAAATATTCGTCAGAAAAAGCTTACCAAAGCTTCAATATTTCCCTATACTTAGTGCCTAATGCACTTCGAAACACTAGATGTAGTGTTTGAATCTCGCAATACACCATTGTTTTATAACGATTTTTTGTCCAAATAACTATATATAAAAGCAGGAGCAACATGACATACGCTAATCCACAAACAGCAGGCCAACCCTCTGGTGCTAGTAATCCAGGAATGAGCCCTGCAGGGGCTATGAATCAAGCCCCTTCTGCTGGCTTTGTCGCCGGTGGTGTTGGTGGTACTCAGGCAACGCAATTGTCTGATTACAAAATTATTCGCCGCAATGGCTCAGTGGTTGCTTTTGAGCCATCCAAAATTGCAATCGCAGTAACCAAAGCATTTTTAGCTGTAAATGGTGGGCAAGGGGCAGCTTCAGCACGTGTGCGTGAGCAAGTAGAGCAATTGACCCATTCCGTAGTTCGTGCCTTATTGCGTAGCCGTCCTAATGGCGGAACCTTCCATATTGAAGATATTCAGGATCAAGTTGAATTGGCCTTGATGCGCAGTGGTGAGCACAACGTTGCTCGTGCCTATGTTTTGTACCGTGAGAAGCGCAATCAAGAGCGTGCTGCCCAGCAAGAAGTTTCCCAGCAGACACAAAGCTCTCATGAGGCAGGTGAATCAGGTATCAAAGTAACTGATAACGGTGTTGAGAAGTGGTTAGATATGGCCGCTTTACGTACCGTGATTGAGGCGGCTTGTGAAGGTTTAGGCAACAACATTGATGCAACACCAATTATTACTGAAACCATTAAGAATTTGTACGATGGCGTACCCATGGCGCAAGTGTATGACTCAGCGATCTTGGCATCACGCACATTGATTGAGAAAGATCCGGCTTATAGCCAAGTGACAGCGCGCATCTTGATGCACGTGATTCGTAAAGAAATTTTGGGTCATGAGGTATTGCAAGGTGATATGCAAGCTGAATACGGCACGTATTTTGCGAAGTACATCAACGAAGGTATTTCTGCAGAGTTGTTGGATCCACGCATGCGTGAATTTGATTTGCCAAGATTGGCTGCTGCCTTGAATGCAAGCCGTGACTTGCAGTTCAATTACCTTGGCCTGCAAACTTTGTATGACCGCTATTTCTTGCACATTGAAGACCGTCGCATTGAAATGCCACAGGCTTTCTTTATGCGCGTTGCGATGGGCTTATCCCTGAATGAATTGGACCGTGAGCGTCGTGCGATTGAGTTCTATGAAATCTTGTCTACATTTGATTTCATGTCCAGCACACCAACTTTGTTTAACTCTGCAACAACACGTCCACAGCTTTCTAGCTGCTATTTGACAACAGTGGATGATGATCTTGACGGCATCTACGAAGCATTAAAAGAAAATGCGTTGTTGTCTAAGTTTGCAGGTGGCTTGGGTAATGACTGGACTAACGTTCGCGCCTTAGGTAGCCATATCAAAGGGACTAACGGTAAATCACAAGGCGTTGTGCCATTCTTGAAAGTGGTAAACGATACAGCGGTTGCTGTGAACCAAGGTGGTAAGCGTAAGGGTGCAGTTTGTGCCTACTTGGAAACATGGCACTTGGATATCGAAGAGTTCTTGGAGTTGCGTAAGAACACTGGTGATGACCGCCGTCGTACCCACGACATGAATACTTCAAACTGGATTCCTGACCTGTTTATGAAGCGTGTCATGGAGAACGGTGATTGGACATTGTTCTCACCATCTAATACGCCCGATTTGCATGACAAGTTCGGCAAGGCATTTGAAGAAGCTTATGTTGCTTACGAGCAAAAAGCGGACCGTGGTGAGTTGAAGCCATTCCGCAGAATTCCGGCGCAACAGTTATGGCGCAAGATGCTAGGCATGTTGTTTGAAACTGGCCACCCATGGATCACTTTTAAAGATCCTTGCAATATCCGTAGCCCACAGCAGCATATTGGTGTTGTGCACTCTTCAAACTTGTGTACTGAGATTACTCTCAATACCAACGAGAGCGAAATCGCCGTATGTAACCTCGGTTCTGTGAACTTAACTGCTCACATGACTACTGATGCTAATGGCAAGATGATTTTGGATCACGAGAAGCTCCAAAAAACCGTGCGTACTGCAATGCGCATGTTGGATAACGTGATTGATATCAACTACTACGCAGTGGCAAAAGCACGCAATTCGAACTTAAAGCACCGTCCAGTCGGTATGGGCATTATGGGCTTCCAGGATTGCTTGCATATGCAACGTATTCCTTACGCTAGCGATGAGGCTGTGAAGTTTGCGGATTCCTCAATGGAAGCCGTTTGCTACTACGCCTACCAAGCTTCTTGCGAATTGGCAGAAGAGCGTGGCGTATACAGCACTTACAAAGGTTCTTTATGGGATCGCGGCATTCTTCCACAAGATTCAGTAGCCATGCTTGCTACTGAGCGCGGTGGTTATGTTGAGGTTGATAACTCTTCTACGATGGATTGGAGCGGTTTGCGTTCACGCATCAAGCAGCACGGTATGCGTAACTCCAATTGCGTGGCAATTGCACCAACAGCAACGATTTCAAACATTATTGGTGTTTCTGCCTGTATCGAGCCTACATTCCAGAACTTGTTCGTGAAATCCAATCTTTCCGGTGAATTCACGGTAGTGAACGAGTACTTGGTACGTGATTTGAAGGATCGCGGCCTTTGGGATGAAGTCATGATTGCTGACTTGAAGTACTTTGACGGCACTTTGTCTAAGATCGACCGCATTCCACAAGATTTGCGCGATTTGTACGCTACAGCATTTGAAGTAGAGCCAAGCTGGTTGGTTGAAGCGGCTTCCCGTCGTCAGAAGTGGATCGACCAAGCTCAGTCACTCAATATCTACATGGGCGGTGCATCCGGCAAGAAACTGGATGACACTTATAAGTTGGCATGGTTGCGCGGCTTGAAAACGACTTATTACCTCCGCACGATGGCTGCAACGCACGTTGAGAAATCAACAGTTGCTAGCGGTCAGTTGAACGCCGTTTCTAGTGGTGGTGGCGTAAACGGAACAGATGCTGCAGCAGCGCAAGAGGCGGATGGTCCAGTTTGTACAATGCGCCCCGGTGATGACGGCTTTGAAGAATGTGAAGCATGCCAATAAGCGATTTGCTTATTGGTCAGAAATAGAAGAATTTAGGAGAAAGTTATGTTGAATTGGGATGAGGAAGTTGCTCCAGCACTAGCGAAAGCTGGTCTTGCACCGCAGCCGGTTGCAGTGGAGCCACAACGTCCACAGCCAGACGAAGTAGCAATGGCGCCACAAACAGCTGCGCCAGCATCAGTTGCCGCAGCAAATTTAGCGGGTGGCGCAGCCTTGCGCGTCAATGCTGCTGATAAGCGCGTGATTAACGCGAAGACTGACGTCAATCAGTTGGTTCCATTTAAATATAAATGGGCATGGGAGAAGTATTTAGCTGGTTGCGCAAACCACTGGATGCCACAAGAGATCAATATGAATCGCGATATCGCGCTTTGGAAAGATCCAAATGGCTTAACTGAGGATGAGCGTCGCATTATTAAGCGCAATCTCGGTTTCTTTACGACTGCAGACTCTTTAGCTGCAAACAATATTGTTTTGGGTACTTATCGCCACATTACCGCTCCAGAATGCCGCCAATACCTATTGCGCCAGGCTTTTGAAGAGGCAATTCATACTCATGCCTACCAATATATTGTGGAATCTTTGGGTCTAGATCAGTCCGAAATCTTTAATGCGTACAACGAGATTGAGTCAATTCGCGCTAAAGATCAGTTCTTAATTCCCTTTATCGACGTCTTAACTGATCCAAATTTCAAGACTGGCACATTAGAAGCTGACCAAAAATTACTTCGTTCGCTGATTGTTTTTGCTTGCGTAATGGAAGGTTTGTTCTTTTATGTTGGTTTTACGCAAATACTTGCAATGGGTCGTCAAAACAAAATGACGGGTGCTGCTGAGCAGTATCAATACATCTTGCGCGATGAGTCTATGCACTGCAATTTTGGTATTGATTTGATAAACCAAATCAAGCTGGAGAACCCGCAGTTATGGACTTCCGAGTTCAAAGACGAGATCAAATCGATCTTCGAAAAAGCGGTCGAATTAGAGTACCGTTATGCCGAAGATACGATGCCTCGCGGAGTGCTCGGATTGAACGCTCCGATGTTCAAAGGGTACCTAAGATACATCTGTAATCGCAGATGTTTGCAAATAGGACTTGACGCGATGTTCCCAAATGAAGAGAATCCATTCCCATGGATGTCAGAAATGATTGATCTTAAGAAAGAAAGAAACTTTTTTGAGACACGCGTTATTGAGTATCAAACTGGTGGTGCGCTAAGTTGGGAGTAGTAAGGTAGTTTGAAAGCGCACAGCCGGTTAATTGGAGATTAGACGGTTGGATAGTTTAAGAAGTCAGCAAAACAAGACTCAAATCCGAAAACCCTTGTTCAAGGGTGTCTGGACTACTCTCTCTATTTTTTCCAGCATATTTAAGAAGCCGTTGCCCTTTGGGGCTACGGCTTTTTTTCCAAGATTCATTAGCGTGCAGCACTTTGCATCAAGCCGCGCGCCGATGAATGGCTCGCTCGTCAGATCCAATCGGTTGCAAAACCAGGCGGAAATGAATGGTCGGGTCTTCTTAATCGGTAGTTTGTACTAATCCTCACGTGAAGGAGCATGACTATGGCAATCGCCAAAAAGAAACCTGCTGCAAAAAAACCAGCTGCTAAGAAAAAAGTAGCTGCTAAGAAACCAGCTGCTAAAAAAGTAGCTAAGAAGAAGCCTGCTGCTAAGAAGCGTGTAGCTGCTAAGAAGCCTGCTGCTAAAAAAGTAGCTGCTAAGAAGCGTCCTGCTGCTAAAAAAGCTGCTGCTAAAAAGCCAGCTGCTAAAAAAGTAGCTAAGAAGCGTCCTGCTGCTAAAAAAGCTGCTGCTAAAAAGCCAGCCGCTAAAAAAGTAGCTAAAAAAGTAGCAAAGAAGCGCGTAGCAAAAAAAAAGTAAGTAAGCCTGCTGCGAAGAAAACGGGCTCCGCTGTAAAAAAGCCCGCGGCTAAGAAAGCTGCACCAGCGTCTAGTGCGTTGAATCCTGCTGCTGCCTGGCCCTTCCCAACTGGCACACGTCCTTAATCGGACGGGTGTTACTAGAAGGGGTCTCTCACGAGACCCCTTTTTTTATTGCTTATTTTTTCCGAAGGGCTCTGGTGAAGCCCAGACTCAGCTAGGGTGTTTAGAGGCTAAAGCTAAAGCCAAAGGCTGATTTGAATTGATCGGCGATCTGATCTTTGCTCAATTGATGGTTTTGCGGACCTTGATGGGTAATTTTGATAGAGCCCATCAGACTTGCTAGGCGACCAGTTATTTCCCAATCCATGTCGTTTTCTAATCCAAAGAGCAATCCACCACGGAATGCATCTCCACAACCCGTTGGGTCAATCACTTTTGCTGCCGGTACTGGTGGGATAGCAATGCATTTACCATCCGAGTAAATATCTGCACCTTCAGCGCCTTTAGTAACGATCAGGGCTTTAACGCGCTCCGCAACTTTTGCCAGGCTTAAGCCAGTCCGCTGGGAAAGCATCTCTCCCTCGTAGTCATTTACTGCCAAGTAGCTTGCAATATCCACCAATTCAAGCAACTCAGGGCCATTGAACATTGGCAAACCTTGGCCTGGATCGAATACAAATGGAATGCCTGCCTCAGCAAGCTGGTGACAGTGCTCCCACATTCCTTGACGACCATCGGGCGCAACGATGCCGAACTTAGCGGCACCCTTGGCATTGTTGCTGCGCTCAGCCACGACTTCAGAGACTTGGTTTAGATGAGACTCTCCCATTGCCCCGGGATGAAAAGCGGTGATTTGATTGTTGGCTTGATCGGTGGTGATCATGGCTTGTGCAGTAAATGCTTGATCAATCTGGCGAATATGGCTGGCATCAATCTTGAGTTTTGAAAGACGATCCATGTAAGGGGCAGCATCACCACCAACAGTTGCCATGATGATGGGGTCGCCGCCCAAGAGCTTTAGGTTGTAGGCAATATTGCCGGCGCAGCCACCGAATTCACGGCGCATGGTGGGAACTAAAAACGCCACATTCAGAATATGAATTTGTTCAGGCAAGATTTGATCGGCAAATTTGCCTTCAAAGTTCATGATGGTGTCGTAGGCGATAGAACCGCAAATCAAGCTAGCCATAAATTACTTTCTGTAGGTGGTAAGGGGTAAAAAGATTGAGAATTATTGAGGATAAAGAATGCGTACGCGATAGCCAGCAGCATTTGCTGGTAGCAAAAGCGGTAATTGCGCTTGAATGAGATCTCCAGAGGGTGCACCTGTCGATAAAAAATCGGGATGAGTCTCTTGCCACGCAACCGGTAACCATTCTTTTGGTGTGAGTTGAATCGATTTCAGTTCAGATTCTTCTGAATCCGTGAGAGAAATTTCTAAATTTGGTATCAAAACTGCGATTGCAAGACGATTTTGTATTTCAACTTGTAATACAGATTGATTAGGAGCGTTTTTAAGCCCCTCTCGCGCGTTTTCAGGTGTGAGTGTGGCGGAAGTTATTTTCCACGCAGCAAAATCGCTTACGGGACGGTTAATGCAGCCCAATGCGATACACAATTTTTGATCAACGCGTTTTAATACAGAAAAAGTGCTGACTGCGATAGCGGGAGATGTGCCATCGACGCGTGGCGCCAATATTGGTAGCAAAGAATTTCTTGAAAGGTGTTCACCAAACACCAGCAAGATCAGCAAAAAAAGTCCGAGCAGGATTAATTTAAGACTTTTTTTTTGAGCCGGCGCGGAAATAGCTTGTGATTTGCGATCTGCTAGCGTGCCATGTAGGCAAACCCAGCCTTCACTTTCTTTCCAGACGGAGAGCGTTAGCCATTGGCTATAGGTTGCAATCACTTCTTCTGCCTGGCGTGCAAGGACGCCAGATAAAACAATTTGACCGCCAGGGCGCATTTTATTGACGAGTGCTGGCGCAAGGACTTGCAGTGGATTGGCCAAAATATTAGCGATCACGATGTCGTATTTAGTTTTGGCAGCTAATTCAGGAGCATCTTCGTTCGGCAATACAAACTGAATCACCGTATTGTTGATTTCAGCGTTACTCCGGGCGGCAACCATGGCTTGTGGATCGATGTCGGTTCCCACGACAGGCTTGGCACCCAGTTTTGCAGCAGCAATTGCCAGTATTCCTGAACCACATCCGTAATCAAGCAAACTTTGGTTTTGTAAATTGCGATGTTGTTCTAACCACAGCAGGCATAAGTGGGTCGTAGGATGACTGCCCGTCCCAAAAGCTAGTCCTGGATCTACCGCTAAACAAATGGCATTGGGATCAGTGGGAGCTTCGTGCCAAGAAGGGACAACCCAAATCCGCTCGCCAATTTGGATGGGAGCAAATTGGCTTTGGGTAAGTCGAACCCAATCTTGTTCTTCGACAATTTTTTCTTCAGGGGGGGAAAGATGAAACCCCGCTTCTTTCAGAGAGACAAGCAGTTGAGAGACAAAATCAGCGCTTCCTGAATCATCTATCTCTGGGTTAAAGAGGGCGGTGACTGAAGATCGTTCCCAAGCTTGTACTTCTGGGGAAAGACCGGGCTCTCCGTAGAGAGGGTTCTCGTCATAGCCACCGGCAGCATCATCCTCAACCGTGACTGACAAGGCGCCCAAGTCGATGAGCGCATCACCTAGCGGTTCGGCAGTTTCGGCAACGACCGTAAAGACGAGCTCACGATATGACATGAAGAACCCGTATCAATTAAGATTTCCCGCGACTTGCGGCTTGCTCTTCTAGGCGATGCTCTAGGTAGTGAATGCTGGTACCACCCTCCATAAAATTAGGATCGAGCATCAATTCACGGTGCAAAGGAACATTGGTGGTGATGCCATCAATGACCATTTCGGAGAGCGCAATTTGCATACGACGAATCGCTTGTTCGCGAGTATTGCCGTAAGAAATCAACTTACCAATCATCGAATCGTAGTTCGAGGGAACTACGTAGCCACTGTAGGCATGAGAGTCCACACGAATCCCTGGACCACCGGGCATATGGAAGGAACCGATTTTCCCTGGGCTTGGGGTGAACTTAAACGGATCTTCTGCATTTAAGCGGCACTCAATGGCATGACCACGGAAGACGATGTCTTTTTGGCGATAGCCTAACTTGAGACCCGCAGCAATGCGAATTTGTTCTTGAACAATGTCGACACCAGTAATCATTTCGGTAACGGGGTGCTCAACTTGAACACGGGTATTCATCTCAATAAAGAAAAACTCGTTGTTTTCATAGAGGAACTCAAACGTTCCGGCACCACGGTAACCAATCTTGCGGCAAGCTTCTGCACAACGTTCGCCAATCTTCGCGATTAAACGACGATCAATACCTGGTGCTGGTGCTTCCTCAATGACTTTTTGGTGGCGGCGCTGCATAGAGCAATCGCGCTCGCCCAGCCAAATGGCATTACCATGGGTATCAGCCAAAATCTGAATTTCTACGTGGCGTGGCTTTTCTAAAAACTTCTCCATATAGACTTCAGGATTTCCGAACGCACGACCAGCTTCCTCTTTTGTCATATTGACAGCATTGAGGAGGGCGGCTTCAGTATGTACAACACGCATACCGCGGCCACCACCACCACCTGCAGCTTTGATGATGACCGGATAGCCCACCTTTTTTGCAGTAGCAATAATTTCTTTTGGGTTGTCTGGCAATGCGCCCTCTGATCCAGGAACGCAAGGTACGCCTGCTTTAATCATGGCGCGTTTTGCAGAGACCTTGTCGCCCATTAAGCGAATTGATGCTGCAGTTGGACCAATAAAGGCAAATCCTGATTTTTCAACGCGCTCAGCAAAGTCCGCGTTTTCAGAGAGAAAGCCGTAACCAGGATGAATGGCTTCTGCATCTGTTACTTCAGCCGCAGAAATAATCGCAGGCATGTTGAGGTAACTAAGTGGCGATGGCGCTGGTCCGATGCATACCGCTTCATCAGCTAGTTTGACGTATTTCGCTTCTTTGTCAGCAGTCGAGTAGACGACGACAGTTTTTATTCCCAACTCGCGGCACGCTCGTTGGATACGGAGGGCAATTTCCCCCCGATTGGCAATCAGAATCTTATCGAACATGTCGGCTCTGAGTTAGGTAATAGTGGATAAAAAGAATGCGTTAAGTAATTAAGCAATGATGAAAAGTGGCTGGTCAAATTCAACGCCTTGACCGTTTTCACAAAGAATCTGCTTAATCACGCCGTCTTTTTCGGATTCAATTTCATTGAGTAATTTCATCGCCTCAATGATGCAAAGTGTTTGACCAACCTTCACAGTGTCACCAATGTTGACAAAGTTTGGTGATTCAGGATTTGGAGCGCGGTAGAAAGTTCCCACCATCGGTGAGCGTGCGACAAAACCAGTTTCTACTGGCTCTTCTGGGGCGACCGGCGCGGCTACAGCAGCTGGTGCAGATTGCATCACTTGGGCTGGTGCAGGATTTGCATAAACCATTTGCCCGGCAGGAGCTGGCGCACCAGCGTTGACGATGCGCACACGGTCTTCGCCTTCATTCACTTCTAATTCAGAAATACCTGATTCAGAGACTAGGTCGATCAAGGTTTTTAGTTTTCTCAGATCCATATGAGTACTTCCTCTCTTGTGATTCTTTAAATTAAGCTTATTTTTGTAAACGAGTAATGGCTGCTTGCAGGGCTAATTCATAGCCGATCGCACCTAAACCGCAAATCACACCAGTGGCAATGTCAGACAAATAAGAGTGCTTACGGAATTCTTCACGCTGGTGAATATTGGATAGATGGATTTCCGTAAACGGAATAGCAACACCAGCTAAGGCATCACGCAAAGCCACGCTGGTATGAGTAAAGGCACCCGGATTGATGATGATGAAATCAACCCCATCTTGCTTTGCCTTTTGAATGCGATCAATTAATTCGCCTTCATGATTGCTTTGATAGGTATCAAGCTCGACCGAGTTCGCTTTTGCGGTCTCACCCAGCTTTTTATGAATATCTTCTAGGGTTGTTTTCCCATAAACCTCTGGTTCACGGGTTCCCAGTAAATTAAGATTTGGGCCCTGAATAACGAGAATTGAAGCTTTTTTAGACATATTTCCCTGTTTTTAGATGCAGTTCAGTATCAATTGCTTACTTTGGCTTTTGACTACAAATGCGTCTTGGATGAATTTGATGCTTCATTCATTACAAGGGAAAGTATACCCGCTCAATCTCTTAAAAAGGCTAAAAAATAACGATTTTTAGCTACAGATATTGAAAATTTAGGACCTAGAAACGGATTTTTTGGCTGTTTTGAGACTCGTTTTTTTAGTTAAAAAGTCTTTAAATATTCTCAAATTGCTTCTTTAATTGCTTTTCTGAGATCATCTTCGTTTATTTTTCCTAATTTGCTAAATACTGCCTTGCCCTTGGCATTAATGATGATCGTATAAGGTAGGGCGCCTTGGGTGTTACCTAGCTGCTTAGAAAGATTGCTGCCCTCAAGGCCGCCAATCACGATAGGATAAGAAACATTGGTCTTTTTGAGAAATTCACGAATATTAGAGGGTGAATCAATACCGATGCCGACAAATAAGACATTTTGTTGCAAAAAATCTTTCTGAAGGAGATCTAAAGTAGGCATTTCCTCTACGCAGGGAGGGCACCAGGAGGCCCAAAAGTTCACAACTAAGACTTTTCCCTGCCAATCTGCAGAATTGATGGCTTTTCCATCCGGAGATTGCCAAGCATTGGCAAAAAAAGCTTTAACGGCAGGATCACTTGCAAGCCCTGTTTTAGAAATCCACTGTGAACTGAAGACTCCAGCCATTAGTGCCAAAAGGCTAATTACGCTAATACTTAACCACTGTCTTCGATTCACTGCCACTCCTTCGCTAAAATTCGCTGATGCATATACATATCTTGGGCATTTGCGGCACCTTCATGGGCGGCATTGCCGCAATCGCTCGACAGGCTGGACATCGCGTCACAGGCTGCGATGCCAACGTGTATCCACCAATGAGTACGCAACTCCAAGCACAGGGCATTGAACTCATTGAGGGATTTTCTCCGGATCAATTATCCCAGTTTGACACGATGCCGGATTTATTTGTGATTGGTAACGTGGTTTCTCGTGGCAATCCATTAATGGAGGCCATTCTCAACCAAGGTCTTCCTTATATTTCTGGTCCGCAATGGCTCGGTGAACAAGTTTTATATAGCAAGCATGTGTTAGCAGTGGCAGGCACCCATGGTAAAACAACCACTTCTGCAATGCTTACATGGATTCTGGAATTCAATGGGTATAAGCCTGGTTATTTAATTGGTGGAGTGCCACTCAATTTCACAGTCTCTGCACATTTGGGTGGCGGTAAATATTTTGTGATTGAAGCAGATGAATACGACACCGCTTTTTTTGATAAGCGTAGTAAGTTTGTGCACTACAGACCTCGCACTGCACTTCTCAATAATTTAGAGTTTGATCATGCCGATATCTTTGCTGATTTAGCGGCAATCGAAACGCAATTTCACCATTTAGTGCGTACCGTTCCCGGTGATGGCCTATTGGTAGTCAATGGTGAGGAACAAGCGCTTGAGCGGGTTGTGACACGTGGCGCATGGGCCCCCGTAGAGCGCTTTGGGCAGGAGTTGAGTAATGAGTGGTCACTCATTTCACAAGAGGCCGATGGTTTCATTGTTCGAAAATCTGGCAAAGAGATGGCCACGGTGAAATGGGCACCCGACTCTGGTGTCATGGGTAGACATAATCAGTTGAATGCGCTTGCTGCGATCGCTGCTGCGAATCACATTGGTATCTCCCCCGAAAATTCAGCACGTGCTTTGGCGGCGTTTAAGAATGTCAAACGCCGTTTAGAAACCGTCGGTGTAGCAAATGACGTTACCGTTTACGATGACTTTGCCCACCATCCCACTGCTATTACGACTACTGTGGATGGATTACGGCGTCGTGTCGGTAAATCACGCATCTTGGCGGTGTTGGAGCCACGCTCCAACACAATGAAGTTGGGCGTGATGAAGGCGCAGCTTCCTGCTAGCTTAGAAGCAGCGGACAAAATTTTTGCCTATGGAGCCAATTCCGGTAAAGAATCTTTAGGTTGGGATTTAGACGAGGTTCTAGCGCCCCTCAATAGTGGCAGCTCTGGAAGAGCAAAAGCTTTTGACGAGCTGAATGCATTGGTTGAAGCTGTGGCTATGGAGGCTAAACCCGGAGACCATATTCTGGTGATGAGTAATGGCGGCTTTGGTGGTGTGCATCAAAAAATACTGAAAGCCCTTTCGGGATAAATAGTTAAAACAAGAAAGAAAAAAATGAGCGATAGACTAAAAGACAAAGTAGCGATCATTACTGGCGCAGCCAAGGGCATTGGTTTTGCGACTGCAAAGCGCTTCGCAGAAGAGGGTGCGAAGGTGATAATTGCCGACATTAATCTCGAGTCTGTGAAAGGTGCCGCTGCACAGATTCCTAATGCTGAGCCCTATGAGATGAACGTGACCGATCGCGGTAGTATTCAGGCGGTAGTAGATCAAGTGATGCAAAGACATGGACGCATTGATATCTTGATCAACAATGCTGGTATTACGCAAGACGCCCGTCTCATCAAAATGACTGAGGCACAATTTGATACGGTGATTGATGTGAATCTGAAGGGTGTGTTTAATTGCACTCAATTGATTGTTCCGCATATGCTGGAAGCGGGCTCTGGCGCTGTGGTGAACGCATCAAGCGTAGTAGGGCTCTATGGAAATTTTGGACAAACCAATTACTCAGCCACCAAGTTTGGCGTAATAGGATTTACTAAAACTTGGGCGCGTGAATTAGGCCCTAAAGGTATTCGGGTGAATGCAGTCTGCCCCGGCTTTATTGCCACGGAGATGGTTAAAGCGATGCCTGAAAATATTTTGCAAGATATTGAGCGCCGTAGCTGGCTTGGGCGCCTAGGTACTCCAGAAGAAATGGCCAATGTGTATTTATTTCTGGCGAGTGATGAAGCAAGTTATGTCAACGGTGTAGCTTTGGAAGCGAGTGGCGGGATTTCCCTCTAAGTATGAATCTTTTATATGAAGAGGGCGGGGATATCAAACTCGCCACGGTGCAGTCTGCATCTGGTTCTGGGGATGCTGAATCTTGGCAGGCAACTAGTCTGTCGGGAAAAAAGATCAAACTAAAGGCTAAAGAAGTTTGGTTGCGCTTTGAAAAGCCTGAAGCGCAGGCCGTCATGGATGAAGCGCAGACACTTTCGAAAGATATTGATCTCCAATTGCTTTGGGATTGCGCTCCGGATGAAGAGTTTAGTTTGGTAGATGTTGCGATGGAGTACTTTGGTGCGCAAGCGAGTATTCCGCAGCAAGTCGCTTTAGCAATCGCTTTGCAAGGTGCCCCAGTATTCTTTCGGCGCAAAGGGCGTGGCCGCTTTCAGAGAGCGCCACTGGAGCAATTGCAGGCTGGCTTGGCGGCTTTAGAGCGCAAACAAAAAGAATTGGAGCAACAAGGTGTTTGGCAGCAAGAGCTAGTACAAGGCATCTTCCCAGAAACCCTCAAGTCCTCTGCAACACAATTACTTTTTTCTCCAGATAAAAATACTTCAGCCTATAAGGCCTTGATTGCTGCCTGTACGGAAACTGGTGAATCTCCTGCGCAATTGATGATTCGCTGTGGCGCTATTGAGTCTCCATTAGCGTATCACCAGGGATTATTTTTAAAGGCACATTTCCCAAATGGTGCTGCTCATCACGAGAGCATCGGTGTTGACCAGTCTGCCTACGATGCTGCTATTGCGCAGTTGCCGCTCGCTGAAGTAAAGGCATTCTCTATTGATGATGCCGGGACAACAGAGATCGACGATGCCTTGTCTGTAACCGATTTAGAGGGTGGCGGTCACCGTGTAGGTATCCATATTGCTGCTCCAGGTTTAGCAATCGCCAAGGATGATCCTTTAGATCAAGTGGCTCGCAGCCGAATGTCTACGGTGTATTTCCCCGGCAACAAAATTACGATGTTGCCAGATTCGGTGATTGAGCAATTTTCACTAGATGAGGGCGCACCTCGACCAGCACTATCCATCTATGTCGATATTGATGCGGATGGCCAAGTCAATCAAGCGTCTTTGCAAATGCGTGCCGAGATGGTGCCCATGGCGGCAAATTTACGCCTAGAGGATTTAGAGCATTTAGTGAGCGAAGAAAGCTTGCTTGATGATGGGGCGGCCTACCCCTTTCGCAAAGAGCTAGCAGTCTTATGGAAAACAGCCAAATTACTTCATGCTGGCCGTCAAGAGAAGCGTATAGCCAATGGCCTGCGTGCAGAGCAACTTGGCGTGACAGATCCCAATGCTTTAGCCAGAGACTTTTATTTTGAAGTGGAGCAAATCAATGGTGAGGAACACGTAGAAATTATTCCTCGTCAGCGGGGATCGGTGCTCGATACCATCGTTGCTGAATGGATGATTTTTTGTAACAGCGCTTCCGGACAGTTGCTTGCTGATTATGGCCTACCTGGACTCTTTAGAACCCAAAAGGGATGGGGTCCACTGCGCACTCGGATGCAAACCACTCCAGGACCTCATGAAGGTTTAGGTTTGGATTATTACGCTTGGTGTACTTCTCCATTGCGTCGCTATTCTGACTTGGTGAATCAATGGCAACTGATTGCTTTGGCTCAGCATGGGGTAACTGCCAAGATGGTTGCGCCATTTCCCCCAAGGGATGCAACTCTCATGGGAATTGCTGCCGACTTTGAGTCTTGTTATCAGGCTTATGGGGAGTATCAGGACAGATTAGAGAAATATTGGTGCTTGCGTTGGATTGCGCAAGAAGGCGGATCGAGAACGGTTTATGTTCGTCACCTTAAAGAGGGTATGTCACGAGTGGAATTAGTGCCTCTACATATTCCTGTGCCAGAGCTAGCTGCTCATCCCCGTATGACGCAGGCGCAAGTGCTTATCGCTGATGTCGATTTATTGCAACTTGGGGCTGGGGTAAGAGTATTGGAAATTGAGGCGCCTGCAAAAATTGCTGAAGAGATCGTAGAAAATCCTGCTGAAGATGGAAGTCCACAGTAACTCCACCATACTTTATTTGCAAAATGCTTGGCGTCGCCATCCATTTCAATTTGCTCTTTGTGCCTCGCTGGTAATACATCTCCTTTTTTTATCGGTTCGTTGGGGTGCAGGAGAAATCCAAAGTCGCCGACTAAATACACCTCTGAGCGTGGTGTTGGTGAATGCCAGCAGCAAGACTCCGCCTTCACAGGCTAATAAATTAGCTCAAGCGGATTTGCAGGGCGGTGGAAAAATGGAGAATCAAGATGCTACTGCTTTGCATCGGGCTCGTTTGGGCGCCGAGGCGCGCTTAGAAGTTTTAGAGAAACAGCAAAAGCAAATGTTGGCCAAGTTAGATGAGCAACGCGCTCGCTCTGGCGGACGGAAAAGTGGTGATGAGCAAAAAATTACGCCACAACTCAATTCTTTAGAGGCAGAGCTGGCAAAGCGTTTGCAAGCAGATGGTCGCGGACCGCGGCGCAAGGTCTTAACAGGCGCAAATGCTAAGGCGGTGAGTTTTGCGCATTACTACGATGCGATGCGTCAAAAGATTGAGGCCTACGGCAGCGCATTCTTCCCTCGCGCTAATGGCCGGCCTTTATATGGCAGCCTCATCATTGTGGTGAGTGTCGATGCCCAAGGCAACATTACGAGTAATGCCCAAGGTAAGGATGGCCTATCCATTGGTCGCAGCTCTGGTAATGCTGAGTTAGATCGCCAAGCCTTGGCTATCGTTCGGGCTTCAGCGCCTTTTGGCCCCTTTCCGTCAGAAATGCGCAAGCAAATTGACGTCTTAGACTGGGTCTCGACTTTTGAGTTTGCTCGTGATGGTGCCGATCGCTTGGAATTGCGAAATTAAATTCAATTACAAAATAGTCCAAGAAATTCACTACAAATTCGCTTATCCTCTACTCATCATGACATCACCGGCGCCTATTGATTTGCATACCGATCCCAAATTATTTGATGGGGTAGATGTGTATGCGGTTGCAGGTAACCCTATTTCACATAGTAAGTCACCACTGATTCATGCAAGGTTTGCACAACAGTCCAAACAGGCCATGCACTATGGACGTTTACAGCCTGAACTGGGTGGATTTGCAAAAGCAGCGCAAGAATTTTTCACTGCCGGTGGCAAGGGTATGAATGTGACAGTCCCGTTTAAGTTGGACGCACAAGCGCTAGCGGATGTCTTAACGCCTAGGGCGCAATTGGCTGGCGCAGTTAATACGCTCTGGAATCGGGATGGCAAGGTTTACGGAGACAACACTGATGGTGCCGGCCTAGTGCGGGATTTACTGGCGCAAGGCATTGCGCTTCATGGTGCGCGCATCTTGCTTGTAGGAGCAGGCGGCGCTGCCCGCGGTGTTCTTGGTCCCTTGCTAGATCAGTCTCCTAAACATTTAGTTCTTGCCAATCGCTCCAGCGCTAAAGCTGATGAATTGGTTGCTCTCTTTGCGGGCTTGGCCAAGGCTAAAAATACGACTCTAGAATCAGCCACGCTTGAAAGTTTGGAAGATGCAAAAAGGACAACACCTTTTGATTTGGTAATTAATGCCACTGCTGCCGGACTGGATAATCAATCTCCACTCAGTAATACGGCAGCTGCAAATATTTTTGTGCCCAGCTCATTTGCTTATGAAATGCTCTATGGCAAAACAACAAGCTTCATGCAGCAAGCTTTGCAAAGAGGCTCGCGAGTCAGTGATGGCTTGGGGATGTTGGTAGAGCAAGCTGCCGATGCATTTTTGCTCTGGCGGGGCGCAGACCTTGCAACTACTATTGATCCGAGAGTAGTGTTGGCTGAGCTCAGAAGCTAAACTCCACGCCCATGCGCTGGTTTACTTATCCCATTAAATGTCTTTTATGTGGCTTCCTAGCAATGCAAGCCTATTTTGCTATACAGATCGGCCTATGGACTACGTTGAACCCTGACAGTACCGCCTTCCAGAGGGCGGAGCGCTGGCGCTTATGCACTTGGCATTGGTCTTGCCCCATTCAGTCGAAGTGGACTCCATACGACAAAATTTCTGGGAATCTCAAGCGCGCGGTTTTGGTCAGTGAAGACGATATCTTTTTTCAACATAAGGGCGTTCGTGTTGAAGACATGCAAAAAGCCTGGGAGAAGAATCAACAGAAGCGGCGCACTGGTAATAAAGCAACGACTGCATTGCGGGGTGGTTCAACCATTACACAGCAGCTTGCTAAAAATCTATTTCTCTCTTCAGAGCAAAATTATTTCCGCAAGGGTCAAGAGCTCATCATCACTGGCTTGTTAGAACTGACGCTTTCTAAGCAGCGTTTGTTTGAGATTTACCTCAACTCAGTCGAGTGGGGTGAAGGTATTTTTGGTATCGGTGCCGCTTCCGCGCATTACTACGCTACTTCCCCGGCAGCGCTAGACCGTGAGCAGTCTGCAGCGCTAGCTTCGGCTTTACCGGCGCCTAAATGTTTTGATAAAACGCAGTATTGCCGTAAAGCCAATATTCATTTCCCCACCCGCCAGGAATTCATTTTGGAATATATGGATCGGGTAGCGCTAACTCCAATACCTAAGAGTGCTACTAGCAAGTAAGCAGCAACCAGCCCCCTTAAGAGTATTTACTTAGCTGTAGCCGCTCTTAGCGCATCATGGGTATTGAGGGCAACCGTTCTAGCTGCCTCTGCAAAATCACTTCCTGAGCTGGCATACAGAATGGCTCTAGAGGAATTAATGATCATGCCAGTACCGGGTTTATTGGGAATAGCACCTGCTTTTACTGTGGCATCGATGTCGCCACCTTGAGCTCCAATACCCGGAATGAGTAAAGGCATATCACCAATGATGGCGCGTACCTTGGCAATTTCTTCGGGGAAGGTAGCGCCGACAACGAGGCTGATTTGACCTGAGCTATTCCATTTCTCTGCAGCTAACTTCGCTACATGGAGATAGAGTGGTTGACCATCAGGAGATACGTTTAAGAACTGTAAATCTGAGCCGCCTGGGTTAGAGGTGCGACAGAGGACGATGACCCCTTTGCCAAGGTGTTTAAGGTAGGGCTCAATGGTGTCAAAGCCCATATAGGGGCTAACGGTTACTGCATCTGCGCCATATCGGTCAAATACTTCCATGGCATAGTGGTCCGCGGTACTGCCGATATCGCCGCGCTTGGAATCCAGAATCACCGGAATATGCGGGTATTTATCTTTTAGATGTTGGATCAGCTTTTCTAGCTGGACTTCAGCTCTTTGCGATGCAAAGTAGGCGAACTGGGGTTTGAATGCGCAGACCAAATCCGCAGTAGCGTCAGCGATTTCTCTACAGAACTCAAAGATGCCCTCGGGCTTCCCTTGAAGCGACGGGGGTAAACGCTTTGGATCGGGGTCAAAACCAACGCACAGCATGCTGCCTTGGGAAGCCCATGCAGACTGGAGTTGCTGGTTAAAGGTATTTGAGCTTGAGTTCATTGAATTTTGCTTATTTTAGTCAAAGTGTCATGTTCTATAGGATAAACTAGCGCACATTCCTTAGGAGTTCACCATGATCAACTTGTTCGTCCTGCAAAATGGCCGCCTCTCTCAAGAGCAAGTCGAAGATCGCAATGAATTGTTGCAATATGCCAATCCTATCTGGATCGACGTTGTTGACCCAGAAGAAGAGGAACTCATTTGGATTAAAGAGGCTTTCGGAGTGCTTTTGCCTGAGTTGGATGACTTGGGTGACTTAGAGGCTTCCGCTCGATATTTTGAAGCTGACGATGGCCACCTTCATATTCGTACCGATTTCTTATTGGATGAAGAAGAAACTTCTCGTAACGTACGCGTTGCGTTTGTGCTCACTAAGCAAGTCTTGTTCTCCATTCACGACGAAGATCTTCCCGTTTTCCGTTTAGTTCGTTTGCGTGCACGCTTGCGTCCAGGTTCAGTCAGCAATGCAAAAGATGTTTTGCTCGATCTCTACTCGACTGATGCTGAGTACTCTGCTGATGCGCTCGAAGAGGTTTATGAAAATCTTGAGCAGGCAGGTAAACGGGTTCTGCAAGATGACATCAATGATGCTGATGCCGAGCAAGTTCTCGAAACGATTGCAAAAGAAGAAGATACCAACGGACGGATTCGCCGCAATGTGATGGATACCCGTAGAGCCTTATCTTTCTTGATGCGTAGCAAGTTATTGTCAGATGAGCAGCAAGAAGAGGCGCGTCAAATTTTGCGCGATATTGACTCTTTAGAAAACCACACCGCATTCTTATTCGACAAGATTAACTTCTTGATGGATGCGACCGTCGGTTTCATTAACTTGAATCAATCCAAGATCATCAAGATCTTCTCGGTGGTATCCGTTGCCTTAATGCCGCCTACATTGCTCGCGAGTATTTGGGGTATGAACTATAAGTACATGCCAGAGCTCGATGCTACTTGGGGTTACCCAATGGCTATTGGCGCCATGGTTGTATCCGCAATCATTCCACTCTTTTATTTCCACAGCAAAGGCTGGATGAAGTAATTAAGACTTTACTGCTTTTAGTAGAGTTAGCAATTCTTCTAATGCAAAAGCAGTTGCCTGTTGGCGCACCGCTTGTCTATCGCCGGTAAAGAGTTTGGTCTGGCAGGTAGTGGCTACAGCTTCCTCGCTCTGAATCGCCCACCCAAAGCAAATGGTCCCCACTGGTTTTGCAGATGACCCTCCTGAAGGACCTGCAATACCTGTGATGGAGACTGCGGCTTTAACCTTGGCATTGCGCTGCGCTCCTTCAGCCATGGCTCTGGCAACCGCTTCACTGACCGCACCATGAGACTCGATGAGTTCTATGGGCACTCCTAGACACTCGGTCTTGGCTTGATTGCTATAGGTGATGTATCCGCGCTCAAACCAGTTGCTGGAGCCGGCCAACTCAGTTAGCGTTGCGCAGACCAACCCACCAGTGCAGGATTCAGCTAGGGCGACTTTCCAGCCCGTAGTTTCCAGGAGATTAGCCAGTTCTTTGGCGGTATCGAGTGCATTCATATTGTTCCTAGCGGACGAATACTTGTACTAATGCCATGATGAGTAATGTGAAGAAGGCTGCAGCAAGGTCATCGACCATGATGCCAAATCCCCTCCAAAGAATTTGAAAGATGCTTGAAGGTAAATGATCTCCTTCGAGGTTTTTAAAGTGGCGATCAATCATGCCAATGGGGCCTGGCTTGACTGCATCAAAAAATCGAAAGATTACAAAAGCACCCGCTTGCATCCAAATATTAGTCGGCATGATAAAAATCAGTACCAGCCAGAAGGCGATGATTTCATCCCAAACGATCCCACCAAAATCTTTTTTGCCCAACTCTTCGCTAACGTGACCGCAAACCCAGCAGCCTAATAAAAATCCGCCAGCGATGATCCATAAAAAATCTTCAGTAGAAAGAAAATATTCACCCAGTAAAAAAGCAGCCCATGCCCAGAGGGTGCCGGCAGTCCCAGGCGCCATGGGGCTCAGTCCGCTACCAAAGCCAAAGGCGATGGTACGTCCAGCGGTTTGGAAAACCCATTTAAAAGTAGGCTTTACTGGCGAGGAGTGTGTGGGTAGGTTCATGAGGCGAAGTGATCGAAAGATTTCATGAATACTTTTGTTTCTGCATCAGACAGCGGATTTCCATCAGCAGAAAAAAGTACTACCTTAACTTCAGTGGTTTTCATCGCTACAGTTTGACCAATACGAGTCAGTTGTAAATCAAGCGACTTACTCAGCTGCTCAATATTGTTTCGCTCAAGAATGGGAGCAGTAAAACAAATTTCATAATCATCGCCACCACAGGCGGCAAATTGATTTTGGATTGCTTCACTTTGTTTTAATAAAACGGCTGACTTTGGAAGTTGCTCTAAAAATATTTCGGCATCTACTTGAGATTGCTTGAGAAGATGTTTTAGATCTCCCAATAGTCCATCTGAGATATCTAAGGCAGCAGTCGCAATATCTCTGAGTGCAATACCCAATTGCACTCGGGGTGTTGGTTGATGCATGCGATGCTCGATTGCTTGGAGATCCGATTCAGGCGGGGCTATTTCATGATGCAATGCAGCAAGAGTAAGTCTTGCATCTCCAAGTTCCCCTGAAATCCAAATGTCATCCCCAGCTTTAGCCCCTGATCTTCGAATGGCTTTATCAGTAGGGATGCTGCCAAACGCTGTAATACAAATATTGAGTGGGCCAGCAGTGGTATCTCCCCCGATTAGGGCGCAGGAGTATTCGTTGGCTATTGAAAAAAGACCTTTACTAAAACTTTCTAGCCACACAGGGTCTGCCTTGGGGAGGGCCAGCGCCAAGGTAAAACCTAGGGGCTTAGCACCCATTGCCGCAAGGTCGGAAAGGTTGACTGCTAGGGCTTTTCGGCCCAATTGCTCGGGATTAGCGCCTGCTAAAAAATGTCTACCTTCAACTAACATGTCGGTGGTAATGGCTAATTCTTCCCCGGCAGCAGGGCGTAAAACAGCGCAGTCATCTCCAATGCCAAGGGCAATACTGGAATGCGATGACATTGCCTCAGCCCCCGTTTTAAAAAAACGTTGGATTAGGTCAAATTCACCGATGGGGGCGGATGGAGATTGCATGCCTCATTTTAGGCTGTTGGCAGACAGACATCTGAGAGGAATAGAATTGGAGACTTCAATATGCGTACACCTAAGAGTTAGTTGATGAGCAAAGAAAACAATAAAGAGCAACAAATTGCAGCCCTTCGTGAAGCTGCCCTTCAGTATCACGAGTTTCCTACACCAGGCAAGATTGAAATTGCCCCAACCAAGCAACTCACAAATCAGCGCGATTTAGCTCTGGCATATACCCCTGGTGTTGCTGCACCATGCGAAGAGATTGTTAAAGATCCAGCCAATGCCTTTAAATACACAGCCCGTGGAAATTTGGTGGGTGTTATTACTAACGGTACCGCTGTTTTAGGTTTAGGAAATATTGGGCCACTGGCGAGTAAGCCGGTGATGGAAGGTAAAGCAGTACTCTTTAAAAAGTTTGCTGGTATCGATGTATTTGATATCGAGGTGAATGAAAACGATCCTGATAAATTAGTAGAAATTATTGCGGCGTTAGAGCCAACCTTTGGTGGTATTAATTTAGAAGACATCAAAGCACCAGACTGTTTCGTTGTTGAGCGCAAATTACAAGCGCGCATGAAGATTCCGGTCTTCCATGATGACCAGCACGGCACAGCGATTGTGGTTGCAGCCGCTATTCTGAACGGCTTAAAGGTTGTCGGTAAAGATGTCGGTAATGTGAAGTTGGTGACATCTGGCGCAGGCGCTGCTGCACTGGCGTGTTTAGACCTCTTAGTGGATTTAGGTATCCCTCGTAAAAATATTTGGGTAACCGATCTCGCTGGCGTGGCTTACAAGGGCCGTAAAGAATTAATGGATCCTGAGAAGGAACCGTTCTGCCAAGAGACAGACTTAAGAACATTAGACCAAGCGATTGAGGGCGCGGATATTTTCTTAGGCCTTTCAGCGGGCGGCGTACTGAAACCAGAGATGGTAAAGAAGATGGCAGATAAGCCATTGGTATATGCCTTAGCAAATCCAACCCCAGAAATTCTTCCGGAAGAAGTCAAGGCAGTTCGCCCAGACGCGATCATGGCAACTGGACGTACGGATTATCCAAACCAAGTAAACAATGTTTTGTGCTTCCCATTCATCTTCCGCGGTGCTTTAGATGTGGGCGCAACAACCATTACTCGCGGCATGGAGGTGGCTGCTGTTAAGGCGGTTGCAGAGTTAGCGCAAGCCGAGCAAAGTGAGGTAGTTACCTCTGTGTACGGTATTGAAAATCTCTCGTTTGGTCCAGAGTATTTAATTCCAAAACCGTTTGATCCCCGTTTGATTACGGTGATTGCCCCAGCAGTTGCCAAGGCGGCGATGGATGATGGCGTTGCTTTGCGTCCCATCAAAGATTTTGATGCCTATCGCAATCAGCTCCAACAATTTGTGTATCACTCTGGCACTTTGATGAAGCCACTCTTTAGTATTGCTAAACGAGTCCCTGCTAATCAAAAACGCATTGTTTTCCCAGAGGGAGAAGATGAGCGTGTATTGCGCGCTGTCCAGATCATTATTGATGAGCACCTTGCTACCCCAATTTTGATTGGTCGTCCCGCAGTGATTGAGCACCGCCTTGAGAAATTTGGTTTACGTATGAAGGCTGGCGAAGATTTTGAAATAGTCAATCCAGAGAATGATCCACGTTACCGTGATTTCTGGCAAACCTATTTAGGTATGACTGAGCGCAAGGGTGTTACTGCATCTTTTGCAAAGTTAGAGATGCGTCGCCGCAATACCTTAATTGGTTCCATCATGATTATTAAGGGCATGGCGGACGGTATGATTTGTGGAACCGTTAGTAATTCTGCAACGCATCTGAAATATATTGACGAGGTAGTTGGTCGTGAGCCAGGTGCAAATGTTTATGGCGCAATGTCTGGTTTGATTCTTCCAGGTCGCC
Source organism: Polynucleobacter sp. AP-Latsch-80-C2 (assembly GCF_018882185.1). Taxonomy (GTDB): domain Bacteria; phylum Pseudomonadota; class Gammaproteobacteria; order Burkholderiales; family Burkholderiaceae; genus Polynucleobacter. The sequence goes on along the minus strand of NZ_JACVOY010000004.1, from coordinate 122,390 downwards.
AAGTCTTTTTATTAGATACCCACATCAATTTGGATCCTACGGCTGCAGAGTTGGCTGAATTAACTTTGATGGCTGCTAGCGAAATGCGTAAGTTGGGATTAGTGCCAAAGGTTGCACTTCTCTCGCACTCTAATTTCGGTTCAAGCAACGCGCCATCCGCAATCAAGATGCGTGAAGTATTGGCATTGATTCAGAAGGCTGCCCCTGACCTAGAGGTTGATGGTGAGATGCATGGTGATAGCGCCTTAGATGCAACGATTCGTGCGGGCGCGGTGACAAGCTCCCCATTGAAAGGGGATGCAAACCTTTTGGTAATGCCTAATATTGACTCAGCGAACATTTCTTACAACCTACTCAAAACAGCCGCTGGAAATGGTATTGCTATCGGCCCATTGCTATTGGGAGTGGCTAAGCCAATTCATATTCTGACCCCAGCAGCCACTGTGCGCCGGATTGTGAATGTGACTACTTTGGCTGTAGTTGAGGCTGCAAGTAATGCGAGAGGTATTTCTTAAGCCCTTATAATAAATGTAAGTTAGTAATAACTTACATTTATTATTCCTATATAAATCAACGATTTATATAAAATGCACTGTATTTGGGCTTGATTTGATGGCGTGTTGAGGGTAACCTAGCACCCATCATGAATAATCGCTCTGAAAACAGCAATACAGCTAGCTTTGATGAACAAGGCCGTGCTGAAAGTTGGGACAGCAATGATCGTCTTAAAACCGAATCGTCCGCTGCCAATATTTACGCTCAGGGCGGTTTATCTCGTTTACAAACCTATGCAGCAACTCAAGTTTCGGGGAAAAAAGTGACAGCTTCTTGGCGTGCCGCTTTGGCCGTTCGCGATGCCGGACCGCCGGCAATGTTGCGCAGTGTGCGCCCTAATATCGTGCAATCTATTCGTGCTTTCCGTACTCCTGATTTACAGGAAGCGGCTACTGAGCTCGGTCAACATTTCATTTACGCCAATTGCGCAAATGCCATGACCAAAGGCGAAGTTTTGGAGGCGATTGCAATTGCGTACTCATTTACCAAGCAACAGGCAAAGAATTTTGATCCTTTGTTAGATGCCTTAACAACTACGGTTGATAAATCAGGCCCACAGCCTGGATTTGTAGTGGTTCTGGAAGGATTGCCTTGTACTCAGAAGTTCGACAAAGAAGCACGTGAGACGCTGTTAGATGTTTTCCGTGATGCTGTAGATTTTTGGGCAGAGCGTCGTACACCGTATCGTGTTTTCTATTCTTTCGCTTAACGCTAAAGCCTTCTAGAAACCAGCAGAAATCGCCTCTATTTGAGGCGATTTTGCATTTCAGGATTCCAGATGCTGTGAACCGCTGTAATGGCCACTACGCCAGCTGTTTCGGTACGTAGCACGCGTTCACCTAATGAAACGATTTGATAGCCTGCAGCCTGCGCTAAGGCCTCTTCTTCAGGGGAATGCCCACCTTCAGGCCCAATCATCAGCACAATATCTTGCGGGGCATTTGTAGCCAAGACTGAATACATGCTTTGAGTTGCATCTGGACTTAATAGTAGCTTTAAGGCTGGTTTGGGAATTGCCTTCAAGTAGGCTTCAAAAGTTTGAATCGGCTCTAGGTCAGTAAAAACCGTGCGATCACATTGCTCACAGGCGGCTTGAATGATTCCACGCCAGTGGGCCAGTCGTTTTTGGGCGCGCTCTTCATCGCTCGGGCGGGTAAGTTTGATGACGGAGCGTTCGCATTGCAGGGGCGCAATGATTTGAGCCCCAGTTTCAACGGCCTTTTCCACAATCCAATCCATTTTGTCGCCACCAGCCAGCCCTTGGGCCAAAGTAATGGCGTATGGGGTCTCACGATGGGTGTCAATTCGGATGTCATTCAATTGGGCTTGCCCAGTTTTTCCGCTCAACGAGAGGAGTGTGGCCTCTCCAATTTGGCCATTTCCATCAAATACTGGGAAGCTTTCCCCAATTTGAACCCGCCGGACTCGTAAATGGTGGGCGACCTCTGGGGTGAGGGTGTTTGGCTTTTCGGAATCCCATGGCCCGGGAAGATAAAATTGAGGCATTACTGAAATATAGCCAATTTATTTTCCTCGAGACCACTTTTACGATGTCAAACCTTCAAATTCGCATGGCAAACGCCATACGCGCCTTATCCATGGATGCTGTTCAGCAGGCCAATTCAGGACATCCTGGTATGCCAATGGGTATGGCAGATATCGCTGTTGGACTTTGGAATGAGCATTTGCAACATAACCCAACGGATCCACATTGGATAAACCGCGATCGTTTTGTTTTATCCAATGGCCACGGTTCGATGTTGTTGTATTCACTCTTGCATTTATCAGGCTACGACTTACCGATTGAAGAGTTAAAAAATTTCCGTCAACTGCACAGCAAAACACCTGGTCATCCAGAGTATGGGATTACACCGGGTGTTGAAACAACTACTGGTCCATTAGGACAAGGTATTTCCAATGCAGTCGGTATGGCGCTTGCTGAAAAATTACTTGCAGAAGAATTTAATCGTCCCGGCCACAAAATCGTTGATCACTTTACCTATGTATTTTTAGGTGATGGTTGTTTGATGGAAGGTATTAGTCATGAAGTATGTTCATTGGCCGGCACCTTAAAGTTAAATAAGTTAATTGCATTGTGGGATGACAACGGGATTTCTATTGATGGCAAAGTCGTTTCTTGGTTTAACGAAGACACACCAAAACGCTTTGAAGCCTACGGCTGGAATGTCATCCGTGATGTAGATGGCCATGATGCGGAAGCTGTTTCTAAGGCGATTGCTAAAGCCAAGAAGAGCGACAAACCTACGCTCATTTGCTGCAAGACCGCCATTGGCCAAGGCTCGCCCAATATGGCTGGTAGCGATAAAGTTCATGGTTCACCATTAGGCGCAACAGAAATTGCTGCCACTCGCGTTGCCTTGAATTGGCCTTATGCCCCTTTTGAGATTCCGAAAGATATTTATGCAGCTTGGGATTTTAAAAAGCGCGGTCAAGCCCTCGAGCACGATTGGAATAAGCAATTCCAATCTTACAAAAATAAATATCCTGAGCTTGCTTCTGAATTGCAACGTCGCATGCAAGGCGACTTATCAAAAGATTTTTCCGCAACACTCAATGCTTATTTAAAAACCTGTGAATCTAAAGCAGAAACAGTGGCGACTCGCAAAGCAAGTCAAAATGCAATTGAAGCTCTCGCACCAGCTGTCCCAGAATTTATGGGTGGCTCTGCTGACTTAACGGGTTCTAATTTAACCAATTGGTCTACTTGTAAAGCGGTACGTGGAGATCAATGGGGTAATCACATTAACTATGGTGTGCGCGAATTTGGTATGAGCGCCATCATGAACGGTATTGCTTTGCATGGTGGTTACATTCCATTTGGCGGCACATTCTTAACTTTCTCTGACTACAGTCGCAATGCCTTGCGTATGGCGGCTTTGATGAAGTTGCGTAGTATTTTTGTGTTTACCCATGACTCGATTGGTCTGGGTGAAGATGGCCCAACCCACCAATCCGTCGAGCAGGTAGCCAGTCTGCGTTTGATTCCGAACCTGATGGTTTGGCGCCCTTGCGATACCACGGAGAGTGCAGTTGCTTGGGGTGCAGCGGTTGAGCGTAAGAATGGTCCCAGCGCTTTGATCTTTAGCCGTCAAAATTGCCCATTCGTCTTTCGTAGCGCTGCTCAAGTCAAAGAGATTGCTCGCGGTGGATATGTATTGCGTGATCCAAAGTCAGGCAAGCTTGATGCCGTCATCATTGCGACGGGTTCTGAAATTGCGCTAGCTTTGCAAACTGCGCAACAGTTGGAAAAAGAGGGCTTAGGTATTCGAGTGGTGTCAATGCCTTCAACCACTGTCTTTGATCAGCAAGATGCTGCTTACAAGGCAAAAGTATTACCAGCTAAGGTCCCACGTATTGCTGTAGAGGCAGGCGTAAGTGATTTCTGGTGGAAATATGGCTGTGCTGCCGTTCATGGCGTAGATACCTTTGGTGAGTCTGCGCCGGCACCACAGTTATATGAATATTTTGGTTTAACCGCGGATCAGATTGCTAAGACAATAAAGCAATGTATCGCTCAGAAATAAGCTTGATTAAAGAATTTATATTTGTAAGGGGAATGGAATGACAATTCGTGTCGCAATTAATGGTTATGGACGTATTGGCCGCATGGTACTGCGTGCTTTGTATGAAGATCAGGTCAACGACAAGCCAAGACGGGATATCAAAATTGTGGCGATCAACGCCATGGGCGATATCGATATCAATGCCCATTTGACCCAATACGATTCAGCGCATGGCCGCTTCCCTGCTGAAGTTAAAGTCGATGGTGATTGCATGGTAGTAAACGGCGATCGCATCAAAATGTTTTCAACCCGTAATCCTTTAGAAACACCATGGGGTGAATTGGGTGTGGATTTAGTTTTAGAGTGCTCAGGTAAATTTACCTCTAAAGAAAAAGCTATGGTGCACATTAATCAGGGCGCCAAGAAAGTATTGATTTCTGCTCCTGGTGAAAAAGATGTGGATGCAACGATTGTTTACGGTGTGAACCAAAATGTTCTCAAAGCCAGTGATGTGGTTGTCTCTAACGCCAGTTGTACTACCAACTGTTTGGCTCCACTCGTTAAACCATTGCTAGAAAAAATTGGTATTGAATCTGGTTTGATGACTACGATCCATGCATTTACCAATGACCAAGTATTAACAGACGTGTATCACAAGGATATGCGCCGTGCGCGTTCAGCGGTGACCAGCATGATTCCAACGAAGACCGGCGCTGCTAAAGCGGTTGGTTTAGTTTTGCCAGCCCTCGCTGGTCGCTTTGATGGTTTTGCAATGCGCGTTCCAGTCATCAACGTTTCTGTTGTCGACTTAACTTTTGCTGCAAGCCGTGCCACTAGCGTGGATGAGGTCAATTCCATTCTGAAGGCAGCTAGTGAAGGTGAGCTTAAGGGCATTCTGGGCTTTAATACTTTGCCATTGGTCTCAATCGACTTTAACCATGATCCTCGTCCAAGTATCTATGACGCTTCTCAGACTCGTGTCTCTGCCGACGGTAAATTGGTCAAAGTATTGGCTTGGTACGACAATGAATGGGGTTATTCAGTGCAAATGTTGAATGCTGCTGAAGCTTTAATGGCGGTTAAGTAATTAAAAGTTGTTAAAAGTAGCTAAAAATCAGTAAAAGTTGCTTAAATACTGATTGAAAGATAAGTAGCAATAAAAAAAGACCTCTACCCGAGGTCTTTTTTGCGTTAAGAGTCTCTAAAAGACGCTAAAAGTCTTTATTTTTGCTTATTTCGGCAATTTTTCTTCTGGCAGTGGCCATACATCGCTAAAGAATGCTCTTGCAGGGTAAATCCAAGGGTTTTTGCAATATCCCGCTGTCTTTTCTCAATAGCCTCATCTACAAACTCCTCTACGTGACCGCAATCGAGGCAAACCAGATGATCATGGTGCTGACCTTCATTTAGCTCATAGATAGCCCGACTATCACCCTTGCTGGATTCAAAATGACTACGGAGCAATAGGCCGGCTTGTTCAAACTGAGTCAAGACCCGATAAACCGTTGCCAGGCCGATTTCTTGATCTTCCTTCGCCAGTGCCATAAAGACATCTTCAGCGCTGAAATGGGTGCCCCCATTTTGATGAAAAAAATCCAAGATTTTCATACGAGGACCGGTAGCCTTGAGGCCGATATCTCTTAAATCTGCGGGGGATGGGTTTTGGTTCGTAGTCATGGCTTTGGGAGCTAAAATCAATGTCTTAATGATACGGCCAGCCATGCAAAATTGCCTTGTACTTTTTCGTCAGTTTTTGAACCCCATATTGAAGGGGGTTTTTGCCCCTTCTCGGGCGGGATTGCTCACACTTACCTGTGTTGGCCTATTGAGCGCTTGCACCTCAGCCGTTGATGATCATCAACGCGCTTGGATGAATACCATTTTTAGACCTTATGTTCCTGATGTAGTCCAGGGGAACTTTATCTCTAGCGAGCAATATGCAAAATTGAAAGTGGGCATGACTCGTGAGCAGGTGCGCCAAATATTAGGTACTCCGTTATTGGCAAGTTACTTCCATGCGAATCGTTGGGATTACGTTTTTGAATTTAAAAGGGCGGGTCAACGGATAGGTGACGAGCGCTATGTGACTGTCCTTTTTGAAGGCGATAAAGTAGTGAAGTTTGATGGCACACCTTTGCCAACCGAAGTCGAAATGGTTGCAGAGATTGATAACTATGCAAAACAAAAACGATCCTTCTGGGAGATCTTTACAGGCAACAATAAGCCGCCCGTAACGCCTCCCTTACAACAGCCAGAGTTGTTGGTTCCAAGCCCAACTGATAATGCGCCGCCCGAACCTAAAGTTGCCGAGACTCCAGCACCTCTCCCTGCCGATAGCGCAGCTCCAACAACCAATTTAGTAACAGAATCTGCTGGCGCTGATAAGCCAACCCCGCTGAAAACGCAGTAATAAAAATTCAAGGGCTGTAGTTCGTACTTAATACTTTAATGACAGAGCAAAGATATTCATGATGAAGATTGCAATAGCTGGAGCTACCGGTCGCATGGGCAAGATGCTGATCGAAGCAGTTCTCAATACTCCTGATGCCCAATTGGTGGGCGCATTAGAGCATTCCTCATGCCCATTGCTGGGTGAGGATGCTGGTGGCTTCTTGGGTAAAAAAACAGGCGTATTGATTTCTGCAGATGTAACGCAAGTATTAAGTGGTGCTCAGTTTTTGATTGATTTCACCAGACCTGAGGGAACGATGGCCCATTTGGCGGTAGCTGAAAAAACTGGTACCAAGATGGTGATTGGTACAACGGGTGTGAGCACTGAGCAAATTGCTAGTCTTAAAACTGCTTCAGCGAAATTAGCAATTGTGTTTGCGCCAAACATGAGCGTTGGTGTGAATGCCACATTCAAGTTGCTGGAGATTGCGGCAAAAATGTTGAACGAAGGTTATGACATTGAGATTATCGAAGCACATCATCGCCACAAGGTGGATGCTCCTTCTGGAACTGCCTTGAAGATGGGCGAAGTGATTGCTGATGCTCTCGGTGAGAAGTTAGATGATGTCGCCGTGTATGCGCGTGAAGGGCATACTGGTGAACGTAAAGAAGGCACGATTGGTTTTGCGACTATTCGCGGTGGCGATATTGTGGGTGACCACACTGTGCTGTTTGCGGGCGAGGGTGAGCGGATTGAAATTAGCCATAAATCATCTAGCCGTCAGTCGTATGCGCAAGGATCTTTGCGCGCAGCCCGCTTCTTACAAAACCAAACATCTGGTCTTTATGACATGCAAGACGTTCTGGGTTTGCGCAAGTAATTGAATCCATATTGATAGAAGAAAAGAGCTGTATTAGATGAGCAAGGATTACGACCACCGCGGTATTGAAGCTGCGGCCCAAGCCGATTGGACTAGCGCGCAGGTATATCGCGTGACGGAAGATGCGGTAGATGCCGCCGGCAAGCAAAAACCAAAGTATTACGCCTGCTCGATGTTGCCTTACCCATCTGGAAAGTTGCATATGGGGCATGTCCGCAACTACACTATCAATGATGTGATGGCTCGTCAGCTTCGTATGCAGGGCTATAACGTTTTGATGCCAATGGGTTGGGATGCGTTTGGTATGCCAGCCGAAAATGCGGCTATTCAGAACAAAGTACCACCTGCGCAATGGACCTACGACAACATTGCTTACATGAAAAAGCAAATGGCGGCGATGGGACTAGCAATTGATTGGTCACGTGAGGTTGCCACTTGCAGTCCTGATTACTATCGTTGGAACCAATGGCTCTTTTTGAAGATGTTAGAAAAAGGGATTGCTTATCGCAAGACTCAGGTAGTGAATTGGGATCCGATTGATCAAACTGTTTTAGCAAATGAGCAAGTAATCGACGGACGCGGCTGGCGTTCTGGTGCCTTGGTCGAGAAACGTGAAATTCCAGGTTATTACTTCAACATCACTGCTTATGCAGAGCAGTTGCTAGAGGGTCTTGATGGTTTGGGTTGGCCTGAGCGTGTTAAGACAATGCAGCAAAATTGGATCGGCAAAAGTCGCGGAGTTCGTTTTGCTTTTAAGCATGAGATCGCTGATGACCATGGCAACTTTATTCAAGATGGTTTGCTCTATGTCTTCACTACCCGTGCAGATACGATCATGGGCGTTACCTTCTGCGCCGTTGCTGCTGAGCATCCATTGGCAAGCAAGGCAGCTGCTACGAATCCTGCGCTTGCAGCCTTTATTGAGAAATGCAAAACCGGTAGTGTGATTGAAGCAGACTTGGCTACTCAAGAAAAAGAGGGCATGTTCACGGGTCTGTACGTCACCCATCCTTTGACGCTTGAGCAAGTTCCGGTTTGGGTTGGTAACTATGTCTTGATGTCTTACGGTGATGGCGCTGTCATGGGTGTGCCCGCACATGATGAACGTGACTTTGCCTTTGCTCTCAAATATCAATTACCCATTAAGCAAGTGATCGCCCTCAAGGGTGAATCACCGATGTTTAATCCCACTCGCTGGGAAGATTGGTACGCCCAAAAAGAAGGCGTGGTTTGTTTAAACAGTGGCAAGTTTGACGGCTTCTCGCATGAAGAGGCGGTGAGCGCTGTTGCCAAAGATTTAGAAAAGCTCGGCATCGGTGAAATCAAGACTACCTATCGTTTGCGTGATTGGGGAATTTCTCGTCAACGCTATTGGGGTACACCAATCCCGATTATTCACTGTGGTGATGAGGCGAACCCAGGTTGTGGTGCAGTGCCTGTACCAGAAGCAGATTTACCGGTAGTGTTGCCGGAAGATTGCGTGCCAGATGGTAGTGGCAATCCTTTAAATAAGCGCGCTGATTTCTTAAATGTGAAGTGTCCAAAGTGCGGCAAGCCTGCGCGTCGCGAGACTGACACGATGGACACCTTTGTAGACTCTTCTTGGTATTTCATGCGCTATACCGGTCCTGATGCGAAGACCATGGTGGATCAACGCAATGAGTACTGGATGCCAATGGATCAATACATTGGTGGTATTGAGCATGCGATTTTGCATTTACTCTATGCGCGTTTCTGGACTAAGGTCATGCGAGATCTGAAGCTCATCACTTTTGACGAGCCCTTTCAGAATTTGTTAACGCAGGGTATGGTTCTCAATGAGACTTATTACTCTGAAGATGCGTCCGGTAAGAAAACTTGGCTTAATCCTTTAGACGTGGAATTAGATCTTGATGAAAAAGGTCGTCCACAAGGCGCTAAATTAAAAGATGGAAGTTCTAGCTCTCCAATCATTATTGGTGGTGTAGAAAAGATGTCTAAGAGTAAAAATAACGGCGTTGATCCTCAAGCCTTGATTGATCAATATGGCGCTGATACTGCCCGTTTATTTGTGATGTTTGCAGCGCCACCAGAGCAGCAGCTCGAGTGGTCGGGCGCCGGTGTTGATGGCGCTTCGCGTTTTTTGCGTCGTGTCTGGATGTACTCTAGTAGTCAAGCCGATGGATTGCGGGCTGCAGATGACAAGTTGCCAACCGATCTCAATGATGCTGAAAAAGAATTGCGCCGTGAAGTGCATGGCATCTTGAAGCAAGCTAACTTTGATTACCAACGTCGTCAATACAACACGGTGGTATCTGCGGCAATGAAGATGCTCAATGTTCTTGAGCCAATCAAGTTAGGCCAGGGCTGCGCTATTAGCGCGCCAGTGCTGCGTGAATGTCTTGGGATTTTGTTACGTATTTTGTATCCAGTGGTGCCGCATTTAACCCATGTGCTCTGGCAAGATGTGGGTTATCAAAATGCCTTTGGTCCCTTATTAGATGCTCCATGGCCTTTAGTAGATGAGGCCGCACTAGTACAAACTGAAATTACCTTAATGCTGCAAATTAATGGCAAGTTGCGTGGCGATATTCGGGTAGCGGCAGATGCTAGTAAAGAGCAGATTGAGGCGCTAGCATTGCAAAGTGAGCCAGCCCAAAAAGCACTCAATGGTGGCACACCGAAGAAGATCATTGTCGTACCTAGTCGCTTAATCAATATTGTTGCTTAGCCCAAACCTATTAACTGGAAACTAAAGACATGAGCGCAGATCACCGAAATCCTAAAGCTAATGCAGCCTCTGCAAGCATTAGCTTGCTGAGAAGGTCTACGCTGAGTTTGCTGGTATTGGCACCATTGGCAGCTTGCGGGTTTAGATTGCGCGGTGCGGTGGACTTACCATTTACAGCGATCGCTATCACCGGTAATCCTTCTCCACCTATGCGTGCTGACTTACAGACGGCTGTATTAACAGGCACCGATGTAAAGGTTGCAATTAATCCTCGTGATGCCGATCTCATTCTGGAAATTACGAATGAGCTTACTGGCCGCGAGATCTTGGCGTACAACGCCAGCGGTCAAATTTCTGCATATCGCTTAAATATTCGAGTGGGCTTTAGAGCATTTGATACCGCCGGTACAGAAATCGTGCCCGAGTCAGAGGTTTACATTACGCGCGACATGGACTTCTCAGTTTCGACGGTGTTGGCAAACGATGCGCAGGTTCAGGCTTTCTTGGGCTTAATGCGTCGTGACTTGGCGATTCAGATTTTGCGACGTGTAGCAGCATCTGCTAAAGCGCCGAAGACAAAGGCTTTCTGAGGCCTCATGACATTGCATGGTTAAAACCGACGCACTACTTGTCCACCTGAAGAAGTTAGAAGCTGGGGGTGCAATACTTCCTCTCTATGTCTTTAGTGGCGATGAGCCGCTTTTGATGATGGAAGCGATGGATCAACTTCGTTTAAGTGCTAAAAAGTTAGGTTATACCGAACGCGAAGTCTTACTGCAAGAGCGCGGCTTTGATTGGAGTGCTTTGTTGAGTGCCGGTCAAACGATGTCACTGTTTGGAGATAAGCGCTGGGTTGATTTACGCATCCCTACAGGCAAGCCGGGTCGTGATGGGGCGGATGCTCTCAAGCAATTTTCAGCACAAGTTAATTCACAAGCACCGGGTCCTGATGGTCCTGACACGGTAGTGTGCATTGTTTTACCAAGATTAGATGCCAAGACGAAGACCTCAGCTTGGTTTAGCGCTTTGGATGAAGCGGGCATGGTGGTTCAGATTGATTCCTTGGATCGCGGGCAACTACCGCAGTGGATTGCCGGACGCCTAAAGAAGCAAAATCAAGAAGTAGAAGCTGGGCCAGAAGGCATGCGCTCACTCGAATTTATTGCTGATCAGGTAGAGGGTAATTTGATTGCTGCTCATCAAGAAATTCAGAAACTGGGATTGCTATACCCCTCAGGCAAGTTAAGCGAAGAAGAAATTCGTACTGCAATTTTGAAAGTAGCACGCTATAACGTATTTGAATTAACGGAAGCGATGCTTGCAGGAGATTTACCTAGACTCAATCGTATGTTGGATGGCTTAAAGGGTGAGGGCGAGCCATTGGTCCTGATTCTTTGGAGCGTGACTGAGGAGCTTAGGCTACTATCTAAGCTAAAGGCTGCCAGCGATGCTGGCGAGTCTATTCAGCAGTTATTGCGGGCTAATCGCGTTTGGGGCAATAAAGAACGCCTCTACCCAACAGCTTTAAGGCGAGTTCAGCCCTTAAAGCTTCGCAGGGCCATGCAAGTAGCTGCCGGATTAGATCGTCAAGTGAAGGGTTTGTCAGCTGCGGATTTACCAGCAGACCCATGGGATGGTCTGCGTTTGGTCGGTAATTTATTACGCTAGAAAGTTAGAGAGATGAGTTCAGCTATTCAACAAATGATGCAAGACATTGGTCAGCGAGCACGTAGTGCATCGCGTGCGATGGCGCGCGCATCGGCTGAGCAAAAGAACCAAGCTTTATTGCATATCGCCAAAGTGGCAAGACAAAAAGCGAGTGAGATTCAGACAGTGAACTTGATTGATGTGGAGCGTGCGAAGGCTAATGGTCAAGATGCTGCTTTTATTGATCGCCTGACAATGACGCCTATAACCATTGAGACCATGGCTTTGGGTTTAGAGCAAATTGTGACGCTCGAAGATCCGATTGGAAAAATTTCCGCACTTCAAAAACAAGCCTCAGGAATTGAGTTGGGTCAGATGCGTGTGCCGCTGGGTGTGATTGGCATCATTTATGAATCCCGTCCTAATGTCACGATTGATGCCGCAGCGCTTTGCCTCAAATCCGGTAATGCCGTCATTTTGCGCGGTGGCTCTGAAGCCATTGATTCCAATACTTTGTTAGCGCAAATTATTCAGGAAGGCCTTGCAGCAGCAGGCTTGCCGAAAGATGCTGTGCAGGTAGTTACAACGACTGATCGCGCTGCCGTAGGCGAGATGATTACGATGACGCAGTACATTGATGTGATCGTCCCGCGTGGTGGCAAGAGCTTGATCGCTCGTCTGATGGCAGAGGCACGCGTACCAATGATTAAGCATCTTGATGGCATTTGTCATACCTATATAGATGCTGATGCAGATATAGAGATGGCAGTTAAGGTGTGCGATAACGCCAAGACACAGCGCTATGCGCCTTGTAATGCGATGGAAACACTCTTGGTTAATCAAGCGGTTGCAGATAAGGTATTGCCTGCTCTTTGTAAGATTTATCAAGATAAAGGCGTTGAGCTTCGCGTTGATGGGGCTACTCGCAAAACTTTAGAGACCGCTGGCCTTAAGAACTTAGTGGATGCCCAAGAGGAAGATTGGCAGACGGAATATCTTGCACCAATTTTGTCGATCAAGACCGTTGCTGATATTGATGAAGCTATGAATCATATTGAGCGCTACGGCAGTAAACATACGGATGCCATCATTACAAACAATAAGGCGACTGCTGATCGGTTCTTGCGCGAAGTAGATAGTGCAAGTGTGATGGTTAATGCGAGCACCCGTTTTGCCGATGGCTTTGAATATGGCCTAGGAGCTGAAATCGGCATCTCAAATGACAAGCTCCATGCGCGTGGCCCTGTGGGCCTGGATGGTTTGACCTCTCTTAAATATATCGTCATGGGTCATGGCGAGATTCGTAGCTAAGGAGCGTCATGAGCAATGCTTATCTTTGGGTAAAAACCTTTCACATTGTCTTTATTACTTCTTGGTTTGCAGGCTTGTTTTATTTGCCTAGAATCTTTGTCAATTTAGCCGATGAGAAAAATGCCGAAGCGTATACCCGTTTGTTGGGTATGTCCGATCGCCTCTTCCGGTTTATGACGATCTTGGCTGTGCCAGCAGTGTTGCTGGGATTAACGCTGTGGCTCTACTTTGGAATTGGTGCTGGTGATGCATGGATGCATGCCAAATTATTTTTTGTGCTGCTCGTGATTGGCTATCACCATGCTTGTTGGAGTCTTCTGAAAAAATTCCGTGCGGGCGTAAATACCAAGTCTGGTGTTTGGTATCGCTGGTTTAATGAAGTTCCTGTGTTGTTATTGGTAGTGATTGTGGCTTTGGTTCTTTTCAAGCCTTAATACTGTATTTAAATTTCCCCCTTTCGAAGATTGCTAGACCTATGAGATTTTTTGTTGTTTGCCCTGGTGGTCTAGAAGTACCTCTCGCACAAGAGTTAGCAGAGATTGCGAGTCGCCCTGACTCTAAGGCGTTGGGCGCTTGGGTGATTGATAAAACCCCAACCAGTCCTACAGGCGGCATCGGCTTAGCAGCCCCTATTTCTGCGGCAATGGCACTCAATCTGCATTCCAGAATCGCCAGCCGTGTTTTATTACAAATGGCGCAAGCGCCTTATCGGCAAGAAGAAGATCTTTATAAGTTAGCCAGCGGATTGGCTTGGGAAGATTGGTTTACGTCAAAACAAACCTTGCGTGTGGATGTCACTGCACATCGCTCTCCATTAAAGAGTTTGAATTTTGCTACCCTCAAAATCAAAGACGCCATTGTGGATCGATTGCGTGATGTCACCGGTGATCGACCAAGTATTGATACTGCGTTTCCGGATGTACGTGTACAGGCGCACTTGACTGCTACTCAAGTCACGATTTATTTAGATACTTCTGGTGAAGCTTTATTTAAACGCGGTTGGCGCGATGAGAAGGGCGATGCTCCTTTAAAAGAAAATTTAGCCGCTGGCATTTTGTCCTTTACGGGCTGGAAGCCAGGGCAAACGCTGTTTGACCCAATGTGCGGTAGCGGTACTTTTCTGATTGAAGCAGCGCAAATGGCATTGGCTATTCCGCCGGGGGCAATTCGGGCGGGGATGTATGGTGATGATGTAAAGCCCAGTCGATTAGCTTATCGTCCATTAATTACTTCAGCCCATGGCTTTGGTTTTCAGAGGCTTAAGCCCTTTAATGAGTCTGCCGAGCAAAAGCGTTGGGTAGATTTAAAAGAAGCGGCATTAGCGGGAATGTTGGCTAAGCGCAAACAATATCCTTCTGCAGATTCCTTGAGCATTTGCGGTGGCGATATTAATGAGAAGCTGGTATCCATGTTTCGCGGTAACTGGCAAAGAGCGCAATTACCCGATCAGCCCATAGTGCGCCAGGTAGATGCTTTAGCAGCTAAACCGCCTGCAAATCCTAGGGATGGTGTGATGTTGCTCAATCCTCCATATGGTGAGCGTTTAGTCATCAAGGGTGGCCGTGGTCAAGATCGCAATCAAGCCGAGTCCAGCTACGATGAAGAACCAGAAAACCGTTTTGAACTGCATCTGGAAACTGGTCGACAAAGTGCTAAGCGTTCTAGTCGTGAGTCACTCAAACGCTTGCAAGCTCAAGAAGAGCAAGATCCTAAGTTTGTAGAGTTTTTAAGACAGTTTGGTCAACATCTGAAAGATGCTTTTAGTGGCTGGAATGTCTTTGTCTTAACGGCAGATATGGCTTTGCCAGGACAGCTGCGGATTAAGGAATCTAAGCGCACCCCTTTATTTAATGGACCGCTTGAGTGCCGTCTATTTAAATTTGAGATGCATGCCAAGCGCCCCGCAGACAATAGTGCTGATATGGAATAAGCCCTTTAAAATTACTAAAGCAAGACAAGAATAAGCGGAGAAAAGATCCATGGAATTTAAAACCTATATGTGCCTTATCTGTGGCTGGGTTTATGACGAGGCGGCAGGTTTGCCTGACGAAGGCATTGCGCCGGGAACCTTGTGGGCCGATGTGCCAATGAATTGGACCTGTCCAGAATGCGGTGCGCGTAAGGAAGATTTTGAAATGATGGCGATTTAATCCGCCAATAATTAGGAAGTCATTAGGAATTCATTGTGGAAAAAGTAGATCAAAACGAAGTTTTATTTGAGCGTGCACAAAAGACGATTCCGGGAGGGGTGAATTCTCCTGTGCGGGCTTTTCGTCAGGTGGGGGGAACGCCACGTTTTGTTACTAAAGCCAAGGGCCCCTATTTTTGGGACGCAGAGAATAAGCGTTACATCGATTTAATTATGTCGTGGGGCCCCATGATTGCGGGTCATGCGCATCCAGAGGTAGTTGAGGCTGTCAAGCGCGCGGCTGAAACAAGTTTTAGTTATGGCGCACCGACTGAAGGTGAGATTGAGTTAGCAGAACGTATTTGTGCCTTGATGCCTAGCGTTGAGCAAGTGCGTATGGTCTCTAGCGGTACCGAAGCGACGATGAGTGCTTTGCGTTTAGCGCGCGGCTACACCAATCGCGATTTGATCATTAAGTTTGAAGGTTGCTATCACGGCCATGCTGATAGCCTTTTGGTTAAAGCGGGTTCTGGACTATTAACCTTTGCCGACTCTACTCAGAATGCGCCTTCCTCTGGCGGCGTTCCTCAAGACTTGGTAAAACACACCCTCGTATTGCCCTATAACGATGTAGCGGCAATTGAGGCAGTATTTAAGAAGCAAGGCGATCAAATTGCAGCGGTCATCATTGAGCCGATCGCCGGCAATATGAATTTGATTCAACCTTCAAAAGCATTTTTATCAGCTATTCGAAGTCTTACTGAAAAGCATGGCAGCGTGCTGATCTACGATGAAGTAATGACGGGCTTTAGAGTTGCCTTAGGTGGGGCGCAGTCTCTCCAAGGTATCGTTCCTGACTTAACTTGCTTAGGCAAAGTGATGGGTGGCGGTATGCCAATGGCTGCCTTTGGTGGCAAAAAAGAAATCATGTCTAAGCTTGCCCCCCTGGGTAATGTGTATCAGGCAGGAACGCTCTCAGGAAATCCCGTAGCGGTTGCTGCAGGCCTGAAAACTTTAGAGATTATTTCTAGGGAAGGTTTCTACGAGTGCTTAACGGGGCAGACTCAAAAGCTGATGACTGGTTTGAAGCAGGCTGCTGACAAGGCAAGAATTCCATTTACAGTTGATAGCGTTGGCGGTATGTTTGGATTTTATTTTGCCGATACTATTCCGAATTCATTCGAAGCGGTTACCAAAACCAATATCGAATCATTTAAGAAATTCTTTCATTTGATGCTGGATGAGGGTGTGTATTTAGCGCCATCAGCCTATGAGGCTGGATTTACTTCTATAGCGCATGATGATGCAGTGCTGGCTGAAATTATTGCCGCCGCTGAAAAGTCATTTCCAAAACTCTAAGGTAAAAGCACATTACATTCGGAGTGGATGGTCATAGCCAGCCACCTGAATGATCTTGGCTTTTCTGGAATCGATGCCAGATTCTGCAACTTCGATTGCTGTAAGCTTTCCACCCCACACGCAGCCTGTATCTAACCCAATCACATTGTTTTGCCGCATCAAGCCTAGAGTAGACCAATGGCCAAAGTAGACCAAGGTATCTTGCGTTTTGCGTTTAGGAACACTAAACCAGGGGATATAGCCTGCTGGGCCTTGCTCCAACCCTTCTTTACTCTCAAATTCCATTTGACCGCCTAGGGTGCAAAACCGCATACGAGTCAGCGCATTGGTGATGACGCGCAGTCTCTCGTGTCCCTTTAGTGAAGAACTCCATTTATTGGGTGTGTTGCCATACATATTGGCTAGAAAATCTTTATAGCTTTTTTGACGCAGAACTTTTTCTACTTCCTGGGCGCACTCAATGGTTTGCTGTAAGTCCCACTGGGGGAGTACGCCGGCATGGACAGTTAATACCTTGCCATTACTGAGAGCCATGGGGCGCTTACGCAGCCAATCAATTAATTCAGTACGATCGGGTGCTTGCAAAATGCTATCGACAGTATCTAGACCTTTGGTTTTTCTTAAGCCAGCATCAATTGCCAAGAGGTGCAAGTCGTGATTACCGAGAATGCATTCAGCGCGACCAGATTCTTGCAGGGATTTTAGTTGACGCAAACTACCTAATGAATCTGGGCCTCGATTGACGAGGTCTCCCAAAAAAATCATCTTGGATTTTTGGGGAAGTTTTTTAACGAGGGCTTTTAGTGAAGGCCCACATCCTTGGATGTCACCAACAGCATAGATCTTGCTCATACCCTATCTTAAAGCGGAAAGAGGGTAGTTCCTTTATTCCGCAGTGATTTTTTTAACCACGCTATAGCGCACCAAGGTTTTCTTGCGCGCTTCATCGTGGTTCACAACGGGCAGGGGGTAGTCTCTTCCAAGTAGAAGGCCTGCGGCTTCAAGCTCAATATGGCCTGCCAACCAAGGGGCATGAACCGACTTCTTGGAGAGCTTTTCTAATTGGGGTAAGTAGCGTTTGATGAACTTACCTTCAGAATCAAATTTTTCAGATTGGGTAATGGGATTAAAAATACGGAAGTAGGGCTGTGCATCGCATCCAGACGATGAGGCCCATTGCCAGCCACCATTATTTGAAGAGAGTTCAAAGTCATTGAGGTGCTCAGCAAAATACGCTTCACCCCAGCGCCAATCAATCCCCAAGTCTTTTGTTAAGAAGCTGGCGACAACCATCCGTAAACGATTGTGCATATAGCCACTTTGATTGAGTTGATGCATTGCTGCGTCAACCAAGGGGTAGCCAGTCTTGCCTTCGCACCAGGCGGCAAATAGTTTCTTCGCAGTAGCACCGCTTTCCCAAGCAATATTGTCATAGTCAGGTTTGAAAGAAACGCCACTGGCCAAGCGTGGGTGATTTGCCAAAATCATGAAGTAGAAATCACGCCAAATTAATTCACTTAACCAGATGGTTGCACCCATACTACCTGCGAGCATGCGTCGATGTGCTTCTCGGACTAAGCCGCGAATGGATAACATGCCAAAGCGCAGGTGTGTGGATAGATAACTCACACCCTTGATAGCTGGAAAGTCTCTACCGATTTGGTATTGGTCAATACGAGAAAGGAAGTCTTCCAGAAAGGCTTGGCCACCCTCTGAGCCTGGTAGTAGATAGGTTTCAATGCCAGTAGCCACAAATCCCATGGACTCTAGTGATGGAAAGGGCTCATCTAACTTTTTAGGAATAGCTGCAAATTGTCCGCTCTTCGGGGTGCAGTCATAAGCCGCTAAATCTTTTTCTTGCAGTGTTTTGAGCCAATTATTTTTATACGGGGTGAAAACCGAAAAGACCGTACTGGAATTCGTCAGAATTTCTTTCTTTTCAAAAATCACTTGGTCTTTAAAGCTTTCAAAACCAATGTCTAATTTTTCAAGCAATGTTGCTACTGACGCATCACGTGCAATTGCGGAAGGTTCGTAATCATGGTTAGTGAAAACCGTATTAACCTCCAGTTCTTTGGCAATCTGAGGAATGCATTCGGTAGGCTTGCCAAAGCGAACGATCAAACCACCACCTTGACTGCGTAGTTCAGCATCAATTTGCTGTAAGCCTTGCCAAATAAAATCGACACGACGATCGTGTTTAAGGCCTTTGGCATCTAACTCACCTTTTAATAAAGGTTCCAGAATGTCAGTATCGAAAATAAATGCCAGCCAGACCTGACCAGCCTCTTTGAG
This sequence comes from Polynucleobacter sp. AP-Latsch-80-C2, assembly GCF_018882185.1. Taxonomy (GTDB): domain Bacteria; phylum Pseudomonadota; class Gammaproteobacteria; order Burkholderiales; family Burkholderiaceae; genus Polynucleobacter. The sequence continues at coordinate 103,589 of NZ_JACVOY010000004.1, read as the reverse complement.
GGCGTGGTGAAGGGCGGCATTGTCATAAAGACGAAGATCGCGGCGGAGCCAGACAAGTGCTTTTTGCATAGCCCCTATATTAGGGCTTATTTACCGCTTTTGCTGGCAAGGGAGGTTAAGATCGAGAGCATTCATGGATACGATATTTTTTATTCTCTCGAAGGTAGTGCAATTTTGTATTGAACCTCTGAACTGGGTCATCGTTTGGGCGGTACTAGCCTTGCTATTTCTGCTTTTGAGAAAGAGCCATCTCGCTAAACGCTTTCTCTGGATCTGTATATTCAATCTAGGTCTGGTGGCTTATCTGCCGACTTCGGAGTTTTTTCTAAGAACCCTTGAGAATGCCGCACCTCGCACGAATCTCTCCCAAGTAGGCAATGGGAATTTGGGAGGCATCATTATTTTGGGCGGGGCCATAGAAGGCGGTGAAATTGCTATCGATCGCGGAGAGATATCTATTTATTCCTCTGCTGAGCGTGTCACTAAAGCATTTGAATTAATCCGCAAATATCCCGAGCTCCCTTCGATCTTTAGCGGGTACTCGGGTCGCGTCAATCCCAAGGGGATCTCCGAAGCGGATGCTTTTAAGCAATTGATTCAAGAGCAGGGTTTAGATGGGGCGCATGTGCATTATGAAAACCAATCACGCAACACCTATGAGAATGTTCTGTATCTGAAGCCTATGATGCAAGAATTTGGAGCCAAGACCGATGCAGGTTTATTAAAGCCCTGGCTGGTGATTACCTCGGCCAGTCATATGTATCGATCTCTCCAGATCTTTCAAAAACAAGGTCTTGATGTTTTGGCTCTGCCTGTCGATTACCAAACAGCAAATCGCCTCCAGTGGACTTCCTTTGACTTGGTAGAAGGCGCTCAAAACTGGAATAAAGCCTTGCACGAGCTCATTGGGCTTTTAGCCTACTGGATTACAGGAAAACTCTAGATATTCTGTAAAATAGAGGCATATGACTACGGCGAAGAAGGCCTCCAAAGTAATAGACCCAGCGTCTACGGCAGACCCTTTGATCTCTTATTCAGCTGATCACTTAGCCAATCAATTCTTAATTGCCATGCCAGGGATGGTGGACTCCAACTTTGCGGGTTCCGTTATCTACCTTTTTGAGCATACCGAAAGGGGCGCCATGGGCTTGGTAGTCAATCGACCTACTGAAGTGAATCTGGGAAATCTGTTTGACAAAATCGAGCTCAAACTCGAAATCGCTCCCTTACTCGATCAACCGGTTTACTTTGGTGGACCAGTGCAAGTAGAGCGTGGCTTTGTACTACATGAACCCAATCCCTTGATTTCTTATAGTTCTTCTTTGGTAATTCCGGGTGGTCTAACGATGACTACGTCTAAAGATGTTCTTGAGGCGGTTGCATCTGGCAGTGGGCCCAGAAAGTTTTTAATGACCTTAGGTTATGCGGGTTGGGGCGCAGGACAACTCGAAGAAGAAATTACCCTGAATGGCTGGATGAATGTGCCGCTCTCGCGCGAACAAATGAGTGAGATTCTTTTTAATACGCCTTATACCCAGCGTTATCAAAAAACCATGAGTCATTTAGGCTTTAATTTAGCCGACCTCTCGGGTGAGGCAGGGCATGCCTAAGCCGATGACGGCGATGGCCTTTGACTACGGTACGCGCCGCGTAGGTGTAGCAGTTGGAAATTCAGTCACTGGCAATGGACAGGCATTAAAAACCATTGCCGCTCCTAGTATCGATGGCCTCTTCAAAGAAATCGAAATCCTTTTAAAAGAGTGGCAGCCTGATTATCTGGTGGTTGGCAAGCCCGTTCATCCAGATGGTACTGAGCACGCCATGACTGCAAAAGCCACCCGCTTTGGCAATCAACTACATGGCAGATTTAATCTGGCCGTAGAGTGGGTGGATGAGCGCTATACCTCCGCTGTTTTGGAGGGCGATTCAGAGATGCAGGACAATCTAGATGCGTATTCAGCAGCCCTGATCTTGGAGCAGTATTTTGCTGAGCTAGCTGCAAAAGAGATGCTCAAGAATGTTAGTTAAAAATATTTGTTGATAAGTGGCGGAACCCCGGAATGAACGCTGAGAAGTTATACGAAAAGTTACTAGACAATATGCGCCAAAGGCAGCAGCAAGGCCCATTTGAGTTGGCCGGTTTAGCCATGGGTGGCGCTTGGATTGCTGAGCGACTTGCCAAGGATTTAGGATTGCCCCATTACGGCGTGATTAACGTCGCCTTTCATCGGGATGACTATGCCGAAAAAGGGATGACCGCTTTGCGTACCGCCAGCACGATGTCGACCCACCTGCCATTTGATGTCAATGGTGCCAATATTATTTTGATTGATGATGTGCTCTTAACTGGCAGAACAGTGCGCGCTGCCCTAAATGAATTATTCGACTTTGGGCGCCCTGCACACGTGGAATTAATGGTACTTGCTGACCGCGGTAATCGTGAGCTTCCAGTTGCTGCAAATTTTGTCGGCGAAACAGTTGAAGTGGCTGATCACAAAATCCTGGTTTTAGAAAAAGATGCCGCTGGCAAATTCAGCTTCCAGCTTGAGGAGCGCGCAGAATGAGCTCAAACAATAAAGAAACTAGTCAATTCGTGAATCAATTTAATGCCGCCGGGGAACTAACCCACCTCCTGACCCTAGAGGGTTTACCGAAAGAGCAGATTCTGCATATTTTGGATACCGCCCAGCAGTTTGTGAGCGTGACTGATCCCGCAAGAGAGGTGAAGAAGGTTCCTTTGCTTCGTGGCAAGAGTGTTTTCAACCTGTTCTTTGAAAACTCCACACGCACTAGAACCACTTTTGAGATTGCTGCTAAACGTTTATCAGCTGATGTGATTAACTTGGATATCTCAACCTCTTCTACTGCCAAAGGCGAGAGCTTGCTCGATACCATTGATAACTTGGTGGCGATGCAGGCAGATATCTTTGTAGTGCGCCATAACGTTTCTAGAGCGCCTATTGAAATAGCAAACCATGTCCCTGCACATGTGCACGTGGTCAATGCTGGAGATGGAAGTCATCAACACCCCACTCAGGGATTGTTGGACATGTACACCATGCGCCATTTCAAGCAAGACTTCCGCGGTTTAAAAGTCGCCATTGTTGGTGATGTCGTTCATAGCCGAGTAGCCAAATCTAATATCCACGCATTAACCACTTTGGGTTGCGAGGATATTCGAGTCATTGGGCCAGAGAGTCTCTTGCCGAGCGATTTAGACATGTTGGGTGTGAAAGTGTTCCACAGCATGGAAGAGGGCTTAAAAGGTGTGGATGTCGTAATGACGCTGCGTATTCAAAAGGAGCGCATGGAAGTAGGTCAGGTTCCTGAGGGCGATGCCTTCTTTAAGCAGTATGGCCTGACACTGACTCGCTTAGCACTAGCCAAGCCAGATGCCATCGTGATGCACCCAGGTCCAATGAACCGCGGGGTTGAGATTGATTCAGTGGTTGCCGATGGTCCACAGTCGGTCATTCTGAATCAAGTGACCTTTGGAATTGCTGTGCGCATGGCGGTCATGTCGATCGTTGCTGGTAACTAGAAAGCCGCGGTGAGTATTTCTCAAACAGTAGAAAATACTGTGCAAATTCCTAAAGTGCTGCAGCAAAAGCGTTGGCTGATTCTGACGCATGCTTTCAATATGGATGGCCGCGCTGCAAGCTTAACCATTACCGACAAGATTCCTTATTTACTCGATGCTGGTGTAGAGCCATTTGTGTTCAGTGCCATTACTGGAATCAAAGATCAACGTTTTCCTCACTATCAGTTTTTAGCCTGGGGTCCTTCAGGCTTTCGTTTTGACTTTCGTCATTGGATTGCTAATAAATATGGGCGTGGTCTTTTCTATAAGATCACGACGCGCACTGTTTCCTGGCTGCTCGCCCCATTCATTGCCATTGAGAAGCTTTGTTTGGGTTACTCCAGTCAATGGTCTTGGGCTCTGCCAGCCTTTATCCATGGGCGCAGGTTAATTAAAGAAGGCAAAGTAGATGTTGTCTTTTCGGTAGGTAGTGCATGGTCCGCTCATTTAGCTGGTGTCTGGCTCAAAAGAGCTACCGGGATTAAATTAATTTCTGAAGTGCATGATCCTCTAGTCATCCGTCAGAGTCCTGGAGATGATGGTGCAATAAAGCCAAAGAATCGTGATGCACGCTTTCGCCACTTTTTAGAAAGTCAGCTTTGCAAGTATTCTGATTTTGTTTGGTGGTTTACCGATGGCGCCCTGCATTACGCCAAAGTGCGCAATACCAATCTCAATACGGTAGCTAACGCTCATGGCTTTGTAGTGATGCCAGGAGCAGAACCGCCGGGTGCAAAAAATATTCAAGCAGGACATGCTTACTCAGAGCATTTAAATCTGTGCCACTTTGGTTCTTTAGCAAAAGACCGTAGTTTGTCGGTGATTTTGAAAGCCCTAAACGAATTACTCAAAAAATACCCACAAGCCAGATCGGCTATTCGTGTACATGCTTACGGCGCGCCCTTAGATAGCTATTCAGTGCAAGCGATTGAGGAGTATGGCTATCAAGATGTTCTGTTGGCTCATGGGCGTCTTGAAAAGGATCCCGTTACAGGCTTATCAGGACGTGAGCGCGTGGTGGAGAAGATGCAGCAGGCTGATGTCTTGATTCTGCTGCATGGTACGGGTGAGGAGTGTGCTGAGTACATCCCCTCCAAGTTTTATGACTATCTCTGGGCGCAGCGTCCTATGTGGGCAATTACGCATCGCAATCCACAACTCGATCAAATGCTGCTCGAGCGCAATTCCTATTTGAGTATTAGTGGGGATGAGGCAAGTTTGGCGATGACACTAGAAAAGATCTGGCTCGATTGGCAGCAAAAAAATCTCAATCAAGTGAGCGGCACTCCTATTGGAGTCAATCAAGCAGTCAAGAAAATTCTAGAGACTGCAGCGAGCTAAACCTAAGATTTAAGCTCTACCGTATTGATCTTCGAAACGCACAATATCATCTTCGCCTAAGTAGTCGCCTACCTGAGCTTCAATGATGACTAAAGGTGTGTCACCCAAGTTCGTCAATCGATGCTGCGTTTCTTTCGGAATATAAGTCGACTCATTGGCATTGAGGTGCAGAACCTTTTCACCATTAACAATTTCAGCTTTGCCAGTGATTACGACCCAATGTTCATTGCGGTGATGGTGCATTTGCAATGACAGTTTGCCGCCTGGATTGACCACAATGCGCTTGATCTTATAGTCGGGACCTTCTTCGATCACGGTGTAAGTACCCCATGGGCGGTGTACTGTGCTGTGATAGATAGCGCGCTCATCTTTATCTTTATTCAGAGCATCGACAACTTTTTTAATCGACTGAGAATTACCTTTGGCGCTGACTAGTAAAGCATCTGGGGTATCAACGATGATGAGATTATCTATTCCAACAGCAGCAATCAAGCGCTCGCGACCAAAAACAAAGTTGTTTTTAGAGTCAATAAAGATGGCCTTGCCTTCAGCGGCGTTGCCACTCTCATCTTCTGGAAAGTGCTTAGCCATAGCGTCCCATGAGCCAACGTCATCCCAGTCAAAACTGGCATTAACAGAAACGACATTAGGCGCTTTTTCCATAATGGCGTAATCGAGAGAAATATCTTCGATGGCCGTCATAGTAGCTTTATCTAATGTGAATGAATCTGTGCCACTTGCAGGTTTGCTTGCTGCCCAGCAAGCTTCTACTTGCTTAGACAAAGTTGGCGCAATGTCATTAGCTACTTTAAGTAAGGTGTTTGGCGTGAAACAGAACATGCCTGAGTTCCAGTGGAAATTTCCGGCAGCAACATATTGCTCTGCTAAAGCCATGGCTGGCTTTTCAACAAACTGCTCAACAATGCGACCTTCTGCATTTCCAGGAGTGCGGGCAGGGTTGCCCAGTTTCAAATAGCCATAGCCCGTTTCTGCATGGGTTGGTGGAATGCCAAAAGTAACCAGATTTCCTGCCATTGCAAAATCAACCGCTTTAGCAACAGCCATTTCAAAACCAACTTTGTCATGAATAACGTGGTCAGCTGGCAGAACCAACATCGGCACATCGCCACGCCCGGCATTTTTAGCTGCTAGCGCGGCAAAGAGAACGGCCGGCGCAGTATTGCGACGCAGGGGTTCAATGATGGTGAGATTGGCTTCTTGCTCAGAATCTTTTAAGTCCGCTTGAACTTGGAAACCAAGGCTTTCTGAAGTGACAACACAAAGCCAGGGATTGGAAGAACTAATGCGATTGGCAGTTTCACTAAGGAGTGACTGTTGGCTAGCAACCGGCATAAAAACCTTTGGACGGTTTTCACGGGACACGGGCCACAAACGGGAGCCTGCTCCCCCACAAATGATTACCATCGAAAAGTTCAGTTTCATGGACAAATTTTACCTAAAGAAAAGGGGCCACATGGACCCCTAGGAATATTACTTTGATTGTTTAAGCTGCGTTTCTGGTTTTTCCAGCTTTTTATTACTATTTCTTACTTCAAAGTCGGCGCCACATGCTCCAAGAACCAGTTATAGGCATCCTGGATACCAGGGCGAAGGGCGATTTCAGCCTTCCAGCCAAGGGCATTGGCTTTGCTCACATCGAGTAGTTTTTGGGGTGTGCCATCGGGTTTGGAGGTATCAAACTGCAATTCCCCTTCAAAACCAACGACTGCGACCACTTCTTCCACTAATTCGCGAATGGTGATGTCATTGCCACAACCAATGTTCACAAAAGAGCCGTCATAACCTTGTTCCATAAGTTGGACGCAAGCTCGGGCCATATCATCCACATGTAAGAACTCGCGACGAGGCTTGCCTGATCCCCAAACCATTAAATGGGGGTCTTTGCGTAACTTCGCTTCATGCGCCTTGCGGATCAGTGCAGGAAGAACGTGTGAGTTGTTCAAATCATAGTTATCGCCAGGACCATAGAGGTTGGTTGGCATGACGCTCACATACTTGGTGCCGTACTGGCGGTTGTAGTTCTCACACAACTTAATACCAGCGATTTTTGCCAAAGCGTAAGGCTCATTGGTTTGTTCCAATGGGCCAGTCAATAAATACTCTTCTTTGATCGGCTGTGGGCAGTCTCTTGGATAAATACAGCTTGAGCCTAAAGACATCAAATTATTAATGCCGGCTTGATAAGCACCATGAGTCAGATTACACTCAATCATCAAGTTTTGATAAATAAAATCAGCGCGGTAAATATTGTTCGCTTGAATACCGCCCACTTTTGCTGCGGCGATAAAGATGTAGTCAGGCTTTTCAGTATTGAGAAAAGCATGAACAGCCGCTTGATTTAAAAGGTCAAGCTCAGCGTGTGTGCGGGTAATGACATTTTCATAGCCACGGGATTTGAGTAGGCGGGTAATACCACTACCCACCATCCCACGATGACCTGCTACATAAATCTTTGCTGTTTTATTCATTTCGATTCAGTGTGGTGTAGCCGTGTTTCTTCACGAGCTCATCACGCTCGGCACCCATCAGGTCTTCGCGCACCATCTCTTTAACGAGATCTTGGAATGAAGTTGCAGGAACCCAACCCAATTTTTCTTTTGCTTTAGTAGCGTCACCGAGCAAGGTCTCTACTTCGGTTGGGCGGAAGTAGCGTGGATCAACCGCTACGATGCACTTACCAGCGGCGTCATAACCCTTCTCATCAACGCCTTTGCCCTTCCAGGTGATCTTCATGCCAAGCTCTTCAGCTGCGTAGTCAATAAATTGACGCACGCTGTACTGAACGCCAGTAGCAATCACAAAATCTTCTGCTTGTTCTTGTTGGAGCATCAACCACTGCATCTCAACATAGTCACGGGCATGACCCCAGTCACGCAGAGCATCTAGGTTGCCAAGGTATAAACACTCTTGCAAACCGAGTTTGATGCGTGCAAGAGCACGGGTAATTTTTCGTGTAACAAAAGTCTCACCGCGCAGTGGGCTCTCGTGGTTAAACAAGATACCGTTACACGCATACATGCCATAGGCTTCGCGATAGTTCACAGTGATCCAGTATGCGTAGAGTTTTGCTACTGCATATGGGGAGCGTGGGTAGAACGGTGTTGTTTCTTTTTGTGGAATTTCTTGGACCAAGCCATAAAGCTCAGAAGTCGAAGCTTGGTAAAAACGGGTTTTCTTTTCTAACTTGAGGATGCGAATCGCTTCCAAAATACGCAGTGCACCAAGTGCATCTGAGTTCGCTGTGTACTCAGGCTCTTCAAAAGAAACCGCTACGTGTGATTGCGCTGCTAAGTTATAGATCTCGTCAGGCTGAGTTTGCTGAATGATGCGAATGAGGCAAGAAGAATCAGTTAAGTCACCATGATGCAGGGTTAATTTATTACCCTCGATGTGCGGGTCATGGTAAAGATGATCGATACGATCAGTATTAAAGAGTGAGGTGCGGCGTTTAATCCCGTGTACTTCATAACCCTTTTTAAGGAGTAACTCGGCTAAATAAGCACCATCTTGGCCAGTAATACCTGTAATCAGGGCAACTTTTGATTTTGACATGGGGGTTTTCTTATATTTGGATTAAACAGTTAAATACGCAGTAAATGCGCTATTGTAAATTGTTTTAAATGCCAACTTCAGGCTAGTCAGCCATGAGAAACACAAGCAAATACAATGGGATGGAAGATTTAGTAAATCGGCGCTAGAGTAATAAAGCCATTTACTGAGCTTGATAATCGATTTTTAGAAATACCAAGGATAAATATTGGTGGCTTTGCCTGTAAAAGCGGAACGCGGTAGAGGGGTCTTGCGCAAGCTTGACCGCTGGATTGGCGTGCCCATTTTGTTTGGGCTATCGCTTTTGAGGTCCAAAAGGGCAAAACCCGAGCAAATTCAAAGCATTGGCCTCTGCATTTTTGCTGCCATCGGGGATGCCTTATTAGCCTCATCCTTGATTGCGGACCTGCGTAAAGCCTATCCTGGCTCAAAAATCACTGTTTTTGCTACTTCAGCCAATGCTGCTGCCTTTGATCTGATTACTGGCTTTGACGATCTGGTTTTGGTGCCGATTACCCAGCCTTTAGCAGCAATTGAGCGGGTGCGCGCTCATCCGGTTGATATTTTGATCGATACCTCTCAGTGGCCCAGAATAGGGGCCTTAGTTGCTACTTTTAGTGGAGCCCGCTGGACGATCGGGTTTGAGACAAAAGACCAAAATAGGCACTTTTCTTACGATTTTTCAGTAAAACATAGCCCAAAAGTGCATGAATTAGACAATTTCAGGGCTTTATTGGCTCCGCTGGGAATTGCGGCAACTTCAATGCCTCCAATTGATTATTCGACCTTTGCCAGCATTGATTGCTTAAATATTAAGCAGCCTTACCTAGTTTTACATCCCTGGGCCAGCGGGAATCATTTTGAATTGCGTGAGTGGCCAGCATCCTCCTGGGCGGCGCTAGCCTGCAGGATCATAGATTCTGGATATGGTGTGGTGATTACTGGCGGTACTGGTGATCTGGATCGTGCTGATCCCCTATGCCAAGAAATCATCCGAATTCTGGATGGACTGCCCCCAGACTCTCTCCTCAATCTGGCAGGCAAAGCCAATCTCATGACAACCGCGGCCTATCTCAATGGGTCATCTGGCGTAGTTGCGGTAAATACAGGCACGATGCATCTGGCGGCTTTATTGGAAAAGCCATTGGTCGCCTTGCATGGCCCAACCAATCCTCATCGTTGGGGCCCCATTTATCCCGGTCATTCTAGTCAAGGCAACACACTGGTATTGGGACTGGGACTGGAAGAAGGGGGCGCTTATCTGAATTTAGGTTTTGAGTATCCTGAAAACCCAACTTACCTAATGGATCAAATTTCTGTAGAGGCTGTAATTGTGGCGCTACGCAAATTTTCCTTAAATATCGCGTAGTACTGCAAAATACGACGATGGCTGCATCCTTCCTGATTAATTCCTATCTGATTCGCATCTTTGATTTTGTCACCATCAATTTGGTGGGGCTTTGTACGTTCTTTGCTATTCAGTATTTCAAAGACCCAGATCTAGATCTGCAGCGCTATGCGTCTTTAATGTTGCTAGCGAGTTTGGCGTATTTGTTTTTAACCAATCGCGCTTATCGATCATGGCGTGGCGGCAATCTCATGGCGCTCTTCGGTCAAGTAGCCAGTGGTGTGTTGAAGACTTGGATTTTGATTCTGATTTGGTTGGTATTTAGTAAATCCACCGAAATGTATTCACGACTTTGGTTGGGTTCTTGGGCCACCATCAGCTTGTTTGTTTTATGTGGCAGTCGATTATTTAGTTATGTGTTGATACGCCGTTATCGCAGCAAGGGAATCAATCTCAGGCATATTGCTATTGTTGGATCTGGTGGAACCGCTGATGAAATCGCACGTCGCATCAATGAGTCACGTTGGTCAGGGTATCGCGTACAGACTCAGTTGCGAGATTTAGATGCTGAGAAATTAATGGATTTGGCTAGGCAGCCCCTCAATGAGATTTGGCTCGCATTGCCAATGGGTGATGGCTCGCAGATGCGCATGGTAATGGAGCATTTGCAGATGAGTACTGCAACCATTCGTTTTGTGCCGGATTGGTTTTCATTCCGCTTAATTAACCATGGTGTAAGTGAAGTACTAGGTATGCAGATGATCGATCTGTATGGCACCCCCATGACAGGCATGAATTTATTCCTCAAATCCATGGAAGACTTTTTCTTATCCATTGTGATTTTGATTCTGATTAGTCCGCTGATGTTGATTCTGGCGATTGGTGTCAAGCTGAGCTCTCCAGGCCCAGTCTTATACCGCCAAGAGCGAGTGGGATGGAACGGCGAAGTCTTTGAGATCTATAAATTTAGATCCATGCCGGTGGATCTGGAAGACGGCAAAGTGGTTTGGGGTGGCTCTGCAGGTAAATCTGTCACACCATTTTCTAAGTGGTTGCGCTCCACAAGCTTGGATGAGCTGCCACAATTTTTTAATGTCCTACAAGGCAAGATGTCGATTGTGGGACCAAGACCAGAACGCCCAGTATTTGTAGAGCAGTTCAAAAAAGAAATCCCGGATTACATGAAGAAGCATTTGGTCAAAGCCGGCATTACCGGCTGGGCACAAATTCATGGCTGGCGTGGTGATACTGATCTCAATGCACGTATTGAGCATGATCTGTATTACATTGAAAACTGGTCCCTCTGGTTGGATCTGAAGATTATTTTCTTTACGATCTTCCGCGGCTTCGTCAATAAAAACGCGTACTAGCTGTTCGTGCTTTCTTGCTCTAACAGCATGGTGTTGAGCAAAGCGATACAGAAGAACAAAATCTCAATCGTATGTTTGCTACTCACTTCAGCAATCGTGAAGGTCAGTAGGATGTCCGCTGCAATCCAAATCACCACCAAGCGATTAGCTGAATTGCTTTTCAGGGCTAAAACAATGGTGGAAAGAAGGGCGCCTAGAGTCAGGATTAAGCCTGGAATACCGAACGCCAACCCAAGATCTATCCAGGCACTGTGAGAAGAGCGAATCATGGCTTCTGGATAAGATTGACGAATCACCTTGCCTAAAGAGTGCTCGAGCATTCCATAGCCCAGCGGGTTTTTGGATATCGAATGAATACCTGCAGTTGCCCAGGCAGCCCTCTCATAATTATTTGGATAGACAGGCTCACCAGAGGCTGTGCTGGGGTAGCCATACTTCTTAACATCTTGCCAATTGGGCACTTCATCAATTTTGACGGCAACGGTGACATCATCAACAAAGTGATTCCATCCACGATTAATGCTCAGGTGTTGATGAACAAAGATGGCTATCAACACCACAGGAATTAATGCGGCTAAGCCCATTTTCCAATCGAGCTTGCTTGAGCGAATTTGCTGTCGTAATTTTGAGACGCCAATATAGAGTGCCCAGCTTGCTATCAAGATGATGCCAACGCCAACGCCATTGCGCGTATCAATAATGGTTGTGAAGGCAAACAAAATGGCTAATACGCCTAAGAGCCAATAACAATAGATTGGCCATGGGTATTGCGGGCGATTAGCGATGAGGGCGCTAGCAGAAGAACCGCAGATAGCGCTAATAAATAAGCCGCCCATTAATACCGTATTAATTTTGTTACCAAAGGGGCTCGAAAAATAATAGTTCGGCATGAACGCTTGGCCGGTCTGAAAATACATTCCAAGGTAATGGACTAATAGGTAGAGAAATCCACAGAAAATACCAAACCAAAGAAATTGGGCGCGCTGCGGGTGATTGCGCAATACCAGTCCAGTGGCTGCTCCAATCAGAAGGGACTCCAGCACTCGTACCCAAGTACTGGTGAGCTCTTGAAATTGTTGCCCTGGCTCACTAGTAAAGAACACATAGTGAATGACAACCCAGGTCAGCATGACAAAGCAGAGGGCAAGAGGCATATAGCGACCAAGGCTCTGGCTTTGGGAGTGGACAGCCTGCGCCTTACGCTGCTTTGAATATTGCCAAAGCAAAAAGAGGGCCGTTAGGGTGCCAATGGCTAAAAGTGCATTACGCAGGGCAATCGTATTTCTGAGAGACCATACGGCCAGCAAAGCACTGCTGATAAAGATGATCAAGGCGCTCAAAATAGAGAAAGAGCGGTTTGAGCCTATAGGTTTCATATAATCAAATAATAACGGCTAAATTGGGAAAATCAGCTTCTCACCCCTTTATCGATCCGCTCGGGGGTTGATGATGGATGAGGTTTCCAGTATTTCCGAGTTAATTAAGTGTTTACATTGGCGGACAAATTGCAATGATTCTTTTAACGGGTGCCACTGGCTATATAGGCTCACATACATGGCTTGAATTGCTGCTCGCAGGCAATCGCGTTATTGGTCTAGACAATTTTATTAATTCCAGCCCATTGGCTTTATCTCGGATCGAGTCTCTCGCTGGCCAAAAATTAGAATTTATCGAAGGCAATGTTTGCGATAAAGCTTTTTTAGAAACTGTCTTCAAAAAATATCCAATCAAGGGCGTGATTCATTTTGCCGCCCTAAAAGCAGTTGGCGAGTCCGTTGCGCAGCCATTGCGTTATTACCAAAATAATCTCGCAGGCCTTTTTACCCTTTTAGAAGTGATGCAGGAAAACAACTGCAAGAATTTTGTTTTTAGTTCTTCCGCAACGGTCTATGGTGACCCTAGTGTGGTGCCCATTAATGAATCCTCACCAGTACAGCCGACCAATCCCTATGGTCAAACCAAACTGATGAGTGAGCAGGTCCTACGTGACTTAGAGGTATCTGATCCTAGTTGGCGCGTAGCGTATTTGCGTTACTTCAATCCTGTGGGCGCACATGAGTCTGGAATGATTGGTGAAGATCCTCAAGGCATTCCAAACAATCTCACGCCATTAGTTGCGCGTGTTGCAGCTGGCAGAATGCCTGAGCTCAAGGTGTATGGGAATGACTGGTCTACCCCTGATGGCACGGGCGTTAGAGACTACATCCATGTGGTGGATTTGGCGCAGGCGCACGTGAAGGCTGTGGAATATTTATTGGCTGGGCGCGATTCCTTGACGGTGAACTTGGGAACTGGTCAAGGCTATAGCGTGATGGATGTACTCAAGGCCTACGGTGATGTCGTAGGTCGCCCTATTCCTTATCAAGTGGTGGATAGAAGGCCAGGTGATATCGCTACTTGCTATGCAGATCCTTCCTTGGCTGAAAAATTACTCGGTTGGAAAGCGCGTCGTAATTTAGGGCAAATGTGTGCCGATAGTTGGCGCTGGCAATCTCAAAACCCAATGGGTTACGAATCTTAAATGGCAGTGGATTTCGTTCTATATTGCAAATCGTATCGACGAGATTTGTTGCGCGTAAAGCGTTTACTCGAATCCATTCGTAAACACAATATTGAATCGATTCCTTTTTATATCTCCACCCCACTAGAAGACCGAGATATCTTATTTGCACTCTTGGGCGAGAACCAGGGTTATCAGTGGATTGCTGATGAGACGATCGTGCAAGCAAATCCTCGTGCTCCAAAAGATATTCAGAAGACGAGATCCGGTGGTATCGCTCAACAAGTCATTAAGTCTGAATTTTGGAGATTGGGTCTCGCAAGTAATTATTTATGCATTGATTCCGATAGCATTTTTATTCGGGATTTTGGTAAGGCAGATTTCCTGGCGCCTGATGGGTTGCCATATACCGTCCTCCATCAAAATAAAGAGCTGTTCCAGATAGCAACAAATCGTGGCCATCTTCGGGTTGAAAAAGAATTGCGCAAAGAGGCTGAAACCGTCAAAGCCTTATTTGGCAGGGTTGGTCCTAACTACTACTGCGCTCCAGCCCCCTTTATTTGGTCGGCTAAAGTATGGGAGTCTTTGGACCAGCAGTATTTGCAACCTAAGGGCATGACCCTTTGGGATCTCATTACCCCAGAGCATCCCGAGACCCTGATCTATGGTGAGACTTTACTTAAATACCAAGCTATTCCAGTGCGAATGATTGAACCCTTGTTCCGGATTTATCACTACGACTGGCATTACTATCTCTCGCGTCGCTTAGGTGAGACTCAAGAGAAGTTAAAACAAAACTTTATGGGCGTGATTTATCAATCCGCTTGGGAATCTGAATTAGATTTTGGCGCCCCCACCAAGTCTTTGCCGTCCAGATTATTAAAACGAAGCAAGCGCTTCTTGCGCCTTTTGCAAAGTTATCTTTAAATATGAATGACATTGCTAATACCGCAGAAATTGCAAAAGTATCTAAGGGCGATAAGAGTGACCTACCTTTGGTCAGCGTCTCCATGCCGGTGTTTAATTCTGAGCGCTATATTACCGAAGCAATCGAAAGTGTATTAGCCCAAACCTATACGAATTTTGAGTTGATCATTGTGGATGATGGCTCTAGCGATCGAACACGCAAGATCATTGATCAATTTACCGATAAACGCATTATTAAGGTGTACTCCGATCAGAACCGGGGTTTGATTACTACCCGCAATCTCATTGCTGGCATGGCCAAAGGCAAGTACCTTGCGCTCTTGGATGCTGATGACCGTGCCTTTCCTGAAAGACTTGCGCTTCAAGTAGATTTTTTAGAAAACAACTTCGCAGATTTATGTGGTGCTGACCATTTCACTTTGAATCAGGTGACTGGTGAGCGCAAGAGTTCTAAGCAACGCCACTCCAATGCCGATATTCAGGCATTGCTCAGCGTATGTAGTCCAGTATGCAATCCAGCGATAATGGGTAAGCTTGAGATATTTAAGCAATTTCCTTACAAAGCTTCATATATGCATGCGGAAGACTATTGCTTATGGACTGAGATTGCTTTGGCTGGGTACCGTTTTGCCAATATTAAAAAGAAGCTGATTACTTATCGCTTGCACTCTACGCAAACTAGCGTGAACCATCTTCAGGCTGCGCGTAATGTGTTTTCAAATGCGCAGGCAAGTTATTTAAAGACGCTGGGCATCCCCGAGACTTGTTTGCCCAGGCCACTTCCTTTTTATGAGCGCCTAAAGTACGGTGTGACTTTTATTAAGCTCATTAATGAACGCATTCCCCATATCTCTATTGGGGCGAATATGGAGCTGTATGCCCGCTTTCAATTTCGGGGTAATGGCTTATGGACTCCCCTTACGCGTTTAGAGCGTATCTGCGTTGCCTTCTATGGCAGCGTTATCGGACGTTCTTAATAGTTTTCTAGGCGGGAAGTCTTTGCCAGCTGGCTGGCAGAAGATTAGATAGATCAAGACTACTATCGCTAATCCAGCGATTAGGCGCGAACACCAAACCACTGCAATCTTTCTTAAGCCAAGCACCCCACCAACTCAAAGAGCTGTTTGCAATGATGTGATGCTTGCACTCATACATGAGTTGCAACTCTTGGGCGGCAGCATCTGCTTGCGAGGAATTCTCTACAAAGGTGATCTTGAGATCTTGAGGTAGAGCTTCTTTGGCCCAGGGTAGATCGTCTGAAAAGATAAAGAAATGCGCATTGGGCTTATTGAGTAAAAGTGCTTCAATAGCCTGCTGGTAATAACTTAGCGCTAGAACGCCATGAAACTTGGCTGCTGAAGGGGAGTTCACATAATCCCCACGGCGTATATGGAGCATTACTGAATCGCTAGAGCGAATTTGCTCGAGATAAGGCTGATAGTGCTCGGCAGCAGGCCTTTTGGTTTTAAATTCACTTTGAAGAATAGGGCGAATTGCTTCTACATAAGGGAAGGCTTGCCAATAGCCAAATAGAAATAGATCTCGCTGAGCCATTGCCCGTAAGTGCAAGAGTTGCTCGTCAAACCCAAAGGCATTTTGTTGATAGTAGATAACAGGACCAATAGGTAGCCATTTTTGTAAAGACCGTATGAGCTTATTCGGTCTTTTAGGGAAGGTGACTTTACTACTGACACCTTCTCTAATATTGAGTAGATCTAACTGATAGGGGCGCGGTGTTGTTTCGGCTTGTGGTACATCAAACCAAGAACGATCAAGCAAAAAGGTGCTTTGATAATGTTCTGATAGGGCTCTAGCAATCGCATATTGAAACATTTGATTGCCTAGGCCGCCCTGGAGGTATGAGTAAATGGCCATAACCCTATAATTAGACCATTAACAATGAAGCCCCTTACCTTGGCGTTGATTCATGTAGGTGCTTCAGAAACGTAACCTTAAGTGAGCGGCCTGCTATGTTAGTTGGAGGGATTGTCGGATGGGAGGAGGGTCAAGATGATCTATTTAATCCTCAAAGCCTCCGAAATCGCGATGATTGCCTTGAGCCCTTCAGAGTGTTGCAGGCTAAAGCCGCCCAACAGGGAGTTGAGCTGCACACAATAGATGTTCTCCAGCAAAAAGGCATTACACCGAATTTCACTCTGTATTTGGAGGCGGTGCCATTAATCCCAATTAAGAATTGCAAGAATTACCTGATTCGTTTTGAAACAGAGCTTACCGTTCCGGTAAATGGCGATCCTCAATATCTCAATCAGTTCGATGGCATCTTTACTTGGGATCAGGCTTTATTGAATGCCAATTCAACCAATGCGCTGAATCAAAAAACAGCTTTAGTTCCCAAATTTGCCATTGCTTATCCGAATGTATTGCCTGCTCAATTTACATCAAACGAAATCGTCAACCCTGGGTTTGCCAATCGTGATCTCTTTTGTGTGTTGATTGGCAGCAATCGTCATGCTAATTTGCCTGATGCTAGAGAGTTGTATTCTGAACGAGTCAAGGCGATTCGTTGGTTTGAAACGCATGCGCCAAAAGATTTTGCTTTGTTTGGTAATGGTTGGCTGGTGCCACAAAAGCGTCTGGGTAAATCTGGTAAGTGGCGTTATCGCATGGAAAAGGTCCTGCCATTTTTATTGGGGCAAGCTGTCTTTTCGAGTTACAGGGGCTCTGCAAGAAATAAGTTTGAGGTCTTAGCTAAATCCCGTTTTTGTATTTGTTTTGAAAATGCAAAAGATATCCCTGGCTATATCACTGAGAAGTTATTTGATTCTTTGTTTGCGGGTTGTGTGCCGGTTTACTGGGGCGAGCCGAATATTGAAAATATCGTGCCCAGCGCCTGTTTCATTGATTTCCGCCAGTTTTTAGGTAGCGCAGATCCTTATCGTGATTTGTATCAATACATTAGTAAAATGACGGAGCAGGACTATCTTGCCTATCAAGAGGCAGGCAGGCAGTTCTTGGCTTCCCCAGCATTTAGGCCGTATAGCTCAGAGGCATTTGCGGATGCCATTTTAGGACCACTTCAATCATGATTTTAGTTACTGGCGGTGCAGGCTTTATTGGCGGCAATTTTGTATTGGACTGGCTTGCCAATCCAAATGCCGAAGGTATCGTCAATCTCGATAAGTTGACCTATGCGGGCAATCTCGCCACTTTAGATTCTTTGAAAAAAGATTCTCGCCATGTTTTTATTCATGGTGATAT
The DNA here is from genome assembly GCF_018882185.1 of Polynucleobacter sp. AP-Latsch-80-C2. Classification (GTDB taxonomy): domain Bacteria; phylum Pseudomonadota; class Gammaproteobacteria; order Burkholderiales; family Burkholderiaceae; genus Polynucleobacter. The sequence continues at coordinate 85,734 of NZ_JACVOY010000004.1, read as the reverse complement.
TGGCGATAAAGAGCTCGTCACCAAATTACTAAAAGAGCATCAGCCTCGTGCGATCGTGAACTTTGCAGCAGAGAGTCATGTGGATCGCTCGATTCATGGACCTGCAGAATTTGTGCAAACCAATATTGTGGGAACCTTTAATTTATTAGAGTGCGCACGTGAATATTGGAATGGACTCCAAGGCCCCGCAAAAGAAGGCTTTCGCTTTCATCATGTTTCCACGGATGAGGTCTATGGATCTTTGTCGATGACGGACCCTGCATTTACAGAAACCAATCCATACGAACCCAATAGCCCTTACTCTGCCTCTAAGGCAGCATCAGATCACTTGGTGCGCGCTTGGTTCCATACCTACGGTTTCCCTGTAGTGACAACCAATTGTTCTAATAACTATGGTCCTTATCACTTCCCGGAGAAGTTGATTCCATTGGTGATTCTGAATGCGCTCAATAGCAAGCCCTTGCCGATTTATGGCGATGGACAACAAATTCGTGACTGGCTTTATGTAGGCGATCATTGCTCGGCAATTCGTGAAGTGTTGGCCAAAGGTAAATTGGGTGAGACCTACAACATTGGTGGCTGGAATGAAAAAGCCAATATGGAGGTTGTGAAAACGATCTGCACTATTTTGGATGAGCTCAAGCCACGTGCGGATGGCAAATCGTACGCGGAGCAAATTACTTTTGTTAAAGACCGCCCTGGTCACGATCGCCGCTATGCCATTGATGCGAGTAAGGTAGAGCGTGACTTAGGTTGGCGTCCAGCAGAAACCTTTGATACTGGTATTCGTAAAACGATTCAGTGGTACCTGGATAATCCAGTGTGGATTGAGGGTGTGGTTAGCGGCTCTTACCGCGACTGGCTGCAAAAGCAGTACAACTAAGCTATCAATACGCCAAAGTATCCCGCATGAATATCCTCATCTTTGGTAAAGACGGTCAATTAGGTAAAGCCTTTCGTACCTTAATTGACAGTACAAGCCTCTCTAAGGATCATCAGATTCAATATGTGGGGCGTGATGATTGCGATCTTTCACAAGTTGAAAAAGTAAGAACCCTATTGAGCGCAGCTAAACCTGATCTCATCATCAATGCTGCGGCATATACCGCAGTAGATAAGGCTGAGACCGAGGTGGAATTAGCGAATGCGATCAACGCCAGGGCGCCAGAGGCGATGGCGCAATATGCCGCTGCTCATGGTGCAATTTTCCTGCATTACTCAACCGATTATGTTTTTGATGGTAGTAAAGCGGGGTTTTACACAGAAGATGATGCGCGTAATCCGCTGGGCGCTTATGGCAAGAGTAAAGCAACAGGCGAAGAAGCAATTGAAAAAGCTTTTTCAAATACGACCCAAGGTCAGTACGCTATCTTTCGCACGAGTTGGGTCTATGGTACAGGTAGTAATTTCATCAGAACCATTTTGCGTTTAGCCAAAGAGCGCGATGAACTTAAAGTGATCCAAGATCAACTCGGTGTACCCACTTCTGCTGATTGGCTGGCTAAGCTAAGTTTAGATTTAGCTCTCAATCAAAGTGGTGAGCTTAGAAAGTTTGATTCAGGTATTTACCATGCAGTCCCTCCGGGAGAAAGCAATTGGCATGCTCTGGCTTGTTTGGCCGTAGAGGCTGCAAGCGATGCTGGCATCTCTTTGAAGAGCGCTTCAGGCGCAATTAAGCCCATCAAGGCTGTTGAGTACCCCTTACCAGCCCCAAGGCCTATGAATTCACGGATGGCGACAGACAAGCTCAGGCAGGCTATTAAGGCTACTGGGGATGTGTCAAAATTGCAGCAATGGAACAAACCCTGGTCCGATGATGTTTGGGCTTATGTTCAGCAATTGGCCAAAGATGGCCTGATATAAAAAGTAGATAAAAATGGCAATCAATCGTAAAGGCATTATTTTGGCTGGCGGCTCTGGAACGCGTTTGTATCCAGTAACTCAAGCCGTCTCAAAACAATTGATGCCGGTCTATGACAAGCCCATGGTCTATTACCCGCTGACAACATTAATGTTGGCTGGTATTCGCGATATCTTATTAATCTCGACCCCGCATGACACCCCCCGTTTTTCTGAGCTCTTGGGTGATGGATCGCAGTGGGGTCTAAATATTCAATACTGCGTGCAGCCTTCTCCTGATGGTTTGGCGCAAGCTTTCACCTTGGGCAAGAACTTTGTGGGCAATGATCCCAGCGCATTGGTGCTCGGAGACAATATTTTTTATGGCCACGAGCTCGTGGGACAGCTTGATAGCGCTAACCAAAGAACGTCTGGTGCTACTGTTTTTGCTTATCACGTGACCGATCCAGAGCGTTATGGCGTAGTGGAGTTTGATCAGAATTACAAAGCCCTCTCGATTGAAGAAAAGCCTGCTAAACCCCGAAGCAATTATGCGGTAACAGGTTTGTACTTTTATGACAATCAAGTCTGTGATGTAGCTGCTGCGATTAAACCGAGTGCTCGTGGCGAGTTAGAGATTACTGATGTCAATCGTTTTTACCTGGAGAGAAATGAACTCAATGTCGAAATTATGGGTCGTGGTTTTGCCTGGTTAGATACTGGTACGCATGATTCTTTATTAGATGCCGCTGGATTTATTGCTACCTTACAAAAGCGTCAGGGCCTGATGGTTGCTTGCCCTGAAGAAATTGCCTACCGACAAGGTTGGATTAGTGCAGAAGTAGTGCAAAAGGTAGCAGCGCAGTTGAGCAAGAATAGCTATGGTCAATACCTCAATAAGATTTTGCATGAGCTCAATACCTCAGCTCAGCCAATCTCTTTGTCTCCTAAGAAATAAGGGAAGCTTCGTTTGACTACTGCTCCTTTAAAACTCCAAGTAACACCAACGGCGATTCATGATGTCTTAATCATTGAGCCAAAAGTCTTTGGTGATGAGCGCGGTTGGTTTACGGAGTCCTTTAATGCACAAGATTTTGCGCAAGCCACTGGTCTGACCGTCGACTTTGTGCAAGATAACCATTCTTTTTCTAAGCAATGGACTTTGCGTGGATTGCATTACCAGTTAGAGCAATCTCAAGGTAAATTAGTCCGCGTAGTTGCTGGTAGCGTATTCGATGTGGCGGTCGATATTCGTAAGTCTTCTCCGTCCTACGGTAAATGGGTGGGGGTAGAGCTCAGCGCTCAGAATCATAAACAGATGTGGATTCCGGCAGGATTAGCCCATGGCTTTTTGGTCTTATCAGAGTCTGCAGAGTTTCTCTATAAAACCACCGACTACTATCATCCGCAAAGCGAAGCCTGTCTGGTTTGGAATGATCCTACCGTGGGCGTGCAATGGCCATTGCCGGCAGGAATCACTCCCAATATGAATGCCAAGGATCTCAATGGCTTGGCTTGGGATGTAGCTCCAAAGTTTTAATTCGGCTTTAACTCCGTTTTAAATCACTACTATTAAAAGATAAGATAATGCTCACATGAGCACTGCATCGCCCAAAATCCTGATCGTCAAACTCTCCTCCTTGGGAGATGTCTTGCACAATCTCCCGCTGGTTTGGGATCTGCGTGCAAGATTGCCCAATGCGCAAATTGATTGGGTGGTCGAAGAGGCTTATGTTCACTTGCTCCAGCCTTTGTTATCAAAGGATGGATTCAAAGGAATTGATCGCATCATTCCCTTTGGGCTGCGACGCTGGAAAAAACATCTTCTTGAGATCAAGACTTGGCAACAATTTTTTGCCTTCAAAAAACAACTGCAAGAAGTCACTTACGACACGGTTATTGAGACTCAAGGCTTATTGAAATCTGCTTTGGTGTGTGCTTTAGCAAAAAAGACCCCTAATGCAGTTGTGGCTGGCCTGGCAAACGCTACTGAGTTTTCAGGTTACGAGCCCATTGCAAAGAATTTTTACAATCATTTAGTACAAGTTCCGATTCATACACATGCGGTGGACCGCTCTCGTTTAGTGATGTGCTCTGCATTCGATTGGCCTGTCATCAAACGTGCTGATACTCCCCAGTTTTATGGATCCCAAATTCAATTGGATTTAAGTAAGGCTGCGATCCCAGAGCTAATAACACCATATGTACTCTTTTTTCATTCGACTGCGAGAGAAGCCAAGCGTTGGTCCAATGAGGCTTGGGTTGCCTTGGGCAATGAACTGGCGAGCCGCGGATATCAAGTGGTTTTGCCGTGGGGTAATGCCACTGAGAGGGCTGTAAGTGTGGAGTTGGCTAAGCAGATTCCTAATGCCTTGGTGCCTCCGGGATTCTCTATTGAGGAGGCATTCTCGGTGATTGCGGGTGCAGCGCTGACTGTGGGCGTCGATACAGGCTTAACCCATTTGGCTGCCGTCCTTGGCTTGCCTACCGTAGAAATCTACTGTGATTCACCGCTATGGAAGACAGAAGGGTATTGGGCTCATCACATCCGCAATGTGGGCGATATTCAATCGCCGCCGAGCACAGAAGAGGTCATCAAAGCCTCTCTGGAATTACTGACTAGACCTACTTAATAACTAAATTGCTCAGCGTAACAAAGTATTGATGGAAATTAAATCTTCATCAGAGAGTGCAGCTGCTTGCGCCTTTAATTTAATTGCGTTGAGGATGGTGTTGTAGCGCGCCTGTTGCAACTGGGATCTCGTATTGATCAACGTATCTAATGCAATGAGCACATCGATATTGATTAATGTCCCCACCTGAAATCCAAGCTTACTAGATTCAAGAGCTGAGCTCGATGAGCGCTCTGCTGCTTCAAAGGCTTTGACGCTCGCTAGGCCGCCGTAGAACCCGGTAAATGCCGCGCGCGTGTTTTGTGCTGCAGTTCTTCTGGCGTTATCAAAGTTGGCCTTGGCAGTATCTACTAGTGCAGCATTCTGACGAATCACAGAACTGGCGTAACCGCCAGACACCAAAGGAATATTCATCTGCAACGAGATGGTGTTGTTATAAACATTCGAGTTGTTTGGTTGATAGCTATTTGGTGTGCCGTTAGAAGTGTTAAAGCCGCTAGTACCTACTAAGTTAATAGAAGGGTAGTTCAGGGCTTGTGAACCTCGATAAGTACTTTCAGCCAGATTGACGCTGAGCTGTCCCGCCAGAACATTAAAGTTTGCTGTCTCCGCTTGCTTAATCCAGTCATCTAAGGTTTGGCCTGGGGGCAGTTGTGGATTAACGCTGTCAGCAATGGAAATTTCTTTAGCATCTTTGCTCTTAGAGCGTGGATCTTTGAGGACGCCATCAATCTTCGCTTCTTTAGTGAGTGGCTTGAGGGCGCCTACAGGGCGGCCCACGATCTGCTCTAATACGCCTCGCTTCACAACGAGATCAGCTTGCGCTCCAATCTCTTGGGAGTTCGCCAAATCAAGAGCAGCTTGTGCTGTATTGACATCCACAATGGTGGCAAGTCCAGCATCAAACTTCGCTTGAGCAATTTCTAATTGCTGTTTGATTAAGCTCTTTTTGTTGCGATAGAGCTCAACGTTATCTTGACTGGTGAGTGCATCGAAATACGCTTGTGATACCCGAATAATTAAATCTTGCTGTGCCAAATAAAAACGCATGTCGGCTAACTTAGTATTTAAATCTCCCTGCTTGAATGCTTCAAGAGCAGTCAGATTAAATATCGGTTGCGTTAGTGTGACGGTGTAGTTCTTTTGGTCAAAGACGCGGGAGTTACCCGGGCCTTGAGCTACTGTTGTTGTACCTTGACCGTGTTGGTAGTAACGCGTGCCACCAGGCGTAGCGTTAGCCTGCGGTAACAGCAGTGACAGACCTTGCCAATAGAGTTCTTTGCTCGCTTCATAGTTAAAACGAGCGGCATTGAGAACTGGGTCGCTAAATGCAGCCTCTTGATAGAGTGAAATTAAATCGTTTAGACGGCTCTTGTCAATATTTGCTGAGCTATTAGCATTGACATTCGAGGGCGTCGCTTGATCCGGTAAGGCTAATTTAGGCGGCGCAATAAATTGGGGTGGTTGATCTAGGCCAGTTAATGATTTAGCGCTAATGGGGGTGGGCAAAGAAGGGGGAGCCCCATTTGCAGCCTGTGCCCAAACATCAGAAGAACCAAGCCCGAGGCCGAGCGCCTGACTCAGGATTAGGCTGATTGCTTTTATCTGAGAAGGATGGGGGCGTCTTGGGGTCATGTAATTCAAATGCTTTTTTAATGTGCCATGCAGTTTAAGGCTAATTTATTCAAATTGCTCATTTCTGCTGTATTTTGCCAAATAGTCTAAAACTTGCCTGGATACCTATAAAATTTAGCCCATGGATCTAATTTTGTTGGCTAAAGCGGTAATTCTGGGGGTGGTTGAGGGCTTAACGGAGTTTTTGCCGATCTCCAGCACAGGGCATCTGATTTTGGTCGGGGATTTGCTCAATTTCAATGACGATCAAGGCAAAGCCTTTGAGGTCATTATTCAGTTCGGCGCTATTTTGGCAGTTTGCTGGGAGTTTCGGCATAAGCTCTGGAGCATAGCCTCCTCATTTAAGGCGAGCTCTCAGTCTCGTCGCTTTGTGCTTAACCTCATCATTGCTTCAATCCCAGCGATGGGCCTAGGCTTGTTGTTTAGTAAACACATTAAGGCAGTTTTATTTGCTCCTATTCCCGTAGCCAGTGCTTTTATTGTTGGAGCCTTGGTCATTTTCTGGGCAGAGCGTAGGCAGCTACATTTAAGTCCTTCAGAAAGAGCCATTCATTCTGTTGAAGATCTCACTACTTTAGATGCGCTGAAAGTAGGTTTAGCGCAATGCGCTGCCCTGATCCCTGGCACTTCACGATCGGGTGCCACCATCATTGGGGGCATGCTCTTTGGTATTCCGAGGGTAGTAGCGACTGAGTTCTCTTTTTTCTTGGCGATCCCCGTGATCGGTGGAGCCACTGCTTATGAACTACTCAAGCTTTGGAAGGCGCCAGTAACCTTCTCGGGGGCGTACAGCTTAGCAATTGTGGTGGGTTTCATCGCCGCCTTTATCTCTGCCTTTATCTGCGTACGCTGGTTAATTCGTTATGTAGGCCACCACAATTTTGTGCCATTTGCTTGGTACCGAATTGCCTTTGGCTTAATAGTTCTCATCACTGCATACACTGGCTTAATTGCCTGGTCTCATTAATTCATCAATCATTTAGGAATCAATATGGACGTATCCATTGATGCAATTACCAATAATATTCAGCTAGCCTTGGCGCCGGTTTTTTTATTAACTGCGGTTGCTACTTTGCTCAATGCGATTTCAGCGCGATTAGCGCGATCGGTAGATCGTATGCGCTCGATTCAAAAACTCATTCATGGGGATCCCAACCTGACAGAGACGGCTCGAGTGCAAATGCGGATTGAGGCGAATGAGGCAAAAATCCGTGGTCGTTTGTGCACTGCGGCGATCTTTTTTGATGTCTTAAGCGGATTATTTATTTCCTTAACCGTGCTTGAGCTCTTCTTCTTTCAGGCCGGGGCTGTCAGATCCCTTCAGACTGCCTATGTCATTTGGACCTTTGTGCTGGGTTTAGTGTCCTTTATGACCTCATTGGGCTTTGTATTGGCTGAAGTGGTATTCGCCTATCGCTCGGCTGGCTGGGACTCTCCTCATCACTAGGTGATTGATGCCGTTAAAATTGGCAGAACTTTAATAAAAGACTCAATATGAACAAAATCCTCATTACTGGTGGCGCAGGCTTTTTAGGCTCTCACCTCACTGAAAGACTTCTTAAGGATAAGAATGAGGTTTTGGTGGTCGATAATTTCTTTACCGGTAGCAAGCAAAACCTTGAGCATTTGCTATCGAATACCAAATTAGAAGTCATGCGTCACGATGTGACTTTTCCGCTGTATGTAGAGACAAATCAGATTTACAACTTAGCCTGTCCTGCATCACCAGTACATTATCAGTATGACCCTGTGCAAACGACGAAGACCAGTGTGCATGGTGCGATCAATATGTTGGGTTTAGCAAAGCGAACTCGTGCGCGTATTTTGCAAGCATCGACCAGTGAAGTGTATGGCGATCCAGAAGTACATCCCCAGCCAGAAGAATATTGGGGAAGAGTCAATCCCATCGGCATTCGCTCTTGCTATGACGAAGGCAAGCGTTGTGCAGAAACTTTGTTCTTTGACTATTACCGTCAACACGGTTTGGATATTAAAGTCGTGCGTATTTTTAATACCTACGGCCCTCGTATGAATCCCCATGATGGACGCGTAGTGAGTAACTTCATCGTCCAAGCACTACAAGGTAAAGACATCACTATTTACGGCGATGGTCAGCAAACTCGCAGCTTTTGCTACGTAGATGACTTGATCGATGCTTTTGTACTCATGATGAATTCCGAGCAAGGCTTTACAGGCCCTGTAAACACTGGTAACCCAGGTGAATTTACGATGCTGCAGTTGGCTGAAACTATTTTGCGCCTCTCTGGCAGTAAATCGAAATTGGTTTTTGAGCCATTGCCATCCGATGACCCAAAACAGCGTCAGCCCAATATCGAGCTTGCAAAAGCAAAGCTGGGTTGGGAGCCAAAAGTAAACCTAGAGGATGGTTTAAAAGAAACCATTGCCTACTTTAGGAAGGTACTGGCTTAACTTGTCGTCCCATCCAGTTGAGCGCATTCGCTCTTTTGTCTTAAGGGCAGGCAGAACCACCGCAGGTCAGCAGCGCGCCATTGAGGAGCTAGGCCCGCAATTTTTGATTCCGTTTCAGGATGGGCAAGTTGACTTCGTCAATGCTTTTGGGGGATCAAATAAACCCAAGATTCTAGAAATCGGATTTGGTATGGGGGAGACCACTGCCAAAATCGCTGCCCTTCGAAAAGATGATGATTTTCTGGCGATTGAAGTGCACCCACCAGGAGTGGGCGCGCTACTCAAGTTGATTGGTGAAAACCAACTCACCAATCTGAGGCTAATTCGCCATGATGCTGTGGAGGTTTTGGAGAGGATGCTTCCAGAAAATGCTTTAGATGGAATTCATATTTACTTTGCAGATCCCTGGCACAAGAAGCGCCATCATAAGCGTCGCCTCATTCAATCTACTTTTGTAAAGTTGTTGGTCTCTCGTTTAAAGCCTGGCGGCTACCTGCATTTAGCAACCGACTGGCATAACTATGCCGAGCAAATGCTTTTAGTCTTGAACGCTGAACCTGCATTGCAAAATACTTCTGGTGAGCAAATCAAGATTGAGACCTTCGGTGCTGATGATGTCGCTAAAGATGGTGAGTCTTCAAATGAATTTAAGCCAAGCTTGGCTCAGCTAGAGGCCCATCATGCGGGGTATGTAGAAAGACCAGCATATAGACCCATCACCAAGTTTGAGAACCGTGGCATCAAGCTAGGCCACGGTGTTTGGGATCTGGTCTATATCAAAAGGTAAGCGTTTTGAAGTTGGACTGCTGAAGTATTACAGCGTGATACAGACGTACTTGAGTTCTAAGTATTCATCCATACCAAAGACGCTGCCTTCTCTGCCTAAGCCGGATTGTTTTACTCCACCAAATGGCACTACTTCGTTGGCGATGATGCCGCTGTTGACGCCCACCATGCCGTATTCCAAAGCTTCAGCTACTTTCCAGATACGACCGATATCACGGCTATAGAAGTAGGATGCCAAACCATACTGACTATTGTTGGCTAACTGCACTACTTCTTCATCACTTTCAAAAGTAATGATTGGGGCAACTGGCCCAAAAGTTTCTTCGTAAGTAATGAGCATGTCGTTGGTGACATTGTCCAAAATAGTAGGCTCGTAGTAAGTGCCACCTAAAGAGGAGGGCTTACCACCAGTTACTAACTTGGCGCCTTTACTTAGCGCATCAGCAATATGACGCTCGACTTTTTCAAGGGCTGCTTGATCAATCAAGGGGCCTTGAGAGATCCCTGCTTCCATGCCGTTGCCGACTTTGATAGCTTGAACCGCTTTAGCAAATTTTTCGACAAAGACGTCATGAATTTTTTTGTGAACGTAGAGGCGATTAGCGCAAACGCAGGTTTGGCCAGAGTTACGATATTTAGAAGCTATAGCGCCTGCTACAGCCGCATCAATATCAGCATCATCAAATACGATAAATGGCGCGTGACCACCTAATTCCAGGCCGAGCTTTTTCACAGTCGGCGCACATTGCGCCATCAGAATGCGGCCTACTTCAGTCGATCCCGTAAAGGACAGGTGACGAACCGTTGGTGAGGCGCATAGTGTTTTACCAACAGCAATAGATTGATCAGCATCGGCAGTGATGATGTTCACGACGCCTTCCGGAATGCCTGCGCGCACTGCAAGCTCAGCAAGTGCTAAAGCTGACAATGGGGTTTGCTCAGCTGGCTTGATCACAATCGTGCAACCGGCTGCCATTGCTGGCGCGATTTTGCGAGTGATCATGGCGTTCGGGAAGTTCCAGGGCGTGATGGCTACGCAAACACCTACAGGTTGCTTGAGAACCATGAAGCGCTTATCACCCCAGATAGTAGTTGGGATGGTTCCAGAGACTCGCTTGGCTTCTTCTGCATACCATTCAATAAACGATGCGCCGTAAACGACTTCACCAGCAGATTCAGCGAGGGGTTTACCTTGCTCTAAGGTCATCAAAATGGCGAGATCATCTTTGTTTTGCAAAATGAGGTCAAACCACTTACGCATCAGTCCTGCACGCTCTTTGCCGGTGATGGCTTTCCATTTTGGCAGCGCTTGATCGGCAGCAGCAATCGCCTTCTCAGCATCTGCAGCACCTAAGTTAGCTACCTGCGCAATGATCTCGCCAGTAGCTGGATTGTTGATTGGGAATGAAGCGCCCGAGCTTGACTTGACCCATTGGTTATTAATAAAGGCCTCTTCTTTAAAAAGGCTTGGGTCTTTTAGGAGCTTGCGAATATCAATTGTTGGCATGGTGGACTTTAAGTAAGTGCAAATTGAAAGGAACTAAAAATCATTTTATCCCCCTAAGATCGGCTTTGCTTAAATGCTGCATCGCCCAAAAGAAAAAGCCTCCAAGGAATAAACCTGGAGGCTCAGTCTAGCAAGCGTCTTAGCGATTAGCTGGCTTGGATTTCTGTACTGCGAAGGTTCTGGGCTAGAAGATCGAGGACACCATTAACGTATTTGTGGCCATCAGTCCCACCAAAAGTTTTGGCCAGCTCAACTGCTTCGTTGATAGCGACTTTATAAGGTACGGACAAGTCAAGAGCTAGCTCATATGCGCCAATCAGAAGGGCAGCATGCTCCACTGGGGAGAGCTCATTGATCGGACGGTCTAGGGCGGGGGTAATGATGGCCTCTAGTTCATCAGTGTGATCTAAAACGCCTTCAAAGATGCCTTGAAAGAGTTCTAACTGGCAACGACGAAATGCTGGATCTTCAGCCAGTTGTTTAGCAATAGCGGCTTTATTGGGAATGCTACCTGCACGACGCGTTACCAGGCTTTGGTAAACACCTTGAAGGGCGTACTCACGAGCGCGACGACGTGGAGTCAGTGAGCGTTTTGGTGCGCTTGGCTTGCCATCCTTCGATTCTGGAGTGGGAACGGGTGCGCTGGATTTAGGGATGTTCATCTTTACGCTTCATCAGAGTTGATCTCGATATCAAGATCGGGAGTTAGTGCGAGGGCTAGGTTGGCCATTTCAACAACCGCTTTGGCGCAATCAGCGCCTTTAACATTGACGCGTACTTGCGCTTGCTCATCGGTTTCACAAGTGAGTACGCCGTTGGCAATCGGTAAACCAGACTCAAGACAAATACGGGTAATGCCAGCGGCAGATTCGTTAGAGACCAATTCAAAATGATAAGTTTCGCCACGGATCACTGCGCCTAGCGCAACAAGACCATCGAACTCACCGGTCTCTGCCATCTTCTGTAATGCAAATGGAATTTCTAATGCACCTGGAACAGTTACCAATTTAATGTCTTCTTGGGCAACACCCAATGCTAAGAGTTCAGTAATGCAGGCATTCGTCAGTGCTGTGCAGTGATCTTCATTAAAACGCGCTTGCACGATACCAATACGCAGATCTTGGCCATTCAAGTCGGCTGCTAAGACGCCAACATAATCATTGTTAGAGTTAGTCATATCCAATCTACTTTTCTAAATGGGTTGGTGTGTAAGGAGCATAGCCCGTTACTTCTAATTTATAGCCAGAGAGGCTAGGCACTGGACTTGGGTTGGCAAGTAGACGCATTTTGCCCACGCCAATATCTTTGAGGATTTGTGCACCGATGCCATAACTTCTGAAATCCGTCTTACGCGCGAGCGGTGTGGAATCTTCTGGTTTTGCGCCATTGAGTTTTTGAAATTGGGCTAACCAGTCCGTATCGTTAGGCGCAGCAATACCTGAGGCATTGAGCAGAACGGCCACACCTGCACTGGAGGCAGCAATCTGCTGAAGTGCTTGAGCAAGCGGCCAGGAGTGTGTGCTGACGTTAGCGTCTAAGAAATCCAATACTGTCACGGGCTCATGCACGCGCACTAAAGTTTCTTGATCCTCTGATGGTTTACCGTGCACTAGCGCAATATGAATGCAAGAACTAGGCTTATCGCGATAGATAACGCCTTTGAATTTACCCCAAGGTGTAATGAACTCACGTTCACCTTCGCGCACCACGATACTTTCATGCTGGCTACGATATTGAATCAGATCAGCGATGCTGCCAATCTTGAGTTGATGCTCTTTGGCAAACTCTAGTAAGTCAGGAAGACGCGCCATGCTGCCGTCGTCTTTCATGATTTCACAAATCACAGAAGTAGGCGAGCAACCTGCCATCGCAGCTAAATCACAACCAGCTTCAGTATGTCCTGAACGAATGAGCACGCCACCAGGTTGTGCCATCAGTGGAAATACGTGCCCTGGCTGAACGAGATCATTCGGTTTTGCATTAGGTGCGACTGCGGTTTTAATAGTCAGCGCACGATCAGCCGCAGAAATACCTGTGGTGACTCCAGTAGCCGCTTCAATTGAAACTGTGAAGTTGGTTCCCATGGAGGTACCATTATCCCGAACCATCAGCGGCAGATTGAGTTGCTGGCAACGCTCACGAGTTAGGGTGAGGCAAATCAGGCCACGACCATGTTTGGCCATGAAATTGACTGCCTCAGCTGTGACATGGTCAGCGGCCAGGACGAGATCACCCTCGTTTTCACGATCTTCTTCGTCGACCAATATGACCATCCGCCCAGCACGGAGCTCTGCAATGATTTCTTCGGTAGAGGCGAGTTTATTTGGCATAGCCCTCTATTTTAAGCTGATGAGCTAATTACTGTGATCTCTTACAGCAATACCCCAACTTTCCGACAAGAAGTGCCCAGCAGGGGTGTTTTAGAAGCTTAGGAGAATCTTGAAAATGGCCTATGCGCTTACCAGATCAACACCGTAAAAAAGCCCAGGGCGGATTTATTTTGCTAGAAGTCTTGGTGGCGATGAGTTTGATCATAGGCAGCTGGACAGCAATGACGCATATCTATCAAGGCTTGGTATTACGCCAAACCCAATTACAGACCAAAAAAGCAGAACTTCGAAAGGAATCAGATGTTTTTGAGAGTAGCGAGTATGCGCGCAATACGCGCAATACCAATATTTCTGGTGACTCAGTAAAGAATGAGTCTGCTCGAGTGTCTAGTCGCTCTCGCTCTAAGTACAGCACTGCTAGCCCCCTTATTAAAAACCAGCGCTGAGTTAGTGGCAAAGCAAATTCAGTATGAAAAAACCCAGGCATTAATTTCCGAAGGAGATAGGGCTTTGGAGTTGATTGGGCGCGCTATTCGGATGGCGGGATATTCCAACGTTAAGACTCAGTCAGTAAAAAATAAAAAATCCAATTCCCAAGAGTTCATTCAGATTCAGAAAAAGTCGGGATACCGATCATCTGATTCTTTGACGGTAAAACATGGTTTATCTGATGGCGTAGATTTTGATTGCATTGGTAATGTACTTTCTCAAGATCGCACTAAAAATCAGTTAGCACTTCAGGGATTTTTAGTTGAGCGCCAAGCAGGTATACCCAAAGGGGGCAAGGTAAATGGTGGCTCTTTGATGTGCCAATCACTCGATCGACAAGGACGAATTCAAAATACCACGCTCATGAATGGCGTCAATCTATTGACTGTTGAAGAGCTTCACTCATCTCACGGCAATACAGCTTCAAGCCAGAGGCTATATAGGGTTAGGCTGCAGATGACAGATGGGCGCTTACTTCAGTTGGATATGGAGCGCAGCTTTGCCACTAGGAATCTACCGTGATTCTGGCATGGGTACTTTCTTTGTTAATGCTTTGCTCCTCGCTCATTGTGTATTTGGAACGCATGGCGACCCTATCCATCGTAGAGCCCGGCACAATGTCCACTGCACGTCGAGGATTCATTGCTGCAGAAAAGGCAGTGATAGAGTGTGAGAAAAATATTTCTAATATTTCTGCTCTGACAGAGAATGCATGTTTCATTCAACCTGCTGGAAAAAATATTTGGCTGATCACTAGCAAGCAAAAGCCTGGAGTGCAGATACACGTTTTCTTGGATGAAAAAACGGGCGTAGCATCACGTTTAAATTGGCGACAAGTTTTTGAGTAAGACACCTTATCAATATCAGAGTACTCAGTTCGGTGGCAGCTTGTTAGAGTTGATGGCCGTTATATTGATCGTCGCCATCATGGCAGTGGCAACAATGCCGCACTTGCAAGAGCAAATTGCTGCACGAGAAATCGATACGATTGCGAGACGATTTATTGCTCACGCACACTTTGCCCGTAATCAAGCTTTGCAATTGGGTGAATCTGTTCTCATCGCTCCCCGTGCAGACAATGCCTGGGAAACAGGCTGGCTAGTCAAAAGTGGTTGTATTGGAAAAGGCATAAAAGCGGGCTGCGTCAGCAAGAGCTGGTTCTCCCAAGAAAAAATTTATCCGATTTACTTTAAGGGTGGTGGCAAAGGGTTTACTGATCCCCATTCAAATCAAAAGGGTATTTTGTTTAATCCGGCCGGAGCTGCTAAAACGGGTCAAGGTGGATTTGTAGCGAATCGCTTGATCTTGGGTCACCTAAGGGCGCCTCATCTAGAGCGGCAGCTGGTATTGGGTAGTGGTGGGCGTTGGCGGATCTGTGATCCCAGTAAAGATTCAAAGCGCTGCAAATAAGCCAATAAGCCTCAGCAAATTCTTGGAAATTTGGTGCTTCCGTAAACAATCGGTTTTAATAGACCCATGTATAGCGCAGTCGACCACCAATTTATGAGCGAGGCTTTGGCCCAGGCTCAAAAATCGCTTTATTTATCCAATCCCAATCCTCGTGTAGGGTGCGTGATTGTGAAAGATGGCCAAGTCATAGGCCGTGGCAATACTCAAAAAGTAGGTGGCCCTCATGCAGAAGTGCAGGCATTGGCTGATGTCAAAGCTAAGGGTTTAAATGCACAGGGCTCTACCGTTTACGTCACATTAGAGCCATGCAATCACACTGGCCGCACGCCGCCTTGTGTAGACGCTTTGATTGCTGCAAAGCCAGCTATGGTGGTAGTGGCAATGTCTGATCCCAATCCTTTGGTTGCTGGACAAGGCCTGGAGCGTTTAAAGGCTGCAGGCATCGAGGTACGCTGCGGATTATTAGGGGCTGAAGCCCAAATTCTGAATCGTGGATTTATTTCTCGGATGACACGTGGATTGCCGTGGGTGCGATTAAAGATTGCTGCGAGCTTAGACGGCAAGACTGCATTACCAAATGGACAGAGTCAGTGGATTACAGGGCCGCTCGCGCGTGCTGATGGACATCATTGGCGCGCACAAGCGTGTGCGATTGTCACAGGTGTGGGTACTGTTAAGGAAGACGATCCGAGCCTGAATGTCAGGGATGTGCAAACAGATCGACAGCCTTTCAAAATCATTATTGATTCCAAACTCGAGACACCACCTTCTGCGAAGATTCTGAAGAATCTTGATCAAGCCGGTGCACTCATCGTTTGTGCTGATCTGAGTAGTCCTGAGCTACTGCAAAAGGCCAAAGCATTTGAGGAGCGTGGCATTGAAGTGATTGCAATGGCCAACCCTCAGGGCAAAGTGGATTTACCCAAACTATTCTCCTATCTCGCCAAAGAGCGCGAGATGAATGAAATTCATATTGAGTCTGGCTTTAAATTGAATGGCTCCATGCTTAGAGAAGGCTGCGTAGATGAATTGCTGCTCTATTACGCTCCTTTCTTTATGGGTGAAGGCATTAGTATGGCTAATGTCAGCCCGCTCCAAGCTCTAGAGCAGCGCCAGGATTGGAAAATCATCGATCAGAGCCTCCTTGGTCCTGATTTACGACTCCGCCTCATTCGGAATTAAAATCACAGCATGTTTACAGGAATTATTACTGCCGTTGGTCAGATCAAAAGTGCTCAAGCAAAGGGCGACGGTTTGCATTTGGTGCTTGAAGTGCCTGCCGGGTATTTGGATGATGTTGCTCTAGGCGATAGCATTGCGATACAAGGCGCTTGCATGACAGCAACGCAGATTGAAGGCAATACTTTTGCTTTGGATATTTCTAGAGAGTCTTTAAATAAAACGGTTGGTCTAAATCAAATTGGCCCTGTCAATTTAGAGAAGGCGCTGCGTTTAAATGATCGCTTAGGTGGCCATTTAGTGAGCGGACATGTGGACGGGGTTGGTAAGGTGGCTCACTTTGCCCAAGTAGCGGCAGATGCCTATGGCTCTTGGCTTTTGCGTATTGAAGCGCCAAAAGCCTTAGCCGCCTTCTTGGCCTACAAAGGATCTATCGTTGTGAACGGTGTTTCATTAACGGTCAATAAAACCGAAGATACTGCTACGGCGTGCTTAGTAGATATCAACATCATTCCGCATACACTCGAGAACACAACGCTTGGCAAGTTAAAGCAAGGTGACGCAGTGAATCTCGAAATAGATTTGATTGCACGTTACGTAGCGCGGATGATGAATTTGGCTTGACCCTAGCTTGATAGGGTTCTTTTAACCCTTATTGCAATAGTCCCAATTTGGGACTATAATTCACGAATGAGGGTAATCGCCAAAAAGCACTTGATACAGTTTTGGGTTGTTCATAGGAATTCAGCGCAGCCTTTAAGGGCTTGGTATGACGAGGCAGTGAGTGCAAATTGGCAATCACCTCAGGATATAAAAAATCACTATAGAAGCGCCAGCTTTATTGGTAACAATAGGGTTGTTTTTAATCTTAAAGGCAATGACTACCGTTTAATTGTGGCGGTCGCCTACAGAATTGGCGTGCTTTACATAAAATTTATAGGCACTCATGCTACGTATGACGGCATTGACGCAAAGACAGTAAAGATGGAGGGTATATGAAAGATTTGAGACCCATTCGCACCGAGGAAGAATACGAATCAGCATTGGCTGAGGCATCAGATTTTGTAGATCGCGAGCCATTACCTGGCACTAAAAAAGCAGATCGCTTTGAAATACTTTTAATGTTAATTGAGGCTTATGAGGCTAAACATTATTTTATAGCGCCGCCTGATCCGATTGAGGCCATTAAGTTTCGAATGGAGCAATCTGGCCTAACTCCTAAAGATTTACAACCTATGATCGGCGGGTTAAATCGTGTTTATGAGATCCTAAATCGTAAACGGCCATTAACCTTGAAAATGATTTGGAAGTTACATTCCATGCTTGGAATACCAGCGCAAAGCTTGATTCAGCAAGCTGATGAGTTGCGCGCAGCGTAAATTTAGTTTTTACGATACCTAGTAGGATCACTCAGATTGGCTTGCTTAAAGCCTGCTTGTCGTAAGCGACAAGATTCACATTCTCCACAAGCTTCGCCTAAATCATTGGCTTGATAGCAAGATACAGTTTGCGAGTAATCAACCCCTAAGGTGCTACCCAGTTCAATAATCTGCGCTTTGCTCATATTGATGATGGGGGCATGTACTCTAAAGCGGTTCTCATGATTGATGGCCTCCACACCTGCTTTAGTTGCTAGGTTGGCCATCTCTTCAAATGAAGCTACGTATTCAGGGCGACAGTCTGGGTAACCAGAGTAGTCAACCGCGTTGGCGCCATAAAACACATCTAAGCCACCTAAGGACTCAGCCCAGCCTAAGGCTAGGGAGAGGAGAATCGTATTGCGCGCCGGAACATAAGTCACCGGAATCTCTTGATCATTGCCCGGGGTAGTTGGTACTGCAATTGCTGAATCCGTGAGTGCCGAACCACCAAAGCGAGTGAGATCTAGATTTACGACCTCATGACGAATCACGCCCATCTTCTTGGCAATATGTTTTGCGGCTGCCAATTCAGAAGAGTGGCGTTGACCATAGCCAACGGAGAGAACGTAGGGTGCATAACCCAGATCTTTGGCTAAAGCCAGAATTGTGCTGGAGTCTAGGCCACCTGAAAACAAGATGACCGCAGGCGCATTGGGTTTGCGTGGCGCAAATTGTTCAAAGGCTGCGGACAACGAGGACATTGCGTAAGCGAATTACTTTGTTGCAGAAATCAGAGATTGCGCTTGCTGTGCAGCATCGCTATCGGGATACTTTGAAACGATATCGGTAAAGATTTTCTTAGCCGCTGCTTTATTTCCGCTCTCTAATTGGCAGTTACCTAAAGTAAGCATTGCTGCTGGAACACGGGGATGATTTGGGAAGCGCGCGATTAAGGATTGCAGTTGTGCAATAGCACCCTTGTAATCTTTATTAGCGTATTTGCTGTTGCCACCCCAGAAGAGGGCCAATGGAAGATAGGGGCTCTTTGGATATTTGCTTGCAAAGGCAGAGAAACCATCTTCTGCCCGTTTGAGATTGCCGGCTTGGAATGCTTTTAAGGCATCGTCGTAGGCTTTTTTCTCAGCGGGTTGCACTACGCCACTAACACCTTCAATGGTGACAGTGCGTGGCTCAAAGCTACCGAGACGATTATCTAAATCTTGGTAATAGGTTTTTTGGCTAGAGCTAATGTCTTCGCCTTGTTTTTCTAAATTCTCAATCTTGCCGCGCAACTCTGCATTCTCGGATTTGAGCTTATCAATTTGACCTTGGAGTTCAAGTTGAGTAGTAGTTACCGTCCTACGCAGATCCAGTATGGCTCTGCGGGCCTCATCATCATCAAACAGTGCCCAGGCGCTAGTAGAGCTTCCCAAGCAAATGACAGCAGCACTTAAACAAAACGCTCGTGAGAGCGTTTGTTTATGAAGAGAAGAAAGCGTCAACATTAGTTTGTAATGTAGACGATATCAGCGCGGCGGTTTTCTGCCCAAGCTGCTTCGTTGTTACCGTCAGCTTTTGGTTTTTCTTTACCAAAGCTTACTGCTTCCATTTGGCCATCAGAAACGCCCATCAAGTTCAATGATTTGCGAACGGCATCTGAACGACGTTGTCCTAAGGCTAAGTTGTACTCAGCTGTACCGCGATCATCGGTATTACCCTGAATGATGATTTTTTGTTTTGGATTTGCTTTGAGGTAGCTAGCATGCGCTGACAACATTTTTTGATACTTGGTTTCAACCGTGTATTCGTCAAGACCGAAGTAAACACTCTTCTCAAACAATGGGCTCTTAGGATCATTCCATGGTTGTGAACCGAAGCTGCTGTTAGCACCATCAACGTCATCGAGTTTTACGCCAGATGAGCAAGCTACCAACAATGCGGTTGCTCCTAAAAGTGCAAATGTAGCGGCACGACGTGCGATTGAGATTGTCATTTGTGTTCCTTTTTCCTACAAATTAGTAAATAAATTAGCTGATGGCTAATATTCTAACCCCCTAGGGGGTTAGAAGTGCCTAAATTGCTATAAAAGTTAGGATAAATTGCGTACCCAATGCTTTGGTATTAGTCCATGAAAGGACCCCAGGATGGCTGACGTACGTCAGATCCCGGAATGCTCAATACCTGCTTGGAGTTGCCATCAACTGAGACGGCTGCTAACACTCGCTTGCCTCCCACCTTGGTGGAATAGAGGACGTATTTTCCGTTGGCAGCAAAAGAAGGGGATTCATCAGTCGTGCCATCGGTAAGCGCTTGAGTATCGCCAGTCGCTAAATTCATGATGTAGAGGCGGAAGGCGCCACCAACGTTAGCGATATAGGCTAAATACTTCCCATCTGGAGAAATACGCGGCGAAGTTACAAAGCCCTGCTTAAAGCTGACGCGTTTTGCGCCCTCAGCTTGTTCGCCCTCAGCGCTCATGCGATAGATCTGGGGATTGCCACCACGATCGCTTGTGAAATAAATATAACGACCATCTGGAGAATATTGTGGCTCTGTATCAATCGTATTGCCGCGTGTCAAACGATGTAAGCCAGATCCATCAGCATTGATACCGTAGATTTGGGTGTTGCCATCTTTTGATAAAGAGATGGCGAGCTTTCTACCATCGGGCGACCATCCAGGCGCACTGTTATTACCCTTTTGATTAGACAGAGCAATACGACGACCGGTGGCTAATTCATGAACGTAGATGACAGGCTTACGATCTTCAAAAGAAACGTAGGCTACTTTCTTGCCATCGGGAGACCATGATGGAGAAATGATTGGATCGCCACTGGACATGGCGTTACGAATGTTCTGACCGTCTGCATCAGAGATCACCAGGCGGAAACGTTTGCCATCCTTGATGACATAAGACAAGCGCGTAGAGAAGATGCCGCGCTCACCCAATAGCTTCATGATGATGTCATCAGCAATTTTGTGAGCCGCTGCGCGAAGATTATCCGCACTGGAGTTGATGTTTAAGCCACCAAGACTTTGGGATTTGCGAATATCAAACAGTTTGTATTGGATATCGAATTGATCGTTTCCTTTTTGCACTACAGAACCGACTACTAAGGCATCTGCGCCGCGGGCAGCCCATGACTTGTAGTTTGGTGTACCTTCATCGCTCTCACTAGCATTACCGTTCTCAGTATTTTTAAAGTAACCGCTGCGTGCTAAATCCTGACGAATGATGTCTGTGACACTAGCAGGTAATTTATTTTCATCCTTAAAACGCATGACTGCGATTGGATAGAGTGACTGACCTACACCGGTAATTTCAATACTCATTTGCGCAAAGCTTGGCAGGCTCAATAAGCTCAGCACTGCTGCGCTCAGAATCAAAATAGTTTTTTGCAAAGTACGAGCGATTAAATTCATCATGTTTTGATATTTACTTTGGTTTTAATTTCAGTTCAGGGGTCAATGTTGGAAATTGTCCGTTGTCATCTCTTGGCAAACTTTGAGTTGCATCAATTGCACTCAACACCGCTTGATCCCAAGCATTATCGCCGCTACTGGCGGTCATGGTTCTAGAAAGAATAGCGCCATCCGGAGCTAATCGCACCTGAACAACGGTTTGCCTATTACCTTTAAAGGAATCGGCATTGAAAGTGATATTGGCGCGGACCTTTTTAATGACTTTATCGCTCCAGCCTGGAGGCGCATTGCCACCGCCGCCGACGCCACTACCCACGGAGCCACCAGTGCCGCCATCCTTTGCTGCCATACCACGCAAGCTAGCAATATTGGCTTCACGACGCTTATCCGCTTCCGCATTGGCCTTGATTTGTGCAGGAGTTAGTGTCGCAGGCTTGGGGGCTTCTACCTTTTTAGGAGGCTCCAATTTTTTTGGCACTTCTTTTGGAGGTGGCGGTTTGACTGCTTTAGGAACTTCCTTTGCTACTTCTTTCTTAGGAGGTTCTTTTTCTACCTTCTTTTTCTTCACTGCGATATCGGCAGCTTCTTCTTTGAACTCAGTTTTGAGTTCTGGTGCTGGCGGTGTTTCTACTGGTTGTGTGGAGTCCCACAACTCAACTTCGACTCCAGCGGGTGTACTGTTATTCCAGCTAATACCAATGACTAAGAAAGCGAGTAAACCTAAGTGGGCTACTAAGGAAAAAGTAAATGCACGTTTAGTGCTCTCTTCTTTAGTGAGACGACCACGCTCACGGCCACCACGGCCAAAAGGATTTTGTGAAAGTTGCGCGCTAGTCATTACTGAGAGATGCGGTATCTGTAAAAAGAGTTATTGACTCTTTACTGCAAGACCTACACGCTTTACGCCATTCTCTTTGAGCTTAGACATCACGTCCATCACTATTTCATATTTGATGGACTTGTCTGCAGCCAAGACTACAGGCTGCTCAGCAGACTTTTCCGCTTGAGATCTGGCAAAAGCACCAAGTTCAAATTTATCTAAGGTTTGTACTGGCTCACCGTCTTTGCGAACGATCACTTTTTCATCGGCATCGATTGTCAGAAAGACTGGTGGCAATGATTGCACCTTGGCGCCGCCTACTGTTGGAAGATTCACAACGCCAGGATTGACCATTGGTGCAGTGACCATAAAGATCACTAAGAGCACGAGCATCACATCAATGTAAGGGACCACATTGATGTCAGACATTGCCCGACGTTTGTTTTTACGTAATGAAGAACCGGCCATAACTTTTTCTCTTATCGACCAGCAGTTTGGCGTTGCAAAATATTGGTGAACTCTTCAATGAAGGTTTCAAAACGAATCGAGAGACGATCCACATCGGTCGCAGCACGGTTGTAAGCAACGACTGCAGGAATCGCAGCGAACAAACCAATCGCGGTTGCAATCAATGCTTCGGCAATACCAGGAGCTACTGCAGAAAGTGTTGCGTTTTGGACGTTTGCTAAACCGCGGAAGGAATGCATGATTCCCCAAACAGTTCCAAATAAACCGATGTATGGAGAAACGGAACCAACGGATGCCAAGAAAGGCAGGTTTGCTTCCAGGGTATCCATTTCGCGCTGGTAGGTTGCTTTCATGGCGCGACGGGCGGCATCGATTTCGCGAACTTTTAGGAACTCCTGCATGCCGGACTCAAAGATGTGCTCTAGAACCGCATCGCTACGGGTATTACGCTGCGCAGCCTCGAGGAGGGTGCCCAAGTCGCCACCGGACCAGAAATCGCGCTCAAAACGCTCTGTATCCCTTCTGACGCCTCTCAAAATGGCTGTTTTCTTGAAAATGATGGTCCAAGAGGCAACCGACATACTCAGTAATAACAACATTACTAACTGTACTAATAGGCTGGCATTGAGGACTAGGGAGAGGAAGGAAAGGTCTTGTGTAGGGTTCATGGTGAGTTTTGTATGATGTAGGTTGATTTTACTAAAGCAGTTCAACTACATCAGGATTATCGCTATGTTTGACCGTCAAAATACTTTATCTAAAACCGACCCAGAATTGTGGGCAGCGATTCAGAACGAGAATCGTCGTCAAGAAGACCATATTGAGCTGATTGCATCGGAGAACTACACCTCTCCAGCAGTGATGCAGGCACAGGGCTCCCAGTTGACGAATAAGTATGCGGAAGGTTATCCAGGGAAGCGCTACTACGGTGGTTGTGAATTCGTGGACGTTGCTGAGCAATTGGCAATTGATCGCGTTAAAGCCTTGTTTGGTGCTGAAGCAGCTAACGTACAGCCCCATTGCGGTGCATCTGCAAACCAAGCAGTTTTCTTGGCTTTCTTAAAACCTGGCGATACCTTCATGGGGATGAGCTTAGCTGAGGGCGGTCACTTAACGCATGGCATGGCATTGAACATGAGTGGTAAGTGGTTCAATCCGATTGCCTACGGTTTAGATAAGAATGAAGAAATTGATTACGAGCAAATGGAGCGTTTGGCTCGCGAGCACAAACCAAAACTCATCATTGCTGGTGCATCTGCTTACTCCAGAAAAATTGACTTTGAGCGTATCGGAAAATTAGCAAAAGAAATCGGCGCGATTTTCATGGTGGACATGGCTCACTATGCAGGTCTCGTGGCTGCTGGTGTTTATCCAAACCCAGTGCCACACGCTGACATCGTGACATCTACTACCCACAAGAGTTTACGTGGCCCCCGTGGCGGCATTATCTTGATGAAGGCTGAGCACGAGAAGGCGATTAATTCAGCGGTATTCCCCGGCTTGCAAGGCGGCCCTTTAATGCATGTCATTGCTGCGAAAGCAACCGCATTTAAAGAAGCGCAAGAGCCAGGCTTTAAGGATTATCAAAAGCAAGTAGTAGCTAACGCCAAAGCTTTGGCAGAGACATTGATTGAGCGTGGTCTGCGCATTGTTTCTGGCGGCACTGACTCTCACGTGATGTTGGTTGATTTACGTGCCAAGAAGATGACTGGTAAAGAAGCGGAAAAAGTATTGGGTGATGCGCACATCACTTGCAACAAAAACGGTATTCCAAATGATCCAGAAAAACCAATGGTGACTAGTGGTATTCGTTTGGGTTCACCAGCGATGACTACACGTGGATTTAAAGAAGCTGAAGCAAGGCAAGTTGGTAATTTCATTGCGGATGTTTTGGATAATCCAAATGATCCAGACAATATTGCTAAGGTTCGCGCACAAGTGGCTGAGCTCACTAAGCGCTTCCCGGTTTACGGCTAAACAAGAAAGCCCCCATTGCGCTGCCCTTTTTGCCATAACGACGATACCCAGGTACTTGATACCAGGGTATCGGACGAAGGCGATACCATTCGTCGTCGTCGCCGTTGTGCCAAGTGCGATAAACGGTTCACCACCTATGAGCGTGTAGAGCTGGTGCTGCCAGCCATCGTTAAGAAAAACGGTAGCCGCGTTGAATACAGTCACGACAAGTTAGCCAGCTCGATTAAGCTAGCCTTGCGTAAGCGCCCAGTGTCTTCAGACTCCGTGGATGAATCGATTGCCCGCATTGAAGAAAAATTAATCAGCCTGGGTGAAAAAGAAATCCCAAGTGAGCGTGTTGGTGAGCTTGTGATGCGCGAGCTAAAGCGTTTAGATAAGGTTGGCTATATTCGCTTTGCTTCTGTTTATCGAAGCTTTGCTGACATTGAGTCTTTTGAGAGTGCGCTCAAAGAGTTGAAGTAAAACTTAAAAAATAAACGGCTAAATGTTGGTTATGTCAGGCAAAAGTCCTTTCTTGATGGAAGACTTCTTTCATTTCCTGGATCAAATTTAGTATCAATTAGCCGCTCAAATTCGTCCCGAAAAAGCTATTTCACCTTGATGGTCTTTGCTTGTATACTGTAACCAATTGATTACAATTTGTTCATGTATGAGATTAGAAAAACAGAAGAATTTGAGAGTTGGCTTAAAGGGATTCGGGACTCCATTACCCAAAAGCGTTTGCTTGCACGACTCCGTAAGCTTAGCCTGGGCAGTCTTGGGGATGTGAGCCCCATAGCCAATGGCATTTGGGAAATGCGAGAGCATTTTGGAGTTGGGTGGCGTATGTATTACATCCAATATGAAAAGATATTTTTGTTGATGTTGGGTGGCGGATCCAAAGCAACCCAAGCCTCTGATATTGAGCGGGTTAAAAGGCTCCTAAAAAATTTGGAGAAGT
This sequence comes from Polynucleobacter sp. AP-Latsch-80-C2, assembly GCF_018882185.1. GTDB lineage: Bacteria > Pseudomonadota > Gammaproteobacteria > Burkholderiales > Burkholderiaceae > Polynucleobacter. The sequence goes on along the minus strand of NZ_JACVOY010000004.1, from coordinate 60,507 downwards.
AAATGAAGAAAGTTAAGAAAATTAAAATTACTGACTTTGCCGTCTTCGATGCTGTGGATTACTTAAAAACAGATAAGGATATGGCGGATTACCTCAATGCCGTATTGGATGATGGCGATCCTGCCTTGTTTATTGCGGCTATAGGAGATATCGCTAAAGCAAAGGGAATGATGGAGATTTCTAAAAAAAGTGGGGTTACGCGTGAGGCGCTTTATAGGGCTCTAAAGTTAGGTTCGCAACCACGTTTCGAGACGGTCGCAAAAGTCATTAATGCATTAGGTTTGAGATTAACGGTTCACAGTTAATAAAAAAGGACTGCACTGCAGTCCTTTTTTATTGAATCAAAATTATTTACGGGAATAACTTATTGAAGCTCAGCAAAGATTGAGGTGGTAATGTCTTCAACGCTACCAGTACCGCTGACTTTGCGATAGGCTGGCGCCTTTACTTTGTCTGTAGGACTAGCTTGCACAGCCCAGCTAGAGTAGTAATCCACTAAAGGACGAGTCTGGTCGTCATAAACCTGAAGACGCTTACGCACTGTCTCTTCTTTATCATCATCACGCTGAATCAGTGGGTCACCTGTTACATCATCTTTACCTTCCACCTTTGGTGGGTTGTATTTGATGTGATAAGTACGGCCTGAGGCTGGATGAACACGACGCCCACCCATGCGATCGATGATGGCGTCAAATGGCACATCGATTTCTAAAACGTAGTCAATTGGGACGCCAGCATCTTTCATGGCTTGGGCTTGTGGAATGGTTCTTGGAAAACCATCAAATAAATAACCCTTGTTGCAGTCTGGCTGAGTCAAGCGATCTTTTACTAAGCCGATGATGATGTCATCAGATACAAGACCACCTGCATCCATAATTTTTTTAGCGGCAACGCCAAGTTCTGTTCCTGCTTTAACAGCAGCACGCAACATATCTCCAGTAGAGATTTGTGGAATCGCAAATTTTTCGCAAATGAACTGAGCTTGTGTTCCTTTGCCAGCACCTGGTGCACCGAGCAGAATTAACCGCATTATTTTCCCCTTAGAAGACCTGTAATTGTCCTGTATTTTGCAAGGAACCTTTATACCTTGTTCCTAGGATTATCCCCAAGTAAACCCTAGTATTCCAATTCGAATCAGGATTTGCTAAGGATCTGACGAACTCTGTCGAGGTCCTCAGGGGTATCTACCCCTGCAGGAGGGGCTTCTGAGGCGACATGAACCGCAATTCGATAGCCATTCCACAGCGCTCTGAGTTGCTCAAGCGCTTCCGCTTGTTCAGGAGGTGCAGGCTCTAGGCGGGTATAGGCTTGTAAAAAATCGGCGCGATAAGCATAGATGCCTAAATGACGTAAGTGCGCAGTCTGCGCTTTCATATTCTGATCGCGCACAAATGGAATAGGCGCTCTCGAAAAATAGAGGGCTTCATTGGCTCGGTTAAGTACTACTTTGACCGCATTGGGATTATCAATTTCTGCAAGATCAGTGATTGGAGTCGCAACCGTTGAGATCGCACAGTTGGAATTGTCGGCCAAGGTTTTCGCAACCTGATTGATGAGTTCAGGCGGAATGAGGGGTTCATCGCCTTGCACATTCACTACCAATGCATCAGCTGGTAATTTTAGGAGTTGGGCTACTTCAGCAATACGATCAGTTCCAGTGGGGTGATCAGGGCTGGTGAGTAAACATTCAATGCGATGCTCATCACAAGCTGCTTGAATCTCAGGCGAGTCAGTGGCAACCACTACGCTATGAGCATTGGAGAGTTTGGCGCGCTCAGCGACGCGCACCACCATCGGTTTGCCATCTAAATCAGCGAGTGGCTTGCGAGGTAAACGCGTAGAACCTAAGCGCGCAGGAATGACCACTAAAAAATCAGGGGCCTTAGAAGTCGTGCTCATCAGATTTGAAATAAATAGAGCTTAGACTTCGTCAGCGCCAAGGCTGCGTGCTTCATCCACCATCATCACGGGGATGTCATTGCGAATTGGGTAGGCCAAGCGATCTGCTTTGCAAATCAACTCATTTTTTTCTGCGTTCAAATGCAAAGGGCTTTTGCACAAAGGGCAGACCAAAATATCGAGAAGGCGTTTATCCATGATGTTTCTTTTGAAGTCGTTAGGTATATGAATTACAAAGTGTAACGGTTTGGATCGGGTCTTTGTAAGATCGATTGCAGCCACTCAGCCAGGCTATCAGAAATGCGCAAACTCATCGGCACCACCCAAATACGCTCATCACTAACTCCTGCACACTTCACAGCGTCTTTCTCTGTAATGAGGATCAAGCTTGCATTGATTGCACTGAAGAACTCAGCTGTAAAGGTCGCGTGATCTGGCAGGGAGATGCATTTACTCCCAATACCGTGCTTAAGGAGATCGTCAAAAAAGCCTTGTGGGTTACCTAATGCAGCCACAGCGGTAATTTTGTTGGGTAAATAGTTGTTAGCAATTGAATCCAAGGTTTGTGTATTGCTTGGATTAATGAGTTGATAGGGTGTATCTAATTCACCAGTCATCGTAAAAGCACGACGCCCTAAAAAGTATTCATCGCGCAAGCCATTGGTTTTGTTTGGCTCTTGTTTACCGGTCAGCAAGGTGGCATCCCGTTCGCGGGTGGCTGGTTCACGTAATGGCCCTGCTGGCAGCAAGAAGCGATTGCCTTCACCACGAGCATCACGCACAACAAATTCAATATCGCGGCCACCTTCACGTGCAGGCCAGCGCACCAAACCTCTGTGTTGCAAACCATCATCGCTAATGATGACGTTGACATCAGGGGAATGCTTTAGCAGTGCGCGAATCGATTGATTGCGTTTAGGAAAAACCCAAATCGGAAATTGATCATGCGTACGTTTTGCAATCAAGACAGGCTCATCACCAACTTGAGTAGGATCGGAATCACTGCGTACTTGTTGTGGACTTGTTTTTGAGGTGGACCCATAGCCTCGGCTAATGATTCCGGGTTTCCAGCCAAGCTGACTCAGGCGTTCTGCTAAAGCAATGACGATTGGTGTTTTGCCGGTACCGCCAACACGAATGTTGCCAACAATAATGATTGGAACGGGCGCTGACTTTTGTTTGCCAATACCCAAATCTTGAATGAGTTTGCGTGCACGAAGAACGCAGCCATGGATCCATGAGAGAGGCCACAAGATAATGCTCGTTGGGCCACGTCTTTCCCAAAACTTGGGGGCTTTGCGAAAGAAAGAAAGTGACATGGGCTTAGTGACGAATTCTGTGTGAATTACTTCTTAGTTTGACTACTAAAGACAATATTAGACAGATTAGCATCGCGCGCGGCTTCTAGGGCGCTCATGACCGCCTGGTGTGGCGCTCTAGCATCAGCATCAATATTGACCTGCATAGTATTTGGTGTGTCTTTGGCTGCGCCACTTTGATTGCTCATCTGCGTGAGCAATGCACTCAATTGGCTGCGATCAGCAACCTTGCCATTGACCGCAAAGCGGCCATCACGACTCACTGCAATATGAATTTGCTTTACTTCTGCCTGAGACTCGCTGCCATTGGCTGTTGGCAAAGTGATTGCCAATTCTTGAAAGCGTGTAAACGTAGTAGAGATCATTAAAAAAATGAGTACCACCAACAACACATCAATAAAGGGAATGAGATTAATCTCGGGCTCTGCAGGACTCTCGATTTCTCCAAGAGAAAATTTTCTGCGAGCGTGTGAATCTAGCCAACTCATACTGTAGTAGTTGACTCAGATGCTGGGTAGAGTTTTTTAAATAACTGTCTGGTGAATTCTTCGCACTCACGACGGCGCTGATTGGCGATCGCGCGTAGTCCGCGCCAAGCCGCTAATGCAGGAATTGCAATTAACAAACCAAATGCTGTGTTGTATAGCGCTACTGAAATACCATGCGCTAATTGTTGTGGACTGCCGGCAGCACCATTGATTGCACCTTGGCTGCCAAAGATTTCAATCATGCCAACGACGGTGCCAAACAAACCGAGTAACGGAGCAACGGTGGCGATAGTGGCAAGAGCGCCTAAATAACGATCCAGCTTTAACCAGACGGATTGCGCTGTAGCCTGAAGTTCTTCGATGGCTGAGTCTGCGCTATTGCCATCTAATTTCTCGCGCAAGAGGCAGGCAAAGAGGCTACCAGCTGGGGAAGTCTGTTTGAGGGCGGTAATTTCGGATTCCGAGATGGATTTGCCGCTAGAAATGGCATTTGCCAGCCCAAAGGCGGTTTCCAGGCAATCCTTAGGAAATACCTGAATTTGACGCAAATACCAGGCCCGTTCAATGACGATAGCCAATCCAATGATCGAAATTATCAGAAGAGGCCAGATAGGCCAGCCGGCAGACAGTAAGATTGAGTACATAAGCTCATTACTTTAGCTGAATTAAAAAAGCGTTTTCTGAAAGCTAGCCTGTGGATAACTCTGTGTGTAACTTTTTCAGAGAAGCGTTGTAAGTCATTGATTGATCGTTGCGAGGGGTTATTTTGGTGCAATTCTCTTCAAATAATCCTGGATAATTATTCATATAAATCAATAGCTTAAGATTTTACTGTAGTATTTATGAGACGCTTAGGGTCAGTAATCACTTACTTACTTGATGGAATTCAAGTGTCTTTTGGCTTCTGTGGATAGTTTTGGGGCTCAAAGCCTTATGTTGTAGAAGATAAAGAGAAAAAATGTCGGAAATATCAAGGGAAGTCCTGACTGTCGGCGATCTAAACCGCGCCATTGCTGCCTCTTTAGAGGAGCGTTTCGATACCGTCTTGGTTAGCGGGGAGATTTCCAATTTCAAGGCCTATGACAGTGGGCATTGGTATTTCTCATTGAAGGACGAAGAAGGCCAAATTAAGTGCGTCATGTTCCGTGGCCGCAATGGCCAAGTCGGATTTATGCCGCAATCCGGAGATTTAGTAGAAGTGAGTGCCAATTTAGGGATGTATGTACCTCGGGGTGACATCCAACTCACAATTCAATCGCTGCGTCGCGCTGGAATGGGTGGTTTGTATGAAGCCTTTTTAAAGCTCAAAGCAAAACTGGCCAAAGAAGGTTTATTTGATGCTGAGCGCAAACGCGAAATTCCATCGCACCCAAGAGCCATTGGCATCATTACCTCTCCACAGGCCGCAGCATTAAAAGATGTCTTAAGCACACTTGCTAGAAGAGCGCCCCATATTCCGATTGTGATTTATCCAACTTTGGTTCAAGGACCAGATGCACCTGCCGGAATTATTGCTGCGCTGAAAGCTGCTGAAAAAGAAAAAGCAGTCGATGTCATTTTGATGGTGCGTGGTGGTGGGAGCATCGAAGATCTCTGGGCATTTAATGATGAGCAATTGGCATATGCGATTGCTAAATCAAATATTCCTGTGGTGAGTGGTGTTGGTCATGAAACCGACGTTACCATCGCAGACTTTGTTGCTGACTTGCGTGCACCAACACCTACGGGTGCAGCAGAGTTGGCAGCGCCGCGCAAAGATCAAATGTTGCAAGAGTTAGAAGCCATTAAGCAAGCGATGCTGCAGCGGGTGCGCCAACGTGTTGAGCGTGAGGCGCAAACCTTAGACCAGTTAGCACTTCGCCTAAGTCATGCTCTGCCAAATCCAGAGCGTATGCGTGAGCAGATTACCAATTGGCAATTACGACTTCAGCAGGCTTGGTCAGTCAGAATGGATTCGTGGAAACGCAATCAAGTGCATTTTCAATCCCAGCTTGAGATGCTTAACCCCCAGCGCACGCTGGAGCGGGGCTATGCCGTAGTGCTCAATGTTGCCGAAGGCTTGCATGCGGTGCGTGAGCCAGGTGAGCTTACCGTTGGTCCGGAGTATGAAATTCGGCTGGCGAAGGGCAAAGCGAATGTCACATTGAGTGATGTAAAGAAGTTTATTTAAGTCTTTAATGCTATTGGTGGGAACAAGACAACCATAAGTGAAAAGTAGTTATTATACAAAAAATTATATGTATAATAACCACATGAGTAAAGATTTATACGTACCCTTATCTCTATCGGCACAGAGTGCATATGCTGAATTACAAGATGAATTGAGAATTCAAAGCATTGATCGTTTTCGTGCGCTTCCTGGTTCATTTCATCGGCAGCAACAGAAAGGCAAGCCCTATATCTATTATGGATATAGGGATATAGATGGAACTGGCCGAATGGCTTATGTAGGCCCCGAGGACAAAAGAGTTCTTGAGCTTATTGAAAAACATCAAGTTATTAAAAGTGCAGCACTGCACGATAAGATCAAGAAACAAGCAAAATCTGCTGAAGCGCTAGGTTGTGCAATAACCTTAACCAAACATTTTCGAGTTATTAATCGACTTGAGCAGTATGGTTTTTTTGGGGCAGGCGGGGTTTTAATTGGTACTCACGCATTTTTAGCAATGGGCAATATGCTTGGAGTGCATTGGCTTTCATCCCAACTAACAATGGATGTAGATTTTGCACATGCAGGTAAAAATGTATCGATTGCTTTAGGTGCGAATGTCAAAATTTCAGTACATGATGCCCTCAATTCTCTTGAAATGGGTCTGCTACCAATTACGGAGTTTTCTGGAAAAACGGGGGCGCAATATCGCAATCCTCAAGACCCAGAACTACGCCTAGATTTTGTAACTCCACAAACACGCAATGGCGGTCCTATAGCGATGCCGGAATTAGGGTTGACCCTCGAGTGTCTCAAGTTTATGGAATTTTCATTAATTAACGTTACTCAGGCAGTGCTTATTTCAAGAGAAGGGGCTTGTATAGTCAACATTCCAAGTCCCGAGAGGTATGCAGTTCACAAATTAATTGTTTATGGAGAGAGGCCGATTCAAGAGAGGGTGAAGGCAAATAAAGATTTAGGTCAGGCCGCTGCAATTTTCAAAGCAATGTTCGAGAATGGGCAGGCGAATTTAATTAGAGATGCATGGTCTGACGCTCTTTCGCGAGGCCCTGGATGGAAAAGGCGACTAAATCAGGGAAGAGCAGCCTTACTTAAGCAATATCCTGAATTATTGGCATTTACTCAATAGCTAAAGAATGTTTGGCTCAATATCCAGAGTGACGCCAAACCTTCCTTTTACAGAATCTTGAATCGTTTTAGCTAGCGACAAAATATCTGCAGCAGTGGCATTGCCATGATTGACGATGACCAGCGCTTGTTTTTCATAAACACCTACTTCGCCAACGCGTTGGCCTTTAAAGCCACATTGATCGATCAGCCAACCTGCAGCGAGCTTGCGTTGTCCAGCGGCATCGGGATATGAAACAACATTAGGGAACTGTTTCATCAGCTGTGCATATTGATCTGCGCCAACAACTGGGTTCTGAAAAAAGCTTCCTGCATTGCCGATCACTTTTGGATCTGGTAATTTTTTAGTCCGAATTTGGCAAACAGCATCAAAGATTTCTTGGGTGCTAGGGTTGGAGTTTCCTGCTTCAGTAAAAAAATTGGCGAGATCGGCGTAATGCACTCTTGCTCGCCATGCTTTCGGGATCTTGAAGATCACCTTAGTGACAATAAAGCGATGGGGGTTTTGTTTAAAGAAACTATCGCGATAAGCAAACTGACAGTCTTTATTAGAAAGTGTCACAAATGCATTGCTCTTGCTGTCGAAGGCTTCAATGCTGTCGATGTACTGGGCGATCTCTACACCATAGGCGCCAATGTTCTGAATCGGTGCTGCACCAACGGTTCCTGGTATCAAGGCTAAATTTTCTAGGCCCGGTAATTTGTGATTGAGGGTCCAGGCGACTAATTCATGCCAATTCACCCCAGCACCTACGACAAGATAGGTATCGCTCTCATCTTCGCGGACTACTTCTTGGCCGGTGATATTCATCAGCAGGGTTGCGCCCTCTAGATTGGGGGGCAGAATCACATTGCTTCCCCCGCCTAAGACGCGCCAAGACCAATGTTTCAAGGCAATTTCTTCAAATAAAGCAGGCAGCTGTGCGGCATCATTAATTTCAAATGCACGCTCGGCTTTCACCTCTAGGCCGAAGGTATTTCTGGATTTGAGCCCGAGATTGAGAGTCAAATTGGGTGGAAGGGGCGCATTTTTTGCACAGTTCATGCCACAATCTTATTCGTCTTCGGAATTCCAGGAGAATTTTCTGGAAAATCCCAGTAATGCCTTACTTAGTAAAGATGTAATACAAAAATACAAGGAGTTGTTATGCCCTCATTTGACGTGGTTTGCGAACCGGATATGATCGAGCTCAAAAATGCAGTTGAGCAATCAAATAAAGAAATTACCAATCGTTTTGACTTTAAAGGTTCTGATAGCCGAGTAGAGCAAAAAGACGAAACACTCATTTTGTTTGGTGATGATGATTTCAAATTGGGTCAAGTGCGTGATGTACTCTTTGGCAAGATGGCCAAACGCAATGTCGATGTCCGTTATTTAAAAGATGATAAAAAAGAAACGATTGGCAGCGATAAGCGCAAGCAAACCATGAAGATCCAAAAAGGGATTACTTCAGACTTGGCTAAAAAAGTCGTGCGCATTGTCAAAGACAGCAAGATCAAAGTACAAGCCAGTATCCAAGGTGATGCAGTGCGCGTTACTGGTGGCAAGCGTGATGATCTACAAGAAGTGATGACCTTATTGCGCAAAGAAGTAACAGAGGCGCCATTGGGCTTTAATAACTTCCGTGACTAAAAAAGAAACATCAGCGGGCACTGGCTTAAAGGCTAAGCCTGCTGACATAGCGCCGGCTAGCCAAGAGGCTATTGAGCGCTTTTGTGATGCCTGCTGGCTTGAAGACGGCCTTGCGCAAAATAGCCTAACTGCCTACCGACGCGATCTCTTGCTCTTGGCGCAGTGGCTCTACAAACAATCTGGTGGCGACTTATATGGCGTTACTGAAAAAGATTTAACTGCCTACTTTGCATTTCGGCGCGCAGATAAAGCAACTACTGCAAATCGGCGACTCACAGTATTTAAGCGTTTCTATCGTCATGCACTGCGTATCAACTTAGTGAAGTCGGATCCGTGCATTGGGCTACGTGCTGCGAAACAAGCCATGCGTTTTCCAAAGACTTTAAGTGAAGAGCAGGTGACTGCATTACTGGGCGCGCCTGATATTGATACACCCCTCGGTTTACGTGATCGCACTATGCTCGAATTAATGTATGCCAGTGGTTTACGTGTTTCTGAAATTGTTTCTTTGAAAACAGTTGCGCTCGGAATGAACGAAGGTGTTGTACGGGTTGTGAATGGCAAGGGCGGTAAAGAGCGTTTAGTCCCTTTTGGTGGGGAGGCGGGGCAATGGCTACGACGTTACCTTGCCGAAGCGAGGGCAACCTTGCTAGAGGGTAAAACCACGGATGCCGTCTTTGTGGGGCGCCATACCGGCACAGGATTGACTCGTCAGGCCTTCTGGGCGCTGATTAAGCGTTACGCCACCATCGCCAATATCCCAGTCGCCTTATCGCCTCATACCTTGCGCCATGCCTTTGCTACCCACTTGTTAAACCATGGGGCAGACCTAAGGGTGGTGCAGCTCTTACTGGGGCATGCTGATATATCTACTACCCAAATCTATACCCATGTGGCCAGAGAGCGTCTTAAATCGATTCATCAGCAACACCACCCACGGGGTAGCTAGGCAATCAGCCAAACCTCATTCCCTGCATTTCCCTTTTACTGTTTAAGATAGCGCTATGGATCAAAATTTAGCCCTTTTGCTTATTCCCATTGCGTATTTGATTGGGTCAGTTTCTTTTGCGGTGGTCGTGAGTAAATGCATGCGTTTACCGGACCCCCATTCTTATGGCTCAGGCAATCCTGGTGCCACTAATGTTTTGCGTACCGGTAATAAATTGGCTGCCGTTCTTACTTTAATTGGCGATGCCTTAAAGGGTTACCTCGCAGTGATGTTGGCGCGCGTCATTTTGGGTGATGCGTCATTGACATCGACCATGGGTTCGTGGATTTTATGTGGCGTAGTGATCGCTGTTTTCTTGGGTCACTTGTTTCCGATCTTTCATGGCTTTAAAGGCGGCAAGGGTGTTGCAACCGCTTGCGGTATTTTGTTCGGCATTAATTGGATCTTGGGCGCGGCCACTTTAAGTACTTGGATTATTGTGGCGATGTTTATGCGCTACTCCTCATTAGCTGCGCTGGCTGCTGCAATATTTGGTCCAATTTATTTTGTATTTTTGTTTGGCTTTCAGCCGATGGGCGCAGCGCTCTTGGTAGTTTGCTTGCTACTCATCTGGCGTCATCGCAGCAATATTCAAAACCTGATGAATGGCACTGAGTCACGTATAGGATCTAAGGGCTCTAAAAAGAATGCACAAGCTACTGACGAAAAAGGAAACGTATGACCATTGCTTACTTTTGCATATTGATTATGGGTTTACTTCCCTACGTGGCTGCTGGGATCGCCAAAAAAGGTTTTGAAGGTTACGACAATAGTGCGCCTCGCCAATGGTTAGCAAAGCAGACTGGATTTAGGGCGCGTGCCAATGCTGCTCAAGCCAATCTATTTGAATCCTTACCTTTCTTTTTTGCTGCAGTCATTATTGCTTCGATTGCGCAGGCACCCCAAGCGCGTATTGACTTGCTGGCGGTCGGTTTTGTGCTGGCGCGTATTGCCTATTTGGTTTGCTATGTAGCCAATTGGCCAACGACCAGATCCATTGTTTGGTCTATTGGCATTCTTTGCGTAGTCAGCCTCTTTTTCCAGATTTAAATTTCAGCATTCTTAAAAACATTAACGAGACAATCATCATTTATGCCTACTAAAAAAGTAGCAGTTAAAAAAAGTACCCCTGCAAAGACGCCGCTAAAGAAGGTGGTGGCTAAGAAAATCACCCCTGCTACAAAAGTTGCTAAAGCTACTAAAGCAGATGAAGGTTTGCCTTTATCAACACTGATTCGTCGTCGCATCAAGGCGCAGAATGCCCGCTTTCATGCGAATGACAATATTGCCGCTTTCATTAAGCCAGGTGAGCTGGAGGGCTTAATGGATGAGGTGGCCGAGAAGATGCAGGCCGTCTTAGAAAGCTTGGTGATTGATACCGAGAGCGATCACAATACGAAGAACACAAGTCGTCGCGTTGCCAAGATGTATGTCCAGGAAGTATTTAACGGACGTTATGTTGAGCAGCCCGCCCTAACGAAGTTCCCTAATGTCAGTCGTCTCAATGAGTTGATGATTATTGGCCCGATTACCGTCCGTAGCGCCTGCTCCCATCACTTATGCCCAATCATGGGTCGCATCTGGATTGGTGTTCTACCAAGTAAGAACTCAGCATTAATTGGCTTGTCTAAGTATTCCCGTCTGACAGAGTGGGTCATGTGCCGTCCTCAGATTCAGGAAGAGGCGGTAGTGGAATTGGCCGACATGCTGGAGAAGAAGATTAAGCCGGTTGGCGTAGCTGTGGTCATGGATGCTGATCACTTCTGCATGCAATGGCGTGGCGTAAAAGATCGCGACTCCAAAATGATCAATAGTGTGATGCGCGGAGCCTTTTTGAAGGATTCCAATCTGCGTCGGGAGTTCTTGGCTCTGATTGAGCGAAAATAGACGAATGAGAAGATCTTTATTTCTACTTTCGCTTTGGGCTTTACTGATTTCTGGGTGTACTTTTCTGCCTCAGCCGCCAGATGTCGAGAAAATCACCGGCCCTAAAGTAGAAAACCCTTTCTTTAAGATTCCACCTGAAAACTTGAAGGATTACCAAGATCGCTCCTGGATCTTGCTCGCCGAATCATCCACCAAGAACTGGTTTTACGATCCCTATACCTTGACTGAAGATGAAGATGGTGTGATTACATTTGATGCCTTCATCTCTCCTCGAGAAAAGAATCGCCTCGATCGATTTAATCCAACGATTGTTGGGCCTTACCGTCAAAAAATGGATTGCTTGGGTAACCATCAATGGTCAGAAATCTTTTATGCGCAGAATATTCCGCCAGCGGTAGCAATGAGTCAAGCGAATGATCCAACCAAAGAATATGGCTGGATCAAGATTCGCCCAAAAACAGCGATGGCTTATATTCGTAGCAAAATCTGCGGACGGAAATTTATCGATGAAAAAAACATCAATTACTTCTTGTATCAAGATGGTCAAGTAAAAACTGAAAAAGAAAAGAGTACCGATCCAATTATTCAGGCCTCAGATTCCTTGAGCTCTGCAGCACCAAACTTCCCAACATTTTTTGAGGTAATCAATAACGAAGTTCTGGTGGTCGATAGCAAGAAGGATGTTCGAGAAATTAAAATTTCTTCATATGTTCTGGATAAAGACTTTCCGAAAAAAGGTGATTTCACTTTCACTGCGAATTGTCAAAGTAATACCTATAGTGTTCAAGTACAAGGCAAGGGTAGTTCTATTCGTGGAACTGTCGAAGGCAAAGAATCTTTAGCTGCGGTAGCCTTTAATCGTGCCTGCGGTAACCATGGTACTTATATGAAAGCCATCTCTCGAGCAAGTCGATAAGCCATGAATCAAACTCTCACCAAATATTTCATCTTATGTTCAGCGCTAGCATTGCTCTTTGCCTGCAATAGCTTTCCTACTGAAAATATTGATCCTAATAAAAATAACAAAGATGTTTACCGTAAGGAACTTGCGGAGTGCAAGCAGGACTACCCGGAGTCTGGATCGGGAGTGCACTTTAAGCAGTGGGCAAACTGCATGAACCTCAAGGGTTGGAAGTAAGCTTCAACTCAACATCTGTTTGAGAACAATTCTCAACAAAATAGCTATATAAATCAAGCAATTAAGAGGCTCCTAGTGCGGAGCTCTTTCCTCTACTATGATTCGTATCAGTAATGAGTTTTTACCTTCCCACTTTCTTGAAACTTTGGAGTTCACATGAAAAATAGTCGTCGCCAATTTATGATTTTGTCTGCTGCTGGTGCTTGCACATTAGCCTTGAACGGTAAAGTTCAAGCTCAAGCAATGGTTGCAGAAACTGATCCACAAGCTGCTGCCCTAGGTTACAAGGCCAATGCAACTACAGTTGATAAAGCTAAATACGCTAAATACGCTGCTGGTCAAGAGTGTGATAACTGCGCATTGTTCCAAGGTAAAGCTGGTGCAGCTGCTGGTGGTTGCGCATTGTTTGCTGGTAAGCAAGTCGCTGGTAAAGGCTGGTGCTCTGCTTACGCTAAGAAGGCTTAATAGCTCAATAGCAAAAAAGCATTAAACAAAAAGTCACCTTAGGGTGGCTTTTTTACTGTCTAAATACTTACAAACTCATTATTGCTTTTGCGCAGCAATAGATTTGATGCAGTCTTTGATGCCGTAGTTGTAATATTTACCAGCATTCTCTTTTTTGACTGACTGCGCACATTCCGTTACTGAGTTACGTAGATCGATTTTTGCTATGTTTATTCTCCTGTTTGTTTAATAAATTATTGTAAAAATGCTTTTTTGTTGTCTGGGTATTTTATAAAAACCAGATTACTTTTTCAAAGAATATCCTGGTTTCAAAAGAAAGTACGGCATCATCCCAATAAAAACTAAGCCCATGCTTAGATAGTAGACGTTCAGTGGGTCAGACAAGATGCCGGTATGTGCAAATAAGGGTGTGCCTGCTAACTGGCTCAGGGATAAAGCATAGGCGACCACAAATAGCCATTTGGCAATAAGTCCCTGCTTTAGGGGTGATGCAAAGATAAATAGGGCGATGAGTGCCGGAAAGAGATCATAGACCTTCAATCTGGGATTGAGAATAGTCAGCAGAAAATAGAGCAGCAGAGTAAATCTAGCACTATTGAGCAGGCCCGAGCGCTTTGCCAAGAAGAGGGCGGTCAAAATGACGGCACCTAGGATTGCAAAATGTAATACAAAAGCACGGTAGATGAGAGAGCCGGCGCTCAGGTAGTGCTCATAGAAATACATCACCAAGCCATATCCTAGATCTCGCTTACCAAGCGTTTGGCCTTGGACTGCCGAGAGGAAGGATTGGAATTCAGCACCAAAATAAAGGGAGCTAATTAGCAGAGTAAGCGCCAACAAACTAGCCGCCATAAACACAAGAGACCAGATGGATTTTTGTTTAGAAGTTTTCCAGGTGGAAACTAATGGAATGATCAGGTAAGCCAACATATAGGGCTTGACCAAGCTAAATACCATCACAGTCAAAATAAATACTGCAGTGAGCTTGCTAGGGACACCCTCCAAAGCGTTGCCATTAGCAATTTTTCTTAGTAATAGGCCAAGTAAGACCAAATGAAAGAAGACGGTCACATTTCCGCTGCCAATAGAGATGGTGCCAATACCGCAGTAGGCAAAGGCAAGAAAACTATAGAGCCACCAAGAGCGATTGCTGCCCAGGCTACTGACAAAGAAGAGCAGGCTTGCTAAATAAGCGCCCATAAGAGCTATGCCTACATTGTTGCCAAAGAGCGCCATGAAGCGCAGTACTAATGGGTGATAGACAAAAGAGAGGTAGCCGTTCAGTTCGTATGGATTGCCGCCAGCATTAAAGACCCCAACAGCTTTTTCATAAATCCCCAGGTCCCAGAAAATACCTTGATCTAGAAATTGCAGGGAATAGAGGGACCAAGCAACACCAATCAATAAGACAAGCAATAGCCTGACGGAAGGAAGGTGCTTTTTCATGAGGGTTAGTCTAGCGAACATCTACTTTGGTTAAGCCGATACCCAGCTCTCGAGAATCATCGCCTAAACCCAATGATTTTGGGCTTACCGGATTCAGTAATTTAAATTCAACCAATGCATAGCCATCAGCGCGCATGGCAGCGGTTACTGGAACATCAATTTGGTTTCTAGAAAACTGGCTCAAAGTAAGTGACTTGAAATTTTGACCATCGGTAGTGAATTCCATTTTTTGCTCAGGATGCATGCCATTAACAAACGCTTGCAAGGAAAAGGTAATGACTTTTGCATTTGGATTAGTAATAGGAACGTAGATCTTTACTAACGTTCCATCAGACCAAGTTCCCCAGTTTTCTGATTTACTCCAAGCTCCACACAAAGCAAAGGGTGCTGACACGGGAGTGTCCTTAGAGAGCATGGGCTTAATTTGATCTAGCTGACTTAAGCTATCGGTATTCTTGAAATACCCAGGTGCGTATACATAGTAGGCATCAATTTTGGCGAACAAATCCGATGGAGATCGAAGGCTGGTACATGCTGCAGTATTTATTTCCTCTGGAGCAACGATATATAAATTTTCAGCCGTCAAATCGCCTGTATTTAACTTATTTAAATATTCGCGATTTAGCTCTAGAGACTTTGGTTCGTCATAACGAGCAAGGTAAACAGCATTAGTTCCCATGTGGTTTGTGGATGCGAAACGACCGAAGACACGCCATTCATTGGATAAGAAACGTGACATAAAGTCAGGTTGCAAATTAAATCTACTGGAAACCACAATAATATTCTTATATTGCTTGGCAGCCCGATTCCAGAACGGGTTTTCAAGCGGTAATTTACTGTAGGGAAATGGACCATTGGATGTCATTCGCTGGCGGACATCGAGCCAGCCAATGCTCAGATCAGTGACTTGTAGTACTAGGCAGCTGGCCAGAATCAAAAGGGCGCCTTTTCTGGAGAATTGTTTGGAAACGAGATAGCAAACTAAAAGCAGCAGTGCATAAAAAGTTGGAATAAAAAAGCGTCCTGAGCTCCTCAAAATGCTTGCAATAGAAATCCATTTATCAGGTATGGGGAAAAGAAATTCTCTCGATCCAATGGCAATGTTATTGCTTATAGCAAAGATAGAAAGTAAAGATAGCATCACAACTAAAAATAAATTCTTGCTAATGATGCTTTTAAAAGAGGTCCGTAATTTAGCCCCTTTGCCCAAAGCAAATAACACCGCAGTTATGCCGCCAAGCCCAAGATAGATTGGCTCTTCAATCCACCAATGGGGCTTAACATAAATTGTTTTTACAAAAATAGACCATCCGGCAGGATTCAGTAGTCCCAGTAGATTAATTTTGAAGACACCATATCCGAATGCTCCTATGGAGCTAATGGTAAAGTAACCAGCCAAATAGCTTGTAACTATTACGCTAGCTGTTGAGATGAGCATGGTCAAGAAGGCTTGAGCATGGGATATTATTCGTTTGATAAATACGCTGTCGAAAAGGTTCGAGAGCCATAGCGCCCCAACGATTGCAAAAATATAAAAATGAATCAATAGACTTGCTAAGAGCAGCACGAGCCATGACAACGCAGGATATGTTTTGTTTTCTTTGAGCGAGAGGTAGAGTGATGCAAGTATTAAAAAGAGGCTTCCAAGAGCAGGATTCTCTGGGAAAAGACTTAGAAGTGGAACCGAAAATACAAATAGCCCAGTGCAAAAACTACAAGTAAGTACATCCTTTGAAAAAAGATTTACCAGTTGCCACGAAAACCAAGATTGAAGCACGAAGCAGATTAAGATCCAAATTCCAAAGTACTGAAAGGTTTCTGGTAAAAATGGCGATATCGCTTTGAGGGGTATGGCGAACAGTGGAATGGAATCGCTATATACGATCGAATTATTTAAGTTGGTCCCATAGTCTAGATTAACCCCAAGAGGCCAAGACCAGGTACTATTTCTATAAAACAACCACCCAAAATAGTGCATTGTTGCATCGCCACCCCCTAATAGCCATTGCTCATTCCACGGGTTAAGTACACTAAATCCGCAAACGACCCCAAAACAGGCTATGCCAATGAGGATCGGGATTATATTTCGAAAATCGAATCTCCAATGATGGGGTAAACCACTTAATTTCAACATGTCCACATTATCTAATTAAAATAAACGGAATTATTAAAACAGCTTTAAAAAATAAGGATTTATTAGTCAATTGTCAGTAGCGCATCTACCGAATAAAGGAACTTCAATCTGGATGCCAGTCTTGATTGGTGTTTGCGCATTCTTAATTATTGCTGGACCTCGATTTTTGGATCCGACTAATGTCGCATGGTTGGTAGGCGGAGATCCTTTGCAGCATTACCTAGGCTGGGCTTTCTATCGCAGTAGTCCATGGACTTGGCCTGTTGGCTTAAATCCACTCTACGGCATGGAGTTTAGTAATTCCATAGTCTTCACTGACTCTATTCCATTGCTGGCAATTCCATTTAAAGCAATCTCTCAGTTTTTGCCATATCCATTTCAGTACTTAGGAATTTGGGTGTTACTTTGTTTTGTATTGCAGGCCTATTTTGCATTTCGGCTGATAAGTCTTGCTACGAACAGTATTGCAATTCAGTGTTTGGGAAGTGTTTTGTTCTTATTTTCCCCGCCGCTGATTTTCCGCTTGAGTTTGCATGAAAGTTTAATGGGGCATTTCATCATCTTGGCTGCCCTATATTTAAATTTAAAACCCATCCCAAAATCAATTGAGACAAATAAAAAGTATTTATATTCGTTTGCTTGGATCATCTTGTTATCGATTGCGGTGTTAACGCATTTTTATCTCGCAGTGATGGTTTTGGTCTTATGGATGGCAGATTTGATTTCAAGGGTTTTTGCCTCAAAGAGCTCATCATTTAAAGATGCGGCTATGGAATCAGTTCTCGTTATTGGGGTTATTATTTTTGTGGCTTGGCAGGCAGGCTACCTTGCTATTGAAGGTGCTTCCGGAGCATCTCGTGGGTTTGGGGACTTCAGAACCAATCTCTTGGCTTTATTTAACTCCAGAGGTTGGTCATATTGGTTAAGACCAATTCCATTGCGCGACGCTGTGGAAGCTTCTACCGGCGAAGGTTTTCAGTACTTAGGTGCTGGTTCATTATTTCTATTTCTTAGCGCGATCTTTGCGGTTATTACAAGAAGAATCGTTATTACCAGCGTATTGGCGACCATCTGGAGAAAAAATCGATTCTTGGTTTTGTCTTTAATGGTGATGGCCTTAATAAGTTTCAGTAATCGGGTTGGATTTGGGCCTTGGAATCTAGCATTCCCGTTGCCTGAATTGGTTATTAATATATTTAGTGTAGTTCGAGCTTCTTCGAGGTTATTTTGGCCTTTGTATTACATCATTCTTCTTGTGATTATGTGGGTGACAGTGAAGTCATATCCAGCAAGGAATACCTTGTTGATATTTAGTATTGCTGCAGTAGTGCAAATCATTGATACCAGCGCGGGTTGGTTGGCAATTCGGGAGAAGGTGTCTATGCCCGTCTCAAAAGAATTTAAAACAAAGTTAAATAATCCATTTTGGCTTAGTTCTGGATTGCATTACAAAAATGTGGTTACTAATGATAGCCCTGGCGTATGGGAGGATTTTGGGATTTTGGCTTCTCGATATGGCATGGCTACAAATATGACTTACATGGCTCGAGTTGATGGCGGTAAAGAAGTTAGATTTCTTGCGTCCATCAGAGACCAGCTTTATAGGGGGCCTTTAGATACTCACAGTCTTTATATATTGCGTGATTGGAAAAATGCACCCGATAAGGCTAATTATAATTTTCTTAGATATAACGCTGAAACCGATTTACTTGCGCGCATTGATGGATTTAATATATTGGCGCCTGGTTGGAAAAATTGTCAAACATGCCCAAAGGTTAATAAAAATTTTGAGCTACCCCAATTTACACCAGTTCTAGAAATTGATCAATTGGTGGAATTTACTAAAGCGGGTAATGGACGATCGCGGTTCATGTTAAATGGATGGGGGTATACGGAGGAATGGGGTACTTGGGCAACACAGCCAGTTGCCTCGACTGTTCTGCCCATGCCCAAGGGCGATCCTACTAAGCTAGTAATTAAGGCAAATGCGTTTTTAACTTCCAATCATCCTCGGCAGATTGTGGACATAGCTATCAATGGAGCTCGTGTAGCTGATCAAACAGTTCTTAATAAATCCCAGGGAAATATTCTTGAAATTAAATTACCCAGAGGACCCAAGCTGCCTGGCGAGCCAGTAATGATTGAGTTTCACTCTTTGGGCGCTACTAGTCCTATGACGGCTGGTTTGGGTGCTGATGATCGCACATTGGGTATTGGCTTGGTATCTATTCAGTTTGCTCGCTAACTAATTCTTATTGATAAGCTCTGAGGCTAAATATGAACATTAGAATGGCTACTATCCTAATTCTAGAAATATAAAAATGGGCCTTATTCGATTTCTATTGGCTTACTCTGTTGTAGTGGGCCATTTCACTTTTTTCCCGACTTATAAATTAGTTGGGACAGATACGGCAGTTGAGGCCTTTTTTATCTTGTCTGGGTTTTATATCGCCATGATTTGGGATACTCAGTACAACTCAGTAAAAGATTTCTGGATCAATCGTTTCTTAAGGCTATATCCAGCCTATTTTGTGATTGCAGCTATTAACCTAGTCGTCAACTTGATTGAGCCTGGTGAGTTAAAAAATATTTTCACTTTCCCACCATTGCTTAGCGCTTATCTCATTTTTACAAATGCGACGATGATCTTGCAAGACTGGGCGATGTTTTTAGGGTTGCAAGATGGACATTTGCATTTTGTCAGCAACTTTAATAACTCTAATCCACCGATTTGGCGTTATCTACTGATTCCACAGGCGTGGACTCTTGGTGTTGAAATTAGTCTCTATATCCTGGCGCCATTACTTTTTATTAAGAAATTTAAATACGTTTTTGTTGTATTTATTGCCTCGATGCTCATTCGCATTTATTTGCTAATGCATGGCAAATATGATGATCCATGGGGCTATCGTTTTTTCCCAAGCGAGCTAGCTTTATTTATGATGGGCGCTGTAGCGTATTGCTTCTACTCGAAGATTAAGTTTGATTCCAATCCAGACTTGTTCAATCTTTTGGGTAAATGGTTAACAACCCTGATTATTGGGTTTATCTTCTTCTTCCCCAATATCGTTGCTGGTTATGAATTTAAGAAGGGACTCTTTTATCTCCTATTGGCTAGTGCGACACCTTTTATCTTTTATTACTCCAAATCCAATAAGTGGGATCGATTTATTGGAGAACTTTCCTATCCTATGTATTTAGTTTGGGCCTTACGTATTGATGTAGTGGGCCCAATTGTTAAATTCTTCAATCTGACCAGTGAAAGTGCGATTGGGGTGGTTTCTTACGGCTACATCATTTTGATGTCAATCTTAATTCATCTGTATGTCGAAAGGCCATTTGAAAAGATCAGAGCACGCTTTAGGTCTAAAAATAAGCAGGTTGCTTAATGGGGTGTTTGTTAGCGCCTCCAGGATAATGTTTCTATGAGCAAGTTATCTCAATCCTCTAAGTCAGGCTGGATCAATCTGATTCCGATTGCCATGGGCCTTGTAGCTTTTGTGACTGTTGTTGGCTTAGGCATTTTGAATCCCCGTAACGTCAGTTGGCTTTTGGCAGATTTCGATATGACCCTGGAATACCTGGGCTGGGCTTTCTATCGTTATGGCCCCTGGACTTTCCCTATCGGGCTCAATCCTAATTTTGGATTGGATATTAGCTCTTCTATTATTCATTCCAATTCCATGCCATTGTTTGCGATGGTATTTAAACCATTTTCTGCGTTATTGGGTGAGCCATTTCAGTTTTGGGGCATTTGGATTCTGCTTTGTTTTGTATTGCAGGCGTGGATGGCTTGGTTGCTCATGGGGCTTATCACCAAAGAACTTTGGATAAAGATACTTGCAACAGGATTGCTACTATTTTCTCCGCCAATGTTTTCGCAGATTGGATTTCATAATTCAACCATTGGGCATTTCCCAATATTGGCCGCACTTTATTTAATATTGCGTCCCAATCAAAATAAAAGAGTGTTGTGGTGGTCAATCCTGTTGCCATGCACCTTGATGATTCACCCCTATACCTTTGCCATGCTGGTAGCGCTCTGGCTGGCTGATTTGCTAGATAAATTAATCATTCAGAAAAAACTCAGTATTTTTCAAGTGCTACTTGAAATGGCATGCGCATTCGCTACAACCCTTTTGTTGGCCATGCAGGCTGGCTACTTCATGAATGTCAGTCCTGGAGAAACTGGTTTTGGCATGTATCGCATGAACCTACTAGCTTTATTTGATCCAAGTGGATTTGATGCGCGTAACTGGTCGTTCTTATTTAGCTTGCCTTGGGTCAGGGGCAATAATAATTACGAGGGATTTGTTTATCTTGGCTTAGGGTTAATTTTGGTTCTAGCAATCTCCTTGCCGATGATGGCAAAGTACCGCGAAAAATTGTCTAAATTTCTGCTTGACCATGTATTTATTTTCCTCTGCTTGATTTGTTTGACCTTGTTCGCACTCTCAAATAATATTGGTATTGGCCCCTGGACTTTTACTATTCCACTCACGCCGAAGCTCTTTTCAATTGCCAGTATTTTGCGTGCCTCAGCCAGAATGTTTTGGCCAGTCTTTTATGTAATAGCCATCGCCGGAATTTATTTCTTAATTCGGGGCTACTCCAGGAAAATAGCTATAACTGTTTTGGCTATTGGATTGGTAATTCAAGTATTGGATACCAGTGGCGCCTGGCTTGAGATTAAAAATAAGATTAATCACCCCGGTGCCCAACCAGTTTCTTCCCTATCTGACCCATTCTGGGCGGATGCCGCCAAACATTACAACAAGGTAGTTCGCGTGCCCGTCTGGAATGAGCAAGCTATCTGGGAAAAGTTTGCTTATTACGCAGCCAAATATCAGCTAGGTACTAATTCAGTCTTTATGGGTAGGGTTGATCAGCAAAAAATTGAGAGATCCAATCAAAAAATAAAAGAGATGTTGGCGCAAGCTAAGTTTGATCCTAATACGCTTTACATAGTAGAAGATAACTACGTACCGCAGTTTGCAAAAGCGATGAAGCCCCAAGTGGATTTGTTGGCTCGCTTTAATGAGATAAACGTCTTTGCTCCTGGTTGGAAGTCTTGTCAGAATTGCCTAAAGGTCAATGAAGTGTCCCAAATCAATCCTGTCATATCCAATGATCGCCTAACCCGCATTGGTGAGCGCATTGATTTATCGCGATTTGGAAAATACTCCAGAGTGTATTTAGGCGGTGGTTGGTCAGTACCTGAAAATTGGGGTGTGTGGTCTCTCAATAAAAAGGCATCCTTGACTTTGCCTTTGCCCGCAAGCGTACCTAAAAAACTGGTGATAGATACTCAGGCTTTTATTGGAGGGGCGCAATCTTCTCAAGATGTAGAAATTTGGATTAATGGAGCTCCTCAAACTAAGGTGACTTTAAATAAGCGCTTTGGGAATGAGATTGAGGTGCCGTTGCCTGCCGCTGTACTCAATTCAGAGAGATTAAAAGTGGACTTTGTATTCCCAACCGCTGTTTCGCCCAAGACCTTGGGTATTGGGATTGACGAGCGCCCATTAGCAATTGGCCTAGAGGCCGTAAGATACGAGTGATATGAATAAGCTACGCCATTCGATTTGGGATGTGTTGATCCCGCTGTGCATCGGTATTTGTGCTTGCTTGATGGTAGTTGGCCCCAAAGCTTTAAATCCAACAGTCTTGGACTTAGCCCAAGGCGTAGATCCCTTTAAGGATTATGTTGGCTGGATGTTCTTTCGCAATAGCCCTTGGACTTTTCCAATTGGCTTAAATCCAACTTACGGTCTGGATTTTAGTAATTCGATTGTATTTTCTGATTCGATTCCTTTGATGGCTGTTGTGTTTAAAGCTATTCGTTTTGCACTGCCAGAAACATTTCAATATTTAGGCATCTGGACTCTCATATGTTTTGTATTGCAAGCCTATTTTGCATGGCTGGTTTTGGGATTAATGACGCAAAACAGGTGGATGAAAACTTTTGCATGCGTAGTCTTAGTTTTCGCACCGCCTATGCTTTGGCGGGTAAACCAGCACACTGCATTGGTGGCGCACTTCATGATTCTGGCCGGGTTTTATTTAATATTTTCGCCAGAGCGCACTTCTAAAGTTTTAAATAAAGGGGTTTTCTGGGCGCTATTGCTTAGTGCTGCGGTCCTCACCCATTTCTCCCTCTTTGTAATGGTTACAGCGCTTTGGGCAGCTAATTTAGCTGATCAAATTGTTTTTTCTAAAGCCAATCGGCTAGCAATCTTAAAAAATTGTGCCTTACAAATTACTTTCATCGGACCCTTGATTACGTTTTTAATGTGGCAGACAGGTTATTTTGCGGTGAGCTCCTCTTCTGGCTCATTAGGTGGATATGGCTTCTTCCGGATGAATCTACTCTCACCATTAGATCCTAAGGGCTGGTCTTATCTCTTGCGAACTTTGCCGCTACCAAGTGATTATGGTGAAGGATATATGTTCTTTGGCTTAGGTCTTTTGCTGCTCTGGCCCTTTGCCATTTATAAATTTATACGTGATGGCAGTCTTAGGACCCTCTTTAGAGGGGAAATTTTCAAACATCTTTTCCTGGCCCTTGCCCTGATTGCTTTAAGTCTATTTGCCATTACGAACCACATCGCTATTGGCCGTAAAGAATTTGGATTTGGAATTTCAGACTCTGTTTATGCAGTTGCAAGCATCTTTCGTGCATCCGGTAGGTTCTTTTGGCCGATGTTTTATGCGTTAAATCTTGCTTGTATTTTCATCGTTATGAGAGGCTACTCTAAGCGCTTTGCATTGACGCTCTTGGGGATTGCATGTTTTCTGCAAGTAGTTGATACAAGCGCTGGTTGGAGGTTGATGCGGGAGCATATTGCTGATCGAAGTAAGAATATTCCGCACGAACTGTCGCTAGCTAACCCATTCTGGAGCCAGGTGGCTCAGCAATATGAGCAAGTTCAGTTAGTCCCTCCGCAGGATAAGGCTCCTGGATGGGATCAAATTGCCTTGTATGCCGCCAAAAATCATTTGTCGACTAATGCCGTGTTCTTTGCAAGAGCTGATATTGGCAAGCTTTCTAAGGCACAAGAAACTTTTATAAATGGCCTTTATGGGTCAAGCTGGAATCCAAAAAGCCTATATGTATTGCAACCCGATGCAGTCCTTCCCGCATACTTTCATTCAAATCCAGCTGCCGATTTATTGGTTGGCTTTGATGGTTTTGCTGTATTGGCTCCCAATTGGAAAAACTGTAAAGACTGTCCAGTAATTCAAGAGAATTTGCGTGATGAGCTTAATCAACTCACCAGGCAAATAGTTCTGAATAAGCCTTTTGGTTTTGGCAAAGGACAATTGGGTAATCGCTTTTTAATCGGCGTCGGCGGAAGCTGGGCTTGGCCAGAAGAGTGGGGTGTCTGGAGCAATAGTGATCAAACAAAGATGATCCTGCCAGTGCCGCAAGGTGCCCCGCCTAAGCAGCTTAAATTAACGGTAAGAGCTTTTGTTGGTCCACTGCACTCTAAGCAAGATATTGAAGTCTTTATTGACGGTATGCCCCCTCAATTGTCCTCCTTGAGTGACCCTAAGACTAATACTTGGGTGATTAACTTGCCGCCTTTTATGGATAAAAAGAAGTATCTAGAACTACAGTTCCACTTTAAAAATCCCGCCAGCCCTAAAGATGTGGGCGGCGTTCCGGGTGATGATCGTAAGCTTGGAATGGGCCTGATTTCAGCGCAGTTCCAATAAATCTCCCTATCTAAATACGGCAGATCTCACGCCGATACCGAGTTTTCGATGATCAGGTCGATCCTCTATTAGGTCAACTGGCCGTGCTAGGTTATGCATTTCAAATTCAATGGATAGGTACTTAGATTTTTTCATCTCTGGGGTGAGGAAAATATCTAATTCATTCTCATAGACATGAGTTAAGAATAATTTTTTGTAAAAAACACCATTTATTTTGACATCAATTTCTTGAACCAAGTGCTTGCCTTTAACTACAAAGGTATCAAATTTAAGGTTGAGTAATTTAGGCCAATGCTGTGGCCAAGAAAAGTTGAGAGTAGCAGTTTTACTATCTGACCAGGTTCCCCAGTCTTCTGACCATGACCAGCCGCTACGAAAGTAGTAACTTCTATTGGGCGATGAGTTTGCAAACGAAATCACTTCACCGAGCTTTGATGCATAGCGGTCCCGAGTCAATATTAGCTTTGGATCTATTGGGGGGCAATTGCCACATTCATTCCATCCGGGAGCGATCACATTAAAGGTGTCTATTTTAGCTATCTCTGTACTGTCAGGGGCCGTTGCTAGGGCGGCAATGACAAAGCGGTTTTCTACTACATATAACGTGCCTTGATCAAAAGAACCGGCATCAATCTGCTGATTTAGTTTGATATTGCTCGCTTCTTGTTTAACAAGATCAACTCGCGCCATATGAGCAGCATTCGTTCTCATATGATGAGTCACTGTATAGATAGAGAAATTTTCCCAATTAGGCGGTCTGTTCACTGAAGGAACTATAGTCAGGTCACTATAATGTTTTCCTGCCGCATTCCAAAATGAATTGCTAAGATTATGGTTATGTTCTTCAGCTGAATGGCGAGTAGCTAATTGCTTGCGATTATGCAACCAACCTTTGCTAGTATCACCTGCCTGCAAAACAAAACAAACGGCAATAATTCCCAGAGCCACTTTATGAGAAAACGTTCTCACTATTGCAACAAAGAATGCAATGATTAAAAGGTAATGAACAGGCCAAAATAGTCTTGCAGAGGAGCGAAGGGTATCTGCCATCTTCAATAGCCAAGCGGGTAAGGGGTAGGTAAAGCTCAAGTCACCTAGCCCAACTCGATTGCTGATGGCAAAAATCGGCAAGAAAATGATGAGCACGCCAAGGTAGCGATGATTTCTAAAAAATGCTTTAAGTGCAGATATATTTCCTGTTGACGTTTTGAATAATGCAATGAGGGTAAATAGCCCGGCAATAATCGCTCCTAGCCCAAGGTACGCAAATCCCTCGCCCCATGAGGACGGATTTGTTTTGCTTTCAAGAAAATATGACCAGCCTTGGGAGTCAATTAGCCCAAGGACATTCATGCCATAAAAACCATAACCTCGCTCACTGTTGAGAGAAGCGGAGATTGCAAAATATCCCGCTTGCCATGCAAGTAGCAAGGTACAAATTAATGCTAAAAGAATTTCCTTTAAAGCACTTTTAGCGCTGATATCACGCTGAATAAAGTGGCGATTAGCCAAATCGGCTAGCCATAGCAAACTGACGATGGCAAAGAGATAAAAATGGGTCAAGACCGCTGTAGACAACAACAACACCCAAAGAAGAGTGCGTTTATTTTGAGTGGGTCTGAGAATTAAATAGAGCGCCCATAAAATGAGAAATTGACCCACAAGAGCAGAATGACCGCCGGCGGGTGTATTGATACGCCAAAGCATTGGCGGAAAGAAAACAAATAACCCGCATCCTAGAAGTCGGAGGATCTTGCTATTGGAGTAAAGACCTAATATTTTCCATGCAAGCCAGGCTTGCAATAGAAAGCTGGCAAAGATCCAAATGCCAAAATAGTGAAATCGATCAGGTAATAAGACGCCAATTGCCTTGAGGGGGATTGCTAGCAGTGGGATTGAATCGGAGTAGACAATCGAACTACTCAAGTCTTGGCCAAAGAGCGGACTTAAGCCTACTGGGAAAGTCCAAGGCCCATTGCGGTAAAAAAGCCAACCCAAATAATGTTGCGTAGGATCAAGACGACCCAAAATCCAGTCAGGGTTATTGGGGTTTAGTGGGGCAAATCCAACCACCATAAAAAAAGCAACAGCCCCAAGTAATAAGGGGTACAAAAATGAGTAATCTCTTTTTTGTAAATTCATGACAGAGCTGTAATTAATAAATTAACGCGTGTGTTAAACCATTGTTTGATAGATAGAGACTGTTTTCTTAGCGTTTTCTTCCCAAGAAAAGAGCTGAGAGCGTGCTAACCCTGCAGCTTTCAGTTGTTTCACCAAAACGGAGTCCTGAATAATGGCTTCTAGCGCTGCAGTAATCTCCTGGGAGTTCAGCGGATCAACAACAATAGCTGCGTTTCCAGCAACCTCTGGCATAGAAGTGCAGTTGGATGTAATTACCGGTAATTCGGAGGCAAAGGCTTCTGTAATAGGTAGGCCAAATCCCTCATATAGACTAACAAAGGTTAGAGCTGTGGCACTTTGTAATAAGCAATGCTTTTGATTTTCTGAAATGTAATGAAGCCATTTGGCTCGACCTTCGGCAACAGCCTGATGAATCGCATCTAAGGCCTTTCCATCATCCCAAGCAAGTTTTCCGGCGACAACCAAGGGGTAGTTACGGGAAAGTGAGCCTGGAAGTTTGGCGTGCGCCTCTAGTAGGCGCACTAAGTTCTTGCGGGGCTGAATAGAGCCTAAAAATAAAAAGAACGGCGTAGTAATGCCAAGCGCTTTAAATACTGTCTGTTTGTCAAAATCGGAAACTTTTTGAAAGTAGCGCTTATCTACCCCCAGTGGGATTACGTTAATTTGATTTTCAGAAAATCCAAGATGCTTGGTAATTTCTGTTTTAGAAAATTCAGAAATCGTAATAATGCGGTCAGCGCGTTGAGTTAATTTTTTCCAAGGAAATGATTTGAGGTAACGCGATTTCGATTTTAGAAATTGTGGATGACTTAAGGGGATAACATCCATAACTGTTGCAAGCAAAGGCTTATTCGCAATAGGTATAAATTGGTCGGTTGAATGTATTAAATCCACATCCTTAAAAAATACTTCTGGATGTATATGGCTTAGCCCACCAAGTACATGATTTGAATAGCTTGGCAATAAAGTTGCGCCACATTTACTTTGCTCTTGACCAAAAGAGTAAGGGGTAATGGTTGGGGTAGATGGGATTTGCTGGTATTGCTGCAAAAGCGCTTGGCAATATTGGCCTATGCCATCAATTCCATCTTGCTTTGGATTATTTAAACCTCGATCAAGCAGGGTGGTTCCAAATGCAACTTTCACACTCAAGCCTTAGGTAGAGAGGATCGAAGAAGCAGTAAGCATTTGCTTAAAGGTATATTCTAAAGCAGGTGCTTGTAGTGATAGCGCATTACTAGCTAGCAAGTGATTTAGCTTTTCGGGGTTGCCCACCATGCGATGGACCTCACTTGCTCGAACAAAATCCGGATTAACACGGATTTCAATATCGTGGCCTGTAATCTGTTTTAGGGTATCCATAACAAACTGCAACGAACGAGCTTGTCCTGAGCAGACGTTATAAATTTCATTTTCTTTCCCTAAATCCAGTAACTTAAGATAGGCGTCACAAATCATATTGACGTCATTAAATTCACGTTCAATATTTAAATTTCCTAATTCAATAAAAGGTTTGCGTTTGGCAAAATGATCAACCAATTTTGGGATCAGGAAATTACCCTTTTGGCCAACGCCGGTGTAATTAAATGGCCGGGCAATCACAATAGGCAAGCGGTTGAAAAAAGTCTTAGCCATTTCTTCCATCGCTACTTTGCTGATAGCGTAATGGTCAATCGGTGTTAATGCTTGATCTTCGACGGATAAATGATTGGCGCTGTTTCCATAAACTGTTGCGCTACTCGCTAGCAGAACTTTCTTTGGGGCTTTCTCTAGTTTGGTAAGTGCTTGCAGCAGATTGCTGGTCCCTAAAGCATGAACTCGATAAAAAGCTTCATGATCTTTGGACGCTACAAAGCTAATGCCAGCAAGATGAGCCACATAGTCTGGCGTTGCTGATAAGACTTCTTTTTCCAAGGCTTCTACATCATTGAGATTCGAGGTGAGTTCATGCACCTTGAGGCCAGATTTTTGAGCTGCGTCCTTCAAATAAAGGCCTGTAAAGCCTCTAGCGCCTGTAATGAGGATGTTTGATGAGTTCAAATGATGTTTTGCTTGGTTCAATATTGGGTAGAAAACAGTGTAATCCTGCTAAAGGAGTCATTTTGCCGTAAATTTGTATTGCACCCCCTAAAATAGGGTGCATACAGAATATGAAAAATATGACCCAAACTCCCTCAGCTTTCCAGGGCCCTACCTTCAGATGAATTTGCCAGTCAAATCAGGTCAAACACCATTATTTAGTTCGGTCGAACGCTTTTTGGCTGGATTTGGTCTGTTTTGTGCCCTTATAGCCAGTTTGGCAGTTTTGGGCAACGATGCATATTACTTTGGTCGTCAAGGTTTGACACCCTCCGTATCTCTGTTCCTATTGGCATTCATTATTGGGCTTGTTTCGGAAACTTGGGGTCTTGCGATAGTGGTTGCACTATTACCGCTGACAGCAGGGATTCCAAATCTTCTCAACACGCTATTGGGTGCAAATGCGCTAGCTATGCCAAACCCAGGTCTAGATTTGGCGGCTGGACTGTTATTTGCTTATTTCATCAGGACCTTGTTGAAGCGAATACTTCAACAGCAAACTTTATCTAGCGAGACTAACCCTTCATTTGTAACATCGTCCTGGCCTGTGGGTTTAGTGATGCTAGTGATCACTTCTTCAGTTGCTCTGGCAATTGCCCGAAACCTATACCTCTCGGCTACAAGCACTTCTATTCGTGGAGTGTTATTTAACTTAATGCATTTTCGTCCAATAGATTGGCGCGCAGATTATTTGCCAATTGGTAATTGGGTAGCTTATGCCATTGCAGTTGGACTAATATTCTTGGTGAATTCCACCTTAAAAAAGTTTAATACTGAAAGTCGAAATCAATGGATTTTCCGTTCACTGATGTTGGGCTTGGTAGTTTCGGCTATTGTGGGATTGATTCAAGCAGCAACTGGTTGGGGCTTGCCCGAGACGCAGTTGCAATTTCGCAAAGATGCCTTCGGTTTTGCCGCGATGGGCTTACAGCCCGATTTACATGCCTTTGCCGCTCATATGCTTTTGGGAGTTGTGGGCCTTTGGGGTTATTTTTTAGTTTGTAAAAATAGTGCTGAGAGGTTTTTTATCGCAGTTACCTTTTTGCTCTGTACTGCTGGATTAGTAGCAAGTAAATCTCGCGCATCATTGCTGATCGCATTGATTACCTTGGTAATTCTTAGCCTGATTTATTTTTATCGCCATTCCAAAAAAATATTTTTTATTTCGCTCATGGTTTTTGTTGTCGTAATTGGCATTATTCTTTTGGGCGCAGGTTCAATTCCTAGCTTAGCTTGGGTCGGGGAATTGATAGCCCAAATGCAAAGTCGACGCTTGGATAGTTTGAGTGATTTAGGCGGTATGATGGGCTCGCGTTTTGAAATCTGGAGTGCTGTCATTAATATGTTCTCTTCCTATCCCCTGATGGGTGTAGGTGAGGGCGAGTTTTATCATTTATCTTCTAATATCAGTTTTGCGCGCTCAGAATTTTTACAGTTGAACCGTGGTGAAAATGCACATAACTATTTTTTACAGGTACTTGCTGAAAATGGTTTGATTGGAATTACTGTATTTCCGATTGCTTTCATAGTTCCATATCGTGATTGCCAAAATAAACAATTGATATTACCGGCATCAATGGGTTTATTAAGTCTTTTCTTGGGAAATGTTTTTGCGCACTCATTTTTAGTACGTGAGAACCTAATGCTCGGTGCTACTTTGCTAGGGCTTATTTATTGCTTCTCTGAAGTGGGTATTGCAAATGCACTAAATAAGAGAGCGGCTCTACCAAGCCGTAACCGTCTAATGAGTTTGCTGGTTATCCTAGCGCTGTTGGTTGGCGTGGCTATTGAAGCAGCCTTCTCCTTTGGAAAGCTGCCTTTTATAGCTGGCGCTGATTGCTCTACCAAAGATTTTCCCGTATCGGAAGATCACTGGACAACTGGTGCTTGGGAGCAGCGTTTTCCACAAGGGGCAAAAGGAGTGGAAATTATTTTGTCGCCTAACCGTCCCAATATTAATAAGATTCCGCTGAATGCTCGTTTCGACGTGCTTTCTTGGGAGGCTGGTAAGGGGAAGGTGCCCGTTCTTACAATAAGTCATCAATGGGTAAACAATGAGCCTGAAACGATTTTCTTAGATCTTGCTCCTCAGTATCAGAATTCATCCAATATCGTTACCGCGCGAATTCAATTATCCAATTGCTACACACCAAGAAATTTAGGAATTAATACTGATGGTCGTCGCTTAGGAGTTCAGATTCAAAGCGTACGCTTTAAGTAGCGTGGCGAAGGGTTGTGTTACTTTTGAATGATCAGCCACTTAGGTGTTTTGAAGCGCACGATTGACCAATACAGCCAAATATAAGTTAGCGCAAAAAGTCCCGCGCAAATCTTTAAGGCGACATGGTTATTCCAGAAGATAACGGCTGGAATAACAGCAATGCTTGATAGCAGCCAGAGATATGGCGCAGTAATGGCATTGCGTTGCGTAAGTAGTTCAGCTTCTGTGCTACCAATAGCCCAACGAACTGCTCTTCTATAAATAATTTGATGTAGATGGGCGGCATCTGGTAGTCCAGGGCTTACACGCTTTAAGGCGACTCTGCGATAAACCGTGAATAAAGTTTCAAAGATGGGGTAGAAGCACAAGAGTAGGGGGAACCATTTTGAGACGCTTTGGTTACGTAGCACGAGCAATAGCGAAAGTTCAGCAATCCAAAAGCCAATTAAATATGCGCCACCATCACCGAGAAATATTAAGCCTTTGGGATAGTTCCAAAAGAGAAATCCTACTATGGCCCCAATTCCCGCAAGTGAGCACACCATGATTGGATAGTCTTTTATCTGAAAAGCTACATAACCAAGAGCTGTAAGAATAATTGTTGCTACAGCTCCTGATAGTCCATGATATCCATCTATCAAATTAAAGGAATGGGCTACGCCAGCAATGCAGAAGCAGGTAAAAATCATCGAGATAATGGGGATTGATAAAATCCAATCCACCCCGAAAATTTGTACATTGGTAAGCCATGCCTGCAGCGACCATCCGGCAATTGCAGCTGATACCATAGTGGCTAGCAAACGCTCTTTAGCACCAATCTTTTTGGTGAGATCTTCTAGTAAACCCATTAAAAAACACGGAAGGGCCGAAGCTAATAAAAGAGTGGCAAACGAGGCGACTGTGAGGTCATTAGTCCAGCGAGGGATGAGTGCGCAAGCAATACCAATAAAAATTGGGAGACCTCCAATACGGGGAACGGCTTGAATATGAAATTTCTGGATGCCTTTTAGATCTGTATCTCCCGTAACATGGCTATGAAGATGCTGGAAACGAATAATAAATAGGCAGCCTATTAGGGAAACAAAAAGGGCAATCAGGGTCGATGACATTGAGGCTGCAGATAAATTCTGTGATGGCTAAGAGTGTTCTATTAGAACTGACTTTACCACTTAGAGGGTACAGAGGGCCAAAGCCCTTAATAGTGGTAATTTTAGAAGTAAAATCTGCCATTGGATTCAATTTAGGCGTTTAAATGGCTATATATCTTGCGAAATACGATCCCTATCGTCAAGCCAGAAGATCATTATGAAAATTAGCTATCACTCTGTTACCTCTTGGTTGGGCCGAAATTGGAAGGTTTTAGTAGCTTCCGAGTTGCTGTGTTTGGCCTTGGCTGGTATCTATGTGGGGTTTGCCCCCCGAATTTATGAGGCTAATTTTTCAGTGCGTCTTCCAAAGATGCAGATGGTGAGCCCTCTTGACTCTGGCAAGCTGGAGTGGAAGTTAATGCTCTCTGGTTTGGAGTTTATGCGGGGCATGCAAAATCCCCTGACTTTTTCTAATGCATTTATTCAGGAGTGTCTAGGTGAGGACTCTAATGCTAATCGAAGAAAATTTATTAATTCAATGCAAATTGGATTATTAAATCACGCAGACGTTATTCACTTTTCATTAAGAATCGAGGGGCGTGAAAATGTAATTCGCTGCGCTAATTTGTTACAAGCCCGAGTTCTGGAAGATCTCAATGGGGTTTATGAAGCTCAAACGCAAAAAAATAAAGAAAACGCAAATACAGTAATTGCTTCTGAAAAGGCATCCCCCACTGATTCATTGCGCATAAGTGATAGCTATATACAGCCACAGGTTAGCAAAGTAATTTATGCCGCTCTGATTATTGGTATTTTTATAGCAATCTTTGCTATTAGCTTAAAGGCAAAGTATCGTGCCTAGTTTTCTCAAAAGGCCGCTGCAATTTATTGGGATTATCTTTGCTTGCTTTGCAATACATACAATCTTATTTATTAAGCACTACCCTGTTTATTTTTTACCAGATCTGGTTTTAATGGTTTATCTGATCTACAAGTTTCGTGACCTAAATCAAGCTGTTTCTTCTATCTTTTGGTTTGGTCTCGCCCTCTTGTTGGGCTATTACTTCTTATCGCCAACCCCACCTGATACCAGTTTTCCAAACAACTATATTGTTACCTTAAAACCCTTTGCCTATATTTGCATATTGGCTTTGTATTCTCAGAATATCCCTCAGGTTAATCTGTCTAAATGGATACGCTTGTTCTTGATTGCCTACCCTTTAGTTTTGTTGTGGAATCTTTTTTTAGTTCATCTAAATGAGGGCGCCAATATTTCGCAACTGATGATAACTAGACCATTTTTTATCTTTGAAAATAATTTTGAAATTACTTTCTATCTCAATTGCTTCATTATTGTGTTCTTTATTTATGGCGAACGCCGTTTACTTGATCTTATGCTTTTAGTCGTTACCATCATTCTTGCTGGCAGTCGTTCTGGCTTACTTTCTTTCGCTGTCGTTTGCTTCTTTTACTTTTTATCAGTTGGATGGCGTCATAAGGTTATAGTTGCTGTCTTGGCCGCCGCCGCCGCTGCCTACATTGGTAAAGGTAGAAACATTAGCGCCCCACTAGGATCCATTGATCGAGTGCAGTCCTTTCAGGCAATTTTTAATCACTATGGTGATAGCTTTATTGAGGTTCTCAAAGAGCCTTTTGGTTATGGTGTTTACCAAAAGGTCCCGGGATATATCTGTACTCGTCTTCCTGACTTTGCAGAATGGTTTACCGGCAATAGTCATAACTGTGATCCCTTGATGTTGCAGGCCTTTTACACCCGATCTCTCTATCAGTTAGGTATATATGTCACTTTATTGATTCCAATTTTGTTCTTTTTATTGGTTAAGCGCGTGACTGGTTGGAGGGTGGCAGTTTTGGTGTTAACTCCTATTACTTGTGTCGCAACCTCGGTGGGTGGCTTTTCTAATGGCCTGGCCTTTTGGGGTGTTTTGCTCTCGGTATACGCCTATCAACAGTTTAAAAATCCAACTCTGATATACAAGAGTGCCGCCAGCATTTAATCCTATGCTAAGTATCATCACCATCAATAAAGATAATCGCTTGGGTTTGGAAAGAACGATTGAATCAATGGCGCATCTGGAAGATGGATCGTACCAATGGATCTTTATTGACTCCGCCTCCTCTGATGGGTCTGTAGAGTTGGCTAAGAGTTTTGCAAAATCAGGTGATATTGTTATTTCAGAGCCAGATACTGGTATCTACAACGCCATGAATAAGGGTATAAAGCAAGCTTCAAAAGGTAAGGTTTTATTTTTGAATAGCGGTGATACGCTAGGAAGCAATGTCGCCTCAATCGCTAGTTTAAAATTAAATCCCTTGGCTGATTTAACCTTATTTGGTTTTTGGATTCGCGAACGTTTGCGGATGCCAAGAAGCAATAACTGGCGATATTGGTCTATGCCTACCTCACATCAAGCTATCATTTATTCGCGCAATCTCTTATTGCAAGAGCCATTTGATGAGCAATATCGATTCGCTGCAGATTTTGAGCATTATTTGAGAATTAATAAGCGTCAACTCTCAATTGACTCAAGGCAGCAAGCCTTAATTGTGAATGAGCCCTATGGTAGCGATGCTCATTTGCCAAAATTATTAGCAGAATATCGTGATGCTTTAATTAAAAACGGCTATCCTCGGTGGTGGGCTGAGGCAGTATTTTGGCTAAAAACACATTATCTGGAATGGGCGCTTAAAAGATGAAGTTAACCGTTTTGGTTCTCACCTTTAATGAAGAGCTGCACTTAGCAAGGTGTTTGCAAAGTATCTTGCCCTTAACAAATGATATTGTGGTGGTTGATTGTTTTTCTCAAGACCAAACCATTGCGATTGCTAAGCAATATGGAGCTAGGGTTCTTGAACGCGCTTGGGAAAATAATCATTCGACTCAAGTGAACTGGGCTTTAACCCAGTTGCCAGCAGATACCGAGTGGGTCATGCGGATCGATGCAGATGAATACTTAACTTCAGAGCTGATTACGCAAATTAAAGAAGTGCTACCTACTTTAGCTTCAGATGTAGAAGGCGTGACTTGTATTCGTAAAATGGTATTTCAGGGCAAATTAATTGAGCATGGTGGCGTTGGAGCAAACCGAGTGATGCGCATCTTTCGCTATGGCAAGGGGCAGTCTGAAGCGCGCTGGATGGATGAGCATATCAAGATAGGCGGCAGGTCTGCGAACCTTTCTGGCGTCTTGATTGATGATAATCTCAGGCCTCTGAGTTGGTGGATTGAAAAGCACAATAACTATTCAAGCCGGGAAGCAGTAGATTTACTCAATTTGAAATATGGATTTTCCGGTACTAACTCTGTAGCGTCATTAAAGTCCAGCACTTCCATTGGTACTAAGCGTTGGATTAAGGAAAATATCTATGCCAAGCTACCGGGCGGGCTTCGTGCTTGGACATACTATGTCTGGCGCTATATCTTCATGATGGGCTTTTTAGATGGGGCAAAAGGTGCTCAATTTCATTTCTTTCAGGCGCTGTGGTATCGATCTTTAGTTGATGCCAAAGTCGCAGAGGTAGAGCGTTATATGACTAATCACAAAGTAGACCCTATGGTCGCTATTCAAAAGGTTTTAGGAATCTCTTTGTGAAAGTGTCCATCATTACGGTTTGCTATAACAGTGCAAAAACCTTAGAGCACACTATTCAATCCGTTTTAGGGCAAGATTACCCACAAATTGAATATATTGTTATTGATGGCGCCTCTAAAGATGGCACCTTGGAAATTATTCAAAAACATCAATCAACAATCAGTAAGTGGATTTCTGAGTCTGATCGGGGCATGTACGATGCCATGAATAAGGGCATTGCAATGGCCTCTGGTGATGTTATTGGAATTTTAAACTCAGATGATGTCTATATGAATAATCATGTGGTCAGTGATTTGATATCGAAAATGAAGAAAGATCATGCCGATGTCGTATTTGCAGATCTGATTTTAGTTGATGAGAATCAGCCTGAGAAAATTTTGCGTTATTACGACTCAGGTCAGTTTTATCCAAATCGCTTTCAGTATGGCTGGATGCCGGCACATCCTACGGTTTTTGTAAAAAAGCACATTTATGATGAAGTAGGTCTATTTAAAACGGATTATCAAATTGCGGCTGACTACGAAATGCTGATTCGTATTTTGGCGGTAAAAAAGGCGTCCTATACCTACTTACCAAAGCCTGTTGTTCGCATGAGGGCTGGGGGCGCTAGTACAGCAGGCCTTTCACGTAACTGGATTCTAAATACCGAGATCGTACGTGCTTGCAAGGAAAACGGGATTTACAGCAATATGGCGATGTTGCTACTTAAGATCCCCGCCAAACTATGGGGCAGAATTGCTGCTAGATCAATTCACCAAAAGAGCCTAGGGAAATAATTCTCAGGAAGAAATCGTCTAGGATTTCAGGCTGAGATAAGCTTTTGCAATGATGGCTAAGGGCGCAATTGCTATAAAAGCGATTTTTAGTCTGAGGCCGGACAGTTTCTCTTGTAAGCTGGGTGCACATTGACCAAACCCGGGAATAGCATCGGCTGTCATGTGCTGATTAAAAAGGATAGTGCGAATCTTCCAAAGTAAAAAGAAGTTGCTCTGTTGCAATACTTCAAATTTATTCAAAATCATTAAATCGGCCGAGAGCATGCGCAAGGTATCCTTTTGCATATTAGCGTCATGAAGGCGTATAAGCACCAATTCTTCTGGGCAGTAGTCTGCATGAAAGGATTGAGAAATCCGCAGCCACATATCCCAATCCTCGCCAGCACTGAGTTTTTCATCAAATAAACCGACTGTATCGAACACTGACTTTTTAATGAGAACAGCGCTACCACTACCAGAAATAAAATTACCAAGTAGTAGTTTTCGGGCTACATTACCACGCAGTTTGGGGTGAATTAGCGCTACTGTAGGCAGTCTAGTTGAGGTTTCTGAGATTACCCCGTATGCGCAATATACCAATCCCAATTTTTCATCTTTAGAATGATTAAAAACGGCAAGCTGCATATTGAGCTTTTCCTGAAGCCATAGATCATCTGCATCTAAGAACGCGATATAAGGTGCCGTGGCAGCCTTAATTCCCGCATTGCGCGCAGCAGAAAGCCCTGCATTTTCTTGATTAATAATTTGAATGGTAATTGTGGGATGGCTTGCAGCAAAACGAGAGACTATTTCAGCAGTGCTATCGCTTGACCCATCGTTAACTACGATGACTTTGGCAAGCGCATCGCCTTGCTTAGCTACCGAAAGTAGTGTTTCCTCGATATAGCGCGCAGCGTTATATGCAGGGATGACAACATCGACTAGACCTCGGTTTTTGCTAGCTAGGTTCATCGCCGCAGTTTCTTTAGTAGACTATATAAATCAAAAGGTAAGTATTGATTGATCGCGCGTACTCGAGATTTGTCGTATGCCAATTTTAAGTAGGATCTGCAGTCATGTAAGCCTTTTGCAATATCAGCGCTATCACTTGGCCAACATGCTAACTGATATTGACCTACGCGCTCTAATAATGCTAGTAGCTCTTGGCAACTTTTATTTGTTAGCACTACTGGAATCGAACACATCGCATCAACAAGTTGGACGATCTTGTTTGGCAAAGTAGTGTCACCAAGGATAGTAATCAAGGCGTGCGAAGACATCTTACGTGCACGTGCTTGCATGATCTCAAGTTTTTGACGAGAAATACTGCCTGGTAATTCACGATATTGCAAAAGCATTTTTGGTAGATTGGCTACTTGGGCAACTTGAGCAATACGAAGCCACAAATCATAGTCTTCAGGTGGAAATTTCTCTGGGTCTTCGGGATAAACACCGCACTGATTTAAAGTGGTCTTACGTATCATCACTGAACTGTGTACAAAGCAGTTATAAAACAAGAGTTTGATTTGTATCTCACCATTTTCGCAGGGGTGGGTTAGCGTGCGATTAGTTAAATTGTCTTTTTCAATAATCTGCGCCCAAGTACCTAGCAAAGCGCAATCTGCGTGGGACTCTAAATACGCTACTTGCTCGGACAGCCGGGTTGATAGGCTTACATCATCAGCATCTTGCCTAGCTAAATACTTGCCTTTGGCTTTAGCTATAGCTCGATTCAAAGAGACTGGTAATCCTGCATTTTCTTGATCAATGATCATAATTCGAGGGTCAGCATAAGAATCCATAATGGCTTTAGACCCATCTGTAGAACCATCATTAATGATGATGAGCTCAAAAGCGGTAAAGGTTTGACCTAAGATACTGTCGATAGACTCTCGAAGATAGTCTTGTGCGTTATAGACTGGAAGTAGAACGCTTACGAGAGGGTTGGTCATTGATGCGAGGCCCATTAATGGCGGCATAGAAGGCTATGAGAATAAGTCATTATATTAGGCATTAACGATACAATAAGCCAAACAGAGCATTTGAGCCATATGAACCATACCACGTCAAAACTGAATCTGGGCATCATCACCATTGCCACAGGTAGGTATTACGATGAATTCATTCCGACCCTCAAAGATAGTATTGACCAGTATTTTGATGCATCCCAGTTTCAAGTGCAGTTTTACTGCTTTACGGATATTCTTCAAGTAAGGGGCGATATCATTCGCATCCCAATTGCGCATTTAGCATGGCCTTTTAGTACGCTCATGCGTTTTTATTGGATTCAGCAGCATTTAGATTCTCTTCTGAAAAATGACTTTTTGCTTTACATGGATGCCGACATGAAGGTTGTGCAAGCCATGCCAAGAGAGATTTTTTTACATGATTTGATTGCTGTCCAACATCCAGGCTATCTCAGGGCTTCCCCTGCTTTTGAGGTTGATCGCCAAGAGAGTAGTTACCTAGCGCCTCAATTGCGCAAGACCTACTATCAAGGATGTTTTTGGGGTGGTAATACGCAATCCTTTGGCCAATTGATTCAATCTTTAGCTGCTCAAGTAGAGCAGGATCTAAAAAAAGCTGCCATTCCCATTTGGCACGATGAATCATATTTAAATTTCTATATGGCTACTCGAAATTGCCATTCTTTGCCGCCTACTTATGCTTGGCCACAGGGTGATGACTTTGCTGGAAATCAGCCATATGTATTGCATTTAGAAAAATCCCATAATCAAATTCGTCAAATTGATGGGGAATTTCTCAATACCCAGTCGATATTAAGTGCAGATGCCAATCTACAGTTAGAGCTTTATAAAAAGCTGTATCTCATTTCACATGAAAAGTGCCAGCGACTAGAGGCGCGTTTAGTGCAAAAGAATTACTGGTGGCACAAGTTGCGTGAGTACTTAGCGTTTTATAAAAAGAAATTCAAATAAGGTACGCTTGAGCGATTTTGTCTCCTAATTAAAATGCAGGCTGTGAGCTACATTAGTTTTTGCAGGTGTTTTTCTAGATTTTCGGAGAAACGTGAGTCAAACTTTCTGGCAAATAAATAGGGGTACTCATTCTTGGCACCTTGTTCTATTTGATCAAGATGCTTCTCATCCAAAATCGCAGGGGACTCACCATGACCGATTCCCCAATCCATAAAACGTAGATGGTTGGGAATGATTTTACTTTTATGCGCTTTACCATAGGCGCTATTCATTAAAGCCGTGTGCAATACGAATTCTTCGGCGCAGTGAGAGTTTTTGTAAATTGGATTGGTGTTATTTGATTGCAGGATTGGGTGATCGAGAATTGCAGAGAGCGCATCTTTATGTAGTGACCAGTACCCTAAACCGCCCCAAAATTGGTCAGAATTGATCGGGTATGATTTTCGGCGATCTATTTTCAATAGGCGCTGGCATAGTAGTAAAGTGCGATTGCTAATATCAAATATCCCACGCCATTTTTTAATATCCATCACATCGTAAAGTTGAAAATATTGAATACGAGACAGCCCACCATCGCCTGACCAATGTTTAGCGGGCAGGCTAAAGTGCTCAATAAAATTTTGACCCTTATGCGCGTTAAAAAACGCAGTAAATTGTTCAGGACTAACTACAAGACGGCATTGTCCTGTGAGGGTATGGCAATAGTCGGCGCCACTCAGTAGGGCTTGCCTTATTAGGTCAAGTTGTACCTTGAGATGGTCAGTGCTGGCATACCGAATAACTTGATCATTCAATACTTCAATTTGGGCATAGCGCGGATCAGATTGTGCCTGCTCAGAAACCCACTCATGTATCTCCTGAGCCATTTGTTTGCTTTTATGATCAATGCAGCAATAAATTTGACTGCCGTTAATGGCAACTAATTGCCTAATCAGGGTTTTTAGTGACTTGGGGTCGCGATACGCTGTCAGAATAAAGGCGTGAATCATTACTAATTGCTTTTAGGTGAAGTAGATTTAGTGATGGGGTTCGTATTTATGAGCTCTAGCGCCATATACCAAATCATACTCAAGACTACGTGAATCTATTCATAAATAGGGTGCATACCTTAAAATAGCCCTAATCTTTACTTTTGGCGCCTAAATGTCTGATATGTCCGATATGCCTGATTTTTTACCTACCAAGAATGACATAAATCCTATGCTGTCGGTTGTCATGGCTGTGAAAAATGGTGGCCTATTGATCGCCGATGCAATTCAATCCATATTAGATCAGACCTTTTCTGACTTTGAGCTCATCATCATTAATGATGGTTCAACCGATGATACGTTAGCGACCATTAGTCGATTTAATGATCCCAGGATCACGCTCATTTCGCAAGAAAACCAAGGGGTTTCTCGAGCATCCAATCGTGGCTTATCACTAGCCCGTGGTAAATATATTGTGCGCCATGACCATGATGACTTGTCGATGCCAACGCGTTTTGCCAAGCAGATTCAATTTTTAGAAAACTCTCCACAATGTGCATTACTCGGAACTGCTGCAGAAGTTTGGACTCCTAAAGGGCCCACAGGCCGCTTTCGAGATTTGCCTACCAACCCTGGGGCAATTGCTTTTGATTTGATTTTTGACTCACCCTTTGTACTCAGTTCTTGTATGTTTCGGCGTGAAGTGCTCGATAAAGTAGGTTCATTTTCTACTGATGAGGCGCGCACTCCCATGGAAGACTATGAGTTTGTCTCTCGCGTCGGACGCCATTATGAAATGGCTAATTTGCCGGAGCGCTTGGTAGTCTACCGAGAGGTGCCTAATAGCGAATCTAGTTCTATTCGCCCCAACCAGGTTGGCGCCAGTGATTTAGTTGTCTCAAGGGTATCTTTATTTTCCGCAGAGAACTTAGCTTTTGCTAATGGGTTGAAAGATCTTGGTAACGATGCAATAAATTTTGGGGCGATTAGTCATTGGTATTTCAAAGGTATCGTCGGCACACCAAATTATTTGCTTATTCGAAATTTGGTGGAAAAAGCAGCAGCCAATTTAAATATTCGCTTTCGTGATCCAGCCATTGCTAAATTGGCAGCGCAGCGCTTAGCAACTCTGGATTATCAGTATTACACCTACGCCGGTCAGCAGTTTAAGTGGCAGCGAATTAAATATATTTTGCAAAATCGTCCACTTTCGGCTCATTTCGCCTCAGCTCTAAAATGGTTTAGCTCTAAATGAGCTTGGCTACCAATTTAGATTGTCACAATGAATGAATAAAAAATTATCTATCCTGCAGGTCAATACGCTCGATTTGGGTGGTGGGGCTGAGCAGATTGCCGATAATTTATTGAAAAATTATCGGCAATCTGGGCACGAAGCTTGGTTGGCTGTTGGTGAAAAGCGTAGTTCTAATCTGGAAGTTCTAGCCATTCCGCTGATCCGTGATCAGGGTTTATGGGCCAAGCTATGTTTGTCACTGCGCGAATGGTTGGCACCACTTCATGCTCGCATCAGAGGCATTGCAAGATTGCGTAAAAACCTATTAGATTTGTCTATTGGATCAGATGTCATCCCACGTTGGATTGGGATGGAAGAGTTTCATTATCCGGGCTCTAAAGCCATTTTAGAGTTGGCACCTAAGTTGGTCGATGTTGTGCATCTTCATAATTTGCACGGACATTACTTTGACCTTCGCAGTCTATCTGATCTCAGTCAAAAAGTACCCGTGGTGATAACGATGCATGACGCATGGTTACTAAGTGGAAATTGCGCCCATTCCTTTGCTTGCGAGAAATGGAAAGCTGGGTGTGGCGCTTGCCCTGATATTTCCCTGTACCCTGGTTTATCACGTGATACCACTGCACTCAATTGGAAGCGCAAGCAAGGTATTTATTCGCATAGCCATCTTTACCTTGCCACCCCTTCGCAATGGCTCATGAATAAAGCGCAAGAGTCTATGCTGCTTCCAGCAATTACGCAAAGTAAAGTCATACCTAATGGTGTCGATTTAAATGTATTTCACCCTGCAAGCCAAGCTCTGGCTAGATCTCAATTAACTATCGTACCCAATACTCAGGTTTTGCTTTTTGCTGCCAATGGGATTAAACGCAATAAGTTCAAAGACTATGCAACGATTCGCAGCGCTCTAGAATTACTCTCTAAAAATACTAGTACCCCTATCTTGGTGATAGCTTTAGGTGAGGAAGGGGAGGAAGAAGTATTTGGCAGCATCACTATTCGTTATGTTGCTCCAGTAAGTGACCGCCAAACGGTGGCGACCTATTATCAAGCGGCTGATATTTATATTCACGCCTCTCATGTTGACACCTTCCCCACTTCTATCTTAGAGGCTATGGCCTGTGGTTTGCCTGTTGTGGCAACAGCAGTAGGCGGCATTCCTGAGCAAATTGATCATGGCGTTACTGGCGTATTGGTGCCAGCAGGGGCAAGTGTTGCAATGGCTAAAGCAATTGAGGATCTATTTAATAACCCTCAACTCAGGGTAGATATGGGTAAAGCAGCGGCAATCAAAGCACAAAAGGAGTTTTCTTTGACGCTTCAGGCGCAACGCTACCTAGATTGGTATCAAGAAATTTTAGCGAGCAAAGCAATAGCGCTCTAGGTAACATCAATAAATGCGGGCTTACTCGTAAGCGGTATAAGCAAACTCTGGGCGCTCTTTGCGCACAAAGACCAAATCCATTTGCCAAAAACTATCGTCGTATGCCCGCCACACTGGGTCAACGACATCGATACAACGAAATCCTAAAAAATCTAATTGCTGGCAGATTTCTGAAAAGGTCAGACTGTCAGGCATGAGGCGCTGAGCATAGCATTCCATGACGATGACTTCAGTTTGTCTTAAGGTCTCTTGAGCTCCCTTTAAGATGGGTAGCTCAAAGCCATGAGTATCAAATTTGATCAAAAAGGGGCTACTCAATTGATTTTTCAATACCTCAGCATCTAAGGTCGTGACA
This sequence comes from Polynucleobacter sp. AP-Latsch-80-C2, assembly GCF_018882185.1. Classification (GTDB taxonomy): domain Bacteria; phylum Pseudomonadota; class Gammaproteobacteria; order Burkholderiales; family Burkholderiaceae; genus Polynucleobacter. The sequence goes on along the minus strand of NZ_JACVOY010000004.1, from coordinate 17,293 downwards.
GGCAATTCCACATTATTGATCGCAAATGGAGTGTGGGAGGCCTGTCCGCCAAATGGATCTCCAGCATCAAAGTAAATTTTACCGACAGTATCGCCAGCGGCGGCTAGTACATATTTGGCATTGGTATGTTGACTAGTGAACGCTTGCAAGTTAGCCTCATGAAAGCCTTGTGCTTCTACTAAAAGATACTGGGCCTTAGGGAAAAACTCCATCGCATCTTTGCTCCAGCGACCATCGGATGCCCCAATATCGATGATGGTATTAATTTGATAACCACGCTGCGCTAAGGCCCGAATTGCGCCTCGCATCGTGCTGCGATTAATGATCTTGCGATCTTCTGCTGGACTAACGCGAACTAAGGTTAATCCAAATAAGCCTAGGCCTTTTTGAATGAGTCGGTGTATTGGTCGAAGAATAGTTTTCATCAAAGGTACTTAATAGTGATTACAACCGAATCCAAGATTTGGGAATTAAGTCATCAGTCGTTTGCGGACCAGCAATGAACCATTGCTTAGGAGCAATAACAATTTTATTGGGATGTTGATTTAGCCACGCACCCCACCAACTAAAAGAGCTGTTGGCAATAATATTATGTTTGCAAAGGGACATGGCATACAAGTCATGGCATTCAAGGCCATCAGGACTAGGTTTTACAAAAGTAGTAGGCGCATCAAAGGAAAGGTTGTTTTTTGCCCATTCAAAATCATCACTAAATACAAAGAACTGGAGCTCAGGCACCTTGTCCTTCATATACTGGGCGGCTTGTTCGTACCATTGCTTTGAGCAAACTCCATGGTATGCCGTAGTCGTAGGGTCAGAGACGTAATCGCCGCGGCGCACATGTATGGCGACCGCATTACATTGGGTAATTGCATTAACAATATGCGCAAGCTCTCCTGTTAGGGGTTGAGTCGGCTGAAAGTCATTGATTAAAGTTTGGCGAACGGATAGAAAATACTGCTCACTTTGCCAAAAGCCATCTAAAAACGCATTGGTAGAGCAATGCAACACTGAAGGGTCAAAGTCAAAGCTACGCTCTTTGAGAATATCAAAGGGTTGACCGATTAATTTTCTAAAGAACTGCAAAAACGCATTAATGCGACGTTTTGGCCCGGTGGTTGGAAAAAAGGGTAGTTGATCGGATGCAGTTGCACTAATTTGAAAAGTATCAAGACGATAAACCCGCAGATGATCGGTTTTAAAGCTACTCGTTTCTAGTGCTAAGCCAGTATTGCGATCCATTGAAAGGCGGCGCCCAAGTGCATATTGGAACATTTGATTTCCAAGACCACCTTTAAGACGCATCACTATCATTGGTTGCCTTAGCTAACTTAACTATCGCCAAGATAAAGCGCAATCGCTTTGTCAATATCTTTGGTATCGAGGACCAGCCTGCCGTGATCGAGCACAATGGCTTGGTTGCAAAATTGTTTAATGGCTTCTACACCGTGATTAACAAAAATAATAGTAGCGCCACTGTTGCTAATAGCTTCCATTTTTTTCAAGCATTTCTTTTGAAAAGCAACATCGCCAACTGCTAGAACCTCATCCAAAATCATGATGTCAGGATCGAGGTGTGCAGCTACTGAAAAGGCTAAGCGTACTTGCATGCCTGAGGAGTAGCGCTTATATGGGGTATCAATGAATTTTTCAATTTCTGAGAAGGCCACAATCTCATCAAACTTTCTCAAAATTTCCGTACGACCCATCCCTAAAATGGCACCGTTCAGAAAAATATTTTCTCGTCCAGAAAGTTCAGGATGAAAACCCGTTCCCATTTCTAAAAGGCTCGAGATCTCACCATCAATCAAAATGCGGCCAGCGGTTGGTTCAGTAATGTGACTCAACACCTTGAGAAGGGTGGATTTGCCGGCACCATTGCGCCCTAGTACACCTAGCTTTGCACCTTTGGCAATTTCAAAAGAAACATCTTTGAGGGCCCAAAATTCCTCATAGGTGACTTCATAAGGATCAGGTCCCGCATCTTTAAATTTAGGTGTCAGTTTATAGAAAAACTTACGTCGATAATGCTCGACCAATTCTTTTAGAGAGCCAGCAGGTGTGCCATGCTGAATGATGTAGCGTTTGGAAAGGTTTTCAACCCTTATGGCAAAAGTCATAGGCTTAAATTGTATCAGCGAAGCCGTCTTCGGCTAAGCGAAAGACAGTGATTCCAATGAGTAGTGCCGCAATACTAAAACCGATGGAGTACCACAGTCCAGGAGCGTAGAGCGGAATGGAATCGGGAGTAAGGCACCAGCGAAAACCATTAATGATTCCTGCTAGAGGATTTAGTGAGTAGATAAATTCCCATCGTTTGGCGACCAGTTGATTGAGATAGCCAACGGGAGAAATGTACATTCCCATTTGCAGTAAAAAAGGAACGAGCTGTTGAAAGTCTCGGTATTTCACATTCAGTGTGGCAGCAATGAGGCCAAGTCCAATGGCTGTAGAGCCTGCCATCAAAATAAAAAATGGAAAAAAGATGATTTGCCAGCTCGGTATGATGTGATACCAAAACATCATCACCACAAGCAAAAAGAATGACACCGCAAAATCAACTAAGCCCACGAGCAAGATTGCCGCTGGAAAAATGAGGCGAGGGCAATACACTTTGCGTAGCATCGCGCCATTAGTGATTAAGCTACCACTCGTCTCGCTAAATAGGTTGGCAAATAAGTACCAAGGGAGCACACCAGCAAATACGACAAATCCATAAGGCAAGCCATTGGAATCCAGGTTAGCAATCGCGCCAAAAATCACAGTAAAGACCACCATAGTTAAGAAGGGGCGAATGAGGACCCAACTTACCCCTACAAAAGTTTGCTTATAGCGAACGATGAGGTCTTTGCGGGTGAGGTAATAGAGTAGTGAGCGACGAGCCCATAAGCTTTTCCAGTAATGCTGTGTTCTAGCGCCTGCTTCAATGATGTACATTATTTTTTCTTAACTCTTGAGATAACGCGGTATTAGGCCCAGCCAATTATAGCGTCTATGGAGCAAGAATTTATCGCTTATCAGGGATGAAAAACCAATGATTTCAAGGCTTAAGGATCGTTTTGGGCTACTTTGGGCCATACGTTCGGTGATAAAATTGACCCTTATTGATTTCTAGGCTTTCTTTTTCTATATGGCCATTCTCATCACAGGTGTTGCGGGTTTCATTGGCTCTAATCTAGCGCGAAAACTCCTATCGGAGGGAAAAGCCGTCATTGGCTTGGATAATTTATGTCGTGGATCAATGGCCAATATGGCCGATTTTGCACAGCACCCTCAATTTGTCTTTCATGAGATTGATTTAACCGATTTAGCTTCTTATCAAGCGTGCGTGAGCCAATATGCCCTTAAACACCCTATTTCTGAAGTGTGGCACCTAGCGGCAAATTCGGATATTCCTGCTGGCATTAGTGATGCTGCAATTGATCTACGCGATACCTTCATGAGCACCTATAACACCTTGGAGGTGATGAAGCGGCTTGATATTCCTGCTCTTTGTTTTGCTTCGACCTCAGCCGTGTATGGTGATTTAGGTGAACGATTATTACAAGAGGATATTGGTCCCTTATTTCCGATCTCGAACTATGGAGCGATGAAGTTAGCTTCAGAAGCCCTCATTAGTGCTAGCGTAGAAAGCTTTTTAAAGAGTGCTTACATTTTTCGATTTCCCAATGTGATTGGTACACCGGCAACCCATGGCGTCATTTTGGATTTCATCGAAAAACTCAAAAAGACCCCAGATCATTTGGAAGTGTTGGGTAATGGTTCGCAACGCAAAGCCTATTTACATGTTGATGAGTTAATTGATGCCATGCTCTACATTCAAAGCCAGGCGCGCGCACCGTTAAATTACTTTAATATCGGCGCTGGTGATGAGGGTATTTTTGTGCGCGACATTGCTCAGCTTGTTGTCGCTGCAGTCTCTCCGCATGCAACTATTGCCTATGGTGAGGGTGATAAAGGTTGGGTTGGCGATGTGCCCCGTTTTTCCTACTCTATTGAAAAACTTCGCAAGCTTGGATGGCGCCCTAAACTGGGCTCTGTACAGGCGGTGCAACTGGCCATCAAGCAAATTGTGGCCGATCTTTCGCGCGCATGAAGCAAGCCGTTATTTTGGCCGGTGGCAAAGGTACACGCCTTGCGCAGCGCCTGTTAGGCCTGCCTAAGCCCTTAATTGATGTAGGCGGCAAGTCATTACTAGAGCGCCAAATTGAACACTTAAAGCAATATGGCTTTGAGCAGATTTTGATTTTGGTTAATCACGGGGCTGATCAGATTATTACGTTTTGTAATGACAAACAAAACTTTGGTATTGCGATCGAATGCATTGATGATGGCCAGCCCTTAGGCACGGCGGGATCGACGATTCAAATTTTACCAAAATTAGCTGAGAATTTTTTAGTGGTTTATGGCGACACGATGTTTGATATTGATCTAGATCGCTTTGCTACGTTTCATGCCCAAAATACAGGCTCGGGTGCAACATTATTCTTACACCCAAACGATCATCCGCATGATTCAGATTTAGTACAAATGGATGAGCAAAATCAAATTACTGGGTTTTATCCTTACCCACACAACCCGAATCAATATTTATCCAATCTGGTAAATGCAGGAATGTATTTTTTCCGAAAAACAGCATTATTAGATTGGCAAGGCAATACCGCGCCGCTCGATTTTGGAAAAGATCTTTTCCCGGCACTCATTGCTAAAGGAGTATTGCTGCGCGGCTATAACAGTCCTGAGTACATTAAAGATTGCGGTACACCTAAGCGTTTAAATAAAGTCTGCGCAGATCTTGAGTCTGGAAAGATTGCAGCATCGAATTTGCGCTATCAGCAAAAGATTGTATTTTTAGATCGCGATGGCACGATAAATGTACCAGTAGATCAGCTTGCTCACGCCGAGCAATTTCAATTACTTCCAGGTGCTGCCGGTGCGATTGGCGCGCTCAATATATCAAGCTATCGTACCGTGGTAGCGACCAATCAGCCTGTGATTGCGCGTGGGGAGTGCACCCCAGAAGATGTGGACCTAGTTCATCGCAAGATGGAGACGCTCTTAGGCCAAGAAGGTGCTTATGTAGATCGAATCTACTACTGCCCACATCATCCAGATAGGGGTTTTCCTGGCGAAGTGCTATCGCTAAAAAAAATGTGTGATTGCCGCAAGCCTGCGATTGGCATGCTCAAAACAGCGCAGCAAGAGCTCAATGCTAACTTATCAGAATCTTGGATGATTGGTGATAGCACTGCTGATTTGCTTGCTGCGCAGCGTGCTGGTGTGCGATCTATTTTAGTAGAAACTGGCAATGCGGGCTTAGATGGAAAGTATCCTGCGCTACCCGATTTCATCGCGCCTAATCTGCCAATGGCAGTGCACTTTATTTTGCATGACTATCAAGCCATGCTCTCTTACTGCCAAACACTCATTTCCCAGATTAAGCCAGGCGACTTGATTTTTTTAGGAGGCTTGGCTCGAAGTGGAAAAAGTACGCTGGCCTCTTGCTTGAAGGCTGCTTTGCGGGAAAACAATATTGGTGCGGTTATCTTCAGTGCCGACGGTTGGTTAAAGCCTGTGGATCAGCGCGGCAATACGGTCTTAGAGCGCTACGATGTGCCAGCACTGAGCAAACTCATTGAGCAGATAACTGAGCGTAAGCAAGAGATGACCCTAGAGCAGCCGATTTACAACAAGCTAAAGCAACAAGCCCATGGCTTTATTCAAAGTGCTGTGAAGCCTGCTGATGTGGTGATTGTGGATGGTACGATCGCGCTTTATTTGACGCAAGAACCTACTACAGCCAAGATGCATCGTTGGTTTGTTCAGTTTGATGAATCGCTACGACGATCACGCGTGCTTGCGCAATATGCATTGCGAGGAAAGTCACTACAAGAAGCTGGCGCCATTTATGAATCTCGTCAGCAAGATGAAGATTTATTGTTGGAAGCAACAAAAAAACAGGCTAGTTTGATATTAGATCCTCCTTTTTGCATTAGTCTTTCTCCTTTAACCTCAGATAGCACTTTATCAATAGTGGCGCCATGATTATTAGTCGAACTCCCTTAAGAATGAGCTTTGCTGGAGGCGGTAGCGATTTGCCAGCTTACTACCAAGAGTTTGGTGGAGCTGTAGTGAGCGCAGCGATTAATAAATTCGTTTATGTGAATGTAAATCAAAAGTTTGATGAGGGCATTCGGGTTGGATATTCAAAAAATGAAGAAGTAGCTCACACCGCGCAGATTGCCCATCCTTTGGTTCGTAATGCGCTTCAATTTTTGAAGATTGCTGGCGGTGTAGAAATTACCACGATTGCTGACATTCCCTCTAGCGGAACTGGTCTTGGCTCATCGAGCACTTTTACCGTAGGTTTATTACATGCCCTGCAGGAATACTTGGGTAGACAAGTTGATGCTCCCACTCTAGCGGAGCAAGCTTGTCATATTGAAATCGATCTATGTGGCGAGCCCATTGGTAAACAAGATCAATATGCCGCTGCATTTGGCGGGTTGAACTTTATGGAGTTTTTGCCTAGCGGGGCAGTTAAGGTAAGCCCCATTACTTGCTCGGCTCAAACAGTGCAGCGCTTGCAAGAAAATCTACTCATGTTTTATACGGGTAAAACACGTAGTGCTTCGGAGTTACTGTTGGAGCAATCTGAGCTCTTAGGGCGCGATACTCAAAAGCAACAAACAATGCATCAAATGGTGCAATTGGCTCGCAATTTACGTGAGGCTCTTGAGTCCAATCACCCAGATGCTATTGGAGAAATATTGCATGAAGGTTGGGTGCTCAAAAAGAGTTTGGTCAGCGGTATAAGTGAGCAGGAGATTGATCGCCATTACGCATTGGCCTTATCAGCTGGGGCCATGGGTGGTAAGATTTTAGGCGCTGGCGCTGGGGGCTTTTTGCTTTTTTATGCCCCAGCAGAGCGTCATGAGGCCATTAAACACGCACTTGCCCATTTGAAGCCAGTTGAGGTGGCCTTTGATACGCTTGGCAGCCAAATCATTTTCAATGAGAAAATAGCGCCATAAGGCAGTGAACTGCTTGTCAGTAGGCATGAGAATTTAGAAATAGGATCGGTATGAACCCAAAAACTGGTAGCGCACAAAGTTACACCCAAAAATTAGCGCAGTTGCTCGGGCGTCTTGATTTTGCGGCGCTCGATGCTGGCGTTGATGTGGTTGAAAAAGCCTGGCGCGATGGCAAGCAAATTATTGTGCTTGGCAATGGCGGAAGCTCTTTGACGGCGCTTCACCTCGTTAATGATTGGAATAAAAGTATTTTTCTCAGTAGCGGCATTCCATTTCGAGGTCGCACTTTGGTAGATAACGTGGGGCTGATCATGTCTTACGCTAATGATTTAGCGTTTGAGGATATCTTTGCTGAGCAACTCAAAAACATTTTGATGCCAGGCGATTTGGTGATCGCTTTATCTGGCAGTGGTAATTCTGAGAATGTGATTCGCGCTGTCGATTATGCCAATGCGCATGGGGCAATCACCCTGGGCTTATGTGGTTATCGCGGTGGCCGGCTCAAAGAGCGTGCTCAGCAGGTGATTTGGGTAGATGCCGATGACATGCAATTATCAGAAGATGTGCATTTTATTTTTGGCCATATTGTGATGCAACGTTTGTGCGCGGGCGCGCACTAAAATTGTGTTTGTCTTGATGCGTTGGTGTATCTAGGCACGACAAGCTCGGCATGGCAAACTCAGTATGACAACACAGACCCCCAATATTTCGGTCGTTTTACCTGCGTATAACTGCGCCTCTTTTTTGCCGCAAGCCATTAATAGTATTTTGGCTCAAACGCAGACTGATTTTGAATTGCTAGTGGTCTATGACCATTCTACTGACAATACATTAGAAATCATTGAGCGGTATGCGTCTCAAGACCCCCGCGTGCATCTGGTTTATGGTGAGCAAAAGCGCTTGGTAGGTGCTCTTAATTTAGGTATTGCAAAAGCGCGCGGTCAGTTTATCGCGCGTATGGACGCTGACGATATTAGCTTGCCTACCCGTTTTGCATTGCAATTAGCGCTCATGCAAGATAAAGGGCTTGATTTTTGTGGCACCCAAATGTTGATGATCGATGCGCAATCGCGCGCAATACAAGAAGTGCCTATGCCGATCACGCCAGATTTAATTACCATCACCCTGGCATGCACCGTGCCGTTTGCTCATGGTTCGGTCATGATGCGCAACAGTTTTTTAAAAACCCACCAATTGCAATACCAAGCAGGTGCAGCGGCAGAAGATTACCAATTTTGGTGCAAAGCCTATCACCTGGGCGCGCACTTTGGAAACGTTGAGCAATTTGTATTTCAATACCGTCATTTACAGCAGTCCTTATCTAAAGTCCATGCCAAGGTCGTTGGCCAGCATACAAGCGCCTTGCGACGCCAATATGTTCGCGATAATCTACAAGCGGTGCAAACAGCGATTGGGCATCTTGCGCCTTGGGCAAAACAACTGAGTACCCGCGATGCTACATTTTTACTCTTAGCCGCCTATCTGGTTTTTTTGCAAACCAAATCACCCTTAGTCTTTCGCGTTGCACGCCATGCTAGTCTAAAAGCCATTGGCTTAGCGTTAGCTAAAATCGTGATGCGTTTTTAAGGGCCCCGCAATTGAGTCATCCCAACCCAACTTCTGTTGATCGTCCCATTCGTATTGGGATTGATGGCGCCAATATTCGCTTAGGCGGTGGCGTGACCCATTTACTAGAATTACTTTCTGCAATTGATGCGCAGCAGATGCAAGTTGACAAAATCTATCTTTGGGCAAGTAAGCAAACTCTTGCGCAAATGCCAGAGCGTGATTGGCTGATCAAAGTAAATCCTCCAAGCTTAGATGGCAGTATTTGGCGTCGTATCTGGTGGCAGGCATGGTCTTTAAGTGACGCTGCTAAAAAGGCCCAATGCGATGTCTTATTGGTGCCCGGTGGAAGTTATGTAGGCAGCTTTCATCCAGTAGTCACTATGAGTCAAAACCTGTTTCCCTTTGAGTGGTCGGCTATTGCAAAAAACGGCTGGTCACTTAGGGCGCTCAAATTTTTAGCTTTAAGACTAGTGCAATCGAGTAGTTTTCGACACTCCGATGGGGTGATTTTTCTCACGCAATATGCCAAGGACGCAGTGCTCAAGATCACGGGGCCGCTTCAGGGTGCCTGCGAGGTCATCAGTCATGGTTTAAATCCGCGCTTTCGTTATCAAGATAAAACTCAGCTGCCCATGAGCGCTTATAGCGAGCAACAGCCTTTTGAGTTGCTCTATGTTTCCATGATTGATGTGTATAAAAATCAGCCCCAAGTCGTTTTAGCGGTTCATGCTTTGCGGCAAAAAGGCTATCCACTGTCGCTGACTTTAGTGGGGCCGAGCGAACCAAAAGCTTTAGGACAACTACAGGCAGTGGTTGATCAAGTTGATCCACAAGGTACTTGGTTACATTATCTGGGACCGATTGCGTATGAGCAATTGAGTATTCAATACCAAAAAGCGAACTTGGGAATTTTTGCCTCCACTTGTGAGACCTTTGGCATGATTGTTTTAGAGAAAATGGCCGCCGGCTTGCCGCTGGCTTGTTCTAATCAAAGTTCGATGAGTGAAATCTTAGGACGTGGTGGTTTATATTTTGATCCTAATGATGTCAGTAGTATTGCGAGCACCATTGAGCAGTATCTTCTCTCACCGCAGCTACGAGAAGAAAAGCAACTCGCATCACATGACTTAGCTGCGCAGCACTCCTGGAAAGCCTGCGCCAATAAAACAACGCATTTTTTGCGCCAAGTCTGCCAGAACTACCATACTAAGTAGCACCACTGATTTGGAATTCAGATAATCATCTTTTACTGCAGATAAGGAATGAGTAATTGCTTCGCTACGATTTCTGCAGCTTGTGGTGAGAGATGATTGGTGTCATACGAGCTAATCCCAGTTTTGAGATCATCTCCAAAATAGACCAGGCAGCCATCGGTATTGCATAAAAAATCGATTAGATCGATATATTGTTTTTGAGGCGTAGATTCAAATTGCTGTTTGGCAATGGTATTAAGTTGCAAGGCTTTGAGATTAAGGCCGGCTTGGCTATATTGGGGAATGTGATGCCATGATTGCCTAGCCACAATTTTGGGAAGTTTAGCGTTCCACTCCGGTGTTTTCCCCAAATACAGCACTTTTTTAACGCCCATGGCGATCAATTGTTCATACAGTGGATTACTCACGGAGGGATCCCACTCATCACGCTGCGCCAACAATACTGTATGGAGAGGGAATTTTTGTAATTGCTCAGTGGCAAACGCATTGCTGATGTTGCAGTTGCTGGGGTTATCTTGTAATTGCGTTACCAATGCAGGCTTGCAGCCCGGTGAACTAACGAGAAGGAGATGCCAACTTGCAGGTAGGGATTTTTTTAAACCTTCATAGAGCATTGAGGCGTGAGAGTCTCCCCACAACAAAAGCTGAGACTGCTTTTTATCTAATGGCTCGCAACTAGGGCCATGGTGATCACAGGTAAAACCTTTGATGACTCCATTTTGTAGTGTTGATTGGTCTCCTAACAGAGGATCTTTAAAGGTGCTCTCGTACTTTGCAAAGGCATTGGAGCGAAATGCTAAGCCATCGCGTTGATAAATATTGTGTCCTATACCCGCAATGATGAGCATGCCTAAGATCAGTGCAATGGTTTTGGCTTTGGCATATCTTGGGGCTTGAATGGGTTTTTCAAGTAAGTGGTAGGTGAGTGTTGCCAAAATCAGTGATGTGCTTAACGCCAGCCACCGAATGAGTGGGGAAACTTCACCACTTTCAGTGATGCGAATGAAGGAGAGTAAAACCCAGTGCCATAGATAGAGTGGATAACTGATTTTTCCAAGCGCGACCATTGCGCGATTGGAAAACAGGGCGCGATTGATCGGTGAATGAGCGGAAGAGGCGATAATCAGCGCAGCGCCAAAAGTTGGCAGTAATGCGAAATATCCGGGAAATGCAAAGCTTGCATTTAAGCACCCTGCGCCGCCAACAATGAGGAGTAAGCCTATGGCGGATAACCAGGAAAAATCATTTTGGGAGCGCTCTTGGCGCTTGGTAATAGCTGGGGCGTAATAGGCCAGCGCCCCACCCATTAAGAGCTCCCAAAAGCGCGTGATGGGAGAGAAAAATGCCCAGGTTGGATCATTGATCGTGAAATACAGACATAGACCAAAGGAGCCAAGTCCTACCAGTGCAATACACCAAATCGGTTTGGCTTTGACTTTATAAGTGAGCCACAGCAGCAATGGCCATAGCAGATAAAACTGCTCTTCGATCGCAAGAGACCATAAATGCAAAAATGGTTTGGTATCTGCCGCTTCATCAAAGTAGCCAATCTCTGATAGTAAATTGAAGTTTTGTAAAAAGCTCGCGGACGCTACGGTATGCTGACCTAAGAGTCGATACTCATCCGGAAAAAAGGCGAACCAGCCAAGGATCAAGGCAAATGCGAGAACCAGGATGAGGGCTGGAAAAATACGCCGAATGCGCCGAGCATAAAAATCGAGAAACGAAAAACGCTGCGCATCTAAGCTAGCGAGCAAGATGCTCGTGATCAGAAATCCAGAGATGACAAAAAAGACATCGACCCCAATAAAGCCGCCTGGTAAGACTTGGGGAAAAGCATGAAAGAGCACTACCAGCAAAACCGCCAAAGCTCTTAGGCCGTCGATGTCGGGACGATATTGAGGGTGGGCATGGCCCCCTGCAGAATATGCTGCCGTTTTGTCGCGCAGGTCCTGATTGTGGGTGTTATTCATTGAAAAAAGATAAATCGACAAATCAAGCTTTTAGCGAACCCAAGGCGGATGGTAGTTTTTGGCTCTTGTTTATACCCCAAAATAGGCTTTTTGATTTAAATTGACCCTTTATACTTACTACCCAAGGTGCAGATACAGCCTTTTTGCCGGCTGTTTTGGTTTTGGTGATTGCATACTTGTACGGACAGGACAAACTGATCAATTTGATTGAGTTAAATTGGAGCGCATATGTTTAAAAATAAAACACTTCTCATTACCGGCGGCACAGGTTCATTTGGTAATGCAGTGCTCCAGCGCTTTTTAGATTCGGATTTGGCGCAAATTCGCATTTTCAGTCGCGATGAAAAAAAGCAAGACGATATGCGCTTAGCTTTAAATAATGACAAGGTGAAGTTTTATATCGGCGATGTGCGCGACTATCGCGCCGTATCCGATGTGATGCGCGGTGTGGATTATGTGTTTCATGCCGCTGCTCTCAAGCAAGTGCCTTCCTGTGAGTTCTATCCAATGGAGGCTGTGCAAACCAATATTTTGGGCGCAGAAAATGTGATTCGCGCTGCCCTTGCCAATGAAGTAAAAAAATGTGTGGTGCTCAGTACCGACAAAGCGGTTTACCCCATTAATGCGATGGGCATCTCTAAAGCGATGATGGAAAAAGTCATGGTGGCCCATGCGCGATTAGCTGATGCTAGTAAAACAGTATTGTGCGCAACGCGCTATGGCAATGTGATGGGTTCGCGCGGCTCAGTGATTCCATTATTTATGGAGCAACTTCGCGCAGGCAAGCCACTGACCATTACAGACCCCAAGATGACGCGATTTTTAATGTCTCTAGAAGAATCTGTGGAGCTCGTGCTCTATGCCTTTAGCCATGCCAAGCCTGGTGATATTTTTGTACAAAAGGCGCCATCAGCCACCATTGAAAATTTAGCTAAAGCTTTGGCGCAATTATTCAAATCACCTAGTGAGCTAAAAATCATTGGCACGCGCCATGGAGAAAAGCTCTATGAAACCTTAGTCTCGCGCGAAGAAATGGCGCGCGCGCAAGAGTTAGATGGGTACTACCGAATTCCTGCCGATGGGCGAGACCTCAATTACGCTCAGTACTATAGCCAAGGTGAGATCGCTGTTTCACAAATTGAGGATTACACCTCGCATAACACCCAGCTACTAAATGTGGAGCAAGTCAAAGCCTTATTGCAAAAACAAGATTGGATTAAAAGTGTCATCTAAAAAAGCCTTAAAAGTGATGACTGTGGTGGGCACTCGTCCGGAGGTCATTCGCCTTGCACGTGTATTGCCAAAACTCGATCAGTATTTTAAGCACACCTTAGTGCATACAGGTCAAAACTATGACTATGAACTCAATGCCATCTTTTTTGATGAGTTGGGACTGCGTAAACCCGATGTGGTTTTAGATGTAGCGGGCAAAACTGGGGCTGAGACCATTGGCCAAGTGATCGCCAAGACCGATGCAGTCTTTGAGCAATATCAACCCGATGCGCTGCTCATTTTGGGTGATACCAATAGCGCCTTATGTGCCATTGGGGCTAAGCGTCGCAAGATTCCCATTTTTCATATGGAAGCCGGTAATCGCTGTTTTGATTTTCGCGTTCCTGAAGAAATTAATCGACGAATTGTTGATCACATTGCGGACATTAATATGCCGTACAGCACCATTGCGCGCGATTATTTAATTGCTGAAGGTTTGCCAGCCGATCAAGTGATCAAAACCGGTAGCCCCATGCGTGAGGTGCTCGATTTTTATGCCCCGCAAATTGCCAAGTCCAATGCGCTCAAAACCTTAGGCTTAAATACAGAATCCTATTTTTTAGTGAGCGCTCATCGTGAAGAAAACGTGGATTTACCGCAAAGCTTGACGCAATTGGTGAACTTATTAAATACGCTTGCCAAAACCTTTGCTCAGCCGGTGGTGGTTTCCACTCATCCCAGAACCCGCGCAAGGCTTGAGGCTTTAAATCTGCCATTAGATCCTTTAGTAGTACTTATGAAGCCCTTTGGATTTTTTGACTACGTTTGCCTGCAACAAAATGCTCGCTGCGTACTGTCTGATAGTGGCACGATTAGCGAAGAGTCTTCAATTCTTAATTTCCCAGCACTGAATATTCGCCAGGCGCATGAGCGGCCCGAGGGCTTTGAAGAGGGCGCAGTGATGTTAGTCGGCCTTAATAGTGAGCGTGTGCTGCAAGCATTGCCGATCGTAGAGGCCCAAGCGCGGGGAGAAAAGCGCTCTTTACATCTGGTGCAAGATTACGCGATTGACAATGTCTCTGAGAAAGTAGCGCGCATTATTCTGAGTTACGTTGACTTTATCCAGCAAAGAACTTGGAAAGCATTCTAATTTTTTGTTGTGAAGATCTTGCGTGAATATCTTGAGTAAATACGCTTTGTGAACATTCTCTTAGTTACTGATACCTTTCCGCCACTGCGCACTTCGGGCGCTGAGCACATGTATTCCTTAACCGAAGAGCTCACTCACCTAGGTCATCAGGTTACTGTGATTGTTCCAAGCCCCCATTTAGCGAGCCAATTGGAAACACAAAAATACGCCATGGGCGAGCGCTTTTATACGCTCATCAAAGTGCGAACCCTCAAAACTAAAGATACCAACTATCTGGCGCGCACTGTTGCTGAAGTAGTCAATCCTTTGTTAATTGCCCATCGCTTACGAAAAAATGACGTCTTTATGAAAGCTAAAGTTGATGGCGTGGTGTGGTATTCCCCCACCATTTTTTGGGGGCCACTCATTGCCTTTATCAAAAAGCAGTTTGGCTGCCCCTCCTATTTAGTCTTGCGCGATTTTTTCCCTGATTGGGCTGCCCACTTAGGGTTGCTATCACCTCGCGGTTTGCCATTTTGGTTCTTTAAAAAAATGGAGCTCTATCAATATCGCCAGGCTGACACAATAGGTATTCAATCGCCTAATAATTTGCAATACTTTGAGCGCCATTACCCACAGGTTAAAAGCCGTTTAGAAGTGCTGTGGAATTGGGGCTTTACTGATGCTCATCGCCAAGCACAAGATACCAACCAACCAAGCACCCCACAAGCCAACCCCCAATTTGCTTTGGCAGCTTCGCCATTAGCAGGGCGCACGGTATTTGTGTACGCTGGCAATATGGGTGTTGCCCAAGGCATGGATTCAGTCGATGCACTCCTGGAGCATTTTGCAGCAGACCCAAAAGTGGGATTTTTGTTAGTCGGGCGCGGCAGTGAAGTAGGAAAAATTGAGGAAAAGATTCGTACTAAAGCTTGGAGCCATGTATTGCTTTTAGATGAAGTGGCTCCTGATGAAATGGGTGGCATATTGAGTCAATGCCATATCGGTCTAATCTTTTTAGATGCCCGCCATCAAACTCACAATATTCCGGGCAAACTCATCTCTTACTTAAAGGCTGGCTTACCGGTCTTAGCTTATGTCAATGCAGGCAATGATTTGGAGACTCTCATGCCTGATGCTGGCATTGGTCGAGTATGTTCTGGCGCTAGCACTATGAGTCATCATGGTTTGTTTGAAGCAGCCCATGCAGTGCTGCAAGATAGTCTTGATCCTAAGATCAAGGAGCAGGTGATAGCCTTTGGAACAAATCTCTTTTCGGTTGCCAAGGCTGCTGAGCAAATTACCCATCAGTTTGCTGCTAAACAATAAGCTTTATTGGCCGTGCCAATTAATGGGGCTAAGAGGCGGCTTTTGGTTGATCTTTGAGCGAGAGCAGGTAAATGAGTGAGAGTGAGCCCAAAATAAAATAGGCATAAAACGCACTCATTAAATAGAGCGGGATGATTGGAGCCAATCCTAAAAAATCTAATACAGCCATCATCACAATACGCGTCACTAACAGCAGCGCAAAGACCGATCCCAATACCAATAGAGGATTACTTTTCTTTTTCCAGGCAAGAATGAAAAAGAGCGGAATGCTGATCGTAAAGAGTAAATTTAAGTAATGGTAGATCGATGAGCTAGCAGAATAGATCGCTTCAACAATGGCGAACGCTTTAGCACTTCTAGCAGCATTCCATATCGGTTTTTCAGGAGAGGTGAGGGGATTAAAGAGCGGTGCGCAGGCACGCTCTTCATACCGGCCATACTGCTCCCAATGTGCTGTTGCGCTCATGCGCCCAGCCTTGACGGCCTCACCCACTAAAGGATTGGCTTTAAGATAGCACGCCTCATTCCAGGTATTGGTCAAGCTCGATTGAACCACCTCTGAATTAGCGATCACGGTTTTAGTGCGCTCCTTGGCATCAATTGCAAAGACTTCTAATTTGGGCTGATCTTGCGGACCAATAGACACAATAGCTGAGCATAAGAATCCCAAGTTATGGGTATTAATTTGCGCTAGCTCAGGCCTAAAGATATCGGGCGCTACTGAGCAAATTACTTGATCATTGAGTAAGACTTCAAAAGCGCTATAGGGGGT
Source organism: Polynucleobacter sp. AP-Latsch-80-C2 (assembly GCF_018882185.1). GTDB lineage: Bacteria > Pseudomonadota > Gammaproteobacteria > Burkholderiales > Burkholderiaceae > Polynucleobacter. The sequence goes on along the minus strand of NZ_JACVOY010000004.1, from coordinate 1,061 downwards.
TTGAGTAGAAGTGAGTCCCCACCCGCCTATAGTCAAAATGCCATTACGATACAAAATCAGATCTACTGCCCCCTTGCCGTTGGAGCTAGCTGTCAACGCAGAGTCGGCAGTCAATTTCTCGGGGTTTGCTTGCAAGTTTTTATAGGGACCATCTAATCCAAAGATGTGCAAGCGCCGCTTCATATCAAAATAAGGCTCTCGTCCTTCCATGGTTGGTGCGATCGCGCTGATGGATAGACTTTGATAAGTGATGGTAGTGATTAATGCTTGCTTGATCAGTTCTGCAATGCGGCCTACTGCACCAGGAGTTTGTAGCAATCCAAACTCAATGACATTACCGGTATAAGGTTTGCAGGTAATGCGGCGCTCATCGCACGCAAGATTAATTTGCTGGGCAAGGCGATCTAAGTAGCTAAGCACTTGCGGCAAGGATTTATAACCCGCACTATCGACTGCATCTAAAAAAGCATATGGAAAGTATCCAACTGGTACAGCTTGATCGCAATTGAGCAGCGCCATATTATTGTTGAGCGCGCGAATTGCTGCGCAGCCAATACTAGCCCAGTGCGCATAATGCTTTCCATCAACAAACGTTTTGAGTTCAGAAGCTGCTGGTGACACCTTAAAAATGGCAGGCCAATCAGAATGAGCCATACCATCTAATGGCAATCGATGAGAAGATGCTCTTTGCAAGGCGGCATAAGCTTCTTGATATGGCTTTGTTTTAAAGATGGTGTTAATTGAGCTGCCGTAGACCTTGTGATTCACGGCCAAAAGGCCCATATATAAAGCGCCATAGATGAGCGCTGCTAGGACTCCAGATGCGCAAAAACTTCGCAGATTTGCATGTCGGTAATACGCCCATAAACATACGAGAATGAAAATCCCAAGAGCGGGAATAATCCAAACACCTTCTTCGCGTGTATTGAAAAAGAAAAAGAGGCTTACTGAAAAAATGAGGGCATGACAGATTTGCTTCCAATCGAATTTTTGGGAGCCCCTTTGATAAAGTGCGTATTTCAGGCCAGCGTGACCACCCATTTCAGGCAAATGACCGGTCA
>NZ_JACVOY010000044.1 GCF_018882185.1 Polynucleobacter sp. AP-Latsch-80-C2 | reverse complement strand
GGCGATTACGACCTATGACCAGTTAAATGTTAGTAGTTCTAATAACTTGACTATTAGCACGGGCGGCGCAGTGAGCTTAAGCGCTATTAACACTGCCAATGTCTTAGCCGTAACTGGCAATGGCATCGCCTTAAACGGTTCAATCACCACCACCGGTGCTCAAACCTACACTGGCGCAGTGACACTGGGTAGTGATATTGTATTAACTAGCTCTGCAGCAGGCACGAGTGGCGATATTACTTTTAGCTCAACAAT
>NZ_JACVOY010000043.1 GCF_018882185.1 Polynucleobacter sp. AP-Latsch-80-C2 | reverse complement strand
CGGTGTTACTCTGACAAAAGCAGGAGTAGGTATCCTCACTCTGTCAGGTGCTAACACCTATGGTGGCGCTACTACTGTCAATGCCGGTACCTTACAAGTGAGTGGTAGTGGAACTGTAGGCAATACCAGCACCTTACTGACCCTAAGCAGCGCTACTTTAGATTTACAAAATGCACTGACGATCGGCTCTTTGTTAATGACTGGCACTAATCCAGCCATTACTAATACTGCGGGTACCTCTAGCCTGACAGTTAACGGTACTTCAA
>NZ_JACVOY010000042.1 GCF_018882185.1 Polynucleobacter sp. AP-Latsch-80-C2 | reverse complement strand
CGGCAACAGTAGAGCTAAAGAGGATATTGCCAGCGCTAGAGCCAGTAGTGAGTACGCTCGCACCACCTAAGGTTACTGCGCCAGTGTAGGTTTGAGCACCATTGGTGGTGATGTTGCCTTTCAAGGTACTTGTACCGTTAACTGTCAAGTTTGATGTGCCGCTACCATTGGTAATAATAGGACTAGTACCGGTCATCAACAAAGAGCCAATGGTTAAGCCATTACGTAGATCAAGCGTAGCACTGCTTAAGGTTAATAAGCTACTGGTGTTGCCTACAGTTCCACTACCACTCACTTGTAAGGTA
>NZ_JACVOY010000041.1 GCF_018882185.1 Polynucleobacter sp. AP-Latsch-80-C2 | reverse complement strand
CACCTGGCCATCTACGATTAAATCATCAAAGTGCTCAAACTCTTTCTTTTGGGAGTATTGCTTACGATTGCCAATTGGGACGGTGATGATGTAATCGGAGCAGGCTTCACTGCGATCATTAATGATGCGAATTTGATCTTTAGTTGGTAAAGCGCTTGCACTCACGAAATAACTAACCTGCCAATACCACCAGTCTGGGTAGATCGAATAACTCGCCTTAGGATCTTGTCCCACGATCTTGGCTAATACTGGACGATATGCGACGGCCCAGTAGTCAACATCAAAGCGCTTAGCAAATGGTCCAGCTAACACATTAAAGTACAGAT
>NZ_JACVOY010000040.1 GCF_018882185.1 Polynucleobacter sp. AP-Latsch-80-C2 | reverse complement strand
ATCTGTACTTTAATGTGTTAGCTGGACCATTTGCTAAGCGCTTTGATGTTGACTACTGGGCCGTCGCATATCGTCCAGTATTAGCCAAGATCGTGGGACAAGATCCTAAGGCGAGTTATTCGATCTATGTTCATCCAGCGGGAGGAGCGACGTGGGGAACATGGCAACTGGATTACCACCGCAATCTCTACTTAGTACCACCCAAAGATCAGGCCCACATCATTAATGATCGCAGTGAAGCCTGCTCCGATTACATCATCACCGTCCCAATTGGCAATCGTAAGCAATACTCCCAAAAGAAAGAGTTTGAGCACTTTGATGATTTAATCGTAGATGGCCAGGTG
>NZ_JACVOY010000003.1 GCF_018882185.1 Polynucleobacter sp. AP-Latsch-80-C2 | reverse complement strand
AAGAAGTGGACGATGCCGATACGGAACTGGCGGGCAGCACTGAATCGCTTTGATATAGAATTTGGAGAACGCATCGCTGTTCACCAATAACCCCGCGGTGAACTTACACAGAAATATTTACAGGGTCTTCGGCCTAGAAAAGTTAAGCATTCCCTGAAATCGCTTTTAGGAAAATATTACTCTTATGTATTTCTCAATCTATTGCGACGCTATTAATTGACCCTATTTCATTCAACGCAACTAAATCATTTTTAAATTCAACGCCTGCCTCTTTAAGTATCCAACTCTCATATTTCGAGTGCCAAGCCTCAAGCAACTCCAGAGGACGGTGCTTATAGTGTCGTTCTGCTGTTCCGCTTGGTTTATGCCCCACAATCTGCGCAATAACCCCCACAGGAATTTCCACCCACTCACTTAAAGAAATAAATGATCTCCTCAGTCCGTGCACGGTTACCCGAGGAAAATCAGCTGAGATTGCTATGGCCTTATCTAGAGCGCGGTTGTGTGTACTTGATGGCTCAGTAATATATCCACAATTCGAACCGAGTGAACTAAAGACATATTTATTACGCTTTGGTAAAGCCATCAGTAATGTCTTAAGGTAAGGAGTAAGAGGAATCCTGCGACCCTCTCCCGCCTCCTTATTATCACCTTCGACCTTATCTTTAATCCATAAAGAGTTACGCTCAAAGGAGACGTCCTCCCAGCGTAAAGGCGCCATTTCCTCTCTTCTCGCACCGGTAAGGAGAAGGGCTTGGAGATAAGTTTTAGCAATCTGATTATTTTGATTTCTTGCTCCACCTGATTGGCGCTCGACCTCACCTCTCTTAAAGTTTCGACTCTCAAGACTACAAACAGCCTGAAACCATAAAGCTAAATGTCCCCGCTCAAGCGAATCATTTCGCCTGCTCTTTCGGCTTGGCACCTCATCACGCAAAGCCCGAGCATCAATAGCATCAGCATCAATGATGAGCTTGTATTCGGGATTTTGGGCGCACCATCGCCAAAAAGTACGGAACATCTCGAAGCCCTGACGAGCCTTATTCGCCCTCTCCTTTGCCTCTTGTTGTTGCCAATGCACCAAAACAGTGGCAGATATATCCCCCATCTTCATAGACAGAATCGGATAGAGGACGCCTTGCTTGGTTAATCCTTTGCCTCTAATCTTTAATTCACCACCTTTTTGGGACAGTCTCTCGTGATCCTGGAGGTGGCGCTCTCCCCACTTTTTTCCTCGCTCTATGTGAGGGCGTGACATTTTGTCCTTTTGATAGGCCAAATACACCCCCCAAGCATCCTGGACCAACAACGTCTTAGCTTTCTCGTGGGCACGCTTTGAAGCTGATTCGGCTTTTTTAGTTTTATTTAACTCTCTAGGGTCCAAACCTTGATCCGTGAGCGTTTTTAATTTAGTTGCTTCAGCCTGTGCCTTACCGATCGGCCAGACTCGAACATCCCCAATAGTTATGCGGATAGTTCTGCCTGAAACTTTGGTTTGAAAGATGAATGACTTCCGACCCGAGGCATAAACCTTCACTCCCAGTGATGGAACCTTCCCATCCCAATAAAAACAATCAGCCCTCCCTTCAGGGCAGGCAAAGGCTGCTACTCGTCCTGCAGTGAAATTTTCCCAATTAGCCATGCTAAACTCCAAAAAGTAACCCTATAGTAACCTTATATTGGAGTAACTTAGGAATTGATGGGAATACAAATATTCCAGTTATTTCAAAAATAATCAAATAAATCATTTATTTATGGAATTACAGAGTTGATTTCTATTGATTTGAATTTCATTTATAACAGGTCTCATAACCCGAAGGTCGTAGGTTCAAATCCTGCCCCCGCAACCAAAATTTACGCTCTAAGCCCTTAATTGTTAAGGGCTTTTTGCTTTTTTGACCCAATCGAGTCCCTATGCCATAGGCGCCGCTGCCCTAATCTCCAACTCTCAAGGGTCGCCTTACCGATCCCATTAAAGCGCCAAACCTGGGCTCCAGTTTCTGGGGTTTGACTAAATGGGATAGCCAAAGACCCATAACGCACTACAACGGTTGGATGGGGATGCCCATAACGATTACGGTAACCATTTTGGGCAAAAGCCTGGTCTGGTTGAAGTCGCTTCAATAAATCTTCTGATGAGGAGGTTTTGCTTCCATGATGTGGGGCCATGAAGATCAATTCACGGTCGCCCAATTCTTTCAGCATCTCATCATCTAAGCGCTCAACAATTTCAGCCTCGCCTTGTCTCTCGACATCCCCTGTTAGCCAAAAGGAGGTGTGTTTGTTGCGCACCTCCAATACACAACTCATTTCATTGGGTTTGCTTGAGTATTGCATTTGGAAATTTGTATCCTCGCGAGGATGCCAAATAAAAAATTCCACCTCATCCCAAATCCAATGCTGACCAAAACGACAAGGAATGCTGGGGATATTTTTAGATTGAAGATTTTTAAGTAGTGGATTGCTTGATGGCAAGGAGCCCATCATGGCCTGAAATTCAATATGCTTTAACAGTGTGGCTGCTCCACCAACATGATCGCTATCACTGTGACTGATCACTAGACGATCGATCTGATCAATTCCCCTGCCTCGAAAATAGGGGAGCAGTATTCGTTGCCCAGCATCATCACTCTTACCCTGAATAGGTCCTGTGTCATAGAGCAATGTTTTGTTTGCAGTCTCGATAAATACTGCAGTGCCCTGGCCAATATCAAAAACAGTTGCCTTAAATTCTCCGGCAGAGATTAATGGTCTATAAGCAACATCACTGAATGGGGTCAGTAGTGCGATAGAGGTGCTTAAGACAAACGCCCTTGAACACCAACTGTCGCAAACAAAGCCCGGCCTGATGACATAGACAATGCCAGCACTAGAGAGCAAGAGAATCCACCACTCTGGCTGGCGTGACAAGACTACTGACCACTTCCACCCTGCCATCCAATGGAGTAATTGCGCAAGGTAGTCCATTGATGCATGGGCTGGCAGTAAAAGCCAAGACCCTATAGATTCAGGCAATAAAGCTCCTGCAATAGCTAAGGGAGTAACCACATAACTTACCAAGGGAATTGCAAGCGCATTTGCCAGTGGTGATACCACTGATGCTTGATAGAACCAATACAAAGTGAGCGGTAGTAAAGCGAGCGTCACTATTGCTTGAACACGACATGCTTCACGCAGAGCCTCTGCTAGCCTCTGCACCCAATGCACTTCTAATTCCTTACCTGTTGGTATTCCCAATAAACCTGCTGAATTTCCCATGCCATACAAGATGGCAGCTACAGCACCAAAGGATAACCAGAAACCAGGCGTATAGGGCGCCATCGGATCAATCACCAACACAATGAATAGTGCCCACCACCAAATATCAAAAGACCTTGGATTTCTGCCCGTCCATAACGCGAAGGCAACCACACCAACCATATACATAGTTCGTTGCGCTGGTATCTGGAAACCGGCTAACCAGGCGTAGAAAAATGCCGTTAGAAATCCTGAGATGGCCGCAAGCTTACCCACTGGAATAAATAAAGGCAGAGAACGTCTACGCCAAATCCAGGCGGCAAGCGTGGCACCTACACCGGCCAGCATAGTGACGTGTAAACCTGATATTGAGATGAGATGGCCAATTCCAGTGGCATTAAAGACGCGCCAATCATCCTGATCAATAGCATTTTGATCACCCATGACTAAAGCAATCAGCACCCCAGAATATGGAGCATCTCCTGGGAGCATTCTCAGAATCTTCTGACGTAAGCCCCAGCGAGCTAACTCCATACGCAACTCAAACTCTGTAAGTCCAATATCAGTGGTAAGTAATAATTGCCCACTCTTTACTGAACCACTAGCGCCAAAGTCTTGATGAAATGACCAGCGCTCAAAATCAAAGGTATAGGGATTCAGAGATCCATAGGGACGCTTGAGTTTGACCTTAAAACGCCACCGCTGTCCTGGAATAATTTCTGGAATCTCATCTGGGTTTCTCCAGGCAGGCTGCCAACTAAGATAAATTTTTTGAGGAAATCGCTCTAAGTCTTCCTGCCCTATGAATGCCTTATCTACAGTAAAGGCAAACTTCGCCCCATCTGACTTACTTTGTGGCAAGGCAGCTACCCTGCCCTCTACCACCAGGTCCCTAGCCTCAAGCTCTTCGGCAAGAATATTGTCCAGACGATTTTCTGCATAGCGCGCATTCCAAGCAAAACCCAAAGTAAATGCTAAAACAATCATTGCTGCTTGAAAAAATCTTGCGCTTCTCTGTGTTACGAATAAGACGGTGATGACAACAATAGCGACGCCTACGAAAATAGGAAACCAATAGAGAGGTACTTGCGGCAAAAAGAGAAGGAGCGATCCCCCGGCAATAAATGCCGTAATAGCCAAGCGCATGTTGTTAAGAGGCTATCTGAAGAGTGGGATGATTTGCACAGAGTGCTGACAAGCGTGGCAAAACTTGCATGGCGTTACGCCATACTGCATTAGCAAATTCCACTTCCCTTATGCCACGAATATGAGCCAACTCTTGAGCAATGCGTGGCAGAAATGCTGGTTCATTAAATGCAATTCCTTCGGCCTTTAGCCATGCCGGCGGAATATCTGGTGAATCTGTTTCCGTAACAATACTTTCTAAAGGGAGTTCTTTTAAAAGCCTACGAATTTGTAATGCACGCTCATACGTCGCCGCTCCTCCAAAGCCCAATTTAAATCCAAGACCAATAAATTGTTCGGCCTGTTGCAGGCTGCCGTTAAATGCATGGGCAATCCCGCCAGGAATATTGCGGCGTCGTAAGGCCTTTAGAATGGCATCTTGAGAGCGACGCACATGCAAGATGACTGGAAGTTGATATTTTTCTGCAAGATCTAATTGAGCATTAAAAAAGAAATCTTGCCGATGAGGATCCAAGCTCTCTACAAAATAATCAAGGCCTATCTCACCCACCCCAATAAAACGCGGGTCTGATAAGGATTGGATGATGTGTTGTTCAACAATATTTACATCACTCTCTTTAGCTTGATTGATGTAGATCGGATGAATACCCAAGGTATAAACCAAGCCCGGCATCTGCGAGCTAAATTGATTTACCAGCGCTTTTACTAGGGGGCAATCTGCCGCTTTTACAGCCGGCACTAGTACTGCTTGAACATTCTTAGCAATTGCAGCATCAATGACTGTAGATAATTTGCCAGCAAACTCAGGGGCATCGAGATGGCAATGGGTATCAATCCAAATGGGCTGCATCTTCAATGACTCATTGAGAAAATGTTTTCAATACTCCACGCTCTAAATGCAAAATACGATCACAACGTTTGGCGCGTAAAGAATCGTGCGTCACGATAACAAATGCAGTACCTTGCTCTCGCGCAATATCGAGCATTAAGTCAAATACGCCATCTGCAGTCTCAGTATCTAAATTGCCGGTAGGTTCATCGGCCAATACGCATGCCGGATTACCTACCAAAGCTCTTGCGACGGCAACACGTTGACGCTCACCACCTGAAAGCTCACCTGGAGTATGCAACTCACGAGCAGCTAAACCAACTGCTTTGAGCATCTTGCTTGCACGTTCCATTGACTCGTCATTACTTAAGCCACGAATACGTAAAGGTAAGGCTACATTTTCAGCAGCACTAAATTCATCCAAGAGATGGTGGAACTGGTAAATAAACCCCAAGCTGTGATTGCGTAGTTGATCTAATTTATTTACCGCTAAATGATTTAAATTAGATCCGTCTAAAGTCACTGAGCCAGAGCTTGGGCTATCTAAGCCACCCAATAAATGCAACAAGGTACTTTTGCCGGAGCCAGAAGATCCGACAATGGCCACCTTTTCAGAAGGCATCACCTGTAGGTCAATCGATTTAAGAACCTCTACGGCAGTTGGGCCTTGACCGTAGGTCTTCGCCAAATCCTTAGCTATTAATATGGCTTGATTACTCATAACGAAGCGCCTCCGCTGGTTGTACCTTCGCAGCACGACGACTCGGATAGAGTGTTGCTAATACAGAGAGGCCGAAGGCCATCAATCCAACCGTGAGTACATCCGAAAATCTAACATCCGATGGCAGCTCACTAATGAAATACACCTCACGCGGTAAAAAGCGTACTCGGAAGATCGCCTCAATCGCAGGAACAATGACATCAATATTTAAGGCAATCAATAAACCCAAACCGACGCCAGCAAGCGAACCGAGCAAACCAATAGCCAAGCCCTGAATTAAAAAGATTCTCTGAATGAGTCCTGGGCTGGCGCCCATGGTTCGCAAGATGGCAATATCCGCCTGTTTCTCATTTACCGTCATCACCAGCGTTGATACTAAGTTAAAGGCCGCCACCGCAATAATCAAAGTCAAAATGATGAACATCATTTTCTTTTCAGTTTGAACTGCGGCAAACCAGTTACGATTAGAACGTGACCAGTCGGTGATCCACAATGCCTGGGGCACTACAGTGGCTAATTGTGCAGCCACTTCAGGCGCCCGCTGCATATCGTCAACCTTAATCCGGAGACCTGATGGGTCATGCAGTCTCAACAGTGCTGCCGCATCTTTCCAATGCATGATGGCCAAGGAGCTGTCATATTCATAATGACCGCTATCGACAATCCCCAATACCGTGAGAGTACGCATCCTGGGCATCGCACCTGCTGGAGTTAAATCACTTTCAGGAACAATTAAATTAATGCGATCTCCAACTCGAGCTCCAATGATAGATGCTAGTTGCGCGCCTAAGGCTACGCCAAAACTACCAGGCCTGAGATCATTAATATTGCCTGCAACAAATTGTTTTGGTAAATCCGAGACCTTGCCTTCGTCAGCAGGCGATATGCCGCGTATTGCTACGCCCCGCATCATATTGTCTCGAGTAATTAGGCCCTGTGAACTAACCATCGGTGCAACACCTAATACATGAGGCTGACCAGCAACCTTAAGCGCCAATGGCTCCCAATCTGCCAATCCGTCAGGCGCGGTAATTTCGACATGAGAAAGAACAGAAAGCATGCGATCTCGCACTTCCTTCTGAAAACCATTCATTACCGAGAGCACCACAATTAAGGCTGCAACCCCTAAAGCGATACCGGCGGTGGATATTCCCGAGATAAAGGACAGAAAGCCATCGCGCTTACCAACCGTCTTACGACGCTTAGATCGGGTATAGCGCAGGCCAATTTCTAGCTCAATAGGAAGTCTTAACATAGCTACAGTTTAGACAATTAGACGGGCAAACTGATGGAATACTCAAATGCCACCTAAAATCAGGGGAATGGTCACCAATTTAAGCTCCTCTCCAAATCACAGCAAGCGCTTCACTCTGATGCTTTCAGGGGAAGATGCTTTGGATTTAGATGGCGCAGAGGCCTTAAGTGGACCCCCGCGGGGCCTTCCTCATGAGCAATTTCTTTTGGGCAATTTAGTGCCGATTGCCCCCGTACTCCTATTAGGACAATCCAATCAACCGGTAAATTCACAGGAAATCATTGCCTGCTTACAACCGGTTCACCTGCATGCGACCCGAGACCATCTCATCTTGATGGGACAAAATCAGATCGATCTGACAGCCGATGAATCTACGAGCTTGCTGAAAACTGCAACGCCCTTTATTGAGGAAGACTTTAAGTCTGCCATTCTGTATCAAGGTCAGCATTACTGGTTTATTCCTGCAGGTCCATTTGCCAGCCTAATTAGTCATAGCGTAGACCAAGCGCATGGCAGAAATATTGATTGGTGGATGCCACGGGATTCGCATGAAGTAGGTATTGCCAAACGCTGGAGAAAACTACAAAACGAAATTCAAATGCTGTGGCATATTGATCCCATCAATGAAGCACGTGAGATGCGCGGTCTACCCAGCATTAATTCGCTTTGGATCAGCGGCATTGGCAAGCTCGCAGACCTAGATGCACCCGATGTCATCAAAACATCACGAATCCTATATGGCTCGCATCCACTTCTAGCTGGTCTAGCAAAGCATTACAAGCTCACTCATAGCATTCAGATTGATTTCCAAGATTTAGCAAATACATTTGCTTGGCTAGAAAACCCAGCAGAAGTTTGGCCGCTATTGAGCAAAGCGCTTCTTGAAAATCAGTTACAAGAAATTCTCATCATTGATTTTCCTAAAGGTAAAAAACGGGAGCGCATTTTTACTGTAAAAGATTTACACCCAAAATCTTGGGCCTTCTGGAAAAAATCAGAACCCCTCTCTTGGAAAGTAATTGCTCAGCAATAATGACCTTCATGAGCCTTTTCTCTCAACGCCCCTTCTCTGATCGCACTGCTCACTGGTTGCAGCAAAGCGGCTTACATCCTTTGTTAGCCAGACTCTATGCCGCACGAGGCCTGGAGTCCCCTGAAGAGCTCTCATTAGATTTAAAGCAACTACTCTCGCCCACAGAGCTAAAGAACTGCTTAAGTACCGCTAGCTTACTTGCCGACATCCTTGAAAAAAATGAGCCCATGCTAATCGTGGCGGACTACGACTGTGATGGCGCCACCGCTTGCGCAGTAGGTTTGCGCGGATTGCGTATGCTGGGGGGTCCTCAAACCCCAGTGCAATTCTTAGTACCCAACCGCTTTACGATGGGATACGGCTTAACGCCTGAAGTTGTTGACTTAGCTGCACAACAAATACCAAAGCCGAAATATTTGATCACTGTCGATAACGGCATCGCGAGTGAAGCTGGCGTAGATCGCGCCCGTGAACTGGGAATGGAAGTGATCGTTACCGACCATCATCTTCCCGGCGACCATCTTCCCAAGGCGCTGGCGATCATCAATCCAAACCAGCCTGGCTGTAACTTTCCAAGTAAGGCACTTGCTGGCGTTGGCGTGATGTTTTACCTGCTGGTTGCCTTGCGCGCGGAGCTTCGTAAGCGAGGAAAATTTACTAACGAGACTCAACCCAAAATTGAAAATCTTTTAGATCTCGTGGCCTTAGGTACAGTCGCTGACGTTGCTCAGCTCGATCGCAATAATCGCGTCTTGGTCTCCAATGGCCTTAAACGAATTCGGGCAGGAGTATCACAACCTGGTATTCAAGCCCTGTTTCAAGTGGCTATCCGAGACCCCCGCAAGGCCAATACTTTTGACCTTGGCTTTGCTATCGGCCCCAGACTCAATGCTGCTGGGCGCTTAGCAGACATGAGCTTAGGAATACGCTTATTACTGTCTGATAGCAGCGATGAAGCGCTCGGCCTCGCTCAAGAACTTGATCGCATTAATCGTGAACGACGCGTTATTGAAACTGGCATGCAGGAAGCTGCCCTCGCCCATCTTGCTGAAGATCAGTTAGCAGGGACTATGGCTGGCCGTAACAGTATTTGTCTTTGGAATCCAGAATGGCATCAAGGTGTAGTGGGCATTGTGGCCTCACGCCTTAAAGAGCGCTTTAACCGCCCTGCCATTGTTTTTGCTCCAGCGGACGGCAGCACTGGTGAAGAGTTACGCGGCTCAGGACGCTCAATTACCGGCTTTCATTTAAGAGACGCGCTGGATCTTGTCTCTAAACGCGAGCCAGGACTCATTCTCAAATTTGGCGGGCATGCCATGGCGGCAGGACTAACCATACGCAAAGGTGATTTTAAAAAGTTTGATCTCTGCTTTCAGCAAGTTGCCAGTGAGTTACTCACAGATGAGCTTCTAGAAAGACGTCATGTTCACGATGGCGCACTCGAGCTTTCTGAATTTACCGCTGAAACAGGTGATCTTCTCGCAGAAGAAATCTGGGGACAAGGTTTTCCCCAGCCCATTTTTTATGGGGAATTTGAGATTACGCAGCAAAGCCTCATGAAGGAAAAGCATTTACGTTTAATGCTTCGTCCCCTAGGCTCCGGGGTAGTTGCCAGTAAGCCGTTTACAGCCGTTTGGTTTAACCGCACGCAAAGTTTGCCAAGCAAGGCGAAATTGGCCTATCGCCTAGTGACCGATCGCTACCAAGGCCAGGCAAGGGTTCAGCTCATGATTGAGGCGCACGACGAGAGTTCTGAAGCCTAGCAGGCTGGTCTCAATAACCCCCTTATAATTAGGGGATGGAAGCCGAACAATTAAATACTATTTCAAATACCTTGTCTGATCTGCTCACCCGTGAGCAAGCGCTTCGGGGGTATCTTTGACTTCGAAGTAAAGTCACGTCGCCTTACTGAAGTTAATTCTATTCTTGAAGATCCCACCATCTGGGACGATCAAAAAAAAGCACAAGCCCTCGGCAAAGAAAAGAAGTTACTTGATGGTGTTGTCGCCACCCTCACCGATCTCAATACCAATATCACTAGCGCTCTTGAGCTCTTTGATATGGCCAAAGAAGAAAGCGATTTTGAAACGATTGGCGCTATTGAGCAAGATGTAGAAAGCTATAGCAAGATTATTGGCGATCTCGAGTTCCGCCGCATGTTCCACAATGAGATGGACTCCTGCAATTGTTTTATTGATATTCAAGCGGGCGCTGGCGGCACGGAAGCCTGTGACTGGGCTAGCATGCTCTATCGTCAATATCTAAAATATTGCGAACGCAAAGGCTACAAAACTGAAATCCTAGAAGAGTCTGATGGCGATGTCGCTGGCATTAAAAGCGCCACCATTAAAGTCGATGGCGAATATGCTTATGGTCATCTTCGCTCTGAAACCGGTGTTCACCGTTTAGTTCGTAAGTCACCATTTGATTCCTCAAACGGACGCCATACCTCTTTCGCATCCATTTATGTTTATCCCGAAATTGATGACTCTATTGAAATTGAAGTAAATCCTGCGGATATCCGCACGGATACCTACCGCGCCTCAGGTGCAGGTGGTCAGCACATTAATAAAACGGATTCTGCCGTACGCCTTACTCACCTTCCGACCGGTATCGTCGTTCAGTGCCAAAACGATCGTAGCCAACACCGTAATCGCGCTGAAGCCATGACGATGCTGAAGTCACGCCTCTATGAACATGAAATGCAAAAACGTCGCGCAGAGCAAGATAAATTAGAAGCTAGCAAAACCGATGTCGGCTGGGGTCACCAGATCCGCTCTTATGTCTTAGATCAAAGCCGCATTAAGGATTTACGTACTAACGTCGAAATCTCTAATACCCAAAAGGTATTGGATGGAGATCTTGATGCATTTATTGAAGCCAGCCTTAAACAAGGTGTGTAATCAAAATTAACCGTATTTATTAATAGCAATTCCATTCCGATATGAACGATAAAGCCAACCTTACTCCTGCTCCAGCTACTGAGGCTGTTGATGAAAACCACATCATTGCAGAGCGTCGCGAAAAATTAGCCAAACTACGTGAGGGTGGGATTGCTTTTCCAAATGACTTTGTGCCTACCCATTTGGCTGTAGACCTACATACTCACTATGACAGCCTGAGCAAAGAAGATCTAGCTGCTAAAAAAGTACACGTTAAGGTCGCTGGTCGCATGGTACTTAAACGTGTGATGGGTAAAGCCAGCTTTGCCACCATTCAAGATCGCAGCGGTCAAATCCAGTTCTATATTAGTGATGAACTTTCTGGTGCGGATACACATGGTGCCTTTAAGCACTGGGATATGGGTGACTTCATCTCTGCCGAAGGCAATCTCTTTAAGACCAATAAGGGTGAGCTTTCCGTGGAGTGCAGCAATTTGCGTTTACTCAGCAAATCACTACGTCCACTGCCTGATAAATTTCATGGTCTATCAGATCTTGAGACCAAATATCGCCAACGCTATGTAGATTTGATCGTTAATCCTGATAGTCGTAATACCTTTAAGGCACGTAGCAATGCTATCGCCTCATTACGTCGCCACATGCTCGATGCCGACTTCATGGAAGTCGAGACTCCGATGCTGCATCCAATCCCTGGTGGCGCGGCAGCTAAGCCTTTCATCACGCATCACAATGCATTGGATATGCAGATGTTCTTGCGTATCGCACCTGAGCTATACCTTAAGCGTTTAGTGGTTGGTGGTTTTGAACGTGTTTTTGAAATCAACCGCAACTTCCGCAACGAAGGTGTGAGCCCGCGTCACAATCCTGAATTCACCATGATGGAGTTTTATGCGGCTTATACCGATTACCGCTGGCTCATGGATTTCACAGAAGGATTGATTCGTGCAGCAGCAATGGATGCGCAAGGCACTGCCGTACTAACGCATCAAGGTCGCGAACTCGATTTAAGCAAGCCATTCCAACGCTTGACTATTACTGAAGCAATTCTGAAGTACTGTGGCCAATCCGGTAAGAGCTATCAAGCAAGTCAACTCGAAGATATTGACTTTATTCGTACGGAATTGAAAAAAGGTGGTGACAATCCCGATGCGCCAACCCTAAAGAATGCCGGTATTGGCGCACTCCAATTGGCTTTATTTGAGCTGGTTGCTGAAGAGCATCTTTGGGAGCCAACTTACATCATCGACTATCCAATTGAAGTCAGTCCGCTCGCACGAGAGTCCGATACTCGCCCAGGCATCACTGAGCGTTTTGAATTGTTTATCACCGGCCGTGAGATTGCAAATGGTTTTTCAGAGCTGAATGACGCTGAAGATCAAGCAAACCGCTTTCGCAAGCAAGTTGAGCAAAAAGAAGCGGGCGATGAAGAGGCGATGTACTTCGATCATGACTTTATCCGCGCTCTGGAATACGGTATGCCTCCCACGGGCGGTTGCGGAATTGGTATCGACCGCTTAGTTATGCTCTTGACAGATGCACCCAATATTCGAGACGTCATCCTCTTCCCTCACTTACGTCGTGAAGAAGAATAAGTAGTTTGGATGCAAAACAAAAGGCACCCTAGGGTGCCTTTTTTATTTATCGCAATAGCGTTATTGCATCAGTAAGGTGAGAGCTCATCAAACCCATGAGACTCATGCGTGAGTACATATTGGGCGATCAAAAAAATCCCTGAGAAGAAGCTGAGGCAAACCAATAATGCAAACGCATGATATTGATTTAGCCCGCTTTGATTGAGCACCTCGAGATAAGCATTGCTCTCTAATGCCAGGTGGGTAGAAAGGGCCAACAAGGCCAAACCTAATCCCAGCTGTAGAGCGGTAAGGATCAGGGACTTTTCTAGGGATTGTTTCTTAGGCATAGGACTTCCTTTAGTTTCTTAGTAAAGAATCTTACGGAAGGGTTAGTACTTTGTAAAAGACTACCTTTTCATACCTACACTACTTTTAGATATAAAGACTATCGCCCTAAAACCAGCTTATTTCTTGCGAAAAGTAGCCAATAAGAGGATAAAAAAGGTGCTAAACCAGAGTAAAGACCACTCAGGCACCTGCAAGCCCAGGATAGCTGGGAGCTTGGCTGAACAAAGGCCATCAGCCTTAAAGAGCCAAGGTAACCCTTGCACTATTTGGAATTGATTAATCCAAGTCTCCAGGGGATCAATCCCACAGGAAGATTCTGGATGAGAGATCAGCCAAACCTGCTTGCCTGCAAGCACTAAGCCAAATCCGGCAGCCAGGATCGCCAGGCCATGACACCACCTTCTGAATTGCGGAAAACAGGCGACCAATAAGCAAAAGAAGGCAATCCCAATATAGCCAATTCTTTGCAAAATACATAAGGGGCATGGCAAGAAACTCACCCCTTGATACCCAAGCTGCTGCAGGATGAGGGCAAAAACAAGTAAGCCAAGAGAGAAAAGGGAGAGCTGTAGGTAACGTGATCTAGTCATACACTCATCATAGCCTGCGATTTCCATGCTGGAAGTGCGCCCTTATTACCAAAAATTGGATTCATATCACTACTCAGTCCTATTTATCGATCTTCTTGTCGGATTTTAAGGACTAGGGGGTGGGATAATTAATCCTTCGTTAAAACCCGCTTTACCTATTTTTTGCATTTATGGCCGCCTACAACACAGAAACCGTTTTGACCGTTCACCATTGGAACGACACCCTATTTAGCTTCACTACTACCCGCAATAAGGGCCTGCGCTTTCGCAGCGGTCACTTTTTGATGATTGGTCTTGAGGTTGAAGGAAAGCCGCTAGTCCGAGCTTATAGCGTTGCAAGCCCAAATTATGCAGAGCATCTCGAGTTCTTGAGCATCAAAGTGCAAGATGGTCCCCTTACCTCACGCTTACAAAAAATCCAAGTTGGCGACCCTATTTTGGTTAGTGAAAAATCTGTTGGCACCTTGGTGCTAGATGATTTGAATCCTGGAAAGCATTTGTATCTATTTAGTACCGGCACTGGGCTCGCACCCTTCATGAGCATCATTCGCGATCCCGAAACCTATGACAAATTTGAGAAGGTAGTTCTGATTCATGGCGTCCGCTTAGTCAGCGAATTGGCTTATGCCGATTACATTCGCGACGAGTTATCACAAGATGAATTCTTAGGAGAGCTTATCCGTGAAAAGTTGATTTACTACCCAACCGTTACACGCGAAGCCTTTAAACATACCGGTCGCTTAACTACTGCAATTGAATCCGGTCAGCTCTTTAAAGACATTGGCTTACCGCCACTAGATCCAGCTGTTGATAGGGCCATGATTTGCGGAAGCCCTTCTATGCTCAAAGAAACTGCTGAGATGCTCGATGCAAAAGGCTTTAAGGTCTCTCCTAGTCTTGGTCAAATGGGCGACTACGTCTTTGAACGCGCATTCGTAGAAAAGTGATTTAGGCTAATGCTCGAGTTTTTGCAGGGCTCCCTACACTATATTTTTTCCGGCGCTTTGGTCGGATTGTTGGTGGGCCTTACTGGCGTTGGTGGCGGCTCACTCATGACGCCAATTCTGACATTAATTTTTGGTGTTACACCGACAACCGCCGTAGGAACTGACCTCGCATTTGCCGCCCTCACTAAAGGCGTAGGTACAGCTGCTCATCGCCTTCACGGGAATGTAAGGTGGGATATTGTTGGCCTTCTTTGCGCCGGCAGTCTCACGACGGCAATGGCTTCAATTTTCACGTTGAAGCAACTAGGTCCGATTTCTAAAGATTGGGTGCACCTCATTACATTCTCCATTGGGGTATCCGTTCTTCTAACTGCCCTCTCATTAACAGTAAGAACCAGGATTCTAGAGTGGGTAAAGCAAAATCCTGAAAAGATGCCTCATGGAGATAGATTAAAGATTACAACAGTACTGATTGGTGGCGCAATCGGCATACTAGTCACAATATCTTCTATTGGTGCTGGTGCAATTGGAGCAACACTAATTCTGATCCTCTACCCACACCTCAGGACTGCTGAAGTGGCGGGGACTGACATTGCATATGCCGTGCCCTTAACTGCCCTTGCAGGACTTGGTCACTGGTGGTTGGGTATTGTGGATATCAGTCTCTTATTTGGCCTCTTGCTAGGCTCCGTACCTGCAATCTGGCTAGGCGCTAAGCTATCGAGCACACTCCCTGAAAAGTTTACTAGAACTGCGCTAACGATTACTTTGCTCTTGGTTGGGATCAAACTTGTTACAGCCTGATTGTTGTGTATATGCTATTTTGATATATACATATCAATAAAGATTCTTTGCCCGATGCACTAAACAGTTGTACATTGAACCTAAATAACCTTTTAGGAACATCAAATCATGTCACCCGTAAGAGAGCTCTACAACCCAGCAATTACTAAATTACTGCGTGAGCATGATCAATTGCCGCATGACAAACTAGAAGAGCGAAAAAGTTTCCAGCGCCGTATTCTATTTCTCATGAACGCCATTAAATACGCAGAGTTTGAAGACTCGTTTGCTTGAAATTAGCAAACCAATACTAGAACCACCGCAAGGTGGTTTTTTTTGATCTAAATCCTGATCATTCCATTTTTTAATAAGCAATCCACAATTTCTTGCTTCACAGCTTAGATATTTACCTCTAAATTCCTTTCATCTACTGAAAGGAATTGCAATGAACCATTCTGGCTTATCAAAAATACTAGGAGGCCTACTTTTAAGTCTTGGCATAATCTCTACTAGCTTTGCACAACAAAGCATCTTGAATGTGTCATATGACCCTACTCGCGAGCTCTACCAAGATTACGATAAAGTCTTTGTTGCCGACTGGAAAAAATCATCTGGTCAAGACATCTCCATTAAACAGTCCCATGGTGGATCAGGCAAACAGGCGCGCGCCGTGCTGGACGGCTTAGATGCTGACGTAGTCACACTCGCACTGGCTTATGACATTGATATCCTTGCGGAAAAAGGTTTGGTAGCCAAGGATTGGCAAAAGAAATTCAAAGATAACTCTTCTCCTTACACATCAACTATCGTATTCCTCGTTCGCAAAGGTAATCCAAAGGGCATTAAGGACTGGAATGACCTTGCCAAACCAGGTATAGAGGTAATCACCCCAAATCCGAAAACTTCTGGTGGCGCACGCTGGAACTATCTTGCGGCTTGGGCGTATGCACTCAAACAGCCTGGCGGCAATGATGTGAAGGCAAAAGAGTTTGTGAAAAAACTCTATGCCAATGTCAAGGTTTTGGACTCTGGCGCACGTGGATCAACCACAACCTTTACTGAACGCGGTATTGGTGATGTGCTGATTGCTTGGGAAAATGAAGCTTACTTAGCCGTTAAAGAGTTAGGTCCAGATAAATATGAGATCGTCACACCGTCTATTTCAATCCTGGCCGAACCACCAGTTGCTGTAGTAGATAAAGTAGTAGACAAAAAGGGTACCCGCAAGGTAGCGACTGCGTATTTGCAAAATCTCTACACGCCAGAAGGACAAGAGATCGCCGCAAAGAACTACTATCGCCCCCGCGATCCTAAGGTGGCGGCTAAATATGCCAGTCAGTTCGCCAAAGTGAAGTTAGTCACGATTGACCAAGTATTTGGCGGGTGGCAGAAGGCTCAAAAGACCCACTTTAATGATGGGGGTGTTTTTGACGAGATTATTGTTAAATAATTCCTCAAGCCTTTCATTATCAGAAACCTTTAACAGCCCAGACATTATGCTCTGGGCTGTTTTGACATCCGCACCGAGCTTATATTCATTTTGCATATAAGTTAATGACCTTTTCTTGTTTCCCTTTTGACGGTGCGGGCCCTAGACTCTGAGGATGTCTCCAGTAAAGAAAAATAGCATCTTCCCTGGTTTTGGTTTATCCCTTGGTTACACCATCATTTACCTTTCTTTGATTGTTTTAATTCCGCTTTCTGCGGTCGTTTTTAAAACAACGAGCTTGACCTTTCCTGCATTTATCGACGCAGTGACTTCACCAAGAGTAATGGCCTCGTATCGACTCAGTTTTGGCATGGCCTTATTTGCAGGTTTAATTAATACTTTCTTTGGTTTATTGCTTGCCTGGGCTTTAGTTCGATATACCTTTATTGGCAAAAATCTTGTAGATGCATTGGTAGATCTTCCTTTTGCGCTACCTACCGCAGTAACAGGTATTGCCCTAGCTGCTCTCTACTCCAAAAATGGCTGGATTGGTAAATACCTTGAACCCTTGGGCATCAAGATTGCCTTCACACCCTGGGGTGTCCTAGTGGCACTCATCTTTATTGGCTTGCCCTTTGTCGTGCGGACGGTTCAACCCATTCTGGAAGAGATTGAATTGGAGCTTGAAGAGGCGGCCGCGAGCTTGGGCGCAAGTCGTTGGCAAACCTTTAGGACTGTGGTGCTGCCAATTTTGCTACCGGCACTGCTCACTGGCTTTGCCCTTGCCTTTGCGCGAGCTGTCGGCGAATACGGCTCAGTGATTTTTATTGCCGGTAATATTCCGATGGTTTCAGAAATCACCCCTTTAATAATTATTACTAAGCTTGAACAATATGACTATGCAGGTGCAACAGCGATTGCATGCGTGATGCTGCTGATCTCGTTAGTCTTGTTGCTGGCCATTAATGGCCTACAAGCCTGGACTGCCAAGCGTACTGGGAGGGTTCGTTAATGAATGCAACTCGGTTTGAGCGTAGCGCTGCTACACGCGACTCTTTTATTGTTAAAGCCTTAGTTTTATTTTTATCACTCAGCTTTTTTAGTGTCTTCTTGTTGCTACCCCTCCTATCTGTATTTACAGAAGCCCTTCATAAAGGCTGGGTCTACTACCTTAACGCGATTATTGAACCGGATACTTGGTCTGCTATTCAGCTGACACTTCTTGCTGCAGGAATTGCTGTACCCCTCAACTTAATATTTGGTGTGGCGGCATCTTGGGCAATTGCTAAGTTTGATTTCAGGGGCAAACATCTTCTTATCACACTGATTGACCTACCATTTTCCGTCTCACCAGTGATTGCTGGCTTAATCTTTGTACTGGTATTTGGTGCCCAAGGTTGGTTTGGCGGCTGGCTCTCAGAGCATGACATCAAGATCATCTTTGCTGTACCGGGCATCATTCTGGCCACCATCTTTGTCACCTTTCCATTTGTAGCTCGTGAACTAATCCCGCTCATGGAGGCCCAAGGCCGTGAAGAAGAGGAGGCGGCTACCGTATTGGGTGCGACTGGTTGGCAAACATTCTGGTACGTAACCCTACCGAACATTAAATGGGGACTTCTGTACGGAGTCATTCTTTGTAATGCAAGAGCAATGGGTGAGTTTGGCGCGGTATCCGTTGTATCAGGCCATATTCGTGGCTATACCAACACCATCCCGCTCCAAGTAGAGATTCTTTATAACGAATATAACTATGTTGCTGCCTTTGCAGTAGCATCTTTGCTCGCCTTATTGGCGCTACTGACATTGGCCGCTAAAACTTATGTCGAATGGCGACTTAAATCAGAAACAAATGCAGCACCTGCAATCGAAGGACCACTATGAGTATTACCGTTAAGAACGTTTCAAAAAAATTCGGTGACTTCGTTGCCTTAAATAATGTTTCTCTAGACTTTCCCTCTGGTGAGCTAGTCGCACTCCTTGGCCCATCCGGCTGCGGAAAGACGACACTATTGCGTATCATTGCCGGTCTCGAAACTCCTGATAGCGGGAATATCATTCTGGATGGCATTGACACTTCAGCAACTCCAGTGCGTGATCGGCAGGTTGGATTTGTATTTCAACACTATGCGCTTTTTAAGCATATGACCGTTTTTGACAATGTTGCCTTTGGTTTGAATGTAAAGAATCGCAAAGAACGTCCAAGCAAGGGGGAGATTGCCCATAAGGTGCATGAACTTCTTAAGCTTGTGCAATTAGATTGGCTGCATGATCGATTTCCTGCACAGTTATCCGGCGGTCAACGCCAACGCATTGCATTGGCTCGAGCCCTCGCAGTTGAACCGAAAGTACTATTACTGGATGAGCCTTTTGGCGCATTAGATGCCAAAGTTCGCAAAGAACTACGTCGTTGGTTACGTAAGCTACATGATGAATTGCATATCACCTCGATCTTTGTTACACATGATCAGGAGGAAGCATTAGAGGTAGCGGACCGTATTGTTCTCATGAACCAGGGCAATGTTGAGCAAATTGGTAGCCCAGATGAAGTTTATGACTACCCTGCTACCCCATTTGTATATGGCTTCTTGGGCAATGTGAACTTATTCCATGGCCGTGTAGAGGGCGAAGGAATTCAGGTGGGCAAACACAATCTAAAACATGATCAATCTGATTCCATAGCGCAGGGAGCATCAGTACTAGCATTTGCCCGCCCACACGAATTAGATATTGTTGGAGAAAATGAGAGTAATGATGGTGTTGTGGCGGTTATTGACCGTATTCTCTCTTTTGGATTGAACTCCAGAATCGAGCTTTCAGCTATTGCCAGTTCAGATACAAAATCAGCGCCTCACTTTTACGAAGTGGAGCTACCAAGATCTGAAGTTACCAAACGAGGTCTGGCTGAGGGGCAACAAGTGCGTATTGTGCCCTCTCAATTACGGGTTTTTGAAAATACCAAGTAATCAGATTGCATAAAAATAACCAAAAGACTGATAATTAAGCATGAACTTTCAACAACTCCGCATCATTCGCGAAACCGTCCGTCGCAACTTCAACTTAACCGAAGTGGGAAATGCTCTAGCTACTTCGCAATCAGGTGTTAGTAAGCATATTCTAGACTTGGAGGATGAGTTAGGGGTTGAGTTATTTGTTCGCAAAGGTAAGCGCCTGTTAGGCCTTACGGAGCCTGGCAAAGAGCTACTAACGATCGTAGAGCGTATCTTGCTTGATACTAAAAATATTAAGCAACTCGGAGCTCAATTTAGTCAAGCAGACAAAGGTCAGCTCACCATTGCTACTACTCATACACAAGCGCGTTATGCATTGCCAAATGTAGTTAGTCAATTTAAGAAAAAATTTCCAAATGTACATTTAGCCCTCCATCAAGGCAGTCCCCAAGAAATCGTCGAGCTCTTGCTAGAAGGTCACGCAGATATTGGTATTGCGACCGAGGCACTGGAAGGCATACCTGAGTTAGTTACTTTCCCGTACTACACTTGGCACCATACCGTGGTTGTTCCAAAGGGCCATCCACTCGAAGGCAAGAAGAATTTAACTCTAGAGGAAATTGCCGAATATCCCATTGTGACCTATCACGAAGGATTTACCGGTAGAAAATCGGTTGATGAAACATTTGCGAAAGCAGCCATTACTCCAGATATCGTGATGTCTGCACTAGATGCGGACGTTATCAAAACATATGTAGAGCTTGGTCTAGGAATTGGCATCATTGCCTCAATGGCATACCAAGAAGAGCGTGATAGCAAACTTTCCCTTCTAGATGTTGGTAACTTATTCGAAGACAACACGACCCGAATCGCATTACGTAAAGGCTACTTCTTGCGTGGATTTGCCTATGAATTTATTGAACTATGCTCACCCAAGCTTGATGAGGCCAAAGTCAAGGCAGCGCTAAAGCCCGAAACTGATATAGACCTTGATTAAAGGTCAAATTCACCCTATTTACTCGACTTAGAGGCTTTTAAATCATTACTTTTAGGTATAAATCGATGACTTATATATATTTGTAAGTTATAAGAATAGCCAATAAACTGCTGAGTCAGAGTCAAAAAGGCCTATATGCCTTTCGCTCGGAGTATCTAAATGACCCAGCAAAATCAACAATCTACCCTCGAAAAACCCGTATTTTGGTCAATTCCACCAAGCGCCCTCACTTTTGAGGAGCTTGCTGATAAGTCTGCCGTTTTAAAACAGCGCTTGGCCGATATTTCCAAGCGCTTTTCTGACGTTCGATTTGCAACTAGCTTAGCAGCAGAAGACATGGTGATTACCGACGCTATCGCCAAGGCTAGTGCAAAGATTAAGTTATTCACCTTAGCGACTGGACGCCTGCATCAAGAAACCGTAGATATGGTCAAAATTACTGAAGACCATTACGGCGTTGTGATTGAAAAAGTGTATCCCCATGAATCCGATGTACAAGCATTCATCGAACAATATGGTATGAATGGTTTTTACGATGGTGAGGAGTCTAAGAAAGCTTGCTGTGGAGCGCGTAAGATTAAGCCACTCAATGCCGCACTTCTTGGCGCCGATGCCTGGATTACCGGCCAGCGACGCGAGCAATCCACCACTCGTACTGAGCTTAATTTAGAAGAGCTCGATGATGCACGGGGCATCTCAAAGTTCAATCCTTTATTTGATTGGAGTGAAGCGGATATCTGGACTTACATCAAACAAGAGAAGACTCCAATTCACCCTTTACATCTGAAGGGTTACCCTAGTATTGGCTGCGAACCCTGCACCCGTCAGGTTAAGAAGGATGAAGACATACGTGCTGGTCGCTGGTGGTGGCTGCAAAGTGATAGCAAAGAATGTGGCTTGCACGTTAATAAATAATTCAAATTAAACATTAAAACTTAGTAGAAATAATTTACAGAATGTCAGAACAAAAATTACTGGATGATCACTTAGATTGGCTTGAAGCGGAATCGATCTACATCATCCGTGAAGTGGTAGCGCAGTGCTCCAACCCAGCCATGCTTTTCTCGGGCGGTAAAGACTCTATTGTGATGTTCCACTTAGCGCGTAAGGCATTCCAGTTTGGCGATCGTCCAGTGAAATTACCTTTTCCTATTTTGCATATTGATACAGGACATAACTACCCAGAAGTGATCGCCTTTCGTGATGCTATAGTACAAAAGACGGGTGTAAAGCTGATTGTGGGTCATGTTGAAGACTCCATCAAAAAAGGTACTGTGCGCTTGCGCAAGGAAACCGATTCCCGCAATGCCGCCCAAGCAGTAACTTTGCTAGAAGCTATCGCAGAACACGAATTTGACGCTCTCATGGGAGGCGCCCGTCGTGATGAAGAAAAAGCTCGCGCTAAGGAGCGTATATTCTCCTTCCGTGATGAATTCGGCCAATGGGATCCCAAAGCACAACGTCCCGAGCTCTGGAACCTCTACAACGCACGTATCGCTAAAGGTGAAAATATGCGTGTTTTCCCAATCTCAAATTGGACTGAACTCGATATTTGGCAATACATTGCTCGCGAGAAACTAGAACTCCCTAGCATCTATTACACACACCAGCGTGAAGTAGTTAAGAAAAATAATTTATTGCTACCAGTAACTAACGTTACACCAAAAGCAGTAGATGCTATTAGTGAGGTCCTGAGCGTGCGTTTTCGCACTGTGGGTGATATCAGCTGTACCTGTCCAGTTCTAAGCACTGCATCAACTCCACTGGAGATTATTGCTGAAACCGCCATTTCTGAAATCACAGAGCGTGGCGCCACTCGCATGGACGATCAAACCAACGAGGCCTCTATGGAGCGCCGCAAAAAAGAAGGCTACTTCTGATGACTAGCACTCAAAATCAGCACGAAAACGTAGTTCGCTTCATTACCGCAGGTAGCGTTGATGATGGTAAGAGCACTTTAATTGGGCGCCTACTCTATGACACCAAGTCTATTTTGGTCGATCAATTGGAGTCACTCTCAAAGACCAAGCATGCTCGCGTTACCTCATCCGATGCAGGAGTTGACTTAGCTCTTTTAACAGACGGCTTAGAGGCAGAGCGTGAGCAAGGTATCACGATTGATGTAGCCTATCGCTACTTCTCTACCCCAAGGCGTAAGTTTATTGTTGCTGATGCCCCGGGCCATGAGCAATACACTCGTAACTTGGTTACCGGCGCCTCTCAATCCGATGTGGCAGTAATCTTGGTTGATGCAACCCGTGTGGATCTCAACACCACTCCCGCAACTTTACTAGCGCAAACGAAACGTCACGCTGCCATTGTGCATTTATTAGGCTTGCGTCATGTTGTATTTGCCATTAATAAGATGGACCTATATGCGTTTGACGAGAAAGTATTTGATACCATCAAGACTGCTATTGAGGATCTCACCCAGAAGATTGGCCTAGCTAAGCCAACTTTGATTCCAATCTCTGCACTGCTTGGCGCCAACGTGGTTACTGCCAGTAAAAATACCCCCTGGTACAAAGGTCCTACCCTGCTTGAGTGGCTAGAGAGTTTAGATACTAGCCCTGAGTCTGAAAAACTGTCACTACGCTTTCCTGTTCAATATGTAGCCCGCCAGGATGGCAGTGCTTCTGATGACTTCCGTGGCTACCTTGGAGAAATTGAGTCCGGCAGCATCCGTAAGGGCCAAAAGATTAAAGTGCTACCAAGCGGGTCTGAAGCAACTGTTACCGAGATCTATCTAGGCAATCGCTCAAGCAGCAAACAAACCAATGGCAATAATGCTGTGGATTCAGCTGAAACAGGTCAAGCAGTAGCTATTCAATTATCTGAAGATATTGATGTATCACGCGGCTCTTTATTTATTAGCGCTGAAGATAGTCATCCACCAGTACTAAGTAAACAATTTTCCGCTGATTTATGCTGGTTAGATAGCGAACCACTCTCCTTGAGTCGTAAATACGCTTTACGACACACCACCAATACTGTTGGCGCTAAAGTGAAGAACATTCAACAGGTATTGGATGTACAGACACTTTCTCAAGCAAGCGACGTACACGCGCTGTCTACCAATGAAATTGGTCGCGTTGACTTTATCTTGCAAAAGCCAATTGTTACTGACTTATTTAATCAATCTCAACGTACTGGGGCTTTTATTCTGATTGATGAGGCAACAAACCACACCGTTGCTGCAGGAATGATTCGGGAAGCATAAGTACGCTTATTTACAGAAATAAAATAAGCGTAAACATTAGCGCTATGATTTTGCAATACCAGCACGGATTTCTTAATCAATAAGATTGGAGACGTTTGCACCTTCCTGAAATCCGACTACACACTTTTTAAAGCGGCGCCGCCCTGGCAAACGTACCCTGAATCTAATGCAAGCTCCTTCAAGAAAGTAGTCATACTTTTTGCATAGACGCCTGCACCTGAGATTCCTGGATTAATAGTCAAAATTAACTGCTCTATCCGTAGACAATTGCCTTTTGGATTAAAAAAAGAATCTGCTTCATAGGAAAATTGACTACCAGAAAGACTAACTGTCAATATACCAAGGAATTCAGATGTCACCGGTCAAAGAGTATTACAACCCCATCATCACCAGCCTGCTGAAAGAGTATGATCGTTTGCCACATGATCAAGTAGAGGCGCGCAAAAGCTTTCAACGGCGCATTCTCTTTTAGATGACTACCATCAAGATGGAAGAATTTTTAGAGTCTTTTGCTTAAATATCGAAACAACTAATATCTAGGTAGATAAAGGAAGAGATTGAAGATCACCTAGACTGGAGCCTTGAGGATTTTGAGCATTACGAGAGATCGCAGTTGTATCTAAAACTATCAGAAGGCCTTCTGATAACCTAAATGCCCCCCGTATCGCCTCTTGGAACTGACCTGACAGATGGGTTGGCGGTAGCACTAACTCTTCATCATTAAAAGTCACAATGTCGCCAATGGCATCTACCATCAAAGCAATATTATTTTCATGCACCTTCAAGATAATGCTAAATGACTCACACTTAGAGTCAGCAATTTCTAAATAGGCGCCCATATCTACTGCTGGCATCAGCAATCCCCGTAAATTTAATATGCCTCTAATCATTTTGGGGCTGCCAGGAACTTGAGTGTATCTCAAATTTCGATTTACTTCAATTAACTCTTCGGCAGGAACTCCTAGTACATAAGTGCCAACATTAAAAACTAAAAATGAGTGTTCCATATTCAATTAGGTAGATACACGTCAATTACTGTGGGATATTCACCAGACTCTTCTTGGATGTTGTGCATAACAAGCACCTCCTCTAAGTCCAACACGTTAATAACTTGGTCATTGTAGATAATGCAGCCATTCAAACCCTTTTGAGGACTGGAAAGCTCATGCAACTTAGCTGGCACTTCAATAATGTCAGTCACCTGTTTAACGACAAGACCATATAAACGATCACGATAGCGACAAGTTAAGACTGGGGCGCGCGCAGCTGGGAGAGCACCTTTATCCCCACCGCTAACATAACGGTCAAGTCGAACCAAATCCATTAGCTGCTCGTTGAAATAAACTACCTCACGATTACCGTTTTGCTGAATTTGAGAAGGGTCTAACTTAATAATGTGATCAATAGAGTCTAATGGCAATGCGATCTTGTTGAGTCCAGGTATCTCAAAGAGCAAAACAGAAATCATCTCCTCAACAGGCGGCACATAGAGCTCCTCCTGACGAATTGGATTCGCTTGCAAGCGCTCAACCAAGCCAGATTGACGGGCGATGCCATCGATATCCAAAATAAGTGCTACATCGCCATTACCCATAATCGTGGCACCAGCAAAATGAGACATATCCCTTAATAGCTCACCCAAAGGCTTAATCACAATATCTTGAATATTCAAAACTTCTTCCACGACCAAACCAAAAAGAGTTCCATTGAAGTTCAGCACAGCAATAAAGAGTTTCTGCTTTAGCTTTAGTGGACTTGCCACTAGGTTCAGTTGCTCGTTTAAGAACAATAAAGGGATTAATTTATCCCTTAAGCGGAATGTTGGCGTGCCATAAAAATCCTCAATACCATTATTGGGCTGGTTTGGCGCAAAACGAACTAATTCCAGGATACGATTTTGAGGAATTAAGAAGATCTCTTCGGCGCACCTGACAAATAGCGTTGGCAAGATAGCTAGGGTAAGTGGGATCTTTAGCCTAACGTGCGTTCCTTCATTAGGAACGCTGGTAATTTCAATACTGCCGCCAATATTTTCAATATTATTTTTGACGACATCCATACCCACACCTCTACCAGAGAGGTTGGTAATGGTATCGCGCGTTGAGAAGCCTGGCAGAAAGATTAAATCAATCAGTTCTTTGTGATTGAGGGAATGGGCTTTTTCTAGGCTGATCAAGCCACGAGAAATTGCCCGCTGTCTCACTCGCTCATAATCCACCCCTGCACCATCGTCAATCACTTCAACAATGACGGTACCATTTTGATGCGCAGCGCGCAGCACTAAATAGGCGATCTCTGACTTGCCTTTTTCTAAACGCACTTCAGGCGTTTCAATGCTGTGATCAATGCTGTTACGAATGAGGTGTATTAGTGGATCTCTTATGCTATCGAGTAATATGCGATCCAATTCAGTTTCAGAACCTTCTTGTAAAAGGCGCACCTTCTTACCGCAATCAACAGAGACATCTCTGACCAAGCGAGGAAATTTATCCCAAATATGAAATATGGGCTGCATACGCATTTTCATCATGCGCTCTTGCAGCTCAAGGGTCAGCAGGTCAATACTACGTACTGCACTAGTAAACAACTTATCACTGGATTGTTGCGAAAATGGCAGCAAACGATTGCGTGCCAATACCATCTCGCTAGCAATATTCATTAGCTTATCAAGCACTTCAGGATTCACTTTGACCGGGACAACAAGCTCTTGTCCAGGCGCATTAGTTGTCACTGATTCTGAAGGCTCCGCATAATCCATCTGAATTTCTGAGGGCACCTGGGGAGTTTCAAGCTCTACACGATGAAAGATAGCTTCTTCGGCCTGCGTTGTGGGTGTCAAACTTGAGCCAAGCAATATTGCAATCAATTCTTGATCATCACCTGAGGGCTCTACATGATTAGCCTCTACCCCCTCAATAATGCTTCTGAGAATGTCATTCATCTCTAACAAACGAGTGGATTTCCCAAAATCTAATTCAGCCTGACCAGCACGAATTTTTCCCAATAAACTCTCACCAGCGTGGGAAAGCTTCTCTAAACGCTTGAGAGAAAAAAAGCCGCTACTACCTTTCAGGGTATGCAAGCCCCTAAAGATATTTCCCACCAAAGCTTGATCCCCAGGATTCTCTTCCAGGCGGACAAAATCGCCATCGAGTCGATCGATGATTTCCCGGGCTTCCAGGATAAATTCAGCGAGGATTTCGTCGTGATTTTCCATGTTAGCTAATAGTAATAGACATTTAATTGGGCGGGCGGATAGAATGGGGGCTAACGTGATATTAGCCTATATTAAGCCTCACCCAACAGCCTCCCTTACGCATGAACCTCCTACAGGAAGCCTTACCGAATGTTTAGTAACTTATTAGATAAATTCAACAGACAATCTACCGTCAAAACCAAGCTTGTAGTCAGCTTTGGTCTGATCCTTTGTTTTACGGTAATCGTCGGCGGTATTTCGATATACGGTTACCAGGTAATGGGTCAAAGTGCGAACTGGTTATATGAACAAGGCGCCAAAGGAATTGAAGATTCAAAGCAGCTACAAATTGAAGCCGCTTCCTTAGATATTGAACTGAATCATTTACTGATTGCCTCGACTCTTCCAAATAAAAATGAAGCTCAAGCATTACGTGAGCAATCATTAGCAAAACTTGAGAAGTTGAAAAATGAATTACAAGAAACCCTCAAGCGGGTAGATGCCAATATCACTCGTTCTAAAGTTCGCGCTGAATTTAATGAGCTCGTTAAGGACTTTGATATTTATCTCACCACTATCGAGCAAATTTCCTTACTTGAAAAAAGTTCGCCATCTGCAGCGACTGCAATGTATTTTGGAGAAAAATTTCAAGGCTTCAAACCCCGTATCACCAAAAACCTTCAGGATTTTGTAGACGCTAAATTAGAAAGTGCCAAGCTTTATCATGAAGAGGTGGTGGCGGCAAAGCATTATGCAATCCTCTCTACAATTGCGACCATCATCATCTCAATCTTACTGAGTATTCTGATTGGGATTCGCTTTAGACATTCCATTATTGATCCTCTTCACAAAACTAAAGAGGCCCTGAATGCATTAGCTGATTCACGTTTGAATACCACTATTGAAGGCTCAGATTATTCTGGCGTCGTAGGTCAAATTGCACAGTCAGCTCAAACATTACAAAATAATCTTCGTAGCGCTATTCAGGAAATTAGTAGCAATGCATTAATGATTAGCGCATCCTCTGAAGAGCTTGCCGTGGTAAGCGCCCAATTAAATGCCAATGCAGAAGAAACCTCTTCTCAGGCCAATGAAGTTGCGCAATCATCCGATATCGTCAGCCAAAATACTCAGTCAGTAGCCACCTCTACAGAAGAATTTAGCACTAGCATTCGTGAGATTTCAATTAACGCCATGGAAGCTTCTCGTGTAGCTCATCAGGCCGTCAATATTGCGAACAGTACTAATCAGCAGATGTCCAAACTCAGCAATAGCAGCATTCAAATCGGCGAGGTAGTTGCGGTTATTGCTGATATTGCCGAACAAACCAATCTCTTGGCTCTCAATGCGACCATTGAGGCCGCTCGCGCTGGCGAGCTAGGCAAAGGCTTTGCCGTAGTGGCGAATGAGGTGAAGGAATTAGCCCGCTCTACTGCAAAAGCTACCAATGAAATCGGGCAGTCTATCGATGCCATCCAGGCTGATGCCAAGGGAGCCATTGAATCTATTGCAGAAATTACTCAGATCATTAACAAGATCGATGACATCTCCAGCATCATTGCTACGGCAGTAGAGGAGCAAGCGGCGACTGTTAGTGAAATCTCACGCAATATATCGACCTCTGCAGGTAGCTCTGCCAGAATTACTGAGACGGTAGAAGCGGTTGCTATAGCCTCACGAGGCATTTCATCAGGCTCTTCCGAGATTCAAAACTCTTCTGCTGAATTGGCAAGAGTTGCAGCAAAGCTCAAGGACTTGGTATCTAAATTTGAGTGTTAAGCGTTGTAAATAAATACAAAGCCAATAGTCGCAATGAAAACGGTTTCGACTATTAGCATCAATACCGGCTGCCAACCTAACTTTGCCAATTCCTGAAAGTTGGTTTTCAAGCCTGCTGCTCCAATGGCAATCACCAACATCCAGCGAGATAAACCGCCAATTTGCTGAGTGACTACCCCAGGCAATATCTGCATAGATGCCACTATGGAGAGCGCCACAAAGCCCAATAAAAAGGTTGGAATCAATCGTAAGCTACCCCATCCCAACTTAGCAGTTGATTTTTGTGCGCCAAAAAAGATGGAGATGAAGAGCACTACTGGCAATAAGAGAGCCACTCTAAATAGCTTCACTACCGTAGCCACATCCCCTGCCTCTGGGCCAAATAACATACCAGCAGCAACTACTTGAGCAACATCATGGATGGTGGCACCTAAAAATATTCCAGCAGATAGTGCGCCTATATCCATCATCTGCAATAAAAATGGATAAGTGACCATCGCAATAGTGGAAAGCACGGTTACCCCAACTACCACCAATAAGGTAAATTGCTCGTTCTCTTTAGTCTTAGGTAACACTGAGGCAACCGCTAGCGCCGCCGATGCACCGCAGATTCCGACTGAACCGCCTGCAATGAGGCCGAAGTCAGGTGAAAGCTTTAAAAATTTTGCCAAAATAAAGCCGAGAGCAACAGTGGAAGCTACTGCCAGCATCACCATCAGCCCGGTACTGAGACCAATCGCTCCAATATCGGCAAACGTAATCCGAATTCCCAAAAATGCAACGCCCAAGCGCAACACTGTCTTCGCAGAAAAATCAATGCCCGGCTTAACCGTTTCATTGAGATACAAAAAATGGAGGGATAAGCCAATGAGCAAGGCATAGAGCAGTTGCGGCCCCCCGTAATTTTCCGATAAGAAGCTGGTCGACATTGCAATGACCAAACATACCATCAAGCCTGGAAGAATTTTTTGAACGGTTCTAAACATACATACTAAACAACCAGCTCACTAAAATATTCATGCTGATTGGTATTTAAAGTAGAGACTCGCCACTCCAACGGTTCATCCTGTATACCCGATGCTACCCTTCTGATAATGAGTACAGGAGAGTCAGGCTTTAAGCCCAGCCACTCAGCATGCTGTTTTCCAGCCATGCCTGCGCGTAGACGTTCACTACTGCGCACAACTGTTTGCCCATACTTCATTTGATACAACTGATAGATACTGCCCTCACGATTAATAAATTCAGCACGCGTAAGGTTCTTGAAGCGTTTTTTATCTAGGCTGATTTGATCAATCATGACGCACTGATTATCCAGATAGAGACAGTTCACTAAACGCCACACCGGGGCACTCTCTTTAATTTGTAACTTGCTGGCCTCTTCCTTGCTTGCAGTAGCTGTAGTTAAAGAAACTAGCTCGACACGTGGATTTGCTTTTTTATCAGCATCATGTTTTACAACATGGAAAAAATAATAGAGGAGTCTTTTTAAATCGTGCTCCGCTACATAGGTTCCCCTGCCTTGGCGACGGACAACAATGCCTTCTGCCACCAACTCATCTACCGCTTTACGCAGGGTTCCTATTGAAACATCTAACTCTTTCGACAGATCCTTTTCGGCAGGCAAGGCCTGCCCCATAGGATAACGTCCCCTGACCAGATCCTCGGTGATCTTTTGCTTTACTTCTTGATAAGCGGTCAGGGATTTCATACTTTAAAACTTACGCAGACTCGTATAAACGGGTTAATACGAATTCACGATGGCCGAGAATTTCTGAGGCAGTTAATTCACCGTCAGCAGTGCGCAAGAGGCACTCTAACAATTTATCGCCTGCTTGATCCATATTTTCTTCGCGACGCAAAATGCCTGATACGTCAACGTCGATATGCTCACCCATAGTACGTACTGTCTTTGGATTTGCGCAGATCTTAATCACTGGAAGGATGGCATTGCCGATGACGTTACCTTGGCCTGTTGGGAAGAAGTGAGCAGCAAAACCAGCAGCAGCACACAAAGTCACCATCTCAGCAGCCGCTGATGAGGAGTCCATAAAGTGCAAACCAGGAATAGTTGGCTCTTCGCCCTTATCCAAAACGCTATCAACGATACATCTCTTACCAATCTTCTGAATATTGCCCAAGGCTTTTTCTTCAATGGTAGTTAAACCACCAGCAATATTTCCTTTAGTAGGCTGTGAATCAGAAAGGTCGCTCGTTTTGTGACGTTCAATCACGTCTTGGTAGCGATCAAACATTTCACGAAATTTCTTTTTCACTTCCGGAGTACGGCAACGCGCTTCAACCAAATGCTCGCCACCAGTTAACTCGGTAGTTTCACCAAATACCAAGGTAGAACCAATATCGTACAGCTTGTCGAAAGCATCACCTACTGTTGGGTTGGCACCGCAACCAGAAGTGGTGTCAGATTCGCCGCATTTTGTGGATACCCACAACTCAGATAAAGGAGCCTTAACGCGTTTTTGTTTAGAGGCATGCTTCATCATCTGGTAGGCAGCTTTACTAGCAGAGGCGATAGTGGCTGTATCGCCATTACCTTCAATCCAGAAACCTTCTACCGGCTTACCGGAAGCTTTGATGCCATCAACCACGATTTTGGTCCATTGTGGCTCGATGCCGATCACCACTACCGCAGCCACGTTTGGATTACTTCCAGTTCCAATCAAGGTGCGGAAATGTAGCTCTAAGTCAGCACCAAACTGTAAACGACCATATGAGTGAGGAATAGCCTGAGTACCTTTGATGTTATTTGCCACAGCTTCGCAAGCTGCATTAGACAAGTCATCTAAAGGCAAAATTAATACGTGATTGCGAATGCCCATGCGGCCATTTTCACGGCGGTAACCCATGAAGCTCGCGTCTTTCAAATTAATCATCTTGTTTTCTTTCTAAATGAATGGGTAAATAAGAGCCTGGATTACCAGCGCTTAGTTTTTACGTTTTGGACATGGAGGTGCTCGCCTTTTTTGATAGGAGCTACTACCTTGCCGATATCGACGCCATACTTCATCACCGTATCGCCTGGCTTAAATTCATTTAATGAAATTTTATGGCCAATTGGAATATCACTCTCAGACTTCATATTGAGAGTGATATCTCCGTCCATTACCCAACCAATCAAATCATCCCCAGCTTTAACGCCTTCAACGACCACTACACCTACGCCATCTCCTGGCTCATGCACGACAAAATGGATCATTACCTTCTCCTCTTTAATCTTGTTGAACTACAAAACACCCCATGACTGGCGAATACCAGCCTGAATTTCTTCTACAACCACTTCAGAAACATTTACGCCCTCTTTAAAACCAGCTGCACGTTGCTTAAAACGACGCTGACCAGGCAAGCGTGTTCCCGCATCAGCTGCCAAAGTCTTCAGAAAATCATGCATTTTTCTGGCAAATACCTGGCTTCCCGCTAGGCCTGGATCAATCGTTAAGAGCAACTGCCCGATGCGAGGGCGATTACCTTTGGCATCAAAGAATGAGTCAGCCTCATATGAGAATCTACTGCCTGATAGACCTACAACCAAAAGCTCAATAATCAGCGCTAGTAATGCACCCTTATCTCCGCCCAAGGGAACCATTAAGCCCTTCAGACCTTCTTGCGGATCGGTAGTCTGTTTTCCATCAGCCGTTAATGCCCATCCCTCGGGAATGGACTCGCCTTTTTTAGCGGCTACAAGTAATTTGCCGCGTGCAACTGCTGACAATGACATATCAATGACCAATGGATCACGATTAGCAATAGGAAATGCTGCTGCCAGAGGATTAGTACCAAAAATCGCCTTGCTACCACCTACCATCGGCATAGCAGCTGGCGTATTACCAAATAAGAGGGAGATATAACCTGCTCGCGCCGCAGCTTCTGCAAAATGGCCGGCCACTCCGAAGTGATGGCTATTAGTAACGGCTACCAAACCAACTCCCGTTTTAGAAGCTAAATTAACAGAGAGGTCAGTAGCAAAGCGAAGTGCCGGAAACGCCAGGCCATCACATGCATCCACTAATGCTGCCGAGGTCTTAAACGGTCGTACTTTAATTTTTGGGGAAAGTTCAACACGGCCATTTTTTGCATGGCCGGCATATTGCGCGACTCGAGCAAGACCATGTGATGCTAAGCCATCTAATTCAGCGAGCGCTAAAAATTGTGCAGTCTCCAAGGCAGCCTTCTCACCAATGCCAGCCGCCATCAGGCCAGCAGAAGCCAACTCAACCATCTTTTGATAAGACAAATTCACTTTAAGCTCCTAAGAACCGATTTACTTCATCGGCGATCATTTGACTAACACGCCCATTGCTTTCGTGAGTAACGCCGGCAATATGAGGGGTCATAATAAGATTTTCAATTCCAGCAAAGTGGCTTAGGTCTTTTGCAGGCTCGGATGTGAACACATCCATAGCTGCGCCACCAATAACGCCAGATCGGAGGCGTTCCACAAGGGCATTCTCGTCAACGATTCCGCCGCGAGCAGTGTTAATGAGACATGCACCCTTTTTCATTTGATCCAAAGTAGCTGCATTAAATAGGTTCTTAGTCTCAGGTAAAAATGGGAGGTGTAATGTAACTGCATCACTCTTTGCAAGTAGGTCGCCCAAAGAGAGCAAGGGCACTGAAAAGCCTTCAAGATCTACGGAACCACCAGAGAGCATTGGGTCATAAGCCAGGCATTGCAAACCAAAAGCATGGGCTTTTTTAGCCACTACCCTACCAATGCTGCCAAAACCAACAATTCCGATGGTCTTGCCTAAAAACTCATGGTAACTAGAGAAACGTGGACGTGGCCACTCACCTTTCAGCGTTGCAATCGTCGCCGGAATAAAACCTCTAGTTAATGCGACTGCCGCCCCAACAACATATTCAGCTACTGAATCCGCATTAGCGCCCGTAGCCGGAATTACTTTGATATTGCGTTTAGCGCAAGCAGGCAGCTCGATATTCTCAAGACCAACACCTAGACGCCCTACAACCTTCAGATTTGGAGCGCCTACCAATATTTCTTCATTTACTTGAGTAAGGTTACGAACAATCAAACCCTCAATATTTTGCATCGCAGCAATTAAAGCTGGGCGATCTTTATATAACTCCGGCTCATAGGCAACTTCATGCTGAGAACGCAGGGTTTCTAGGGCTTGACTTGTGATGAATTCGGAGATCAAAATAGATGACATATCTAGATCATATAGATGATTTAGATATCTTGCAACACCCCCATTATTGTGCGACGCAATTACGAATGAGATTGCGTAAAACAAGAGCTGGAGGAGACACTAGTAATACATAAGCTTATAACTAATAAATAGAGATCGTAGGAATTTTTAGATGCAAATGCAGATAAGATATTTAGATCGAATTACCATCGGAGAAAGTAAGCATGTTTAAGCAACAGATCAGTAAGCTAGGTAAAAAAATTGCATTGATTGCGGGCGCATTTGCCCTTCTTGCATCACCTTTAGCTATGGCACAAAACTGGCCAACAAAACCCATCAAACTCATTATTCCTTTTGCTGCAGGTGGCACCACCGATATTCTGGGGCGCCTACTCGCTCAACAACTCACAAAAGATCTTGGACAAAATGTGATTGTGGAAAATAAACCGGGTGCTGGAGGAAACATTGCAGCAGAGTACGTAGCGCAGTCACCCGCCGATGGCTACACCATCATGCTTGCCTCAGGTAGCATGCTTACAGTAAATCCGTTCCTCTATAAGAAATTACCCGTCAACTATGCCAAGGACTTTGTATACATCACCAATGTAGCCAGTGGTCCGATGCTGGTATCCGTGAGTACAAAACTACCCATAAAGAATCTTGCCGAGTTCATTGCCTACGCAAAAACTAAGGATCTCAATTTTGGTTCTGCTGGCATCGGCAGCCAAGTTCATATGGCCGCTGAGAGTCTGACTTATTCCGCCAATATTCCAGCAACCCATGTACCTTATAAAGGTGAGTCTGCTGCGATCAATGATTTAGTAGCAGGACAAATTGACTTTATGGTTGGTAACTTAACAGCGGCAACAGGGTTTGCTAAGGCAGGTCAAATTAAGCCTCTTGCTGTAACCAGCTTAAAACGCTCTAAACAATTGCCCGATGTGCCTACAGTTGCCGAAGCAGGCATTCCTGGATTTGAATCTACTGGCTGGTTTGGATTAATCGCTCCAGCAGGCACGCCCAAGGCGATTACCGAAAAGATTTATGCTGCCACCGTTAAAGCCGTTAGCTCTGATGCATTAAAAGCCAGTCTAGATTTGAATGGTTTGACAGCAGTAGTTAACAACCAGAAAGAATTTGAGTCACAAGTCAAAGCTGAGTCAGTAATTTGGGATAAAGTAATTAAGGGTCGCAATATTAGCGCTCAGTAGGATGCCGCTACCCCACAAAGGCGAAGATATTTTCTTCGCCTTTTTCTTTTTAGAGCTGACGAATCAATAACATCGTTCCTGAAAAAATCAAAATAGATCCATAGGCAACCCGCATCGCTGCATTACTGAGTTTGCTATGGACATGTGTTCCCAGCCAAATCCCAAGGAAGGTTGCGGGCATTAGGCAAATAGCTAGCCCGATAACAGGCCAGCTCAAAATTAATCCCGTTACTAACATAAGACTAAGGCGTAAAAAGGTCAGCATAAAAATAGCAAAGGCCATTGTGGCTCTCAATGCTTTTGGGTCATTGATTCTTAGGCCCAAGTAGGAAACATAGATCGGGCCACCCGTAGCAAACAAGGCCGTAAAAGTTCCCCCAAAAAATCCAAAGGGAGCAGCCCACCATTTATTGATGGGCGCAGGTGCTTCATTGTTTCTTTGCCATAAGACCCGTACTCCATTAGCCGCAGCAAAACAGCCTAGAGTCAATAATAAAGGTTCGCTTGGCGCCTGAATTAACAAGACTATTCCCAGCACCATCCCAACCAAGCTAAAGGGAAATAGCCACTTGAGCTCCTTGAAGTTTGCATCCGCAGAAGATTTTCTGCCTAGATACAGCGAAGCACAGATATCAATAATGACCATCATGGGGACCACTGCTTTAAGGGGATACATCTGCACCAAAAGGGGTACAGCAACAATCGAGGAGCCAAATCCAGAGACGCCAAAAATAAAATAGGCGCCAAAGATAATCAGGGTTGCCAAACCAAATTGATATGGCTCAATCAAATCAAAAATAATTAGCTCTCAACCAGAATCGTTTCGCCTGGCTTAACCATAGTGAAATTCACCGGTCTATTTTCTATCAGCAAGTTTTGATTTAGCATTTTGACTGCCGTGAAATACGAGCCCTCTAAAGAACCTGGCTCGGGCAAATCATCACGGTAATGAGCTCCTCTTGAATTCTCGCGGGCAATCGCTGCTTCAGTCACGGCTTTGCTAACCAAGATTAAGTTTTGCAAATTCATCCAATCTTGCCATGTGACACTATATTCACGTTGAAGATTGCCCACACCCATTTGCTCCAATGAAGCACCTAACTGCTCTAAGGTATTACGAGCACGCAGCAAACTCTCTTTTGTCCTTGAAATACCAACGTCATCCCACATACACTCAGCAAGCGCATCGCGTATCGCTTCAATATCCCCAGCAGGTTTTTGCAGTGGCTCTTCATGGGCTTTGATACTGGCATACACTTCATCCATGTTGCACTCACGTAAGGATTGCCCGCTCACCCAAGCAGCCATTGCCTCACCAGCGATACCACCAAATACTGTTGAATTTGCAACCCCATTGCCACCAAGGCGATTAGCGCCATGCACGCCACCAGTATCTTCACCGGCTGCAAACAGTCCAGGCAAATCAGTGCTGCAATCTTTCTTAAAAACAAGGCCCCCCATCATGTAGTGCGCCGTTGGCACCACCTCAACTAAGTCGCCAGCCAAATCAAATCCGCTATCAGCGCAACGCTCTACCATGCCCTTAAATTGCTTACGAACATTCTCAGGTCCAAGGTGACTCATCTGAATGTAGACTCCGCCATTGGGCGTAGCGCGTCCTGCACGAATCTCTGAATTAATCGATCTTGAGACAATGTCTCGAGTAGCGCGCTCATTACGGGGATCATAATTACCCATAAAGCGCTCATGATTACGATTGAGTAAGTATCCGCCTGCGCCCCGGAGCCCTTCTTCTAGCACTGTTCCCGTCATTCGTGTGCCTGGTCCGGCTAAAAGGCCTGTTGGATGAAACTGCACCATCTCCATATCACGCAATGTCAGACCTGCACGTAAGGCCATCGCCAATCCATCGCAGCTCTTATCACCCGATGGCGTATGGTACTTATACATAGTAGGCCCGCCGCCAGTGGCTAACAAAACGGCCTTAGAACGCACCAATGTAAATTGTCCTGTCTGCATATTAAGCATCAAGACACCCGCTAAAGACTTTCCATCCTTGCTATGAATCAGCTCAATCGCGCGATGCTCTTCAAGGCGATGAATTCCTCTTGACCAAACCTGCTCTGCCAAGCGATTAATAATTTCAATTCCCGTTAAGTCACCCTTGTGAACTGTGCGGTCAAAAGTTTGCCCAGCAAAAGCTTTTTGATGAACAGTGCCATCAGGGTTGCGATCAAAAAAGCATCCGAGTTCATTCTCGAGTTCATGAATACGTTCTACAGCTTTACTGACTAGCGTCCATGCGAGATCTTGATCTGATAGCCACTTACCGCCTTCAATCGTATCCATAAAATGGCGCTCAACAGAGTCGCCTTCCGCGAGAGCAACGTTGTAACCCCCCTGCACCATCCGTGTACAACCACATTTACCCAATAACCCTTTAACAGCAATCGTGATGTGTAAATTTGGATTTGCCTGGTGTGCATGCAATGCGGCAAAGAGGCCAGCACCACCAGAGCCCAGAATTAATATATCTGTATCAATGGTAGGTATCGCGCTCATGATGTAATTCCAAGACTCTTTAATACTGCCTCTTTCTTGCGCGCAACATCGCCTCGCACTTCTTGATAAATACTGCCGCCATGACTATCCATAGCCACTAAGAGAGGGCCAAAATCTTTGATCTTGAAACGCCAGAGCGACTCTGGGTTGAGATCGTCCATATCCACATCTTCGATTTGCTCAATCCAAGTGGTCTCCAAAGCCGCAGTACCACCAATAATGGCCAAATAAACTCCGCCGAGTTCTTTAAAGGCCTCCGCAGAACCTTCTCGCATGCCACCTTTACCCACAATCATGCGAACACCTTTTTGCGTCATCAAAGGACGGGTGAAACGCTCCATGCGATCGGAAGTTGTCGTGCCAATGCAAATAGCTTGATAGCCAGCAGGGAACTCATCACTTACTGGCACCTTACGCACATTGGGTGCAGTGTGAATTACAGCATGACCATTGAGATCAAAACGTGTTTTACGATCATGATCAAAGATATGTATTTGCGTGGCATCACGAATACCAAATAATGTATTTTGCAAGGTTACAGTGTCATTAATACGAAGCTTACGAATATCATCTTCGTTTACTGGAGTTTGGAGAACATAGTGCGCCATCGATATCCCCTTAGAATCCGTAACTTACGCCCGCAGGCGTAAAGGTTGCACGCGCTCTCCGAGCAGAGTGACATTGCATATTGACTGCAACCGGATTTAGCGTGATATGGGTATGCGCAAGCTCAACATGAACAGCAAATGCGGTGCCATCACCACCAAGACCCTGTGGCCCAATGCCAAGCTGATTTACCGCGCTACTCAACTCCTTTTCAAGCTTTGCGCCCTCTTCATCTGAACAGGAGCTTCCTAGAGGACGAACTGCTGCTCTCTTTGCCATCGCAACACACTGATCAGATGTTCCACCCACACCAACCCCTACGATTGTTGGAGGGCAGGTTTTACCTCCAGCAGAAACAACGCTCTCAATCACAAATGCTTTAACGCCATTAATCCCATCAGCTGGAATTGCCATTTTAAGAAAAGAATTGTTTTCCGATCCACTTCCCTTAGGAACCATTTCAATCTCAACCGTTTCTGATGCATCAGAAAAATCGATATGGATTGCAGGCATATCAATGCCACATGAAGTGTGATTATTTTTGCGGGTAATGGGATGTACTACGGATGATCTCAAGGGGTACTCTTTTGTAGCGCGCTCACAACCCTTGCGAATAGCTGCCATTAACGCCATGCCATCATATTGAACATTACTGCCAATCTTGACGTTATAAATGGGCAGACCGGTATCTTGGCAAAGTAAGTTATCTTCTCGCTCAGCTACTGCAATATTAGTAATCATGGTTTTCAAAACGACCTGGGCACGGCCATCAGTCTCAGCGCGATCTAGTCGATCAATTCCCGCCTTAATATCATCTGGCAGCACCTTGAGGGCGCGAATATAAAGCTCTTTACAAGCCTCTTCCACCAAATTCATTGATAACTGCATAAGTAACCTAACTAATTAGCAAAATATAGAAATAAAAGTCCGCAAATCATTGCAAACAAAATAGAAGCCTGAATCCAGCCCTTACGTAAGCCGCGCCAAGGACCAAACTCGATCATGAGTAGGCGCACTCCCCCCGCTAAATGAATAGCCAGCAGTATGACCAATGTCCACTCACCAAACTTGAAGACCCATATATCTGTTAAACCAAGCGCTAACTCAAAACCAGCAGCACCACGCAAAGACTGGGAGAGCATCAAGAAATGCAAAGGTAGGAAGCAGGCTAAAAGCAAGCCAGAAAAACGATGGCAGGCATAAGCAAAATACGATAAGTGACTCTTTGCTCTGTAATCCATCTTTGGTCTTGAGCTCAAAGCGCACCTCCGCTATAAACGCCGATTACAGCAGTAGTTCCTAGAGTCAAAATTAATATAGCTAACAACCAAGAAGCAGGTTTTGCAATTCCACTTTTAGGTAAAGTCTCCTGCAGAATATTGGCCACCCCAATTGGAGCGTGCACAAAACACGCTAAAACAAAGATCTCATAAAAAAGCGCGAAAGCCAAATTACCCTGAGTGCGCCCCAGTATTTCTTGGGCACTTAAACCACCCCTGATGGCATAAAAAATAATGACTAGATGAATAGCCACACAGATTCCGAGAATCATGGCACTAATTCTTTGGGCATACCAAAGTTTTGCTTGCATTACTGCTGCACTCATAGCTTGCCCCACTTACTGCCCTTTACTGCAGCTCTAGCAACTAATTTTTTTAGGCCAGCAATACTTGCGGTTGGTTCAATCCCCTTGGGACAGCGCTCCGTACAAGACCCCTGCGTATGGCAGGCATGACATCCAGCATCACCCGCTACCGCATGAAGGCGATCGAGTTGCTGAATATCTCTAATGTCATTGGTTAATGTCCATGCCCGATTTAACGCTGCGGGGCCAAGATAATTTGGTCGTGCTTCGACCACTTCACAAGACGCATAACAAACCCCACAACCAATACATTCAATACCTGCATTCGCCAATTGACGCTCTTCAGACTGCGGCTCTACTTTGGCAAAATCATTATGACGGGTTTGATTGCCCTTAAAGAAGCCAACAGCGCCTTTCCATTTATTAAAAAACTCACGCATATCAGTGGCAAGGTCTTTAATGACTGGTAAATTATTTAATGGAGCTATCTCGAGAGAGTCACCCTCTAAGATCTGCGACACATGGGTGCGACAAGTCCAACGCGCTACCCCATTCACCGTCATTGCGCATGATCCACACATACCCACACGACAGGCAAAGCGGTAACTCAGCGTAGGATCTAGTTTTCGCTGGATGTAGGTCACAACATCCAGAACCGTTTGATTGGAGTTGCGTGGTACCAAGTACTCGACGAACTCGCCCTGCTCAGCTCCGCGCCAGACTTTTACTTTGAGATCCATATTTGACATGGATTCATTATATCGATAGATAGTAAAAAATAAATCGAATATATTTTTCTTTGAGATAAAGTATTAATTTATCTCAAAGAGGTATTTAAAGTGACAAGAAGATGGGGCTTAACGTTCGATAGGGATAAATCCATCCCTATTGGGCATTTGCACCAAGGGTAAAGACTTGGCATCCATAACCGTATCTTTAGCAATAATCTTATTTAAAAATAGAATATAGGCGGTTGCCGCATACAACTGATCATTACTTAAAGATTGAGGTGCGTTATGGGGCATTGCCCTTCTCGTGTAATCAAATATGGTGGTTGGGTATGGCCAAAAACTGCCAACCGTTTTGACTGGTGTATTTGTATTTAACCCGCCTCCGCCAGCTAGTCGATTGGCTATTCCTCCTTGACCCTTATCACCATGACAGGAGGCGCACTGCTGCTGATAGAGAGTCTCCCCAACAACTGCAGTACCAGAACCTTCAGGCAATCCATCCCCTTTTGGATTGATGTCAATATTCCATAGTCGTATTTGATTTTCAGTAATAGGCTTGCCAAGACCAATGGGCCCGGAAGATTGATAGCTACTAGCACAAGCAGCAATCATTCCAAGCACAACTCCACCAATTAGGACCCTGACTATGCTTCGA
Organism: Polynucleobacter sp. AP-Latsch-80-C2; assembly: GCF_018882185.1. Taxonomy (GTDB): domain Bacteria; phylum Pseudomonadota; class Gammaproteobacteria; order Burkholderiales; family Burkholderiaceae; genus Polynucleobacter. The sequence continues at coordinate 189,223 of NZ_JACVOY010000003.1, read as the reverse complement.
CTAGCGACCATTGGTAATCTCCCCATTCGCTGCCACACGCCATGGTTGAATAGCGTTATTGTGATAAAAAATGTTGGGGCCCTTGGCTTTAAGCAAAGCCTCCATCGTAGGTTGTATATCCCCGCTAGAATCGATTGCCCTGCTCATCAGCATGGCTGGAGTCCCATCCCACATCCATGGAAAACGGAAGCGAACCAAGGACTTATCCATCACAGGTTCTTGTAAAACCGCCTGCGCCCAAGATGCCCCGCCATTCAGAGACACTTCAACACGCTTTATTCCGCCATTTCCAGACCAAGCAAACCCAGAGATTTCATAAAAGCCCTTTGACTTCAATCTCATCATTCCCGAGGGCTGGGTGATCACCGACTTAACATCCATGGCAAAGGTAAATTGCTCAGCCTTACCATTAGGAAGTAAATCAGTATATGCAGACGTTTCTTCGCGCGTTTGCCAAGGCTCAGTACCTAACTTAATTCGCCGTAACCACTTAATACTCATATTACCCTCGTATCCAGGCAAAAAGAGGCGCAACGGGTATCCCTGTTCGGCTCGCAACATTTCACCGTTTTGTGCGTATACCAATAGCGCATCATCCATCATCTTGCTCATTGGGATGCTACGGGTCATAGCAGCACCATCAGCCCCTTCTGCTAGCGCCCATTTTGCAGTTGGCTGAACGCCACACTCTTGCAAAATTGTTGACAGGCGAACACCTGTCCATTCGCAGCAAGAAAGCAGTCCATGGATTTCCTGTGCGGTTTTCCCACTTGCCTTCTTTAATTCAGCAGCACTATTACCAGAGCACTCTAAAAAATATACTCGCGACTCTGATGGGAAGCGAACTATATCTTCCATCGTGAATATCATAGGCCTATCAACAAGACCATGAATTACTAAGCGATGCTGGTCAGGATTAATATCAGGAATGCCGGCATGATGCCGCTCAAATACCAAGCCATTTGGAGTAATAATTCCATGCAAATTTTGCAGGGGTGTTCTTGAGCCAGTCAAAAAAGTTGGTGGCGGCAATGGAAGAACCCTAACTACATTTTTTTCGTACTTTGAGGGCAATCCATATGGAGGATTAATAAAGGTAGAACCTTGAACCTTTGTCCATGGGTCGATTGCTAAAAAGGTTGAACTATTTGATTGGGCAGCAACACTTTTGGAAGCAATCAATCCACCAATACTGGATCCGACCGTCAATGATTTTTTCAAAAATGTGCGCCGCTGTGACTTACTCTTGATATCCGACATTTTTACATTGCCTCCGTAGTCTACATCTTAATTATGCAAGTTCTTTTTTACACCATAACATCGAAATAAAAAATGGGGAATGCGGAATAAAGAATAATTCAGAATTGTTTTCTTTGAGATAAAGAATATATTTATAATAGAAAGCATGTCCAGCATCAAAGTCCTCAAAAATTTCCTTGCCATTACTCGGCATAAGAGTGTGGCGGCTGCAGCGAGAGAAATTGGCCTGACTGCTGCTGCTGCGGGGCAACAATTACAACAACTAGAGCAAGAAATTGGTATTGAGTTGTTTGATAGGACCAAACGATCCCTTACGCTAAATAGCCATGGCCGATCTTTAATAGAGCCAATTCAAGAAATCATTGCACGCTACGAAGCTCTGGGAGCAAATCTCAAGACTGATCTAAGCGGGACTATTGTTTTAGGTGCGCTGGTCTCAACACTCATGGGTGCTTTTGGCAAAACACTCAATGAGTTAAAGCAACACTATCCAGAGCTTGAGATTAAATTAATTGCAGGCTTATCTAGCAACTTCTTAGACCAAGTGATTGAGGGCAGTCTTGATGCTGCGATTGTGACAGAGTCTCCTTTTGCCCTACCGCAAAACGTCCAATGGACCGAACTCTATAAAGAACCCATGATCTTGATTTATCCAAGCGCCCCCAAACCAAAGAAAGGCTCTATCGGCACTGATAAGCCACTGCCCTTTATTCGCTTTGAGAGAAATACTTGGACAGGACATCTTGTAGATCAAACGATTCGAGCTAATAAACTCAAGATTCAAGATGGCATGGAGCTCAACTCAGTAGAAGCCATTATTGAGCTAGTAAGACAAGGTCTTGGATACTCCATTGTTCCAAAGCTAGCTAATATTGCTTGGTCAAGCGACCGCCAACTCAAGATTCAAGAATTACCAGGAAAAGCAATCTATCGTAAGGTTGGATTGCTCGAGCGTAAAAAGCATGGTCGACAAAACATTACTTTAGCCATCAAGCAACATTTTTTATCAACTCTATAGCGCTTCTCGATATAGAGCAGCAGCATCACTGAGCGTGATCTCACGTGGACTGTTGCTTAGAAGGCGGGTTTGCAACATGGCATCCTTGGCTAACTGGTCAATATCACTCTCAGCAATGCCGACCTCGACTAAATGCTGTGGTAAACCGAGCTCACCAGCAAGTCCGCCTAAATACTCAGCCAATCCATTTGCCTGCTCGATAGTTGTACCCTTAAGTCCTGGTTTAATGATCTGCCCGAGCTCTGCATACATGGAATGTGCCACTTCAATATTGAAGCGAATTACCGGGGCCAACATTAAGGAATTGGACAAGCCATGAGGCACATGAAATCTTGCGCCAATCGGATATGCCAATGCATGAACTCCTGCTACTGGCGCATTAGTAAATGCCATACCTCCAAGACAAGCACCGAGTAACATGTTTTCACGCGCAACAATATCGCTTCCAGAGTTAACGGCTTGATGAAGATTTCCTGCCAATAAACGTAGAGCCTCTTTGGCTACGCAATCGGACATCGGGTTTTTAAGATGCTTGGTTGTATATGCCTCAATAGCATGGACCATCGCATCTATTCCTGTAGCGGCTGTTACGTGGGCCGGCAAGCCAAGCGTTAACTCTGCATCCAATATTGCTAAATCTGGCAATAGATGGGGTGAGAGAACACCCTTCTTTTCACTTTCACTGACAGTTACTACAGAGCTTTGCGTTACCTCAGAACCTGTACCAGCAGTTGTAGGCACCAGGATCAAAGGTAATCTTGGTCCTTTGGCCATTCCAATGCCGTATATGTCGGCAAGATTTTCAGTGCCAGGACTTAACAAAGCAACAAGCTTAGCTACATCCATCGAGCTACCGCCACCAAAGCCCACAATGAAATCCGCTTTATAGTCCTGCGCTACCTTCACCGCCTGATTAATTACGGGGACTGGAGGGTCAGCCTCAACATCGGAAAAAATCTGAAATGGGAGCTTTAACTCTTTAAATGGGGGAAGCGCTTTATCTAGCAAGCCCGCAGAAAGAACGCCGGGGTCCGTAACAATTAAGACAGATTTGCCGCCTCGTTCCAGAATTTTTTTTGCAAGGCTGGCCGAGCCCCCTCTTTCTACAAATATAGAGGGCGTGGAATGAAAGACAAATTGCATACTGAGTAACCCGCGATTATTTAAAACGGTTTTAGGAGAACTTTTGCAGCAGCTGTCTTTCCAGCATGTAAGTCACTAAAGGCCTGAGGCCCATCATCTAAAGACCGCTTTTCTACCCAAGACAAGTCGCCAAAGGCATTGCGAGCGAGCAAATTAACGGTGGCTTGAAGATCAACCGTGGAGTAGGTGTAGGTTCCAAGCAGCGTGATTTCAGCAAGCGTAAGCTTTCTCATGTCAATTTCGCTAGCCCAATCCTGAAGGCCTACATGCATCATCACACCGCCCGGCTTTACGGCAGCCAGTGCTGTGTTGCGAGTAACTACAGCACCGACGCAATCCATCACAAATTCAACTGAATTTTCAGTTATTTTTTCATCAATAGGATTGAGCGTCTTGCAGCCAACATGTTGCACAATAGCTTTTCTGCGCAATGGGTTTACTTCGGCAACCGTTAAATCATCAACCCCGTAATGCTTCAAGAGCAACGCAGAAAGCATTCCTATAGCGCCACCACCCAATATCAAAACACGACATTCTTGAATAGGTCTTTGAAGGGCTCGCATTGATAAGTTAATTGCATGAACAGCAGTGGCTGCTGGCTCAGTCAATGCAGCAGCATCCAGACTAAGGCCTTCGGGTATGACAATCAATGAGCTCGCAGGAATACTCATATATTCAGCAAAAGCTCCCGGTCTTGTCATTCCCACCATAGTGCGATTCGCGCACAAATTATTTCTTCCCTGCAGACAATATTCGCAGTGGCCACAAGTAATCAATGGATTGCCTGTAACTCTCTGCCCTTTGGTAAAAAGCGAAGATCTGGTTTCAGCAATGGTTCCAGCAAATTCATGCCCTAAAACTAAGCCCGGCTTTCTTCTAGGGTCATGACCATGAAAAGCGTGCATATCACTTCCGCAAATACCCACCGACTCAATCTTGAGTACCACCTCCTCAGTATCCAGCGAAGGATAAGAACGATCTAAGATCTGCATTTCATTTGGCTGTGTATAGACCAAGGCTTTCATAATTACGATCCTTATATTGCGGTGTAACCGCCATCGAGCATGATGGTTTGTCCAGTAATGTAGGCAGAGGCATCGCTAGATAAGAAGATGGCTAAACCATGGATATCCGTCATCTCACCATTGCGACCTATCGCTGTTTTTTCTGCATGCATTTTGACTAAATCAGGATTATTAAAGACTGGCGCTGTTAATGCCGTAGGAAAGAACCCAGGACCAATAGCATTACAAGTAATGCCAAACTTTGACCACTCCTGCGCTATAGCTCGCGTTAACTGGACAACCCCACCCTTTGCTGCACCATAGGGTGCACTATTAGCAAAAGCGCGATAGCTCTGTAGAGATGCAATATTAATGATGCGACCCCATCTACGCGACTGCATTTGTGGTGCCAGCGCTTGAGTCATAAAAAATGGGGCAGCTAACTGTACATTTAATTGCTCTTGCCAACTCTGTGGAGATACTTGTCCATAGGGCTCTCTCAAGTTAACACCTGCAGCATTAACCAAGATGTCGACTTTTCTGAGCTGACTTAAGACGCGCTTGGACAAGCCCTCTGCTTGCTCCAAGTCGCTTAAGTTTGCAGTAAATGAGGAGGTCTTAATACCCTGAGCATTAAGACGCTCTGTAGCTTCTTCCAATGGAGCTTCTCTACGGGCAGCAATAGCGACTTCAGCACCAGCCAAACCTAAAGCGAGGGCAATGCCCTCGCCTAAGCCACTACTACCACCGGTAATGAGAGCTGTTTTACCCTGCAAATCAAATAGTTGATGGATGATTTGACTCATACCTCTACGGGACTTCCAAGATCAAACTTCTCATTAGGAAAGTACTTTTCCAAACGATCATCTGCAGTACGTGCATGCGCTTCCATTCCTTCTAGACGACTAATTCGAGCTGTTACTAGCGCCATTTCTTTGCTTCCCTCACGAGTCATCTTCTGCCAAGTCAGTGTTTTCATGAACTTATGAACAGATAAACCACCTGAATATCTTGCTGCACCCTTCGTAGGCAACACATGGTTTGGTCCACTGGTCTTATCTCCAAAGGCAACGGTAGTTTCTTCACCCAAAAATAAAGATCCGTAGCAGGTGAGATTACTTAACCACCAATCCAATTCTTTTGCATGGACTTCAAGATGTTCACTTGCATATTGGTCAGAAACTTTGGCAACCTCTTCGCGAGTGCTACATACGATAACCTCGCCATAATCACGCCATGCGCAGGCCGCAGCATCCTTTGCTGTTGGCGGTAAGAGATCAATCATCTGAGGAACCAATATCATCACTTCATTAGCCAATTTGGCTGAGGTAGTAAATAACCATGCGGGAGATTCGTGGCCATGTTCAGCCTGACCAACTAAGTCACTCGCTACAATTTTTGGATCAGCCGTTTCATCTGCAATCACCGCAATTTCAGATGGTCCAGCAAATACATCAATTCCAACTTTTCCAAACAGGGAACGCTTTGCTTCAGCAACAAACTTATTACCTGGCCCCACGACTACGTCAGCAGGTTTGCCGGTAAATAATCCATACGCCATCGAAGCAATCGCCTGAACACCACCCAAAGTCATAATGACATCAGCACCAGCTGCTTTAAAGGCATAAAGCACATAGGGATGAATGCCTCCACCTCTAAATGGGCTTGAGCATGCAATGATATTTTTAACACCCGCCGCTTTTGCTGTAGCTACCGTCATATAAGCAGATGCAATGTGAGCATATCTACCCGAAGGTGCGTAACAACCCACTACATTTACTGGCAACACCTTTTGTCCGGCAGTAACCCCAGTATGTAGGGTGGTAGAGAAATCCTGAATGCTATTTTTCTGAGCGATAGCAAAGTCATAGACTTGCTTCACAGCAAAATCAATATCTCGCTTCACTGAGGCTGGCACATCAGCCAAGATAGCATTCATTGCCTGCTCTGACATGACAATATCGCCTGACCATTTATCCAGCTTTAATGCGTAATCCTTAACAGCCGATTCACCATTCTTCTCAATATTGGCAAGCATTTCAGTCACCACCTGCTGAGCTGTAGATGTCTCAGTCTCTGGCGTTTTGGCTGCCTTCTTTAAATAATCTATGGACATATTTCTAACCTTAGTTTTGTAAGCGCTTACAAGCTCTATCTAAAAAATGAGGTTGCCCCCATTTTTTAGATTGCTTTATCGACTACTTAGAGTTGTTTGCAAAATCACGCAGTTTTTTATCTGCATTCACCATCTTCATGAATTCATCAGTGATGTATTCATTTGCTGGCGGTACAGTTTGGATGGCGCCAGTTGATTGCATAAAGGCGGCAATAGAATTAAACCAGCCGTCTACTTGTGATGGGCCCTTAGAGTTATCCATAATCTTCAACTCAGTTGCCAAGTCATAGTTAGGGCGGGTATCAAACTCTTTCTTCATTGAAGCCTCAGAAATTGTGACACCACCCTGCTCATAGAACTTTTTCATCATGGCAATCGCTTGTGGCTTATTAGCATTCATCCACTTCCAGGCACGTAAATACACAGCGAGGAACTTAGCTACATTCTGTGGATTTTCTTTTGCATAATCAGCACGTACGATCAAAGCGCCAGGAACAAAAGCGCCACCATCCTTACCGCTACAGATGACCTTAGCTCCAGCCTTCTCTTCGAGCGTATAAATATTTGGTGCCCACAAGCCACCAAAGTCAGCGTTACCCGAGGACATGGCAGAAATAATTTCGCCCTGACCCATATTCTTGATAACAACATCAGTCTTAGCTAAACCATATTTCTTAAGACAAGATTGAACTGCATAATCTCCAGTGGAGTTACCAGTCAATACAATGGTCTGCCCTTTTAATGATTGAGGGTTGGCTGTAAATGCCTCTGCAGCTTTACTAGTAGCAAGCAGCGCATTGCCTGCTGATTCATCATTACTCAATCCGATAGTCTTAATACCAAAGCGGACATAACCCAATACAGCAGGAACAGATCCAGTGCCACCTACATCCCATGACTTAGAGGCAGATGCTGCAATTTGCGGAACGCCAGCGGGGAAAGTACTAAATTCTGGCTTAAGACCTAATTCACCCCACCAGTTTTTTTCCGTTGCTACAAAAAATGGAAGTGCCCAATACAAAGCAGGCTGATAACTCACTTTAATCTCGGTTAAAGCAGGCTTTGTTTGCGCATAGACATTACCAACACTTGCTGCTGCCAGTACCGTTGCCCCCAAAATACTTGCTAATGATTTTTTAAATTGCATTTTTATCTCCTTCAGACATTACAAAAGTGAATCAATGATCAACACCTAGGTTTTGCTCGCGTAACAACTTCCAAATCTGACTACGTAACTGCACAAAAGAACTCAAATCCATGACATCCTCAATACGAGTATGTGTATCCCAACCTTCTTTTTCACGAATAGGCTTAATCTCGATCACATCCCGAATCAGACCAGGCCTTCTGGACATCACCACGACACGATCAGCGAGATACACCGCCTCTTCAACAGCGTGGGTGATAAATAAGACAGTTTTAGGATTCTTACGGGCAAGCCTTACAAGCTCTTCCTGCATCACTACACGTGTTTGTGCATCTAAGGCGCCGAATGGCTCATCCATCAAAAGCACTTCTGGCTCTAGGACATAGGCACGCGCAATAGCCACTCGTTGCTGCATACCGCCAGACAATTGATGAGGATAGGCCTGCTCATATCCCTCTAAACCCATCAGCGAAATTAAACGGGCAGTTTTATCTCGCTTTTCAGTCGCACTCATACCCATGGATTTCAGGCCAAACTCAATATTCTCTTGAACTGTTTTCCATGGAAATAAAGCGAATTGCTGGAATACCACTGCACGGTCTGGTCCAGGCCCTTTTACCTCTTTGCCGCCAACAAGTACCCGCCCTTTGCTAGGCATTTCAAGGCCAGCTACCATGCGTAAACAAGTAGTCTTTCCGCAACCAGATGGGCCGACAATCGCAACAAACTCTTTGTCTTTAACAGTTAAGTTAACACCGCCTACAGCCAAAAACTCTTTGCCGCCCTGTTTAAAGCTGCGCTCTACTGAATCGAAAACAATATCTGCCATAAATCAAATTTCTCTATAGTGAACAGCGAACTTTTCAGCCTGCCTTAAAAGCACATCAATCAATAAACCAATGAGACCAATTGCAATCATGCCGCTCATCACAATATCGGTCTGAATACTTGCCTGGCCTTTAACCATCATGTAACCAACGCCACTAGATGCAACAATGAGTTCAGCACCAACTAGGGATTGCCAACCTAAGCCCGCAGATATCCGCAGGCCAGCAATGATGGATGGGATGGCCGCTGGAAATAAGACTTCAGTCATCAAGCGCAACTTACCTGCCCCAAGCATTCTGGCTGCTTCAAGGTATTTTTTATCTACGTGAATTGCTCCGCGATAAGTATTAATTAAGACCGGAGGAAATGCCCCCATAAAGATCACCAATACCGGACCACCGATACCAGTTCCAAACCAGAGTGCTGCGAATGGAACCCAAGCAATTGGAGCAACAAAGCGAATACTCTCAAAAAATGGTGTGATCAGTTGATTTGCATATTTGGATAAGGCCATCAATAAACCGAGCGGCACACCAATAACGACAGCCACCAGGAAGCCATACAAAAAGCGTTGAAAACTCGAAGCGATGTGCGCCAATAAGGTGTAGCCAGAAAATGGCTCGTTAAGCAAATGAATAAACTTAAGAACTACCTCATGTGGAGGCGGTAAAAATTGCTTTGGCACCACCCCTAAAAGGACAAAGAGATACCAAAAACCAACAAAGCTAGCAATACCGAGCCCTGTCCACAATACAAACTCACCTTGATTTAAGCGTTCTTGACGTGCCATTACGCTCTCCAAGGCATCGCATAGCGCTCAGCCTTAGCCAATATCTGAGTCATTATCCAACCAGAAATCGCTACGCTAATCATGCCCACCATAATCATGGCCGGATTAATGTCTTGAGCCGCTTGATTTAGGATCGATCCCAAACCTAAAGTCGCACCGACTAATTCTGCCGCAACTAAAGTAGTCCAGGAGGCCTGAAGTGATAGGCGTAAGCCAGTAAAAATAAGGGGCAACGCACCAGGAATTAACACTTCGCGATAGTAAGCAAAACGGCTAATACCCAACATAGCAGCGGCTTCTCGCTGGGGTACCTCTATTGATCTAACGCCAGTAAAACTATTAATCACTGCCGGCACAAAGGCTGCTACATAAATCACCATTACCTTAGCGGAGTTACCAAGCCCCAACCAAACAATAGCCAAAGGAATCCATGCTAATGGGGGTATTGGCCTCAAGGTTAAAAATATTGGATTGACGAAGGCTTCAATTTTTTTATTGGCACCCATCAGAATCCCAAGCAATATTCCTAATGAGGAAGAAACCAAAAATCCGGAGGTAACTAAGATCACACTTTGCAAGACATGCTGATGAAGCTTGCCGTTGCCATAACCCTGCAAGGCAATAATTTTGAAAGAATTCCAAGTTTCTATGGGAGATGGAAATCTAGCGCTCGAGATTGTGCCCGTCCACTCTGTCAGCCCAAACCAAGCGAGCAGCAGAATCGCACAGAACAAAAAGAAGGATAAAAGCTTGCTAAAAATTTCCAATTCCTTATAGAATGAACTAAATGTAAGCGCTTTCATTCTAACCACAATTCGTTAGCAAAATTACCCAGAACGGCTAAATTAGACTAGGACTTTCCCTTAGGCACTGATGAAAAAAAATACCGGATCAATCACCATTGATCATGTTGCAGCTGCAGCAAAAGTTTCTACGGCAACAGTGTCACGCGCTCTCAACCGACCTGAGACAGTCAGCCCTGCCCTTAAAGAAAAGATACATGCAGTTATTAAGAGGCTTGGCTACATTCCCAACGCTGGAGCCCGCTCATTGATGCTAAAACGCTCGGGCACTATTGGCGCAATTGTTCCAACCTTAGATAACGCTATCTTTGCCCAAGGTCTATCTGAATTCCAAAGACAGCTCAACCAATCAGGCCATCAACTCTTGGTGGCTAGCAGCAACTATGACCCTAATATCGAAGCCACACAAATAACCAATTTACTCACCAGAGGTGTAGAGGGAATAGTCCTTTTTGGTATCAGTCAACAAAGGGAAGCATTGAAGCTGATGAGGACACGCAATATTCCCTATATCCATGTAGGATCCTTGGCTGCCCCTCTGAATGGCTATACCTCTGGATTTGATAACGCTGAAGCCATCAAGCTGGGCGTCAAACACCTGCTGGATCAAGGTCACAAGCATTTTGGGATGTTGAGCGGAATTACCGCCAACAATGATCGAGCAAAGGACCGTGTTGCCGGAACACTTGCCTTACTGGCTGAAAAGAAGATTTACCTCAAGCCTGAAATGATTGTGGAATGCCGCTATGAACTACAAGAGGCAAGACTTGGTCTAAAGAAGCTATTACTGAATAACCCAAAAATTACTGCCATTATTTGCGGCCAAGACGTACTCGCATTGGGCGCATTATTGGAAGCTCAAAAACAGGGGATTAAAGTTCCTAAGGATCTGTCCATTGTGGGATTTGATGATCTAGAGATCTCTAGGCATCTACTTCCAAGCCTGACAACAATCCACATAGATGCAATAGGTATGTGGGCACAGGCTGCCAATCACTTAATTTGTCAAATCAATGGGGTAGATAACCTGCCCAAAAAAATTAAAGCTAATGTTAATTTAGTTATTCGAGAATCAACTGCTACAGCACCAAAACGTTAAGACTCAACTTAATCTTGGTTAATGACTTTCTTTGGCGTGATTAATGGAGTACTTTGGTATTTCGATCACAAGCGCTTCACGAGCAACAATCGCTTGGCAGGATAGGCGAGACTGCGGATTTAAGCCCCAAGCACGATCAAGCATGTCCTCCTCATTTTCATCCGGAGGATTTAGGCTCTGGTATCCCTCTTTCACAATCACGTGACAAGTTGTGCAAGCACAAACCATATCGCAAGCATGCTCAATAGGAATGTCATTCTCTAGTAAGGCCTCGCAAATGGAGGTTCCAGGAGCCACCTCAACAACCGCGCCTTCAGGACAGTACTCACTATGGGGTAGAACAACAATTTGCGTCATGGTATTTTCTGCTTCTTTATGAGTTTTTTGTGTTTAGATCTCGGCAACATTCTTGCCTGATAAGGCCTTTTGAATGCTGGCATTCATACGCATTTGCGCAAAATCATCTGTTGCTTTAGCAGCGTGATCAACAGCCTTACGCACTACGGCGCTATCTGTTTCTTCATTCAAAATCTTTTGTAGAACAGCCATCTCATGATCAATGGAGGATTGATCTTCCTTTGAGAGCAAGCTTCTGTCACTTGCTAGCGCAGTTTGTACAGCATCTAGTAATCTTTGGGCATTCACTTGCTCTTCGCGCAAAGACCTTGCCAACAAATCTTCTTTTGCTGAGGAAAAACCATCTTGCAACATTCTGGTGATTTCTGCATCGGTCAAACCATAGGAAGGCTTGATATCGATAGATGCCTTTACACCTGAGCCCTGCTCTACTGCACTTACTGATAACAAACCATCAGCATCAACCTGAAAGGTCACCCGTATTCGTGCTGCACCAGCTGCCATAGCAGGAATGCCACGCAATTCAAACTTACCTAAGGAACGGCAATCCTGAGCAAGCTCACGCTCACCTTGTACTACTTGAATTGCCAGCGCTGTTTGACCATCTTTAAATGTCGTGAAGTCTTGTGCTCTTGCAACAGGTATTGGGGTATTTCGAGGAATAATTTTTTCTACTAAGCCACCCATAGTTTCAATACCGAGGGAAAGTGGAATCACATCCAACAACAACCACTCATCATCTTTACTTTGATTACCGGCTAACAAGTCAGCTTGCATTGCAGCACCGAGCGCTACTACTTGATCGGGATTTAAATTATTTAAGGGTTGCGTACCGAATAACTCTCCTACAGCACGCTGAACATTTGGCATGCGCGTTGACCCACCCACCATTACTACGCCCTTGATATCTTCAGCCTTTAAGCCAGAATCCCGCAAAGCTTTTTTACAAGCAAGCAAAGTCTTGCTCACTAAATTTTGGGTAATCTCAAAAAACTGGGCCTGACTGACGCCTACATTTACTACAGTGCCATCAGATAAAGTCTCATGGACTCGCGCCAAAGGGTTATGACTGAGCAACTCTTTGGCGTGTTTACACGCTTGCAATAAAGTACGGTGATCGTGAATGGATAGCGGCGGGAGTTTTGCCTGCTCAATCACCCAACAATACAAACGATGATCAAAGTCATCTCCACCTAAGGCTGAATCCCCTCCGGTGGAGAGCACCTCAAAAACACCCTTACTCATCCGCAGAATAGAAATATCAAAGGTGCCGCCACCGAGGTCATAGACGGCATACACACCTTCAGAAGTGTTATCTAAGCCATAGGCAATTGCTGCTGCAGTAGGTTCATTTAATAATCGCAACACCTCAATGCCAGCTAACTTAGCAGCATCTTTAGTAGCTTGACGTTGTGCATCGTCAAAATAGGCTGGCACAGTGATCACCGCACCCACTATTTCATCAGAGACTGAATCTTCAGCTAACTGACGCAAACGTGCGAGGATTTCCGCAGAAACTTCGATGGGGCTCTTATCACCCGCAACCGTTCTGAGCTTAAGCATGCCAGGCTGATCAACAAACTCGTAGGGAGCACTTTCAATATGCTCGATATCGTTTAGTCCGCGCCCCATATAGCGCTTCACCGAAACAATGGTGTTCTTTGGATCTGACACTACACTCTCAAGCGCTTCGAAGCCGGCCTGGGTTCTTCCATTAGGGAGGTAGCGCACCACGGAGGGTAGCAATTCACGCCCTTGAGAATCTGGCAACACTTTGGGCAAGGCATCGCGCACAATTGCAACCAAAGAATTCGTAGTGCCCAAATCAATACCAACCGCAATGCGCCGTTGATGAGGGGCAAGCGACTTACCGGGTTCTGAGATTTGTAATAAGGCCATAAGTGATAGAGTTTAAAGCTATACCAATGCGGCGATAGCATCATCAAGCTCAAGAGCGAACTTGTCGATAAAGAGCAAACCACGCAAGAGCTCGGCAGCACGCTCATAGTTCTTGGCATGATCAATTGCTTGAGTAATCTCCAATAGAGTATCTTGTTTGGAGGCCTCAACCTCTTCCATCAACACCTCTAGGGCCGGCAAGTCCTCTGCCCGCTCATCCAAACTTTCACGCCATTCCATCTGCCGCATTAAAAAAGCTGCTGGCATGGCTGTATTCGTTTCCAATTTCGCATCAACCCCATGAAGCTGGCAAAGGTAAAGGCCGCGCTGCACGGGATTTTTCAGTATTTGAAATGCAGTGTTGGCTAAGGTAGCCATTTGCATTGCTAAGCGTTGCTCAGTTTCGCTGCCACGCGCGTGGCGATCGGGATGGACTTCTTTCTGAATTGCAAGATAAGCCTGATCTAAAGCAAGCAAGTCGATTTTGAATTGCTGATTTAAACCAAAGAAACGGAAATAATCGTCAGACGCGGAAGGATTCGCCACAACCACACTCATCTTTTACGTTTGGATTTTGAAACTTAAATCCCTCATTCAAACCCTCGCGCACGAAATCCAATTCCGTTCCATCCAGATAAGCCAAACTCTTGGGGTCAACAAATACCTTAATGCCATTGGATTCAAACATCGTATCCTCAGGTGCAGCTTCGTCCACATACTCCAATTGGTAGGCCAAGCCTGAGCAACCCGTAGTACGGACACCCAAACGCAATCCACACCCTTTGCCGCGCTTTTCTAAATTGCGGTTAACGTGTGCAGCTGCTTTTTCAGTTAAGGTAATTGCCATAGTTTTGTCTTTACTTCTTTATTTTGCTGGATGCTTTTCTTTGTAATCAGCAACCGCTGCTTTAATGGCATCCTCAGCCAAAATAGAGCAGTGAATTTTTACCGGTGGAAGCGCTAACTCTTCAGCAATCAAAGAGTTCTTGATCTCAAGCGCTTGATCTAAGGTTTTTCCTTTGACCCACTCTGTTACCAATGAAGAAGAAGCAATGGCAGAACCGCAACCATAGGTCTTGAACTTGGCATCTTCGATAACGCCTTGATCGTTTACGCGAATTTGTAATTTCATCACGTCGCCGCAAGCCGGGGCGCCAACCATTCCAGTACCAACACTTTCATCGCCTTTTTCAAAAGAACCCACGTTACGTGGATTTTCGTAATGGTCGATTACTTTTTCGCTATATGCCATGATATTTCCTCTTTAATTCTTCAATTGTTTAGTGTGCTGCCCATTGAATCGTGCTCAAGTCGATTCCATCTTTATACATTTCCCACAGCGGTGATAGCTCACGCAACTTGGCAATCTTTTCCTTTACCAACTTAATCGTGAAATCAACTTCCTCTTCAGTGGTAAAGCGTCCCAATGTAAAACGAATCGAGCTATGTGCCAATTCATCATTACGCCCAAGCGCGCGCAATACATAAGAAGGCTCCAGTGAAGCGGAGGTGCAGGCAGATCCAGAGGAGATCGCTAAATCTTTGAGCGCCATCAACATGGACTCGCCTTCAACATAGTTAAAGCTGATGTTGAGGTTGTGCGGCACACGATCATCCATGTCGCCATTGACATAAACCTCTTCAATATCTTTGAGGCCCGCCAATAAGCGATCGCGCAAAGCACGAATACGCGTATTTTCTTCAGCCATTTCAATACGAGCAATGCGGAATGCTTCGCCCATGCCAACGATTTGATGAACCGCCAAGGTGCCCGAACGCATTCCTCGCTCATGACCACCACCATGAATCTGAGCCTCAATACGAATACGAGGTTTACGACGAACAAACAGAGCGCCGATTCCCTTAGGGCCGTAAGTTTTATGCGCTGAGAAACTCATTAGATCGACTTTGATTTTTTCTAAATCAATTTCAACCTTGCCAGTTGCCTGAGCGGCATCCACATGAAAAATTACGCCACGTGAACGGCATAAATCACCAATCTTAGGAATATCTTGAACCACACCAATTTCATTGTTGACATACATTACTGATGCCAAAATGGTTCCCGGCTTCATCGCCGCCTCAAGCTGAGCGTAATCTATTAAACCGTTAGGTAATACATCTAAATAAGTAACTTCATAGCCTTCGCGTTCAAGTTCACGGCAAGTATCTAAAGTTGCCTTATGTTCTGTTTTCACAGTAATGATGTGATTGCCACGATCTTTGTAAAAGTGCGCAGCTCCTTTGAGCGCTAAGTTAATGCTCTCAGTGGCACCACTGGTAAAGACGATCTCCCTTGGATCCGCATGAACCAATTGTGCAACTTCTGAACGCGCCCACTCAACCGCCTCTTCAGCAGCCCAACCATAAGCATGGCTTCGTGAAGCCGCATTACCAAATTGCTCACGCAAATAGGGCAGCATTTTGTCCACCACTCGTGGATCGATCGGCGTAGTAGCTGAGTAATCCATATACACCGGAAAATGTTTAGGGCTAAACATCGGAACCGGTTGCTTTGGAAGGTCTTGTGGTGCGTTCATGATTGACTTATAGATTGATGGTGCGGGTATTAACTTTGCCGCGCCAGGTTAAAAACAGAATTCACTAAAGGTGCCTTAGGGGCGACCTCTTTTTTAGCTGAGAGTGCTGTGGCTGGTTTCTCAGCTTTCACACTTTCAACTTTCATTTTCTTTTGTCGCATATCTTGGATGACAATGCCGCGTCCTTCTTGCTGTTGTACGAGATCACGCAAACTGACGGAGCTCAGGTACTCAACCATTTTGGAATTGAGATTGCTCCAAAGATCATGCGTCATGCAGCGGCCATGGCTGTCTTCTTCACTATGACAATTGCCTTTGCCACCACATTGCGTAGCATCCAATGGTTCATCCACAGCAACAATAATGTCCGCAACGCTAATCTCGTTGGATCCGCGTGCCAGCGTATATCCACCGCCTGGGCCACGAGTACTTTCCACGATATTGAAACGGCGTAATTTGCCGAACAATTGCTCGAGGTAAGAGAGGGAAATTTTTTGTCTTTGGCTAATTCCAGCCAAAGTTACAGGACCATGCGTTTCACGCAGGGCTAAATCGATCATTGCGGTTACTGCAAAACGGCCTTTAGTTGTAAGTCTCATATGTCACCTTGGTAATGGATTGTTATGGACAGCTCACAGTCGGGCGGGTAATACCCGACCATTCCGCTCAACTTTACCATATACCCCACCAATCCGCTCGGGAATTATCCCAAACCCTGAAGGGGAATCCTTTAATTTAGCCAGGGAAGTCTCGTGACCTAGCCCCAAATGCCATTTCTTTGACCTTTGTAAGGCGATCTCGGGTGCTGGCAGCCTTTTCAAACTCCAAATTCTTGGCTTCGGCGTTCATTTGCTTCTCAAGGCGCTTGATTTCGCCAGCCAGATCCTTTTCACCCATATCCTCATAGCGAGCCCGCTCCTGCTCGACCTGCATCTCTTGGCGCTTCTCTTTAACGTCATAGACACCATCAATAATGTCCTTAATGCGCTTTTGGACCCCCTTAGGCTCAATCCCATGAAGCTTATTGAAGGCAATTTGCTTGGTACGGCGCCTTTCGGTCTCCCCCATTGCACGCTTCATAGAGTCGGTGATGCGATCGGCATACAAAATGGCTTTGCCGCGGACGTTTCGTGCGGCGCGTCCAATGGTCTGGATCAAGCTACGTTCCGAACGCAAGAAACCTTCTTTGTCTGCATCCAGGATAGCCACCAGTGACACCTCGGGGATATCTAAACCTTCGCGCAACAAGTTAATACCCACCAAGACATCGAAGACACCCAAACGTAAGTCGCGCAAAATTTCAACGCGCTCAACGGTATCGATATCCGAATGCACATAACGAACTTTGACGCCGTTATCAGATAGGTAATCAGTTAATTGCTCAGCCATGCGTTTGGTTAAAACGGTTACCAATACCCGTTCATGCACTTTGACGCGTTCATGAATTTGATCGAGCAAATCATCGACTTGAGTGCTAGCTGGTAATACTTCAATTTCTGGATCGACCAAACCGGTTGGTCTTGCCACTTGCTCAACCACTTGACCTTGATGTGTCTTTTCATAATCAGCTGGTGTGGCTGAAACAAAAATTGTTTGACGCATTTTAGTTTCAAACTCAGTAAATTTAAGGGGACGATTGTCCATCGCTGAAGGCAAGCGAAATCCAAACTCAACCAAGGTATGCTTGCGCGATTTATCCCCGTTGTACATCGCATTTAATTGACCTATTAAGACGTGGCTCTCATCCAAAAACATCAAGGCATCATTGGGCAAATAGTCCACCAAGGTAGGCGGTGCATCGCCAGGCGCGGCGCCTGATAGATGGCGGGAGTAGTTCTCAATCCCCTTACAAAAACCCAACTCATTGAGCATCTCTAAATCAAACCGAGTACGCTGCTCAAGACGTTGTGCTTCGACTAGTTTTCCATCTTTCACAAATTCATCTAAGCGGGTACGCAATTCTTCTTTTATCGTTTCAATTGCTTTGAGGACAGTTTCGCGTGGAGTGACATAGTGCGAACTTGGATAAACAGTAAAGCGTGGAATCTTTTGGCGAATCTTGCCAGTCAAAGGATCAAAGAATTGCAAACTCTCCACTACATCGTCAAACAATTCGACACGCACTGCCAACTCATTATGTTCGGCTGGGAAAATATCAATCGTGTCACCGCGCACTCTAAATACACCGCGCTTAAAGTCAGTTTCATTTCGGTCGTATTGCATTGCAATCAGACGCATCAAAATATCGCGTTGACTCATCTTGTCGCCGGGCCGCAAAGTCATGACCATGCTGTGATAGTCGCCAGGGTTACCAATACCGTAAATAGCGGAGACGGTTGCTACGATGATGACATCACGACGCTCTAATAAGCTCTTGGTTGCAGACAAACGCATCTGCTCAATGTGCTCGTTAATTGACGAGTCTTTCTCAATAAATAAGTCGCGCTGAGGTACATAGGCCTCAGGTTGGTAATAGTCGTAGTAGCTAACGAAGTACTCAACGGCATTTTTCGGGAAAAACTCACGAAACTCGCTATAAAGCTGGGCCGCCAAGGTCTTATTTGGGGCAAAAATAATGGCTGGACGACCTGTTCTAGCGATGACATTGGCCATCGTGAAGGTTTTTCCGGACCCCGTTACCCCCAGGAGGGTCTGAAAGGTCAAACCATCCTCAATACCCTCGACCAATGCGTCAATAGCTTGCGGCTGGTCTCCCGCAGGGGCAAATGGCTGGTAAAGCTGATAGGGAGAATCTGGGAAAGTGACAAATTTAGCCGGATCCAAGTCATGGCCAGCCTCTCCCAGAGGATCGGCCTCAGGGCTTTTTTTGACTTCCTTACGAACTTCAGAATTTGAACCAGTTTTGGGCAACTTAGGGGGCATCTCGGCTATCATTTCAACTGTGAGATTTCATCACAGCGAATTTTGTACAAACAATGATTTTGCCGTTTTTCTTTGGAAATAGTTGCTTCTGGCCTCAAAAACCGACAATTAAACTGAATTTAACGTCAATTACAAACAAAACCACCCTAAAACTACCACTCTCGACCTCAAATGACCTTGTTTGCCTTAGTCCCATTAGCCCCTAAAGATCCTATTTTTGGCCTCACAGAAGCCTATGTTGCTGACCAGCGTCCTGACAAAGTAAACCTAGGGGTAGGCGTTTATTACACAGATGAAGGTAAGGTGCCATTGTTAAAGGCCGTTATCGAAGCAGAAGGAGCGCACGTGGCCAAGCTTTCTCCGCGCAGTTACATTCCAATCGAAGGTCCTAACCCTTACAACAGCGCAGTACAAAACTTATTGTTTGGCGCTGAGTCTGCATTAATCAAAGATGGTCGTGTTATCACCGCCGAATGTCTTGGTGGCACGGGCGCATTACGCGTTGGTGCAGACTTTATCAAGCGCCTGAATTTGAATGCACCATGCGCTATTAGCAATCCCACTTGGGAAAACCATCGCGGCATTTTTGAATCCGCAGGCTTTGAGGTTATTGAGTACACCTACTTCGATAGCAAAACTCGCGGCGTTGATTTTGATGGCATGGTGAAATCTTTAGAGTCTTTCCCAAAAAACACTACTGTGTTGTTACACGCATGTTGTCATAACCCCACGGGCGCCGATATGACTGAAGCGCAATGGCATCAAGTGATCGACATCTGCAAAGCAAAGAGCTTGATCCCATTTTTAGATATGGCCTACCAAGGCTTTGCAGAAGGCATTGAACAAGACGGTATTGCAGTTCGACTCTTTGCCCAATCCGGCATGTCCTTCTTTGTATCAAGCTCCTTTTCAAAGTCTTTCTCTTTGTACGGCGAGCGCGTAGGTGCTCTATCTATCGTGACGCAAAGCAAAGATGAGTCCACTCGCGTGATGTCTCAATTAAAGCGTGTGATTCGCACTAACTATTCCAACCCACCAACACATGGTGGAGCTATTGTGGCTTCAGTTTTAAATTCACCAGAGCTTCGCAAACTCTGGGAAGACGAGCTTGCAGAAATGCGTGAACGTATTAAAGCAATGCGTCATGGCCTCGTTGAAAAACTCGCTGCTGCTGGTGTAAAGCAAGACTTTGCTTTCATCGAGAAGCAGCGCGGAATGTTTTCTTACTCAGGCTTAACTGCTGAGCAAGTAGACCGCTTACAGAAAGAAGATGGCATTTATGCCCTCTCTACTGGACGCATTTGTGTGGCGGCTCTCAATACCAAAAATATTGATAAAGTGGCCAAAGCAATCGCCCGCGTCTTAGCGTAATAAGCGGAAACACTGAATTACCGGAGGTACCATGCTATATCAGTTACACGAATTTCAAAAAGCCTTACTTCAACCAGTTAGCTCTTGGGCACGCGCAGCTTCAGAGGCCTTTATTAATGCCTCTAACCCCGCCTCTAAGGTTCCTGGGTCTGAGCGTTTAGCAGCTAGCTATGAGCTCCTCTATCGCATCGGCAAAAACTATAAAAAACCAGAATTTGGTATTCGTGCTGTTATGGCACATGGTAACGAAGTTGCGATCCATGAAAGAACGATCATTGCAAAACCATTTTGTAACCTGGTTCGTTTCAAGCGCTTTTCAGATGATGTAGAAACCATCAAGAAACTTAAGGGAGATCCGTCTGTTTTAGTGGTGGCCCCTTTATCTGGTCACCATGCCACTTTGCTACGCGATACTGTTCGCACCCTTTTGCAAGACCACAAGGTTTACATTACTGATTGGATTGACGCACGCAATGTTCCAGTTGAAAAAGGTGAGTTTGGTCTGGATGATTATGTCCATTACATCCAGGACTTTATTCGCGCAATTGGTGCTGAAGACCTGCATGTGATCTCAGTTTGTCAGCCAACCGTTCCAACCCTAGGCGCCATCTCACTGATGGCCTCTGCTGGCGAAGCAACCCCAGCATCAATGATCATGATGGGTGGTCCTATTGATGCCCGCAAATCACCGACTGCCGTTAATAACCTAGCAGAACAAAAGTCTTTTGATTGGTTTGAAAGCCATGTGATCTACAAAGTCCCGCCAACCTATCCTGGTGCCGGTCGAAGTGTTTATCCAGGTTTCTTGCAACATACGGGCTTTATTGCCATGAATCCGCAAAACCATTTGCAATCTCATTGGGATTACTTCCAAAACCTCGTACGTGGTGATGAACAAGATACTGATGCACATATTCGCTTCTATGATGAGTACAACGCTGTATTGGATTTAGATGCAAAGTTTTACCTTGACACCATTAAGACTGTTTTCCAAGACTACGCGCTACCAAATGGCACTTGGACTGTAGCTGGTGAATTGGTTAAGCCACAAGATATTAAAAAGACAGCACTACTTACAGTAGAGGGTGAGCTTGACGATATCTCGGGTAGCGGACAAACCCGCTCAGCGCATGGTTTATGTGCCAGCATCCCTAAAGAACATAAAGATCATTATGAAGTTGCTGGTGCTGGTCACTACGGTATTTTTGCTGGACGCCGTTGGCGCGATAAGGTTTACCCAAAGATTAAATCCTTTATTCGCGAACATCAGGGCGTACATAAGAAAACCAAAGCAAGACCTCCTAAACTCGAAGGCTAAAAGATATAAAAAATGAGGACTACGGTCCTCATTTTTTACACAATCACCGAGTGATGAACACCAAACAAGCGAAGAATCTTACCGATCGCTTAGAGGATGCACTTCCTCAAACGCAATGCACCAAGTGTGGCTACCCTGATTGCCGAGGATATGCAGAAGCACTAGCCTCTGGGGAGGCTCCTCCAAATCGATGCCCACCAGGCGGGATTGCAGGCATCGTGCGACTAAGTCAAATTCTGACGCCCATTTACCCGCAAGATGCTTACGACTTGCATCCAACCATTGATCCCGAGTGCGGTAATGAGCGTCCGAGACCAGTTGCCTTCATCGATCCCCAAAAGTGCATTGGTTGCACACTCTGCATTCAGGCATGTCCAGTAGATGCTATTGTTGGCGCCTCAAAGCAAATGCATGTTGTCTTAACTGAATGGTGTACTGGTTGTGATTTGTGCATTCCCCCTTGTCCAGTCGACTGCATCAGCATGATTGATGTAACAGAAAGTAAAACTGGCTGGGATGCATGGACATCTGATCAAGCTGATATTTCTCGTAAACGCTACCATGATCGCGAACTTCGTCTTGATCGAGAAAAGAAAGATAATGATGCGCGCCTAGCCAGGAAAGCTGCTGCTAAGTTGCTTGCAGTGAATACTGAAGACGCATTATCTGAAGATGCAAAGAAGGAGCAAGAGAGAAAACGCGCAATCATCGCTGCTGCAATAGCAAGAGCACAGATAAAGAAATGATGAATTTAGAAAAGCGCCGCGCTTTTTTTGAACAGTTAAAGGCGAATAACCCAAATCCAGAAACGGAATTGGAATACAGCTCCCCTTTTGAGTTGTTGATTGGGGTATTACTATCAGCCCAAGCAACAGATGTCTCGGTAAATAAAGGCACTCGCAAACTATTTAAGATTGCCAATACCCCGCAAGCCCTTTTAGCTCTTGGCGAAGAAGGTGTCCGTCCTTATATTCGGCACATTGGTCTATTTAATTCCAAGGGTAAGCATATTCAAGAAACATGCCGACTTCTACTTGAAAAACATGCTGGTCAAGTACCTGTAACTCGGGAAGAGCTGGAGGCACTACCAGGAGTAGGCCGTAAAACGGCCAATGTCATTTTGAATACGGCGTTTGGTCAACCCACAATGGCTGTTGATACTCATATCTTTCGCGTTTCTAATCGAACTGGGCTAGCCCCAGGAAAAAATGTTTTAAAAGTAGAAGAGCAATTACTCAAGCGGGTACCAAAAGAGTATCTTCAAGATGCGCACCATTGGCTTATTCTGCATGGTAGATATACCTGTAAGGCTCGCAGCCCTGAATGCGCACAATGCATTGTTGAACCACTTTGTGAATTTAAACAAAAAACTGGCAAAGGAAAAGTTCGTGGCCCTATTTAATCCAACTCGTGAAGAAGTGCGGCGTTTTTTCTGTGATACCTGGAAAAAGAAAAATGAGAATCATATTCTAGACTCCATGGAAACGCTTGCTGGCGACTGGATGCAAGAACATCCCGAATATCATGCCTTACTTGCAGATCCGGAGGGTGCTGTTGAGCAAGATTACACCCCAGAGCGCGGAGAAACTAATCCCTTTTTGCATCTCTCGATGCACCTGTCTATTAGCGAACAAATCTCTATTAATCAGCCTCCCGGCATCAAGGAGATTGCTGAGAAGCTTGCTAAAAAATTAGGCTCTGAACATGAGGCGCAACATCGCATCATGGAGTGTCTTGGACAGGTTATGTGGGAAGCGCAACGCGAAGGTAAACCGCTGAATCCAGAAAACTACTTAGAAGCCCTCAAAAAGCTCATCTAATAGATTGTTAGATGGGCTCAAAGAGATGCGTCTTAGCACCATCCTGGGTTTCCTCAAATACGACCTTCACTT
This sequence comes from Polynucleobacter sp. AP-Latsch-80-C2, assembly GCF_018882185.1. GTDB lineage: Bacteria > Pseudomonadota > Gammaproteobacteria > Burkholderiales > Burkholderiaceae > Polynucleobacter. Next base: position 165,755 of record NZ_JACVOY010000003.1, on the reverse strand, counting down.
TTTGACCTATCCGGATTGCATCAAAATCGCAATTCGTGAGATGGGTTAATACAGAAATGCCTTCATTCAATCGCACATAAGCCATTGCGAACGGCACCTCAACGCCTCGTCTCATGACGGTATAGGAGTAGATTTCTCCAAGACCTTTTGATTCGACCCAAGTGGTGTCATTGCTGCCACAATGAGGGCAAATAGTGCGAGGATAGTAATGAGGCTCCTTGCAACTATTGCAAAACTTTAATATAAATCGATTGTCTTCTGCCGCATCCCAGAATGCCTTGTTTTCTGGATTGATGTTGGGGCTTGGTAGGCGATGCACTTGACTCATTGCAGTCTCCCCATAATGAGCGCAGCTGCGCCATGACGTGTACCCAGTGCTCCACCAATCCCGGAGGCGAGTGCAAATTCTAAATTAGGTACTTGGACGGCAGGATGGGCTTCGCCTCGTAGTTGCCTAACTGCTTCAATCACTTTAGTCATCCCTCCACGGTTAGCAGGATGGTTGTTGCATAAACCACCGCCATCAGTATTAAAGGCCAGCTTTCCTTTGCCGGAAATAAGTTGTCCGTCCTCTACAAAACGGCCACCCTCACCCTTCTTACAAAATCCTAAGTCCTCTAGCTGAATTAAGACTGTAATGGTGAAGCTATCGTAAATCGATGCGTAGCGAATCTGTTCTGGCGTTAACTTGGCCTCAGCAAATGCTCTTGGTGCCGCCCATGCCAAAGCGGAGTATGTCAAATCAACTTTACCGCCCATTTGACCTTTAGTGCTTTCGCCAGCACCCATCATCGTAATTACGGGCTTCTTTAATGTCTTGGCTATGTCTGGATGGACCACAATTAACGCGCCACCACTATCTGTCACCACACAGCAATCTGCACGGTGCAAAGGGTCAGCAATCATTGGGGAACTCAAAACATCATCAACAGTTAAAACATCTTTGAGTGCCGCATTAGGATTATGTTGCGCATGATGTGAGGCGGCAACTTTAATCCAGGCTAATTGCTCGCTAGTGGTTCCATACTCGTACATATGTCGCATTGCGGACATTGCATAAGTATTTAATGGTGCGGGTGAATACGGCTTTTCAAAAGCAAAATCCGGGGCGCTCGCATATTGGCTACGAACCTGCGTACCGCTAGATCCCTCAGACTTTGGGCGTCCTGCTAATGTGATTAAGGCAACCTTGCATTGACCAGTCGCAATTGCACGAGCAGCATGGTTTACATGGGCTAGATAAGATGAACCACCAGTATCAGTGGAGTCTAAATAACTTAACTTTTTTAATCCCAGATAGTCCGCCATGGAAACTGGACCCATGCCCGGTGCGTCACCTGCACAAAAGTAGGCATCTACATCATTTAGAGTGAGCCCTGCATCTTGCAAAGCACCGCGAGCCACTTCTGCATGTAGCTGAGCAACTGTATGATCCGGAGCGACACGCAGCGGGTGCTCATAAATTCCTGCAATGCAGGCATTATTAGCAAAGGACATAGGACTTCCTTAAATAATTGTCTATTTTATGAACTTAATCAACCGTAATATTAGATTGCGCAATTAACTTACGCCATTTTTCAATTTCAGACTTAATAAACTGTGCAAACTGTTCGGGGGTGCCAGGCATTGGATCGGCACCCTGCGCGATTAACTTATCCTTAAATTTCGGGTCGGCCAAAATAACTTGTAGCTCTTTATTTAAGCGTGTACGGATATTAGGAGGCAAATTCGCAGGGGCTACCAAGCCATACCAAGTGGCCATGTCATACCCAGGCAAGCCTCCTTCTGCAATCGTTGGCACATTCGGGGCTGCTGCAGATCGTTTTGCGGTGGTCACACCTAGAGCGCGTAAGTTTCCCGCTTTAACTTGTGGCCAAGCGCTTGGCAAATTTGGGAAGCTCATATCTACCTGCCCTGAAATTACATCTGGCATAGCGCTGCCGGTCCCCTTGTAAGGGATATGCACCATATCAATCTTAGCCATTTTTTCAAACAAGGCTGCTGAAAGATGGACTGAAGTTCCGCTACCACTTGAGGCATAAGTTAATTTACCTGGATTCGCTTTACCAGCAGCAATTAACTCTGCAACAGTTTTGTAGGGTGAGTTCATCGGTACAACTAGCATATTGGGAGCAGAAAACACACCACCAATTGCCGTGAAATCTTTTATAGGGTCATATGACAGATTCTTATACAAAGAGACATTCACTGCTTGCCCAATGGATGGAAAGTAAAGAACATATCCATCCGCTGGCGATCGAGCTACATACTCTGCTGCAATGTTACCGTTGGCACCCGCCTTATTTTCTACCACCACAGGCTGGCCTAAGCGATTGGACAAACCTTCGGCCAATGCGCGCCCAACCGAATCGGCAGCACCGCCAGGTGAAAAGCCCACAATCAAATGAATAGGCTTGGTCGGATACTTGCTCGTAGGTTCAGCAGCATTGGCTGATGCCAATCCAAAGCTAAGCAGTAAAGCACTGAGGAAAATCTTCTTCATTTATTATCTAGCCGTTTCAAAGGCACGCCGCTTAACTCTTGCAATTCCTCAAAAGATAAACCGTCAGCCCAATCTATTACCACTAAACCATCTGGGGTTACAGCAATGGTCGCTAAATCGGTATAGATGCAGTCAACTGCCTCAAGTGCTGTTAAAGGATAAGTGCACTCCTGTACAAATTTAGAGTGGCCGGACTTTGTAAGATGCTCCATCATGACAAATAATTTCTTGGCGCCTAAGGCTAGGTCCATTGCACCACCGACAGCAGGAATTGCCTTCGGATCGCCCGTCCGCCAATTGGCAATATCACCTTTCACAGAAACTTGGAACGCCCCCAGCACACAGATATCAATATGACCGCCACGGATCATGACAAAGGAATCGGCGTGATGGCAGAGTGAAGCACCGGGCAACATCGTTACTGGCTGCTTACCGGCATTCACCAGCTCTTCATCAATTTCATCGCCATGAGCGAGTGGCCCCATTCCCAAAAGCCCATTTTCACTATGGAGCAAAATTTCTCGGTCAGATGGAAGATAGTTTGAAATCGTCATAGGCTGACCAATACCTAAATTAACATGCGCTCCATCGGGAATATCTTGCACAATGCGCTTGGCAATATCCGCAGTGCTACGTTTTTTGACTTTTGAAAGATCAATCATGACTTAGCTCCTACCAGTACAACGCGCTTCACAAAAATTCCAGGCGTCACAACATTTTCAGGGTCTATAGCTCCAAGCTCTACCACCTCGTTCACCTGTGCAATCGTGCAGCGAGCTGCGGTGGCCATAATGGGGCCAAAGTTTCTGCCAGTACCGTGATACGTTAAATTCCCCCAGCGATCACCCTTATCAGCCTTGATCAAAGAAAAGTCTGCCTTAATGGCTTTCTCAAAGATGTGATTGATGCCATCAATGACACGAGTATCTTTTCCATTAGCCAGCTCAGTACCAAAACCAGTGGGCGTATAAAAGCCACCAATCCCAGCACCGCCTGCACGAATCCGCTCAGCCAAGGTTCCTTGTGGAACCAGTTCTAGTTCAATTTTGCCTGCTCGGTAAAGATCATCAAATGCTCCGGACTCAGGCTGACGGGGAAAGGAACAAACCATCTTACTAACCTGACCAGCGGCTATTAACTTAGCAATGCCAACACCCTGATTGCCAGCATTGTTGCTCACTAAAGTGAGGTTCTTGGCACCCTGCTCTACTAAAGCATCGAGGAGGTAAATAGGTAAGCCCGCTCCACCAAATCCTGAAATCAAAATGGTGGATCCATCTGCAATATCTTGCAGAGCCTCAGCTACGTTGGGACTAATTTTTTGAATCACGACAAGTCTCCGTCTCTTTTTACTATTTTTATTATTGCTACTACCAATGCAGTCTTAGGCTACGCTTCCTCTAATTTAATGCAATTAGAGCAAAGGTTTGATTTTTCTCACAAAATCAAGGGCTGATGGGCTATCTCCATGAATACACAAGGTATCAGCCTGGACTTTCACAATGCTGCCATCTAGCGCAGTGACCTCGCCTTCCCTTGCCATCCTGACGGCCTGCTCAGCCGCCTCATCCTCATCCTGAATCAAGGCATTTGGCTTACTTCTAGGGACTAGATAGCCTTCGGGGGTATAGCGACGATCGGCAAATACTTCTTGCCAGAGGGAAATACCTACTTCGGCTGCAGCATCCACAAAACAACTCGAAGCTAGTCCGTACAAGATCACCTCTTTCCCCAGATCTTTTACCGCCTGAGCAATAGCGCGAGCAAGATTGAGATCTTTTGCAGCCTGGTTATAAAAAGCTCCATGGGGTTTTACATGGTGAAGCTTTCCACCTTGTGCATTAACGAATGCTTGGAGCGCACCAGCCTGATACAACACAAAGTTATAGGCGTCGTTTGGAGTGATGGCCATTTCTCGCCTACCAAAACCTACCAAATCCGGAAGACTGGGGTGAGCACCAATCAGTACATTTTTTTGAATAGCCGCCTTCACCAGATTCTTCATTCGCTCCGGATCACCCGCATGCCATCCACAGGCAATATTGGTAGAGTCTATGTAATCGAGGAGCGCAAGATCATTGCCCATCTCCCAAACTCCAAAGCCCTCGCCCATATCGCTATTGAGATCAATTTTTCGTTTCATGATTTAACCCCAAGTGCAGCCTCTACATTGTTCAAAGTTTTTTTCTGCTCGTAATAATGTACGGCATTTATCCGATCCGCTTCTTCTAGTGTAATCGGCAAGAATTGTATTTTGTCTCCGGGTCTTAATTGAGCTAATTTTGAACGCTCAGAATCAATTGCCTCAAGCAATCGTGGGTAGCCGCCAGTAGTCTGATGCTCTGCCAACATTAAGATGGGCTGGCCAGATGGGGGTAATTGGACCGTTCCAAACCAGATGCCTTGAGAAGGTATACCTGCTAATGGGCTCGAAATTTTAAAATGACTATCTAAACGCATCCCCATGCGATTACTTTGCGCAGAAACTGTCCAGACTGTTTTCCAAAGAAGTGCCTGCTCTTGAGGATCTAGCAGATTCAAATGTACGCTAGGAATTGCCTTGATGATCTGCGTATTTTTTCCTGATAATGCTGGCGATCCTACAGACCATTTTGGATAGGTTTGACATGCATTCTTAAGTCTATTGAATAATGGCAACTCTGATGAGAGTGATGACTGAGACACATGCAAAACATCGCCCTTCTTAACTACCTTATCTCCAATGCCCGCACTTAAGTGAGAGCCGCGACCGCCTAAAATAAATTCACTCTCAATGCCACCGGCTATAGCTAAGAAAATTCGATATCCCTGCGCCATTGCGCCAAAGCTCAGAGTTTGACCTTTACCAATATGTACTGGGCGGTTACCAGGAACAGTTTGTCCATCTATCTGAGCAGTGCATTGCGCACCAACCCAGGCCACCCAGGTATCGGCCCGAAATAAGAGTTTTGGTCCGGCACCAGTAATCTCAAGCCCAGCTGCATCTTCTGCATTTCCAAGTAGGGTATTTGCAAGATCGGCAGCCTCCCTATCCATTGGTCCTCCAGCACTTAGAGCAAAGTGCGCGAATCCATAACGTGGTGAGCCTTGTATCGTTGTTAGCAGGCCTGGCGATATGACTTCAATAACAGCCTTTTGATCATCGTCAATCTTTTTCTGAGTAGCTGCGTCAAGCGCCGCTTCAGATTGAATTTTTTTGAATTGCGCTAAATCAATCTCAATAAATTCCACACGATCGCCAGCAGTTAATAAACTAGGTCGATTTTTTTGGGGGTCAAATAAAACATCGGGACTTCTGCCAATGATGTTCCAACCTCCAGGAGTTGTTTTTGGGTAGATGGCTGTCTGTAATTCTGCTATGGCAACTGATCCAGGTGGAACCGCAGTTCGTGGTGTATCTAGACGAGGTAGCTTCAGGCTGGGATCTAAACCGCTGCAGTAAGCAAAGCCAGGCATAAAGCCCAAAATATCCACGGTGATCTCTGAGTTTTTATGTCGATTGATAAACTCACGCACCCTCAAATTGCATTTCTCTGCACTTGCTAACAAGTCAGGCGCTACCTCGGGGTCATAACACACTCGGATCCGATGAAATGAATCTTTTTTCGAGCTAAGCTTTTTGTCGCCCAGAATAGTTGCGAGCAAGCCATCAATTTCAGCACGTGCAGTTAAGCGAACAGCCTCATACTCAAAATCTTGAAAACGAAGGCTAACGAGAAGCGTATCAATTCCTGGTATTGCATCTATTAACCATGTAGGCGCGCGAGAAAATAAGAGCTCACATAACCTATGAATCTTGATGAGGGCTTCGTCACTCCCCCTAAAATCAACCAAGAGAGCTGCATCACCCAAATCGAGAACATCAACCTTAGAAACAACTTTCTTTGATTGCTTTAAAGCCATTGCCTTTACTTAATTTCTTTTTGCAAGAACTGGTCTGGCAACCAAGTTACTAAATCTGGCCATATCGTAATTAAAGCAACCGCCACCACCATCATGGCAAAGAATGGTAAAGAGACTTTGGCAATGTAATTGCTATCTTTACCGGTCATACTTTGCAGAACAAATAAATTAAAGCCTACTGGTGGAGTGACCTCAGCAATCTCTACTAACAAGACAATAAAGATACCAAACCAAACAAGGTCAAAACCTGCTGCCTGCACCATTGGCAATACAGTGACCGTAGTTAAGGCAATCATCGAAATACCATCTAAAGCAGTGCCCAGCAAAATATAAATAATAGTGAGCACAAAAATTAAAGCCCAAGGCGAGAGATGCATGCTTTGCACCCATTCTGCTAAGCCCCTAGGAATGCCGGTGTAACTCATCACAATCGATAGGAATGAGGTAGCGCCCAATACAAACATAATCATGGCAGTGAGTCGCGTTGCTGAGAGCAAGCTCTCCCAAAAGTTGGTCCATGACAAGTTGCGCCCTACGGCAGCCAATATCAGGGAGCCCACTACACCATAAGCTGCAGCCTCAGTCGCGGTAGAGTACCCAGCAAGCATCAACCAGGCAATAAAAATAATCAAAGCAGTACACGGCATTAATTGCGCAATGGAATGCAAACGTTGTCGCCAAGAATACTGCTCAGCAGGCGGTGTTTTATCTGGATTTAGAAGAGCCCAAACAATAATGTATCCAGAAAAGAGCCCCATCAAAATGGCGCCCGGGATAAAGCCTGCTAAAAAGATACGAATAATGGACTGATCAGCAGCAACTGCATAAACTACCATCGTAATTGACGGTGGAATCAGGATGCCCAGCGTGCCAGCGCAGGATAAAGATCCAAGCGTGATTTTCTCATCATATCCACGCTTGGTAAGCTCAGGTAATGCAGACTTTGCAATCGTGGCACAGGTTGCCGCAGATGAACCAGAGACAGAACCAAAAATTCCGCAGCCCAAAATATTCACGTGCATCAATCTACCCGGCAACCAATTTAACCATGGTGAGAGGCCTGTAAACATCTGCTCAGAAAGCTTTGTTCTAAATAGAATTTCTCCCATCCAGACAAATAAAGGCAAAGAAGCTAAGGTGTAAGACGAACTTGAATTCCACCATACATTGGCTAAATTCATCATCGTATCTTTGTTGGAGAAAAACGCTAGTCCGAACCATGCCGTAATGGCGACCCCTGCCGGAATCCAAATGCCCATCATTAGCAGAAAAGACATCAAGACCAGCAAGATTAATGCAATCAGCGTAATACTCACAAGGTCTCTCCAAAATCACCAGCACTTAAACGATCTTCAGCCATCTGCTGATAACGAGGCTTCTCGCCCCTAAGAACCCTTAACAACTCGTCAACTACAGCCAAGAAGAAAATAAGACAGCCAAAGGCTGTAAAGATTTGTGGAATCCAAAGCGGAACAATAATTTGCCCCTGAGAGACATCATTAAATTCCCAGCTTTGATAAACAAATTGCGAAAAAGCAGCTAAAGCAAATAAACAAAATCCTGACATCACTGTTAGACCAATAATTTCAAGGCGTCTTCTCCATTGCTCATTCAAAGTGCCCAAGAAAATCTCCACTCGGACAATACCGCCGTGCTGAAAAGTCTGAGCCAGAATGAGAAATGCCGAAGCAGCGCAAAGCCAAGCAATCAAATCATCTGCACCGCGCAAATTAATACCAAACTCGCGGGACAAAGACATTGATACCATCAAAATACAAATGCTGAGAATAGATAAGGCCGCCAGTGCGGCGGCCCCTTGAATCAAGCCATCTAAGAGACGGCCGTAATAACTTCTTGATGTAGGCATGGAATTTTATTTCTTAAATTCTTCGATGATTTTTTGTCCTTCATCACCAGCAGAACGAATCCACTCAGCAACCATGATGCGACCAACTCTGTCTAGATCATTCTTCAGCTGTGGTGATGGCTTTGCTACGATCATGCCATTCTTGGCCAAAGTTTCGTTGTAGATCTTCGTCTTTTCTTCAGAAACTCTGGTGCCACGCTTCTCTGCTTCAGCGCAGGCCTTTAATAACGCAGCTTGGGTTTGTTTATCTAATGCATCAAATGCTTTTTGATTCACCATCAAAATATTCTTTGGTAACCAAGCATCTACCTCATAGTAATACTTCAAGCTTTCCCAAGCCTTAATATCCACACCTGTTGCGCCAGAAGTCATCATGGAATTGATCGTACCCGTTGCCATTGCTTGAGCCAAATCAGCCACCTGAACAGTTACTGGCTGTGCGCCAACTAATTCAGCAATCTTAGAAGTTGCTGGGTTATATGCGCGCCACTTCAAACCCTTCATATCGGCACCTGAAGTAATTGGATTCTTAGAATACAAACCCTGTGGAGGCCAAGGTACCGCATAAACAACCTTCAACCCTTGCTTTTGCAAAGCAGCTTCAGTAGCATTCTTGGAAAGTTTCCAGAGTTTTGCTGACTCTTTATAGCTGGTCGCTAAGAATGGGATGGAATCTATACCAAAAATTGGATTCTCGTTAGCAAGCACAGAAATGAGAACCTCCCCCATTTGAGCCTGACCTGTCTGAACGCCTCGCTTAATACCATTAGCCGGGAATAAGGAACCATTAGGATGGACTACGATCTTGAGCTTGCCGTCAGTTGCCTTATCAACATCAGCTGCCAGCTGCTGCAAGTTCTCCGTGTGAAAGTTGCTGACCGGATAAGCGCTCGCTAAATCCCATTTTGTTTGTGCGCTTACGCTCATCGCCATAAAGCCAAACACAGTTAAAGCCAACAGCTTTGACTTACTCAAAAAACAATCACTCATGTAGATCCCCTAGCAAGTATTTGTGAAGAATGTATAAAACTTCTCTTTATATCTCTTATGGATACTAATATAACTGAGAAATTAGCCTTCGAATCACTTCGGGAAGCTCCAAAGCAAGCTTGTGTCGCTCTGCCAAAAGTAGGGCTGGAGTTTCTTGGGTCCTAGTAGACCAGATGGAGCCCGGAAAGAATGCGTCATCCTTAAAGCGAGGAATCACATGCCAATGAATATGGGGGACCATATTGCCAAGAGCAGCTAGATTGACTTTGGCAGGCTTCATCACATGCCGGACTGCCTCTTCCACCACAAATACCAAACCCATCAAATGCTCTCGCTCACCATAAGTCAGATCAGTCATATCGGCTTGGTGACGATTCCAGATTACCCGGCAAAAACCAGGCAAATCTCTGTCATTGACCAGAATAACCCTGCAGTCATCGCCGCGCCATATCAGCTCGCCCTCATTGGGCTTCAGATCAGCACAAAGTATGCAATTTTCCATTTGAAGAATGTAAACGAAAACGGCATCTAAGTCACCCTTGTGGGGTTATTTAGATGCCGTGGCAGTATTGGTGCTACTGCTACTACAGACTACTTAGGGATTCTTATCAGTGGAACTGCTCTTCTTCGGTAGATCCAGTCAATGCCGTTACTGAAGATTTGCCTCCCTGAATAACGGTAGTTACATCGTCGAAGTAACCGGTGCCAACTTCTTGCTGGTGTGAAACAAAGGTGTAACCACGATCACGCGCCGCAAATTCTGGCTCTTGTACTTTCTCAATATAAGCAGTCATTCCGCGCTGCATATAGTCTTGAGCCAAGTCAAACATGTTGTACCACATAGAGTGAATACCAGCCAAGGTGATGAATTGATACTTGTAACCCATTGCGCCCAATTCACGCTGGAACTTCGCAATTGTTGCATCGTCCAAATTTTTCTTCCAGTTGAATGATGGTGAGCAGTTATATGCCAACATCTTGCCTGGGAACTTCGCACGAATTGCTTCAGCAAATTGACGAGCAAATTCCAAATCAGGGGTACCCGTTTCACACCAAACCATATCAGCGTATGCAGCGTAAGCTAAGCCACGTGAGATCGCTTGATCTAAGCCCTTACGTGTCTTGTAGAAGCCCTCTGGAGTACGTTCGCCGGTCAAGAACGGTTTATCGTTTGCATCGTAATCAGACGTCAACAAGTCAGCAGCTTCAGCATCAGTACGCGCCAAAATAATGGTTGAAACGCCCATTACGTCAGCGGCAAGTCGTGCAGAAATCAACTTCTGTACTGACTCAGCGGTAGGCAACAATACCTTGCCACCCAAGTGACCGCACTTCTTCACAGAAGACAATTGATCTTCAAAGTGAACACCAGCTGCACCTTGTTTGATCAATGCTTTGCTTAATTCAAATGCATTCAATACGCCACCGAAACCAGCTTCAGCATCAGCAACAATTGGAGCGAAATATTCGATGTAGCCAGCGTCGCCCTTATTAATACCTTTAGCGGTTTGAATTTCATCAGCACGTTGGAATGAGTTATTGATACGCTCAACCATCTTAGGAACTGAATCTACTGGATATAAAGATTGGTCCGGATACATAGCTGCGTATGAGTTACCGTCAGCAGCCACTTGCCATCCTGATAAGTAAATAGCTTGTACACCTGCCTTGACCTGTTGCATTGCTTGACCGCCAGTCAAAGCACCTAAACAGTTAACGTAAGCTTCGTTATTAACCAATTCCCAAAGACGCTCTGCACCATGCTTAGCCAAAGTATGTTCGATCTTCAATGAGCCACGAAGACGTACAACGTCTTCTGCTGTGTAACCACGGGTAATGCCCTTCCAACGTGGGTTGGTATCCCAGTCCTTTTGTAGTGCTGCGATTTCTGCTTTGCGATCTGCCATGTTTTTCTCCCTAAGTTAAACAAGTACTTCAAATTTTTGGAACCTTAAGACCGATTCAAGTCTTATGTCTTATATAAGAGTTTAGAGGGTTCAAAAAACCTGGCAAGAGAAATTTACACTATTTATAAAAATATTTAATCTTTTAAATTCAATTACTTATACTATAAATATCATAATATGATATTAAAAATCACTCTTTGGAATGGCAATGACTATCAAATGTTGCAGCGCATTTTACGCAGGGAAATGACGTTTCATATGATGAAATGAAACAAGGGTAATTAAACTACCGCCGCCCTAGTCTTTGAGGACACCTTCAAAACAGTAGGAATAATCATCAATTGGAAGAGTGCAATGCCAATAAAGAGCGCCTTTGGTAACCCAGCATCCATAAAAAACCCAAAGATAAATGGGCCAACTGCTGCACCTAGGTCTATTCCAGAGTAAACAATGCCATACACCCTTCCTGAGACGCCTTTAGGTGTGGCCTGTTTCACCAGGAGATCTCGTGATGGCGCCAACACACCATAACCAAATCCAATTACACAAAAAAGTATTGGAATGAACTCAATAGGAGTTGATCCACTGGCAAGCAATAAACACAGCAGAATCGTTAGCGTGAGACAAGAAGAAACAATCTTCTCCGGTGTCTTGAACTTGGCCGCCAAATAGCCACCAAATAAAACGCCACCAGCGCTCCCTAAAGCAAGTAAGGTGATGAAATAACTTCCAACACTAATCGCTACCCCGTAGATATCAAAAAGCGCAGTAGGCGCAAATGATTGCAAACTCGATGTGGCTGCCATGCTGAAGAAAAAGAAAATCCAACATAACCAAACTGCAGGAAGTTTTAAGAATGCGAATGCACTTTCTGGTAAGCCCTCTGGATTAGATGCTTGGGCACCAGCATCACTTGCTGCGCGACGCTCCTGAACGTTATCAATTAATTGACTGCGATTGATCCAGAGTATTAGCAAGACCAATGCCTCCAATAAAGAAGCGGATAGGAAAGCAATGCGCCAGTCTGAAATTTCAGCAATGCCCACCATAAATGCCGGCGCAGCGGCCCACCCAAGGTAACCAGTCACTCCATGCATGGAATAGGCATAAGGCAAGTTGGGGGTAGAAACTTTATGATTAATTAAGGTGTAATCGACTGGGTGAAAGATGCCATTACCGCAACCAGCAATAACAGCTCCCAAGACCAACATCGCATACCCATTACTTTGCGAGTACGTAAGGGCCGCTAAAGCAAGCAAGCCGACTCCAGCAAATAACACCGGTCTAGCGCCAATACGATCCACTAAAAAGCCTGAGGACGCCTGAGCTACGCAGGACACTACAAAAAAAACAGACATCAGCAAACCAAGTTCAGCATAGCTGAAGGCGAATTGATTCTTCAACCATGGAAACATGGAGGGAAGAATCAAATGAAAAAAATGGGAGCTGCCGTGAGCCAAGCTAATCAAACCAATAACCCGGACATCACTGGCACGTTTACTAAGCGTAACAGTCATGTTCCAAGTTTACTGGCGCAGGAAGATTCCTGCTTATTTGCTGCAGTGCTACAAAAGATTAATGGACTTGGCGCGTGAAACTAAAGTCACCTTGCTTATCCACATCCACCGGAACCACATCCTGCGGACCAAATTTACCCTCAAGAATCATTTTGGACACTGGGTTCTCAATATGCTGCTGAATTGCACGCTTTAAAGGACGTGCACCGAAGACCGGATCAAAGCCAACTTCAGCAATCTTTTTCAAGGCGGCATCACTGACTTCAAGCTGCATATCCACTTTTGCCAGTCGATCGGACAAGTTTTTGAGCAAAATCTTGGCGATATTAGCGATATTCCCTTTATCCAAGCCATGGAAGACCACGATCTCGTCGATTCGATTTAAGAACTCAGGGCGGAAATGATTTTTCAACTCCTCAAATACAGCATCTTTAATCTCAGACTGCTTCTTATCAGTCATAGACTGGATTAAGTGCGAACCGATATTACTGGTCATCACAATAACGGTATTTTTGAAGTCCACAGTGCGACCTTGGCCATCTGTTAAGCGACCATCATCCAATACCTGCAAAAGTACGTTGAAGACATCTGGGTGGGCTTTCTCGATTTCATCAAACAGAATCACGCTGTAAGGATGACGACGAACCTGCTCAGTTAAATAGCCACCTTCTTCGTAACCTACATAACCCGGAGGCGCACCAATCAAACGAGCAACGCTGTGTTTCTCCATGAACTCACTCATATCAATTCGAATGAGGTGATCTTCGCTATCGAACAAAAATCCAGCCAATGCTTTGCAAAGCTCTGTCTTACCGACACCCGTAGGACCTAGGAATAAGAATGATCCATAAGGACGATTCTCTTCTGCCAAACCAGCACGGGAACGACGAATAGCATCTGATACAGCACGAATAGCCTCTTCTTGGCCAACGACACGCTTATGCAACAACTCTTCCATCTTGAGCAACTTATCGCGCTCACCTTGCATCATCTTCGATACCGGAATTCCTGTTGCACGAGAAACGACCTCTGCAATCTCTTCCGCGCCAACTTGAGTTCGCAAAAGTTTGTTTTTGACGACACCATCTTTATCGCCTTTGGCTTCTGCTGCCGCGGCTGACTTTAGCTTTGCCTCTAACTCAGGAAGCTTGCCATACTGAAGTTCTGCAACCTTCTCTAATTTGCCTTCACGTTGAAGCTTCGCAATATCAGCGCGCACTTTTTCAATCTCTTCTTTCAGATTGGCGGCACCTAATACAGCACCTTTTTCTGCCTTCCAGATTTCTTCTAGATCGGCATACTCAGCACCAAGGCGCTTAATCTCATCTTCAATCAGACTGAGACGTTTTTGAGAAGCCTCATCTTTTTCTTTTTTCACTGCTTCACGTTCAATTTTCAGTTGAATCAGACGACGCTCTAATTTATCCATTACCTCAGGTTTAGAGTCAATCTCCATCCGAATGCGTGAGCCAGCCTCATCAATCAAATCAATCGCCTTATCTGGCAAGAATCGATCTGTGATGTAGCGATGGGATAACTCAGCAGCTGCAACAATAGCTGGATCAGTAATTTCAATGCCGTGGTGCAATTCATAGCGCTCTTGCAAGCCGCGCAAGATCGCAATCGTTGCCTCTACGCTAGGCTCTTCAACCATTACCTTTTGGAAGCGTCGCTCAAGCGCTGGATCTTTTTCAATGTACTTACGGTATTCATCTAAGGTGGTAGCACCGATGCAATGTAATTCACCGCGTGCTAAGGCAGGCTTAAGCATATTGCCTGCATCCATTGCACCATCACCTTTACCAGCACCAACCATCGTATGAATTTCATCAATAAAAATGATAGTTTGACCTTCATCTTTAGCTACATCGCTCAGAACTGCTTTGAGGCGCTCTTCAAATTCGCCGCGATACTTAGCACCAGCCAATAGCAAGGCCATATCCAGTACTAGGACGCGCTTGTTCTTCAGGGTCTCGGGTACTTCGCCATTCACAATACGTTGGGCTAAGCCTTCAACGATGGCGGTTTTGCCTACCCCTGGCTCACCAATGAGCACGGGATTATTTTTTCCACGACGTTGCAAAATTTGAATGGTGCGACGAATCTCATCATCACGACCAATTACTGGATCTAACTTACCCATACGAGCACGCTCAGTTAAATCTACCGTGTATTTCTTTAAGGCTTCACGTTGGCCTTCAGCATCTGCACTATTCACCGATTCTCCTCCGCGCACTAAATCAATAGCCGCTTCCAATGATTTACGATTTAATCCATTCTCACGAGCAACTTTTCCAAGCTCACCCTTATCATCCGCCACTACCAGCAAGAACAATTCCCCGGCGATAAATTGGTCATTACGCTTATTGGCCTCTTTTTCACATAAGTTCAACCAGTTGCTTAAATCGCGTCCAACTTGTACTTCACCACCAGTGCCTTGTACTTCTGGCAAATTGCTAATAATTTTTTCTAAGCCTTTTTCAAGGCCTGGTACGTTTACTCCAGCCCTGGTTAGCAAACTCTTGGCGCTGCCATCAGAATCACGCAACATGGCTAAGAGCACATGCGCTGGCTCGATATATTGATTATCTTTAGCTAAAGCTAGGCTTTGAGCCTCACTCAGGGCCTCTTGAAACTTCGTTGTTAATTTATCTATTCTCATTTGTCATTCCCCATCTACTCCATGAATATCTATCTATAGAATATAAGGGCAATATTCCCAATTTCAAGCATTTTTAAGGCCTTTTTAACCCTAATTTCAACTATTTTGACCTGGCTTGTTTACCTCCTGAAATGCTCTGATGGCACCTTCTATGCCGGCATCACCAATCGACTAGAACATCGATTGGAAGCCCATAACTCGGGGCAAGGTGCCCGCTATACAAGATCGCGAAGACCAGTAATCCTTTTGGCAACACAAGAGCACCCCGATCGATCTGAGGCCTCCAAGGCTGAAGCCAAATTGAAACAATTGCCTAGATCTGAAAAGCTCGCTTTTTTTAAAGGCAGTTAAGTAAGGTCTACTTCTTTTCCCAACGAGCCATTGCAGCATCGTCAGTGACTCGGGCATCGACCCAGCGAGTACCTTCTGGAGTGTTCTCTTTTTTCCAAAATGGCGCTGCGGTCTTCAGGTAATCCATGATGAACTCACAAGCAGCAAATGCCTCACCCCGATGTGCGCTGGTCACAGCAACCAACACAATTTGATCCTCAGGAAGCAATAGGCCAATGCGGTGGATCACCAAAGCTTGATAGATATCCCAGCGGGATTTAGCCTGGCTCAAGATTTTCTCTAGGGCTTTTTCAGTCATGCCCGCGTAATGTTCTAAGGTCAGCTCTTGAACTTCACTACCCTCATTCATATCACGCACAGTACCTAAAAAACTGACGACGGCTCCAATACGAGGATCGCCTTTGCGTAGCACTGCAATTTCAGCGCCGAGATCAAAATCCTTTTCCTGAATACGGATAGTCAATTTATCCTCCGGTTACCGGCGGGAAAAAAGCAATTTCAGCACCCTCTTGCAAGGGAGTATTGGCGTCTACCATCTGATGATTCAATGCACAGCGCAGTACCTTACTCTCGGCTAAAACTTCTGCCCAAACCCCGCCACGATCCGCTAAATAAATACGGAGTTGCGCAATCGTTTTAATGGAGTCTGGCACAGCGAGATTTTCCTCAGATACTTTGAGGGCCTCACGTATGGAGGCAAAGAATTTTAATTCGAGCTTCATGGGGTAATCGTAAACCGATTAAGCTAGAAGTGCATTAAACGGAATGTACTTCACGAGATCGCCAGACTTGATAGGCTGGCCTGGAGGGCAATCTACTAAGCCATCACCCCAAGATGCACTGGTGAGAACGCCAGAGCTCTGATTCGGGAATAAATCCAGACCACCTTGATCATTCAGCTTAACGCGTAAGAATTCATTACGACGATCTGCCTTGAGCCAATCAAAATCCGCACGCATAGGATATGACTGCATGGGACCTACATCACGTCCTTGTAGCTTCAAAATAAATGGGCGCACAAATAATAGGAAGGTCACAAAACTAGAAACAGGATTTCCAGGAAGGCCAATAAACCAAGCTTCGCCATCTTCAGGCTTCTCAGATTTTCGGACTGCTCCAAATGCCAGCGGCTTGCCAGGCTTGATGGCGATTTGCCAAAGATCCAATCTACCTTCAGCTGTTACAGCAGGTTTAATGTGATCCTCCTCACCAACTGATACGCCACCAGAGGTAATAATGAGATCGTGATCCTTGCTCGCTTGACGCAATGCTTGCTTGGTAGCGTCCAAGCGATCCGGAACAATACCTAGGTCAGTAGCATCACAACCTAAAGACTTGAGGCACGCCAATAAAGTATCGCGATTGGAGTTATAAATTCCGCCGGGTTTCAGTGGCTCGCCAGGCAAAGCCAATTCATCACCAGTGAAGAACGCAGCAACCTTGACGCGACGCTTAACATTTAAATGCGTCAATCCTGCAGATGCGGCTACACCCAATTCTTGTGGGCGCAAAAATGTTCCTGCCACTAAGGCAGTTTTACCTGCGGTTAAATCTTCACCCCTGGGTCGGATCCACTGTCCTTGTGTAGGCGCAATATTGACTTGAACCTGATCGCTTACGCCCTCAGGAGTTACGCAATCTTCTTGCATCACTACCGCATCAGCACCAGTAGGCACAGGTGCCCCTGTGAATATTCTGGCAGCAGTTCCAGGCTCTAATGGTGTTCCTACCGAACCTGCGGGAATACGCTGCGCAATCCTGAGTATTTGCCCTGGAGTAGCCGTATCAGCGCAGCGCACTGCATACCCATCCATGGAAGTGTTATCTAAAGGCGGTACATCAACTAGACTATTGACACTCTTTGCAAGCACGCGACCGAGCGCTGCTTGCATTGGAACATCCTCGCTCTGCTCAACGGCCTTAGCATGCGAAAGCAGATGGTCTAAAGCCTGCTGTGCGGTCAACATCGGTGGCTTTGTCATCGCAATTACTTAAATATTGTTAGTTGAGGTGTGCAGTAATAAATGCTTTTACTTGATTGACATCGGCATCAATATTTTCTACACGCTGCGGCTTCGATTTGATGTCTTTAAAGGCTGGTGGGCATTCAGCAGGACGACCTAAGGCCTCTTGAATCGTTTCTTCAAACTTAATCGGCAGTGCAGTCTCCAGAACCAACATGGGGACTCCTGCTTGCAAATGCTCACGGGCAACCTTGACGCCATCTGCAGTATGTGTATCAATCATGACACCATATTGCTTCTCAATATCGCGAATGGTTTCTAGGCGATTGGTATGGGTGCTACGGCCAGATTGAAAGCCGTATTGACCGAGCTCCTTAAATACAGCATCTTTTGAGATATCAAAGCCACCAGTTTCGTCGACTTTCTTAAACATGGCCGCCGTTGCTTTGCCGTCTTGACCCATAAAGTCAAACACGAAGCGCTCAAAGTTACTGGCTTTAGAGATATCCATCGAAGGACTAGAGGTATGGAGCGTCTCAGCCGACTTGCGTGCACGATAAACACCAGTACGAAAGAATTCATCTAAGACATCATTCTCATTAGTTGCCACAATCAAATGCTCAATAGGTAATCCCATCATGCGAGCAATATGACCTGCGCAGACATTACCAAAGTTACCAGACGGAACAGTAAAGGACACTTTCTCGGCACTAGACTTCGTGGCCAATAAATAACCCTGGAAGTAATAGACCACCTGTGCAACAACACGACCCCAGTTAATCGAATTCACAGTACCGATCTGATGCTTTGCTTTGTACTCATGGTCATTGCTGACCGCCTTAACAATATCTTGGCAATCATCAAAGACGCCAGCCACTGCTAAGTTAAAAATATTGGGATCTTGCAAGGAATACATTTGTGCCGACTGAAATGAGCTCATCTTGCCTCGTGGAGACAACATAAATACTTTGACGCCCTCTTTGCCGCGCATTGCGTATTCAGCAGCACTACCCGTATCACCAGAGGTGGCGCCCAAAATATTCAGGTGCTGGCCTTTTTTCTTTAAGGCATATTCAAAAAGGTTGCCCAATAACTGCATGGCCATATCCTTGAAGGCTAAGGTTGGACCATTGGAAAGGCTGAGCAACCCAATACGCGTACCCTGTTCTTCACCCAACCAATGCAAAGGCGTGATGTCTTTGGCATTATCTTGAGGGCGCCCATTGCAATAGACCTGCTCGGTATATGTTTTGCGCAAGAGCGCACGCAAGTCATCCTCAGGGATATCGTCGCAATACAAACTCAAGATCTCATACGCAAGATCTGCATAAGGCATGCCGCGCCATGAATCTAGTTGGGCTGCAGTGACCTTAGGATATTGGGTTGGCAAATACAAGCCACCATCAGGGGCCAAACCACCCAACAGAATTTCTAGAAAAGTTTGTTGCGGGCTATTGCCACGGGTTGATTGATAACGCATGTATTTAAATTAAGACAAATTTTCTAAGCGGATCTTCACTACTTCGCCGGCAACAGTTTTGAGATTCTGAATCTCTTTAATAGCGGCAAGCATGTTCTTCTCTTTGGTCTCATGAGTCAAAGCAACCAAATCGGTTTGGCTTTCACCCTCATCCGCCTCTTTTTGCAAGAGCGCATCAATCGAAACACCATGCGCTGCCAAGATTTTCGTGATGTCAGCCAACACACCCGCTTGATCTGCTACACGTAAACGCAGATAGTAACTGGTCGTAATTTCGCCAATCGGCAAGACTGGAGTGTCTTGAACAGCGTCTGGCTGGAACGCCAAATAAGGCACACGATGCGCAGCATCGGCACTCAACAAACGCGTGATATCCACTAAATCTGCAATCACCGCAGATGCAGTTGGCTCAGAGCCAGCACCTTTACCGTAGTACAAAGTAGTTCCCACTGCGTCGCCAAATACTTGAACCGCATTCATTGCGCCTTCAACGTTAGCGATTAAACGCTTAGAAGGAATCAAGGTTGGGTGCACGCGCAACTCAACGCCAGTTGTGGTCTTCTTAGCAATACCCAATAACTTAATACGGTAGCCTAATTGCTCTGCATAACGAATATCAATAGCAGCTAACTTGGTGATACCTTCAACGTGAGCCTTTTCAAACTGCATTGGAATACCAAAGGCAATCGCACTCATGATGGTCGCTTTATGAGCTGCGTCAATACCTTCAATATCAAATGTTGGATCAGCCTCTGCATAACCTAAACGTTGCGCTTCTTTGAGAACGGTTTCAAAGTCCAAGCCTTTGTCACGCATTTCTGAAAGAATGAAATTGGTTGTGCCGTTAATAATGCCGGCAATCCACTCGATTCGATTCGCAGTTAAACCTTCGCGCAACGCCTTAATAATCGGAATGCCGCCAGCAACTGCAGCTTCGAATGCAACCATGACGCCTTTAGCGTGGGCTGCTTTAAAAATTTCATTACCGTGTACTGCGATCAGAGCCTTATTCGCTGTCACCACATGCTTGCCTGCGGCAATAGCCTCTAGCACTAAATCTTTAGCAATGCCGTAGCCACCAATCAACTCAACAACGATATCGATTTCAGGGTTATTAATAACGGCGCGAGCATCGCTGACCACTTGTGCGCGATCTTTCACAAGCTCTTTCGCACGCTCTACATTAAGATCGGCAACTGTATTGATGCGAATACCACGACCAGCGCGGCGTTTAATTTCATCTTGGTTACGTTCGAGAACAGTGAATACGCCACCACCAACAGTGCCAATACCTAATAGACCTACTTGAATCGGTTTCATGATGCCTTTGCTACAGTTGAAGAAGCCTTACGGCCATGCTTTTGACGATAACGCTCTAGAAAACGGGCAAGGCGGCTAATAGCTTCCTTAAGAACATCTTCATGAGGTAAGAACACTACGCGGAAGTGATCAGGCTTGCCCCAGTTAAATCCAGAGCCCTGCACCAACAATACTTTCTCTTCCTTTAGAAGATCAGCTACAAACTGCTGATCATCTTCGATGGGATACATCTCAGGGTCTAATTTTGGAAATAGGTACAAAGCGGATTTTGGTTTTACACAAGATACGCCCGGAATTTCAGTAATCAGTTTCCAAGCAAGATCGCGCTGCTTTGCTAAACGACCACCTTCACCGACAAGATCATTAATACTTTGATAGCCGCCTAGAGCAGTTTGAATTGCATACTGCCCTGGCACGTTTGCACACAGACGCATTGAGGCCAACATATTGAGACCCTCAATGTAGTCGCGTACCATTTCTTTATCACCGGAGACCACCATCCAGCCTGCACGGTAGCCACATGAGCGGTAATTCTTAGAAAGGCCATTAAAGGTAATCACGACTACGTCGGTAGAGAGGGAAGCTAAAGAAACATGTTTCTCTGCGTCGTACAACATCTTGTCGTAAATCTCATCCGCAAACAAAATGAGTCCATGCTCGCGAGCAATATTAGTCAGCTCAAGCAAAACTTCTTTTGAATAAATCGCACCCGTAGGATTGTTAGGATTAATCACCACAATCGCTTTAGTGCGCGGTGTAATTCTTTTGCGAAGATCTGCTAGGTCAGGCGCCCATTCTTTGGACTCATCACAAAGATAGTGAACTGGAGTGCCACCAGATAGACTCACTGCTGCAGTCCATAGCGGGTAATCTGGTGCAGGTACTAAAACTTCATCGCTGTCATTCAGCAAAGCATTCATGGAAAGCACGATGAGTTCTGACACGCCATTACCGGTGTAGACATCATCCAATGCTACGCCTTGGATACCCTTTTCCTGGCAATACTGCATGATGGCTTTACGAGCAGCAAAAATGCCTTTGGAGTCCGAATAAGCAGAGGCATTGCTTAAATTTCGGATCATGTCCAACTGAATTTCTTCAGGGGGATCAAAGCCAAATACCCCTACATTTCCAATGTTTAATTTGATGATTTTGTGACCCTCTTCCTCCATGCGTTGAGCAAGCTCAAGCACTGGCCCACGAATGTCGTAACAGACGTTATCGAGTTTTTGGGACTTTAGGATAGGTTTCACGATAAATTAAAGGGTAAGTTCTTGAAATCTGAGAAAAAACAGCTAGCTATAATCCACATAATTATGACAGAGAGTCCACTTGAAGCTGCAATCTGACCCCCATTCTGGAGCCAATACGATCACCGGCTACGGGCCTGGCTACGTGGAGATCAATCAAACTCCGTATACCCATGCTGTACTACTTAGCTCTGATGGCGCCATCTCCGAGTGGCCAGTCCAGTCATTTGAAGGGCTAGCGGCCAATCACTTCGCGCAAATGGTGGATTTAAAACCTGAATTAATCCTCATTGGTACCGGAAGTCGCCAACGCTTTCCCAGCCCAGAACTCTTAAAAACCCTCATTTCTGCCAAGATTGGCTATGAGATCATGAATTCTCAAGCCGCCTGTCGCACCTACAATATTTTGGTGGGCGAAGGACGCCAGGTTCTCTTAGCTTTGATTGTGGAGCCTGTCTAATGCAGTTTGGGCAAATTCGCCAGTCATCAGCATTACATCCTGGCAAAATTTTGCTCTTGGTGCTCGTTTATGGCTTGATCTGGTTTGGCACCCTCAATTACCGCCACCTCATTCCATCCGATGAGGGTCGCTATGCAGAAATGGCGCGCGAGATGCTCGTCACTGGCGATTGGATTACGCCTCGCTATAACGGCTACAAATACTTTGAAAAACCACCCCTCCAAATTTGGGCTACTGCTGTTGCATTTCAAGCATTTGGCTTGGGCGAATGGCAAGCCCGTCTTTGGACGGCTATCACTGGCTTTTTAACTATCTTAGTGATCGGCTTTACTGGGGCAAAAATTTATAACGCCAGAGCTGGTTGGCTTGGAGCGCTGGTACTTGCCTCTAGCCCCATGTGGATTATTAGCGGTCACTTCAACTCATTAGATATGGCGCTCTCAGCATTTTTAATGAGTGCACTGTGCGCACTTTTATTAGCTCAGACCGCCCAAAGTAAAAATGTTTGTCGAAATTGGATGTGGGTCTGCTGGAGCATGATGGCTCTCGCAACACTCTCTAAAGGTGTTATCGGCGCCGCCATTCCGGCAATGGTATTTGTTGCTTATTCAATCAGTGTTTGGGATTGGAAAATCTGGACGCGCCTCCACTTAATCAGCGGCACAATTCTTTTCTTAATCATTACCGCGCCTTGGTTTGTATTGATTGCTCAACGCAATCCAGAATTTTTAGAATTCTTTTTTATCCATGAACATCTGCAACGCTTTACTGAGGATGCCCACAGTAGAACTGGCCCCATTTATTACTTCGTACCATTACTGCTGATTGGCATCCTGCCTTGGATCTTCCAAATCCCTGGCGCAATTGCGCAGGCCTGGACAGAACGTAAACGTGAGTTCTCTAGCGGCTGGTTATTAGTGTGTTGGTTTGTGGTGATCTTTGCCTTCTTCAGCGTCTCGCGCTCTAAGTTGCCTGGCTACATCATTCCAGTCTTTCCGGCACTAGCTATGCTCATTGGCGCTCGCTTAGATCGTCTACTAGGAAATAGCAATTCACTTCATCTTCCTTGGAAACTACAAACACTCGGCTTTGCGCTCTTGGGTTGTGTTGGCTTTTTCTTTATTTCAGAAATTAGCATTCAAGCAAGGCCCGATGAAATTGAAGCTTATGCTCAATATGTTTATTGGGTCATTACTGCCCTTATTGCGCTGATTATCTTTAGCGTGCTGGCAACTTGGCAAAGCGCACGCAATGGCCTTGGCAGCATTCTCAGCTTTGCGATTGGCCTTTCGCTTTGCACCATCATTGCGGGAACAGGTCATGAAACATTAGGTCGTGCAGTATCTGGCATTGATCTAGCACAGCGTGTGAAAACATTAATCCCGGCAAATGCAGACATCTATTCTGTTCGCATGCTCGATCACACCGTACCCTTTTATCTTGGCCGCACCATGATCATGGTGGAATCGCCAGATGAGTTGGAATTTGGCGTGAATCAAGAACCAGAACTATGGATGCCGACATTGAGCGCCTTCATGGAGCGCTGGAAAGAAGATCAAAGCGCATATGCATTAATGGTTCCAGAGCAATACACTGCTTTACAGAAGATCAACTTTCCAATGCAAGAAGTAGATCGAGATTCTAGAAGGGTGATTGTGAAACATCCCGATAACGCTAGCTCCTTGCCACAATAAAGGCCCATCATGTCAGCATCTCAACCTACATTTATTCCCTTTACCCGCCCCAGCTTTAATCAAGAGACGATTGATGCTGTAGCCGAGGTTCTCCGCTCTGGTTGGGTGACGTCAGGACCAAAGCTTGCCGAGTTCGAAGCAACGCTTTCTGAATATTTTGGTGGTCGTCCAGTTCGCTGCTTTGCTAATGGCACTGCAACCATGAAGATAGCCTTGCAAGTTGCGGGCATTGGTGAAGGCGATGAAGTGATTACGACCCCAATATCGTGGGTTGCCACCTCTAATGTCGTTTTATCTGTAGGCGCTAAACCCGTCTTTGTTGATATTGATCCTGTCACACGCAATATCGATCTCAATAAATTAGCTGCGGCAATTACCCCCAAGACTCGAGCCATCATGCCGGTGTATTTAGCTGGATTACCTGTAGATATGGATCAACTCTACGCCCTAGCCCAACAATACGAGCTGCGTGTGATTGAAGATGCAGCACAGGCCTTTGGCTCACAGTGGCAAGACAAGAAGATTGGCAGCTTTGGCGATCTAGTCAGTTTTAGTTTTCAAGCCAATAAAAATCTCACTACTGTTGAAGGTGGTTGTCTTGTTCTCAACAATGCCGATGAAGCGAAACTTGCTGAGAAATTCCGCCTGCAAGGACTTACCCGTCAAGGAATGGATGGAATGGATGTTGATGTGCTGGGTGGCAAAGACAATCTCACTGATGTAAATGCAGCGATTGGACTTGAGCAACTCAAACAATTGCCTGCTTACCAATCTAGACGCGCAGAACTTGCACGCCAATACTTTGATATACTTCGCAGTGAACTGCAAAGCGCAGGATTGCATGACTTAGGCTTAGAACTTCCTGTAGAAAACTTTACTGAAACGAACTGGCATATGTTTCAAGTACTGCTACCTCTGGAGCAACTCACAGTTGATCGCGGCCAGGTGATGACCGAGTTAAAAGAACTTGGGATTGGCACTGGCGTGCATTACCCCATCATTACCGGCTTCACCCTATACAAGAATTTAGGCTATCAAGCGGCAGATACCCCGATTGCCAATCGCATTGGCCGATCGATTCTTACGCTACCCCTCTTCCCCGCTATGACAAATGAGGATATTGGCCGTATAGCCAAGGCTTTTGTGGGAATTCTGAAAAAACACCGCAAAAACTAAGGTTCTTGGGGCAAACCCTCAAGATCAGGCAAAATTGCGGCATGACTGCAAATTTAGCCGCCCATCCGACACTCAGCATTGTTGTTCCCGTTTACAACGAGGAAGATGGCCTCCAAGCTTTATTCGATCGCCTCTATCCATCATTAGATGCTGTAGCTGCAAGACGCAATATTACTTATGAAATTGTCTTTGTTAACGATGGCAGCAAAGATCGCTCAGCTGGCATTCTCGCCAAACAAGTAGAACTCCGACCTGATGTCACGCGTGCTGTTTTGTTTCACAGTAACTTTGGTCAACACATGGCCATCATGGCAGGCTTTGAATACGCTAAGGGTGATTACATCATTACTCTGGATGCAGACCTTCAAAACCCTCCAGAAGAAATTGATGCACTGACTGAGCAATTGCTAAAAGGTCACGACTATGTCGGCACCATTAGAGCGAATCGCCAAGACAGCTTCTTTAGAAAATTTGCTTCACGCGCTATGAATCGTCTGCGCGAAAGAATTACGCGCATCACGATGACTGATCAGGGTTGCATGTTGCGCGGCTACAGCCGCCGCATTATTGATTTAGTGCGCCAATGTGACGAAAGCAATACTTTTATTCCAGCCTTAGCTTATACATTCGCCTCCAACCCAACTGAAATCACCGTCAAACATGAAGAGCGTTTTGCTGGGGAGTCTAAGTACACCCTGTATCAACTCATTCGCCTGAACTTTGACTTAGTAACGGGCTTCTCAGTCATGCCTTTACAAATCTTTTCCATCTTAGGTATGTTGCTTGCGCTTGCTGCCGGTAGCTTGTTTGCCTACCTCCTGATTCGACGCTTTATTCTGGGTGCAGAGGTTGAGGGCGTCTTTACCTTGTTTGCGCTGACCTTCTTCTTGATTGGCGTCATGTTGTTTGGCTTAGGCTTGCTCGGTGAATATATTGGCCGCATCTACCAAGAAGTCAGACGACGCCCAAGATATGTCGTGCAAACTGTTTTAGAGAAAAAATAATTGCACGCAGTCGTCTTTGCCTATCATGATGTTGGCGTGCATTGCCTCAAAGCACTTCTAGCTGCAGGCATCAAAATTGATTTAGTAGTGACCCATCAAGATGACCCGCATGAGAATGTATGGTTTGGTAGCGTCAGCAAACTCTGCTCCGATGAGCACATTCCATACGTAACACCCAGCGCCGCTGAACTACCAAGCCTCATTCCCCAACTTCAAGCGCTAGCGCCTGACTATATTTTTTCTTTCTATTACCGCAATATGATTCCTGCGCAATTGTTGGCTTGCGCAAAGATTGCGGCGTTAAACATGCATGGTTCGCTGCTTCCCAAATACCGTGGACGTGCACCCGTGAACTGGGCAATCTTGCATGGCGAGTCTAAAACTGGTGCTACTTTGCATGTGATGGAAGTCAAACCAGACGCTGGAGATATTGTTGGTCAGGCAGAAGTCAGTATTGGGCCAGATGAGACCGCTACCGATGTGTTCGCTAAAGTGAGCCTGGCAGCCGTTCGGGTCATCAATAGCGTCTTGCCAGACCTCGTTCAGGGCAAAGTGCCGCGCCAGCTAAATGATCTATCCCAAGGCAGCTATTTTGGTGGTCGTAAGCCTGCAGATGGCCAAATTCACTGGAATCGGAGCGCTAAACAGGTCCACAACCTCATCAGAGCGGTAGCACCCCCTTATCCAGGCGCATTTACCGACTGGCAGGGTAAAACTATGATTGCAGCCCGTTCAAGCCTCCAGGGACCTTTTCCAGCAGCACTCGATCTTGGGGCTCAGGGCATCCAAGTGGTTGATAATCGGGTATTCGGCATTTGTGGTGACCGCCAGGCAGTTGAAATCCTGGAATGGTTCCCAGCTAAGACAGATTAGATTAAAACGAGGCAGTAAAGATGAAAAAAGTACTCATTCTTGGGGTTAATGGCTTCATTGGCCACCACCTTTCAAAACGCATTCTTGAGACGACCGATTGGGACGTTTATGGCATGGATATGCAGAACGATCGCTTAGGTGATCTCGTGAACCATCCTCGCATGCATTTCTTTGAAGGTGACATCACCATTAATAAAGAGTGGGTGGAATATCACATTCGCAAATGTGATGTGATTCTGCCTTTGGTAGCGATCGCCACACCCGCCACTTATGTACAGCAACCACTCAAAGTATTTGAATTGGATTTTGAAGCAAACCTGCCGATCGTTCGCTCCGCCGTTAAATACAAAAAGCATTTGGTTTTCCCATCCACCTCTGAGGTGTATGGCATGTGTGAAGACAGCGAGTTTGATCCTTCTACATCTAATATGGTGTATGGCCCAATCAATAAGCCACGTTGGATTTACGCTTGCTCCAAGCAATTAATGGATCGCGTCATTTG
Organism: Polynucleobacter sp. AP-Latsch-80-C2; assembly: GCF_018882185.1. Taxonomy (GTDB): domain Bacteria; phylum Pseudomonadota; class Gammaproteobacteria; order Burkholderiales; family Burkholderiaceae; genus Polynucleobacter. The sequence goes on along the minus strand of NZ_JACVOY010000003.1, from coordinate 138,332 downwards.
GGGCTACGGCATGGAAGGCTTGCGCTTTACCCTCTTCCGCCCCTTCAACTGGATTGGCCCTGGCTTAGACAGCATCTACACACCAAAAGAAGGTTCATCCCGCGTGGTGACTCAGTTCTTGGGACACATTGTTCGCGGAGAGCCAATCAACTTAGTTGACGGTGGCGCACAGAAACGTGCCTTTACCTATGTTGATGATGGTATCGATGCTTTGATGCGCATCATTGATAACAAAGATGGTATTGCTAACGGCAAGATTTATAACATTGGCAATCCAAAGAACAATCATTCAGTTCGTGATCTCGCCAATCAAATGCTAGAGATTGCTCGCAGCATTCCTGAATACGCTAAGACCGCTAACGAAGTGAAGATTGTCGAAACCACCTCAGGCGCCTACTATGGAGAAGGCTATCAAGACGTACAAAACCGCGTTCCTGCGATTGACAACACGATGAGTGAATTAGGCTGGAAGCCAACAACCACTATGACTGATGCGCTCAAGAATATTTTTGAGGCCTACCGTCAAGATGTTGAAAAAGCGCGTCACTTAGTCGATATCGAATAAATCTGTAACTCATGGCGAAAATTGCTCTTAAGGTTGACATTGATACCTTACGTGGAACCAAAGAAGGGGCGCCCAATCTAGCTCGTACCTTGGAGCGTTTTGGCCTAAAAGCCACCTTCTTATTTAGCCTGGGTCCCGACCATACCGGCTGGGCTTTAAAGCGCGTCTTTCGTCCTGGCTTTCTGAAAAAAGTAAGCCGTACTTCTGTAGTGGAACACTATGGCATTAAGACTTTGCTATATGGTGTTTTACTTCCAGGTCCAGATATTGGAAAGCAAGCTGCCACAGAAATGCAGGCAATTGATAAGGCTGGTCATGAAGCCGGCATACATGCTTGGGATCACGTCGCTTGGCATGACGAAGTTCGCCATCAAACTCCCCAGTGGACCAAAGCGATGATGCAAAAAAGTTGGGATCGCTTTTTGGAAATCTTTGGACATGAGCCGAAGACATATGGCGCTGCCGGCTGGCAAATGAATGAAGCGGCCTTTGAGCAATTAGATCAATGGGGCATTCAGCATTCTTCCGACGGTAGAGCCGAACCTAATTTAATGCCTTATCGCATTGCACTATCGTCCGGGAAAGCGAAACATGTTCAATATCCAACCACGCTACCTACCTTAGATGAGCTTATTGGCGTAGATGATGCTGATGAATTTGCCGCTGTAGACAAACTGCTCGCATTGACCCAAAGTAACCCTAACGATCAAGTATTTACGCTCCATGCTGAACTTGAAGGTCAAAAGCTATTACCTGCCTTTGAAAAGCTCATCATTGGCTGGCTGAACCAAGGGCACGATTTAGTCACCATGGGGCAACTCCACCAATCTTGGGAAGCTACTAAGCAACTCGATAAAATAGCAGTATTACCGTTGACTTGGAGTGAAATACCCAATCGCAGCGGTGATCTGATTATTCAGAATAATTAAAACTCAGAGACAAATTAACCAATGAAGGATCATCATGTCAGTAGCCATCGGTAAACCTATTCCTCCATGCACCATTCCTGCGACCTCTGGACTGACTTTTACTCCAGCCGCAGCTCAAGGCAAGAAGCTCGTGATTTACTTCTACCCTAAAGATATGACGCCTGGCTGCACCGCTGAATCTGGCGAATTTAGAGACAACATTGAAGCCTTCTCCAAAGCCAATACCCTGGTAGTTGGGGTTTCCCGAGATAGCCTGAAGTCTCATGACAACTTCCGGAGCAAATTACAACTTCCATTTGAGTTGATTGCCGATACCGAAGAAAAACTCTGCCAACTCTTTGGCGTCATGAAGATGAAGAATATGTATGGCAAGCAGGTCCGTGGCGTGGAGCGCAGCACCTTCCTTTTTGATTCCTCTGGCAATCTCGTAAAAGAATGGCGTGGCCTGAAGGTTCCAGGGCATGTGACAGAGGTGTTACAAGCAGCCCAAGCCACTAAATAATTTTTTCAGAATTTGTGCGCAGGTGCTTGCAAACCCCAAAAAATGGGGTAAAGTAAATCCATATGCACCGTAAGCGACGGGAAAGTCTGACAATCCGTTTAAACCAGAAGCCTGAATACTTCAGAACAGGTTTGGAGAGCAACCCCCGCCATTTTTTAGACTTCGTTGCAAATCGTTTCGTAATAAACCGTCAATGCGCTTCGCTTGGCGGTTTTTTCTTTTAGGAGAGTCTGCATGCCACTGCCACCCATCCCCACTCAAATTGCTGATCAAGTCAAACTGGGCCGCAAGGACACCCCCGATTTGAAGAAACGCCCTGCGCCAGCAAAACCAGTAGTGATGGAAACCTCCAACTGGACTCAAGATGCTGAAGAGGATTTATCTGCGGCCGAAGTGGCCCTCGAAAAAATTAAGGCCGATCATCGCCCTCTTCATAATCAGCGCAATGACATCAAAGCATCCGCACCTGCGAAACCTAAACGGGTAGTGCGTACGGGGCCTCCTAGCCTGTTCGTTCTCGATACAAACGTGTTGATGCATGATCCAAGCTCCTTATTCCGCTTCTCAGAGCATGACCTTTACTTACCAATGACTACTCTGGAAGAGCTGGATAACCACAAGAAGGGTATGACTGAGGTAGCGCGTAATGCCCGTACCGTCAGCAGATCGCTAGACCAGCTTATAGCTGGCACCAGCGGCACCTTGGATGATGGTATTCCACTTAATAAACTAGGCAATCAAGATGTCACTGGTCGCTTATTTTTCCAGACTAAATTAACTACACAAGCTTTGCCAGAGGGTCTACCTGAAGGAAAGGGTGACAACCTTATTTTGGCTGTTGTTAGCGAGCTGCAGAAGACTCGAAAAGGTCAAGAGGTGGTATTGGTATCCAAAGATATCAATATGCGCATCAAAGCACGCGCACTTGGTTTACCTGCTGAAGATTATTTCAATGACCAAGTATTAGAAGATCGCGATTTAATGTATGCCGGGGTTATGTCTTTGAGCGCGGACTTTTGGCCAAAACACGGCAAAGATATGGAAAGTTGGGCAGACTCAAAGTCTGGCACGATGTTCTACAGAGTGACAGGCCCTGCAGTCCAAAGCATGTTGGTAAATCAGTTTGTCTATCAAGAGAACCCTGATGGCTCAACACCCTTCTATGCACAGGTACGAGAAATCAACGGCAAAACTGCCCTCTTGCAAACCTTAAGAGATTTTTCTCACCAGAAAAACAATGTATGGAGTGTTACCGCCCGTAACCGTGAGCAAAACTTTGCTATGAATTTGCTCATGAACCCAGATGTCGATTTTGTGACGCTATTAGGTCAAGCTGGTACCGGTAAAACCTTGCTGGCCCTGGCTGCTGGACTTGAGCAAGTGCTCGACAGCAAGCGCTATAACGAAATCATCATCACGCGCGCCACAGTACCTGTCGGTGAAGATATTGGTTTCTTACCAGGTACCGAAGAAGAAAAGATGCAGCCTTGGATGGGTGCATTTGACGACAACCTTGAAGTGCTCCAACGCAATGATGATGGCGCAGGCGAATGGGGTCGCGCAGCGACTCAAGAATTAATCCGCTCACGCATCAAAGTGAAGAGTATGAACTTTATGCGTGGCAGAACTTTTGTGAGCAAGTTTGTGATCATCGATGAAGCGCAAAACTTAACACCTAAGCAAATGAAAACTCTGGTTACCCGTGCAGGCCCTGGAACCAAAATTGTTTGCCTAGGTAATATTGCCCAGATTGATACGCCTTATTTAACAGAAGGCTCTTCCGGCTTAACTTATGTAGTTGATCGCTTCAAAGGCTGGCGTCACGGTGGTCACGTGACTCTGGCTCGCGGGGAGCGTTCACGTCTAGCGGATCATGCAGCCGACGCACTCTAAGCAACTTTCCTCATGCCGCACTCTTCTAGGGTGCGGCATTTTTATTTGCAGCTTACTCATCCTAAGTGGATGTGGTACGTTCAGCGGAAAATCAGGATCATCTTCCAGAGTCGCGCAATTTAAGCAAGATACCAGTGTCGGTACCGAAGATATCTCGATTGCAGCTGTTGGCTTAGTAGGCGTGCCCTATCGTTATGGTGGCAATAACCCGAAAGCTGGGTTCGACTGCAGTGGCTTGATTGGCTATGTCTATCTCAAGTCAGCCAACATTAAACTACCCCGCACCATTCAAGATATGAGTACCAAAGGCAAAGGCATTGATGATCAAGCCCCTGCACCTGGTGATCTTGTGTTCTTCAACACCACCGGCGGGAAATACTCTCACGCTGGCATTTACGTGGGCCAGGGGCGTTTTGTGCATGCACCAAGTGCCGGAGGAACTGTCCGCCTAGAACAAATCGACAACCCCTATTGGGCATCTCGATTTACCGAAGCCAGAAGATTGGCGGCAAGCCCATAAATTCACCATAGAGACAATATCTTTGTCTTATTCTCAGAATATGATGGTCAAGCAGCAGGAAATCATTTACTTTGTAGTATGTAGTGACAATGTTGATTCCACACAATCAGGAGAAATCGCATGAAAAAGTTCATCATCGCCTTAAGTATTGCATTGAGTTTTTCCGCTTCCGCATTTGCAGCAACCCAAGCCGAGTGCGAAGCAAAAGCAGTAAGTAAAGATGGCAAACCAATTTATGGTGCCGCTAAAGAAGCTTCCATTAAGAAATGTATGGGGGGTGCACCTGTCGCTCCTGACTGCGCAGCTAAAGCAGTGAGCAAGGATGGTAAGCCCCTATATGGAGCAGCTAAAGATGCCTCCATTAAGAAGTGCGAAGCAGACGCTAAAAAATAAACTCTTTGCTGAAACACAAAAGCCTCGCATTGCGAGGCTTTTTTAATGGGCAGATGTTCAGCGAACTTTAGAAAGGTTCGTAACCACCAGATGAGTAGCCGATTGAGCCGACTGCTAAGTTATCAAACTTCGTATATGGACCTTGCCAGCTCAAGCGCACAGTTCCAATAGGACCGTTACGCTGTTTACCAATGATGATCTCAGCCATGCCTTTATCGGTAGTAGTATCTGGGTGATACACCTCATCACGATAAATAAACATAATCAAGTCAGCATCTTGCTCAATCGCTCCAGATTCACGTAGGTCAGACATGATGGGTCGTTTGTTTGGGCGTTGCTCTAAGCCACGATTTAACTGTGACAATGCAACTACTGGGCACTGCAATTCTTTTGCAAGTGATTTGAGCGAGCGAGAAATTTCAGAAATCTCCGTTGCACGATTCTCTGATCCAGAACCACTCATCAACTGCAGGTAATCAATCACAACCAAACCTAAGGTGCCGCCAAAGTTTCTGGCAATTCGACGTGCTCTGGCACGCAATTCCAAACTGGATAAGGAGCCTGTTTCATCAATCAGAATTTGAGTATTACTTAAACGGGCAATTGCATCCGTAACGCGTGGCCATTCGTCATCTTGCAACTTACCGGTACGCATACGACCTTGGTCTACGCGCCCAACTGAACCCAATAGACGCGCTGCCAATTGCTCGCCGGACATCTCCATAGAGAAGACCACAACTGGTAGTCCCTCAGCGAGAGCAACGTTCTCTGCAATATTCAGTGCAAATGCAGTGTTGTGCGTAACAACGTAGTCATTCGTTACATAGGTTCGCGAGGGGTGGCTAACAGAAATACATTGGGCTTGAGCAACTCTACTTGGCTCAATACTCTTGAAAGTAATTCTACGCTGACGATCCCAATTCGATCTTAATCTTTCACACTTCTCAGGCAGAGTGAAAGCCATAAATCCTGGGCCAAAGCTCATATTTAAAACATAGGCTAATCGACCCTGCTTGCGCTCACCCTTATAGGTGTAGTTGGTCTGCTTATGCGCCACTGAGCAAAAACCTCCCAACGATCTAGCCAAGGATGCAACGTCTTCAGACAATTGCTTGCTTGCCGTACAAAAACGAATCGATCCCCACTTTTCAATCCAACCATCGGTATCCATTAGGCCTTGAAACAATGCAAGGCGAGAGGCCTTATTCGCTTCAAGATAAGTTGCGGGAATGTATTTATCAAAACTTCTGCAACCCAGAACTCCTAAATCTTTTAATGCAGTCCTAAAATAATTGTTTGGAACTGCTTGGCGTTCTCCATTGGCGGCAATTCTGGCTTTGGAAACCAGCCTCCAATCATACGCGTTAGCATGAACTAGCTCCATCTCATAGCTAGCAAGCAAATTCATACGTTCTACGAGCTCAGGCGACTTTGTTGAAAACATCACTGAACCATGAGATAAGGCCAAAGTTCCATCACCTAGCAATGCGCCTAATACCCATGGATGAATCGGCAACTCCTCAGAGTGGCCAAAGTCCCCTGAGACAGGATCAAACCATAGACGATTTTTATAACGCACACACGAAAGCATTTCAATTAGACGAGCGGTATTGATTACTCTGGGCGCATCCCAATCGCGATACATAACACGCCATAAGTGCTCATCACAGCATTCCGCCTCTCGTCCATCAGAGAAAGTGACTTTGTAAATTTGTTTGCTGCCTTGCGGGTAAATACCCGTGACCATGGAATGTTGACCATCCACTGAAGCAATCCGATCCCCAAAATGAAGATCGCCCATGAACTTCCAGCCATGAATTGTTTTAATTTTGGCGTCTAGTGGCTGAGCCTTACCCATTGAAGGCCTTCCAGCAACAATCACGAGGTCGCCTTTTTGCAAGCCACTAGTCTGTTTATCTAAATCAATAAAGCCAGTAGCAATACCAGTGATGTCACTGCCGCCTTGGCGGTTGTAGAGCTCGTCAATTCTGGCGACGACTGAACGTAGAAGCGGCTCAATTTCGAGATAGTCAGCCTTACGACTGCCCTCTTCACCAATTTGTAAAATGCGTGATTCAGCTTCATCCAAGAGTGTTCTCACTGAACGACCCTCTGGAATAAATGCAGAACTCACAATACTGTCAGACACCTCAATCAAGCGACGCAAGATACTGCGATCGCGAACGATGTCTGCATAACCTTTGATATTGGCAGCACTTGGAGTGCTTTGTGCCAAAGAGTTTAAATAATCAATACCAACCAGGTCACCTCCCTGCTCTGACTTCACTGCTTCATGAACAGTAATTACGTCAGCGGGTTGGTTGTCGCCTACTAAACGCTGAATGACCTTATAGATCAGAGCATGTTCAGGACGATAGAAATCTTTATCAGTTAACACTCCACCTAGGCGATCCCAGGCTGTGTTATCGATGAGTAGACCGCCGAGCAAAGATTGCTCGGCTTCTACAGAATGCGGCGGGACTTTTAAAGCCTGCACGACTGCATCCCCAGAACCCATCATGCCGGGATTCAGCGTAACGGAACGTGAACGGGATTCAGCCATGAGGCTAGTTTACAGATTTAAAACTTAAGCTTGCTCGCCAACTACACGAATAGTGATATCAGCCACTACATCGGTATGGACAGCTACCGCTACAGGGTGGTCACCAACCATTTTTAATGGGCCAGTAGGTAAGCGTACAGAAGCTTTTTCGATTACAAAGCCTTTTGCTTTCAAAGCGTCAGCGATGTCATGATTGGTTACAGAACCAAACAAGCGACCGTCAACACCTGCTTTTTGACCGATTTCGAGAACCAAGTCTTTGAGCTTTGCGCCAACAGCTTCAGCAGCAGCCAATTTCTCAGCGGCCAATTTCTCCAACTCAGCGCGACGTACTGCAAAGTCAGCGATAGCTGTTTCAGTTGCACGACGAGCTTTGCGTTGTGGGATTAGGAAATTACGAGCGTAACCGTCTTTAACGCGAACGATATCGCCGAGGTTGCCCAAGTTAATTACTTTTTCTAAAAGGATGATTTGCATTGAGGGCTCCTAATTATTTCTTATGTTGATCGGAGAATGGCAACAAAGCCAAGAAACGGGCACGCTTAATAGCAGTGTCTAACTGACGCTGATACTTTGCTTTTGTGCCTGTTAAGCGAGCAGGAGTGATCTTGGCGTTTTCGCCAATAAAGTCCTTCAATGTATCTACATCTTTGTAATCGATCTGTTCTACGCCAGCAACAGTGAAACGGCAATAACGTTTACGCTTGAACAATGGGTTCTGAGCTGGTTTCTTTTTGAAATCGGGTTTCTTTCCAAACGCCATGATGATTTCCTCTTTAATTTTTCAATTGAATATGGGTAATATGGAAAACAAGTCTTTGATTACGTAGGGTCTTGGGTGCTAAGAATCCTTCAAACACTGCTTGGGTTCCTAAGTCCATCTGCTCAATACCCTTTTGAATGGGTCCTATCGCAACGGCCTCAACACTCATCTGAATTTTCCTTGCCACTCCTACCTCGTTTGCTTGGCCGCTATGTTCTAGCTGGCAATGCATCACCGGTATTCCTGCAGGTGTAAATCGAATCGCGTCTTTAGATACCAAGATTGCAGTGAGGGTGAAATGATTCAACGCCGCTCCGCCACTCTGATACGTTTTCTAGTCTCTGTATTCCTCTTCAAATTTATAACTTAGGCTGTCGCTACAGGAGCGTCAGATTGAGCTGATTTGCGCGCTTCTTCACGTTGCACTTCTTTCATCATGATGGAAGGCTCTGTTTCAGCTTTCTTAGTCTTGATGATGAGGTGACGCAAAACAGCATCGTTAAATTTGAACGCATGCTCGAGCTCTTCCAGAGTTTTCTGGTCGCACTCAATGTTCATGCAAACGTAGTGGGCTTTAGCAAGTTTGTCGATCATGTAAGCCATCTGACGACGACCCCAATCTTCAATACGATGAATTTTGCCGCCAGCAGCTGCTAATGTAGCTTTGTAGCGATCGATCATCGCGGGCACTTGCTCGCTTTGGTCCGGATGGACGATAAAGACGATTTCATAATGACGCATCAAACACTCCTTAAGGATGAAGTCACCTGGGCGTCTTGCTAACTTCCGATGGTTTTAAAGTTAGCGCCAGTGTGACAAGGTAGTAACAAATTGTAGGTAAAACTTACAACACTTTTAAAGCCGCTTTTCAGCGCCTACCTGATAACAGGCAAGACCGCTATTCTAGCAAAAAAATCCTGCCAAGTCAGGGGTTTACCCACTATCTTTGCCAGTTTTTCAGCATTAAGAGCCAACTGGAGCGCGATTCTGGCTCTAGGGGCACTTAAAGCACCCGCTGCTAAGCAGCCGGCAAGGTCTTTTTCCGGAATATTGGGAAGAGTTGATCCTGACCCAGTTCTAGTGGTTCTGACTAAAGCAATACCCTTGGAGGCGGCCTGCACAAGTGGAGCCTGCCATGCATCATGAAAACCCCCCATGCCACTGCCCGCAAGCACCAAGCCTTGAACAGGGCTTTCCACCCAAAGGGATACCGTTTCAGGGCGAGCACCAGCGTGGCTGGTCAAAATCTCCACCCAAGGCCATTCAGTCTGCCTGGGAATCGGTAAATCTTCAGTCCAGGCAGACTGAACAGCCTTCACGCCCGATAACCACGATGGGTTAATCAAGCCAGCCGAACTGCTAGGGGCAGCTTGTAGTGACGCATTCAGTGCCGTTGGGTGGCGCTTTGCCAAATCCATTGCCATACAAGCTCTGCCATCCATAACTGCATAGATACCGCCAGGGCAATTATCTAAAGGGGTTGCAGCCCACTTGATGGCATCCAATAAGTTAGAGGGACCATCCGCCCCAGGGGCATTGCTGGGAAGCATTGCACCCGTCAAAATGACTCGCTTACCCACTTGATTGGCGTGCTGACCGCAAGTTAATTGCAAAAAGACGCCTGTCTCCTCGATGGTGTCGGTGCCATGGGTCACAACGATGCCCAAGACCGCTGGATTCTCCAGAGCAGCGCGGACAGCCTCTCCCAGAAGGCTGAGCAAGGACTCAGATAAATTGCGGCTATTGATGTTGGCCAATTGATGTGAGACCAGTTTGACGTTTTTGGGGATAGCGGATGCGATATGCGAGACCAAGGAATCCACGCCCACCTGCCCTGCGGCATATTCCAAAGGTTTATCTGGGGAATTAGCCAGCCCAGCAATAGTGCCACCCATTCCTAAGACCAGAATATGGGGTGATTTTTCAGATTGAATTGGGTTTGAGCTCATCTTTCCATTATCCCCCTGCCAAAAGGCCTTGAATTCTCAAATACTGCTGTATACAATCCCAGTATGGACATAAATACAGTCGATTTTCCTGAGGAGCTGACTGCCCTCCCTAAACTCACTCCACGTCAGAGCGAGATCTTAGAACTCATTTCAAAAGCGATTGATGAAAGTGGCTTGCCACCGACACGCGCAGAAATTGCTAATCAACTCGGATTTGCATCCGCCAATGCTGCCGAAGAACATTTGCGCGCGCTGGCAAAAAAGGGGTACATCGAACTCACGCCAGGAACTTCTCGCGGCATTCGCATTCCGCAACGCTTTAATCAAACGCATCACACAAATCAATATCGTCAGATGTCATTGCCATCAGGCGCACTTCAGCAACTCACGCTGCCATTAATTGGTCGTGTTGCTGCAGGCTCACCCATCATGGCGGTTGAACATATTGAAAAACAAGTTCCAATTGATCCAAGCTTATTTAGCAAGGGTGCTGATTACTTATTAAAAGTAAAAGGCATGAGCATGCGCGATGCAGGAATCTTGGATGGTGATTATTTAGCGGTCAGAAAAACAACTGAAGTTCGCAATGGCGATATCGTAGTTGCTCGTCTCGATGATGAAGTCACTGTGAAACGTTGGCAACAAAAGAAAACTGCCAATGGTATGGTCATTGAACTGCAAGCAGAAAATCCAGACTTCAAAAATATTGTGGTCGATAGCCGCCAACCGAACTTTGCCATTGAAGGCCAGGCCGTTGGGCTCATTAGGGCTGAAGGACTGTAAAGCCTCTGCACTAAAGAAAAAGACCTCTTTTGAGGTCTTTTTTTATTTCTGCAAACTTAACTAAATATTAATAACGCTTATTTTTTAGGGGCCACGACATTCGCATTCTTAGGTGATGCCGTAATGGTGATCAATGTTTTAGGTCCAGTAAAAGAACCATCATTTAATTCCACAGTAGAAGTGCGATCACCTTTAGTGAAAACAAGAATACTGGTCTTGGCTTTAATAGCGCTTACTGTAGTCCAGCCTGCCTTAGGATATTCCGCTTGGAAAAAAGCATAAATATCGGTTGAATTTTGCACGCCAGATAAAACCGCTCTACCAACCCAGTTATCTCCGCGTCCAATAATTAAAGAATCCGCACTCAGAATTTTTGAACCTGCTGGTAATGGCATGTCACCTAAGAGTTGCGCCTGAACCTCTTGAGCCTCACTTGAAGCGTTTGATGAATCGCCAGACGATGCACATGCAAGCAACATCAATGAAAGCATTGTTGCTGTGATGATGCCTCTGGAAAAAATAGGGAAATTCATAATCTGATTACCTAGTAATTTAATAAAACCATTTTAGGGAAAGCCCCCAAATCGTCAAGGCAAATTACTGGAGGCGCGTGAGGGAATCGAACCCCCGTACGAAGCTTTGCAGGCTCCTGCCTAACCACTCGGCCAACGCGCCATATACCTAAATCAAAAATGGGAAGCTTTTGAGGGCTTCCCATCGAACTTGGAGCGGGAAAGGAGGTTCGAACTCCCGACCTATACCTTGGCAAGGTATCGCTCTACCAGCTGAGCTATTCCCGCATAACAGGGCAGTAGTTTAACAAACAATCTGAAAGAAAGCATTATTCCGCTTGACGGTAAAGAAAGTGGCAATCCAAAAGAGGCTTAAACCTGATGTGGCTGGGGTTTATGAGAATTAATCAATTTTGCCTGCCAACTGCGGCAAAGCCTTTTTCATGTAATAGAACATGGACCACAAGGTTAAAAAGGAGGCAACCCAAATCAACCAAGTACCTACCCTTGCACAATCCAACCAACCAAACAAAGTGTCATTGAGCAATAAAAAAGGGATTGCAATCAGTTGGGTGGTTGTTTTTAACTTACCGACCATGTGGACCGCTACGCTCTTTCCGGCTCCAAGCAAAGCCATCCACTCCCTTAACGCAGAGATGGTGATTTCACGACCGATGATGATGAGGGCAACCCAAACTTGAACGCGATCCATATTGAGCAGGACCAAGAGTGCTGCCGCAACGATCAGCTTATCGGCTACTGGATCCAAGAACTGTCCGAAGGCAGATTCTTGTTTCATTTTCCTAGCTAAAAATCCATCCAACCAATCAGTCACAGCAGCAAAAATAAACAGGATGGTAGCTACTAGATTTTTCTCAAAAGGAGAAAGCCAGCTATTGGGAAGATAAAAGACTGCCACCAGCAACGGAATTGCTGCAACCCGCAACCAGGTTAGTGCGATTGGTAGATTGAATGGCATGGGTGAAGGATAAACCAATTAAGGCGTATATCGCCTAATGGAGCTGTCGATAGATTTGCTCTGCCAGGGTCAATGAAACCCCCTCAACACTAGCGATCTCTTCAATACTGGCATTAGCCACCCCTTTTAAACCACCAAAACGGGCCAATAACTTTTGTCGACGCTTGGCTCCAATGCCCTCAATCTCCTCAAGACGCGAAACCGTTCTGGCCTTGGCGCGCTTAGCTCGCATACCAGTGATGGCAAAGCGATGCGCTTCGTCACGAATCTGCGCCACTAGCAATAAGGCGGCACTATCAATACCGAGTTCTAGCGGAGGCCGACCATCGGCAAATATCAATGTCTCCAATCCAACCTTACGACCTTCACCTTTGGCAACGCCAACGATTAAGCCGATATCAATACCGAATTCTGAAAATACTTGTCGCGCCATTTCCACCTGGCCTTTTCCACCATCAATCAAGATGACTTGTGGAATTTTTTCTAATGGCAACTCCTGAAAGTTTGCATAACGTCTTTGCAATACTTGACGCATGGCTGCATAGTCATCGCCTGGCGTAATGTCGTTAATATTGAAACGTCGATACTCACCAGACTGCATGGCATTTTTTGTGTACACCACGCAAGATGCTTGCGTTGCTTCACCTGAGGTGTGGCTAATATCAAAACATTCGATTCGTAACTGCTCGAGACTCTCTAATTCCAATCCAAGAATATCGGCCAATGATCGCGCCCTCGCCAACTGTCCGCCTGTCTCAACTAAACGCTTGGTCAGCGCTAGCTTAGCATTGCCTTCTGCCATGGCAAGCCAATGACGGCGCTGCCCCTGGGGCTGATGTAAGAAAGTAATTTTTTTACCAGCCTGTGCATTCAATAAATCATGCAAATCTTCTGGTGGAGTCTCGCTCAGAGTGACACCATCATCGCTCGCCGACTGAAGCGCATGATTTAAAACCAATACGGGGGGAATGAGATTAGCGCTAGTCTGATAATCCGTTACATCATCTAAATAATGTTGCGCAATAAATGCCTCGAGTATTTCTGTCGGGGCTGGTAACTCACCCGAGCTAGAGCGCAGCCCTTTTGGGAAATACGCACGATCACCCAAGTGTCGGCCGCCACGTACCATCGCTAAATTAACACAAACCATGCCCTCCATTTGCGCTACTGCAATGATGTCTACATCTCCCTCACCTTCGGCAACTGTATCCATAGACTGTTGCTGTAAAACACTGGAAAGATCTGCAATACGGTCACGCAGGACAGCAGCCATTTCAAACTCCATTGCCTCACTATGGGCGTGCATCTCTTTTTCTAGCTCAGACAAGACCCGACTGTGATCACCTTCCAGGAAACGCGTTGCCTGCGCTACGTCTTGACCATACTGCTCAACACTTAAACGCCCCACACACGGAGCACTACAGCGATGAATTTGATGCAATAAACAAGGACGGCTACGGTTTTTAAATACCGAATCCTCACAAGTCCTCAAGCGAAATACCTTTTGTAGTATCTGGACACTATTGCGTACCGCCCAAGAATTTGGAAAGGGTCCGAAATAGTGATTTCGCTTATCCACCTTGCCGCGATAAGATGCCAATCGAGGAAACTGATGCCCGGTTAACATCACATAGGGATAGGACTTATCATCCCTAAATAGGATGTTGAATGGTGGAGCCAATTCTTTGATGAGATTATTTTCAAGAATGAGGGCTTCTGTCTCTGTCCGTGTTACTGTAGTTTCGTAACGGGCGATTTTGCCCACCATCAGTTCAATGCGCGGTGAGAGCTGAGTGCGTTGAAAATAACTAGACACCCGCTTTTTGAGATTGCGTGCTTTGCCTACATATAGAATCTGTCCCGCTTCATCAAAGAATCGATACACCCCCGGCAATCCGGGTAGCCGTTTAACGTCCTGCTGAAGGGTTTCAAAAAGCGAATTGCTCATGCGTTGGGATATTTTCTGCCAAATCGTAGATAACTATGGTGATGCTGGTATTTGCTGGCGCCTAGCCCGAAGCTTATCAAGCATTCATGGCCAAGAAGTCCGCATTTTTTGCGATGACTTGCCAACCCTTAATTTACTCGCTTCTGGAGTAGACCCTGCAATTAAGGCAAGAGTTGAGTTATTGCCATGGGAAGCAAGTTATGCCAACGCACGTCACCCAGTACAGGCGCCCGATGTAGTCATTGAAGCCTTTGGCTGCGACCTGCCTGAACGCTATCTTGCTGGCCTCTTCATTGCCGCTGAAAAGCCCATCATCATCAACCTAGAGTATCTGAGTGCTGAGCCCTGGATTATGGAGTTTCATGGCAAACCATCGCCACAATCACATGGCATCCCAAAGTATTTCTACTTTCCTGGTTTTCAAGATGAAGTGGGTGGCCTCCTGCTTGATCCCATACCGTTGGCTGGAGAGCTCACCGCTCAGAATATTCCAGAGGACCTGAAGTCGGCCTGGTCAATGCTTCGTCCTAATGCTAAACGTGTCAGTATTTTTTGCTACCCCGGTGCACCACTCAAAAAATGGCTAGATGACTTAGGTGCCCTTGATGAAAACTTTGACATCCTTCTCGCTCATGGCCATGCAGAATTACTCGATCTTGCTTTAGACAAACCAATATCCCTCCCGGAGAATATTCAGCTTCTCTCAATCCCTTTTGTTTCCCAAGATGAGTACGACTGGGTTCTCTCACAATGTGATTTCAATATCGTAAGAGGCGAGGATTCTTTTATCAGAGCACAGTTAGCCGGTAAGCCATTTATATGGCATATATACCCTCAAGAAGATCGGGCACATGAAGTCAAATTAGCGGCCTTTTTAGATCTTTACTTGGAAAATACCAGCCAGGAACTCAGACTTAAAATCATCGCTGCCATGACCTGGGATATGCCTAGTAACTGGATTGACTCATTAGACGCTTGGAGCGGCCATGCCCTAGCCTGGCGCTCCCACTTGCTGGAAAAACAGCATGATGGTGGCTTAGCTGCCCGTCTATTGCGGTTTGTTGGCTGATCCACAGCATTAAAGGCTTATGGGCGGTTACAATCTTGTTTTTGATAAAAACCGCAGAAAAACAGCTCTGCACCCAGGAATAGCAAGATGAAAACAGCACAAGAACTCCGCGTTGGTAACGTAGTCATGATCGGCACTGATGCCATGGTCGTTTTGAAGGCCGAATATAGTCGCTCAGGCCGCAACTCTTCAGTTGTGAAAATGAAATTTAAGAATTTGTTAACTGGCGCACCGAACGAAGGTGTTTACAAAGCCGATGACAAATTTGATGTGGTGATCTTAGATAAGAAAGATTGCACCTATTCTTATTTCGCTGATCCGATGTATGTATTTATGGATACTGAATACAACCAGTATGAAGTGGAAGCGGAATTCATGGGTGATGCATTGAACTACTTAGAAGAAAGCATGCCATGTGAAGTCGTGTTCTACGAAGGTAAAGCACTCTCAGTAGCAATGCCTAACTCCTTGGTTCGTGAAATCATTTACACAGAGCCCGCTGTTAAAGGCGATACCAGCTCAGGTAAAGTATTGAAGAACGCTAAGCTAGCTACTGGCTATGAGTTGCAAGTTCCCCTCTTTTGCAACACTGGCGATAAAATCGAAATTGATACCCGCACTGGCGAATACCGCAGTCGCGCTAACTAATTTCTGAGTTACCCCAAAATGCCCGGTACGCCGGGCTTTTTTATTTCCGCTCTCAAGGTCATAATATCGCCATGGCCAATGAAATCACTCCAGAAATTAGACTTCTTAAAGTCGCTGATATCCCCCATCTCATAGACTGTGTCAGGCGCTGCTATGGAGATAGCTATCCCTTTCATGAAATGTACGACCCAGTCGCACTTCAAAAAATTGTCGATGACAAACTGATGCACTCCGTCGTTGCACAACATCCTGATGGCCATCTGATTGGTCATTGCGCACTGACTTTCGATAGTGCCAGCAATACAGCTCCTGAAGCTGGCAAGATGATTGTTGATCCTGACTTTCGCGGCCATCACATTGCCGAATCCATGGCGCAAAAAAGAATTGAGATTGCCAAGGAATTGGATTTAGTAGGATTTTGGACTGACTGTGTAACCAACCACCCGTACAGCCAAGATGAAATGATTTCCTTTGGCGCTCAAGAGACTGGGGTTTTATTGGGCGCGGCCCCTTCACGAGAAATGGCAGGTTTACAAAACTTTACTGATACCAGAATGTCATTCTTATCCTGTTATCTCTCCCTGAAAGAAAATAAAAATACTATTTATCTTCCCAAAAATCATGTGGATTTTGTGGGGGATTTAGCCAAGAAAATCAAAGTAGATAGAACGATTGCCGAATCTAGCGCATTGGGAAACGGCAAGCCAGAATACAGCGTAACCGTAAATCCCGCGACGCAAATGGCCAATATCAAAGTGCAGCATATTGGTGAAGACTTTGCATCCGCTATTGCTGCCGAGCTTACAAAGCTTGAATCGCAAAACCTAGCCTTTACGATGTTGAACCTCCCTATATCTCAAGAGGCAGCGGCTCTAGCATTTACTCAACTCGAGGATATGGGCTTCTTTTGGGGTGCTTGGCTTCCCAATTACACTGCGCAAGGGGATTTTCTACGACTTCAGAAGTTACACGAGTCCGTGAACGTTGATGAAATTATTTGCGCAAGAGCGCAAGGAGAAGACATTAAAAAATATGTCGTTTCTGAATGGCAACGAGTAAGTAAAAAATAATTTACTCACTGACGCCGCAGCACTTGCGCTGCAGTGCCTACGAAATCAAGTTAAATTGCTTCAGTAAACCTTTTGCATGCTGATACTGCGCCTCGCCTTGTAAATCATCCCAAGCCAACGCTGGTGACTTAGGTATCAAGCGATTTAAACGCTCTACTGACTCTGCTTGCTTTACTTTTGAAACCTTCAGTTTTGAGAGCAATTGATCGGCTAAGTCGGGACGATTGCAAATAAGCACCGCATCACAGCCCGCATCTAATGCCATCTCGGCACCTTTGACTACTGATCCCGCAACACTTGCGCCTTCCATGGATAGGTCATCACTAAAGATCACTCCCTCAAAGCCTAACTCTTGACGCAAAATGGAATGCAACCAAATCTTCGAAAAACCTGCTGGATTTTTATCCACCTTTGGGTAAATCACATGCGCTGGCATTACGGAAGCCAAACTTAAATCTAGCCATTCATAAGGCTTCGCATCATCATTGAGAATTTCTGCCAAAGAACGCTCATCCACGGGAATAGCTACATGAGAATCTGCCTCAGCCCAGCCATGACCCGGAAAGTGCTTTCCACAGTTCGCCATATCAGCCATACGTAGGCCTTCACTTAAGCTCTTTGCCAAAGCAAATACGATTTGGGGATCTCGACTAAAGGAGCGATCGCCAATGACGCCACTGCGACCAAAATCTAAATCCAGCACCGGAGTAAAGCTAAAGTCGACTCCACAGGCTCGTAATTCAGTAGCCAGAACATAGCCGCAGGCAGTGGCAGCGGCCATTGCCAAGGCTGCAGATTCTGCTGCGTGAGTAGATTTATTTTTAGAGCCCCATAACTCACCTAATTTACGCATTGCCGGAAGATGCGTAAAGCCATCTGTCTTGGCGCGCTGCACTCGACCACCTTCGTGATCAATAGAAATTAAGACATTAGGTCGTAAATTTTTAATCTCTGCCGTTAATTTGGTTAACTGCTTGCGATTCGCAAAATTTCTGCCAAATAAAATGACTCCGCCAGTCAAGGGATGCAAGATACGCCGACGATCCTCTACATTCAACTCCTGGCCAACGACATCTAAGGTTACTGGGCCTGGGTTCATGGTGGATTTACTCATCGCTTCCTCTTTTTTACTTTGGCTATTTATTTTTTAGATTTACTTCTGCACGACGATGACATGGGCAATAGCCATATCCTGTTCATCGCTGACAGTGACCTGCGCTTCCCAATTTTTCTCCTGCATAAACTGGGCTAGAGCGCCAAGGTATGAGGTGAATGGCTTACCGCTGGGCTCATTCAGGGTTTGCAATGAACGCCAGGTCATTGGCATTCTCATACCAAGACCAATTGCTTTTGAGAAAGCCTCTTTAGCAGCAAAGCGGGTAGCTAAGAAAGCCATGCCGCGCTGATGATTTCTGGCAAGTCGATGTTTGAATACCAACATCTCATCGGGGCCTAATACTTTTTCAGCAATGCGACCTTGCGTACGATCATAAGCAGCTTGTAAGCGCTCAATCTGTAAGATGTCTGTGCCAATACCGATGATCATGTTTGTATTTAAATTCGTTGGTCTCTAATTTAGGCTTGCTTACGCCCCTGAACCATCAAAGACTTCATATCCAATATGGCTTTTTGCCAACCTTTGAATAATGCTTCCGCCACAATCGCGTGCCCTATGTTGAGTTCAGATAAATCAGCAATGGCTGCAATGGGGATGACATTACCCTCATGTAGACCATGTCCTGCATTCACCCTTAACCCAATACTAGCGCCATACTGAGCTGCCTTTTTGATGCGTTCCAACTCTTGCACCTGCTCTTTTCCACTGACATCAGCGTAGCGGCCAGTATGAAGCTCAATAACGCTAGCCCCAAGCTCTTTAGCAGCAGTGATTTGTTTTTCATCGGGATCAATAAACAAAGATACCCGAATACCCGCTTCTTGTAACTGCTGGATAGCAAGCTTCACAGCTTCATAGTGACCTAAAACATCCAAGCCGCCTTCAGTAGTTACTTCTTCGCGCTTCTCAGGAACAAGGCAAACATCATGAGGTTTTACTTGGCAAGCGATCTTAATCATCTCTGGAGTCACGGCACACTCCAGGTTCATGCGCGTTTTAATTAAAGGACGTAATGCCAGCAAATCCGCATCTTTAATATGACGGCGATCTTCACGCAAATGTAATGTAATTAAATCTGCGCCCGCTTCTTCTGCTAAACGTGCAGCTTTTAATGGGTCAGGGTAAGCCGTGCCCCGAGCGTTACGCAAAGTGGCAACGTGATCGATATTGATACCAAGTTCTAGGGCTTTGGGCGTTGTCATCTCTGTAGATTACTAGATTTTTTTGAGATCAATCAAAATTTGACGAGTAGTCAAAACCTGATCCTGAAGATGTAAGCCCAACAAGAAACGCATGAGTTGCTTACTCTCAGAAAGCGTATCTGCATCCGAAAAGTCTCCGGCAGCAATTGCTAAGAGCGATTTACCATTGAGGACCGGCCAATGGCCTGGGTCATCCACCTGAACTGGGCGTACGCCCCGCTCTGGTTGATAAACATATTGATCGCCTGCCACAGGTGCTGCGTTAGTCTCCACACAGCGATCTAAAGCGGCCGCATATCCGGTTTGTTGTAAGAGAGTGAGCTCAAACGGACGTAAAATTTCTTCTAGACCCTTGGACTCAAACTCAAGATTCGAGAGCGCATTGATTGTCTGAGAATAAGAATCGTAGAGTTTTTCGTATTCGTCCTCACGCGCCAAAAACTTGACCAATAACTCATTGAGATAAAAGCCGCAGAGCAAGGCATCGCCAACCAATGAAGGCGTGCCGCCAACCCACTCAGACTTGGTGAGCGTGCGTAACTCTGATTTGCCGCTCCAAGATACCAGTAGCGGTTGAAAGCGCTGTAATACCGGGCGTAATGTGGAATGTGGACGCTTGGCACCCTTAGCAATCAAAGCCATTCGGCCATGTTGTCGGGTAAAGACATCCAGAATTAAGCTGGTCTCTTTATAAGGGATGCTATGCAATACAAAAGCAGGTTCGTCAGCAACACGAATCGAGGCCATGGTTTTTATTCCAGACCTTGTGCCCGTAACTCAGCACGATCATCAGCCCAACCGCGCTTGACCTTCACCCAAGTCTCTAAAAAGACTTTGCCGTCGAATAACTTTTCCATATCAATTCGGGCATCAGTCGAGATCTTTTTCAAACGCTCACCCTTTTGACCAATAATCATGGCTTTATGACTATCGCGATCCACCAAAATGGTTGCAGCAATGCGGCGCATCTTGCCATCCATCTTGAACTGATCAATCACCACGGTGCTGGTGTAAGGCAACTCTTCACCAGTAAAGCGGAATACTTTCTCACGCAGAATTTCAGCAGCTAAGAAGCGCTCGCTGCGGTCAGTAACAGTATCCCCATCATAGACAGCTTCAGCCTCAGGCAGATAGCCCTCGAGAACATCGAGCAATCTTTCAATATCCCCAGGACTCTTAGCACTCATTGGCACAATTTCTGCGAATTCACACTTTTGATCTTCGTGGCTACCTAATTCACACCAAGGCTTTGACATTTCCTTCATGAAGTTGAGTAAAGCTTGATCACGCTCTGATGGAGTCTGAAAACGGCTATTAAATAAATCTAGCTTATTTAGCACCAATACCACTGGCAAGTCATCTGGCAATAGCTTTAATACCTTCTTGTCATCCTCACCAAAATAACCAGCTTCCACAACAAAACAAGCCACGTTCACGTCTTGCAAGGCTGTAGTTACCGTACGGTTTAATGCCTTGTTTAAGGTATTCATTAAACGTGTCTGAAAACCCGGTGTATCAATGAAAATAAATTGCGCTTCTTCGCGATTCTGGATTCCCAAAATACGATGACGTGTCGTTTGTGCTTTACGAGAAGTAATGCTAATCTTCTGGCCGACCAAGGCATTTAAGAGTGTTGATTTACCCATATTAGGACGCCCAACAATGGCGATAGTGCCGCATCTAAACACGATTAGCCCTTCAGCTTAAGATTGAACTGCTCTTCGGTCACTTCTTTTTTGGCCGCCTTCTTTTTGGCGGACCGAGTCTTCTTGGGTTTACGAGACTCCTGTGGCAAAGCCTTTAACATCGCAATTAAAGCCAACTTTGCTGCCGCCTGCTCAGCAGCGCGACGGGAGGCCCCCTCACCTTTTACCGCTACCTTATGGCTGGGAATCAAGCACTCCACTTCAAACTGCTGGTTGTGTGCCGCTCCAGTAGTGCCCGTGACGTTGTAGGTCGGCAACGGCAATTGATAACCCTGCAAACACTCTTGTAATAGCGTTTTATCGTCCTTACCCAGTGTTTTAGGATCAACGTGCGCCAAGATAATCGAATACAGCTTGCGTAAACACGTCTTAGCAGCATCAAAGCCACCATCCATAAAGATAGCGCCAGTAACAGCCTCTAAGGTATCGGCCAAAATGGAGGGGCGACGAAAGCCGCCACTCTTCAGCTCGCCCTCGCCTAAGCGCAAGTAATCTGATAAAGATAAAGTTTGGGCGATTTCGTATAAAGCTTGTTGCTTGACTAAATTCGCGCGTACCCTGGAGAGATCACCCTCATCTAAATCCGAATAGCGCTCGTAAAGCATTTCAGCAACAACGCAATTCAAAATAGAATCACCTAAAAACTCGAGTCGTTCATTGTTCTTTTTGCTGTGACTGCGATGCGTGAGCGCTTGATTTAAGAGCTCGGGCTTTTTAAAGCTATAGCCAAGACGCTCTTGAAGGGGTGCAGTGTCAATGACGGCGCGTGCACACATAATGTTTACTCAAAGCCCCCAATGCGGCCGAGATTGCCTAGGTTTAGCCAAACAAAGAAGGCCTTACCTACGAGGTTTTTATCAGGTACAAATCCCCAGTAACGTGAATCTGCACTGTTATCGCGGTTATCACCCATAGCAAAGTAATGACCTGCAGGTACTTTGCAAGTTAAACCCGATTGCTGATACTGACAAAATTCAGAGCCAGGGAAACGCTCGGTTGGGAATACTCCCGCTGGACGATCAGGATCGTTCAGAATGTCGTGGCGGTTACCTCCTAAGTCAGCCGGGAATGTTTCGGTAAAGCGCTTGGCATAACGCATATTCTCAGGATCAAGATAGGGCTCACCACCGCTATATTGCAAAGGCTGACCATTAATTGTTAGGCGTTTGTCTTCATAAGAAATCACATCACCAGGAAGAGCAACCACACGCTTAATGTAATCAACCGATTCATCGCGTGGATAGCGGAATACCACCACATCACCACGCTTAGGCGAACCCAATTCAACAACCTTTTGATTAATCACTGGCAAACGAATGCCATAGGTAAATTTATTCACCAGAATAAAGTCGCCAATCTGCAAAGTTGGAATCATCGAACCAGAGGGAATCTTGAAAGGCTCAACCAGGAAGGAGCGCAATACAAATACCGCACAAATGACCGGGAAAAAACCTGCTGTGTACTCGAGCCAGAGTGGCATGCGATCAATACCAGCCAATTTTCTTTGTGGCGCAAAGTACAACCTGTCAGCAACCCAAGCAATGCCAGAGACAATCACCAAGATAAAGAGAATAAGCGCAAAGTTCATTAATCTTCCACCTGCAAAATAGCCAAGAAGGCCTCCTGTGGAATCTCCACGTTACCCACTTGCTTCATACGCTTCTTACCTTCTTTTTGCTTCTCTAATAACTTACGTTTACGAGAGATATCTCCGCCGTAACATTTAGCTAAAACGTTTTTACGTAATGCTTTGACGTTCTCACGTGCGACGATATTGCTACCAATCGCCGCCTGAATCGCCACATCAAACATCTGGCGCGGAATAATGCCGCGCATCTTGGCAACCACTTCGCGCCCGCGATGTTGACTGTTACTTCTGTGAACAATTACTGAGAGAGCATCTACCCGCTCACTATTAATCAGGATATCGACCTTAACCACATCTGCAGGACGGTATTCTTTGAACTCATAATCCATGGAGGCATAGCCGCGTGAGATCGATTTCATTTTGTCAAAGAAATCCAAAACAATCTCTGCCATCGGCAACTCATAAGTGAGCTTGACCTGGCGACCTAGGTAATTCATGTCCATCTGGATACCGCGCTTACCAACGCACAGGGTAATGATTGCGCCCACGTATTCTTGGGGCATATACAAATTGACCGTCACGATAGGCTCAAGAATCGTATTGATCTTGCTGGCCTCTGGCATCTTCGAAGGATTGTCTACTGAAATAATCGTTCCATCAGATTGCTCAACCTGGTACACCACCGTTGGAGCGGTAGTGATGAGATTCATACCGTACTGACGCTCCAAGCGCTCTTGCACAATTTCCATGTGCAGCAAACCTAGGAAACCGCAACGGAATCCAAAGCCAAGAGCCTGTGATACCTCGGGCTCATACAAGAGTGAAGCGTCGTTTAACTGCAGCTTCTCTAAAGATTCACGCAACTGATCGTACTCACTCGCTTCTACCGGATACAAACCAGCAAAGACTTGCGGTTTAACCTCTTTAAAGCCAGGCAGTGGTTCAGTAGCAGGTACTCGCCCTTGCTGCCCAGGAGAATGGGTCACTGTGTCGCCAACTTTGGCAGCTTTTAATTCTTTAATACCCGCAATCACAAAGCCTACTTGACCGGCAGATAAATCCGGACGATCAACTGATTTTGGACTAAATACACCAACGTGTTCAACCAAATGGCTTGAACCATTGGCCATCAAGGTAATTTTTTCTTTTGGCTTGAGCGTGCCATTGACAACGCGCACTAACATCACTACGCCGACGTAGTTATCAAACCATGAATCAATAATCAAGGCTTGCAATGGGTCGCTGGCATTGCCTGTTGGTGGAGGAACCCTAGCAATCATTTCCTCGATTACATCCTGAACACCCAGACCAGTTTTAGCTGAACACGTGACTGCTTCAGAAGCATCAATACCGATCACATCTTCAATTTCTTTTTTAGCGCGCTCAGGATCTGCTTGTGGCAGATCAATCTTATTTAATACCGGAACAACTTCAACACCCAACTCAAGGGCCATATAACAGTTAGCAACCGTTTGTGCTTCAACACCTTGACTTGCATCCACCACTAGCAATGCGCCTTCGCATGCTGATAAGGAGCGACTGACTTCATAAGAGAAGTCGACATGTCCTGGGGTATCAATCAGATTGAGGTTGTAAATATTGCCGTCTTTAGCTTTGTAACTTAAGGCAGCAGTTTGCGCTTTAATCGTAATACCGCGTTCACGCTCAATATCCATGGAATCGAGAACTTGAGCTTCCATTTCACGATCAGAGAGACCACCGCAGAGCTGAATAATGCGATCGGCGAGCGTTGATTTGCCGTGATCGATGTGGGCGATGATAGAAAAATTGCGGATTAAATCCATAGCGTCTTATTAGGTCATTCAAAAAACGCCTTGTCAGAACGCACCACGATGATGCGCTGCAAAAAGTCGTCTTAAAGGGATTGTAATGGGTGGCGCTGTTTTAGCGCCGAACCCCATTTTTAGGCCTAAATTGGCCTTATTTTGGTCTTACTGGGATGACTAGAGTGCTATCTGCCCGGCGAATAAAGACCGGTACAGCCTTATTGGCATCCAAGCCCTTCACCAGGGTCTCAAACTGCTTAACGCCCGTAATATCAGCATCCCCAATACGAATAATGACATCTCCAGGCCGAATACCCGCCCTAGCTAAAGCGCCATCGCCAAGACCGGTAACTTCAATACCCCCTTTGACACTGAGCTCTTTCTTTTTAGCATCGGATAACTCTGTCACGGCTACGCCCAGGACATTAGAGCCGGCTCCATTGGTGGTCGGCGCATCTGCCTTTTTGGCTGCCGCTTGATTTGATTCGCTATCGCCAACAGTCACTGACAGATCTCGAGTAGCGCCCTTACGCCAAACTTGCACAGTAGCGCTGGTACCTGGCTTCATCTCCCCAACCAAACGAGGCAGATCCGTTGACTTGGTAATATCACGGCCATTAAAGCTCAAGATAACATCGCCAGATTCAATTCCACCAATAGCAGCTGGGCCACCTGGATCAACGTTACGCACATATGCGCCACGCGGCTTACCAAGACCCAAACTCTCCGCAACTTCTTTGGTCATCTCACCTAGAGCAACCCCAATACGACCACGCGTCATTTTTCCATTGGTACGTAATTGATCAGCAACTCGCATTGCCTCATCAATTGGAATAGCAAACGAGATTCCCATATAACCACCAGAGCGGCTAAAAATTTGGGAGTTAATGCCAATCACTTGACCAGCAGTATTCAGAAGTGGACCGCCTGAGTTTCCAGGGTTCACTGCAACGTCCGTCTGAATAAAAGGAAGGTAGTCACCGGTATCACGACTCTTGGCAGAAACAATCCCTGCAGTCACGGTGTTCTCAAGGCCAAAAGGCGAGCCAATAGCCAGAACCCACTCACCCACTCTCACGCGTGATGAATCACCTAAAGGCAACTTTGGCAAATCGCGGGCTTCAATTTTCACTACTGCCACATCAGTGCGTTTATCCATTCCCAAGAGTTTGGCTTTGAATTCGCGCTTATCAGTCAGCGTGACATAAATCGTTGTCGCACCTTCGACCACGTGTGCATTAGTCAAAATCAAACCATTCGATTCGATAATGAAACCCGAACCAACGCCCCGATCTGCTTCTTGTGGTTTGCCGGGGTTAGGTTGCGCTTGCTTTGGTGCATTAGGCGCGCTCGGGATAGGCACCCCAAAGAAGCGGCGGAAAAATTCTGCTTGATCTTCAGGCATTCCCGGAATACCGCCTTGAGTCTGTTGAACGGCGACTTTTTCAGTCGTTCGAATATTGACTACTGCGGGACTAGCTCTTTCGACCAAGTCTGCAAAATCAGGAATGGTGACTCTGGGAGCTTGCGCAGAGGCAACCGGAATAAATGAAAGCTGACCCAGGCTCAAAATAGCCAAGAGCGCAATAAAGTACTTTTTCATAATGCTAGGCCTACTTGGTAAAAACCAAAAAAGTGGAGATAAAGAGAATATTAGGTCAACTTGCCAAAAATCAAGGTGCCGTTAGTACCACCAAAGCCAAAGTTGTTTTTAACCGCATGGTCAATCTTCACGTCCCGGGCAGTATTGGCGCAGTAGTCCAAGTCGCATTCTGGGTCTTGATTGAAGATATTGATGGTTGGTGGGGATTTCTGGTTATGTAGCGCCAGAATAGTGAAAACAGATTCCAAGCCGCCCGCACCACCCAAAAGGTGACCGGTCATCGACTTGGTGGAGTTAATTAAGGCCTTTTTAGCGTGATCGCCCAAAGCTGCCTTGATAGCCTCGGTTTCATTCTTGTCGCCCAAAGGTGTAGAAGTGCCATGGGCATTTAAGTACTGAATTTGATCTGGATTTAAGTGCGCATCGCGCATGGCATTAACCATACAACGACGTGGACCATCCATATTCGGCGCCGTCATGTGATACGCATCACCACTCATACCAAAGCCTAGCAATTCACAATAAATTTTTGCGCCACGGGCTTTAGCATGCTCATACTCTTCGAGCACAACAACACCAGCACCCTCACCCAGAACAAAACCATCGCGGTCTTTATCCCAAGGACGTGATGCTGTTGCTGGATCATCATTACGTGTTGAGAGCGCTCTAGCGGATGCAAAGCCACCAACACCTAATGCAGAAATAGTTGACTCAGCACCGCCAGCAACCATGACATCTGCGTCACCGTACTGAATTAAACGTGCAGCCAAACCGATGCTGTGTAGGCCGGTTGTACAAGCAGTCACCGCAGCAACGTTTGGACCTTTGAGTCCAAACAAAATACTGAGATGGCCAGAGATCATATTAATGATCGAGCCTGGGACAAAGAAAGGTGAGATGCGACGAGGGCCGCGAGCTAACAGCTCAGCGCCGGTTTCCTCAATCATTGGCAAGCCACCGATACCGGAACCCACCATCACACCAACTCGCTCGGCGTTTTGCTCAGTAATCTCTAAACCACTGTCACGAATCGCTTGCGTACCAGCAGCAATGCCGTAATGGATAAAAGTATCCATATGGCGCGCTTCTTTGGCAGAAACATATTCTTCGACATTGAAATCTTTCACCTCTCCAGCAAAATGAACGCTAAGCGGAGTGTGGTCAAACTTAGTGATAGTAGCGATGCCTGATTTGCCCGCAAGCAAATTAGACCAAGCTACATCAACTGAGTTACCAACAGGTGAGATGAGGCCAAGGCCGGTGACCACTACCCGGCGTCGGCCATTTGATGCTGACACAGTAATACCTAGGCTAGGGAATTAACCCTGAGCTTTTGATTTAGCGAAATCGATTGCGAGCTGAACGGTAGTGATCTTTTCAGCTTCCTCATCAGGAATTTCAATGCCGAATTCATCCTCCAAAGCCATTACAAGCTCAACAGTGTCAAGAGAGTCAGCGCCCAGGTCGTTCACGAAAGAAGATTCATTCTTGATATCTCCTTCTGCGACGCCCAATTGCTCAGCGACGATTTTCTTAACGCGTTGTTCGATGTTGTCCATTAATTTCCCCAGGGGTTGTAAAAAACGATGGAAGGATTTTATCAGTTTGGCGGATCGAATTAGTAAATTCGCCTAAAAATGACCAAATCCTTGCTTTGCCGTTAGGCTAAATATAGTCCGCCATTGACGTGTAGGGTATTACCCGTAATGTATCCAGCTGCCGGAGAGGCCAAAAAAGCCACTGCCTGAGCCACATCCTCAGGACTGCCAAGGCGAGCCAAAGGAATGTTCACTTTTAGTGCATTTTGCTGCTCTTCACTCAAAGCACGAGTCATATCAGTATCAATAAAGCCTGGTGCAACGCAATTCACGGTGATATTACGGCTACCAATTTCGCGTGCCAAAGCACGTGTCATCCCAGAAACGCCTGCTTTTGCAGCAGCGTAGTTTGCTTGGCCAGCGTTACCCATATGGCCAACGATGGAGGTGATGTTAATAATGCGACCAGCGCGCGCCTTCATCATTGGGCGCAAAACCGCTTGTGACAAACGAAATACTGAACTTAAGTTGGTATCGATCACATCGGTCCACTCGTCACCCTTCATCCGCATTGCTAAGTTATCGCGAGTAATGCCGGCATTGTTTACCAAAATATTGATGCCGTCAAAATCCTTCACGATCAGATCGATGATGTTTTCACAAGCATTGGGTTCAGTAACATTCAATACCAAACCACGACCGCCTGAAGCTTTCAAACGATCATCAA
This sequence comes from Polynucleobacter sp. AP-Latsch-80-C2, assembly GCF_018882185.1. Classification (GTDB taxonomy): domain Bacteria; phylum Pseudomonadota; class Gammaproteobacteria; order Burkholderiales; family Burkholderiaceae; genus Polynucleobacter. The sequence goes on along the minus strand of NZ_JACVOY010000003.1, from coordinate 109,978 downwards.
TAGCCTTAGCACCATCAGCAGACGTTGCAGTACCAATCACTTTGGCTCCAGATTTCACCAGCTCATCTGCAATTGCTTGGCCAATACCGCGCGAGGCGCCGGTTACTAAGGCAATTTGTCCGCTTAAGTCGAGATTCATATTTGTCTTTCGCTCTTTTCTCTATTGCTATTTTTATTTCACACTAGCCAAGGCTTCATTTAAGCTGGCTTCATCGAATACTGGAATACCAGTTACTTGATCATTGATACGTTTAGTAAGGCCAGCTAAGACCTTGCCTGGTCCGCATTCAACAACCTGCGTAACACCCTGCTGCGCCATTGCCTGAATGGTCTCCTGCCAACGAACAGGCTTTGCTGCTTGACGCACTAAAGCGTCTTTAATGGCGACAGGGTCATTCAAAATTTCAACATCGACATTGTTAATGACGGCAATTGTTGGTGCTTTAAATTCAATGTTGGCTAAATAGCCTTTGAGCTGTTCAGATGCAGGCTGTAATAAAGAAGAGTGAAATGGCGCTGAAACTGGCAAAGGTAAAGCACGTTTAGCGCCAGCCGCTTTGAGTAACTCACAAGCTTTCGTAACAGCATCACTTGCACCAGCAATGACTACCTGGCCAGGTGCATTAAAGTTCACCGCTTCAACAACACCGCCAGATGCAGCACTTGCCTCAGCACAAACCTTGATCACAGTAGCATCATCCAAACCTAGAATTGCAGCCATACCGCCTGTGCCTACTGGGACTGCACTTTGCATGGCCTGCGCACGAAAACGCACTAATGGCACTGCATCCTTAAAAGAAATAACACCGGCAGCAACCAATGCGGAATATTCACCAAGGCTATGGCCAGCCATCACTTTAGGAACAGCGCCACCGGCAGCTAACCAGGCGCGATAGAACGCAACGCCAGCAGTCAGCATCACCGGCTGTGTATTGGTAGTTAATGACAATGCCTCGGCAGGGCCTTCAGCAATTAATTTAGTGACATCCTCGCCCAAGGCATCAGAAGCTTCTTCCAAGGTTGCACGAACTTCGGGACGCTGCGCTACAGAGTTCAACATGCCAACCGATTGGGAGCCTTGACCAGGAAATACAAATGCAAATGTCATGTGATGATTTTTCGAAAGTTAAAGAATTAGTACTTGAGTGCTACTGCACCCCAAGCAAATCCGCCGCCAACACCTTCCAATAAGAGGTATTGACCACGCTGAATTTGACCTGATCGCACACCAGAATCCAAAGCAAGCGGAATCGATGCAGCCGAAGTATTGCCGTGCTCATGCACAGTCACAATGACTTTATCCATGGACATGCCCATCTTCTTGGCAGTGCCTTCCATGATGCGAATGTTGGCCTGATGCGGCACCAACCAGTCAATTTGTTCTGGCTTGAGGTTTGCTTTTTCTAGCGCCTCGTGCGCCACTTGTTCCAATACCTTAACGGCCAATTTAAAGACCGCCTGACCATCCATGGTCATGAAAGGTGAGCCGTGAACCTCACCATTACCTGCGCGACCTGGGACGCACAAAATATCACGTTGACTGCCATCCGCATGCAATGCAGTCGACAAAATACCAGCCTCTGAAGAAGCCTCGAGCACTACCGCGCCTGCACCATCACCAAACAATACGCATGTGCCACGATCTTGAAAATCCAAAATGCGAGAGAAAGTCTCAGCACCAATCACCAATACTTTTTTATAAGTTCCGCAACGGATAAATGCGTCTGCAGTGGCCAAGGCATAAGTAAAGCCCGCGCATACCGCCTGAATATCAAAGGCTGCACAAGCAGTATGAGCGCCTAATTTATCCTGCACAACACAAGCTGTACTAGGAAACCCGCCCAAGTGATCCGGGGTCGAGGTTGCCAAAATAATGAGGTCTAAATCTGCCGAAGTTATGCCAGCACTAGTGAGCGCCGCTTGAGCAGCCTTGACGGCAAGGTCACTAGTAAGTTCATTTTCAGCAGCAAAGTGTCGTGCAGAAATTCCGCTACGGGTGGTGATCCACTCGTCACTAGTCTCTAAGCCATTTTTAGCCAAGCGCTCTACTAAATCTTGATTACTTAAGCGTAGTTCTGGAAGATAACTTCCTGTACCAGCCACTCTTGCAAAAATACTCATTCTTTTGTCTCCGCCACAAAGGCACCAGCAATACGCTCAACCATCCGATTCTTGGCCGCCTCGTATGCGCGATCTAAGGCAAAGCCAAATGCAAAACGATCTGCAGAGCCATGGCTCTTAATGACACATCCACGTAGACCCAACAATACCGCACCGTTGTAACGACGATGGTCAACACGCTTACGTACCCTCAATAAAGGCACCATCGCGCAGACTGCCATTAATTTAGTTAGCCATGAGCGGTTAAATTCTTCGCGAATCATGCCGCTCATCATTTTTGCCAGACCTTCGCTCGCTTTCAAAACGACGTTGCCAACAAATCCATCGCACACTACGATATCGGTAGTGCCTTTGAAAATATCGTTACCCTCTACGTTGCCATAAAAGTTTAAATTGGTTTGACGCAATAGCTCGCTAGTCTGCTTAACGACCTCATTACCTTTAATCACTTCTTCGCCAATATTCAAAAGGCCGATTGAAGGATTTTTTTTGCCATCCACAACCTGAACCATCACATTAGCCATTTGTGCAAACTGCACTAAATGCATAGGCTCGCAGTCAGCATTCGCGCCCAGATCAAGCATGGTTGTACCGCCGCCCAATTCATTGGGGATGGCAGTAGCGATCGCTGGACGATCAACGCCTTCGAGGGTTTTGAGGATGTAGCGTGAAATAGCCATAAGCGCACCAGTATTACCAGAAGAGATCACCGCATCAGCTGCACCCTCTTTTACTTGCTCAATGGCAATACGCATGGAAGAATCTTTTTTCCGACGTAAGGCAATTTCAATGGGATCATCCATTAAAACCACTTCACTAGCGGGAATAATTTGAATGCGCTCAGTTAGCGCTCTAGGAAACTTACTTAAGGTTTTTTGGATGAGATTGGAATCACCCACCAATGCAATTTTGACATCAGCATGTTTTTCCAAAAAATCGCAGGCGGCTGGAACCGTCACAACGACTCCATGATCTCCGCCCATGGCATCAATAGCTAGAGTAACGCTCATAAACTCATTGATTGCTGCAAGTGATTTATCCAAGAAAAAAGCGGCTTTAAATGGAGCCGCTTCGATCTGTTTCGACTAAAAAATTAGTCGTTTTTAGTTTTAACCACTTTACGACCACGATAGTAGCCGTTAGGTGAAATGTGGTGGCGCAAATGAGCCTCACCAGTTGTGGCTTCAACAGCCGTAGCAGGTGCGGTCAGAAAGTCGTGCGCACGGTGCATGCCACGTTTGGAAGGTGATTTTTTGTTTTGTTGAACGGCCATATTGAACTCCTAAGCAAGGCAATATTCTAGCATGGAAAAGCGTCTAAATGCTTGATTTGTCTGTAGAGGGCTCCTAAAACAACAGACCCTAAAATATCGGTCTTTTTAATTTTTCTTCATATTTTTCAATATGTTAAAGGGATTTTCCGGCTTTTCAGAGACGTCCTCACCCCCTTCCGCCCCAAAGGTAGAGGCATGAGGTTCACAAAAACCATCAGGGTGCTTAGGAATGAGGGGGAGGGATAGCAAAATCTCATCCTCAATGGTCTCCAGGAGGTTGAAATGCTGGTCAGCCACCAAGGGCTCCTGCTCTTCATCCTCCATGGGGTAGTCATCCGCCTCGGATTCAGAGGCCAAAAGAACAAAACGGCGGGTCTCAGCCAAATCTACTGCGCAATCTTGCAGGCAGCGCTGACAAACCAGGTGAAGACGCCCTTTTAAGCCCATATCCAGAATTTGGCGGGGCTCGGAGCCTGGGGAATCCTCAAAATGAGTCCTGATTTCCCAATCAAATCCATCACCCGACTGAACTACGGAAGCTTCCTCAGCGAGTCTAGGCAAATCTGAGATGCTTAAAAAACCAGCACCTTGATAGGTCTGGGGAGCGCATAAATCCACCCTTTTTAAAGCACTAGGGTCTGCCGATAACTGAACTTGAGGTAAAACTTGATTACGATTCATGGCATCAGTCTAAATCAAGCCCACTTTGAAAGTACATGCAGCAATGAGTATTTCGACAAATCCCCCGCTCATCTTGGCATCGACCTCGGTCTATCGCCGTGAACTTTTAGAGCGACTGCGCATTCCATTTGAAGTCATTTCTCCCAGGGTGGATGAAACTCCGTTAACCGGGGAAAGTACCCTCGACTTAGCATTGCGACTTGCCTATGCAAAAGCAAAGGCCGTTGCCGATCAACATCCAGAGGCTTGGGTCATTGGTTCAGATCAAGTGGCAGATCTTTGTGGCGCCGCTATTGGTAAGCCTGGTAATTTCGAAAGAGCATTGGCGCAATTACAGCTGATGCGTGGAGCAACGGTTACCTTTCAGACGGCACTTTGCCTGATGAAGGGTGATGTACAAACTACTTTGAATGTGCCCACCGAAGTAACTTTTCGCAAACTATCGGATGAAGCACTAGAAGCATATTTGCTCGCTGAGGAACCTTATGATTGCGCCGGCAGCGCCAAGTCAGAAGGCTTAGGCATCAGCCTGTTGGAGTCCATCAAAAGCGAGGATCCTACCGCCCTGATTGGCTTGCCGCTCATCGCATTAACTGGTTTGTTGCACGACGCAGGTTTTGTCATTCCATCTAAAAGCGGCAAGTAATTTATGAGCAAACTTGGCACTCTTTTTTTAGTTCCCAACACTTTGGGTGATGATGCGCGTACTGCACAGTTGCCATGGGTACTGCCGAACGAAACGATCTCTCAAGCTGCCAAACTCAAACACTGGATTGTTGAGGATGCAAAAACAGCGCGCGCCCTTCTTAAGGCAATCGATAGTGTCTCCCCGTTAATTTGCACTATCCAAGAAATGCAAATGGGCGAATGGCGTGGTGCCGCTCGTAACGCTAAGTATGGCGATGCCATAAAACCAGCCGATCTTCTTAAACCATTGCTAGCAGGCAATGACATGGGGTTGATGTCTGAAGCAGGCGTGCCAGGGGTTGCTGATCCTGGCGCAGAACTGGTATTGGCTGCCCACAAATTAGGAGCCAAGGTAAAACCTTTGATTGGACCGAGCTCCATTCTGTTGGGCTTGATGGCAAGCGGACTCAATGGTCAACGCTTTGCCTTTCAAGGGTATTTGCCGCATGACATGCATGAGCGTAGTGCCAAACTCAAGCAACTTGAAGTGGAGTCTAGAAAGCTTCAGCAGACTCAAATTTGGATTGAGACACCCTATCGCAATACTGCGATGCTCATGGCTTGCATCAACACTTTAGCGCCACAGTCATTGCTTTGTCTCGGAGTGGATTTAAGTTTACCCTCTGAAATGATCGCCACACTCTCAATTGCAGACTGGCGTAAGCGCTACCCGAATGAAGCTGCATGCGTCCCATTACAAAATAGGCCAACAGTATTTCTACTGCTGGCCTAAATAGGTTTTTTAAGTCTTCTTATTAATTGGTATTGTTTTACTTCAAATCGGGAGTCTTAATTAAAGCCTTTCCCGCAGCAGCGCCAGCTTCAGCACCAAAGCGCTTAGCAACACGCTCCGCAAAGTTTTCTTTCATGGTGTAGTCCAAGATATCCGGCGCTTTAAAGACATCACGCGCTACAGAGTCTACGGTGCCGTAGCCATCCACTAGGCCGATCTTAATGGCCTGTTCACCATTCCAAACACGTCCCGAAAATAAGTCTGGTGTTTCTTTTAAGCGAGATCCGCGACCCTCTTTCACCACGGCAATAAATTGCTGATGGATTTCATCGATCATGGTTTTAATCATTTCCACTTGCTGTGGATTTTCTTTACTAAACGGATCCATCATGCCCTTATTGGATCCCGCTGTAATCATGCGACGGGTTACACCCAATTTGTCCATGAGGCCTGTAAATCCAAAGCCTTCCATAATGACGCCAATGGAACCTACCAAGCTTGCTTTATCTACCAAGATTTGATCTGCAGCAACAGCAACGTAATAACCACCCGAAGCGCAAATATCCTCAACCACGACATAAAAAGGCTTCTTCGGATAGAGCTTGCGTAAGCGATGAATCTCATCATTGATCATGCCAGCTTGTACAGGTGATCCGCCAGGGCTATTGATGCGCAAAACTACACCAGCACTATGTTCATTTTCAAAAGCCGACACGAGTGAAGAATTAATATCCATCGCGTTAGCCATTGAGCTGGAAGAAATTTCCCCATCCAAAGTCACCATCGCAGTATGCTTTTCCACTCCCATGCCGCGCCCTGGAAGATGAAAATCGAATACGGCAATGACTACGGCCACAATGACTAATAGCGTCAGTACGCGCAACACTGCTTTCCAACGCCGCGCTTTACGAGTTTCTTTTAGATTCTCGAGCAATAAATGCTCAAGTGCCTGACGTTCCCAATTAGGGTTTGGATTGTTTTCCATTTTTCAAATTCCTTAGTAATTCTTTTTTAAATTCAAAGTCTTTAAAACGCTTGCTTTAAGCGGGTGTAGTGAGATTTTCTTTTAGCCAATGCGATAGCTGAGTAACGTTATCCACATGAGCCAAAGAAGGTGACTCCTTCAATGTCTCGGGAGGATGGGCCCCATAAGTCACTGCTACAGCATCCACACCAGCATTGGCAGCCATATCTAAGTCATGAGTTGTGTCACCAATCATCAAGATTCGGCGTGTAGGCACCTGAGTGACATCAGATAATTCCAGTAGCATGCCAGGATGGGGTTTAGAAAAAGACTCATCAGCAGTGCGCGTTTCATGGAATAAGTGCCCTATTTGGTGATGCTTCAAAGAGCGATCTAAACCAACGCGGGATTTACCAGTAGCGACGCCTAATAAGTATTTATCTGCGCGCAAACTTTCCAGCAATTCACGAATGCCAACAAACAAATCTAGTTCATGATCTTTGACTAAGTAGTGAAAGCGAAAACGATCTGTAAGCTTTTGAAAGTGCGCCGGATCAACCCAGGGAACTGCCCTGCGTAAGGAATCATGAATACCAAGACCAATTACCGAACTGGCTAAAGCATCGTCGGGCACTTTAAAACCTAAGTCACGACACGACTGCTGAATACAGTGAACAATCGTAGGAGTGGAATCCATAATGGTTCCATCCCAGTCCCACACAATCAGGTCATAGCGGCGGTTAGAGTGATTAGCTGAGTTCATCTACAGTGTTATTCGTCTTCTTTAATTATTTTAGGCGCTTGATCAAACGTGTTCATCATCGCCGCAAACTCTGCAGGCAATGGCGATTCAATGCGCATCTTTTCACCTGTACGAGGATGTGTAAAACCTGCCAAGTGGGCATGTAAATACAGACGCTTGGATTTAATTTGCTTGTCTATATCCTCAAATCCATACTTGTCATCACCCAATATAGCGTGGCCCAACTTTAGCAAATGCACGCGGATTTGATGGGTGCGCCCTGTTTTTAACTGTGCCTCCGCCAAGGTGATGGCTGCATCCTCACGCTGAAAGGTTTTGGTCACTCGCAAAGCGGTATGACTTGGCAGGCCATCGGGATCAACGCGTACACGGCGCTCACCATTCGCCAACAAATACTTATGAAGAGGATATTTGAGTTGCATGACTTGGGCGCCCTGAGCGATGGCGCCATGTGCCAGCAAGTAATAGCGCTTATCAGTCTGGCCTTCGCGAATCTGCCGATGCAATTCCACCAGAGCACTACGTTTTTTAGCCAACAGCAATACACCGGAAGTATCGCGGTCTAGGCGGTGCACTAATTCTAAGAATTTGAGTTCAGGGCGCGTAATCCGCAGGGTTTCGATAACCCCTAGCGCAATCCCAGAGCCGCCATGGACTGCCAGACCAGCAGGTTTATCCACAATTAATAAGGCCTCATCCTCAAAGAGAATTGGCATTTTGTCTGAATAGCCTTGCGCCCGAGATTTGGTTTGAGCGGTATTGACTGCCGCCATTTGAGCAGGCTCAGCGATCCTTACGGGTGGGACCCGTACTAAATCTCCCTCAATCAATCGGGTAGTGGGCTCAGCCCGCTTCTTATTCACTCGCACCTCTCCCGAGCGAATAATCCGATAAACGTGACTTTTGGGCACGCCTTTGGCCCAGCGCAGTAAATAGTTATCTAAGCGCTGCCCCGCCTCTTCTGGACCAATGGTCTGCAAATGGACTGTGGGGGCTGCTTTTGGCTTGGATACTGGGTCAGATTTCATCATTTATCTCTCTCGCCACCTCGGCGAGGGACTCAACAATACCCCATTGTCATTCAACTTGTGCCGTATAATCAACGCTCTAGCCAATTTATTGGCCCGAGACCAGCCTGAAGTCAGGTTTGAATCGTGGAGCTTGGAGTCGCCCTTTAAAAGACTCCCGGGGTTGCCCCTCCCCCGTTGTAATGAGGCGCAGGGTTGGTGTGCCGTATGCCGCGACCCGCGATTAGAAGACAGTTTTCAGGCGCGCGCCTGCATTGATGACCTAAAGGAGGTCTCTGCGGCGATCGTCAAGTGTGGCACTGATTTAACTGACCGTTATTTTGGTGAACTAGGCAAAAGAGGCCTAGATTGGCATGATCCACACTCATAAACCGCCTTGGGCTTAGTCCCAAGTGGTATCTAACCTGTCCCCTAACGCAGCGCGCAGCGACGCCCTCCCCCATAGGAGAGTGTTATGAAACGCATGTTGTTTAATGCAACTCAACAAGAAGAGTTGCGAGTTGCCATCGTAGATGGTCAAAAACTCATTGATATCGATATCGAAGCTGCCGGCCGTGAACAACGCAAAGGCAATATCTACAAAGGTGTCATTACCCGCATTGAGCCCTCGCTTGAGGCTTGCTTTGTTAATTACGGCGAAGAGCGTCATGGCTTCCTGCCTTTCAAAGAAGTAGCGCGTACCTATTTCAAAGAAGGCGTAGACGTTCGCAATGCTTCCATTAAAGAAGCTTTGCGTGAAGGCCAAGAAATTATTGTTCAGGTTGAAAAAGAAGAGCGTGGCCAAAAAGGTGCCGCACTCACCTCCTTTATCTCTCTGGCAGGACGTTATTTGGTATTAATGCCAAATAATCCACGCGGAGGCGGTGTTTCTCGTCGCATTGAAGGCGAAGATCGCCAAGAGCTCCGTGAAGCCATGTCCCAATTAGAAGTGCCCGATGGCATGAGCATCATTGCACGTACCGCTGGTATTGGCCGCGATGCTACTGAATTGCAGTGGGACTTAAGCTATTTAATGCAGTTATGGAAGGCGATTGATGAAGCCGCTAAAGGCAATTCAGCGCCATTACTGATCTACCTAGAATCTAGCCTCGTCATTCGCGCAATCCGCGATTACTTCCAGCCAGATATTGGTGAGATCCTCATCGATACCGATGACATTTACGAACAAGCTGCTGCCTTTATGTCAGTGGTGATGCCGGATAACTTGCCAAGAGTAAAGCGCTATCAAGATGATGTGCCTTTGTTCTCCCGTTTCCAAATTGAGCACCAGATTGAAACTGCTTATTCACGCACAGTGCCCTTGCCATCAGGCGGCGCTATCGTGATTGACCATACTGAAGCCTTGGTTTCAGTAGACGTGAACTCTGCACGCGCAACCCGCGGCTCTGATATTGAAGAGACTGCAACTCGTACGAACTTAGAAGCTGCGGATGAAATCGCTCGTCAAGCGCGTTTACGTGACTTGGGTGGCTTGATCGTGATCGACTTTATCGACATGGAATCGAGCAAAGCTCAAAAGGATGTAGAGAATCGTTTGCGCGATGCTTTGCGTCATGATCGTGCTCGCGTACAAATGGGCAAGATCTCGAAGTTTGGCTTAATGGAAATGTCACGCCAACGTTTGCGCCCTGCGCTTTCTGAAGGCAGTCATGTCACTTGCCCACGTTGTAACGGCACAGGCCATATTCGCGATACCGAATCTTCTGCATTGCAAGTGCTTCGTATTATTCAAGAAGAGGCAATGAAAGAGAATACGGCCGCTATTCATACTCAAGTACCGGTTGAAGTAGCCGCATTCCTCTTGAACGAAAAACGTGCTGAAGTAATTAAGATTGAGTCACGCTTCAAAGTGAACGTCTTAATGGTTCCAAACAAGCACTTAGAAACACCACATTACAAACTAGAGCGTTTGCGTCATGACGATCCACGTCTTGATGACCAAAAAGCAAGTTATGTGATGGCTGAAGAAGCAGCTCGTGAACTTGAGACCGACACAACAGTAAGCAAAAAAGATGCTGATGTGAAAGTGCGTCCTGAGGCAGCTGTCAAAGGCATTACACCAACTCAGCCTGCGCCTATTAGCCAACCACGCCCTGCTCGTACTGAAAAAGTGGCTGTAGAAAGCACTGGTGGTTTATTTGGCTTTATTAAGCGCCTCTTCTCCGCTGCGCCTGCAGTAGAAGAGAAACCAGCACCAAGTAATGCTCGTGGTCGCAATCAAGGTCGGACTGGTGATCGCAACAACCGTAACCGCGGTCGTCGCGGCGACAGAGGTGATCGTGCTGAACGTCCAGCAGCGAATGCAGCTGAAGGTGCGCCTACTGAAGGTGGTAATAACAACCGCAATCGCAATAACCGTAACGGCAATCACAATAATCTAAATGGTCCTAAGCCAGAACGCCAAGAAGGCGCTCGCAATCAAGCTACTCCAGCTGCTGTAACGCCGGCAACGGAAGCCGCTCCTGGTAGCGAAGCTGCTGTAGGAGCTGATGGTGAAGAGCGTCGTGGTCGTAGTCGCAATCGTCGTGGTCGTGGTCGCGGTCAACATGGCGAGCGTACCGAGGCAACTGGTGATGCACCTGCAGTTGTAGCGACAAGCACTCCCACTTTCTCAGGACCTCCTGTTGGAATGGCTGGCGCTTCCGCAACAATGCCAATGCAAAATCTTGCTAATAGTTTTGGTAATGCTAAGCCTGCGGCTGAAAAGCAAGAGCGAGCACCACGTGCACCGCGCGCTCCACGCCCTGCTCAATCAGCAACACCAGCTCCAGTAAAAGCTGTTGCTGCAGCGATTGAAGTCATTGCAAAACCGATGCCAGAACTTCCTAAGGTAGCCTTCCAGGCGCTTAAAGAAACACCATTGCATAGCGTGGTGCAATCTGCAGGAATGATTTGGGTAGCAACGGACTCGAGCAAGCATGCAGAAGTTCAAGGCCAGATTCAGGCAGAGCCATTAAAAGAAAACTTGGGCAGAGCCCCAAAACCGGCAGCTAGCCTGCCAGATGGTCCAATGGTTTTAGTTGAAACCGGCGGCCAAGAAAAAACGGTCTAAAGCTTTTTCTCCAGACTGCCATTTATCCCACAAGGATATTTGGCGGTTTGGCAGAAACCCCGTTTCACAGCCATAATTAAGAATATGGTTGAAAAAGTAATCCCCATTCGTATCGATGAAGGCAGAGGCCTTACACCGTCTATTCCTGGACAGTTGATGGCACCTCATGGAAATACCCAAGATTCTCGTGGTCGCAAACTACGCGACCTTCGTATCTCGGTGACTGATCGCTGCAACTTTCGCTGCACTTATTGCATGCCCAAAGAAGTATTTGATAAAAATTATCCGTATCTATCGCATCAAGAACTCCTGAGCTTTGAAGAAATTACTCGCTTAAGTTCAATCTTTGCGAGCATGGGTGTAGAAAAAATCCGGCTGACTGGTGGCGAACCCCTACTTCGTAAAAACTTAGAAGTGCTGATTGGCATGCTGGCGCAACTTCGCACACCAGATGACAAACCTTTAGATCTCACCCTCACTACGAATGGCAGCATCTTGCGCAAGAAAGCTGCTGCTCTCAAAGCTGCTGGTTTACAAAGACTTACTGTGAGTCTGGATGGCCTGGATGATGCAATATTTAAGAAAATGAATGATGTGGATTTTCCGGTTGCCGATGTATTGGATGGCATCTTGGCAGCACATGAAGTTGGCTTTGAAAATATCAAGGTCAATATGGTTGTCAAAAAAGGAACGAATGATCATGAGATTGTTTCCATGGCGAAACATTTCAAGGGTACTGGTGTCATTCTGCGATTTATTGAGTTCATGGATGTAGGTAGCTCGAATGGCTGGAATATGGCTGAAGTTCTCCCTTCTAAAGAAGTCATTGCACGCATCAATGAGGTCTTCCCACTAGAACCTGTAGAGGCAAATTACTCCGGTGAAGTTGCTCAGCGCTGGCGCTATCTTGATGGATCAGGAGAAGTCGGTGTGATCTCCAGCGTGACCCAAACCTTCTGCCACGAATGTACTCGTGCTCGTATCTCTACTGATGGGCAAATGTACCAATGCTTATTTGCTAATCAAGGTTATGACTTTAAAACCATGTTGCGCTCCGGACGCAGTGATTTAGAAATCGCCAATGCCGTTATGAACACTTGGGCAGGGCGAGATGATCACTATTCTGAAATTCGGGGGTCCAATACCGCCAACCTATCGACTGGAAATCGCAAGGTCGAAATGTCTTATATCGGCGGCTAATGATTGCAACAGGCGACATTACTGGACTAATTCTTGCTGGTGGAAGAGCGCAACGCATGGGTGGTATTGATAAGGGACTGATTCCCTTCCTGGAAAAACCACTGATTGCCTCAGCTATTGGGCGCTTACAAAATCAAGTTGGGCCTATCCTGATTAATGCCAATCGGAACATCACTCAATACGCTACTTACGGCTACCCCGTTATCTTGGATGAAACTCCAGATTTTTCTGGGCCGCTAGCCGGTTTTTCCGCCGGACTCAAAGCCTGTAAAACGCCTTATATGCTGACATCCCCTTGCGACTCACCCCTACTTCCACTAGACCTTGCATCGCAACTTGCGAATGAAATGGAACGTGGAAATTTTCAACTTGTCTATGCTTCAAGCCAAGAGGCTGATGGCAAGGTTTGGGCGCAACCTGTTTTCTGCTTAATACGCACCGATTTATTAGGGTCGCTTGAGCGCTTTTTGCAAAAGGGTGATCTGAAAATCGATCGCTGGTTCAAAGAGCTACGTTCGGGTACAGTGATCTTTAATGATGCTAATGCCTTTGCAAACGTCAATACCCCTGAAGAGTTGCAGAACTTAGAGAAAATATCGAGATGAAACAGTCTCCTAATAACCCCATTCTTCTGAGCTCATCTTTGCATGTCGATGAAGCCCGCAAAGCCATTGCAAAAATGGTAGATGAGCTTATTGCAGAATCAAAAGCCCTCAATGATCCTGCTGATATTGAAACCGTTTCCCTCGATCAAGCGATCAACCGAATTTTGGCAGAGGATATCTTATCTCCAATTGACGTTCCATCCGCGGATAATTCTGCGATGGATGGCTTTGCTTTTAATAGCAAATGTCTTGAGACAAATGCTCCTGAAATTACCCTGACGGTTGTTGGCACTGCGTTTGCTGGCAAGCCTTATGAAGGCAGTGTTGGCGAGGGGCAATGCCTGAAAATCATGACTGGTGCACTGATGCCAGCCGACTGCGATACGGTGATACCGCAAGAGTTCACAGAGTCTGGCGATAACATCCTGATTCGCTTTAAACAAAATCAAGTGAAGTCTGGAGAAAATCGTCGCCTGCGTGGTGAAGACTTACAAAAGGGTAAGCCTGCGATTGCTGCTGGACGTCTTTTGCGCCCCTCCGATTTAGGCTTAGCAGCTTCCCTTGGTATTGCAACACTCAAGGTCAACCGCAAACTGAAGGTGGCAATTCTATCTTCAGGAGATGAGCTTCGTTCATTGGGCCAAGCCCTTGAAAATGGCAGCATCTACGATAGCAACCGCTATAGCCTCACGGGACTTTTGAATCGCCTCAACTTAGAGATTATTGATTGCGGCATTGTGCGAGATGACCCTGCCTCACTGAAAGCGGCTTTTTGCGAAGCTGCCAAGCACGCTGACGTACTCATCTCTTCTGGAGGGGTATCGGTAGGCGAGGCGGATTTCACTAAGCAAATCATGCAAGAGTTGGGGGATGTAGGATTTTGGAAAATTGCCATGAGGCCAGGTCGCCCCATGGCATTTGGCATGCTAAGACCCGTCCCTGGAAAATCTCCAGCACGCAAAACACTATTCTTTGGACTACCCGGCAATCCTGTAGCAGTGATGGTGACTTTCTATCAGTTTGTACGGGCAGCCTTATTGCAGCTCAACGGCGCCAAGCAAACCGAGCCCGTTCTGACCCAAGCGATTTCCGAGTTTCCGATTCGGAAAAAGCCTGGTCGCACGGAGTTCCAACGTGCCATCTTGGGGCGCAGTCCAGACGGTAAGCCCGCTGTGAAACTGACGGGTAGCCAAGGTGCAGGCATTTTGCGCTCGATGAGTGAGGCAAATTGCTTTGTTATTCTTCAACATGATCAAGGAAATATTGCTGCTGGTGAATGGGTAGATATAGCGCTTTTTGATGGACTGCTTTAAGATTGCGTCATCATGAAACTTAGCAAAAAAGAACTCGTCTTCCTCGATCCCATGCATACAGCCAAAACCTTAGTGTTGGTTTACCTATGCTTCTCAGTCCCAATCGTTTTATTGGCCCTCTTTGTGGCCTTCATCCGTGATGGTGCAATCCCCGGTTTTACGGTGCTCTCAGCGCTTATTCTGAATGCCTTACTTGGTTTTGGTCTACTGTGGATTGCTTGTAAAGTGTATAACTGGGTAGCCGGTAAATTTGGTGGCATTGAACTGGCGCTGCGTGAACTCCCGGAAGAAATTGAAGCCGAATAAGCTGCTTCTAAAAAACATAAAGCCGAACTCAGTAGTTGCTCAGTTCGGCTTTTTTGTTTTCTGAATTCTGATGTTTTATTTTTAATCTAATATATTAGGCTTTAAACAATTCAGAATTAATTAAGCTCGGTGGTTTCTTACCTGACAATGCAGCACGCAAGTTTTCGACCGCCAGATCCACCATCGCCCTGCGCGTCTTTTCTGTTGCGCTTGCAATATGAGGAGCTAAGACCACATTGCTCAATTTCAGCAGCTCTGAATGAACACCTGGCTCACCCTCAAATACATCGAGACCTGCAGCAAAGATTTTGTTTGCTTTAAGCGCATGCGCTAAAGCGGCATCGTCCACAATACCCCCGCGGGCAATGTTTACCAGGGTTGCCGTCGGTTTCATTAAGGCGATTTCTTTAGCGCCGATGGTGTGATGATTCTCTGCCGTATAAGGCAATACCAACACAACATGGTCCGCAGTTTTTAGCAACTCTTCTTTTGATACATACTTTGCTCCGCAAGCTTTTTCATCCGCTTCAGATAAACGGCTGCGATTGTGATAAATCACATTCATACCAAAACCCAAGGCACGCTTAGCAATACCCTGACCAATACGGCCCATACCAATAATGCCGATCGTAGTGTGATGCAGATCCATACCAAGCGGGTTGTGCACAATCGACCACTTATCCCAGTGACCATTTCTCACCCAATGCTCTGATTCTGTAATACGGCGTGCAGTGGCCATCAATAACGCAAAACCAAAATCTGCCGTGGTATCAGTTAATACATCCGGTGTATTGGTTGCCATGACTCCAGCCGCAGTCATTGCTGGCACATCAAAATTGTTGTAGCCCACAGAAATATTGGCAACGACCTTCAAATCTTTTGCATTCGCTAAGGCATTGGCGTCAATACGTTCGCTACCAGCAACCAATGCCCCCACTACGCTTGCGAGCTCTTTTTGTAGTTCTGCTGAGCTAAAGATCCGATCTTCCTGATTCGAGCGAACCTCGAAAGACTCCTCTAATTTAGCCAAAGCCTCAGGGAATATGGCTCTTGCGACAAGAATTTTAGGTTTTGACTGTGTATTCATAGGGGAGACTTTACCTCAACTAAATTGAGCTATTTGCCTGAAAAATAGGCCATTTAAGCTAAAATTGGGTTTTTATCACTTACCGCCCCATTTCTGGGGCTCTTGAAATAGAACACCATGACTTACGTTGTTACCGAATCTTGTATCCGCTGCAAATACACCGACTGCGTTGACGTTTGCCCAGTAGATTGCTTTCGCGAAGGCCCGAACTTCTTAGTAATCGATCCTGATGAATGTATTGACTGTGCTGTCTGCGTACCAGAGTGCCCAGTAAATGCAATCTACGCTGAGGATGATGTGCCAGGTGACCAACAAGCATTTATCAAATTGAATGCTGAACTTTCTCCTAGCTGGACATCGATCACCAAATCTAAAGCCGCTCTTCCAGATGCTGAAGAATGGAAAGATGTGAAGAGCAAGCTTGATCAGTTGGTGAAGTAAACCTTACTTCACACTTTCGAGAATTTGTGTTGCACACGCCCATCCAAACCGACGCTGTCATTATTGGCGCCGGACCGGTGGGCCTCTTTCAGGTCTTTGAACTAGGTCTACTTGAAATCAAAGCGCACGTGATTGACTCGCTGCCGGAAGTTGGCGGTCAATGTATCGAGCTGTATCCTGATAAACCCATTTATGACATCCCCGCAATACCCGTATGCACCGGGCGGGAGCTGACTAATAATTTACTCAAGCAAATTGAACCGTTTGGCGCTCAGTTTCATTTGGATCAAGAGGTCACGGAACTCAAGCAACAAGCGGATGGGCGCTTTTTAATCAGCACCTCGAAAGATGAACACTTTCTGACTAAGACTGTATTCATTGCCGCCGGAGTAGGCGCCTTTCAGCCACGCATCCTCAATCTTGAGGGCCTATCAGCCTTTGATAACCAACAAGTTTTTTATCGCGTCAAACATCCAGAACAGTTCTCCAATAAAAAATTGGTGATTTGCGGAGGTGGCGATGCAGCCCTAGATTGGGCGCTGCACTTTGCCGATAAAGCTACTAGCGTCACCCTCATTCATCGTCGTGATGAATTTAAGGCCGCACCCCTGGCCATTAAAAAAATGCGTGCGCTTTGCGTGGCCCAAAAAATGCAATTGCTGATTGGTCAAATTACCGCTTATGAAACTATTGATAAACGCCTGGCTGAAATTACAGTCACCGATATTGATGGCAATACACAATTACTTCCTTTGGATGATCTATTGGTCTTCTTTGGTCTTTCACCAAAGCTAGGCCCCATTGCTGACTGGGGTCTGGAGATCGACCGCAAACAAATTGCTGTAGATACTCAAAATTTTGAGACTAGCATCCCCGGAATTTATGCAGTAGGCGATATCAATGTCTATCCCGGTAAGAAAAAACTCATTCTGTCGGGCTTTCATGAGGCTGCATTAGCCGCCTTTGCCGCCGCCGCATACCTCAACCCCGAAAAGCAGATTCAGCTTCAATACACCACCACCTCCCCTAAGCTGCATAAGGTTCTTGGGGTAAAGCCAAACACACCCGAGTAAGTTATCCTATAGCTATTCATTTTTAGCGAATTTTTGTATGCGCCAATATCACGATCTCATGAAAGAAGTCCTAGCCAAGGGCGTTCAAAAGTCCGACAGGACCGGCACAGGAACTATCTCGGTATTTGGGCACCAGATGCGCTTTAATTTGGCAGACGGCTTTCCGATGGTGACTACAAAAAAACTGCACCTCAAGTCCATCATTTATGAATTACTGTGGTTCCTCAAAGGAAGCACTAATAACAATTGGCTTAAAGAGCGCGGAGTTTCCATCTGGAATGAATGGGCTGCACCGGATGGTGAGTTAGGCCCAATTTATGGCTATCAATGGCGTTCATGGCCAGCGCCCAATGGTCAGCACATTGATCAAATTGCTGAAGTCATTGAAACCATCAAGAAAAATCCGGATTCCCGTCGAATTATTGTTTCGGCTTGGAACGTAGCAGATATTCCACGCATGGCTTTAGCCCCGTGTCATGCTTTCTTTCAGTTCTACGTTGCTGATGGCAAGCTTTCCTGCCAACTCTACCAACGTAGCGCAGATATTTTCTTAGGCGTACCTTTTAACATTGCCAGCTATGCACTACTCACCCATATGGTGGCGCAGCAATGTAACCTAGAGGTCGGAGATTTCATCTGGACAGGCGGTGACTGCCATCTATATAGCAATCACCTTGAGCAAGTAGACCTGCAGCTCTCCAGAGATTTTTTTCCATTACCAAAACTGAATATTCTGCGCAAACCAGACTCCATCTTTGACTATGAATTCGAAGACTTTGAAATTACTGGTTACGAATGTCATCCCCACATTAAAGCTCCAGTAGCTATTTAAGAGAGCATCCGATGACTCAACCCGCCATTTCTATGATTGTTGCGCGCTCGCGCAATCACGTCATTGGCCGTGACAACCAAATGCCCTGGAAGATTTCTGCTGACCTGCAATTCTTCAAACGCGTCACTATGGGATTCCCGGTCATCATGGGCCGTAAAACCTGGGAGTCGATTGGTCGCCCACTTCCTGGTCGTCGCAATATTGTTGTGAGTCGCAACGCGGACTTGACCCTCACTGGCGCAGAAGTTGCCGGATCCCTGGATGAAGCACTGAATCGACTCAGCGACACTCCTCGCGTCTTTGTCATTGGCGGAGAACAACTCTTTACACAAGCCTTCGATAAAGCCGATCGTTTATTTATTACAGAAATCGATCTAGATATTGAAGGTGGCGATACCTTCTTTGAGGTTCCAAACCCAAGTCAATGGCAAGAGATAGAGCGAACCTCGGGTTCAGAGGGTGACATCAGCTTTAACTTCATTACGCTAGAGCGTCAATAAATAAGGGCTCCGAGGAGCCCTTATTTACAACAAAATTAATTCAAATATATCTAGCATTGTTCATTAAAGCTTTTTAGCAAAACTATATTGGGCAAAAGCCTCTTCTGCCAAACCAAACCATTGCGCTTCCATGTTCCTGAAAACGCGATAGTCTTCAAAGATCTTTTTAAATTGCGGGTTCTTCGCAGATTCTTCTACATAAGTCTCTTCGGCCGCCTTAAAGCAGGCATCCAGCACAGAAGAGTTAAATTTACGTAATACGGCCCCGTTTTGCACTAAACGCTGAAGCGCTGGAGGATTGAGGGCATCGTACTTAGCGCACATATCGGTATGCGCCAAAACCGTAGCAGCCTCCCATGCAGCCTGGTAGGAAGGAGGTAAGGCATCCCACTGCTTTTTATTGACCAAAAATGACAATGCCGCAGCACCCTCCCAGAAAGCTGGGTAGTAGTAATTTTTAGCTACCTTAGCTAGGCCTAATTTTTCATCGTCATATGGCCCTACAAATTCCGCCGCATCGATAGTCCCTTTTTCTAGGGCGGAGTAAATCTCGCCCGCAGGAAGTTGCTGAGGTACTACACCCAACTTCGCTAATACCTGTCCAGCGAATCCAGCGATACGAAATTTTAGACCCTTTAAATCCGCTGGTGATTTAATTTCCTTACGAAACCAACCACCCATTTGGGTACCGGTTTGGCCGCCTAGGAAATTGACAATGTTGTACGTAGCGTAGAGCTCGCGCATTAACTTCATGCCATTACCTTGCAGCATCCAAGCAGACTGCTGGCGCGCCGTCATTCCAAACGGAGCAGCGGTGTCAAAAATAAAAGCGCTGTTCTTACCAAGATAGTAATAACTGGCTGTATGTCCGCATTCCACAGTGCCATTTTGAACAGCATCTAATACCTGGAGGGCGGGAACAACTTCTCCTGCAGCAAATACTTTGACGTTGAATTTGCCATCTGTGGCCTTACGCAAGGCGTTGGCAAACACTTCCGGCGTGCCATATAAAGTATCTAAAGATTTAGGAAAGCTAGAAACAAGACGCCAGTTTAAGGTCGGCAAACTTTGACTAATGGCTGGGGCAGCAAGAGCGGCAGCGCCAGCACCTAGAGTGGCTTTCTTTAAAAAGGAACGTCTTTGCATTGTCATCTCCTCCCAATATCTTAGATTTAATTATTATTTACCGCCAACCGTCATCGATCCAATCAAGATCGAACCTGTTTCTTTTGTACCCCGAATTAAGGTGTCACTTCCAATCATTTGAATATCGAGAAGCATGTCGCGTAAATTACCTGCAATGGTGACCTCTTCTACCGGGTACTGAATTTCACCATTTTCCACCCAGTAACCAAATGCTCCACGTGAGTAGTCGCCGGTAACGTAGTTCACGCCCTGGCCCATCAATTCTGTTACCAATAAACCAGTGCCCATCTCTTTTAGCAGAGCAGGTAAACCGCCCTTAGGTGTTTTTTTGCTTTGCAAAGTGAGGTGATGAGAGCCACCTGCATTGCCAGTAGTCTGCATCCCTAATTTACGAGCAGAGTAAGTTGATAAAAAGTAACCTTCTAATATGCCTTTATTGACGACTGTTCTTGCTGAAGTTTTGACGCCCTCTTCATCAAAAGGTGCACTGCCCGTCATCGACTTCAAATGCGGATCTTCAAACAAACTGATATGTTTTGGAAGAACTTGCTTGCCTAAACTATCTAGCAAAAAGCTAGAGCGGCGATACAAGGCACCACCCGACACAGCTTGTACCAAGCCCCCCAATAAACCAGCGGCTAGAGGTGCTTCAAAAATCACAGGGCAACGTCGCGTAGTAATCGATCTTGCTTTGAGACGAGATAAAGCGCGTTCTGCAGCGTACTTACCTATCGCAGCAGGATCTGCTAACTCTTGCGGAATACGGGAGCTGGAGTACCAGTCATCACGCTGCATACGCGCTTGCTTACCCTTCTCAGTCGCAATCGGTGCGCAAGAAATATAGTGCCTAGAAAAAGGATAGCCGCCCATGAAACCATGCGAGGTTCCCATCATGAAATGTGCATGATGTGCCGAGACTGAAGCGCCATCACTATTTTGAATTTGCTTACTGACAGAAAAAGCACTGCCCTCAGCGATACGCGCAATGTCAACTGCATGCGCTGCATCAATATCCCATGGATGGAATAAATCCAAATCCAAAGGATTTTTTTCTAAAAGTTTGCGCTCCGCAGGACCCGCGCAATTATCTTCAGCAGTATGTTGGGCAATATGGTACGCGGCCTCTACAGTTGCCTTGAGTGATTCCTTGGAAAAATCACTCGTACTGGCATTGCCGCGGCGTTGACCTAAAAATACGGTTACCCCAACCTGTTTATCCAGACTTTGCTCAATGGTCTCTACCTCACCTTTACGGACGGTGACCGAGAGGCCCTGACCCTCAGAAATCTCCGCAATGGCATCTGAGGCACCCCTTCTTTTGGCCTCTTTAAGCATGAAATCCACGATTTCTTGAAACTGGTTTGATGTATATGTAAACATGCCCTAATAATAGCTAGAATAGAAACATGAAGCATACCGAAGCTCTGAAAAGAAACTCCCCAAACGAAATCAAAATTGGCTTGATCTCGGTCTCTGATCGCGCCAGCAAGGGCATCTACCAAGACGAGGGAATTCCAGCCCTACAAACCTGGCTAATGAAAGCGATTAGCAACCCCTGCACCTTCCACGAAAGACTCATCGCAGATGAAGCCGAGGTGGTTACTGAAACCATTGTGGAGCTGGTAGATGACCTAGGATGTGATTTAGTCCTCACCACAGGCGGCACAGGCCCTTCTCGACGGGATGTCACCCCAGAAGCCACCCTAGACGCAGGAACCCGTGAAATGCCTGGATTTGGTGAGCAAATGCGCCAAATTAGCCTCAGCTTTGTCCCCACGGCAATACTCTCGCGACAAACCGCCGTACTTCGGGAAATTGATGGACATGCCGCCTTGGTAATTAATTTGCCAGGCCAGCCCAAAGCGATCGCAGAAACTTTAGAAGGCCTAAAAGATGCAGACGGCAAATCCATTGTTCCGGGGATCTTTGCAGCGGTTCCTTACTGCATCGATTTGATCGGTGGTCCGTATATTGAAACAAATGAGGCAATCATCAAGGTCTTTAGACCTAAAAGCGCCATTAAAAAATAGTTGGGGTTTTACTCCGGCAGAGGAACTATAAATTTCTCGCGGTAATACTTGAGCTCTTCAATCGATTCCTGAATATCAGCCAAAGCAGTATGCGCTTGATTCTTGGTAAAACCTTTTACCAACTCTGGATGCCAGCGCTTGCACAACTCTTTCAGGGTGGATACATCGATATTCCGATAGTGAAAATAGGCTTCTAGCTTTGGCATGTACTTAGCCATAAAGCGCCTATCCTGACCAATAGTATTGCCGCACATCGGTGCAATTCCTGCCTTGATGTATTTCTTTAAGAAAGCAATACATTCCGCTTCGACAGTGGCCTCATCCTGCGTTGATGCCTTCACTTTATCAATCAAGCCAGAGCGTCCATGAGTCCCTTTATTCCAAGCATCCATGGCATCTAACAAGGCATCTTCTTGATGAACTACCCATACCGGAGCGGTAGCAATGACATTGAGATGGGCGTCCGTGACAATAATGGCAATTTCCAGAATACGCTCCGTTTCAGGGTTTAAACCTGACATTTCCATATCCACCCAGATCAGGTGTTCGTTGGCTGGCGCCGCCTTTGCGGCCGGAGGATTCGTGGGGTTAGTTTGTTCGCTCATAACTATAATGATCTCATGACATTCACAATTGTTTTTCTAATCGCATTTATCGCCAGCTTTGGCTTACGCCACTGGCTCTCCCAACGCCAAATACGCTTCGTTGCGCAACATCGCGATCGGGTGCCAGCCGAATTTTCTGAAAAAGTCACTTTGGAAGAACATCAAAAAGCCGCTGATTACACGATTGCTAAATTACGCCTAGGCATTTTGGAAAATGGGGTCAGCGCCATCATTTTAATTGGCTTCACTTTATTGGGCGGCCTCCAAATCCTAAATCTTGCTTTATTGCAATTACTAGGTGAAGGCATCCCCCAGCAAATTGCTCTCCTTGTCTCTATCGTCGTTATCTCCGGAATTATTGATATCCCCTTTTCTTGGTATAAACAATTTCACCTAGAAGAGCGCTTTGGTTTTAATCGAATGACTAAGAAATTATTCTTCAGCGACATGCTCAAAGGCATGGGTGTTGGTAGCGCAATTGGGGTCCCCCTGCTTTGGGTCATTCTCTCCTTAATGGCTAAGGCTGGTGATCTTTGGTGGCTTTGGGCTTGGGGTGTTCTGACAGTGTTTAGTTTGCTAATGCAATGGATTTTCCCTACCTTTATTGCACCGATCTTTAATAAGTTCGTTGCACTCGACGATGGTCCACTCAAAACCCAAATTGAAGCATTATTAAAGCGCTGTGATTTTGCAAGCCAAGGATTATTTGTGATGGATGGCAGCAAACGCAGCGCCCATGGAAATGCCTTTTTTGCAGGCATGGGCAAAGCAAAGCGCATTGTCTTTTTCGATACTCTCATTGAGAAACTCAATCCGGGTGAAGTTGAGGCAGTACTCGCACACGAGCTTGGGCATTTCAAATTCAACCATATTCGTAAGCGCCTCCTAGTTTCCTTTCTACTAAGTTTTGGAATGTTTGCTTTATTGGGATGGATCAGCACCAAAGTTTGGTTCTATACCGATCTAGGTGTGATGCCTAACCTTAATGGGTATAACGGCGGGCTGGCCTTGGCATTATTTATGCTCGTCTCACCAGTGTTTAGCTTTTTCTTCACCCCGCTTGCTAGCCTAGCTTCACGTAAACATGAATACGAGGCTGATGGATTCGCGGCTGAGAAGTCCTCCGCAAAAGATTTGATCTCTGCTTTGGTGAAGTTATATCAAGACAATGCGTCGACCTTAACGCCTGATCCAATCTACACCGCTTTCTATAGCTCTCATCCTCCAGCGCCATTGCGTATTGCTAACTTACAGCGCTTTAACTAAGTCCATGGAACAGTTTCTTGCGCTACTAACTGCTTCTTACGGAAGACATTATTTAGCGCAGCGTATTACAAAAGATGCATTGGGTAATCAAGCATTAGGGGATGAGCTCATCCAGGTGAGCACCCCTGCCAAGCAGCATATTGGTGCAGTGGGCGATAAGCTCATGCTGGAGAGTACCTCAGCAGATCAGGCGCGCATTCTGGAGATTGAGCCCAGAGAAAATTTACTCTATCGTTCTGACGCGTTCAAAAGCAAACTGATTGCTTCTAACGTTGATCAAATTCTGGTTGTTCTGGCAACTCAGCCGGCCTTCTCGCCCGATCTTTTGGGAAGAGCGGTGGTAGCCGCTGAAACCAACCAAATTGGTTTACATATTTTGCTCAACAAAAGTGACCTCAAAAATAACTTGGCGCATGCGCGCAAAATCATTGAGCCCTATGTTCGCATGGGCTACCCAGTAAGCGAAGTATCGGCTAAGTTTGACTCTGCCTCTATTGAGGCTCTCCGTCCCGCTCTTCAAGGCAAGGTCTCTGTTTTTGTGGGTCAATCGGGTATGGGTAAATCGAGCTTACTGAATGCCTGGGTACCCAATGCAGCAGCACTCACCCAAGAATATTCAGTACGCTTAGATACCGGAAAACATACCACTACAGCCTGTCGATATTTTGAGTTGCCAGAGTCATGGGGTAGAGATGTTAATGGGAAATTAGGCGCCCTAATTGATTCCCCAGGATTTCAGGAATTTGGTTTGGCACATATGTCAGTCAGCGAACTGCAGCATGCCTTTAGAGAATTCAAAGATCTTTTAGGTAAATGCCGCTTTCATAATTGCGCTCATCAAGCAGAGCCAGATTGCGCAGTACGAGAAGCAGTAGAAAGAAATGAAATAGCGCCAGAAAGACTAGCGCTATTTAGACAACTGCGTTCGGATTCAAAAACTGCGGATACGCAGTTACAAGGAATTACCCAAGCCAAACAGCGATGGTCAGCATTAGCAACAAAGCCATCCAAGCGATAACTAAGCGCCATACCAAACCTACTGCAGAGCGCATCGTACGCTCAGTAGGCTCCATTCCTACTTCGTAGACCAAAGGCTCACCGGCCTCAGCCATACGTAAAGCCTCATCACTATCGGGCTCGCTTAATGGTTCACCCAAACGCACACCTAAGGCACCACTTCCAGATGCGAGAATGACGCTGGATAAAGAGTCCGGCCACTTCCGAGTGAGGTAACGCCAACCGTAGGCAGCCCCTTCGAAGTTACCCACAATCGCAAAGCCCATCGCAGTGATGCGAGCCGGAATCCAATCGAGTACATAGAAGAAGTGACGGGCTGCTTCACTCAAGTTAAAGTCTCCGCGCTCAGACCAGCGCTGCGCAGCAATATCGGCCAAGCGATATAGGACCACGCCGGCAGGACCCATCGGCATTAAGAACCAAAAGAGCACGCCAAAGACATGACGATGAGAGCCAATGATGGCGCGCTCTAACGCTAAAGAAATCACTTCGGTTTCTGTCAGGTTAGAAGTGTCTAACTCAGGACCATGCCACTCACCTAAAGCAGCACGTGCTGCTGGTAAGTCATGACTTTCAATCGCCTCATGAACTGCAGTAAACGAATGGCTAAACTGTCTAAATCCAAAGAAGAGATACGCAATGATGATGTTCCAGATGAAACCCAAGATAGGGTAGGTCACCATGCAAACAACATAGATTACAAAGACTAAAAAGGTCGGGAGTATGAATGCTACCAAGCAAGCCATGCGCGCACCTACTGGGCTTGCACCTTCCTCTGTCTTGCCACCGAATTCACCAGCTACCCAATCCAACCAGCGAGCGCTAACACGCGCAATCCAATGGGTAGAAGTTACTGGGCGATATTGCTCAGCAATGAGGGCGAAGAGGATAGAAAAGAAAGTCATACTTTTAATAGATGATAAAGGTTACGTAACATTCCGGCAGTAGCGCCCCAAATAAAGCGATTCTCATACGGCATTGCATAAAAACGGCGGCTACCCTGCTCACTTTGCCACATCCGCACCTGATGGTTTGCTGGATCCATCAAAAACTGCAGGGGCACCTCAAAGACATCCGCCACTTCAAATTCGTCTAGTACGTATTCTGCCTGAGCTTGAACCAAGCCAACCACTGGAGTAACGCTATATCCAGAAACCGTGAGGTATTGGGGCATATGGCCAATAATCTCGACCCGATTTCGGTCTAGGCCAATCTCTTCTTCGCTTTCTCGCAAAGCCGTTTCATTGGGGTTGCCATCCTCAGGATCCATCCTGCCGCCCGGAAAGCTAATCTGCCCAGCATGATCACGTAAATGATTTGTTCTTTGGGTTAATAAAACAGATAAGCCCTCTGCCTTGAGTAATAGAGGAACCAATACTGCCGCTCGCGTCACCTTTCCTGCAGCTTCGCGTTTAGCAATAATGTCGGCAGCAATCACCTGGCGATTTTCATCAGTAATTTCTGGCTGCCAAATTGGCGGCGCCTGAAAGCGCTCTCTGAGTGCATTCACTTGTAACGCCAATGGAGAGACTTTTTCCTGATCAGAACAAAGCGCATGAATTGGCACTGCTCGAGCATCAAAACCAGGAGGTGCTGCGACATTAATCGCATGTTCTTCTGGCTTTGGAATCTTGGTCATGGATACATTCTAAGGCAACAAAAAAGGCGACCTAGGCCGCCTTTCTGTTTGCATCAAAGCAGCGATTACTCAGCAGCTACTGCAGCTGTTGGCTTTACACGTGCCTGGAGCTTTTCTTTAATACGTGCTGACTTACCAGAACGATCACGCAAGTAGTACAACTTGGCGCGACGTACATCACCGCGACGCTTCACTTCAACGCTAGCGATCAATGGTGAATATGTTTGGAAAGTACGCTCAACGCCTTCACCAGAAGAAATCTTACGCACGATAAAGCTGGAATTGAGTCCGCGATTACGCTTAGCAATCACAACACCTTCAAAGGCCTGGGCACGCTTACGTGTACCCTCAACAACGTTCACGCTAACAATGACAGTATCGCCAGGAGCAAAGCTTGGCAAAGTTTTGTTAGCACTTAAGCGAGCAATTTCTTCTTGCTCAATTTTTTCGATCAAATTCATTTTTAATCCTTAAACATCTTGTTAGCGTTTAATCCCGAGATTTAAATCAACGGACCTGACAGAGGATGCAGTTAAAACAATTTCACTAAACCAAAAACCAAACTACCCATTCACTACTGCGCATTACTAAAAGTATTTACAGAGAGCGAAGAAATTGTTCATCTTCTCGGGTTAGCAACCCATTAGCTCTGGCCGAATCAATTAAGTCCGGCCTAAGCCTAAACGTCAGCTCTAAAGACTTCTGCCGACGCCAATCCGCTATTTTAGCGTGATGTCCGCCCAAAAGCACGTCTGGGACGGATAAATTTTCATATATTTCTGGGCGGGTGTAGTGCGGATAGTCCAAAAGACCATTCATAAAGCTATCCTGGGCCGCTGATTCGCCATCTCCAAGGGCTCCCGGGATAAGGCGAATCACCGCATCCATCATGGCCATAGCGGGGATTTCACCGCCAGAAAGCACAAAATCCCCTATAGAAAGCTGTAAATCGACGTTTCGATCAACAAACCGTTGGTCTACGGCCTCATATCGACCACAAATAAAGCTTAAATTCCCATAATTAAGGATATCTTTTGCCGTCTTCTGAGAAAAACGCTCCCCCTGGGGTGCCAAAAGGCAAATGGGGCCACTTTGAATGCCTGCCGCCTGATGAGTCGCCTTAATTCCAGCGACGGTATCTTCCAAAGGTTTAGCCATCATGACCATCCCAGGACCGCCACCATAAGCGCGATCATCTACCGTCTTACGGGCATCGACGCAAAAATCCCTGGGATTCCAGAGATGCACACTGGCAAGAGATTGTTCACATGCGCGACCAGTAACGCCCCACTGCGTTAAAGCAGAGAACATTTCTGGAAATAAGGTCACAACATCAAAGCGCATATCTCAATTTCTGAAGAAGCTTATTGCCAGTCAGACTGCCAATCTAGCGTAATCTTTTTATTTAGTAAGTCCACATTGTGTACAACTTCTTTTACAAAGGGCACGAGATACTTGATCTCTTTAGTGGCTGCATCACCAATAGCAATCACACCATGCGCGCCATTTTCAGTGACATCAATCACTTCGCCGAGTGTTTCATTTTGCAAGTTGACAGCTTGGCAAGCAATCAGATCAACCCAATAGTAAGAATCGCTTTCTGCTTTTGGAAAAGCATCGCGACCAACTAAGATACGGGCACCTTTTAAGGCTAGCGCCTGATCACGATCAGTAATGCCATCAAGCGCCAGCACAACGTTGCCGCTGTGCATCTTAGCGCTCTTCACTTTGTATTGTGTTAACGAAGCTTGTTCAACAGACGCAGCAACGCCAGCCTCCCTACGTAGGATCAGGGAAAGCCAAATTACTTTTGAAGATAGAAGTGCTACAGGTTCTGATGAGTGAGGTCTTACCTTCACTTGACCCTGCAATCCTTGCGCCTCAGAGATGGCGCCAAGTTCAATTAAATCATTTAGGGAAGGCGTACTCATTTGAAAGACACCTTATTTTCCCGAAATAGAACTACTGATAAATCCTGCTTCTAAAAACTCCATCGCAGGGATGAAGTTTTTAGCTAAACAATATTTAAACAGCAGGATTGTTTTTGATCAAACGAACCACTGTTGGAGATACTTGCGCGCCAACACCAGTCCAGTAAGTCAAACGGTCTTGAGCAATGCGCATAGCTTGCTCAGTCGCGGCTGCTTGTGGATTGAAATAACCAATGCGCTCGATAAAGTTCGAATCACGACGGTTGCGCTTATCAGTAGCAACGATGCTGTAAAAAGGGCGCTTCTTAGAACCGCCGCGTGCCAGTCGAATGACGACCATACTTATTCCTTAAAATCTAAAATGAAAACAGGTTGATTACAACCCAATGAAATTACTACAAAATCTTGGGCTCCAGCTCACCAAGCAAATGCACGGTAGAGCGGAAAACCTCATATTCTAGACGAAAACCCCTACTTCTTCCACCTATTTAAGCGTTTAAGCCATTAGAATAGAAAACCAAGATTCAAAAAATATACTTATAAATCAATAACTTATAAAAAATGACTGTCAAATTCGTGATTTCTACCCCCTTCAGAAGCAGCTTAAATAGCCTATTGATGACGATTTCTTGCCTAGGTTTGTCTCTTTTGACGGCCTGCGCCAATGTAATCCCTCCTTGTGGTGCAAAAACCAGCCCACCTAGCAGTGAACTCCGCAATACCAAGTGGGAATTAACCCGTTGGAACTTACCGCCCAATACCAATGGTAAGGTTCGAACACGCCAGATCCCTCAAGGCGAGAGCAGCAACCCCATTCAAATTACCTTTGATAGCAAAGGTGAGCGAGTAAGCGGTTCGACTGGCTGCAATCGCTTTACCGCCAGCCTTGATGAAGATGCGAAAGGTTTCACCTTTAAGCAAATTACAAGCACCAAAATGTCCTGCTCACCTGCTCGCATGGAACTTGAGAATGATTTTCTCTATGAGCTCAATGACTATCGCAACATTGTGCGCAACGGCGATCAATTGCTGATGATCGGAACCGATCGTGAAGTATTGAGTTTTACGCAACGCAGCAATACTGCTAAATAAAAACACGACATTGTTACCGAAAGATTCATGAAAAACTCTAAACTTATTTTTTGCGCGCTGGGCTTATTTTTTCCAGGCACAGGATTAAATTGCTTTTACTTACAAGGGTTCAAATCTTTTTGGGCTTGGATTCAATTGTTAGCATTTCTTGGTGGGCTTGCAGGCTGGAGTCTTCTTAAAGCAGCCCACTTTCATTCGGCTCCAGGATGGGTATTGATTACCTTTGGTTTTATTGCAGTGGAAGCGAGCTGGTTAACCACGATTGCTTTTGGTTTACGTCTTGATGAAAAATGGGATGCCCAATTTAATCCCGGAATTGAAGAGGCTAAACGCACTCGGTCTGGCTGGCCAGCAGTCTTAACGGTGATTTTCTCTTTAGTATTTGGGGCTGGCGTGATGATGACCTTCTTAGCCATCTCTTTTGAGCAATTCTTTATTTCTCAAATCTATGAAGCAAAAAAGCTATCCCAATAATTGCGGATAGCTTTTAGATACGCATTAGGCGGAAGACTTAGAACTGCTCGACCTCTAATGCATTAGTAGAGTGCCCACTTTCTACAATCGATACTGCCAAAGCTTGTGCTTGAGGCAATAAGTTTTCAGCAAAGAAACGAGCCGTTGCAATCTTCGCGTCATAGAAACTCGGATCACCATCGCGCAAACGCTGAGCTGCCAAAAGCGCTCGGGCTAATTGCCATGCACCCAGGACTAAGCCACATAGACGCAAGTAAGCAACGCTGCCTGCATAGACTGCCTTAATATCGGTTTTAGCATTAGCCAAAATATAAGCAACAGCCTCTTCAAAAGCCACGCGCCCAGCACTAAGTTGCTTCAAGACCGCTTTAGCATCATCTGTTCCGCTAGCTGCCAAATCTTTTTCAGTTTGGGCAATTCTTTGAGCCAATACTTTTGCTGTTGCGCCACCATCACGCACTGTTTTTCTACCAATCAAATCATTTGCCTGAATAGCAGTGGTGCCTTCATAGATCGTCAAGATACGGGCATCACGGTAATGCTGGGCTGCACCCGTCTCTTCAATAAATCCCATGCCGCCATGAACTTGCACGCCTAAGCTTGCAACCTCAATAGACATCTCGGTAGAGAAACCTTTCACGATAGGCACCAAAAACTCATAGATCGCTTGATTGGCTTTCTGATCTACTTCGCTGGGAGCAGCATGCTGCGCATCGTAAGCTGCTGCTGCGTAATAAGCCAAGGCACGGCAAGCTTCAGTGTAGGCGCGCATTGTCATCAACATCCGCTTGACATCCGGTTGATGAATAATTGCGACCGGACCAGGTGAGCCAGCTAAGTCACGACTTTGCACGCGATCCTTTGCGTACTGCACCGCCTTTTGATAGGCGCGCTCTGCAACTGCAATGCCTTGCATGCCTACCGCAAAGCGAGCGGCATTCATCATCACGAACATGTATTCCAAACCACGATTTTCTTCACCGACTAAATAGCCGATTGCGCCACCATGATCGCCAAATTGCAAGACGGCAGTCGGGCTCGCCTTAATACCAAGCTTATGCTCAATCGATACGCAATGCACATCATTGCGCTCGCCAAGGGTGCCATCAGCATTGACTAAAAACTTCGGAACAACAAATAAGGAGATGCCTTTCACGCCTTCAGGAGCATCAGGCGTTCTAGCCAGCACTAAGTGGACAATATTCTTTGCCATGTCGTGCTCACCATAGGTGATATAGATCTTGGTACCAAAGATTTTGTAGGTGCCATCACCCTCGGGTACAGCTTTAGAGCGCACCATGGATAAATCAGAACCTGCTTGCGGCTCTGTTAAACACATTGAGCCAGTCCACTCGCCAGAAATCATATTAGGCACAAACTTCTCTTGGAGTTCAGGACTTGCGGCTGTGAGTAAAGCTTCGATCGCGCCATCGGTCAACATCGGACAGAGTGCAAAAGAAAGGCTTGCTGAGTGAACCATCTCAAAGCAAGCGGTAGCAATCAGTTTTGGCAAACCTTGACCACCAAATTCAGCAGGATGAACTACGCCCTGCCAACCAGCTGCACCAAATTGCGCGAATGCATCTTTAAAACCAGGAGAGGTAGTAACTACGCCATCTTTCAGAGAGCAGGGCGCTTGGTCACCTGGCCAATTGAGTGGTGCAACGACATCTTGATTAAATTTTGCCGACTCTTCCAAAATGGCAGGAGCCAAATCAACATCTGCTCCTGCTTCTGCGTAAGCCGGATAGGCAACCACATCTGACAGCCCCGCTAACTCGTTCATCACAAACAACATGTCTTTTACCGGGGCTACATATGGCATTACAACTCCTCTGTATTTAAATCAAACTGCAATCACAATTCACTTGGCGCTATTAACTAAGTGCTTTCGTGAGCTCTGGGACCGAAGTAAACAAATCGGCTACCAAACCGTAATCAGCAACACTGAAAATAGGCGCTTCCGGATCTTTATTAATCGCCACAATTACCTTGGAATCTTTCATTCCAGCTAAATGCTGAATCGCACCGGAGATGCCAACAGCAACGTATAACTGTGGCGCAACAATCTTGCCGGTTTGACCCACTTGATAATCATTAGGAACATAGCCAGCATCAACCGCAGCGCGCGATGCACCCAAGGCAGCGCCTAACTTATCAGCTAGTGGCACAACCAATTCCTGATACTTTTCACCAGAACCTAAACCACGACCACCCGAAACAATAATTTTGGCAGCAGTCAGCTCTGGGCGATCAGATTTAGTGAGTTCACGACCTACAAAAGCAGATTTGCCAGCGCTATCAGCGGCCGCTTGTTTCTCCACTGCAGCAGAACCTCCAGTTGCAGCAACAGGATCAAATCCAGTAGTGCGAACAGTAATGACTTTTACAGGATCGGCGGATTGCACAGTCGCAATGGCATTACCAGCGTAGATAGGACGCTCAAAAGTATCAGCGCTCACCACCTTAGTTACATCCGATAACTGCGCCACATCTAACTTTGCAGCTACGCGTGGCATCACATTTTTACCGTTGGCAGTAGCAGGAGCGAGAATATGGCTATACCCATTTGCAATAGAGAGAATTTGAGCAGCCAAAGGTTCAGCTAACTGATCGGCTAAAGCAGGAGCGTCAATTTGAATGACTTTGCGTACACCTGCGATTTGAACAGCGGCTCCTGCAGCAACATCGGCGCCACTACCGGCCACCAAAATATCGACTTCTGGGGAGCACTGCAGGGCAGCGGCTACCGCATTGAGCGTTGCCGCTTTTAAGGATTGATTGTCGTGTTCAGCTATAACAAGTGCGGCCATTTAGATCACCTTCGCTTCATTTTTTAATTTTTCAACCAGGGCTGCTACATCAGCAACCATGACACCAGCGGTGCGCTTTGGTGGCTCTTCAACCTTAAGAGTCTTCAATCGCGGGGCAATATCTACACCGAGTTCCTCGGGTTTGATGATATCGAGTGGCTTTTTCTTAGCCTTCATGATGTTTGGCAAAGTCACATAACGTGGCTCATTGAGACGCAAGTCAGTAGTGATCACCGCTGGCAAAGTTAATGCAATGGTTTCTAAACCACCATCAACCTCACGCGTCACCGTTGCTTTGCCATCGGCCACAACGACTTTAGAGGCAAAGGTTGCCTGAGGAATATCTAAAAGACTAGCCAACATCTGACCTGTTTGGTTGCTATCGTCATCAATCGCTTGTTTACCCAAGATGATGATTTGAGCGGCCTCCTTTTCTGAGAGCGCTTTGAGAATCTTGGCGACTGCCAAAGGCTGTAAGTCAGCATCAGTCTCTACCAAAATGGCGCGATCTGCACCAATCGCTAAAGCAGTACGCAGCGTTTCTTGGCACTGAGTCACGCCGGCAGTAACAACTACCACTTCAGTTGCAACGCCTGCTTCTTTAAGGCGCACCGCTTCTTCAACAGCGATCTCGTCAAATGGATTCATACTCATTTTGACATTCGCAATATCCACGCCCGAGTTATCCGACTTGACGCGTACTTTGACGTTGTAATCCACAACGCGTTTAACAGCTACTAAGATTTTCATCTGGAATTCTCAATGTTTATAAAACGTTTACAAAAGCAATGCTGGTTTATCTCATTACCGCCCCAAGGACGGATCCATAGCTATTTTATCCGTCTATGAGGGCTTCAACCTGGCTCATTCCATTTGGTGGAATTAAACGTCGATCGCCGCTGCTGACCCAGCCTGCTTACGAAGCTCGAACTTCTGGATTTTCCCGGTAGAAGTCTTTGGCAGCTCGCCGAAGACAATGGCTTTGGGGACCTTAAAGCCTGCCAAATGCTGCTTGCAATGGGCAATGATATCGGCCGGCGTGACCTCTACCCCAGGCTTAATTTCCAAGAAAGCGCATGGGGTCTCACCCCATTTTGGATCTGGTTTGGCCACAACTGCCGCAGCAATCACAGCAGGGTGTCGATACAGAACATCCTCAACCTCAATAGAAGAAATATTCTCCCCACCAGAAATAATGATGTCCTTGCTGCGATCTTTAATCTTGACGTAACCATCTGGGTTCATCACAGCCAAATCCCCAGAATGGAACCAACCACCATCAAAGGCCTCTTTGGTTGCCTTTTCATTCTTGAGGTAGCCTTTCATCGCAATATTGCCCTTGAACATGATCTCGCCCATAGTTTCGCCATCAGCAGGCACAGGCTCCATCGTCTCGGGATTTAATACGGTAATGGCTTGTTGCATGTGATATCGAACGCCTTGACGTGCATTCAAACGTGCGCGTTCACCAATATCCAAATCATTCCATTCATCTTGTTTGACACAAACTGCAGCTGGTCCATAGACCTCAGTTAAGCCATAGACATGCGTCAAATCAAATCCTAACTTTTCCATTCCTTCAATAATGGAAGCAGGAGGAGCAGCACCCGCTATCAAACCCTTAACGCCTGCTGGTACACCCACCTTTAATTCATCAGGCGCATTTACCAATAGGTTGTGCACAATTGGTGCCGCGCAGTAATGTGTCACGCCGTACTCTTTAATGGCTGCAAAAATATGCTGGGCATCAACACGGCGCAAGCACACATTCACGCCCGCACGCGCTGCGATAGTCCATGGAAAACACCAACCATTGCAATGGAACATTGGCAGCGTCCATAAATACACTGGATGTTTATTAATATCCCAATCCAGTACATTGGATACCGCATTAATTGCAGCACCTCGATGGTGATAGACCACGCCCTTAGGATTGCCAGTAGTACCGGAGGTATAGTTCAAGCAAATGGCTTGCCATTCATCGGCCGGGACCTGCCAGGCAAAATGAGGGTCTCCTTCGGAGAGTAATTTCTCGTAAGTCAGCTTACCCAATTTCTCGCCAGGCACATCAAATTCTTTTTCTTCAACATCAACCACTAAGATATCGCGACCACTTTCTTTCTTAGCAATGGCTAAGGCTTGTTTCATCACCCCAGAAAACTCTGGGTCCACAATCACGACCTTTGCCTCACCATGATTCAGCATGAAAGCGATGGACTCAGGGTCCATGCGTGTGTTCAGCGCATTTAATACCGCGCCTGCCATCGGAATACCAAAGTGAGCCTCGACCATCGGCGGTGTATTGGGCAGCATGACAGCAACGGTATCGCCCAAACCAATCCCATGCTTTTGTAAAGCACTAGCAAGACGGCGGCAGCGCTCATAAGTCTGCATCCAGGTTTGGCGAAACTTTCCATGAATGATCGCCACACGATTGGGATAAATCTCTGCTGATCGCTCTAAAAATAGCAGCGGGGTAATAGGAGTGAAGTTCGCAGAATTACGATCTAAGCCTTGTTCATAAATATTGGCCATCATTTACTTTCAGTTTTTATTTTTTAAATATCAGCTAGAGCTTTAACATGGGCAACTACGCTACGGCCCAATGCGGAGAGGTTATAACCACCCTCTAAGCAACTTACGATGCGACCTTGCGCATACTCTTTAGCAATTTCCTTGAGGCGCTGAGTAATCCATACATAGTCATCTTCGACCAATCCCATTTGGCCTAGGTCATCCTCACGATGCGCATCAAATCCCGCCGAAATAATAATCAGCTCAGGCTCAAAATTACGCAAAGCTGGCAGCCAACGCTCTTCCACAATGGAGCGCACCACATCGCCACGGGTAGAGGCTGGCAACGGAACATTCACCATATTGTTGGCATGATCTAAACCGCTATAGGGATAGAACGGATGCTGAAAGAAGCTGCACATCATGACATTAGGGTCGTTGAAAAATGCAGCTTCAGTGCCATTACCGTGATGCACATCAAAGTCAATAATGGCAACGCGTTCTATGCCATAGTTCTCCATAGCATAGCGAGCAGCAATCGCCACATTATCAAATAAACAAAAACCCATAGAACGGGTTGGCTCAGCATGGTGCCCTGGTGGACGCACTGCGCAGAAGACGTTTTCTACCTCACCCTTCATCACTGCATCCACGCCAGCAATAGCAGCACCAGCAGCGCGCAAGGCAGCTCGATAAGTATGGGGATTCATGATGGTATCGCCATCCAACATGAAGTAACCACTCTCGGGGGCACGATCGCGTACGAAGCTAACGTGTTCGGGGCTATGCACTAACTCGAGCTGATCCTCAGTTGCCAAGGGTGCATCCAAATGATGAAGAAAGCGATCAACGCCGCTACGAATCATCTGATCATTGATGGCCTGAATTCTTTCGGGGCACTCTGGATGATGGCTGCCCATCTCATGTTTCAGAAAGTCCGGATGAGTTATGTATCCTGTTGTCATTACTCGAAATCCTTAATAGCAAAACTGTAATTTTTATAATCTAATCTAGTCATGAATATTCGCGTCTCCTACCTACTTCTTATTCTGCTTTTAGGAGCATGTACTAGCACCCCCCTGACTAGCAATAATCAAGCCAATACTGCTCAACAACCCATCGTAAACCAAGCCGACGATGCAGCCACTGAGGCCCGTTTTATCCAGAATCTCAATGACTTGATGACCCAGGTCGCCCAAACCCAACAAATCCCCCTGGCCAGCATCGAAGCGGGCTTGCTAGATGCTAAAACGATTCCGTCCATTCGCAAATTGGTATTACCCCCATCGGCTACATTTAAAAAGAACTGGGTGGTGTATCGCCAGCGCTTTATTGAACCTGTGCGCCTGAAGGCTGGGAGAGCCTTTTGGGAACAAAATCAGGCCTTTTTAAGCCAAACAGAACAAGCCACAGGGGTTCCAGCAGAGCTGATCGTCGCCATTATTGGTATTGAAACCATCTATGGACGCCAAACCGGCACCTTCAGGGTGAAGGATGTTCTTTCTACCCTAGCCTTTAGTTACCCGGATGCCCCAAATAAAGCCGCACGTGAACAGCTATTTAAGGATCAACTCAAAGAACTCATCCTGATGTGCTGGAGCGATGCTGGCGGAAAGCTCCCCGCAAATAATCATTCTCAGGGCGTAAATCAGGTGCGATTGAATGCTTGCTTGAATCAAAACAGCTCCTATGCGGGCGCCATTGGCTTACCCCAATTTATGCCAAGCAGTATTCGCAGCTTCGCAGTGGATGGAGATGGGGATGGCCGCATCGACTTAAGACTCAGCGCAAAAGATGCTATTGCGAGCGTGGCCAACTTTATGAAGATGCATGGCTGGCAAACAGGAATGCCAATCTATTTCCCGGTACAAGAAAAAGCGATACCAGCGGCAAAAGCCTTAGCAGATGGTGAGCCTCAACTTAAATACACCGTTCAAGAATTGATTGAAAAAGGAATTCTGACTGCGCAACAGGGCGACTTACAAAATGGTGGGGTTGAGCCACAAAGTAAAGCCATGATTGTTGATCTTCCCTACCCCGATAAGGATGGCAATGATCAAGTGCACTACGTGGTGGGATTAAATAATTTTTTAACGATTGTGCAATACAACCGCAGTTACTTTTATGCGCAAAGCGTTGCTGAGTTTGCGCAAGAGCTTGGTTACAAAAACCAAAGCGTAGTTCCTATTTTGGGCTCAAGTAAATCCTTAGAACACGGTAGCGCTAAATCTAAGCCCAAGAAAACGAAAGCAAAGAAAAAGACTAAGTAGTCTCTTAAGCTGGAAAGACACCAGTGGATAAGTAACGATCGCCACGATCACAAACGATAAAGACAATCGTGGCATTTTCTACTTGACGGGCCACCCGCAAGGCCACAACTAGAGCGCCGCCGGCAGATATTCCGCAAAAGATTCCCTCTTCAGCTGCTAAACGACGCGCCATCTCTTCGGCATCCGCTTGACTGACATACTCAATACGATCGACCTTATCGCCCTCATAAATCTTCGGCAGATACTCAGGCGCCCATTTACGAATTCCTGGAATTTGTGAACCTTCTTCAGGTTGCGCACCAATAATTTGAATGTTAGGATTCATCGATTTGAGATACGTTGAGACCCCAGTAATCGTTCCAGTAGTTCCCATAGCTGAAATGAAATGCGTGACTTTTCCATCGGTATCACGCCAAATTTCTGGGCCAGTCGTTTCAATATGCGCACGGGGATTGTCAGGATTTGCAAATTGATCAAGCAACCTGCCGCGCCCTTCTCTTTGCAGTTGTAGTGCATAGTCTCTAGCAAACTCCATGCCACCAGATGCCGCAGTCAGAATCAGCTCAGCACCATAAGCCGCCATACTTTGTCGACGCTCAATGCTTTGATTTTCTGGCATCACCAAGATCATCTTGTAGCCCAACATTGCTGCAGTCATTGCCAGAGCGATACCAGTATTACCGCTGGTTGCTTCAATGAGGGTATCGCCAGGAGTAATTTCACCGCGCTCTTGTGCGCGCATGATCATCGAAAGCGCAGGTCGATCTTTGACCGACCCGGCTGGATTGTTACCCTCCAATTTTCCTAATATCACGTTATTGCGTGCGGCATTCTCTTTCCCAGGAATGCGCTGTAAGCGCACTAAGGGGGTATTACCCACGGTTTGTGAAATAGTTAAATAGGTTGGTGTGCTCATAAGGCCATTTTAGCCATAAGCACCCCTAAATACGAAAGGGCTTAATTTCTGCGGCCTGTTCCCGTACGATCCGCCTGATTGCGAGCACCCGCTTGACCGCGTGCATTACGTCTTCCAGAGCCCTCTTTCTTGGTTTTACCGTTTGGCTCCCGAAAGGACCCTGGAGCCTCAATCGTAAGACCGTTATCCACCATCTTCTCAACCGACTTCATACCAATGCCGCGAACACGCTTTTGCAAATCGTTAGCATCCTGAAAATGGCCCCCATCCAAACGCTCCGCAATGATCGTCTTCGCCTTGGCAGGACCAATACCCTTAATACTTTCAAGCTCCGATTGGGTGGCAGTATTGACATTGACTGGCTCGGCTACCGCAATCCCTAAACCACCAAGTGCCAATAACGCAGAAAATGCTAAAGCCTTAGCAAAACTAAGGACTGTATTGAAACCAAAGTATTGAGTCATTCTTTCTCCTAAAGTAAATAAAATATCCACACAAGAAGCTTGGGTGGATCACTTACAACGAAGAGAAAAAACAGAGGTTGACTCGATTGCTTGGATTACAAGTAAATCAGTATTAATGACTTAAGATGAAATTTGCCGCTCTTTTAACAAATTCAGCTTCAGTTTGATTAAAGCCATGGTAGGCAAAGGATTGGCAGGCATCACCCTCAGTAACGCCGCCCTCAATCAACTCCAGCTTTGAGATCAGTTTTGGCGATCTACTATCAATGATTTTGGCTGAGGCTGAGATAGGGGTGCCAGCACAAGCATCATTCAGGTGGTGGATTGCCAGCACTGGCAAGGTGACTTCATCATCCAAGCTAGCCGCACGAATTGTTCCGGCAACGATGATCCCTGCAAGATTCTTTTTAGTTTGGTCTATTTCATTTGCATAATAAGTGGCTGTTGAGCTTCCCATGCTGTGGCCAAAGATCCAAATAGGCAACTTTAACTTTGACTTATAAAAGCTCACCACTTCATCGACGCGAGTAAGGTGATCTTTACGGCTGCGCAAATTGCCGCGTCTTAGGTCGCCCAAATCATAAGGAGTGTCTACCAAGACCGCATCAATTCCATATTGGGCCCACATATCCATTGAGCGAATAAAGGTATGTTTACTTCTGACTGAACCGTTATCAAAAATACCGGCCATTCCTCCACCACCAGGAAAGAGCAGCACCACAGCACGGGGCTTGGCAACTTCAATCAATAGGGTTCTGGTGGGAGCTTCCTCTGCGTGAGGAATATCAAAAGCCTGCGCTACTGCAAAGGTATTGAAAAACCATAAAGCAAGCGCAAGGAAGAACTTGCTTGCCATGGGAATTATTTGGCGTCTAAAGGGCTAGCCAAGAATCCAGCATTGGCTTCTAACCATTCTATATAGCGGCCAACACCCTGCTCCACATTCAGGAATGGCTCTTTGTAACCAGCCGCACGCAGCTTGGTTAAATCTGCCTGGGTGAAGCACTGATATTTACCTTTAAGCGCCTCCGGAAAAGCAATGTACTCAATCGCTTTTTCTTTAACCAATTCTGCAAGCGTTGCTGGCTGCGCTTTATCCAATTTACGCATGGCATTGGCGACAGCAAAAGCGACATCATTAAACGGTTGCGCTTGACCAGTACCCAAGTTGAAGATACCGCTAATTTCTGGATGATCCAAGAAGAAAAGATTTACCTTTACTACATCCTCTACCGATACAAAGTCACGACTTTGCTCGCCTGGGCCATAACCACCATACTCGCCAAATAATTTCACATGGCCATTTGCCTTGTATTGGTGATATTGATGAAAAGCAACTGATGCCATACGACCCTTATGGGACTCGCGCGGACCATACACATTGAAGTAACGGAAACCGACTACCTGAGCTGTGTTTGCATTTTCTGCAAAGCGCTTACGCATGACTTGATCAAATAAAAACTTGGAGTAGCCATAGATATTGAGCGGCTTCTCATGCTCTCGGCTTTCTTCAAATACATCAGAACCGCCATAGGTAGCAGCAGAGGATGCATATAAAAGCTGAACTTTTTGAGCAGTGCAAATATCGAGCAAATCCATGGTGTAGCGATAATTGTTGGCCATCATAAAGATGCCATCAGTTTCCATGGTGTCTGAACAAGCCCCCTCATGAAACACCGCCTTGACCTTACCAAAGCGACCGCTTCTGAAAGCTTCTAAAAATTCGTCTTTATCGAGGTAGTCAATGATGTCTAAATCAGCAAGATTGCGATATTTATCCGCAGGGCGAAGATCATCAACAGCAATGATATTTTTCTCACCCCGGGCATTGAGTGCTTGAACAATATTGGCGCCAATAAAACCGGCTGCACCAGTTACGATAATAGTCACTGTAATTCCTCTGAAGTCACGGTTGCAGTACCCAACTTACCAACCACAATACCACCAGCACGATTGGCCAATGCCATTGCCCTTTCGAGTGGCCAGCCAGCGGCTAGTGCAACTGCAAGGGTAGCAATCACTGTATCGCCAGCACCTGAAACATCAAACACTTCTCTGGCTTGTGCTTTAACGTGGCTAACACCCTGTTCTGTAAATAAACTCATACCTTCTTCTGAGCGCGTTAAAAGAAGTGCCTTAAGATTTAAAGACTTTCTGAGGTCTTGGGCTCTCTTAGTGAGATCTTCTTCACTAGTCCATTGACCAACAACCTGACGCAGCTCACTGCGGTTAGGCGTTAAGACTGTTGCCCCACGATACTTCTCATAATCTTCGCCTTTGGGATCCACTAATACCACTTTGTTCTGAGCTCGCGCCTGTTCAATCATATGAGCCACTTGACCTAAGGCGCCCTTACCGTAATCAGATAGGATGACGACGTCAGCACCACCAACGAGTTTTTCAAAACGCTCTAATTTATGTGCCAAGGCCTTTTCACTAGGCGTTTCTTCAAAATCCAAACGAATGAGTTGCTGTTGACGTGCAATCACGCGCAACTTCACAATCGTTGGCACTTTGGCATCAATTTCTAATTGGCTATCAACGCCGCTCTCTTTGAGCAGCTCAATTACTCGCTTACCAGGTTCATCATCACCTGCAATTCCCAAAATAGTGGTTTGCGCTCCTAGGGCAGCTACGTTACGGGCCACGTTAGCAGCCCCACCAAGACGCTCATCAATCTTGCCGACTTGAACCACTGGTACAGGTGCTTCAGGTGAAATGCGGTTAGTGTCGCCAAACCAGTAGCGATCAAGCATGACATCACCCACTACGAGTAAACGTGTTTTAGAGAATTGTTCTCGGTTTGCTTTTTCCACAGAAGACTTTTCTATTGATTGATATTAGTAGGGGTCAATACTTTTAAGTGTGTCGTCCAATGCCGTGGTACTCAATACCCAATTCTTTCATAGAAGCAGGCTCATACAAATTGCGACCATCAAAGATGATGGCGCGTTTGAGTTTTTGCATCAGCTGGTCAAAATCAGGCGTATGAAATGCTTTCCATTCTGTCACGATCACCAAGGCATCTGCACCATCTAATGCCGCCATAGGATCAGCACTCAAGGAAACTTGCTTAAGACCCTCTGGATTACTCTTAAAGTCGAGCTCTAGAGCATGCTGAGCTTCTGGCATAGCAACTGGATCATAGGCAACTACCTGGGCGCCACGCTTTACCAACTCGGCAATAATGACACGGCTTGGAGCCTCACGCATATCGTCGGTATTGGGCTTAAATGCCAATCCCCACAGAGCAAACTTCATGTTCTTTAAATCTTTGCCAAAACGCTTCTCGATCTTCTGAACCAGCGTGTACTTTTGTAATTCATTCACGGCTTCTACGGCATCTAAGATCTTCAGTTCTCTGCCATGCTCCTTAGCCGTCTTCGATAGCGCTGAGACATCTTTTGGAAAGCAAGAGCCACCATAGCCTGTACCCGGATACAAGAAACCAAAGCCAATGCGGGAATCCGAACCAATACCTTGACGCACGTGTTCAATATCAGCGCCAACCAAGTCAGCTAAATTTGCCAACTCATTCATAAAGGAGATGCGGGTTGCTAACATTGCGTTAGCAGCATATTTTGTGAGCTCGGCACTCTTCACATCCATGTAATAAGTACGTTCATGGTTACGGTTAAAGGGCGCATAGAGCTTGCGCATTTGCTCCTTAGCGCGCAAACCTGCTGGGCTACTCTCCGTACCAATCACGATACGATCAGGCCGCATAAAGTCTTCTACTGCAGCACCTTCTTTTAGGAACTCAGGGTTAGAGACCACCGAGCAAAGATCAGGTGATAGCTGACGCTTTTCTAATTCTTCAGTAATTGCTGCAGTTACCTTATCCGCAGTACCAACCGGCACAGTAGATTTATCCACAATCACTTTTGGAGAAGTAGCGTGACGACCGATATTGCGAGCGGCAGCAACAACATACTGAAGATCAGCGGAGCCGTCTTCGTCAGGAGGTGTGCCTACGGCAATAAATTGAATATCACCGTGGGCAACCGATGCTGCGATGTCAGTAGAGAACTGTAAACGACCAGCAGCACGATTACGTTCAATCATTTCTTTCAATCCGGGCTCGTAAATAGGAACGCCGCCGGAATTTAAAATCTCGATCTTTTTAGGGTCAAGGTCAAGGCAGAAAACGTTATTACCCTGCTCAGCCAGACAAGCGCCTGTCACCAAGCCTACGTAACCGCTGCCAATGATAGTAACTTTCAAAATAGATCCCTATAAAAACACATGCAGTAAATAGTATTACATTGAAGGGCCGCTTGGAGCGACGCCTTCACTTC
Organism: Polynucleobacter sp. AP-Latsch-80-C2; assembly: GCF_018882185.1. Taxonomy (GTDB): domain Bacteria; phylum Pseudomonadota; class Gammaproteobacteria; order Burkholderiales; family Burkholderiaceae; genus Polynucleobacter. The sequence continues at coordinate 66,844 of NZ_JACVOY010000003.1, read as the reverse complement.
GCCTTGGGGAGTATGCCTCCCAATTGTTACATCCTGGGCACTGCCAATAAAACCGTCTCGCTCTAAAGCCGCAATTGCCGCAGGTATAGCGCGCCAAGCTCGTAGTCCGCTGACGCAAGAGATGCAGAATAGATTTCAATTCCTGCTCACGCTCTGGGTTTCCATTGCCCTCTTCAAGAGCTAAACGGGTTTCTGCCAACTTGGACAATGCACTCAAGCTTGGTGAATGCTGCATGACTTCAGAGAGCATGGCATTGGCTGCCTGCATACCCCGAATCTGCACCGTTTGCTTATGAACCAAATCCAATAATTCTCCGGAAGCTTGAGTCTTCAATAATTCACATAAACGATCTAGACCTACTTCAGCTTTACCGATAGCGGCATGCGCTAGCATCCATCGATCTGCAATCAAATGCATATAGGCAGGATGTGAGCTTGCCACTACACCCCATGCCTCAATCGCCTGCGCTGGTTCGCCAATGGCCATCAGATAATCGCCCTGCAAAATCAAGGCACGTGTGTGATTGGGAACTGCATGCAATGCCTGCTGAATAGAATGCTCAGCACCATTCAAATCTTTAGCAAGCAAAGCTTCTTGACTCAGCTCACAATAAAACTGAGCAATTTCCGTGTGATGGGATTTACCTTGAAGTGTTTCTAGTTCAGTAGCGGCAATAATGGCTTTTTTCCAATCGCGTTCTATCTGATACATCTCCAAAAGGCTTTCTTTGGCGGGCGCGGCAAACTTGCCTTGACCTACTCGAATCAATGAAGCTTCGGCACGATCTAGCAAGCCAGCCCGTAAGAAATCTCGTCCTAATTCATAGGCAGCATGATCGCGATCGCGTGGCTTTAAATCATCACGATTTGCCAAATGTTGGTGTACACGAATAGCGCGCTCAGTCTCACCGCGACGACGAAATAAATTGCCTAGTGAAAAATGGAGTTCAATAGTTTCTGGATCTAACTGGGCAATCTTGACCAGGGTCTCAATGGCCTGATCAGGCTGTTCATTGAGTAATAAACTTAATCCTTTAAAGGTGGAGCGCTGCTGTCGCATACGCTCGCGCTCATCCATCCGATTCTCAAGACGCAAGTCCCAGCGCGAAGCTAGCCAGCCAATACCGAACATGACTGGTAAAAGTAATAACCAAGAGGTGGCTATCTGAATCATGATGTACAGACTTTAAATAAAAAAATGGTCCCGATGGACCACTGAGGATGAGCCTGAATATTAGGCACCAGAACCCTCTTTAGGGCCCGCCTGCTTCAACGGCTTGTAATCGACACGCTCACGCAACTCTTTGCCTGGCTTAAAGTGAGGAACACGCTTTTCTGGAATCAATACCTTCTCACCTGACTTGGGATTGCGACCAGTGCGCGCAGGACGATGATGAAGCACAAAGCTTCCAACGCCACGCAACTCGATACGCTTACCTTCAGCCAAAGCTTGGGTCATCGTGTCCAGCAAGGTTTTTACTGCCAACTCCACATCCCTAGGTAGAAGCTGCGGAAACTGTTCCGCCAGGCTCTCCACGAGTTCGGAGCGAGTAATAGCTTGTTGCTCTTGATCTGTCATGATCTATCAATAAAAATCGCCACCCTCCTCATGGAGAGCGGCGATATTGATTTAGCCTTGATTGTCCAATTTTGCTTTTAACAAAGCGCCCAAATTAGTTGTGCCAGACTGCGCATCACCTTGGAGCTTGCTCATTGCATCTTGTTGATCAGAGCTGTCTTTTGCTTTGATTGAAAGATTGATTACGCGTGACTTACGATCAATGTTGATGATCATGGCAGTGACGCTATCGCCTTCTTTCAATACGTTACGTGCATCTTCAACGCGATCTGTTGAGATCTCAGAAGCACGTAAGTAAGCTTCAACTTCATCAGCCAAGTGAATTGTTGCACCCTTAGCATCAACCGCTTTCACAGTACCAGTAACGAGGCTACCCTTGTCGCTGACAGATGTGTAGTTGTTGAATGGGTCGCCAGACAATTGCTTAATCCCGAGAGAGATACGCTCTTTCTCAACATCGATTGCCAATACAGTGGCTTCAACTTCATCACCTTTTTTGTATTTCTTAACAGCTTCTTCGCCTGGCTCATTCCATGAAAGGTCTGAGAGGTGAACTAAACCGTCGATACCGCCAGGCAAGCCAATGAACACACCAAAGTCAGTAATAGACTTGATTGCGCCAGTCAGCTTGTCGCCTTTTTGTTGCGCACGTGAGAACTCTTCCCATGGATTTGCTTTGCACTGCTTGATGCCCAAGCTAATACGACGCTTGTCTTCATCAATATCCAGAACCATGACCTCAACTTCGGTTCCTAATGCAGTAGCTTTGCTTGGAGCAACGTTCTTGTTGGTCCAGTCCATTTCAGAAACGTGTACCAAACCTTCGATACCAGATTCAATTTCAACGAACGCGCCGTAGTCAGTCAGGTTGGTTACCTTACCGAATAAACGGGTGTTTGGTGGGTAACGACGAGCGATACCAACCCATGGATCATCACCAAGTTGTTTCACGCCAAGTGAAACACGGTTCTTTTCTTGATCGAACTTCAAAATCTTCGCGGTAACTTCTTGACCAACAGTCAACATCTCGCTTGGGTGACGCACACGACGCCATGCCAAGTCAGTGATGTGCAAGAGGCCATCGATACCACCGAGGTCAACGAACGCGCCGTAATCAGTGATGTTCTTAACGAGGCCAGTAACCACTGCGCCTTCTTTAAGGTTAGACATCAACTTAGCACGCTCTTCACCTTGGCTAGCTTCAACCACTGCACGACGTGACAACACTACGTTGTTACGCTTACGGTCAAGTTTGATAACCTTGAACTCCATCGTCTTACCTTCGTAAGGGCTGGTGTCTTTGATTGGACGTGTATCAACGAGTGATCCAGGCAAGAATGCGCGGATACCGTTAACCATTACAGTCAAGCCGCCTTTAACCTTACCAGTAACAGTACCGGTAACGATCTCAGCTTGCTCGAGCGCTTTTTCCAAATTCATCCATGATGCCAAGCGCTTCGCTTTATCACGGGAGAGGATGGTGTCGCCATAGCCGTTTTCAAGGGCATCGATAGCAACAGAAACGAAATCGCCAGGAGCTACTTCAATCTCGCCAGCGTCGTTATGGAATTCTTCAACAGGAATAAACGCTTCAGACTTTAAGCCAGCGTTAACAACGACGAAGTTATGGTCGATGCGAAGAACTTCAGCCGAAATAACTTGGCCGGTCTTCATATTCGATCGGGTTAATGATTCTTCAAATAATTCTGCAAATGATTCAGACATGTGTATTCACTTTGTGCCGCCAGAAGGCCTGACGGGTTAGATTAAAAAAGCCTCAAGAAACACGCTAATGAAATGATCGCGTTGTGAAGTTCCTTAAGACACCAAAACTACTCCTTACAGCTAACTTCTACTTCTAACAAAACTAGGTAATAGCAGATTGATACCAATCTAAAACTTCCCTAACTGCTTGATCTATCGATAAATCTGACGTTTCGAGCACTTTTGCACCGTCTGCAATCATTAAAGGGGCTGCGCCTCGGCTACTATCTCTGGCATCTCGCTCCTGCAAATCTTGCAGCAAGTCCTCAAGTTTAGCAGAAATTCCCTTAGCTATCAATTGCTTATAGCGTCGCTCAGCTCTGGCAGAGGCAGTTGCCGTCAAGAAAACCTTCAAAACTGCATCTGGAAATATGACACTGGCCATGTCCCTTCCATCGGCAACTAGGCCTGGAAACTGTCGAAAACTGTGCTGGAGATCAACCAAAGCCAATCTGACCTCGGGATGAATGGCCAAAGCAGATGCTCTTAAACCGATATTTTCAGTGCGAATTGCCTCGCTCACATCCTCACCATCGAGGAAAATCTGACTATTTTTGAATGAAATCAATAACTTAGGAACTAAAAGTCCTAATTCTGGACCATTTTTGACTTCAATTCCGTGTTTTTCGCTAGCTAAGGCAACCAATCGGTAAAGCGCGCCACTATCCAAATAGTGAAAGCCGAGCTGTTGAGCAACCAAAGAAGCGACAGTCCCCTTGCCTGAGGCAGTCGGTCCATCAATCGCGATAACGGGAGGAAGACTCATAAAGGGCAAAAATATTGAGGGCTTAGCTCACAACCTTCGCAAACTCAGCGAAGTAAGTCGGAAAGGTTTTAGCGACGCAATTAGGATCATTAATCTTTAAAGCGTTCAGCCCAAAGGTGGCAAGGGAGAAACACATTGCCATGCGATGGTCATCGTAAGTGTCAATACCTTCACTTGGCGACTTCCAGTCGGCGTGTGATGGTGGAGCCTGCACAACAATGTAGTCAGCGCCCTCTTCAATGATAGCGCCAACCTTCTTTAACTCTTTTGCCATTGCCGCAATGCGATCTGTTTCCTTTACGCGCCAACTAGCAATACTATTTAACCGCGTTGGTCCCTCGGCAAATAATGCGGCCACTGCCAATGTCATTGCTGCATCTGGAATTTCAGCGCAATCGATCGTGATGCCATTCAATTTTCCATTGGTATGTTTTACGCCAGCAACTTCAATCCAATCTTCACCAGCAGTAATGTTAGCCCCCATCAAAGCAAGCGCATCTGCAAACGCTACATCGCCTTGAATGCTATCGCGACCAACACCCAGTACCCGCACAGGGCCGCCACCAATAGCGCCTAGAGCCAAGAAATAAGAGGCTGAAGAAGCATCGCCCTCAACAGACAATTGACCTGGAGTTTTATAAACAGCATCGGATGTTTTTGCAGGGATAACAAATGATTGCGTATCGGGACAAGCTACGTTGACGCCGAAACGCGCCATCAATTTCAAGGTGATGTCGATATATGGTCTAGAAATCAACTCGCCAATCACTTCAATACGTACCGGCTCAGTGGCAACCAGAGGTAAAGCCATGAGCAGTGCCGTTAAGAACTGGCTAGAAACATCGCCGCGCACTTTAACGATATCTTTAATTTGAATATCTGCAGCAGAAATCTGAATTGGTGGATAACCCTCTTGCAACTCGTAATCGATCTTGGCACCTACTTGACGCAAGCCATCCACCAAATCGCGAATGGGTCTTTCATGCATGCGAGCTACACCCGATAGGCGGTAGTTACCACCCTGCATTGCTAGTGCTGCAGTCAAAGGACGAATCGCGGTGCCTGCATTTCCCATAAAAAGATCAGCATCTCTCACTGGGAATTTGCCGCCACAACCCTCCACTACGCAAACATGATTCTCTTTATCTGTCACCGATAGACCCAGTTGACGCAAGGCATTACGCATCACTTGCGTGTCATCGGCATCGAGTAAATTTTTAAGGGTAGTTGTGCCAGAAGAAAGTGCAGCCAGCAAAAGTGCGCGATTCGAAATACTCTTAGAGCCCGGCAAAATAATCGAGCCTTGCGCTCGCGTAAACGGGCCAATCTCAATATCGGGCAAACCACTCATCAAAGCACATCCAAATCTTGGCGCGCTTTACTAGCCTTGTTAAATAATTTCTCTAAACCTGCACCATCATTTTCTGAGATGAGTTTACGCATGTGATTCACGATCAATAAATACTGATCGAGCTCTTTCAAAATAGCGGTGCGATTACCCAGACAAATGTCACGCCACATTTCTGGGCTTGAGGCAGCGATGCGTGTGAAATCCTTAAAGCCTGCACCGACATGGCCAAGCTTTTGCTCAGCATCTTCAGAGTTCACTACGCTTGCCATCAATGCATAAGACAGGAGATGAGGTAAATGGGAGACTGCAGCGTAAATAGCATCATGCTGCACATTTCCGATCTTCTTCACGATGGAGCCAACGGACTCCCAAAAGCCGGTAATCAACGCCGTGTCTTGGGGTGAGTTTTCTTGCAAAGGACAAATAATGGTTTGCTTTCCTACAAACAGATCAGCCTGAGCGGCGCTAGCGCCATGTTGCGCACCGCCGGCGATAGGATGTGCAGGCACAAATTGGCAGGCTTTTTTACCCAAGACTTCTTTTGCCGCCAAGATGACATCACCTTTGGTGCTACCAGCATCTGTAACCATGGTTCTAGGTTCAAGATGAGGCTCAATGATTTCAAACGCAGCACGCATCTGCGCAACCGGCACACACAAAACAATCACATCTGATTTTTTGGCGGCCTCGACCAAGTCCACTACGCCATCAATCGCACCCATCTTTAGCGCTTGATCTAAATTCTCTTTACTGCGACCAACGCCCAATACAGTCTTTACAACGCCAGCCTGCTTCAGAGCCAAACCAAGGGATGCACCAATCAAACCAACACCAACAATAGTGACAGTTCCGTAATTGCTCGCAGGATTAATGATGGTCATCGGCTGGGTAATTTTTTCTAGTTCGTAAGATTTACTTACTCTGCGCCAAGATCTCGCGGAGTGCGGAAATAAACGCCGCATTCTCTTCAGGCAAGCCAATAGAAATTCGGAGCCACTGAGGCAAGCCGTAATTTCCAACAGGGCGAACAATAATGCCGCGTTTGAGTAAGGCCAAGTTAATTCGGCCGCCTGCCTCATCATCATCACCCACTTTGACGAGTACAAAGTTACCTGCAGAAGGTAGATAAGAAAGCTTTAATTCATCAAACGCTTTAGTCAATTGACTGTAACCGGCACGGTTTAATTCAAAGCCTTTTTGCAAGAAAGCCGTATCTTGAAATGCTGCAATTGCTGCTGCCTGAGCCAAGCTATTCACATTGAAAGGCTGACGAATACGATTGAGAAGATCTGTCAAATGCGCTTGAGCAACACCATAACCAATCCGCAGACCCGCCAGGCCATATGCTTTTGAGAAGCTACGGGACAAAATCATATTTGGGAAACGCTTTACCCAAGCAATGGCGTCGTAGCGCTGCTCTGGGGCGAGGTATTCGTTATAGGCCTCATCCAATACCACCACGATATGGCTCGGTACTGCCAATAAGAAATCTTCAATCTCTTTTGCGGTGAGATAGCTGCCAGTAGGATTATTGGGATTAGCAACAAAAACCAGTTTTGCTTTATCACCGGACGCTTTAATCGCAGCCAACATTGCTGGCAAATCATGACCATAAAGACTCGTTGGGGCAACCTCAATGGATTTCGCTCCAACAGCTTGAGTGGCCAAGGGATATACAGCAAATGCATGACGAGAGAAAATGATTTCATCACCCGCCTGCGCAACAGCACGAGCAGCCAACTCCAAAATGTCATTGCTACCGTTGCCCAAGGTAACCCAGTCAGCAGGAACACCTAGACGCTCAGAGAGCACTTTCTTTAATTCAAAACCATTTGAATCTGGATAACGACCAAGATCGGCTGCTGCTTTGATCATGGCGTCTTGCGCAGACTGCGGCATACCCAATGGATTTTCATTGGAGGCCAACTTCACAATCTTGCTCTCATCTAAACCATAGTCACGCGCAACTTCACTAATTGGGCGTCCACCTACATAGGGTGCAATGGCATGAATATGTTTTAAACCAATTTTTGAAGTCATTCTGGCTGCTTTAATTTAGCTTTGGAGACACTTAAGCGGAGTGCGGATAAGAACCAAGTTTTTTATAGAAGGCGGCTGTTTCTTTTAACTCTTCTAAGGCCTTCACAACTTTTGCATCAGAAGAATGGCCTGAGATATCAATGTAAAAATGATATTCCCAAGTACCTTTTCTTGCAGGTCGTGACTCAAAGCGATTCATCGATACCCCATGCTTCGCAAGAGGCTCTAGTAAGCGATACACAGCACCAGGCTGGTTATCTACCGATAACACCAATGAGGTTTGATCATGCCCTGTAGGCTGACATTCGTAACTACCAATCACGACAAAACGCGTACGGTTATGGGGATCATCTTGAACTTGTGCTGCCACTACTTGCAGACCATAAGCCAATTGAGCGGGATCACCTGCGATAGCAGCTAGGGCTGGGTCACCAGCAGCCATGCGTGCTGCTTCAGCGTTACTGCTTACTGCTTGACGCTTTAATTGAGGTGCATGCTGACTTAACCACTGCTGACATTGCGCTAAAGCTTGGGCATGAGCACAAACGGTCGTGATACCATCTAAGTTACCGCTCTTCGTTAAGAGATGATGATGAATTGGTAATACCACTTCACCGCTAATATGCATCGGCGAATCCAATAACAAATCTAATGTACGAGAGATGGCGCCTTCGCTAGAATTTTCTACAGGTACTACGCCAAATTGTGCGGAACCTTTTTCCACTGCTTTAAAAACTTCATCCAGACTATTACAAGGCAAGCCCGCAATAGAACTACCAAAATAAGTGTGTGCCGCTTGCTCTGAAAAAGTACCTACAGGACCCAGATAGGCGATCGTCTGACGCGCTTCTAAAGCTCTACAGGCTGACATGACTTCACGCCAAATCGCTGCAATACCATCGGGCAACAATGGACCGCGATTAATTTCCTGAAGTTTGGCAACCACTTGACGCTCACGTTCAGGACGAAATACTGGGGAAGCAAATCCGCCTTTAATGTGCCCCACTTCTTGAGCAGCTTTAGCACGCTGTGACAGCAGATCTAAGATCTGCGCATCTAAGGAGTCAATTTTTTCTCGCAAGGGAGCCAAGCGCTGTTCTTCAGTACTCATTAAGCCCGCCTTTCAAAGTCACTCATAAATTCAACGAGCGCTTTAACGCCCTCTAAAGGCATGGCGTTATAGATACTGGCACGCATACCGCCTGCAGCTTTATGACCGCGCAAGGCAACCAAACCAGCAGCATTCGATTCTTCCAAGAACTTTGCATTGAATGCCTCGTCCTTTAGGAAGAAAGTCACATTCATTCGTGAACGATATTCTTTGTTCACGCGATTTTCATAAAAACCACTTTGATCCAAATAGTTGTAGAGCAAAGCGGATTTTTCTTGATTACGCTTTTGAATTGCTTTGACGCCGCCCTGCTTTAACAACCACTGAAAGCCTAAGCCAGCCATGTAGATGGCAAAGGTAGGTGGAGTATTAATCATCGACTGAGTATTTGCCTGAACAGCCCAATCCCAAATGGTTGGCGTAATGCCCATGCTGTGCCCGATTAAATCTTTACGGATGATCACAATGGTGACACCCGAAGGACCAATATTCTTTTGGGCACCAGCAAACCATACGGCACACTTATTCACATCCATCTCTTTGGAGAGAATGTTGCTAGAAATATCTGCTACCAAGGGCGTATTGCCTACATCTGGAATGTCTGCGAATTCAACACCACCAATGGTTTCATTCGCACAGTAATGAACATATGCAGCATCATCAGATAACTGCCAAGTGGATCTCGCCGGAATCGTATTAAATTTTTCTGCGACTGAAGATGCGGCTAAGTTTGCAGTGCCGTACTTCTGCGCTTCTTTGAATGATTTCTCAGACCAAACACCCGTAACAATGAAATCGGCCTTCGGGCCATGCTTCGCCAAAGGCATTAAGTTCATTGGAATAGCGGCGTTTTGACCAAGGCCACCACCCTGCAACAGCAAAATTTCATAGCTGCCGGGAATGTTCATTAGAGTACGCAAGTCCTGCAAAGTTTCTTCATACACTGCCATGAACTCTTTGCTGCGATGGCTAATCTCCATCACACTCGTACCAAGACCTTGCCAATTCAGCATTTCATCAGCAGCCTGCTTCAATACCTCTTCAGGCAAAGTAGCAGGCCCCGCAGCGAAATTAAAAATGCGGCGGTCAAAGGTCATGATATTTAGCTGTCCTTAAGTGATACCAAGTTAGGCATCACCTGCCGCATCAGTATTGGAATCGGTTGCTGGATCAGCAGATACATCACCTTCTTCTGCGTCATCAATCTCACCCTCGTCATCAGAATCACTTTCAGCAATTCGTTGCAAGCCAGACAAGCGAGTACCTTCATCCACGTTAATCAAAGTAACGCCTTGAGTTGCGCGACCCATCTCACGAATTTCAGAAACGCGAGTGCGAACCAAGACGCCGCCAGTAGTGATCAACATAATTTGATCTTCTGGTGACACCAAAGCAGCCGCAACTACTTTGCCGTTACGCTCAGAGGTCTGAATCGCAATCATGCCCTTAGTGCCACGACCATGTCGTGTGTATTCAGCGATTGGAGTGCGCTTACCGTAACCATTTTCAGTAGCAGTTAATACGCTACTTGGAATAGCCATACCGCTAGCGTCTACCACTGCAGCCTCAGCACCTTCAGCAGCTTCCGCAGGAGCAACCAGCATCGCAATCACTTGGTGACCTTCACCCAAATTCATGCCGCGCACACCACGTGCTGTACGACCCATTGGACGAACATCATTCTCATCAAAGCGAACAGCTTTACCTGCATCAGAGAACAACATCACATCATGCTGACCATCAGTAATTGCAGCGCCAACCAAGAAGTCGCCTTCGTTTAAGTCAACCGCAATAATTCCGGCCTTACGCGGATTAGAGAAGTCAGACAAACGGGTCTTCTTGACTGTACCCAAGCTTGTTGCCATGAAGACATATTGATCATCCTGATATCCCTTGATTGGGAGAATCACAGTGATCTTTTCGCCTTCAATCAATGGGAACATATTGACGATCGGCTTACCGCGGGAATTACGACTGCCTTGCGGCACTTCCCAAACTTTCAACCAATACATGCGACCACGATCAGAGAAGCACAAGATTGCGTCATGCGTATTCGCTACAAATAAAGTGTCAATCCAATCTTCATCTTTAGTTGCTGCAGCTTGTTTGCCGCGACCACCACGTTTTTGTGCGCGGTACTCGCTCAATGGCTGGCTCTTCATGTAACCAGTATGAGAAAGAGTAACCACCATATCTTGCGGAGTAATTAAGTCTTCCGTGAAGAGTTCGGTTGCATTCATTTCAATAAATGAACGACGGCCTGTATCACCACCAGCAATACCAAACTCTGCTTGTACTTCTTTCAGCTCACTCTCGATTACTGAAGTGACGCGCTCTGGCTTTGCTAATAGATCCAACAAATCAGAAATTTCTGACATCACCTCTTTGTACTCATTCACAATCTTGTCTTGCTCAAGACCAGTCAAGCGTTGTAAACGCATCTGCAAAATTTCTTGCGCCTGACTGTCTGACAAGCGATACAAGCCAGTGCTTTGCATACCGTACTCAGGCAACAAACCTTCTGGACGATACGCATTGCGACCGCCAGGGGTATCCGTCTCAGCACGTGCCAACATCTCACGCACCATCGATGAATCCCAAGCCTTGCCCATTAATTCTTGTTTAGCAATCACTGGGTTTGCAGCAGCTTTAATAATGGCAATGAACTCATCAATGTTTGCCAACGCAACTGCTAAACCTTCCAATACGTGACCACGCTCGCGCGCTTTACGCAATTCAAAAATCGTACGACGCGTGACCACTTCGCGACGATGCTGCAGGAAGTACTCCAGCATTTGTTTCAAGTTCAACAAGCGTGGTTGGTTATCTACCAAGGCCACCATGTTCATACCGAAGTTATCTTGAAGTTGAGTGCTCTTATACAAATTGTTAAGAACAACCTCGGGCACTTCACCGCGCTTCAATTCAATCACTACGCGCATACCGGATTTATCTGACTCATCACGCAAATCAGAAATGCCTTCAACTTTTTTCTCATTTACGAGCTCAGCAATACGCTCGAGCAAGTTCTTTTTGTTTACCTGATATGGCAACTCATCGACGATGATCGCCTGACGCGCACCCTTATCAAGATCTTCAAAGTGCGTTTTGGCGCGCATCACTACACGCCCACGACCAGTGCGATAGCCTTCACGGACCCCCTGAACACCGTAAATAATGCCGGCGGTCGGGAAATCTGGGGCTGGAATAATCTCAATCAGTTCATCAATCGTGCATTCTGGGTTGTGAAGCACGTGTAAACAGGCTGTAACGACCTCATCCAGGTTGTGAGGGGGGATATTGGTAGCCATACCCACCGCAATGCCAGAACTACCGTTAATCAGCAAATTAGGCACTTTTGCAGGAAGAATGAGGGGTTCTTTCTCGCTACCATCGTAATTTGGCCCGAAATCAACGGTTTCCTTATCCAAATCGGCCAAAAGCTCATGGGCGATCTTGCGGAGGCGGATCTCGGTATAACGCATCGCAGCTGCGTTATCGCCGTCTACGGAGCCGAAATTGCCCTGTCCGTCAACCAGCATATAGCGCAGAGAGAAATCCTGGGCCATACGAACGATCGTGTCATACACCGCAGAATCACCGTGCGGATGGTATTTACCGATTACATCGCCAACTATACGGGCAGATTTTTTGTAAGCTCGGTTCCAATCGTTGTTTAATTCATACATAGCGAATAAGACCCGGCGGTGAACCGGTTTGAGGCCATCGCGCACGTCTGGCAGGGCTCTGCCGACGATGACGCTCATTGCGTAGTCCAAATAGGACCGCCGCATTTCGTCTTCGAGGGATATTGGTAGTGTTTCTTTAGCGGCTTGTTCCATCTGGAAATAATATCATTTTGATGACAGGAGCCCCCTATGCTAAGATTCTGTCAGTTTGTACGAAATTGAGATGTGTCGCTTTGCGGTTTTTTGCTTCAAAGTAGGGCGAATTACATTTAAGTTTGACTTTAATTAAAAAAGAGATTTTTGAGGACTAAAAATGAACAAAACCCTAAAACTGTTGATCGCTTCTGTTGTTACTGTTTCTGCTACTGCAGCAATGGCTACTGACAACTGGGAAAACAGCACTGGCACCAACTGGCGTAATGGCGACGGCACACTGTGCTGGCGTGATAACAACTGGACACCTGCAACTGCCGCTAATGGTTGTGATGGTGCTTTAGTAGCTGCTCCTGCTGCTGCTGCTGGTGTAAGCCAAAGCAAAATCACTTTGCAAGCTGACACACTTTATGACTTCGACAAAGCTACATTGAAGCCAGAAGGTAAAGCTACTTTGGACAAAATCGCTGCTGATTTGTCTATGATCAAATTGGAAGTCATCATCGCTGTTGGTAATACAGACAGCGTAGGTACAGATGCATACAACATGGCTCTCGGTCAGCGTCGTGCGCAATCCGTTAAAGCTTACCTCGTAGCTAAGGGTGTTGACGGTAGCCGTATCTACACAGAATCAAAAGGCAAGAGCAATCCAGTTGCAAGCAATGCAACTGCTGAAGGCCGCGCTAAGAACCGCCGTACTGACATCGAAGTTGTTGGTACAGCAGCTAAGTAATTCGCTTTACTTGTAAAAAAGCCCGCTGATGCGGGCTTTTTTATTTCCGCTATATTCGTAATATCCCCATTAGCACCCCAACTGTCTGAATCCATATGAACGTCGACCAATCTGAAATCGCTAAATTTAGCGCCCTAGCCCATCGCTGGTGGGATCCCAATAGCGAATTCAAGCCTTTGCATGCCATTAACCCTCTGCGCCTATCATGGATCAAATCCTCTGTGAATCTAGATGGCAAGAAAGTTGTTGATATTGGATGTGGTGGTGGCATCCTAGCTGAATCCATTGCCCAATCTGGCGCTGATACCACTGGTATTGATTTGTCAGAAAAAGCACTCAAGGTTGCTGAATTGCACGCCTTAGAGGTTGGCGCAAACCTCACCTATCGCGCCATTTCTGCAGAAGATTTAGCGCAAGAGCAACCAGAGCAATACGACGTAGTCACTTGCATGGAGATGCTTGAGCACGTTCCAGACCCTGCTTCTGTCGTTCGCGCTTGTGCTGTTTTATGCAAACCAGGCGGAACATTATTTTTTAGCACCCTCAACCGCAGCACAAAGTCCTACCTATTTGCCATTATTGGAGCTGAATACATTCTGCGACTGCTCCCAAAAGGGACTCATGAATACGCAAAATTCATTAAACCCTCTGAATTGCTTGCCTTTACCAGAGCTGCCGGATTAGAACTCTTGGGCATGAAAGGTTTGAGCTACAACCCCCTTACTCAGGTTTACAGCTTGAATGATGACGTCGACGTTAATTACATGATTGCCGTAAGGAAGTAATTTAAAGCGTGAGCAATTTATTGAGTCCCTATCATGGCGTTTTCTTTGATCTTGATGGCACCCTAGCCGATACGGCGCCTGATTTGGTGGCTGCCACCAATAAATTATTAGTGGCCCGCAATCTTGCGCCTAAGCCATATACGGAATTACGTCCATGTGCCTCTGCTGGTGCACGCGGCTTAATTGGTGGCGCCTTTGGTATTGGCACGGATCACCCTGATTTCATTGAGCTACGCGATGAGTTTTTCATCAACTACGAAAAAGCCTTGCTCGTTGATAGCAAATTATTTGACGGCATTGATCATCTATTGCAGCAAATGGATGAAGCCAATCTCCCCTGGGGAATTGTCACCAATAAAAGTGAGCGATTTACAAACCCACTAGTAGATTTGATGGGGCTACGACAAAGATCCGCCTCAACTGTTTCTGGTGATACAACGCCACATTCCAAGCCCCATCCAGAACCCATACTGCATGCAGCTCGGGTAGCCAATATCGATCCCACCAAATCAATCTATGTGGGCGATGACATTCGAGACATTGTGGCGGGTAAGGCAGCTGGAATGCATACCGTGGCAGCTGCTTATGGCTACTGTGGCTGCAATGAACCTCCAGAGTCTTGGGGCGCTGATTTCATCATCAATAATCCACTCGATTTATTGAAAATCATCTTTCCCAGTAGGGCTTAGATACCCTCGTAAAAGATATTGGGCAATTTAAAGCTGACGGCCTTAAAATAGAGGTTCTTATGCATGAACTCCGGGGTCGACATGGTTTCGACGTGGATTACAAAGCATCAAGGGCATACCGAGGACCCGTTATCTCGTAAATCAATGGGAATGTAATAACTGCAAACGACGAACGTTTCGCACTAGCCGCTTAATTGCGGTTGCCCCTGAACTGATTCTCTCTTGGGTCAGCTAGCGAAAGCTAGATCAGGGTCATATACAAGAGATAAGACTATTTCGTGTCACGAGGAATAGTTCGAAAACTTAGTGAATCGTCAGCGTGGAACATGTCAATCTGTGACTAGCCGATTAAATTAAATGATATGACTAAGTATGTAGAACTTGTTGTAGAGGATTTGCGGACGCGGGTTCGATTCCCGCCGACTCCACCATTAATGACAAACCCCTCTGATTTTTAGAGGGGTTTTGTTTTTCCAACTGATTACTTTCTAATCTTCCCTATTTCGCTGCCAGGCGCCACAGCGAAGTAATTTCTTTTGATCTTGCCGCATGCAAGGCATCCGTTTTATCAAATGCTTTGGGATGATGGGGCTCAGTGTCTCGACGCTCGATGACTTTTAAGTCTGCCGCATCAATCCACTCTAGCAGTGCCTCTCTAGTGCGCAAGCCAAGGTGCTCTGCCAAATCAGAAAGAATGAGCCAACCCTCGCCGCCTGGTAATAAATGGTCTTTCAGTCCACCAAGGAAGCCTTTGAGCATTTGACTCTCTGGGTCATATACAGCGTGCTCTAAAGCGGAACTCGGTCTTGCAGGTAACCAAGGTGGGTTACACACAATCAAGGCTGCCTTACTCTGCGGAAATAAATCTACATTCAAGACGTCCACAACATCCTCCAAACCAAGATCTGCGATATTTTCGAGTGCGCATGCCAAGGCTCGCTCACTCTGATCTGTTGCAAGAATCTTTTGCACCCCCCGCATCGCCAATACCACCGACAACACTCCTGCACCAACGCCGACATCAAAAGCTATTGAGTCCTTCTGAATGACAGCGGGCAAGGGGGTCTTCAATACCAGCTCGATATACTCCCCGCGAACCGGAGAAAACACGCCGTAGTGTGGATGAATGCGGATCTCTTCATCATCTCTAGTTAAAACCTGAACGCCCTTCTTGCGCCACTCATGAGCGCTGATAACACCAAGCAATTCTCTCAGGGAGATGACATAAGGCTCGGTCTGATTGCCATAAGCCTCTAGACAGGCCTGGACGACCTCAGGAGCCCTTCGCAAAGAAATACTATGGTCAGCATTCACGGGAATAAGCAACATCCCCAAAATGCGCGCACGCTGCGACTGAGAGAGACGGTGAAGATTAAAAGCCTCTAAGGGGCTTTTGCCTTTTTCCTTTTCAACGCGGTCGGCTCTATGGGATTTCTTAGAAGGTTTATCAACCCTTCTAACGAGAGCCTGCAGTAATTGGCGGGCATTCTGAAAATCACCCTGATATAGCATCGCTGTGCCTTCGCAAGCCATGCGATAGGCAAGATCCGCAGTAAGCGTGTCGTCAGCCAGGACTACCTTTTGGTGGGGTCTGATGCCATTTTCAGAATGCCATCGAGCGCTAAATTGCTCGCCGCCCTCCTCCCAGTGAATCATCGCTTAAGCAATCACAAAGCGATTATTTTGATAATCGTCAATTGCTTGCTCTATTTCAGCACGCGTATTCATAACAAAAGGGCCGTATTGCGCAATCGGCTCATGCAAAGGTAATGCAGCTAGAACAATAAATTGAGCGCCAGCGGCTCCCGCCTTTACTTTAAAACGATCACCATCACCCAGCACAATCGCAGCCTGCTTTGGTGCTGCGCGCATCGGGCCACCGACCTCTAAATCACCTTCATAAATATAAATAAAGGCATTTTGTTCTTTGGGTATGCGGTGCTCGAACTCGGCATTAGCTGGCAAATGCACATCTAAAAATAATGGCGCGGTCGTAATGCCTTGGATTGGCCCGTTAGTCACTTTTTCGCCACCTTCAAAACTACCTGCGATAACCTTAACTGATCCCCCGTTATCTAAAGAGACTTTGGGTATATCTTCCACCTGAATATCTTTGTAGCCAGCAGGCTTCATTTTTTCTATTGCAGGTAAATTGATCCACAACTGAAAACCCCGCATCGCACCGCTGACCTGTTGCGGCATTTCAGAATGGATAATGCCGCGCCCAGCCGTCATCCATTGCACGCCACCCGTCTTGAGATGTCCCTGATTGCCCAAATGATCCTCATGGAGCATATGACCTTCAAGCATATACGTGACTGTCTCAAAACCTCTGTGAGGATGCGCAGGAAAACCAGCAACATAATCATTGGGATCATTCGATGAAAACTCATCGAGCATTAAAAAAGGATCCAAGCGAACTTGCTGCTGGCCACCTAAACTGCGACGCAACTTCACGCCCGCACCATCAGAGGTAGCGATACCAGGAATAACAGTTTGAATATTGCGAATCATACTTTTTGAGTCATGCTTTCCATTAGGCTGGCGGGTGATCTTCAGGATTGACATCTAAGGCAATTAAGAAACGGGACACCATGTTGTAAGCCGCAATCACGGTTACTAACTCAACCGTATCGGTGCTACCCAGTTCTTTTTGCAGACGCCCCATGAGCGCTCCATCAACCTGAATATTGCGCGTCATTTGAAACGTTAAATCTGCCGCATCATTTTCCACTTGGCTAAATAGATTCTTCGGGAAATTGGCTTGCCCGATTAAACGCAAAGCTTGAACTTGCTCTTCGGTACCGCCTGCCTTTTTAAATGGTGGTGCATGATGAAAAAATTCATACTCGGCGCCATTGAGGACGGCCACTCCACACATGGCTAACTCGCGTAATTTAGGATCCAAAGACAAGTTGTTACGAATCTCTCCGATAAAATGATTCCAACCCTCGGCAATCGGTACGCTATGCAATAGCATGCGATCAAGATTAATAAATTGACCGCCGCGTCTTTTGCGAATCGCGGCAACCAGTTCAGCTGGCTCGGCCAAATCCATTGGCTGATAAGGAATTAAACGTTCAGACATAGTAACTTTCTATTGACCAGTTTCTTTAATATTGTTCTCAATCACAAACTTGCCCCATACCGCAATTTGCTTACCAATAAAGTCGCGCAGTGTTTCAGTTGTGCCACCCACAATATCAATCCCTTGGGCTTTGAACTTATCTGCTACAGCAGGTGTTTTCAATACTTTATTTAAAGCCTTATTCATTGCATCCACCACGGCAGGAGGTGTCTTCGCTGGCGCTAAAACACCCCACCAAGCAGGAGCACTAAAGCCCGGGAAACCACTTTCAGAAATAGTCGGGACATTAGGCAACGCTGCAGATCTTTTAGCCGTAGTAATTACCAATGGGATCACTCCACCACTATCAATATGCGGCTTTACTAAAAACTCAGATCCGACTGCCAACTCGACCTGTCCACCTAGAACGTCCTGCATTAAAGGACCTCCCCCACGATAGGGAATGTGATTCCAATCAAATCCTGCTTGCTTAGCGAGGCGTGCCATGGCTAAGTGACCTAAGCTACCAATACCAATCGAGCCATAACTAAATTGCTTGCCGGTTTTAGACATATCAACCAATTGCTTAAAGCTGGTGATGCCAGATTTTTTACTCGCAACCAACACCATTGGTGAGGTACCCACCAAAATGACAGGCGCAATATCTTTAATGGTGTCATAGGGTAGCTTGTCTTTGAGACTTGGATTAACGCCATGGGTATCAAAGACCACTGCAAATGCGTAACCATCAGCATCGGATCTTGTCATTGCAGAAGTACCGATAACGCCCGATGCACCCCCAATATTTTCAACAATCACATTTTGTTTTAATTCAGACTGCAAAGCAGGAGCCAAGACACGGGCAACCTGGTCCACAGATCCACCAGGCGGAAATACGGCAATTAAGCGAATAGGCTTTTGGGTAGGCCAAGCCCCGGCGCTCCCAGATTGAGCATTTACAAGACTGCTAGCGCCCAAGGCCAAGAAAGCGAATAGAACAGCTCTTTTGGCTATTTTTTGCAAAAGCATCATGGATCATCTCCTCCCAATTGAAGCCCCAAGATTACCACCCCCTTGGTCAGCTTGCTTGATAATAGGGGGACTATGAAGCCGATTTTGAACATTGCCGCCTATTTATTTGTCAGCCTAGAGGACTTATCTACGCTCCGAGCAAAAATGCTCGATGAATGCAATGTTCGCGAGCTTAAAGGCACCATTTTATTGACGGGCGAAGGCATTAATATGTTCCTCGCTGGTCAGACGGCAGAGTTACGTAGCTTTTTGGACTGGCTCAGAAGCGATGCTCGTTTTAGCCCTTTAGAAGCTAAAGAAAGTTGGTCAGAGCACCAACCTTTTAAAAAGATGCTGATCAAGCTGAAAGCGGAAATCATTCGGATGAACCATCCGAGTATTCGCCCCGAGTCTGGTCGAGCAAATTTCATTACCCCAAAAAAATTACAAGAATGGCTTGATCGCGGCACAGATGATTTAGGTCGACCAGTCGTAATGCTTGATACGCGTAATGCGTTTGAAGTGGACTATGGCACTTTTGAGAATGCCTTGCACTTTAATATCCAAAAGTTCACTGAATTTCCGGAGGCCATTACCGCCCACAAGGAACAACTGGCCGACAAAACGGTAGTGAGTTTTTGCACTGGCGGAATTCGTTGTGAAAAATCAGGGCTCTTCATGCGCGAAATTGGTATGGAGCATAGCTACCAACTCGAAGGTGGCATTCTGAAATATTTTGAGGAAGTAGGCTCAGCCCACTACCAAGGCACTTGCTTTGTCTTTGATCAGCGGGAAGCCTTGGAGCCAAATCTAGACTCCATCCCTTTTGAAGCATCCAATCGCAAAAAGATCAAAGTCAGTTAAGCAGACTTACCCACTAAAGTCATATGCTCGACCATGGGCGGTTTTACAAAATAAGGCCCTACGATAGCGCGCCAATCAGCGAAGGCGGCTGAGCCTCGAAAATCCACTGTGTGGTTCTCTATAGTCTCCCAGTAGATCAACAGCACATAGCGCTCCGGGCTTTCCACACTGTGGTTTACCTTGTACCCCCGAAATCCCTTTGAGTGCGCTATCACCGTCTCGACGCCGCGAATAATAGCTTCCTCGAACGCAGGGCTCTTTTGGGGATCAATTTCAATATCACAGTGTTCCAAAATCACGCTTTTCTCCTCAGAAAATCTTTGCCATAAATAGTAGAATTACATAGCTCCACAAGATTAATCCAAAAAATAACCTGGGCCAGAGACATGTTCAATACCCCCAATCGGCAATTGCCGATTTTTTTATCCTCCCTGACGCTTGCTGCGCTCACTGTATTCACTAGTTTTAGTGCGCAAGCGCAAGCATCTGCAGCTACTCCTTATCCCGTAAAACCAATCAAATTAATTGCACCAGTTGCTGCGGGTGGAGGCTTGGACAACATTGCACGTGCGTTAGCAGAAAAACTATCCCGCTCTATTGGCCAACCTATCATTGTTGAAAATATGGGTGGTGGGGGCGGCTCTATTGCATCCCAAGCAGTAGTAAAAGCACCGGCTGATGGATACACACTCATGATCGCTTATGTTGGTACCCACGGCACCAACCCTGCGGTGCGCAAACTACCTTACGATGCCATCAAAGATTTCACCCCAGTAGGCATGATTGGCGCGACTCCAAACGTACTCATCATCAATCCTGATTTGCCAATTAAAAACTTCAAAGAGTTTGTAGACTTTGCGAAAAAGAATCCAGCAAAACTCAGTTACGGTTCAGCTGGCCCTGGCACGCTAACCCACCTTGGTATGGAACAACTTAAATTAGCTGCTGGTATTTTCATGGTGCACGTTCCCTATCGTGGCGTGGGTCCTGCCTATACGGATTTACTCGCTGGCCAAACTCAGGCAATGTTCCCAACCCTATTTGCAGCACTTCCATACATCAACACTAATCGCGTGCGTGGCTTAGCCGTGACGGGCTCCAAGCGTAGTAGCGCAGCACCCAATATCCCAACCTTTAAAGAGCTTGGTTTTAATGGCTTTGACGGACAGCAGTGGTATGGCGTTGTTGGTCCAGCCAACCTTCCCCCAGCCATTACCACCAAGCTGAACGCTGAACTCAACAAAGTATTAGCGCTCCCTGAGTTTTCCGAAAAGATGAGCAGCGAAGCGATGACCTTAATGCCGATGACATCACAACAATTTGGCAACTACATCAAAGAAGATATTGCACGCTGGGCTAAGGTAGCCAAAGACCGCAATATTGAAATCGAATAAATCAACACAATCAATAGGAAATCATATGTCACACGCTATTGCAGCAGCAGCCGATCTGAACGCACCACCAGTAACTAAAATATTGGCCGAGTTTGTTACTTCCCATCCCAGTCAAGGCTGGACTCCAGAAGTTGAACATGAAGCCCATCGCACATTTTTAAATTGGCTAGGTTGCGCTATCGGCGCAGCAAATCATGAGAGCGTTGAATCTTCGCTGGCTGCTATCCGTGAATTTCAGCCAGCCCCACAAGCGAGTATCTTGGGGCGTAAAGATAAAGTGGATATGGGTGGAGCAGCTTTAATTAACGGTATCAGCTCACACACTTTTGACTTTGATGACACTCACCTCAAGACAGTGATTCATCCTGCAGGTCCAGTTGCGTCAGCAATCTTGGCTCTAGGTGAGCACATGAATGCCAATGGTCGTCAAATGATTGACTCACTCATCCTCGGTATTGATGTAGCTTGCCGCGTCGGTAATGCCATGTATCCCGATCACTATCATCGCGGTTGGCATATTACCGGCTCTACCGGTATGTTGGGTTCAGCTGCAGCTTGCTCACGCTTGATGAGTCTAGATTTACAAAAAACCACCATGGCTTTAGGTATTGCGGCTTCTCAGCCTGTAGGTATGCGTGAGCAGTTTGGCACCATGACCAAACCATTCCACCCAGGTGGTGCAGCCCGTGCAGGCCAACTGTCTGCACTCTTAGCAAAGCATGGCTTTACTGCAAGTCCAAAAGCGCTTGAAGCGGGTCGTGGCTATATGCAAACTGTTTCTACCAAATGTGACTGGTCAGAAATTGATCGCGCGCTTGGTAAATCATTTGAAATTTCTTTAAACACATACAAACCATTTGCTTGTGGAATCGTGATTCACCCCGCTATCGATGCTTGTGCCCAGTTGCGCGCCCAAGGCGTGAAAGCGGAAGATGTCGAGCGCATTGAATTACGCGTACATCCATTGGTACTGGAATTAACTGGTAAGAAAACACCAAAAGATGGACTAGAAGGTAAGTTCAGCGTCTATCACGGATGTGCTGTTGGATTAATCTTTGGACAAGCTGGCGAAGGCGAATACGCTGACGATATCGTCAATCGTGCTGACGTTGTAGCGCTACGCGCAAAAGTAAATGCGACAACAGATACTTCCATTAGCGAGGCTTCGGTAGATGTCAAAGCATTCCTAAAAGATGGTAAAGAAGTACATGTGTTCGTGAAGAACGCCATTGGTTCAGTAGAAAACCCCATGAGCGATGCCAACCTAGAACAAAAGTTCACTAGCTTGGCTGAGCCTATTATTGGCAAGGAAAAGACCCGTCAACTGATTGCTGCATTATGGAAATTAGGACAAGCATCCGATCTCAAGCAAATCATTAGTCTTTGCACTCCAGACTAATTAACTCAGAAAGCGCGCGACTATGACTCAGCCTAATATTGTCATTCTGGGAGATTACGAGCGCGCTCTTCGTCGCTTTTCAAAATGGGATAAGTTGGATGCCCTAGCGAAGGTCACCATTCATCATGAGCCATTGCGTGACGAAGCCTTATATGAGGCGGTGAAGGATGCCGATGGGATCGCCATTGTGCGTGATCGATCGCCCTTTAATGAAGCAATGATTGCACGCTTACCCAAGCTGAAGTTTCTGATGTTTACGGGTGAACGTAATGGCACCCTAGATTCTGCAGCTTTAATTGCCCGCAATATTCCGATTGGAGTAACGCCTGGTGGACCCTCTAAAGAAACCACTGCTGAACTGACTTGGGCCCTAATCCTAGGAGCCTCCAAGCGCTTGGTAGAAGAAAACAAACTCATCTCCTCCGGAGGCTGGCGCGATGAATTATCGGTGCTCCCGATGCTTGCAGGGGAACGTCTTGGCGTCATGGGTTTAGGGTCTATTGGCAGTCGTGTAGCGCGTGTTGGCGCAGCCTTTGGCATGAAAGTAGTTACCTGGAGTCCGCGCATGACTCCCGAACGCGCTGCCGCAGAAAATGCAAAGTCAGTCAGCCTAGAAGAATTACTCAATACCTCGAAGATTGTCACGATGCATTTAGTTGCAGGGCCCGGCACCAAAGGTCTTATCTCAGCAGATCAACTTGCCCTCATGCGCCCCGATGCCATCTTGGTGAATACCTCACGCTCGGCCTTAATTAACATGACTGATCTTCAAAAAGCATTAAAAGCCGGAAGACCTGGTCAAGCAGCAGTTGACGTCTTTGATGTTGAGCCACTCCCAGAAAATGATTCGCTGCGTAATACACCTAACTTACTAGTGACCCCTCATTTAGGATTTATTGCGGAGCCTATTTTTGAAACCTTCTCCAAAGGCATCACACAAACATTAGAAGCGTGGCTAGAAAATAGATCCATTCCACATCCTTTTAAGTCTCAATAAAAAGCTTTTTTCATCTTGAATCAGTTAACACCCTTACAGCTCTTCATTAGCTTTAGCAAAATTGGTATGTCTGGTTTTGGTGGAGTACTACCATGGGCACGGCGCACCTTAGTAGAACGCGACAAGATTCTGACTTCAGAAGAATTTAGTGCAATTCTAGGTATCTGCCAAATCGTTCCCGGGCCCAACATTGTCAACGTTGCTGTATGCGTAGGCTCACGCTTTGCTGGAGCCAAGGGCGCCTTTGCCTCAGTATTAGGACTCACTCTAGGACCCATCTCTCTGGTCATGCTACTGGCAGTCTTATACGACCATTACAGCTATCTAGATTCTGTAAAAGGCGTTTTGCGTGGAATCTCTGCGGTCGGCGTTGGCTTGATTGCCTCGACTGGATTTAAGATGCTGCGGGATGAGTTTCGTTACCCAGCGATGCTATTGGTAGTCATCGTAACGATTTTGTGCGCAAGCTATTTTCATCTTGGCTTAGGTTGGGTAGTGCTGATCGCCTCACCACTAGCCATAGTGTTGGCTTGGAAGAAAGCATATAAAGGATGAGCATCCTTCTTAGCTTATTTTTAAAGCTTTCTGCTTTCTCCCTGGTCGCCTTTGGTGGCGTAAATGCGCTACTCCCCGTACTCTTTAATCTTGCCGTCAATCAAGAACACTGGATCGACGTTCAAACATTTTCTGATTATTTTGCGATAGCGCAAGCAGCGCCCGGTCCAAACTTTATGACGGTAACCTTATTGGGCTGGCATATTTATGGGGTTATTGGGGCACTCATCGCCACACTGGCCATTGCATGGCCTTCCTCTATTTTGATCTTTTACCTACAACGCCTGATTTTGGGAATTAAAGATCCTCACAAGAAAAAATCCATCCAATATGCAGCTGCGGCATTAGCCATTGGCCTCGTTCTCTCATCCGCCTGGCAAATTGCGCTTCAAATCAATCATAGCCCCGCTGCTTACGCCTTGACCCTAGCCACAATTGCTTTTACATTATTCACACGTTGGCACCCTTTGTATTTAATTGTTGTGGGTGCTGTTTTAGGCTTGTTTGGTTTTATCTAAACTGGATCCATTATGAAATTTGCAAAATCATTCGCACCTGCTCTGTTAGCGCTGGCTATGCTGAGTATCTTCCAAGGCACAGCGCAAGCACAGGCCGGCTACCCAAATAAACCGATTAACTTCATCGTTCCTTATGGCGCTGGTGGCGGAGCAGATTCTCGTAGTCGCCAAATTGCTCAAAAAATGAGTGTCATCCTCAAACAACCGATCATTGTTGATAACAAGCCAGGTGCTGGCGGCAATATTGGAACGGAATATATTGCAAGAGCGACTCCAGATGGTTACACCATTGGCATGGGCAACTTTGCTCCAATGGCAGTAAACAAAACTCTGTTTGGTAATTTACGCTATGACCCTGAGGTTGATTTAACGCCGATCGCATTGATTGAAAAAGGCCCACTAGTCTTAGTAGTTAATCCAAACTCCCCTTATAAGACAGTTAAAGATATTGTGGATGCAGCCAAAGCAAAACCTGGTGTGTTGACATTCTCTTCAGGTGGTATTGGTGGTAGCCATCAATTATCTGCAGAAATTTTTGAGCAAAATGCCGGCATTGAAATGATTCATGTACCTTACAAGAGTGGCTCAGCTGGACTCACTGATTTGATGGCGGGCAATGTCACGATGATGTTCGATCAAATGTACTCAGCAATGCCCAGTATTAAGGCTGATAAGCTTCGTCCTATTGCCATCACCAGCAAGAAGCGCTCACCACTACTGCCAAACGTGCCTAGCTTTGCGGAAGTTGGCTACCCTAAAGTTGAAGTGTTGAATTGGCAGGGGCTGATCGCTCCTAAAGGGACGCCGAAGGCCATTATCGATAAACTCAATGCTGCGGCTAATGAGGCATTAAAAGATCCGCAATTGCGTGAATTGATGCTCTCCCAAGGAAATGAAATTGGCGGCGGAACTCCAGCTGATTTTGCCGCTCTCATTAAATCAGAATCAAGCAAATGGGGAGCAGTCGTGAAGATTGCCAATATCAAACCAGAGTAAATTATTCTGAGGAAGATTAAGGGAAGTCTCTGACGAGGCTTCCTTTTTTTTATTTGAGAGCTTGGTAAGTCAAGATACCCAAGAAAGTGAGCACGAGAGAACCAATGAGATGCAATAGAGCGGTGCCTAAAGCCCAAGTAAACTCTCCACGCTGTATAAAGCCTACTACCTCAGCAGAGAAGCTCGAGAAGGTAGTGAGCCCCCCTAAGAATCCCGTGATCACAAACAACTTCCACTCCGGCGAAAGGCTGGGGTTGTTACCAAAAAACGCCACCGCTATTCCGACTAGGTAGCCACCAACCATATTAGCTAACAAAGTTCCAAGCGGAATAATCGAAGCAGTACCAACGGTCAATAAATTAAAGCCTGCTCGCAATAAAGCGCCGAGACCTGCACCACAAAATATTGCTAGAAAGGATAACCACATAATTAGCGTTCTATTGAATTGAAAAGCCCAACATACTGATTGAGCTCATCTCAATACCATCGATGTAAATCTGAGCTTGCTCATCATCTTGCTGTAGCGCCAAAGTATATAAAGCTGGCCAGTAATGCTCTGGCGTTGGAATGGATAAATGGGCAGCATCACCATAAGCCTGCCAATTGATCAGCGGCTCATGATGATTGGCGCGCATTTCTGAACTAAAAAATGCATTGAAATCTTTTGCCCAATGAGCAGGCTCAGCATTGTCATGCCAATCGATGGTGCGCAGGTTATGAACCACATTACCGCTAGAGAGAATCAAAATATTCTCATCTCGCAAAGGTCTTAACTGTTTAGCTAACTCGTAGTGCTCATGAGCAGACATTGAGCCATCTAGACTGAGCTGCACAATTGGAACGTCCGCGTCTGGATACATGTACTTCAATACAGACCAAGCACCATGATCAATACCCCATTCATTCTCTTCGAGAACAACTGGGACATTTAATAATTCTTTAACGCGATCTGCAAGCGCAGGGCTCCCAGGTGCTGGATATTGAATATCAAAAAGGGGCTGCGGAAATCCGCCAAAGTCGTGAATCGTTTTAGGCTTTGCCATTGCAGTAACCCAAACCCCGCGGGTTACCCAATGTGCCGAGATGACAAGAACTGCATCTGGGCGTTTCAATGATTTACCAAGCTGAGCCCATGCCGCTGTAAAGCGATTGGGTTCTAAGGCATACATCGGACTGCCATGGCCAGCGAATACTGCAGGTTGGCGATGGCTCGTCATGAATTCAAATTAACCGAATACGTAACCAATATGAGCAGCTACTAATGCAAACAAAATAGCCAAGCTAGTCGCAGCGGCCAACATCACGATCAAAGTAATGATCTTTTTGTTAATTTCTTCTTTAGATTCGTTATGCCATTCGTTCATGCTAAATCCTCTGTAAACACATTAAATAATTGCTTAATTATCCACTATCGACCGCGGCCGGCCTTGCGCATCATGCCTTTTCCGCCACCAAAGCCTGCCTGAGGCCTTCCGGCTGGGCCTGATGGACCCTTAGGAACTGGGGGGCGTGCTGGGGGCTTAGCGACTACGGGCTTTGCTGGGGTCTTTGGGTCGGGTTTTTTATCGTCAGTCAATTTTTGCTCCTATGGATATCATATTGCCATGATTACTGACTATTCTATCCAAGCCGTCGCCATTAATGCGATTCCCTTGATTTTCGCCATTACGATTCATGAGGCTGCCCATGGGTATGCTGCTCGAAAGTTTGGTGACAATACCGCCTACATGCTCGGCCGTGTCAGCCTGAACCCGGCAAAACATATAGACCCTGTGGGCACCATTCTGATCCCTCTAGCCCTTCTGCTTACTGGATCTCCATTTTTAGTAGGTTATGCCAAGCCTGTACCCGTGAACTTTGGACGCCTAAGAAACCCCCGAATAGACTCGATCTGGGTTGCCCTGGCTGGACCAGGCTCTAACTTCATTCAGGCAATCATTTGGGCAATTTTGCTCATCTGCCTTCTGGGTTTTGGGCTTGATGAAAAATTCTTTATCTCCATGGCTCAAGGTGGTATCACCTGGAATCTTGGTCTTTTGGTATTTAATCTCTTTCCCCTGCCACCCTTGGATGGGGGCCGCATTTTGTCGAGCTTGCTTCCTGCGCGTCAGTCTATCGCCCTGGGAAAACTGGAGCCATGGGGATTTTTCATTGTGCTAGCCCTGGTATTTACTGGAATCATTGGTAGCCTATGGATGGAACCCCTTATGGCATTTTTTAAGTGGCTGCTCTATCTCATCACGTTGCCCCTGCAAATGATTCTCTAGTTGGTTGCAGCGGCAAAAGACAACATTCTGGAGTATGCTCAATTTACAGTTGGTTTTGCCCCTTCTCAACCGCCTAATCAATAGAGGTCCCATATGAAACTAGAGAAAATTATTTTAGCGAGTGCCGCGACTGTTTTAGCAATTGGCGCAGGTTCGGCATTTGCTCAATTTCAAAATGCAGAAAAAGCAATTGAATATCGTCAAAGTGTCATGACGATCATTAACACTCATTTCGGAAGAATTGGTTCTGTGGTTAAAGGTACAGCACCCTACAACAAAGACGATGTGAGCAAAAATGCAGAGATCGTAGTAATGATGTCTACCTTACCTTGGCAAGCTTTTGGTCCTGGCACTGAAGGCGGCAAAGCAAAACCAGAAATTTGGTCTGATAACGCGAAGTTCAAAGCAGCTGCTGACAAAATGCAAGTTGCTGTTGCTAATCTCAATACTGCCGCTCAATCAGGTGATCTTGAAAGTATTAAGAAGGCCTTTGGTGCTGCAGGGCAAACCTGTAAAGGTTGCCATGACGACTTTAAGAAGAAGTAATGAAGTAACCCACTACCACCGCGATCACGCTTAATAGAATCAACGCAAGCGTGCGCTGAATAAAACCATCTTTGGATGGTCGGCCCAAGTCAGCAGGTGAATAATTCGCCTCCTCGCTTGGATCTATTTCTTTATCGCCACTCAACATTGGTGTAATCAGATCTTCGCCTTTGATTTTTTTGTAAAAAAGAATGGCTGCAATATGAATGGTAATTAATGTATAGATCACCACCTGATTGCCCTCATGAATTTCCGAGAAGAATGACACTAAAAAGTTGGGGACGTATTTTGCTAACGGACCCTGGAAAGTCACCTCATCATCTACAAATAAACCCGTGAACACCTGAACACATAAAACAAATAGCAAAGCAAAAACAGAGAGGGCGCCGAGAGGGTTGTGCCCTAATACGCGAGGAGACTTTCCGCTCAAGTAATTAAATATTCCTGCCTTGGTTGGAAAGAAGGTAGAAAAGCGGGCATGTGTGGATCCTATAAAACCCCAAAAAATGCGGAAAATTAATAAGACCAAAATACTGTAGCCAAAATACGCATGCCATTGAATGGCGTAATCGCCTAAGTTGATCGTCACCAAGCTACCAACGATGCAAACCACCAATAGCCAATGAAATACTCGGATTGGCAAGTCCCATACGCGAATGATTTTCTTCATACCTTAAGAATAAAGCACGATCTGTCTTAAACTAAAGAACATTCATGAATCCCAGTAAAGCCTTCAGAACCCTACTGCTCTACCGCATTGGTGCAACACTCAGTTATCAAATTACGATGGTAGCCGTAGGCTGGCATCTTTACGAAATCACCAATAGCGTCGTTTCTCTTGGCTTAATTGGTCTTGCAGAGCTCATTCCCTACTTCACGCTTGCCCTATATTCGGGGCATGCAGTTGACCATTACTCTCGAACACGAATCGCAGCCATCGCCTGTGTCATCCATATGTTGGTGGGCTTATTTCTGGCAGCGGTTGCTATGGGTTGGCTTACCCCACCAGTACCCCTGATTTATAGCGCTGTAGCCTTTATCGGTGTTGGTCGAGCTCTATTGCGCCCCTCCTACCAAGCATTATTTGGTCAAATTATTCCCAGGGACCAGCTGCCACGCTATACCGCCTATGCCTCATCCGCCTTCCAAATTTGTGTAGTCGCAGGACCAGGGCTCGGCGGCTTAATGATCGGCTTTGCAGGTCTAGAGTGGACCTATTTGCTCGCTGCATGCTGTGGCGCCTTTGGTCTATATGGCATTACCTTTATTAAAGTGGCACAAGAAAAGAGTAGCACCCTCTCCAATCAATTTTTAAAGAGTTTTCTAGAGGGCTTTCATTACGTCCGAAAGCATGAACTGATTCTGAGTGTGATGGCGCTAGATATGTTTGCAGTGCTCTTTGGTGGTGCCGTGTCTATTCTTCCAGCCTTTGTTAAAGAGGTGCTGAATTCCGGCCCAGAAACCCTTGGAATTTTGCGAGCCGCACCAGCAGCAGGCGCCGTACTGACTGGTATTTATCTCGCAAGACGACCCTTGCTAAATGACTCTGGTAGATACCTGTTCTTATCAGTTGCTGGATTTGGTTTGGCGATTATTGCCTTCGGAATCTCAAACAATCTTTGGCTATGTGCATTCTTCTTGTTTATCTCTGGATGCTGCGACTCGATATCGGTAGTCATCCGAGGCAGCGTGATGCAACTCAAGACACCAGATCATATGCGCGGCAGAATCAGCGCCATCAATGGCATCTTCATCGGCTCCTCAAATGAATTGGGCGCACTCGAATCGGGACTGGCTGCTAGCGTGATGGGCTTAGTGCCCTCGATTGTGTTTGGTGGAGCCGCTACGATTGCCGTTGTACTGCTAACCTATCGCCTCGCACCCCACCTGCGCAAATTACACCTTAAAGATATTTCTTAAGACTACCGAAATTATTTAATCTCGGGCAGCTCTTTCTGAATAATTTTTAAGCCGTCACGTAATGCATTTTGATAACGTTTACGCTCTGCCGCAATGGATTCTGCAGTCCAAGAATAAAATCCCTCACCTGTTTTCATACCAAACTTGCCGCTATCTACTCGCTCACTCAAACATTTCGCAATGGTTGCAGAGTTATTGAGAGACGGATAAATCGTAGCGCCTCCTGCAGCATGAATTTCAAGACCAGCATGATCACGCTGCATTGCAGGACCAGCAGCAATGTATCGGAATCCAAAACCAAAACGTACTGCCTTATCAATATCTTCTGGCGTGCAAATACCAGCATCCACCATCGCAAAAGCTTCTCTGGATAAAGCATGCTGCAAACGATTGGCCAAAAAACCTGGTAAATCTTTTTTCACGGTCACCGGCATCATGCCGCACGCTGTCATTAGCTTCGTAAGGCTTTCACCAACCATTGGTGAAGTTTTTTCACCATAAACAACTTCTACGCAGGGAATTAAATGGGCAGGCATAAAAAAGTGAAGGCCAATCATTCGGGCGGAGGTTTTTAAGCCATCTGCAATCTGGCTAATAGGAAAACTAGTGCTGTTACTCGCTAAGACGGCCTCTGGTTTTGCATACTTTTCAAGTTTTGCAAATAACTCTTGTTTGATATCGAGACGCTCAGGCACACATTCAATGACCAGATCAACATCAGCCCAATCCACTTCTTCTAGAGATCCCGCAACACTCAAAAGATGAATGCGGTTTTCGTAGCCGAGCTCGGTCAGGGTATTTGCAAAGTAATCCGGCAACAGGGCGCGACGCTCAGTGGTGGGTTCAACCACCTGCACCGCACATCCACCGCGTGCGCAGACGGCGGCAACGTCTGCACCCATCGTGCCACCTCCAACGACTATTACTTTAGTTTCGGCTGGGGTAAACAACATAATATTTCTCCTAAAGGGGGAGGACTTTTCAGGAAAAATCCTCTTACAATGGAATCATTATTCCAATAAAAAAGTTAGTGAGACATGATCCCCGTCAATTCGGTGCTACAGGTCGGCTATTTCCCTGAAATTATGCAGGCAGAAATTGATCGACGCTTTAAACCAACATGCCATTTAGATCCTGCAGCCCCTCCGCCTGCTGGAGACTTTGAGGCCATCCTCATTCGCTCCAATACCAAACTACCCGAAGCCCTGGTAAAGCAGCTCCCCAAGGTCCGCATGGTTGCCACCTGCGGGGTTGGCTACGACAACCTCCCGCTAAGTCATCTTCGGGAACGTGGCATCAAGGCAAGCAACACCCCAGGCGTCCTCAATGATGCCGTATGTGAATTGGCGATTGGCATGTTGTTCGGACTACTTCGACGCATTCCAGAAGCTCAGGACTTTGTTAAAAGCACCGAATGGTCAAAGGGCTTATTCAAGATCACTACTACCCTGGCGGGTAAGCGCGTTGGGATTGCTGGGATGGGCAGAATTGGCCAGGACTTGGCTGAGCGACTTCTGCCCTTCAAGGTAGAGATCGCTTATAGCGGCCCTAACCCTAAAAATTTGCCTTACACCTATTTCAAAAACGTCAAAGATTTAGCGGCTGCATGTGATGTGCTGTTTTTAGCGTGCCCAGCCACTCCCGATACCGACAAAATGATTAATGCGGAAGTATTGAATGCTCTTGGACCCAATGGCTATTTAATCAATATTGCTCGCGGCAGTGTCGTCGATGAGACTGCACTTTTATATGCACTGCAGCATAAAAAGATTGCTGGCGCAGCTCTAGATGTCTTTGAAAATGAGCCAAATCCCAACGCTGACTTTTTAAATCTAGATAATGTGCTCTTAACACCCCATATTGGAAGTGCTACCTCGGAAACACGGATAGCAATGACGAATTTAGCAGTAGATAATTTAGAAGCCTTTTTTAACCAACAGCCACTTCTCACAGAAGTTAAAAATTAAATCGGAGCAAGAATGACCATCACCTTACATCCATCCACATTGCCTGCGGTGCTATCACCTGTATTAACACCGTTCAAAGCAGATGGTAGCCCTGATGCACAAAAATTATTAAAACAATGCAAATGGTTAGACGCCAATGGTGTTGGTCAAGCAATCTTTGGTACAAACTCTGAAGCGAACTCTATGTCTGCCCCGCAAAAGATGAGCACGTTAACTGCGCTTATTGAAGGCGGTTTAAATCCTGAGCATATGATGCCGGGTACTGGCGCCACCTCTATTGATGCCACTGTCAATATGACACGTCATGCCGTAGCCCATAAGTGCGCAGGCGTTCTGATGCTGCCGCCTTTCTATTACAAAGATGTCACCGATGATGGTTTGTTTGCTTACTACTCTGAGGTCATTCAAAAAGTCGGTAGCGATGGATTGCAAATTTATATCTACAACATTCCACCGGTAACCAAAATCAACTTAAGTCTGTCCTTACTTGAGCGCCTAGCCAAAGAATATCCAAAAACTGTCGTCGGTATGAAAGATAGTTCTGGCGACTGGGCTTACACCGAATCCGTTATCAAATTACTAGCACCTTCCGGTTTCCGTGTTTATGCTGGTAGCGAAGTATTCCTCATGCGCACCTTACGTGCGGGCGGTGTTGGCTGTATCTCTGCAACTGCAAACGTAAATCCAAAAGCACTAGCCGAGCTAGCAGCACATTGGAGAGAGTCGAATGCCGATGAACGTCAGGCTGAGATGGATAAACTACGCGCCATCTTTGCGCAGTACCAAATGATTGCCGGCATGAAAACGGCTGTCGCGCATTACAGCAAAGATCCAGACTGGTTAAGAGTACGCCCACCCCTCATGCAGTTAACTGCAGAGCAACAAGCAAAACTCTTAGGTGAATTACAAAATGCTAATTTTTCTATGCCGGGTCTTTAATTAAAAACGACAGGAGACAAACATGAAATTACTAAAAATCATTGCGCTCTCACTCAGCTTTTTATGGGTAAGTGCACAAGCTCAAAATATTTCTATTGCCACTGGTGGAACGGGTGGTGTTTATTACCCTATGGGCGGCGGCTTAGCGGCCGTTCTTTCTAGCAAGGTACCAGGCATGTCTGCAACTGCAGAGGTGACTGGCGGCTCAGTGGATAACCTGAATCTCATCGGCACTGGCAAACCGTATATTGGCTTCTCTATGGCAGATGCTGCTAAAGATGCTCAAGTCGGTGAAGGCAAGTTCACTGGGAAAAAAGTAGACTTACGTACCCTCTTGATTCTCTATCCAAACTTGATGCACGTAGCAACCGTGGAATCTACCGGTATTAAGTCTATGAAAGATCTCAAAGGTAAGCGTATTAGTACTGGCGCACCTGGAAGCGCTACTGAAGTGATGGCATTTCGTTTGCTAGAAGCTGCTGGCATAGACAAAGATAAGGACGTTAAGCGCGAGCGCCTCAGCGTTGCTGAATCAGTGAATGCCGTTAAAGATCGCAAGATTGATGCCTTCTTCTGGGTTGGTGGCTTACCAACAGCTGCTGTTACTGACTTAGCCAACAGCCCTGGTATGAAAATCGTGATGGTGGATACCACCGACGAATTACCTGCGATGAATAAAAAATATGGCAACCTCTACTTCCCAACAGTCATTCCGAAAGCAACCTATAGCGGCATGACAAAAGATAACAAAGTAGCTGCTGTAGCGAATATTTTGGTAGTAAATGCCAATATGACCAATGAAGAAGTCTACAAAATTGTGAAGGCTGTCTTTGATAACAAATTAGATTTAGTCCGTACTCACCAGGAATACATGAACGTTAGCTTGGAAAATCAAAAGGCAAAATCAACGCCGATTGAATTTCACCCTGGCGCTTTAAAGTATTTCAAAGAGAAAAATATTAAAGTTAACTAAGCTTCACGAATCCGAGGGGTGAGTCAAACTCACCTCTTTTGCTTTATTGCTGTCATAAATATAAATAGATAAATAGGTTGAGACATGAGCCAAAACGTAATCGATAACGAAACCCAGGAAAAACTAGACGCCTTTATCAAGCAGGAGGAAGGCGATTCAAATGACTACAAAGGTTTACTGGCAAAGTTCATCACCTTAGTGGCCGTTGGCATGTCTTTGTTTCATCTCTATGCAGCCTATTCCATTGTTCCTACGCAACAGCTTCGAGTAATCCACGTTGGCTTAGTTCTATTCTTAGTATTTTTAAGCTTCCCGATTACCGCCCGCTTTAAGAATCGGTTAATGCTGTGGGATGTCCTCTTTGCCATAGGTTCTGTTGCTATTGCTTATTACATCCTCAGTGGTGGAGATGATTTCTCTGATCGCAATACCGCACCTAACCCAACGGATGTCATGGTGGGCATTGGTTTAATCCTTTTGATACTAGAGAGCGTGCGCCGTACTAACGGCATGGTACTTGTGACAGTCACCGTTCTCTTTTTGCTCTATGCCTTATTTGGAAACTATTTGCCCGCTCCTTGGACTCACAAAGGGTATGGCCTCGATCGTCTTGTCGGGTATATGTATATGACACTTGAAGGCATCTACGGCACTGCTGTAGACGTTTCCGCTACCCTGATCATTCTGTTCACCATCTTTGGCGCCTTCTTGCAATTCACCGGCGCTGGAAAATTCTTCATCGATTTCTCCTTTGCGGCCATGGGTGGAAAATCCTCTGGTGTTGGTAGAACGATTGTGCTGTCCTCATTCTTAATGGGTGGCCCTTCTGGTTCTGGTGTCGCCACTACCGTAACCGTAGGCTCTGTAGCTGCTCCAATGTTGGAGAAAGTCGGCTACGAAAGAAACGCTGCAGGTGGTTTGTTAGCTGCAGGCGGCTTGGGTGCCATCATCTCGCCGCCCGTCCTTGGTGCAGCAGCATTCTTGATTGCAGACTTCCTCAAAATTTCTTATTTGGATGTTTTGCTTATGGCAACCATCCCGACCATTCTTTTCTACCTTGGCTTATTTGTCATGGTAGAGATTGATGTACGTAAATATGGCATGAAGCATATTCACTTTGCATCTGCTGAAAGTGCTTGGCAGTTAACCAAAAAATATTGGTTCCACTTCTTCTCCCTCATCTCGATCGTAGTCTTTATGATGATGGGCTTTTCACCAGTCATGTCAGTATTTTGGGCCACAGTAGTCTCGGCATTTTCAAGTATGTTGCGTGAAGATACCGCCATCATTCCTTGGGCCTGGTTTAAAGGTAAAGAACCCATTCTTTCAGGGCTCTATAACTCCAACCTTACCAAAGCTTTGGCCTCTGGCTCAACTGGCGTTTTGGCTATTGCAGCAACCTGTGCGGGCGCTGGTTTGATTGTTGGTACGGTTACGCTGACTGGCTTAGGTCTTAAATTTAGCTCCATCGTGATTCAGTACGCAGGTGGTTCTTTATTGCTTACCGCCATCTTTACTGCATTGATCGTCTGGATCGTCGGTCTTGCGGTTCCCGTAACGGCGTCATACATTATTTGCGCCGTGATTGCTGCTCCAGCATTGATTAACTTAGATGTTCCGCCGTTTGCAGCCCACATGTTCATCTTCTATTACGCTGTGCTTTCAGAGGTATCCCCTCCAACAGCGCTTTCACCCTTTGCAGCTGCGGCGATTTGTAAGGGCAATCCATATAAAACAACGCTACAAACTTGGAAATATGTTGCGCCTGCAATCCTGGTACCGTTCATGTTCGTACTTGATAAATCGGGTGTTAGCCTCTTACTCATGGGCTCTACCAACGCGCTTGAGCAAGCAGACTGGATGCAGATTGCTTGGATCTCCTTTACCGCTGTAGTTGGCATTATCTGTTTGGCTGGCGGCCTACAAGGATGGTTTATTGAAAAAACCAAAGTGTTTGAGCGCATCATTATGGTGATTTCTGGCGTTGCTCTAGCCTATCCATCTACTGAAGCAGACTTGGTTGGCTTTATTGGATTTGGTTTGGTTCTGGTGACGCAAACTATTACCCACTTCAAACTCAATCCAAGATCATCTACGTAATCGATGCGTTTCAATAATAATAAAGCCCGCAGTTGCGGGCTTTATTATTTGTATTGAGGCATTACCTCAGCATTGATCTAAGCAATTTTTGTCCACGCATCTTTGCCAGCGTACTTTTTAATTGCAGCTTCATCAAACTCAAAACCAAGACCAGGTGTTTGGTGCAATATTAAGTCGCCATTCTTAAAGGTGAGCTGC
The DNA here is from genome assembly GCF_018882185.1 of Polynucleobacter sp. AP-Latsch-80-C2. Taxonomy (GTDB): domain Bacteria; phylum Pseudomonadota; class Gammaproteobacteria; order Burkholderiales; family Burkholderiaceae; genus Polynucleobacter. Next base: position 30,473 of record NZ_JACVOY010000003.1, on the reverse strand, counting down.
TTATTAATCAGTCTACGGAAATTTAATACCTGATCATCTAAGAAAAATTCTACGAAGCGTGCATTCGGAGTAGCTGCTACCAATGGCGCATGAAGATCATGCATCCAATGTGGACAGACGATTACCCCTTTTAGGTCTGCGTAGGCAGAGATCCGTCGCCATTCTGTAATGCCACCACATACAGCAGCATCCGATTGCAAAATCGCTGCACCGCCTGCATCAATCAATTCTCTAAAGCGCCAACGACCTGCCTCCATTTCCCCAGTAGCAACATTGATGGTAGTTTGACGTGCTAGTGCAGCATGCAAATCAATCGCATCAGGAGAAAAAGGTTCTTCAATCCAATATGGGTTGTAGGCCTCAAAGCGACGAACATATTCCAAAGCGGTAGGCAAATCACGCCAGGCATTGTTCGCATCTAAGGTTAACAACACATCATCGCCAATCGCTTTGCGAGCCGCTTTAACCCTCGCCTCTTCTTCCGTAGGAGAGAGACGACCTACTTTCATCTTGACAGCTTTAAAGCCCTGTTTAACGTAAGATTCCATTTCCTTACCCAGCTTGGCAGGTGTTTTGCCGTCTAAGTAGTACCCCCCGCTGGCATAGGCTGGAACGCGGTCATTCACAACAGCGCCCAAATAGTGATGCAAAGGCAGCCCAACAGAGCGCGCATTTAAATCCCACAAGGCTGTATCTAATATGGAGATGCCGCGCATTACAGCGCCTGCACGACCCTGCAAGATGGATTCGTTATACATATCCATCCATAAGCCCTCACTGCGATGACTATTCTGGCCAATCAGCTTAGGTGCCAGCAATTGCTCAACAGCGATTTTGGCAATATCGCCACCAGCGCTACCAACATAACAAAATCCAATTCCTTCGTTACCATCCTTGCCCCGGACCTTAACGATGCAATAGTGGCGCTCAGATACGGTGCGAGTAGAAAATGAAGTGACTTTATCTAGAGGCACTGCCAACGAAGCGACCTGCACGGATTCAATAATGGGCATCTGAACTCCTTAATCAAAAAAATATTGTATCGATTATTTACTTTTTGAGAGGGGGTCAATCTTAGCCTTTGCCCTCAGGAGCATGTCATTTTTGGCAATTACACATTCAGAGAGGGGTATTTGCTGCGCCACAACAAAAATATCAGACCTTGACCTCGCATTATTAGATAATGTCACTGTGAATAAAAAAGTATCTCAAAGCACCAGGACTTCTCCTTGGGCGCTCCTCCTTTTTAGCTTTGCTCTAGCAAGTCTGACCTTGGTCTTAGCGCCTACAGCACACGCACAAACCCAACTAACTCCGAAGACGTCTAAGGCTACTCAAAAGGTCATTATTCAAAGCTCAGGTCAGCGCGGCTTTAAAGACAATTCCGCCAATAGCGGGGCTAAGTCGAACAGCCTGAACCCCGCCCTTTTCCAGCGCAAAGATCCCGATGAGCTGATTCTGGATAGCGCAGGTAATTTGGACTATCGCATTAGTCAAGGTTGTCTCAGAAGAAACTTCAATGAAGACAATCTGCCAGTCAATATCGGTATCGATAACCGCGCCTTTTCTGAGTTCTTTAAAACCCAAACCAAAACCTTCTTTGATCGCATGCGTGGCGACTGTATTCCATATGCGGTTGCTTTTGGTACGCGCAACCGCTTTGATTCTCTGAGCATAATGAATGGCCCTATTCAGGATGTTAGAACTGAAGTGTGGACATTTACTCCCTCTGCCTTTGGTGGCTTTTTAGTGCAGCAGGATTATTTAAGAAACGAATCGAAAGACCTGACGGAAATTCGCTTGCCACTACAGGAGGTTTTATATGACCCTTCCAAAGTAGGCGATAAGCTACCGGTGGAATTGGTCTGGGAACTCAATTCCCTCATCAAGCAAATTTATCCTGAAGACAATAATTCACTTGAAAACACCAATAGTGTCGTTCGCTTAATTGTAGATTTTGGTGATCGCGAGCGCTGGGCGCAAATCTGGGCCGTAGAAATTATTGATCCTACCAATAAAGAAGTATTTGCAAGTGCGTATTGGGTTGAGCGCAGTGACATACCGGGCGGATTCTTCACTGGCAGCGGTGAATCACTGGAGCGTTCTTTCTGGACCAACCCCCTCAGCTATCGCCGTATCTCTCGCGGAGTAGGAAGTGTGCGCGCATCATCTGGCAAACGCCCTAGTAGCAAAGCCTCCACGACTCAAACAGCGCCCCCTAAACAACGCTATCGCACCCATATGGGTATTGATTATGCAGCGCCAACGGGCACGCCTATTTTTAGCGTAGCTAATGGCAAAGTCGTTCATCTTGGATTTAATGGTGCATTTGGCAACCTGATTGTTTTAGAGCATCCCGGCAACTACCATACCTACTACGCGCACTTGAGCAACTACAACGTAGAACTAGAGCTAGGCAATGAAGTGCGCCGTGGTTTTGAAATCGGCTATGTAGGAACTACTGGAAGATCAACAGGTCCACACCTCCATTTTGAATTGCGAAAGAATGGAATTTATGTTGACCCTTACGGCGCGAAGACCCAATTAGATTTATGGTCTATGAGGGATAACGAGAGCGGTCAACTCACTCGAGAAATCTTATTGCTCGGTAGTCCAATAAAAAATTGAGTTAGTGAAGAAGCAAAAAAGGGTCCCGAGGACCCTTTTTCTATTGAAACAAGAATGCCTTAAGCAAGTACTAATACTGGTAATGCTGCATGCACGATCACTTCGTGTGTCTCGCTACCAAGCAACATTCCCTTGATTCCTGTGCGCTTGTGTGAAGCCATCACGATCACATCTGCTTTGGCTTTCTTTGCCGCATCCAAAATGCCCGCTGACAAATTAGCATTACCAATATGAAGGGTTTTTGCTTTAATGCCAGCACCCAGAATAGTAGCCGCCTTTTTGAAGACCTCTTTTGCATAATCATCAGTGGCTTGCTTATGCTCTTTTTGAGAAATCCCATAGGCCATGGTGCTATCGGCATATACCGAAGGTGGCGTAGGATCAGACACATAAACTAAAGTTACCGCAGCTTTATCCGCATTCGCGAGCTGCGCCACTTTCTTGAGGCCTTTTTTGCTTACGTCCGAGCCGTCAACCGGTACTAATAAATGCTTAAACATATCAACTCCCTTTAAATTGAACTACTAATCTACTCTTTCCATCATAATACTTATTATTGACGTATCAAAGCTCAAGGGGTAACTAAATTGCTCAAATATTTCGGCGTCTATCTTGTCTTTCTCATTACGCTCGTTGCCATCGATTTAGTTTGGCTTCTCGGTATTGCTAGAAACCTCTATCAGCAGCAAATGGGTGAACTCATGGCGACCGAGCCTAAGCTTATTGCCGGCTTGGCTTTTTATGTTCTGTACGCCCTAGGGGTTTGTATTTTCGTTATCGTACCCGCCCTGTCAAAACAGTCCTGGATATATGCAGTGCAATATGGTGCCTTATTTGGCTTTTTTTGCTACATGACTTATGACCTCACCAATTTAGCCGTCATTCGCAATTTCCCCACAGGACTCGCTTTTATTGATATTGCCTGGGGTAGCGCTGTAACCGCTGTCACTGCAGGTTTTGCCTACTGGGTAGTTAATCGATTTTTTGAATGACTTGGGTGATTCGCTAAACTCTATCCATGTTTTTCCACCCCAGAATTCTTGATTCTTTTGCGGGCTACAACCGCAAGTTATTTACCAAAGATATTCTTGCCGGCCTCACGGTTGGTATTGTGGCTCTACCTCTGGCAATGGCCTTTGCAATCGCTAGCGGCCTAAAACCAGAAGCTGGTATTTTTACAGCCATTATTGCTGGCGGACTGATTTCCCTCCTAGGGGGAAGCAAGGTTCAAATCGGTGGGCCAGCAGGCGCATTCATTGTGATTGTCTATGGCATTGTTGAGCGCTATGGCATACCCAATCTTTTGCTAGCCACTGCCATGTCTGGTGTCTTTTTATTTTTGATGGGCATATTCCGTCTTGGGACGCTTGTTCGGTTTATACCGATCGCCGTCATTATTGGCTTCACCAACGGCATTGCATTCTTAATTGGACTGTCTCAAATAAAAGATTTCTTTGGCCTGCAGATTGAAAAAATGCCTGCACAATTTTTTCAATCAGTACAGACTTTGTATATGGCTGCGGATACCTTCAATCCGATAGCCTTAGCACTCGCCTGTGGCAGCCTTGCCATATTGATTGCCTGGAAAATGGCTCAGCGCCGGCTTGGTTGGTTAGGGCATATTCCAGGTACGGTAATCGCCATGGTTCTTGCCACTATTGCTACTACTCTATTTAACTTACCAGTAGACACGATCGGTAGTCGTTTCGGCGGCATTCCTGCGGGGCTGCCCCATTTTGAGTGGTTCCCCATTAGTTGGGATACCGCTCAATTCATGGTGACCCCAGCCCTCACGCTAGCTTTGCTTGGCGCTATTGAATCCTTACTTTGTGCACGAATCGCAGATGGCTTAATACACGATCGCCATGACTCCAATCAAGAGCTGATGGCACAAGGTGTAGCTAACCTAATAACTCCATTTTTTGGCGGCATGCCAGCGACAGGAACTATTGCTCGTACAGTAACCAATATAGAAAGCGGAGGTAACACACCTCTCTCCGGACTTATTCACGCCATGACTTTATTGGTCATTGTGTTATTTGCAGCGCCACTCGCTCAGAATATTCCCCTAGCAAGTTTGGCGGCGATCCTGATGTATGTTGCTTGGAATATGGGTGAATGGAAAAAGTTTGTTGAGTTAAAACAATTCCGCATACCTTATCGCATCACCATTTTGAGTGTCTTTCTACTAACGGTCATTCTCGATCTCACGGTTGCAGTGCAAGTTGGCCTCTTACTTGCTTTCATTACCTTCATTTATAGAATCTCCAGCCTGTCGCGCTGCGAGCGCGCAGAAGGCAAGGATTTTCCAAAGCTGGCAAATCTCCAAGGCAGCATTGATGCCTATCGAATTTATGGCGCCATCTTTTTTGGAGCCGTCAAACTGCTCGAAAAAATTGAAGTCAATTTACCTACCCAAACTTTATTGCTCGATTTAAAGAATGTGATCTATGTCGATACCTCGGGTATGGATACGATCATGGAACTTGCTCACCTTTGCAAAATCCGCAATATCAAACTCATCATTTGCGGCTTAGATCATCAGCCACTAGAAATGGCAGAGCGTAGTGGCTTTATAGAAAAACTTCCTAGGGAATGTTTTTGCCCAGACCTGTATAGCGGTATTGAATTAGCAACCCACTTGTAAGACTTGCTTACTCAAGTAATACAGAAGCCGCCTTTAAGCAATGCTTCGGGTAACACCCAGGCACGATACAAACCAAAACCACCGGCGGTAAACAGCAAGGCAGCTGCAAAATAGCGCACCCAAAGATATTGGCCAAACTGAGTGAGCATTGCTGAAAATTTCGAGATGAGCAACAGATTTGGCAAGGTACCTAAACCAAAAGCAAACATGAGTGCAGCTCCTGTCCAAATATCCCCTGATAAAAAAGCCAGTGGCAAAACGCTATAGACCAAGCCACATGGAACTAAACCCCAGAGCATTCCACTGAACCAACGCGAAGGACCGCTCGCCATACTGCCGAGGTATTTTGCCCAGAAGCCTGCAATCTTAGAGCTGAGCCATTTTCCACCCAACAAACCCTGGCTTTTACCCATGCGAAGCAATCGAAAGCCCATAAAGATCAAAATGAAGGAGGTGAGAGCAAACAGCGGTCTTTGGATGGGAATCAGATTTTGCTGCCATACGACCACCCCAACTCCAGCCGCCGCTGCCCCCAATAATGCATAAGTAAAGATGCGACCTAAGTGCATGACTAATTGCAGGTAAAAAAGCTCAGTCTTGGGCCTTAATGGACTCTCCAAGGCGCTTGGCCGCTCAATGGCTGCCGCTATGCCACCACACATTAAAGCGCAGTGCCAGCCGCTGACTAAGGCGCCCAAAAACACGGCCACGAGCAAACTGATGGTTAGCATTGAACTGGGGGAAATGAGGGTAAAAGAAGCCGTTTCATTATCTATATAGAATAAACTGTCTATCAGAGAAGCCTCAAGATGAATTACAAACCTACCGACTCCCCAAACAGTAAATGCTCTGTCTGCGTTTTGGGACAGTTTTGTCTACCCGTTGGACTTAGCTCCAGTGATGTCAGTAGAGTCGATACCTTAGTCAAGGAGCGAGTTCACCTCCAAAAGGGAGAGAGCCTATATCGTCATGGCGACCCGCTCAGTTCAGTCTACAGCGTGCGCTTTGGAACCCTTAAAACAGAATATTGTCTGCAAGATGGTCGTCAACAAGTGATTGGCTTTCATCTTCCAGGAGAAATTTTAGGCTTGGATGGTATTGGCGATGGTCACTATCAATCGGACGCTATAGCGCTGGAAGAAAGTGAAGTTTGTATCATTCGCTATGATGCCTTTGAAGATCTCGCAAGACAGATTCCTGTTCTGCAAAATCAATTTCATAAGATCATGAGTCGAGAACTCACTCAAGATCAGCGTCACCTACTTTCTCTTGGCACTATGCGTGCTGAAGAAAGATTGGCAGCATTTTTACTAAGCCTCTCACAACGCCTTGCAGCACGCGGCTATCTCAATAATGAATTCGATTTAAGAATGAGTCGTGTTGAGATTGGAAGTTACTTAGGCATCCAGATTGAGACCGTTAGCCGCATGCTCTCGCGCTTTGCGGAGTCTGGCCTGATACAGATTAAGCAACGCCATATCAAACTCATTGATATGGATGGCTTGTATGAGTTAGCTGGTATTCCAAACCCCGATAGACACGGCTGTCATACCGAAATTCCCATTAAGCAAGCTTAAAGTAGGCCGCGGTCAATCTCTTTACTATCGGGCGCTTCAATACCAGGCAAGATATACGCAGTAAGCGCACTAGAGACTGCGCAAAAAATCCAAATCACAAAGAATCCAATGGTATAGATTCCCTCATCAGAAATATCGGGATGATAGCCAAAGAATAGAAGGTCCTGTGGATGTATCACAGTAAAGAGCAAGCCTTCTGCCATACCGGCAACCAAAAACGATGGCCACAAAATCCAGATGAGGAGGCGATACTTCATTTATTAGCCTGCGCTTCTTTTAATTGCTCAACTTTGAGACCTTGCTTTACAACACCCTCACGCAAAGGTTTATCAGCGTGCAGATTAACTGCTAAATAAATCGTAATGATGCAGCCGATCATCGCCACGGCTGGTCCACTGATCAGTAGCCAAGGCCACAACTGCTTCCACCAGGGCTTCATTGTTTCTAGTTCGTTCATACACATCCTCTCCATTTGGTGCCAGCTAGCTTAACGGGGAATAATAAAACTGGATTTTTCTTCACGAGCTCTGATGATTGCTTTATCACCATCCATCTCCTGAGCAATCACATCAAAATGAATCGGGTAATTTCCTGAATCATTCTGGCCGATCGCCGTACTCACTTTTATTGGCAGCAATTGATTGCTTGCTGGACCAACATCAATCTGGGTAATCTCTTTTCCTTGAGAATTCAAAATCATTAAATTCTCTAAGCCGGTAGCCTTTACTTGCACCTTCATAGCATGCTCTGAGGCATTCATGATTTGAATCCGGTAAATATTCTCGATCCGAACGCCATCTACCTCTCGAGCCAAAGCACCACGATCACGCATGACATCGACACGTAAAGGATTACGAGTTGCCAATGAAACTAAGAACGCAGAAGCGAGGACGGTAATGAATGCGGTATAGATTAATACTCGAGGACGCAGAATATGTCGAATGGCGCTTTGATTGGATTCTTTATCCTCAATCGCGCGCTCCGTTGTATAGCGAATCAGCCCTTTAGGGTAATCCACCTTCTCCATGACTTGGTTGCAAGCATCAATACAGGCACCACATCCAATACACATATATTGCAAGCCATCTCGAATATCAATCCCCGTTGGACAAACCTGAACACAAATACTGCAATCTACGCAATCGCCTAAGCCAAGAGAACCATGATCAGCTGACTTGCTGCGGCTTCCTCTTGGCTCACCACGAACTTTGTCATAGGTCACCAAGAAGGTATCTTTATCCACCATCACACTTTGGAAGCGTGCATAAGGGCACATATATTTACAGACTTGCTCACGCATAAAGCCTGCATTACCCCAAGTTGCAAAACTATAAAAGCACAGCCAGAAAGTCTGCCAGGGGCCTAAAGATAAATGCAAAATGGCTGAACCTAAAGTTTCAATTGGGGTGAAGTAACCAATAAAAGTAAAGCCAGTCCAGAATGCAATCAGCAACCACAGTAAATGCTTCGTGATCTTCAGGCGCCATTTCTTGAAACCCCAGGGCCACTCTTCCCCATCTAAGCGGATACGGGCAAAGCGATCGCCCTCGACCTTGCGCTCAATCCACATGAAGATTTCGGTATAGACCGTTTGTGGACAGGCGTAGCCACAAAATAGACGGCCAGCAACCGCTGTAAACAGAAACAGGGCCAATGCAGAAAGAATGAGTAAAAGCGTGAGATAAATCACGTCTTGTGGCCAGAGTACTAGGCCAAAGATATAAAACTTACGCTGAACGAGATCAAACAATACTGCTTGACGATCGTTCCAGCTAAGCCATGGCAAGCCATAAAACAGTAACTGCGTTGCAAAAACGAGGATGAAGCGCCAGCGGGCAAACAATCCCGATACAGAGCGTGGGTAAATCTTTCGCCGGACCTCGTAAAGAGATTCCTCGATTACTTCAATAGGAACTGGTTTCCCACCCGGCGAATTACTTGGCACTGATTACTTAGCGGCTGCTTGTTTATTGTTCGATAAGCCCCAAACATAGGCAGTCAACAATTGAATCTTTTCAGGACTAAGGACTTTATCTTGAGCAGGCATCATTGCCATACGACCTTTTGTTACTGTCTCAACAATCGTTGCTTCTGAGCCACCATACAACCATGTCTTATCTGTCAAGTTAGGCGCACCCAATGCAATATTGCCTTTACCATCTGCACCATGACAGGCTACGCAATTGGATTTGAATACTTCAGCACCACGCGCTGCTTTTAAATCATCGGCAGGTAAACCAGACAAACTGCGGACATAGTTTGCTACATCGACAATCTGCTTACCATCTAGCTGTGGGAATGGAGGCATTACTCCGCCACGACCATTGACGATAGTTGTCTTAATGTTTTCTGGTGAACCACCGTAGAGCCAGTCGCCATCAGTTAAGTTTGGAAAGCCCTTGGCACCACCAGCATCAGAGCCGTGACATTGTGCGCACGAGTTTAAGAACAAGCGCTGTCCCATTTCACGGGCTTTTGGATCAGCTGCGACTTGCTCAATATCCATCTTCACGTATTTTGCGTAGACAGGCTTTAACTCATCATTGGCTGTCGTCATCGATTTCATCAATGCACCGTCAGTGCTGTAACCCAAAATTCCTGGGTATGCCCCTAATCCTGGATAGAGCACTAAGTAAACCAAAGCAAAGATACAAGAGATCAGGAACATCCACATCCACCAACGTGGCAATGGATTATTCAACTCGCGTAAATCGCCGTCCCAAACGTGACCAGTATCAGCAACCTCACCATCCGGCTTCAGCTTTACCTTAACTTTAAGTTGAGAAAATAATAACCAGACGCACCAAACGATACCGACCAATGTTACTAAGGCGATATAGGTACTCCAACCGGCACCAAGAAAGTCACTCATGATTTATCCTTACTGAATTCATCGGGAAGATCGAACGGAAGTTCGGCGGATTCTTGATTGGCAGGCTGTCTTTTTGCAGACCAGGCCCACCAAACGATTCCAATAAAAACTACCAAGCCAAGCACGGTAGAAATTGCTGAGAGATAAGGAGCAATATTTTGCATATCTTCTCTTTGCTAAGAATTACTTAGCAACTACCTCGTCAACAATGATGTATCTACGATTCACACCAAGACCCTGAAGGTAGGCGATTAACGCATCTTCTTCAGTCTTGCCTTCCAACTCTTTAGGTGCATTGGCAATTTGCTCATCGGTGTACTGCACACCTAAGCGCTTCATTGCAAGCATATGAGAAGAAATGGTGTCAGCAGCAGCTGGCTTTTGCAAATAGGGATAAGCAGGCATATTGGACTCAGGCACCACATCACGCGGGTTGCGCAAGTGAATACGATGCCAGTCATCCGAGTAACGACCGCCTACACGCGCTAGATCTGGACCAGTACGCTTGCTGCCCCATAAGAATGGATGATCATATACAGACTCACCAGCCAAGGAGTAAGGACCATAACGCTCAACCTCTGAGCGTAGTGTACGAATCTGCTGTGAATGACAGCCCATGCAACCTTCACGCTGATAGATATCGCGGCCTGCTAAACGCAGAGCTGAGTAAGGAGCAACTCCTGGACTGGGCTCAGTTGTGGAGTGCTGGAAAAATAAAGGCACGATCTGCACCAAACCAGCAACCGAAATTGCTGCAATGGTGGCAATGATCAACCAGCCAACATTACGCTCAAGCGTTTCGTGGGAGAAAAATCGACGTTGTTCTGACATGTTCTTATCCTTAGTGAGCCGCGATAGACGCTTGTGGAATCTGTGCGTCAATGAATTTTTTGTTAATCACTGTTTTGTAAACGTTGTAAGCCATCAACAACATACCGCTGAGGTAGCACACACCGCCCAACAAACGAATGACATAGAAAGGATAGGTAGCTTTAACGGACTCAACGAAGCTATAAGTCAATGTACCGTCTGGCTCAAATGCTCTCCACATTAAACCTTGCATTACACCTGCAATCCACATAGCAGCAATGTAAATCACCACACCGATAGTTGCGATCCAGAAATGCAGTTCCACTAACTTAGTGCTGTACATATCTCTCTGACCAACTAAACGTGGAATGAGGTAGTACAAGGAGCCAATCGTAATCATCGCAACCCAGCCTAATGCACCAGAGTGCACGTGACCGATAGTCCAATCTGTGTAATGTGACAAGCTGTTTACTGTCTTGATCGACATCATGGAACCTTCGAAGGTAGACATACCGTAGAAGGACAACGCTACTACCAAGAATTTCAGGATAGGATCACGACGTAATTTATACCAAGCACCTGACAGAGTCATGATGCCGTTGATCATGCCGCCCCATGATGGCGCCAACAAAATCAATGAGAACACCATACCTAAGGACTGAGTCCAATCAGGAAGTGAGGTGTGTTGTAAATGGTGAGGACCAGCCCACATATACGTAAAGTTCAAAGCCCAGAAGTGGACGATAGACAAACGATAAGAGTAGATTGGACGCTCAGCCTGCTTAGGAATGAAGTAATACATCATGCCCAAGAAGCTAGTAGTCAAGAAGAAGCCTACAGCGTTATGACCATACCACCACTGAATCATCGCATCTTGTGCACCAGCATATGCAGAGTAAGACTTAAAGAGACTTGCTGGCATTTCAATGTTATTAACGATATGCAATACCGCAATCGTCAAAATATAAGCACCGAAGAACCAGTTAGATACATAGATGTGTTTCGTCTTACGCTTCAGAAGCGTTCCAAAGAACACGACTGCATAAGCTACCCACACTACAGTGATTAGTAAATCAATTGGCCACTCTAATTCTGCGTATTCTTTTGAAGTGGTGATACCCAATGGCAATGTGATGGCTGCAGAAACAATGACTGCCTGCCAACCCCAAAAGGTAAATGCCGCTAATTTGTCACAGAACAAACGTACTTGACACGTGCGCTGCACGATGTAGTACGAAGTAGCAAAGAGCGCAGATCCACCAAAAGCAAAAATCACCGCATTGGTATGCAATGGACGCAAACGACCATAGCTAAGCCAAGGAATATTAAAAGTGATTTCCGGCCAGATGAGCTGAGCGGCGAGGATGACCCCCACGAGCATGCCAACAATTCCCCAAAGTACAGTAACAATGGCAAATTGGCTGACTACCTTGTAATTGAAGGTATCTTGATTACTCCCCACGGTAATTCCCATGGTTTCTCCTTTTTTGTGACCAAACAACGACATAATCCAAATAGACTGAATTGATTATCAAAGTAAGGCCCTAAGGCGGATTTGATCTATATCAAAAAGGGAGGGTCAAAATGAGGCCTGATGCATTATGTAAACCCGAACCCATTTAAACCTATATTCTGTATGGCTATTTTTGAGAGTGTTCACTAACTTTATGAGACGATGGAGTGTCATCATCCATCAAGATAGACTGCCCTGGACCATCTAAGTCGTCGAATTGGCCGCTCTTTACGGACCAATGCAAAATCCAGGCCAGTAAACCAACGAGCACCAGAGATAAAGGAATGAGCAAAAATAAACTTTCCATCCCTACAGTCTAAGCCTTTCGTAATCTCCACGCGTTTAAGGTGACTGCTAGCGAAGATAAGGACATGCCGATGCCAGCGACCCAAGGATTGACCCAACCCATCATCGCCGCCGGAATAGCCAGCAAGTTATAGACCAAAGCCCACAGTAAGTTCTCTTTAATAATGGTCGCCGTCTTGTCCGCTAACAGCAAAGTCTTGGCAAGCGGCTCTAAAGACACTGCCGTCAAAATAGCATCCGCACCAGCTGCAGCTAAAGGAGCGCCCGCACCAACTGCAATGGACACATCTGCACGCGCCAATAATGGTGCGTCATTAACACCATCGCCAATCGCCCAAACAAAGCGTCCGGTCTTTTGCAATCGCTCGATGTAGTCATATTTATCTTCTGGAGTACATGCACCTGCATAACTAGCTATACCAACATGATTTGCCCACCAGGCAACGGTTGCGGGATCATCACCTGAGACCAGATGTACAGCAATATTTCTGCGCTTGCAGGCATTTAATAAATCTTTCAATCCACTTCTTGGAGTGTCTAAGAAAACAAAGCTGGCAATCAAACCTGCATCATCTGCTAAATGCACTTGACCATATTGACCCGCTTGCGCATGCGCTTGAATGCCAAGCCATGTTGCACTACCCAGACGATAAACGCCTGAGCTCAAGCCCTTGCCCAATAGGTTTATCACCGGATCAGATAAATGCGGAATGCTGATGCCATCACCCTGTGCTGCGCGCATTAATGAAAGTGCTAGCGGATGCTTTTGCCCGGCTTCCATTGCTACAGCAAGCGCTAAGGCATCCTCGGAGCAAAAGTCTGCTCGAATCTTGACGATCTCTTGTAGCTCTGGCTGACCCATGGTGAGCGTTCCGGTTTTATCTAGCACCAAATCATTTGCTTTAACTAAACCCTCCATCACATGCCCGCGTAAGATCAATAAACCGAGTTTCGTGACGGCGCCTTGAGCCGCTGCCATCGCCGTCGGCACCGCAAGTGATAAGGCACAAGGACAACTAGCTACCAGCACAGAAACCAATACAGTCCATGCACGACTTGGATCAAAGTAGAGCCAAATTGCTGATGATGCAAAGGCAGCAAGCAATAAAAATGCGACAAAGTAAGCAGCCCATTTTTCTGCAAGACTAACCATGACTGGTTTTGCCAATAACGCTTGATCTAATAAAGAAGCAATCCCCGCAATCCGCGTAGATTGCCCCACTGCTTCAATTCTCATGAGTAAGGGATTGAGAATATTGTGTGTTCCGGCATAAACCCGATCGCCTACTTTTTTCTCAACTGGTTTTGATTCGCCAGTCAATAAAGATTCATCTAGTGCGCTGGCATTTTCAATCAGAATGCCGTCAGCTGGAATGACTTCGCCGGGAGAAACGCGTAACACCTCTCCAGGACTACAATTCACTACAGGGACTAATGCGACTGCTTGTGAATTTGGGTAATCCATTAAGCGCTCACAAGTCGCCGGCAATTGCTTTGCCAATGCTTCAGCACCGCCTTGCGCATCTTGCCTTGCCAATAACTCCACGTAACGTGCCGCTAAGATAAATGCAACAAACATCGTAATAGAATCAAAATAACTTTGACCCGATCCTGTCACTAAATTAATAGTGCCCGCAATAAATGCCAGCGCCAATGCAAGCGCAATGGGAACATCCATTCCCAACATATGCGTTTGCTTAAAAGACTGTGCACTTCGCCAAGCCGCCTGAAATATCGGTCCAGCGGAATACACCATGACAGGCACAGTTAATGCCCAACTAGTCCAGCCTAATAACAAATCGTATTCGGCGGTAATGTCATTAGCACCAACATAAGAGGGCCACGCATACATCATGACCTGCATCATTCCGAGCAATGCAACACCCAATCGAGTAAGGAGCTGCCTTCTTTCTTTTTTAGCACGATCTAAAGATAAGGATGGTTCAAAAGGCCATGCCTCATACCCGACTCTCTCAATTTCAAATAACAATCTTGCTAAGCTCGTTTGGTCTGGAGAAAAGCGCACAATCACTTTTTGAGTGACGTAATTGATTTGCACATCCTTTACTCCAGGAATGCGTCGCAGATGTTGCTCGCATAACCAAACGCAAGCAGCACAACGAATCTTTTCTAGACGTAGGGTAGTTTCTAAATCTCCAGCATCTCCATACGGACGAGTAAATCGTCCACGCAGAGAAAGATCATCATAAGGTTTAAGTTTTTCTGGAATTTCATTGGAAGCAAGATACGCTGCAGGTCTTTCACAGGACTGCGCCCTTCTTGCATAAAACACTTCCAGACCTTCACCATGAATGGTTTGGGCAATCGCCATACATCCTGGACAGCAAAATGGGCGGATGACCCCGCCCAACTCTGCCTCAATGAGTTCATCAGGAAGAATGGTGCTAGAACAGTGATAACAGGTGAGACGCTGGTTCATCAGTTAGCTTTACTACCCCAGCCATTGCGGCGCTCATAAATTACAAATAGCACACCCCAAACAACTACAGAGGCATAAGCCCATACCCAGGAAGCCTGGGAAGAGCGGGAGCCTGAAATATCCAAAACAAAGCCAAAAATAGCTGGGCCTAATAAGCCGCCGCCAAAACCCATTAAGGAATGTAAGCCCATTGCTGCGCCTTTGATATTTTCTTTTGCACTAATGACCAATCCCGCGGTCAAGGTAGAAGAGTCTGCCATGATGAAGATGGCATGCCCTGCAGCTAAAGCAAAAATGAGCCACCATGATTGGCCGGTAGATCTTGCCAATGCAATCCCCATGACTGCACTTGTAATCATCACAATGCATACCCATTTTTGTCGCCCAATTCGTAGTGCAATTTCATTTCCTAAGATTGATGAAGGCACCCCAAAGAAATTAATCACACCAGCTAAAGTAGTTGCAGCCAAAAAGAAAGTTTCGCCAGTCGCTGCCGTACATATTGCAAAGAAGGCCACAATCCAACTTCTAGATGCAAACAACTCTAATGAGTGTGCGGTATAGCCAAAGATAAATCCAGAGGCATTTTTATCTTGCAAGACGAGTTTCCATTTATCTACTGGAAAAAGATCATGCAGTCGAATACTGATCGGCCCCTTCCACTTCTCATGTTGCAGTGGGGGCATGAGCAATAAGACAATCAGAAATGCACTAAAGGGACCGAGAGCAATAATGCCAAAGACGTAGTGCCACCCCAGTCCATTGAGAATCCAACCGGAGCAAAGGTAGGAGAAGCCAGTGCCAATTCCAAAAAAGGCTGTATAGAAAGCAATATGCCTGGTGAGCTCGCCCGTCTGAATACGATCAGACAAAATTTTGAGTCCCGGCATGTAGGTACCAGCGAGTCCAGCGCCATTAATGGCCATAAATATCAGGGCAGTCCAAAAATTAAAAGCAAAAAATGCCATCCCCAACAGTCCACAAGTTGCAGAGAGTCCGCCAATGAGATACACCTTGCGAGCATCTACTCGATCAGTTAGGGCAGTGGCTAAAGGAACCGCCAACATATAGCCAAAGAAAAAAGCGCTGGCAATTAAACCGGATTGCAAATTGGATAGATGCCACTCCTCTTGCAAGGTGGTTAAAACAACGGCATAACAAGCAAAGCCCAATAAAGCACAGGTTTGTGCCATGAGCATAAGTGGGGTGTAGCCAGCTGATCGGAAGCGCATAAAGACTCAGTAAAAACGTGAACTTATTCTACTCGCCCACGTCCTGAAGACCCGCTACACTATGAAAAACAAGCTGGAGACACTATGAAAACCAAACCCCCTTTACGTCGCATTACCCTTCTCTGCTCTGGCTTATTGCTGGCGCTAACGAGTACGCTTGTGATAGCGGATAACTACCCCTCAAAGCCCATTAAGGCAATTGTTCCTTTTGCTGCTGGAAGTGCTACCGATCAAATTGGTCGTGCCTTTGCAGCCAAAATGGCAGAGTCCTTAGGACAACCCGTAGTGATCGAGAATCGCCCCGGCGCAAACGGGATGATCGGTGCTGATCAGGTTGCCAAATCTCCAGCCGATGGATACACCCTACTCTTTGGCACCAATAGCACTAATGCAGCTCTCAAAAGCCTAGTGAAGAATCTTCCCTATAACCAAGATACGGCCTTTACGCCAATTGGCTACTTTGGTTCAGTGCCACTCATTGTTGCAATCAACAATGATGTACCTGCTAAATCACTCAATGGTTTTGTTTCACTTGCCAAGGCTGATCCAGGAAAAATGACCTTTGCTTATGCTAGTACGTCTCAGCGCGTTTCTTCAGAAATGCTTGCCAATGTTGCTGGCATCAAAATGACAGGGGTTTCCTATAAGAGTGGTCCTAATGCAATGACCGATTTGATTGGTGGCCAAGTCAATATGTTTACTTCGGACTTTGCCGTTAGCTTGCCTCAAGTACAGGCTGGGAAAATTCGCGGACTTGCAGTGACATCACTGAAGCGCTCACCCGCAATCCCAGAGTTACCGACCGTTAATGAAGCACTAGGAATTAAGGGCTATGAATTGATTGCCTTTTTTGCCGCCTTTGGACCAGCAGGCATGCCTAAGGAAACTGTCTTGAAGCTCAATAAAGCCATCAATGACGCCGCTAAATCAAAAGACTTGGTTGAACGTTTTTCTGCGATGGGCTTTGAGTCACAACCAGGCACTCCAGAAGCATTAGGTCAGAAAATTAGATTAGAAACTGTGAAGTGGGCAAAAGCGATTAAAGAAGCTGGGATGGAGCCAGAGTAATTTACTCTGCTTTATTGCTGACTGCGATTCGGTGAGTCCTGAAAACCGCTAGATCGATAAGTCAGCACGAGAGTGTCGCGATAGCCATAGTCTCCTGAGGGCTGTATTGGAGTAGATTCATGAATCATCTTCTCGTCATTCATCAGCAATACAGACCAAGGTTGCGTGAGTGTGAAACGTAAACCAGCCGAACCTTGAGCATCAAAGATTCTGGTTTCGCCGCCTTTAATGCCCACACGATCCAATAAGAAAACTGCGACAAAATCTACGCCATCGCGATGTGCACCCTCAGGCGTTGGTCGCCCGATGCCATCCGTAGTATCAATCCGAAATTGGTGGGCCTCTATGAACCAGGTATTGACTGGTTTTAAACCGTTCAGTAATTGACCTAATCCCAGCAGCAAGGATTGCCATACAGGATTACCGATCAACTGACTCTGCATCGGCTCAAACCAACGCTCGATGCCACCATGCAATGCGTTGTAGTTAAGCGATTGCCAATGCGCACGATGCGGAACCAAGGACAACGCATCCCCCTTCATCTCATAACTCGCATGACGACGAAAGCGATAGCGTCCACCATCCTTTAAGTAAGGATCACGAGGTAAACCTTCCCAATATTGAGATAAGTCCTCTAAACCAGATAAAGGAATATGAGCAAGCTCTGCAACCGTTTCTGCCGAAGCCACCACATATCCATTGGTACGCAGGGACTCAGCAAGCTCTTTTGTCTGCGTTAAAGGCGGCGTTAATGGCAAGATTGTCATGAACTCATTTTATGGCAATGCTGAAAAATAGTTTTTTCAGTCTAATTGGGCACCAGAGACCTTAACAATCCTCACCCACTTGGCCAACTCATCCTTTAGCAAAGCAGGTAGTTTTGACGGGGGCACAGGATTAAGATCCAAACCTTGGGCAGCCAGCTTATCTCTGACATCTGGTCTAGCCATCACCTTATCCATGGCAGCTTGGGTTTTCTTAATCACATCAGCACTCACACCTACCGGTGCAAAGATCGCTACCCATACTTCCCCTACACAATCGGGATAGGTTTCTGCAATCGTTGGAATGTCTGGTGCAGCACTAGAGCGCTTAGCCGAGCTAATCGCAATCGCCTGTAATTTCCCTGCTTTGATGTAATTCAAAGCTGAAGGTAGGCTTGCAAATGCCAAAGGCACTTGACCGCCAAGAACATCATTGATTGCTGGCGCAACCCCTTTATAGGGAATATGTTGCATCTCAATCCCCGCGCTGGTATTGAGCATCGCCCCAAGCAAATGACTAATGGTGCCGTTACCGGCTGAGGCATAAGCAAGCTCACCAGGTCTTTTCTTAGCAGCTGCAACGACATCCGCCAAGGTCTTATATGGAGAGCCTGGTGGAGAGACAAGAACATAAGGTGTCGCACCAATGTAATACAGTGGTACAAAATCATTAATGGGATCAAAGCCGGGATTCTTATAAAGCGCAGGATTAATCGCTTGAGCACTATTGATTGTTAGCAATAAGGTGTAACCATCTTTGGCCGAACGTGCCACACCTTGTGTGCCAATATTCCCGCCAGCACCTGGCTTATTTTCTACTACGACTGAAGCGCCGATTGCCTCACCAAACGCAGGTGCTACTAAGCGGGCTACGATATCGTTAGTGCCCCCAGCAGTTTGTGGCACCACTAAAGAAATCGGTTTATTAGGATAAGACTGGGACTGCGCTGCTAGTGGCAATGCAAGCAATCCCAATACTGCGACTAATGCGTAGTGGTGTAGATTTTTGATCATTATTGCCTTGTTATTTAATGTGATTTAAGCGGTTACGCACATCTCCAACGTGCCCCTTTAAGTCATATAACTCTTTGGCATCTAACCTGGATACCTTGATATTACCCACCCGTTTCTCAATGGAATCCAAATCCTTAAAGTTCTTTTCTCTCATATCGGGATTCAGTGCATTTTTCTCAATCACCTTGAGCTCTTCATAGACCCGAGCAAGCTTTAGTTTGAGCAGTAAATTAGTAGCGGCTGGAAGATAGGTGAAAAAAGGAATCAGAATGACCAAAAGAGGAATCACGATCTTCATAAAACGACCTACCCATACAGCCGTCCAGAAAGGCAGATTACGATGCAAAAATGAAGGGCCATCCTTGAGATAGATTTCAGCATCGACCTGCAATGGAAAGTCCAAGCCAACATTCGAAGGAAACTCGCCTATTTTTTGCAAGCGAGAATAGGATTTCAAAATGTCGTAAGACGCGCCCAATATCAGCGACACCATCGCAGGGTTAATATTGTTATGAGCTACCAAAGTTGCTGTTGGTGCAAGCACCTGTATATCCTGACGCGGCAAGTCATATTCAATACTCAATAAGCCCCTGGGAACGCTGACCTTTGAGAGATATGGAAAATTACGCGCATAGGCATCCGCCTGATCAAAATTCATTAAGCGAATACCAGGAATCGTATAAAACTTTTCTAAGACGGGTGCTTCTGCTGCAGCCACAATAAATGCTGCATCTAGCTCACCGCTAATAAGATTCTTAATCGCTTCATCGGGTTTTAATTTTTGAGCTTGAATGGCATTGTCAGGAATCCCACTTGCCTTTAGCAGCGTCTGACTTAAGGCCAAGGTACCACTACCCTCGTTACCAATCGAGACATGCTTACCTTTTAATTGACTCAGCACTCGTAATTGACCGCCCTCATTTTTAAAAGCAGATTCGCGATACCAAACCCATACCGGCTCATAAAACATTCCAGCAATAGAAACTAAATTGGGATAATTTTTAGTATCGGCGACACCACCCTGAACCATTGCAAAGTCGATGCCAGATTTGGGATCGCTCAGCAAGGCTAGGTTGTCTGAGGTTCCGCCGGTTGCTTTTACTTGGAGCGCTACACCTTCTTGGCTCAATTCAGACTTTAGACGTTCGCCAAACTGGTAATACAAACCTGTAGGAAACCCAGTCGCCATCTCGATGGTCTTGGGCGGAGGTGGAACCAAAATCCACAAAACCCCAAAAAGGATGGCTAAGAGTGTGCAAAAACCAAGAGCAATAGCCCAAGGGTTATATAGGTATTTTTTTAAGGAGCGCATCGTATTCTCTATTCTTTTTTGCATTATGCCCCGACCCTAGAAATTGCTAAAAGAATCAAAACGAATTAAATAAATCGAGATAAGATGAGGTTTTAGACCCTCTAGAGAACACCATGAATCAAGCAAAAGTAGCCCTAGTGACCGGTGCCGGTACTGGTATTGGCAAAGCGGTCGCAAAAGCCCTCCTTAAAGGCGGATTTCATGTGGTACTGACTGGACGCAACCTGGAGAGGCTTCAAAAGGCCGTCTTAGATATTGGCGGCAACGATGAGAGCTGCCTCGCAGTTTCTTGTGATGTCGGCAAACCTGAAGAGGTCAAAGGCTTATTTGCAGCCCTGAAAAATAAATTCGGTCGTATTGATGTGCTCTTTAATAATGCAGGAATGGGTGCTCCTGCCATCCCTATGGAAGACCTCACTTACGAGCAATGGATGAATGTCGTCAACGCTAATCTTTGCGGCGCATTCTTATGCTCACAAGAGGCAATCCGTATGATGAAAGCACAATCTCCGCAAGGCGGCAGAATTATTAATAACGGTTCAATTTCTGCGCACGCGCCAAGACCCATGTCTGCCCCCTACACCTCAACTAAGCACGCCATTAGCGGATTGACCAAAACGATTGCCCTCGATGGTCGCCCGTTTAATATTGCTTGCGGACAAATTGATATCGGTAATGCCGCTACTGAAATGACTGAACGTATGGCCAACGGAATATTACAAGCTGATCAATCCATCAAGATTGAGCCGCGCATGGATGTCACTCATGTGGGTGAAGCAGTGCTTCATATGGCCCAACTGCCACTAGAGAGCAATATTCTGTCGATGACCATTATGGCCACGAAGATGCCTTTTGTTGGTAGAGGCTAATCCTTAGTGTTACTGGCGAACCTGATCTATTAAGAGCTGGATATTCTCGGAACCAACTTTAACCGTTTTCACAGCAGAAATTAAATCACCTGCTTCAGGTTTTGCCATTCCCGTTCTAGAGATTCTGACCTCAATAGATGCTTCAGAAAGCTTCGATAGTGGAGCGCTAGGATTCATTGCCAGGGAGTCATTTAATACAAACTGCATCGGAAATTGTCCGGCAGGCACTCTCAATACCGCTACCGGCATCCGCTCACCCACCTGACGTGCAATCACCATCACGACATCGCCTGGCTTCACGTTAGATTTCAGCTCATTTGATAGCTCAACTTGTCCGCTAATGCCTTTACTACTGATAACTACTGGCGCCTTAGCAGCCAAACCGCCTTTAGATCGAGCCTCAGCAATCGATCCCTCGATTGCTCGTGATTCATCAGAGTTTGGCGGCAATTGTGCTGCAAGCTTTTCCCAAGTCTGCACAGCCGCTTTATAGTTAGCCGCGCTAAACGAAGCAGTGCCTGACAGCCAAAGCGCCATCAAGTTATTAGGGTCAAGTTTTAGGGCTTGATTGATTAAGAGCAATGGCTTTCCAGCAAAGCTGCCATTGGCATTGCTAGCTAAAACATCCGCATAGTCAGCCAATAATTGCGGATCGGTATCTACAAAATTACCTGCACGAGCATACGCCTTAGCCGCGTCTTCATTGCGCCCCAAAATACGATAGGAGCGCGCCAACATCGCCCAGCCCTTCAGATTGCCTGGATCTTTTTCCATCTTGAGGGCAAATTCAGAAACCATCTTCTCAACATTCTCTTGAGTAATAGGCTTCTCATTATTTTTCTGAGCTACTCGATAGACATCGCCCAGGGAAAAATACAAACCAGACGATAGCAGCACAATAAAAATACAAAGGCTAATGGCAGTTTTTTTCGTTGAACCTAAACGGGATTGATCGTCTTCTTCATTCGTATCTTGAAAGAGACGCTGACGCATCTCAGCATGGGATATCTCGTAGTCTGCAGAATTGATCAAACCTGCGACCCGCTCTGCCTCTAATTTATCCAACTCCTCGCGATAAATTGCAGCATTCATCTGCCGACGCGAAGTAGCCTGCGTTTTACCTGGAAATAAAAATGGACGCAACAGTAACACTAGTACCAGCACCAGCAATAGAAAGGCTGCGATGAAAAAACTAGTCATTGAAGATCTCTTTTCTCTTGATTGAGCAGAGCATCAATCTTTTGATTGTCCGCCTCTGAAAGCGCTGTACTTGGCATTGCTTGATTTCTACGACGGAGATATCTCAGCAAACCCACTATCCCAATGACCAAAATGACAAACGGTCCAATCCAAAGTAACCAGGTAATAGGTTTGACCGGCGGACGATAAAGCACAAAATCACCATAGCGCTCAACCATAAAGGTCCTAATTTGATCATCACTTTTTCCCTCTTGGATGAGAGTACGAATTTCTCTGCGCAAGTCATTTGCCAAATCAGAGCGGGATCCAGCTAAAGATTCGTTCTGACATACCAAGCAACGCATCTCCTCGGAAATGCTAATGAGTCGCTGCTCAATAACAGGATCATCTGCGAGCGGAGCTGCATCCTTCGCAAAAGATGCGTTTAAGCAAAGACAAGCAAACAGAATCCCCAGCAGTGATTTCATGATTTTTTAAGCTCACTCACTAAAGGGTAGATCTTCTGACTTAAGAGTTCGGTGGTGATGGGGCCAATATGCTTGAAGCGAATCACGCCTGCCTTATCAATGATGTAAGTCTCTGGCACACCGTATACACCGTAGTCAATACCGACACGACCATTTCCATCAAATGCGGATAAGGTATAGGGATTGCCTTGTCTACTCAACATGGCCAAAGCATCTTCCCGCTTGTCTTTGTAGTCCAAACCAATCACTGGGGCAATTTGGGATTTTGCTAGCTCTACGAGCACAGGATGCTCTTCACGACAGGCAACACACCATGAAGCCCAGACATTCAATATCCAAACTTGGCCTTTCATACTGGCTGGTGAAAAGATTTTATTGGGTTGCTCTAATTGAGCGATCTCAAAAGCTGGTGCTGGCTTATTAATCAGTGGTGATGGCACTTCGTGCGGGTCGCGATTCAAACCAATCGCCAGAAAGACCACCAGAATAATAAAGATCACCAGAGGAATTAAAAACTTGGCCTTCATGATGCTTGTCTCTTAAGCTTCATGCGATATCGTTTATCAGAGATCGCCAAGATGCCTCCCAAAGCCATCAATAAACAACCACCCCAAATCCAGTCTACAAAAGGCTTGTAGTAAACCCGAACCGCCCAAGACTTATCTTCCAACTCTTCACCTAGAGAGACGTAAATATCCCGCGTCAATCCAACGTCGATCGCCGCCTCCGTCATTGGCATGGTTGAAGAGAAGTAACTACGCTTTTCTGGATACAGCATGGTTGGGCTTGCACCATTCTTGCTGAGTACAAAGATGCCTCGCATTGCATCATAGTTAGGGCCTGGGACAGCTTTCACACCCTCTAATTGAATTTGATAGCCGCCAACTTGAACAGTCTCGCCAGCCGACATTCGAACATCTTTTTCTTCTTGATAGGCGCCAACCATAGTCACGCCGATCACGAATACCGCAATACCTAAATGCGCAACCTGCATTCCAATAAAAGAACGGGTTGGTTTACCCGCTTTCGCTTGCCGAATAATTTGTAAGCAGCCGGAGCCTATGACCCAGAATGCTAATAGGAAACCAACACTAGCTAACCAAGTGAACTCGCCCATGATCAAAGGAATAGCAATACCTGCCAGCACAGCAATCAAACCTGCAATCCACAAACGCTTCACAACAGCTATCAGATCTGTGTTTTTCCAGTTAGCCCATGGACCAATACCCATCAAGACCAATAAAGGAATCATGATGGGAACAAAAACGCTATTGAAGTAAGGAGGCCCAACCGAAATCTTCCCTAAGTGAAGAGCATCGATTAGCAAAGGATATAAGGTGCCAAGTAATACTGAGCCAGCCGAAACCACCAAGAAGACATTTCCTAGCAAGATGAGAGTCTCGCGTGAACTCAAACTAAACTTGCCACCCATAGTGCTCTTGGGAGCGCGCCAAGCATAGAGGGTTAAAGATGATCCAACCACAAGAGACAAGAAGATCAAAATAAAAATACCGCGCTTAGGATCAGTTGCAAATGCGTGCACTGAGGTGAGCACCCCAGAGCGAACCAAGAAAGTTCCTAGAAGCGATAAAGAAAATGCGGTGATCGCTAGCAACACAGTCCAGCTTTTAAAACCACCACGCTTCTCAGTAACCGCTAAAGAATGAAGTAGCGCTGTACCTACTAACCAAGGAATGAAGGAAGCATTCTCTACTGGATCCCAAAACCACCAGCCTCCCCAACCAAGCTCGTAATAGGCCCACCAAGATCCGAGCGCAATACCTAAAGTTAAAAAGATCCATGCAGCAGTTGTCCAAGGGCGTGACCAGCGCGCCCATGCGGCATCTAATCTTCCAGATAACAGGGATGCGATTGCAAAAGCAAAAGCGACAGAGAAACCAACATAGCCCATGTACAACATCGGCGGGTGAAATACCAATCCCGGATCTTGTAACAAAGGATTCAGAGAGCGTCCGTCTGGAGCGGCTGGAAGCAATCTCGTAAACGGATTAGAAGTGGACAGAACGAATAAGAGCAAACCACTGCTGACCAATCCCAAAACACCAATCACACGCGCCACCATGAATTCATCGAGTGCCTTGGAGAGTTGGGCAACCAAAATAGTCCAAGTACTTAGTAAAAAAATCCACAGCAAGAGTGAACCTTCATGGCCACCCCAAACGGCACCCAAACGATAAACAACAGGCAATTGGGAATTGGAGTGCTCAGCTACGTAGAGTACAGAAAAATCATTGACGTAAAAACTCCATGCCAAACAGATAAACGCAATCAAGAGCAAAAGAAAAACGGTTTGCGCAGCGGGCCGCGCTAGCATTAACCATTCACGCCGACCTTGATGTGCACCGAGGAGGGGTAATACGCCCTGAATGATTGCAATACAAAGCGCCAGTACTAATGCGTAATGCCCAAATTCAGGAATCATTTAGTACTTCCATTTTTTTGAGCTTGCTCCAAGGCATGCTTTGCCTCTGGAGGCATATAGTTTTCATCATGCTTAGCAAGCACTTCACTGGCAATGAACTGACCATCAGCTTCGAGTCGCCCTTGAATCACTGCACCTTTACCCTCTTTGAATAAATCTGGGAGGATGCCGGTATAGGCTACAGAAATATCTTTCACTAAATCAGTAATCACAAAGTGCACTGTTAAACCATCCCGTTTTAAGGAACCATCTTTTACCATCCCACCGATGCGGAATGCTTGTCCACGTGGCGCCTTACCTGCAGCAACTTCACTTGGGGTAACGTATAAAGCGATGTTGCTATTGAGCGCATTGAGAATCAACATCGCGGCGATTCCAATCACTGCTAATGCAGCAACAATTAATAAGGCACGCTTATATCTAGGCTTCACTGACCACTTTCTTTATCAAACTGCTCTGCTAATAATTGTTGATGCAACCTACGTATCACCGCCTGATTACGCGCTCGAATCACGAGCGGCTCCAACAATAAAACCAGTGCACACATGCCAAAACTACTCCATACATAGAGTGCGTATCCACCCATAGCGAAGAATTCTGAAGGACTATTCCACATTAGCGTTTTACCCCATTCAATTGTCGCACCCAATCTGTATGAGATTCGCGCTCAAGAATGAGCGTTCTGACGCGCATCAAGCCTACTGCAATGGAGTACATCCAAAAACACAATGACATTAATAACATACCCCAGAGCATGGTCTGTGCCATCGCCGGAGCCTTTGTTAGGGAAACGGACGCACCTTGATGTAAGGTATTCCACCATTTCACTGAGAAATAAATAATAGGTACATTGACAGCACCTACCAAAGCCAGAATCGCTCCGGCTTTATCTGCACGACGGGGATTATCAATAGAAGCTTGGAGTGCAATGAACCCCAAATACAGAAACAACAAAATCAGCTCTGAGGTGAGGCGTGCATCCCACACCCACCAAGCACCCCACATGGGTTTTCCCCAAAAGGCACCAGTCCACAAAGATAGAAATGCCATCCACGCACCCACGGGAGCTAAAGCTTGAGCCATCATGGCAGAAAGGCGGGTATTAAAAATTAAACCGAGCCCCGCCCATGCTGCCATAACAAGATAGATGAACATCGACATCCATGATGCAGGCACATGAATAAAAATAATGCGATAGCCCTGACCCTGCACTGCATCGACAGGGGCGACAAAAAAACTAATCCATAAACCTGCAATACCAAATGCTGCAGCAAGCACCCAAAAAATTGGGATAAGCTTTCCAGCTACTGGATAGAAAGTACTCGGGCTAGATAACTTAAACCAGTTAATCAAGCGGTTATTAGAAAAAGAGGAATTATTTTGCTTACTCATTCAATCGCAATCTTTAGGGCAGCGGCGCTCACCCAAGGTACAAATGCTAAAGCCAAAATCAATAAGGCGCTCAAGAGTGAAAAATGCCCTGTGATATCCAATCCCACGCTATTGGCATAAACCGCTCCAGCGCCAAAAATTAGCACAGGAATATAGAGCGGCAAGATCAATAAACTCATCAATACGCTGCCGCCTCGAACACCTAAGGTTAGTGCGGCGCCAATGGAGCCCAGCAAGGATAGTACTGGCGTTCCCAGCAGAAGGGTTCCCATCAGAACATAGAGCGAGCTCGCATCCAAGTCAAACTGAATACCAATAATGGGCGCTATTAAGACCAAAGGTAAACCGCACACCAACCAATGGGCCACAATCTTCCCGGCAACTAATACCACTAGCGGCTGTGGGGATAAGACCAACTGTTCCAAGGCGCTATCCAGATAATCTGCCGCAAACATTCTTTGCAAACCTAATAGCGTTGAAAGTAATGCGGCCACCCACAAAACACCTGGCGCAATCTTCCGCAGCAGGGCCGCATCTGCGCCGATACCCAGTGGAAATAAACTGGTTACCACCACAAAGAAGAAAAGCGCTGTCAGCACCTCGCTCTTACGGCGCATCACTAACAGTAGATCTCGATGAATGATTGCTAAGAAGGCGCTCATAACTCCAACACCTTCATATTCGGAATATCTATCTCCTGATGACTCGTTAAAATCACCAAGCCACCGCCCTCTAAGTGCTCAATAATTAAAGCTTGTAAAGCATGGATGGCATTCACATCAAGAGCATTAAATGGCTCATCCAATATCCACAACCTGGCTTGACGTGTAAGCATGCGCGCCATCAAGACGCGACGCTTTTGACCTGCGGACAAACAACTCACTGGCAAATGTTCTCGACCACGCAATCCAAAGCGCCATAAAGAAGACAGCGCCTGCTCCTGGGAAAGGACAACGTCATCAATTGCTGCATACATTTCTAGATTTTCTAAAGCAGTGAGATCCTCTTTTAAGGCATCACGATGACCAAGAAATAATAGTTGGCGGTGATACTGCGCAGGCTCCACAGCAATCGCCTGCTGTTTCCAAAAAATCTCGCCTGACTCAGGCTTTGATAAACCGGTTAAGAGACGTAATAAACTGGTTTTACCCACCCCATTCTCGCCCCGCACATGCAAACACTCGCCCGCATGTACCACCAAATCCAGACCAGTAAATAACTGTCGCTCACCCCGCACACAGCTCAGTGCGCGCGCTTGAAGTACATCATTCGATGTATTGGAGGTCTGTGAAAGAGTGGCTGTCATGAAATATCGTAGGCTTGAATCAAACCACTACAGGCATTGTCCAAGACCCCATGAAGTGTGTCAAACCAACGGGAATCGCAAAAAGATGAATTTTATCTTTAAATTCATGAGTTTATAGAATTATAAGGGGTCTTAAGGACAATAAAAAACCACCCGAAGGTGGTCTTTTATTCAATTACGTGACTAATTACTCTTAGTCTTTATGAGCAGCCTCAATCGCAATCATGATTGTGACGTCATCACCTACATTAGGTGCATATTTGCCCATGTTGAATTCGGTACGCTTGACTAAGGCCTCGGCATTTGCGCCACAATAATCGGCGCCAGTCATTGGGTGCTTTTTGCACTCAAAATGCGTGATCTTCAAAGTCACAGGTTTGCTAACGCCCTTAAGTGTCAGCACACCCTTCAATGCTACCGGCTTTTCGCCTTTAAAAATCATATCGTTTGACTGAAAAGTAGCAGTAGGAAATTGAGTGGTAGCTAAAAAATCCTCGCCCTGAATATGACCATTAAAAAACGTGGATCCAGTATCAACAGACTTAGTATCAATTGTGATGTCAGCGCTGCCTTTTTTTGCAGCTTGATCCAAAGTCACTGTACCAGCTACATTATTAAAACGACTGGTTTGTTTTGAGAATCCCAAATGATTATATTCAAACTGGGCAAAGGTATGATTGGCATCAGTTGTGTAAGTAACTGGCGCTGCAAATGCAGCTGCACTCAAACCAATAGTGGCAAGTAAAGCGATAAGTAATTTAGATTTCATGTATTTCTCCGTTAAAAAATTATTTTTGATTTAAAACTAAGTGAACTTTGACAGGGACCTCATTTGCAACAGCATTGGTATCTGACCAGTTGCCTGCACCTAAACCATATTCCAATCTCAATATTTGAAATCCAGAATCAAAAACGATTTGTTTGCCTTGCTGCTGATAATTTGCCGTCATGGTTAGTGGCATCGCCTTTCCTTTGATTGCCAGTACACCATGAATCTCAAGGCGACCAGCGCCAAGGCTCTTTACCGAATCAGTCACAAAAGTAGCGTTTGGAAAAAGCTTGGTATTGAACCAATCCTTACCTTTAGCCTCCTCTTGCAAGTCGTCACCTCCGGCTTTGAAGCTTGCAATCTCAATCACAAGATTTGCCTTTGCCTTTTCAGGCTCCTCGGGATTGAAATTCAACTTTCCTGAAAATTTGCCAAAAGAGCCATTAAGATTAGAACCCATCAATTTGCTACTAAAACTAATCTTACTTTGAGCGGTATCGATTACGGAATACTCGACAGCATAGACTGGGATTAGCAAAAGAGAAAGTGTAGCTAAAAGAAAACTTCTCAATATGATTCGTTGTATTTTCATTTTTAATCCCTTTTTTTACCCCGATGAAATGACATGCGAGTGAGTAAATTGTCCTTGTCAATTAATTGATGCTTCAGCGCTGCTAAAAAATGCAGTCCTACCAAGATCATTAATGTGTTTGCAAGCGTTTCATGAATCTCTTTTAGCAAATGTCCTAATGCCTTGTCCTGAGTCACTAAATCGGGCAGCTCAAATAGTCCAAAGTAATTGACCGTATAGCCTTTAGCAGAGCTCATTAACCATCCCACCACTGGAATAATGAGCATTAACAAGTACAGGGCAACATGAGTCAAGTGCATTATTTTTTCTTGCCAAAAAGGCATGGCCAGAACTAATTTTGGTGCCGGGTGAGTTGCTCGCCACAAAATACGAATCATCACCAAGAAAAAGACAGAGGTCCCAAGCCACTTATGCCAACTAATCCCAGCAATTCTGGCGGGACTGATCGGTAAGTCACTCACGGCAATGGCAATGGTCCAGGTTGCAAAAATCAACAAGGCCATTACCCAATGCAACAAGATCGCAACTGCAGAGTATCGAGCCTGATTCATTAGCCGCGTAACTGCTTCGTAATTTTTCCAATACGCTCTCCGTACAAACGAGCTGTCTCTAAGTCTCCCGCATTCACTTCATCTGCACTAGCATCTGAAGGGGTTTGCATCATCGCGCCAGCAGAGGAGCCAACGTAATTAATATCATCACGTTTAGCCGCCTTAGAGTTTGATGGCATTAAGCCAGTGCTAACCCATAAACCAGAATGTTGCATCGCTAATGTGAAGAAATAATGCAATGTAGAGTGCTTATCACCATTCATTGTTGCCGAGTTCGTAAAGCCTCCGAATACCTTATCTTTCCACTGCTGAGAAAACCATTGCTTAGAACTAGCATCAGCAAACTTTTTAAATTGCCAGCTCACAGTTCCCATGTATGTTGGTGAACCAAAAACAATCGCGTCAGCCTCATTCAGGGTTGTCCACTGAGCATCGGTAATATTGCCCTCTGCATCAATTGCCACCAAAGTACCGTTAGCACCCTTAGCAACTGCTTCCGCTTGTTTTACGGTATGGCCATAGCCACTATGAAATACCACTGCAACTTTAGTCATATCAATCTTCCTTTTAAAAACGTAGATTCAAACACGAAGTGCAACACGGTTTAAGGACTGCATAAATACTTCATTGGGGGTTTTAAATCCTAATCGTTTTCTAGGTCGGTTGTTTAAACGGTCTTGGATCATTCTAAGCTCCTTATC
>NZ_JACVOY010000039.1 GCF_018882185.1 Polynucleobacter sp. AP-Latsch-80-C2 | reverse complement strand
TACCTTACAAGTGAGTGGTAGTGGAACTGTAGGCAACACCAGTAGCTTATTAACCTTAAGCAGTGCTACGCTTGATCTACGTAATGGCTTAACCATTGGCTCTTTGTTGATGACCGGTACTAGTCCTGTTATTACCAATGGTAGCGGCACATCAAACTTGACAGTTAACGGTACAAGTACCTTGATGGGTAATGTCACCACCAATGGTGCTCAAACCTACACTGGCGCAGTAACCTTAGGTGGTGCGAGCGTACTCACTACTGGCTCTAGCGCTGGCAATATCCTCTTTAGCTCTACTGTTGCCGGTGCGAATACTTTATCAACCACAACCACCGGTGATACCACCTTCACTGGCACGATTGGTGGCACACCATTAACTGGCCTCACCATTAATACAGCAACCTTAACTGCCCATGCGATTACCTTAGCTAGCAGTAGCGCCATCTCGATTACCAATAGTGGTGCTGGTTCGATTGACGGCATCAT
>NZ_JACVOY010000038.1 GCF_018882185.1 Polynucleobacter sp. AP-Latsch-80-C2 | reverse complement strand
GTACTCAAACCTACACTGGCGCAGTGACACTGGGTAGTGATGTGACCTTAACTGCATCTAGCATTACTACCGCTAGCACCATTGCTGCAGGCAACCATAACCTGACCTTAGTGACCGATACTTTGGCATTAGGTGGCAATGTCAATGGTGGATCTGGCACTCTGACAATTGCACCAAAAAGTGCAGGCACAATAATTGGCTTGGGATCTGGCTCTAACGCCAGCGGCGCAACCCTACAACTGAGTGACACTGAACTGGGTTATATCAATGTCACAAGTAATTACTTTGCTGCGATTGTGATTGGAGATGCAAGCGCAGGCACTGGAACCCTTAAATATGACACCAGTGCCAATCAAAACTTCCATAGTGCTTTAACCTTAAAGAGCTTGAGTGGGGCGATTACGACCTATGACCAGTTAAATGTTAGTAGTTCTAATAACTTGACTATTAGCACGGGCGGCGCAGTGAGCTTAAGCGCTATTAACACTGCCAATGTCTTAGCCGTAACTGGCAATGGCATC
>NZ_JACVOY010000037.1 GCF_018882185.1 Polynucleobacter sp. AP-Latsch-80-C2 | reverse complement strand
TCATCATGGATCTTGCGATAACCATAGATGGTGCCGCTTGCCAGCCACGCTTGCTTAATCTGGGTCACAATCATTTGGTTCTCACACGCTCGAGACGAGAGTGGCTCTTTAAGCCAGGCGTAATAGCCACTGTGGTGGACTCGCAAAACATTGCACATGGTGCGGATGGCATGCTCATGCTGGTGCTTTTTGATGAAGGCGTACTTTAACCGGACTCCTTGGCAAAGTACGCGGCGGCCTTTTTTAGGATGTCGCGCTCTTCGGTAACCCGCCGCAGCTCCGCCTCCAGTCTTTTAAGCTTAGCCGTTTGATCATCCCCCACTAGACGCTGCTCAGCTGGAATGCCATATTTATTAACCCAGGCATACAGGCTATGGGGTGAGGTGCCCAGCCTAGCAGCCACATCTCGAACACCAAAACCCCGTTCAACTACCTGTTTGACTGCCTCTAACTTGAACTCTTCAGTAAACCGTCTTCTTGTACTCATGACACACCTCCTAATAGACTAAATATTAGGCTAGAAAGTGTCTATAGAAGTGGTAGCGATTCA
>NZ_JACVOY010000036.1 GCF_018882185.1 Polynucleobacter sp. AP-Latsch-80-C2 | reverse complement strand
CCTCAAGAACAATACTTCCCCTCTAGACTTCTCACATCACTGATTCTGTCATCCACCATCTGATTGAGAGTCTTATTCGCTAAGTCTCGGTTTTCAGAGGTTTTAAGGCTTTGGTTAATCAGGCTAGCGACATCCTTACGAATGGCTGTATTGCCATAACGCAGCCCTTTTAAGGTTGATACCGCTTCAGCGGAGATCTTGCACTGCTGAGTCACTAACTCAGAAGAGTCAGAGACGTTATTGGCATAAGCAAAAGCAGCTACTGAGATACACGCTACGGCTAATAGAGTCTTTTTCATCTTAGTTCCTTATTTTGTGACCACAAGTAGGACAACAGCCAAGATCTTTTGCCTTGGTTTTACGCAATGCGGCATATACCCCGGATTCAGAGATCTCTAGCTTGCGAGCTGCCTGAGCAGCACTCATCCCCTTCTCGATGTATTGCAAAGCCAATTGGGTTTTCGGTATTTGTCGCTTCATTCCCTCTACTATACTACAGAAGTACTGAACTTCACTACTATAGTAAAAATAAAGTGGGGGATCGTGTAAAAACAACAAGGAGAGATGGGATAGATGGATTAATTCTGAGAGGGAAAA
>NZ_JACVOY010000035.1 GCF_018882185.1 Polynucleobacter sp. AP-Latsch-80-C2 | reverse complement strand
GCCCCTACTCAAAAACCACACTCTTAAGCCCAATACCCAATAGGCGATCATCTGGAGCAATACCCAATGCCTTAGGGCTTACTGCCCCGGGTATCTTAAAGGCAATATCGAGCCATTCTTTGCCTTGGGCAGAGGCGGGGATGGGTACCCTTACCAGATTGCCCTCAAAGCGGCTTAAGGTCACCTTTTGAGATACTTGCCCACCTAGGCTAATTTCTACGGTTTGAGTTGCTTGTTTGGGGTTTACAAAGCCCCTGACCTCCATGACCAGATACTTAGGATGATCCTTGGGCATGAAGAGGCTTAGCTTAGCTTCTTTACCTACTGACCAAATGCCCCAATCTTCATTAGCATCAGACCAGCCACTTTTTAAAAAGCATCTCGTATGGCCGCTAGAAAAATCGATGGATTTACCAGTAGCAGGGTTGTAGTGGTCATACAGCGCTACTTTGCGCTTAAAGGTGGTGTAGATCACCTGGCCATCTACGATTAAATCATCAAAGTGCTCAAACTCTTTCTTTTGGGAGTATTGCTTACGATTGCCAATTGGGACGGTGATGATGTAATCGGAGCAGGCTTCACTGCGATCATTAATGATG
>NZ_JACVOY010000034.1 GCF_018882185.1 Polynucleobacter sp. AP-Latsch-80-C2 | reverse complement strand
CTGCTAAGGCTTTTGAGTCAGTTGAATACATCATGCGCGAAGTGCCATGGGGCTGGATGATTCGCTATATGCACTCCACCGGCGCCTCTATGTTCTTTGTGGTGGTTTATATGCATATGTTCCGTGGTTTGATCTATGGTTCTTATCGCAAGCCACGTGAACTCATCTGGATCTTCGGTTGCGCAATTTTCTTATGCTTGATGGGCGAAGCATTCTTCGGTTACTTGCTTCCATGGGGTCAAATGTCCTATTGGGGAGCTCAAGTAATTGTGAACTTGTTCTCTGCAATTCCATTCATCGGCCCAGATCTTTCCTTATGGTTGCGTGGTGATTATGTTGTGGGTGATGCCACCCTCAATCGTTTCTTCGCGTTTCATGTGATCGCAATCCCATTGGTATTAGTTGGTTTAGTAGCAGCTCACATCCTGGCATTGCATGAGGTTGGCTCTAACAACCCAGATGGCGTTGAAATTAAGGAAAACTTAGATGCGCAAGGTCACCCGGTTGACGGCATTCCATTTCACCCTTTTTACTCAGTACATGATGTGATGTATTTGGGCGGGTTTTTGATGGTTTTTGCTTGTATCGTATTTTTTGCTCCAGAGATGGGTGGTTACTTCCTCG
>NZ_JACVOY010000033.1 GCF_018882185.1 Polynucleobacter sp. AP-Latsch-80-C2 | reverse complement strand
ACCGGTGGTGGTGATTGAACCGTTTAAGGTGATGCCGCTCGTGGTGGTAGAGAAGCTCGATAAACCGGTCATTCCGGCTACGCTCACTGCGCCAGTACCGGCATTGAGATTTAAGCTATGGGTATTACCTGTTACTGCACCACCTAAGGTGATGGCTTTACTGGCACTATGAGTATCGATCGTGGTATCTGCATTTAGGGAGATACCGTGAGAGCTACTACCAATGCTAATGTTATCGCCACCGGTGATCGTGCCAGCCAGGTAGATAGTGCTCGGTGCAGTTGCCGTAAAGCCACCGGTAAAGGTCTGGCTACTAGTTCCCAAGCCTAAAGTTAAGGTACCCGTATTGTTAAAGGTCACAGCGCTAGTAATGGAAGTGCCTGTTCCCAGTAAGCTTAGGTTGTAAGCGCCTGCAGCAACGGTTAAGAGCGGTGTTGTTAAGGCGCCATTAAAAGCGATTGCTCCGGTAGTAGCAGTCAACACTGCGCTCGTACCTGTTGTCACTGCACTACTAAAGGTAGTGCCACCAGAGTTTGTGATGGTCAAGGTTTTTAAGCTCGTGCCGCCAACAATGCCAGTCACACTTACTGTACCGCTAGCACCAGTATTAAGAGTTAATGATTGGCTATTTGCTAAGCTGCCATCAATCGTTGAGCTAAAGCTTATGTTTTGACCGGTACTACCGCCTGTAGTCAGAACCACATCACTACCCAGTGTCACTGCGCCAGT
>NZ_JACVOY010000032.1 GCF_018882185.1 Polynucleobacter sp. AP-Latsch-80-C2 | reverse complement strand
CAATCACCACCACCGGTGCTCAAACCTACACTGGCGCAGTGACACTGGGTAGTGATATTGTATTAACTAGCTCTGCAGCAGGCACGAGTGGCGATATTACTTTTAGCTCAACAATTGATAGTAGTGTTTCAGCTCGTGCTTTAACGATTACAACTGCCAGTGGTGCACATGCCATCTTTGGTGGCAAAGTGGGTAATACAAGCATTCTTAATACACTTTCTATCTCCGCAGGCTTAACGACTGTAAATTCAGATACTATTAAAACAAGCAGTACTCAAACCTACACTGGCGCAGTGACACTGGGTGCAAGTAGCACCTTAACTGCTTCAGGCATTACCTTTGGTAGTACTGTAGCCATGGCGGGTAACAGCCTTACCCTGACAGCGAATGCTTTGTCATTGGGTGGCACTGTAAGTGCTACCGGAGCTACGGGTACTTTAACCATCCAACCAAATACTGTGGCTACCACCATTGGTTTGGGTAGTGGTATTACTTCCAGCTCTTGTGGTGTTGCATGCTCTCTTGTTTTAAGCGATGCCCAACTGGGTTATATCAATGGCTCCGGTTTTGCTGGAGTCATTATCGGCAGTACCAGTGGTACTGGTGCAGTCGCTTACAACACAGGCGCAGATATTACCTTCGCTAGTCCTTTGACGATTCGTAGTCAAAGTGTCAGCGGTGGAGGTAGCATTACCATCTCAGACACCTTAAATGTCGGTAGCACAAACAACCTAACCATCAGTACTTATGGCGCTGTGAGCTTAAGCGCTATTAACACTGCCAATGTCTTAGCCGTAACTGGCAATGGCATCACCTTAAACGGTTCAATCACCACCACCGGTACTCAAACCTACACTGGCGCAGTGACACTGGGTAGTGATGTG
>NZ_JACVOY010000031.1 GCF_018882185.1 Polynucleobacter sp. AP-Latsch-80-C2 | reverse complement strand
GCGGGTACGGTCATCTTAGGCAACGCCACCACCAACAGCACCTACAGCGGTGGCACGACTGTCAATGGCGGTACCCTCAAAGCGGGTTCAAGCTTCCAGCCATTTGGAACAGGCGCTGTTACTGAAACTAGTAGTGGTGGCGTAGTAATTAATCTCAATGGCCAGACAATAACTAATGCATTAACACTATATGGTGATGGTATTAGCTCAACAGGCGCATTGATTAATGGCAATAGTGGTGCTACAGGTAGCGTAAGTGGCGACATTACTTTAGGTTCAGCAGTCACTATTAATGCAACAAATGGCATTACTTCTACCGGAAGAGTGACCGGCGCCTTTGGTTTAACTGAAATCGGCAGTGGTACTTTAACCCTAGGCAACGCCACCACCAACAGCACCTACAGCGGTGGCACGACTGTCAATGGCGGCACCCTCAAAGCGGGTTCAAGCTTCCAGCCATTTGGAACAGGCGCTGTTACTGAAATCACAACCGGTGAGGTCGTGATTGATCTCAATGGCAAGACCATTAGCAATGCATTGACTCTCTATAGCGCAGCAACGCCAACTGTTTATGCTCTTACAAGCGGCGTCACAGGTGGCATCCAACAAACCGGCACAGTGACTTTGGGTTCTAATGTATTGCTGGGTTTAACGACCGGCAAAACAATGACGATTAATGGTGTGATTGCCGATACCAATGCTTATACCTTAACGGTCAATAAAATAGGCGATACCGGTACCGTCATTTTTGGTGGCGCCAATACCTATACCGGCGCTACTACTGTCAATGCCGGTACCTTACAAGTGAGTGGTAGTGGAACTGTAGGCAACACCAGTAGCTTATTAACCTTAAGCAGTGCTACGCTTGATCTACGTAATGGCTTAACCATTGGCTCTT
>NZ_JACVOY010000030.1 GCF_018882185.1 Polynucleobacter sp. AP-Latsch-80-C2 | reverse complement strand
GACAAGGATCGCCGTAATTGGCTGATCGCCACATCGGCGGTTGGTGGCGTAGGTGCAGCCGCAGCCCTTTACCCTTTTGTGGACAGTTTTGAGCCTTCCGAGCGCGCTAAAGCCGCCGGAGCCGCTGTTGAAATCGATATTACTGGTATGCAGCCAGATGAAATGAGAACGGTTGAATGGCGCGGCAAGCCAGTTTGGGTGGTTCGTCGTACCCCTGAGCAAGTTGCCGAATTATCCAAAATTGATAGCGAATTGGCTGATCCAAACTCATTGCGTGATCCAGCTCAATTCACCCCTCCATATGCCCAAAATCAGTGGCGCTCAATAAAGCCTGAGTATCTTGTGGTGGTGGGAATTTGTACTCACTTAGGGTGCTCCCCTAATGCCAAGTTTGAGGCCGGTCCTCAGCCATCGCTGCCAAATACCTGGCCAGGCGGCTTCCTTTGCCCATGTCATGGCTCCACATTTGATATGGCAGGCCGTGTATTTAAGAATAAACCAGCCCCAGATAACCTTGAAGTTCCGCCACATATGTATTTGAGCGATACCAAGATTCTGATCGGCGACGATAAGAAGGCTTAAGGAGAGATTAATGGCATTCCAAGAAAAACAAGTCCCAGCAGACGCCTCCGCAGCTCAAAAGTTAATGGCTTGGGTTGACTCACGTCTACCGGTAACAGAAGCATTTAAGCGTCACATGAGCGAGTATTACGCGCCGAAGAATTTAAATTTCTTCTACATTTTTGGTGCATTAGCTATCGTAGTATTGGTAAATCAGATACTTACCGGTATTTTCTTGACGATGAACTATAAGCCCGATGCTGCTAAGGCTTTTGAGTCAGTTGAATACATCATGCGCGAAGTGCCATGGGGCTGGATGATTCGCTATATGCACTCCACCGGCGCCTCTATGTTCTTTGTGGTGGTTTATATGCATATGTTCCGTGG